>NZ_FMZU01000046.1 GCF_900101545.1 Variovorax sp. CF079 | reverse complement strand
CCGTTTTGCGCCATGTAGAGCCGGGCCGCGGCCTCGATCTGGCGGCCGGTGGTGGCCTGCTGGCCCGTCATCGGCAGCACCAGGCCGATCTTGAAGGCATCCGAAGCAAGTGCAACCTTGCCAAAGGTGACGAGCGTGGCTGCCAGCAGCCGCAACAGCTGATCTCTACGATTGATCATTTGCAGTTCTAAGAGGGAAAGGACAAACGCAGCTGATGGTTGCTCAGGGCAACCATCAGCCATTCAAGAAAAACGACCGACAGGCAGACTCACCGCCCTCTCATGGCGCCGTGCACGTGTAGCTCGCGGCGTTGTTCTCCGTGCCCGCCGCACCCGTGAAGCGGGGCCACAGAGGCCAGCGGCACATGGGTCGCGAGCGCGCGGTGGCAGGGTCTGCAGCGTTGTTGTCGACCGAGGCGACTGTGTCGGGAGCTTGCCCTTTCTCGACCCAGTTGCTCAGAACGGTGAGCCCGTCATAGCCCAGGTTGTAGCGGCCCGCGCCATGATCGAAGCCCGGAATCATGTAGAAACGGATGAAGCTGTCGACACCGGGCTGGCCGAACTGCTTGAGCTGCAGGTCGTAGTAGTCCTCCGTGTTGTGCGGGCTGATCAGGCCATCGGTCGTACCGTGCGTGAGGATCAGCTTGCCGCCCTTGGCGCGAAACGCCTCGAGGCTCTGCTGCGTCACTTCGGTGATACCGCCCAGATCCTGCAGCCGCGCCTTGAAGTTCGCTGGATCGTAGGTCAGTGGATTCAGTAGTGGGTCCTTTGCCACGAAATACCTTACGTGCGCAGCGCCGATCGTATAAAGCAGCGCGTCCACGGGCGGGGTCGCGGCGCTGGTTGGCACCGGCGCGAATCCCAGTGCGCTGCCTGCGCCAAAAAACGAGAAGTCTCCTCCCTCCAGCAGAGGCCAGCGCGCAAACACCTGCTGGCCCGCAATTGGGAAGCCTAGGTCATACGGCGAGCTGATCTTGTCGACGGCGTTGATCTGCGCGTCTGAGAGACAGCTGTCACCGGTGTCCGCCCCGCCAGAGCACCGCAAGGTTGCCTTGACGGTGTTGATATTGAAGGCTGCGTTGCAGGCCTGAATGTTGCCGACGATTCCATCGGTGAGGCCGTCCAGCGAATCGCAGGCGGCATGCACGGCGCCCACCAGCAGTTTGCGCTTGTTGTCGTTGATCCAACCTGCACCACCGTTGTCGTACAGCGCCCTGCCAACGTCAAGCGATGCCTGCTGGAGCAAGGAAAGGTTGTAGGCGGGGTAGTTAGCGATGACGCCGTCGTAGTCGGCTGCGTAACGTGCTGCGGCGTCCAACCCCTCATGGCCGCCTTGCGATCCGCCAATGAAATAAAAGCGACGGGGCTTGGCGCCATACCGCTTCTGGATGATCGCCATGGCGACGTCGTGCACCTTCTTGACGGACAGTTGCCCGTAGTTGAGGAGCGCCTCGTCGTTGAGCGCGAAGGTGCCATCGAATACGGCACCCTTGTGTCCGCCATCGCCGCCCAAGGTCACATAGCCCTGCGCCAGGGCGTTGGGTGTGCCCTTCGGCTGAGAAACGTAGGCACCCAGGCCGGTGACGAGCGTCCCGTCATAGCCGCCACCCCCCATATGCAGTGCACGCTCATTCCATTGGGTCGGCAAGTTGACCTGAAACTCCATGGTAGGCGCGCCGGCAGTGGCCGGAACGATGATGCCGGTCACGGCACAGTACTCACCATTGGTATTGTCTTTGGCGTCCGCGGCAACGAAAGTGGCGGACTTAACGATGGCGCCGGAGGTCGGCTTACCGATCATCGAAGCGGCGATGCTCATGCCCTGGATGCCAGTACAGGCCTCTTGCGCGGTAGGTGCTGGTGGCTGGGTCGTTACTGGGCCGGCGAAGCCTGTGCCGCCGCCCCCGCCGCCCCCGCCGCCCCCGCCGCCGCAAGATACCAATCCTTGCATGGCAAGAAGGAGCGCCAGCCATCCTGCTGCGCGCCGGCTCTCAAGGGTAATCCGTCTCATCAAGTCTCCTCTGGCGTATCTGTCGTTGGATTGCCGCTGACGGCAAGGTATGAGACGGTACGCAAAGGATGCAGGCACGTATTCCAAAGGTTTGCTCGGATTTCATATCCTTGCGCAGGGAATCCCCTTAGACTTCGGAAAACTTCGGACGCTGTCGCAGCGATTAGGATAAGAAGATGAGTGGCCAGCATCTATCGCAGCCAATCTTGCCCACCTCTTTGAGGGCGATGTCATGGGCCGCAGATACACCGCTGCCTCATGAGCCGTCCTTGTTGCGCGAGCCGCAGATGGCAGCCTGGGCCGGATTCCGGGTCGGCATTTCCCAAGCGATTTCCATCGAGATGGAGAAGCAACATGGAGAACATGCGGCTTTGGCAATGATCTTGAAGGGACGCACGCGCGGCCGAATCAGGAGTCGTGGCGAAGAATGCGACTTCAGCCCAGGGCTGAATTCCGTTGGATTGTTTGCCCCAAAGTTCGAGGTCAGCTGGACGCGCTGGCAGTGCGAGCCCGGCGCCGAACGCTTCATACTCGAACTCGACTTTGCAGATCTCGATAGAGCAGGTGATCTGGAGCAGATGCTGGCATCTCGTCGCACGCTGCGCCAGGACTTGACGTTGAGCGACCATCAGCTCGCATCGCTCATGCGGCTGATCGCCAACGAGATCCGCCAGGGGAGCCCGCACGGCGCTTTGTATGCCACGTCGCTCAGCATCAGCTTGGCCGCATACCTATTCAGCCAACATGCTGCGGGAGGGCGTACACCGACGCGCGAGCGTGGCGTGCTTACAGCGATACAAAAGAAGCAGGTGCTGGAGTTGGTGCAGCGGCGACTGCACGAAAACTTGAGCCTCGACGAGCTCGCGGAAGCGGCCGGCGCCAGCCGCTTCCACTTCCTTCGACTGTTCAAGAACAGCCTCGGCATGACGCCTTACCAATTTGTGATGGACCAACGGATCACCGCGGCCCGGCAACTCCTTGAAAAGACAAGTCTGCCGCTGGTCGATGTAGCGGCAGCCACCGGCTTCTCCAGTCAGAGCCACTTGTCCACGGCAATGAGGCGCCGCACCGGCCTGTCCCCTGGACACTGGCGGCGCTCGACGCCCCATCTTTGAGTTTTCCGCGCTGCGCGAGGCGGTCACAAGCTGTTGGCCGCCAGTCACGAACCGCCGGTTTGGGCTGCGGATTCAACCGGTCGATGGCGGATGCCTCGCAGCAGGCGTGCTTCCTGAGGCCTGAACAGCTGCTTGCGCGGCCAACCACTGAGGCGGCCCTGCCGGCTCGCGAGCCTTTAAGGCAGTCGGGACAGCCAATCGCGCACGATGTGCGCAAACTGCGCTGGCTGTTCAATCGGAATCATGTGACCACAGTCGTCCACGACTACCATTTCCGCGTGCAAGATCTCAGCCATTTGTTTAGATTCTTCGACCGAACGCAGACGGTCTTGAGCGGCGGCGATCACCAGGGTTGGACACTTCAATGTCGCTAGCCGATCGACATCCGAGGGGCGGTCAATTGCCGAAAGGCGGACAAATGTTTCACCGCCCACCCGATTACTCATCGCCCTAAGCCTGCTCAGTAGATCCACATCCCCGGCGCGAGACGGATGAAGCGCCCGCGCCAGCGCACTGTGACTGAGGCCCTGGAAACTCGCGGGATCGAAGCGCTCGGATGATGCGGAGGGTGATCCGGCCACGGCTGATGTACCGGCGAGCACAAGGGCTTGTACGCGCTCCGGAGCCAAGTAGGCCATCTGCCGAGCTACATACCCGCCCATGGAGAAGCCAATCAAGACAAACGCCGGTGGTGAAGCGAGCAGGATATTCTTGGCCAGTTCCTCGAGCGTCGCCCCCTTGTCCAGTGCAGCGAACATCAGTTCGTGATCTTCAAAAATAGGCGCCACATCGCGCCAGAGTTCGTCGTCGGTCATGAACCCTGGTACCAACACTATGCTTCGTGTCGCGATAGTCATGACATCCTCCTGGCGGTCATGACCGCGGATGGGCCATTGTTGGCCCAAAATGACATCAGCACGAGTTGGTCCTGCCCACCTTTAAGCACCATTCACAAGCATTCTGCGCGCCGCCGCCGTGATCGTGGGCATTCGCCCACCGGTCAGACGTCAGTCAGGAACTCCGGCCGCAAGAAAGCCACCGTCGACGTCTAGCACGCAGCCGTTGATGTAGCCGGCCTTTTCGGATGCCAGGAAGCAGACCGCGGCAGCAATCTCTTCGGGCAGGCCGTATCGACCGAGCGGGACGCTGCGCTCGTAGGCACGACGCATCGCATCCGGATGGTGCTTGAGCGTGAATTCGGTTTCGATGGGACCAGGGGCAACGGCGTTCGCAGTGATGCCATCGCGGGACATCTCGATCGCCGTTTGCTTGGTAAGGGAGACGACGGCCGCCTTGGAAGGCCCGTAGGCGGCCCTGCCGGCACTCGCGCGAAATGCACTGATGGAGGCGGTGTTGACGATGCGGCCCCACCGGTTCTTGCGCATCAACGTGGCCGCTCGCTGCGTACAAAGAAACGTTCCCATCACGTTCACGTCGAAGACGGCACGAAAATCGTCGATCGACATGTCTAGCAGATGTGCAACGCGAGCGATCCCTGCATTGTTCACGAGCACATCGAGACGCCCCCAACGCTTGTCCACTTCATTGAATGCCGAGTCAATCGAATCGACGTTAGTGACATCCACAAGCGATGCAACCGCTTCGGCGCCTGTCGCCCGAATGGTCGCCGCCGTCTCTTCGGCAGCGCTCAAATTCACATCGCCCGCGACGACGGCATGGTCTGCTTGAGCGAGAGCCTGCGCAATGGCGCGGCCGATCCCTGCTCCAGCACCAGTGACGAAGGCTACTCGGGTCGCTTGACTCATGAAGGAATATCTCCTGTCTATGCATTAGGTGACCACCCTCAGCACAATAGTCACTCGGATCGAAGATTAGTTCAGAGGGTCGATGCGCGTCATCAATGTTTGTGATGGCAATATTCGCGCGGCCGATATCATCCAGTCTCAAGCAGCGCGCAGCATGTCGCCAATTCCCCCAGAACTTCGGGAAACGTCCCGTTGCCTCGGGTGGGGCTTGGCGCCGGCGTCGCGGTTGGAGCAAAGTGTCTCTCTAGAGTACGTCCAAGCGGTGCCGGGGCCAGATACGCAGAGAGAGAGGGCAGCACTTTGCTTCGATCGGCGAAGTCCAAAGCTGAATGACGTTGCATGGCATGTCGTCAAGCGCGCTGTATCGCCCTGTTTCGAGGGCGACGCTGAGGGCGGGCACAAGCCTAGGTCATGGCCCGCGCGGCGCGCCGCTGCGTGACGGCCAGCCACAGCAACGCTGCACCGGTCAGTGCCACCGGCAGCAGCGAACCGAAGTTCAGCAGCCGCCAGCCCTGCGTCGTGATCAGCACGCCCGAGGCGAACGAGGTCAGCGCCAGGGTCGCGAACATGCAGAAGTTGAGGGCCCCCTGCGCGCGGTCTTTCTCTTCGGGAGAGTAGGCCGCCAGCGACAGCGTGGTCGCACCCGTGAACAGGAAGTTCCAGCCCACGCCGAGCAGGAACAGCGCGATCAGGAACTGGTGCAGCTCGACCCCTGACAGTGCCACGGCGATGCAGGCCAAGTTCAGCAGCAGGCCGACGCCCATCACCGGCAGCGCGCCGAAGCGGCGGATCAGGTGGCCGGTGAAGAAGCCGGGCGCGAACATGCCGATCACATGCCACTCGAGCACCAGCGCGATGTTGGGAAACGGCAGGCTGCAGATCTGCATCGCGATCGGCGTGGCGGCCATCAGCAGGTTCATCACGCCGTAGCCCAGCGAGCCTGCGGCAGCAGCGACGATGAACACCGGCTGCCGCATGATCTCGCCGAGCGGCCGCCCGCCGGCGGCCTGCTGCCTGGAGAGCGCCGGCGGAAAGTCGATGAAGGCCAGCAGCGCCATCGACAGCAGCGCCACGATGGCGAGCGCGAGGTAGGCGCCGACGAAAGGCACCTCGAACAGCCCGCGCGTGACCGCTGCGAGGTTGGGGCCTGCCACGGCGCCGATCAGGCCACCGGCCATCACCAGCGACACCGCCTTCTCGCGCCAGGCCGGTGCGGCGAGCTCTGCCGCGGCAAAGCGGTAGAGGCTGGCGTTGGCAGTGTAGTAACCGGCCACCAGCGTGGCCAGCGTGAGCAGCCAGAAGTTCTTTGAGTACGCGGCATAGCCGCACAGCAGCGCCGAGCAAAAGGCCACAGCCAGCCCGGTCTGGAACGAGCCGCGCCGCCCGAAGCGGCGCTGCGCGCGCGCCACCAGACCGGTGGAAAGCGCGCCGCCGACCACATAGCCCATCACCGGCAGCGTCGCCATCCAGGGCAGCGGCGCGAGGCTCAGGCCGACCAGGCCGTTGATGGCGATGAAGGTAACGTTGTTGGTGAGAAAGAGTCCCTGGCAGATTGCCAGCAGCCAGAGATTGCGGTTCATGAGGGGAATATTGTTCGCCGCCAGCCCGAATCGCCCAAAGAAAGCGCCTCGTGAGGCGCGAGGGGCGATCCCTTTTGCAGCAAAAGATTGAACGAATTTAACGTGGGACCGTTGCGAAATACGACGATGGTCAAACTGACCATTGCCCTGGACGATGTTGACGACGAGGACCTTGCTTGCTGAAGTCCGTGGAGGCCTTCGGCCGAGATCGACAAGGTTGTTCTAGCGATATCGCAAGCCAAGATCCGAAAGCGCTTGAGCGAGCGATACGGCCTGGGCCGACTCGTAGAGTTCGATCTCGTCGTTCACTGCCCGGCCCAGCGCGGCTTCGAATACGCGTTGACTCCCGCCCGCTTCATAGCTGGTCTCCTCCATCGCACCAAGGTTGGACCGGAAGATGCCTGCGGCGCTGACGGGCAGGAAGTCTTCGTACGTCAGCGGTCGAGCATCAAGCCATCCGCCTTCGATCAAGGACTCCACAGACGCCGCGAGGGGAGCTTGCCCCAGATCTGTAGCTGCCGTGCTCGCGCTGTACCGAAAATAGGCCAGACCTTCGCGTCGCAGCGTTGCCCAGTCGTCGGGGAAGTCGTCGAAGGGGCTCTCGCCGACGACGTGTCCTGCCTTGCCGGTACTTTGCTGGCTCCGCGCATGCGAGAGAAGAACGTCGTAAAGCTTGCGTCCTTTGCGGGTCAACGCACAGCCGCGCTGCTCAATTTCCCCGAAACGCGCCGTATGCCGTCCGTCCGTCGCCCCTGGGCCGACAAACCGGATCGGTTCGTTGAGTGCAAGGAAGCTGGTCTGCCGCAGCAGAATGGGGCAACGACGGCGAGGAGGTCCTTCGATGCTGTCTTTCGCCCGGATGCCACGGTAGTGCATGGCACGCTGCGCGCTGTCGATGTCGAGCACGCGGGGGGTCAGATGGTTGACGTGCGGTCCCTTGAAGCACACGACGTCGGCAATTAGCGGATGAGCGGCGCGGAGCTCTTGGTAGGTTTCGATGTCCACTGTAGCTTCGCCGTGCCATCGAAACGTATGCAAGGCTTCATCGACGAGTTCATCCGCCTCGACGGGTGACAAACCTCCCGCCGACTCCGCGCGATCGATCAGCGCAAGGCATCGTTCTGTGAAGATCTGCCGGCGGGCAAGGATGTCCGCCGCACGACGTCGAAGGTCGAGATCGTCGATCAGCTCAAGCCTCAGCAGCGAGGTAAAAACCCGAAAAGGATTGCGCTCGAGCGACTCTTCCCGGATGGGCCTGAACGCGGTGGCATGTACGGGAACACCCGCGGTCGACAGGTCATAGTACCCTACCGGCTCCATGCCCATCACCGCGAAGAGCCGCCGCATGTTGGAGAGCTCGGTTGACGTGCCGAGCCGAATTGCCCCGTGCCTTTCTACGTCCAAGCGGCTCGATTGAATCGGCTGATCCGATCCTCGGCTTGACACTGCGTTCCGGCGCGAAACATCCGAGTTGATCTTTGCAACCAATCCCAGCAGCTCCCCGTACAAAGGCACCTCGGCCTTGTACATGGCTGAAAGCGCTTGGGAAAAGCGGCTGCGGATCTCGTCGGGGTCTTGATGCGTACTGTGATTCATGATCTGTCAATGCATTCGGTCGCTGGAACCTGTGGCGCAACTCCAGCTCGGTCAAAGTCATCATCCGGGTGATATCTGTCCTGCCCTACGTGGCTCGCACCACAGAACGCTTAGGACGTAGGCCCGTCAGCTTTTGCCTGGCCAGTCCTGCTTCACCGCCACGGTCATGTCGATCTCGACGCTGGCGTTCTTTGGGAGGGAAAGGACGCCCACTGCAGTGCGGGCATGCCCCTTCTCGCACTGGAGCACCTTGGCCAAGAGCTCGGATGCCCCATCTGCGACCTCGCTGTGTCGATCGAATCCGGGCGCGGACTGGACGAAGACGTTCAATCGGACGACGCTCTCAACCGCATCCAGTGAGCCGAACGTGGTCATGAGGACGCCCAGCAGCCGCAGCGCACAAACCTTCGCGGCCTCCTTTGCTTGAGCCGGCGTCACTTCCGATCCGACCGGCCCTAGGCTAGCCACCCTGCCGCCGATCTTGGGAATCTGCCCGCTCAGGTAGGCCATACTGCCGTCCAGCACCGCTGGCGAGTAAGCCCCGCCGGGGATCGGCGCGGATGTCAGATCCAGTCCGACCATGGCCGCCAGTTCGATGGCCTTGGCGTCACGCTCGCCTAGCCTCATGGTCCAACCCTCCAAGAAGATTCCAAGGAAAGCGTTGAGAACATGGTGATCATCGCGTCGCAGCAGCTTGTCGCTCGAACACTTCATCGGCCGACGTGCCCACGATGTCGCGATAGATGTCGACATCGGTCGCGCCCTCGCAGCCGAACAGAAGAACTTGACTGCTCGCATCAAGTCCAAGCTTCGCCTTGAGTTCCGGATCGAACATCGTGTTCAGCAGCACGCCCATGCCGCCGGAAGCGGATTCGCCGCTCACGATCGGAACGTCGCCGCCACCGTCGGCGAGCGCCTTCATGGCCTGGACCACCCAGCTGTCGGGAATGGCAAGGTAGTCACTGCACAACCAGTCAAGAACCAGCCACGCCGCGGGAGAAACTTCCCGGCACGCCAGTCCGGCCATGATGGTGCGCAGGTTTCCAGACGATGGCGTAGGGGCGTCGTTGACGGCGCTCTGATACAGGCAGTCGGCCTCCAGCGGCTCCACCATGACGAAGCGCGGCATTTGCCCCTTGATCTTCTGGGAAAAGCCGAGGTAAACAGCGGCGGCGATGCTGCCAACGCCCCCTTGCATGAAGACGTGAGTCACCTTATCAAGATCGGGGATCATCTCCAATGCTTCCTCGACCATCACCATGTAGGCGTTCATCACGTGGCGCGGCAGCGGCTCTTCGAAGTTTTCCCATGATGTGCTGCTGACGAAGTGCCAGCCGTTCATGCGCCCGTCCTCTTTCGCGCGCTTTACCGAAGCTTCGTACTCACCATCGATGCGTATAACGATCGCACCAAGCGACTCCATGGCTTCCTTGCGACCAGGACTGACGTGGCCATGGATGTAGATCACGCAACGGCATCCAAAGGTCTTGGCTGCATGAGCCAATCCGCGCCCCTGGTTTCCATCCGTGGCGACGCACACCGTGACGCGCTCCGTGATCGACACAAACTCCCGGCTTCGCAGCTGCGCCGCCGTGGGCCGTTTGCCCGTCTTCGCTTCGACGGCATCGGCCAGCAGCATATACACGGCGTAGGGTGCGCCAAGCGCTTTGAAGCTTCCAAGCTCACGCCCAAAACGCTGGCTTTCGTCTTTGTAGAAGAGCTTGGCGATTCCCAACGCGGCAGCCTGCTTGTCGAGGGACCAGAGCGGTTGCGGCTTGTAGCCAGGCCATTGCTTGATCTCGGTCACGGCGTCGTCCCAGCCCTGTAGGTTCGCCACAGCGGCATTCGCCAATTCCTTCTTCTCAGGCGAGAGCCACGTGGGGGAATGATGGTGACGGTATTCGGTTGTCATAGAAGTAGAAGTGAGTGAGGGACAGTTGAAGATGGCCTCTGCCGCAGTCGCTGCCGAGGCTTGAAGAGCTGTGGCCGAACGCTTTTAGGAAAAGGCCGACGGGTCGCTCAGTGCCTGGAAATGGACGCCACGAAGTCTCTTGCGCGAGCGCTTGACGGCTGCCGGAAGAACTGCTCGGTCGACGACTTCTCCACCACCTGGCCGGCGTCCATGAAGACCACCCAGTTGGCAACCTGCTTGGCGAAGCCCATCTCATGAGTCACGACCATCATCGTCATGCCGTCCTTGGCAAGCGAAACCATGACGTCCAAGACCTCGCCCACCATCTCCGGGTCGAGCGCCGAAGTGGGCTCGTCGAATAGCATCACGGTCGGGTCCATGGCCAGCGCTCGCGCAATCGCGACGCGCTGCTGCTGGCCACCCGACAACTGATTGGGAAACTTCTGCGCATGAGCATCCATCGCCACTCTCTTAAGCAGTTGCATTGCGCGGTCCCGAGCCTCGGACACACTTCGTTTGAGAACCTTACGCTGGGCGAGACACAGGTTGTCGACGACAGACATGTGCGGGAATAGCTCAAAGCCTTGAAAAACCATGCCCACGGAACGCCTCAGCTTGGAAAGATTGGTGTTGCGGTCACCAACAGATATCTGATTCACTTCGATGGACCCTTGCTGGAATGGCTCTAGCCCATTGACGCATTTGATAAGAGTGGACTTACCGGATCCCGAAGGACCACATACCACCATCACATCGCCCTTGGCGACCTCCACGGAGCAGTCGGACAGGACCTTGACGGGTCCGTAGTACTTCGAAATGTTCTTGATGCTGATCATCTTGTTTGTGCTGGCGGGCTAACGAGGCGTTGCGACCCTCATGTGCAGCTTCTGGACAAGCTGCGAGGCAACGAACGAAATAAGGAAGTACACGAGGGTGGCGAACAAATACATCTCAACGAGTCGTCCGTCCCGCTGCGCGACCTTGCTGGCTGCACCGAGCAGATCGGTGAGCGAGAGGACGTATACGAGGGATGAATCCTGAAACATGATGATCATCTGCGTCGCCAACACAGGAAGCATGTTTCGCATGGCCTGCGGCAACGTGATGCTTCCCATCACCTGCCAGTAGTTCAGCCCTAGCGAATAGCCGGCATCCATTTGACCTTTCCGAATGCCTCGCAATCCGGAACGGATGATCTCGGCAAAGTATGCGGCTTCGAAAAGCGTGAACGTGACGAAGGCGGATGTTCGCGCACCCACCGCCACGGGCCGTGCCGATCCGATCACCCACTGCGCAACGTAGGGCAACAAGAAGTAGATCCAGAAGATGACGAGGATGAGCGGAAGAGCTCGCGCCACATCGATGTACAGCTGTGCCGGCTTGCTGATATAGAAGCGGCTTGACTGCCGCATGAGTGCGAGAACGATGCCCAGCGCGATGCCACCCACCGTAGCCGTCAGCGTCAACGCAAGGGTGAAGCCAAGACCGTCAACCAAGACGTAGCCAAGGGACCGCACCACCACATCCAAATCGAACGTATCGTTCATATCTTTCTCTATTCCCGATAGCAGACAGTCGTCCGTGCTAGGGAAATGCTGATTAAAAGGTCGCGGCGGGCACGGCCCGTGCATGCGTGAAGACACCGCAAATCACAGCAGCACCGAGATGAACCAACGCAGC
>NZ_FMZU01000002.1 GCF_900101545.1 Variovorax sp. CF079 | reverse complement strand
CCGTTTTGCGCCATGTAGAGCCGGGCCGCGGCCTCGATCTGGCGGCCGGTGGTGGCCTGCTGGCCCGTCATCGGCAGCACCAGGCCGATCTTGAAAGTGTTGCCCTGGGCCTGGGCCAGCGGCATGGCCAGCGCAATGGCCGCAAGGCTCGCGGCCTGGACAAGGTGGCGACGTTGCATGGAAGTCTCCTTTTTGCTGAAAGCGGAATGCTGGCTATTGTGAACAAACGAAACTGCGATCGCGCCGAGGCAAACACCTAGCGCTGCGCTGGGGCTGCATGTTTCTGCGCGATTAGCCAACGGGGCGCGCGATGATCGCGCAAAGCCTTTCGGCGCTTCATGGACTTTCGGGACGCCATGCCGAATCGATGGTGATCGTTCCGACCGCGCGCGATACGCAAGCGCAGATACGCTGGCCCTGCTCTTTCTCGTGCTCGCTCAGGAACACGTCGCGGTGGTCGATCTCGCCCTCGACCGCAAGCACGTCCATCGCGCACAGCCCGCATTCGCCGCGCCGGCAATCCCAGAGGGTCTGCACGCCGGCGGCTTCGAGCGCCTCGAGCAGGGTGCCGTCGGCCGGCACGGTGATCGCCAGGTCGTGGCGCGGAATGCGCACCTCGAAGGCCTGCGCCGCCAGCCGGCCGCTGCTGCCGAAGGTCTCGAAGCGCAAGTCGGCCGGCACGCGGCCGGCGGCGGCCCAGGCGCGCTTGACGGCTTCGAGCATCGGCACCGGCCCGCAGGTGTAGAGCTGGCCGCCGGCCGGCAGGGCCGCGATCTCGGCGGCGAAGTCGATCGGCGCGCTGCCGGTGTGGGCCTGCACGTTGGCGCCCAGCGCCTCCTGCAGCGTGGGCAGGTAGGCCAGTTCCTCGGCGCTGCGCGCCCCGTAGAGCATGCGCACACGCACGCCGTTGCGCTCGGCCAGCGCGCCCAGGCGCTGCGCCATGAAGACCAGCGGCGTGATGCCGATGCCGCCTGCCACCAGCAGGTAGCCCGGCGCCGTGGTGTCGAGGCCGAAGTGGCTCTGCGGCTCGGCGACGAGCAATCGGTCGCCGATCGCCAAGCGCCACATCGCGAGCGAACCGCCGCGGCCATCGTCCAGGCGCTTGACCGCGATGCGCCAGGAACGTTCGTCGGGCTCGCCGACGACCGAGTAGGAGCGCGTCTGCATGCGCCCCGAGCCCGGTGCGCCGACCAGCACCTGCACCTGCAGATGCGCGCCGGGCTCGTGCGTCGCGGCAATGCCCGACTCGGGCGTGATCTCGAACTCGCGCACGGTCGGCGTCAGGTCGCGCAGGGCAGTGATGCGCGCGGGCATCCAGTGGGTATCGCTTTTCATCAGGCTCTGCGGCGAATCAATTGCACGCCGGGCAAGGGGTGGTTCTGCGCGCCGTGCAGCGCCTCGCGCAGGTTGCGCTGCGCGAGGCGGCTGTGCTCGCGCATCAGCGCCTCGGCGCGCGAGCCTTCGCGGTTCTCGATCGCATCGAGCACCTGGCCGTGCTGGTCCTGCGCGATCAGCAGCATGTCGCGCGCGGCCGGCGAGTTCGCCTGCACCACCACGAAACCCGAGGGCGAAGCGAAAGGCAGGTTGATCACGCGTTCCAGCTGCTGCGCGATCAGCGGACTGCCCGCCATCTCGGACAGAAGCCGGTGGAACTGCTCGTTGAAAGTCACATAGCGCGAGAAGGCCGCATCGTCGAGCGCGGGCTCCTTCAGCAGTTCGTCGATGCGCTTCAGGCAGGCACGTGCCTCGCGCAGCACCACCGGCGCCGCGCCGCGCTCGGCCGCGAGCCGCGCCGACAGGCCTTCGAGCGTGCCGCGCAGCTCGATGGCGTCGGACACGTCGCGCTCGGAAAAAGTGCGCACCGCGTAGCCGCCGTTGGGCAGGGCTTCGAGCAGGCCTTCCTGCTCGAGCCGCATGAGCGCGCTGCGCACCGGCGTGCGCGACACCCCCAGCAGCTCGGAGATCGCCACCTCGGCGATGCGCGCGCCGCCGGGCAGCTCGCCGGCCAGCACCATCTCGCGCAGCCGCAACTGGGCCTTGACGGCCTGCGAGCTGCCAACTTCCGAAGGCTCGGTTGCGACGATGCTCACGTGCGCTCCCCCGCCGCTTCGGCCGCGGGCCGGATCGGAATGGCAGCTGTTCGCGGCCTTTCCTTCGCGATCATCTGGTCGATGAGCCGTCGCGCCCACATCGCGCCGGCGTCGATGTTGAGGTTGTAGAAGCTGTAGTCGGGCCGCTCGTCGATGGCGCGCTGCTGGGCTTCGAGCACCAGCTCGTCCTCGCGGAAGATGCCGGCCACGCCTTCGCGCAGCTCGTGCGTGAGGCGCTGCTCGCCGATGCAGTAGTTGCGCGCGAAAGCCCAGAAATAGAGGCAGCTCTTGTCGGTCTCGGGCGTGATGGTGTTGAGCACGTAGCCGTTGACGCCCTGGCTGCGGTCGCCCGCCGCGCCGTCGCGCGGCACCGCGCCGCTGCCCGCCTCGGCCACGCCGACATCGATGTTGACGGTGCAGGGACCCTCGAAGCGGATGATCTGCCAGCGGTCGACCTTGCCCTGGTAGCCGTGGGCATGCCGGATCTGCGCGGCCCAGAAGGGCGGCGCATCGATGTTCTCCATCCAGCGCGTGACGGTGGCCGAGCGGTCGCCGTGGGTCGCGACGAAGGGCGCCTCCGCCACCGCGCGGTTGCCGATCGAGGAGCCGTGCACGAAGGTCTCGTGCGTGAGGTCCATCAGGTTGTCGACCACCAGCCGGTAGTCGCAGGCCACGCGGATCATCTTGCCGTCGCCGGCCCAGGCCGGGTCGTCGTTCCAGTGCATGTCGGGCACCAGCGCCGGGTCGGCCTTGGCCGGATCGCCGGGCCAGACCCAGACGAAGCGGTGCTTCTCGACCGCCGGGTAGGCGCGCACGCAGGCCGACGGGTTCAGCGTCTCCTGGCTCGGCATGTGGGTGCAGCGACCCTGGCTGTTGTAGACCAGGCCGTGGTAGCCGCAGACCAGCTCGTCGCCATCGAGGCGGCCCATCGACAGCGGCATCAGCCGGTGCCAGCAGGCGTCTTCCAGCGCGGCGACCTGGCCGTCGGTGCGCCGGTACAGCACCAGTTTCTGGTTGCAGACGGTGCGTGCCAGCAGCGCGTGCTTGAGCTCGACGTCGTAGGCGGCCGCGTACCAGGCGTTGAGTGGAAAAGGGCTTGAAGAGGTGCTCATGGGATACTCAATGTATACATTTGAACCGGTATTTCCAACACTTTTCGGCTAAAACGAGGGTAAATACCGACTCCACTGTATCCATCGCGGTCCATCGGCATGAGATTACGATCGACCGTACTTTTTCTGATTTCGACGGAGCACCCCATGTCCCAGCACGCCCGCCTGCCTGCCCGCTACGACCACGTCGGCAGCTTCCTGCGCCCCAAATACCTGCTCGAAGCCCGCGAGCAAAAAGCCAAGGGCGAGATCACGCCCGAACAGCTTCGCGGGGTCGAAGACAAGGCCATCACCGAGATCGTGAAGTTCCAGGAGGACATCGGCCTCAAGAGCATCACCGACGGCGAGTTCCGCCGCACCTACTTCCACATCGACTTCCTCGAGCAGCTCGGCGGCGTGAAGACCGACATCCCGGTCACCATCAAGAAGCCCGACGGCACCGAGGAGCTGGCACCGCCGGTGATGCGCGTCATCGACAAGGTGACGCACGCGAAGTGCATCCAGCTCGCGGACTTCGAGTACCTCAAGAGCCAGGTGTCGGCCGGCAACACGCCCAAGGTCACGATCCCCTCGCCCACCATGCTGCACTTCCGCGGCGGCCGCGCCGGCATCAGCAAGGTGGCCTACCCCGAACTCGACCCGGAGTTCTACGACGACGTGGCCAGGGCCTACGGCGACGAACTGCGCTCGCTGGCCGCGGCCGGGTGCAACTACGTGCAGATGGACGACACCAACCTCGCCTACCTGTGCGACGAGAAGATGCGCGAAGCCGCCCGCCAGCGCGGCGACGACCCCAACGAGCTGCCGCACCGCTACGCCGCCTTCATCAACAAGGTGGTGGCGCAGAAGCCCGAGGGCATGATCCTCGCGATGCACCTGTGCCGCGGCAACTTCAAGAGCACGCATGCGGCGGCCGGCAACTACGAGCCGGTGGCCGAGGCGCTGCTCAAGGAGATGGACCTCGACGCCTACTTCCTCGAGTACGACGACGCCCGCTCGGGCGACTTCCGGCCGCTGCGCTTCCTGCCCAAGGGCAAGACCGTGGTGCTGGGCCTGGTGACCACCAAGTTCGGCGAGATGGAAGACAAGGACGAGCTCAAGGCGCGCATCGAGGCAGCCGCCAAATACGTGCCGCTGGAGCAGCTCGCGCTCTCGCCGCAATGCGGATTCTCGAGCACGGTGCACGGCAACAACATCGCCGTCGAGGCGCAGCGCGCGAAGCTGCGGCTGGTCGTGGAAACCGCACAGGAGGTGTGGGGCTCCCTCTGAGGTGCACGCGAGGTGAAGTCGGGGCATGATCGCGCTCCATGAAGCTCTTCACCGGCCCCCTCAGCATGTTCGGCGCCAAAGCGCAGATCGCGGCGCTTGAAAAAGGCATCGCGATCGAAGCCGTGATGGTGCCCTTCGACCGCGACGACAACTACGAGCCCAGGCACCCCGAGGTGCTGCGCATCAACCCCAAGCGGCAGGTGCCGGTATTGATCGACGGCGAGGTCGAGATCTTCGACTCGACGCAGATCTTCGAGTACCTCGAAGACCGGGTGCCCGATCCGCCGCTGTGGCCGCGCGGCGTGGTCGAGCGGGCACGGGCGCGCCAGCTCGAGCACATGTCAGACGAGGTGTTCTTCCCGCACGTGATCAAGCTCATGGGCCTGCAGCACGACATGCAAAGCGAGGCCGCGGTGGCAGCCTGCGCCGCCTGCGCCCGTTTCTATGTGCAGATGGAACATCGGCTGGCGCACGGCGACCACCTCGCCGGCTCCTATTCGTTTGCCGACATCGCCTTCTACATGGCGCAGGTGTTCGCTGACCGCAAGGGCGCAGGCATGACCGGCGACACGCCGCGCCTTCTGGTCTGGCGCGAACGCGTGGGTGCGCGGCCCGCGGTGCGCGAAGTGGTCGGCCCGATGATGAGGTTCCTGGCCTCGCAAGGACGCCCGGTGCCCCTGGCCCTCCAGTCGCATCTCGCGTGAACCGCATCGACGACCTGCTCGACTGGCTGCCCTCGCCGTCGCAGCATTTGCTGGTCGTCACCTTCGCGCTGCTCGTCTACGTGCTGACGACGCGCGCAAGGCGCGAGCAGCGCGCGCCCAGCACCGCCATTTCATGGGTGATGGGTCTCGTGCTGCTGCCCTACTTCATCCTGCCGATCTACCTGCTATTCGGCCAGCGCAAGCTGCGGCCGGCGGGCTCGCCGCGGCCGCGGCGCTCGGTACCTGCCGGGCACTGGGCTGCCGACCTGGTCGAAAGCTTCGGCCTCGCGGCGCCCGGACCTTGCGCGGTGCGCTTCCATGCCGACGGCGGCGCCGCGCGCGATGCGCTGTGGGAAGTGATCGAGGGCGCGCGCACGCGCATCGACGTCTGCACCTTCATCATCGGCGACGACGCGCTCGGGCACGAGGCGATCAACCGGCTCTCGCGGCGCGCGCGCGAAGGCATCAAGGTGCGGGTGCTGCTCGACGGCTTCGGCGCCTTGTCGCTGCCGCGAAGCCACTTCGACACGCTGCGCGATGCCGGCGCCGAGGTGGCCGTGTTCCGCCCGATCTTCAGCCTGCGCCGCGCGGGTCCGCGCAACCTGCGCAACCACCGCAAGCTCACGATCGCCGACGACGGCTGGCTCTGGTCGGGCGGCCGCAACATGGCGGGCGAATACTTCCTCGGCAACCACGACTACCCGGTGGGCTGGCGCGACCTGTCCTTCGATTTGAGGGGCAGCGTGGCCACCGCGGCGGCGCGCCAGTTCGACCACGACTGGGCCTCGGTGCGCGGGCGCAAGCCGCGCGCCATCGCGGCCGCGGTGGCGCCGCCGGCTGGCGGCCTGGCGCAATTCCTGCCGAGCGGCCCCGACCAGACCGAAGACACGGCGCACGCGCTCCTGATCGACGCCTGCTTCCGCGCCGAGCACCGCGTGCTCGCGATCACGCCCTACTTCGTGCCCGGCGACGGCCTGCGCGATGCGCTGCGCCTGGCCGCGCGGCGTGGCGTGCAGGTCACGATCGCGATTCCCGCGCAGTCCAACCACCGGCTCGCCGATTTCGTGCGTGCCCGCGCCATGCGCGACCTGGCGCGCGCCGGCGTGATCTTCCGCATGCTGCCCTTCATGGCGCATGCCAAGGCGGTGGTGGTCGACGAAGAGCTCGCGCTGTGCGGCTCGATCAACCTCGACATGCGCAGCCTGCTCCTGAACCACGAGGCGGCGGTTGTGTTCTACGACCGCAACGAGATCGACTGGCTCGCGCAATGGATCGAGGCCACCGCCTCGGCCGGCGAGACCTACCGCGCGCGCCGTCCGGGCATCGTGCGCGACGTGGCCGAAGGACTGCTGCTGACCATCGCGTTCCAGCTTTAGGTCTTGTTGGTGTAGCTGGCGTTGCCAAGTCCGGTGCCGATGGTCAGCATCGCCCAGCGCTTCACGTCGCGCATGAAAGGCAATTCGCTCAGGCCCTGCACCACGGCATCGTTGTGCATCAGAACCAGGGCGGGCTCGCCGCCGATCGTCGGAATTTTTTTGCCCAGCTCGGTCGGCAGATGGAAGTGTTCGCTCTCCCAGTCGCCCGGCAGGTTCTGCGCGCCGCGCGCGATCGAGCCATCCTTGCGGATCAGGCCCGGGCAGCCGATGCCGATGAAGGGCGCCAGGCGGATGCCCTTCTTCGTGGCGTAGCGGATCTGATCGTGGAGCATGTCCACCAGGCGCTCGACCAGCACCTTGCGCGCCGGGCCGTCGTCCGCATGGCGCCACTTTTCGCGCCGCTGCACCTTCGCCTTCGACAGGTCCTTGGCGCGCTTGCGGCGCATCTTGACGATGCCGCAGCGCACGTTGGTGCCGCCGATGTCGATCGCGAGGATCGCGTCACGGCCTTTCAGCAGCGGCGGCGGCGCCAGGTGCAACCAGCCGAGCAATCCGCCGTCGTCGGTTTCGTGGCCGATGCGGCCCAATTGCACGTCGATGCCCATGCCCTGGAGGATGGCCGCCGCCTGCAGCACCGCGCGCTCGCCGACGTCGCTCTCCGGGAAGCCGCCGCCGATCACGATGCGCTCCACGCCCTGCCATGACGGCTGGCGCAGGAAGCGTTCGATGACCCAGGCCAGCTCCTCGGCGAATTCCTCGATGGCGCCATGAACCATGTCGGCGGCCTCGGAGGTCTGGCCGGCTTTGAGCGTGGCGTCCAGCGTGCTCTTGGGCAGGTCCTTCGAATGCTTGGCGCCCAACGGGTCCCTGCCCCTCTTCCGGCGGCGCCGTCGCCAGCGCTCCAGCAGCTCCCTGAACGCCGTCTGGCTGGCCTGGTCGCCGATGAAGCCGTCCTTGTCGCGCAACTGGAGGCTGTAGCCCTCGACCAGCACCGTAGGCAGTTCTCGCGCGCCATGGATCTCGGGTGGGGGAAGCGAAGCTTTTTTCTTTCTCTTGTGGGATGCCATTGCGTCTTTCACAAAGATTCAGTCGGCCGTGGTCTCGAGGATCAGGCGCGCGGTTTCCTCCGGCGCGTCCCAATGCGGAAAGTGGCCGCAGCGCTCGAACCAGTGCAGGCGCGCGTCGGGAAAAAGCCGCTGCGCCCGCGCGGCTTGCTGCGGAAAACAGACGCGGTCCATGCGACCCCAGCCGATCACAAGCGGCTTGCGCATGCTGCCGATGGTCGCGCCTTGCGGCGGCGCACCGTGCACGAGATCGCGCAACACCAGGTTGAAGGACCGCGCAGCAGCACAGCTGCGCATTTCCTCGAGCACAAGCGACGGCGCCAGCATGGCCGACTGCGCCGAAAACTGCGTGAGAAGAAGCCTGCGCGACCATTCGTGCGCGGTGATCGTGGGCATCGCGAACTGCAGCGCGCGCACCAGCCGCACCGAGAGCCAGATCGAAGCGTGGAAGACCTGGCGCTCCCAGCCCGCCCAGAATCCGCCGGGGTTGAGCGAGATGACGCAACCCAGCACACCGCCGCGGCGCGCCAGTTCGAGCACCAGGCGCGCGCCCATCGAACTGCCGACGGCGTCGGTGCCGATCAGGTCGTGCTCGCGCAGAAACTCCGTGATGGCATTGGCCAGGGTCTGCAAGGAGACTTCTCCTGCCAGCGGCGGGCTCTTGCCGAAACCGGGCAGGTCGATCGCGACCACCGCGCGCTTGGCAGCCAGCGGCTCCATGATGGTTTGCCACGAGCGCCAGCTGCTGCCAAGCCCATGAACGAGCAGCAGGGGCTTTCCTTGACCGCGTCGGACGTAATTGATCAGCACCGATTCAGCTTGCGTTCATCTGGTGCGGCGCAGCATCAGCCCCGCACACCAGCTGCTGTAGGAAACCGGCCTGTCACGCCGATACACTGCGCTCGATGCATCCCTCGCGCCGTGCGTGGCTGACCGCCTTGTCCTGCCTGGGCCTGCTGCTCTGCGCGGCCTCGTCCTCGCACGCGCAGGAGGGAAGCCTGCGCGTCGGCTCCAAGCGCTTCACCGAGTCGTACATCCTGGCGGAAGTGCTGGCGCAGACCGCATCGCCTCATACGGCGAGCCCGCCCGTGGTGCGGCAGGGCCTGGGCAACACGGCCATCGTCTACGAAGCCCTGCGCTCGGGCGGCATCGATCTCTACACCGAATACACCGGCACCATCGGTCTGGAGATCCTCAAGAACCCGCAGCCGATGACGCGCGAGGCCATGAACGCCGCGCTCGCGCCGCTCGGGCTCGGCGCCGCCATCCCGCTGGGCTTCAACGACGGCTATGCGCTCGCGATGCGCGCGGCCGATGCGGACCGGCTCGGCGTGCGCAGCCTGAGCGACCTGGCACGCCACCCTGAACTGCGGCTCGGGCTCTCGAACGAATTCATCGGCCGTGCCGATGGCTGGCAGGGCCTGGCCGCGCGCTACGGCTTCGGCCAGAAGCCGACCGGCCTGGACCACGGCCTGGCCTACGACGCGATCGCAGCCAAACAGATCGACGTGATCGACATCTACACCACCGACGCCAAGATCGACCACCTCGGCCTGCGCGTGCTGGAAGACGACCGGCGCTATTTCCCGCGCTACGACGCGGTGCTGCTGTATCGCCTGGACGTGCCCACGCGCTTTCCGCAGGCCTGGGCCGCGCTGCAGAAGCTCGAAGGCCGCATCGACGAGCGCGCGATGATCGCGATGAACGCGCGCGCCGAACTGCAGGGCGTGGCATTCGACGTGATCGCGCGCGACTTCCTGGCGCAGGGCAAGCACAGCGGGCCGGCGGGCGCCGAGAGCGCCGCGCGGGGCTTTGCCGCCAAGCTCTTCGGCCCCGACCTCGGCCGGCTGGCACGGCAGCATCTGCTGCTGGTGGCGGTCTCGGTCGGGCTCGCGATCCTGATCGCGGTGCCCTTGGGCATCCTCGTGTTTCCGCACCTGCGCTTGCGCGCCGTGGTGCTCGGCCTCACGGGCTTGCTGCAGACCGTGCCATCGCTCGCGATGCTGGCGGTGCTGATCTCGCTGATCGGTGCGATCGGCACCCTGCCGGCGCTGATCGCGCTCACGCTTTATTCGCTGCTGCCGATCATGCGCAACACGGTGACCGGGCTGGCCGAGGTGCCTGTGGGCCTGCGACAGGCTGGCACGGCGCTCGGGATGACCGGCAGGCAGAGCCTGCGGTTGGTGCTGTTGCCACTGTCGCTGCCGACGCTCTTGGCCGGTGTACGGACGGCAACGACGATCGCGATCGGGACGGCGACCATCGCGGCCTTCATCGGAGCCGGAGGCTTTGGAGAACGCATCGTGACCGGCCTTGCGCTCAACGACCGCGAGTTGCTGGTTGCGGGCGCGGTGCCGGCGGCGGTGCTGGCGCTGTTGAGCGAAGGGGTGTTCGAGCTGATCGAATACTGGCTGCGAAGGGGGCAACGACGCGCTTCATCTTGAGGCCTGGAGCCGGGGCGAACTCCCGGCTCCGGCGCCTCCAACCCCAACCCTCTCCCGGAGGGAGAGGGAGCAAGACAAGACGCTCAAGCCAGCGTGTAAGCCGTCTTCACCACGGTAAAGAACTCCTGCGCATAGCGCCCCTGCTCCCGCGGCCCATAGCTCGACCCCTTGCGCCCGCCGAAGGGCACGTGATAGTCCACCCCCGCGGTCGGCAGGTTGACCATCACCATGCCCGCCTGGCTGTGGCGCTTGAAGTGCGTCGCGTACTTCAGGCTCGTCGTCGCGATGCCCGCCGACAGGCCGAACTCGGTGTCGTTGGCGGTGGCCAGCGCCTCCTCGTAGTTCTTCACCCGGATCACGCTCGCCACCGGCCCGAAGATCTCTTCGCGGTTGATGCGCATCGACGCCACCGATTCGCTGAAGAGCGCCGGCGACATGTAGTAGCCCTCGGTGTCCAGCTTCAGGCGCTCGCCGCCCGCGGCCAGCGTGGCGCCCTCGCCCTGGCCGATCTCGATGTAGTTCAGGTCCTGCTGCAGCTGGCTCTCGCTGGAGACCGGGCCGATATCGGTGCCCTGCGCCAGCGCGTCGCCGACCTTGATCTTCGCCATCCGCGCCTTCATCGCCTCGATGAACTTCGGATAGATGCCCTCGGTCACGATCAGCCGGCTCGACGCGGTGCAGCGCTGGCCGGTTGAATAGAAGGCACTCTGCACGCTGAGCTCGACGGCCTGGTCGAGGTTGGCGTCGTCCAGGACGACCTGCGGGTTCTTGCCGCCCATCTCGAGCTGCACCTTCTTGTGCTTCGTCGCGCACTGCACCGCGATGTTGCGGCCGACGCCGACCGAGCCGGTGAAGCTGATGGCATGGATGCCGGGATGGTCGACCAACGCATTGCCGATCACGCTGCCGCGGCCCATCACGAGGTTGAACACGCCGGGCGGAATGCCCGAGCGGCTGATGATCTCGGCCAGCGCCCAGGCGCAGCCAGGCACCAGGTCGGCGGGCTTGTGCACCACGCAATTGCCGAAAGCCAGCGCCGGTGCGATCTTCCAGGCAGGGATCGCAATCGGGAAGTTCCACGGCGTGATGAGCCCCACCACGCCCACGGGCTCGCGCGTGATCTCCACGCCGATGCCGGGGCGCACCGAGGGAATGACTTCGCCCGAGAGACGCAGGCATTCGCCGGCGAAGAACTTGAAGATGTGGCCGGCGCGCGTGGCCTCGCCGATGCCTTCGGGCTTGGTCTTGCCCTCCTCGCGCGCGAGCAGGGTGCCGAGCTCTTCCTTGCGCGCCAGGATCTCGTTGCCGATCTTGTCCAGCGCATCGCTGCGCGCCTGGATGCTGCCGGTGGACCAGGCCGGAAACGCCGCGGTGGCCGCGGCGACGGCCGCATCGACCTGGGCGGCATCGCCCTGGGCATATTGCCCGAGCACGTCGCCCAGGTTGCTCGGATTGGTATTCGGGCTGTAGCTGGCGCCGGCGCGCCATTCGCCGTTGATCAGGTTGTCGAAGTTCTGCATGGCAGTTCCTTGGAGGTCGGTCGGGGAAAAAAGGAAGGGCCGCAAGAGCGGCCCCGCGCAGTGGGGAACTCTACGCTCCCTGCAACGGGCGCACTCGGAAACGGCCTATTGCGGGCCGAGCTTGTCGATCAGCGCCGCCAGCGCGTCGTACTCCTCGAGCTTGAGCTCGGTGAGCGGCGTGCGCACCGGGCCGGCGTCGTGTCCCACGATCCTGGCGCCGGCCTTCACGATGCTCACCGCGTAGCCGTGGCCCTTGTTGCGGATCTCCAGGTAGGGCATGAAGAACTCCTTGAGCAGGCGGTGCTGCGTGGCCATGTCGTCGTCGGCCACCGCCTTGTAGAAGTCCATCGCGGTCTTCGGGATGAAATTGAACACCGCCGAGGAATACACCGGTGTGCCCAGCGCCTTGTAGGCCGCCGCATAGACCTCGGCCGTCGGCAGGCCACCGAGGTAGGCGAAGCGGTCGCCCATGCGCAGGTGGATCGAGCTCATGAGCTCGATGTCGCCGATGCCGTCCTTGAAGCCCACGAGATTGGGGCAGCGCGCGGCCAGCTTCTCGAGCGTGGCCGGGTAGAGCTTGCTCTGGCCGCGGTTGTAGACGATGACGCCGAACTTCACGCTCTTGCACACGGCTTCCACGTGCGCGGCCAGCCCTTCCTGACCGGCTTCGGTCAGGTAGTGCGGCAAGAGCAGGATGCCGTGGGCGCCGGCCTTCTCGGCCGCCTGCGCGCACTGGATCGCGAAGCGCGTGGGGCCCCCGGCGCCCGCGATGATCGGCACCTTGCCACGGCAGGTGTCGACCGCGGTGCGGATGATCTGGGGATATTCGTCGGCGGTCAGCGAGAAGAACTCGCCGGTGCCGCCGGCCGCGAACAGCGCGCTCGCGCCGTAGGGCGCCAGCCATTCGAGGCGCTCGATGTAGCCCTTCTTGTGGAAGTTGCCTTCGGCGTCGAAGTCGGTCAACGGGAAGGACAGCAGGCCGGAGCCCATGATGGATTTGAGTTCTTGCGGATTCATTCGATTGAAGTGAAGAAAGAAAAAGATGAGTCCTCAGCTCCGTTCGCCCTGAGCTTGTCGAAGGGCTCCTCGTCCTTGCTCAGGACAGGCTTCGACTAGCTCAGCCCGAACGGCCGGGATAGTTGCTCTAGTCCAGCTTGATCTGGGCCGCATCGACGACCTTGGCCCAGCGCGCGCGTTCCTTGTTGAAGAACTGCTCCTGCTCGGTCGGCGCCATGGTCACAACCTCGGCACCCTGCCCGGCCAGGCGCGAGCGGATGTCGGGCGAACGGATGATCGAAACCAGTTCCTTGTTGAGGCGCTGGATCACCGCCTCGGGCGTGCCGCGCGGCGCCAGCATGCCTTGCCAGGTACCGGAGTCGAAGCCCGGCACGCCCTGCTCGGCAATGGTCGGCACATCGCCGATCAGCGGCATGCGCGTGGACTTGGAGACGCCGAGGATCTTGAGCTTGCCGCTCTGCACATGCGGCAGCGTCGCGAGCATGCCGTTCATCAGCACCTGGGTCTGGCCGCCCACCGTGTCCTGGATGGCCTGCACGCCGCCCTTGTAGGGCACGTACTGCCAGCGCGCGCCGCTGGCGCGTTCGAGCGCCACGCCGGCGAGGTGCGGCGCGCTGCCGGTGGCGGTGACGGCGAAGTTCAGGTCGGACTTCTTCGACAGCGCGACCAGTTCCTTGAGGTTGCTCACCGGCACCGACGGATGCACAACCAGCAGGTGCGGCGAATAGGCCAGCATGGTCACGCCGCGCAGGTCCTTCGACGGGTCGAACGGCAGCTTGGTGTAGACCGACGGGCTGATCGCGAGCGCGCCGACGTCGCACAGGAGCAGCGTGTAGCCGTCGGGCGACGCCTTGGACACCAGGTCGGCGCCGAGGTTGCCGTTGGCACCGGCGCGGTTCTCCACGATGACCGATTGCTTGAGCGCTTCCGACAGCGGCTGGCTGATCGAGCGCGCGATGATGTCGGACGACCCGCCAGGCGGATACGGCACCACGATGCGGATGGGTTTGGCGGGCCAGGCGTCGGCAGCCTGTGCGCCGCTTGCGGCCAGCAGCCCGGTGCCGAGTGCGCCGAGCACGAGATCGCGTCGATTCATGGTCATGTCTTGTGTCTCCTGAGGATGGGAATGGGCGACTGCCGCGCAGGCACGCACATGCATGCCGCTTCGGGTCTCGTCATCAGTCATCGTACAACTAGTTGGACACCCTGTCCAGTCCTGCGCGCCGGCCGCTCAGGCCGGCGGCGTGCTATCGGCCGGATCGCCAGGCGGCGCGGCTTCGGCAGCGGCGCTCTTGGCCGCTGCCTGCGCGATCCGCAGCCGCTCGCGGCTGTTGGTCAGGTGGATGCGCATGGCCGCGCGCGCCGACTCCGGGTCGCGCCGCGCGATGGCGGCGTAGATCTCTTCATGCTCGCGGTTCACGCGGCTCAGGTATTCGCCGCGGCGGTCGTGGTTGCGGATGGCGGTGATGCGCGTGCGTGGAATGATCGTGGTGCCCAGGTGGCTCATGATGTCCGCGAAGTACGGGTTGCCGGTGGCCTGCGCGATCTGCAGATGGAAACGGAAGTCGGGCGCCACCGTGTCCCCCGCCACCGCCACGTTGCGCTCGAAATCGTCGAGCGCCTCGCGCATCGCGGCCAGCTGCTCGTCGGTGCGGCGCGTCGCGGCCAGGCCGGCGGATTCGGTCTCCAGGCTGATGCGCAGTTCGAGCACCGCGAGCACGTCGACCGAGGTCGCGATGTCCGAGGCATCGAGCCGGAACATGCCCGCGGCCTTGGGCTGCAGCACGAAGGTGCCGATGCCGTGGTGCGTCTCCACCAGCCCGCCCGCCTGCAGCTTCGAGAGCGCCTCGCGCACCACCGTGCGGCTCACGCCGTAGGCCTGCATGATGGCCGACTCGGTCGGCAGTTTGTCGCCCGGCTTGAGCTGCTGGCTGCGGATCTTCTCGCCCAGATCGTCGACCAGGCCATGGGCCAAACCGCGCCCGCGGCGGCGCGGGCTGCCGGTGAAGGTGGCGGCTTCGGCGCTAGCGATTGACCCCGTTGACAGGTTCGTCATGCGGTGATGATAATCCTCATCTCGTTGTACGACAACCGATAACTTACCACCAGAGACAAACAAGAGATGAGCGAGATTTCCAAAGCCAATCCGCCCCGCGTGGCCCGGCTGCTACTGACGGGCGCCGCCGGCGGTCTGGGCAAGGTGCTGCGCGAACGGCTGCGTCCTTATGCGGATGTGCTGCGCGTCTCCGACATCGCGGCGCTCGCGCCGGCCGAGGGCAAGCACGAGGAAGTCGTGCCCTGCGATCTGGCCGACAAGGCCGCGGTCGATGCGCTGATCGCCGGCTGCGACGCGATCGTGCACCTGGGCGGCGTCTCGGTCGAACGCCCTTTCGAGGAAATCCTCGAAGCCAACATCAAGGGCATCTTCCATCTCTATGAAGGCGCGCGCCGGCATGGCGTGAAGCGCGTGGTGTTCGCGAGTTCGAACCATGTGATCGGCTTCTACAAGCAGAGCGAAACGATCGACGCCCACGCCGCGCGCCGGCCCGACGGCTACTACGGCCTGTCCAAATCCTTCGGCGAAGACGTGGCGCAGTTCTACTTCGACCGTTGGGGCATCGAGACCGTGAGCATCCGCATCGGCTCCTCCTTCCCCGAGCCGGCCAACCGCCGCATGATGAGCACCTGGCTCAGCTACCGCGACCTGACGACGCTGGTCGAGAGGTCACTCTTCACGCCCTCCGTGGGCCATACCTTGGTCTACGGCGTGTCGGCCAACCGCGATGTCTGGTGGGACAACAGCGCGGCCGCGCACCTGGGCTTCCAGCCGCAGGACAGCTCGGAAGTCTTCCGCGCCAAGATCGAGGCGCAGCCGCCCGTGGCACCGACCGACCCGAACGCCATCTACCAGGGCGGCGCCTTTACCGCCCAGGGCCCCTTCGGCGATTGAAGGCCATGTCCAGCAAAGCCGAGCTCGTGGTCGATGCTCGCTGCGGCACGGGCGAGAGCCCTGTGTGGTCGGCGGCTGACGAAGCGCTCTATTGGGTCGACATCCCGGGTCGGGCGCTGCACCGCTGGTCGGCGGCCGGTCATGTGAAGTGGATCGGTGAGGAGATGCTGGCCTGCATCGCGCCGCGCGCCGATGTGCCGGGCGCCTGGATCGCGGGCATGGAAAGCGGCCTGTTCTCGATTGCAGCGCAGGACGACGGCACGCTCGCCGCGACGCGGCTCGCCCAGGTGGAGCACGCCCTGCCCGGCATGCGCTTCAACGACGGCCGTTGCGACCGCCAGGGCCGCTTCTGGGCCGGCACCATGCTGATGGACATGGCCGCCGGCTCGCGCGTCGGGCACCTCTATCGCTATGACAAAGGCGCCGAAGCACCCACCGTGCAACTCGACGACCTGATCGTGCCCAACGGCCTGGCCTTCAGCCCCGACGGCCGCACGATGTACCTCTCCGATTCGCACCCGAGCGTGCAGACCATCTGGGCCTTCGACTACGACACGGCCAGCGGCACGCCCACGAACCGCCGCGTCTTCATCGATATGAAGCCGCTGCCCGGCCGGCCCGACGGCGCCGCGGTCGACGCCGACGGCTGCTACTGGATCTGCGGCAACGACGCCGGCCTGGTGCACCGCTTCACGCCCGCAGGCAGGCTCGACCGCTCGCTCGAAGTGCCGGTGAAGAAGCCCGCGATGTGCGCCTTCGGCGGCCCGAAGCTCGACACGCTGTTCGTGACCTCGATCCGCCCGGGCGGCGATCTCTCCGAGCAGCCGCTCGCCGGCGGCCTGTTCGCGCTGCGCCCCGGCACCCAAGGCATCGCGGAGCCCGCGTTCGGCACCTGACAACGTTCAATTTCCACAAACCACCACCAAAGAGGAAGACAAATGACATACACCCGCACCCTGATCGCCCTGGCGGCCGCCGCCTTGGGCGTGGCCGCGCACGCCGTCGAATTCCGTTCGGCCGATGTGCACAACAGCGACGACTACCCGACCGTGGCCGCGGTCAAGTACATGAGCGAGCTGCTCGACAAGCGCAGCAACGGCAAATACAAGATCAAGGTCTTCAACAAGGGCGCGCTGGGGACCGAGAAGGAGACCATCGACCAGGTGAAGATCGGCGCGCTGGAGATGACCCGCGTCAACATCAGCCCGCTGAACTCGCTGTGCGCCAAGACGCTGGTGCCGACGATGCCCTTCCTGTTCGACTCGATCGCCCACATGCGCAAGTCGCTCGACGGCCCGGCCGGCGAGGAGATCCTGAAGAGCTGCGAGCCCGAGGGCCTGGTCGGCCTGGCCTTCTACGACAGCGGCGCGCGCTCGATCTACGCCAAGAAGCCGGTGAAGTCGCTGGCCGACACCAAGGGCATGAAGATCCGCGTGCAGCAATCCGACCTGTGGGTGTCGCTGATCAACGCCATGGGCGCCAATGCCACGCCGGTGCCGATCGGCGAGGTCTACACCGGCCTCAAGACCGGGCTGATCGACGCCGCGGAGAACAACATCCCGTCCTATGACGGCTTCAAGCACTACGAGGCCGTCAAGTTCTATTCGCGCACCGAGCATTCGATGGCGCCCGAGATGCTGGTGATGTCCAAAGCCGTCTATGACAAGCTGCCCAAGGCCGAGCAGGACATGTTCCGCGCCGCGGCCAAGGAATCGGTCGCGTTCCAGCGCAAGAAGTGGGACGAGCAGGAGGCCAAGTCGCTCGAGGTGGTCACCAAGGGCGGCGCCACCATCGTGTCCGACGTCGACAAGGCCTCGTTCCGCGCCGCCATGGCACCGGTGTACGCCAAGTTCATCTCCACGCCGGACCTGCAGCGCCTGGTCAAGGCGATCCAGGACAACAAGTGATCGACGGGCCGGCCGAACCCGAAACCTCGCGCCCGCCCTCGCGCCATGCGTACTCGCGCGTGTGCGCGCTGCTGTCCAAGGCCAGCCTGATGCTGGCGGTGGTGCTGCTGATCGCCATCATCGTGTGCGTGCAGTACCAGGTGGTCGGGCGCTACCTCTTCAACGACACGCCGGTCTGGGCCGAGGGCCTCGCGCTGCAGCTGGTGCTGTACGTCACCGCGCTGGGCGTGGCGGTCGGCGTGCGCGATGCCGGCCACATCGGCCTGGATTCGCTGGTCGCCCTGTTGCCGGAGTCGCTGCGCCTCAAGATCGAGATCCTGATCCACGCGCTGGTGGCGCTGTTCGGCGCCATCATGGTTTCCAGCGGCTGGCTCTGGACCCGGCTCAAGTGGAGCGACATCAAGCCCATGCTGGGCATTCCGGTGGGCATGGACTACCTGGCGCTCGTGATCGCGGGCATGTTGATCGTTCTGTTTTCGGTTGAACACATCGTGGCACTGCTGCGTGACGAGGAAGTGGTGCCGGCGTGGAATTGACTGTTCTCTCTCTTAGTTTTCTCGCGCTGCTGGTCCTCGGCGTGCCGGTCGCGTTCTCGATCGGCCTCGCCTCGGTCGCCACCGTGCTCTACGCCGGTCTGCCGGTGGCGGTGGTGTTCCAGAAGATGGTCGGCGGGATGCAGATCTTCTCGTTCCTGGCCATCCCCTTCTTCGTGTTCGCCGGCGAGCTGATGCTCTACGGCGGCATCGCGCAACGCATCGTGCGCTTTGCCAACAGCCTGATCGGCCATGTGCGCGGCGGGCTCGGCATGAGCAACGTGATCGGCTGCACGCTGTTCGGCGGCGTGGCGGGCTCGCCGGTGGCCGACGTGTCGGCCATGGGCTCGGTGATGATCCCGCTGATGAAGCGCGAGGGCTACGACGCGGACTACGCGGTCAACGTCACCACGCACGCGGCGCTGGTCGGCGCGCTGATGCCGACCTCGCACAACCTCATCATCTTCACACTGGCCACCACCGGCATCGCCTCGGTCAGCGTGCTGAGCCTGATCCTGGCGGGGATGATTCCGGCGCTGATCCTGACGCTGTGCAATCTGGGGGCGGCGTATTACGTGGCGGTCAAGCGCGGCTACCCGATCCGCGGCGCTTTCCCCGGCTGGGGCGAGGTGCTGGCGGCCTTCATCGGCGCGCTGCCCGGGCTCCTGATCGTCGCGATCATCCTCGTCGGCATCCTGTCGGGGGTGTTCACCGCCACCGAGTCGGCAGCCACCGCCGTGCTGTGGGCGCTGGGCGTCACGGTGCTGGTGTACCGGTCGCTCAGTTGGCAGGATTTTCTGAAGGCCTGCGCCAAGGCCTGCAAGACCACCGGCGTGGTGCTGCTGCTGATCGGCATCTCCTCGGCCTTCGGCTACTTCATGGCGCTGTACGAGGTGCCGCAGAAAACCGGCGAACTGATGACCTCGGTCTCGAGCAGCCCGTGGGTCATCTTCCTGATGATCAACGTGCTGCTGTTCGTGCTGGGCACCTTCCTCGACATGGCCGCCACGATCCTGATCTGCACGCCGATCTTCCTGCCGATCGCGATGCAGTTCGGCATGAGCCCGGTGCAGTTCGGCATCGTCATGCTGATCAACTGCGCGCTCGGCCTGAACACGCCGCCGGTCGGCACCACGCAGTTCATCGGCTGCGCCATCGGAGGGGTGTCGGTCGGGCAGGTGATGCGATCGATCTGGCCCTTCTACGGGGCGCTGCTGGTGTGCCTGATGCTCGTGACCTACGTGCCGGCCTTCTCCCTGTGGCTGCCCGAGCTCTTCTCCGCACCCAAATGAGCGAACCTCTCTACATCACCATGCACGAGCGCGACAACGTCGCGATCGTGGCCAACGACGGCGGGCTGCCTGCCGGCACCGTGTTCCCCTCGGGCCTGGCGCTGGTCGAGAAGGTGCCGCAGGCGCACAAGGTGGCGCTGGTCGACATTCCCGAAGGCGGCGAGGTGCGGCGCTACGACGTCGTGATCGGCTATGCGCTGAAGCCCATCGCCGCCGGCAGCTGGGTGCACGAGCGGCTCTTGAAGATGCCCGCCGCACGGGAGCTCGAAGGCCTGCCGATCGCCACCGTCAAGCCGCCGCCGCAGGCGCCGCTCGAGGGCTACACCTTCGAGGGCTACCGCAATCCCGACGGCTCGGTCGGATCCCGAAACATCCTGGCCATCACCCAGACCGTGCAGTGCGTGGCCGGCGTGACCGAGTTCGCCGTGCAGCGCATCAAGGCCGAGCTGCTGCCGAAGTTTCCGAACGTCGACGACGTGGTGGCGCTGGAGCACGGCTATGGCTGCGGCGTTGCGATCGATGCGCCCGACGCGATCATTCCGATCCGCACGCTGCGCAACATCAGCCTCAACCCCAACTTCGGCGGCGAGGTGATGGTGGTGAGCCTGGGCTGCGAGAAGCTGCAGCCCGAGCGCCTGATGCCGCCCGGCACGATTCCCTTGATCGACGAACGCAACGTGGCCGACGTCGGCGCCAGCGCGGAGACCGGGCTGGACGTGGTGTGCCTGCAGGACGAGGCGCACATCGGCTTCATGTCGATGGTCGATTCGATCCTGCGCCAGGCCGAGGAGCATCTCGAGCGCCTCAACGCCCGCCGGCGCGAAACCGTGCCCGCCAGCGAGCTGGTGGTCGGCGTGCAGTGCGGCGGCAGCGATGCCTTCTCGGGCGTCACCGCCAACCCGGCGGTCGGCTTCTGCACCGACCTGCTGGTGCGCGCCGGCGCGACCGTGATGTTCTCGGAGGTGACCGAGGTGCGCGACGGCATCGACCAGCTCACCTCCCGCGCGACCACGCCCGAGGTGGCCGAGGCGATGATCCGCGAGATGGCCTGGTACGACGCCTACCTCGACAAGGGCCGCGTCGACCGCAGCGCCAACACCACGCCCGGCAACAAGAAGGGCGGGCTCTCCAACATCGTCGAGAAGGCGATGGGCTCGATCGTGAAGTCGGGCAGCTCGCCGATCTCGGGCGTCGTCGCGCCGGGCGAGAAGGCGCGGCAGAAGGGCCTGCTCTATGCCGCCACGCCGGCCAGCGACTTCATTTGCGGCACGCTGCAGCTCGCGGCCGGCATCAACCTGCACGTGTTCACCACCGGCCGCGGCACGCCCTACGGGCTGGCCGAGGTGCCGGTGATCAAGGTCGCCACGCGCAGCGATCTCGCGCGCCGCTGGCACGACCTGATGGACGTCAACGCCGGCCGCATTGCCGACGGCGAAGCCACGATCGAAGACGTGGGCTGGGAGCTGTTCCGGCTGATGCTCGACGTGGCCAGTGGCCGCAAGAAGACCTGGGCCGAGCACTGGAAGCTGCACAACGCGCTGGTGCTGTTCAACCCGGCGCCCGTCACCTGAAAAGGAGAATCGCATGGAAGATCTGAAAGGCAAGACCGCCCTCGTCACGGGCGCCAGCACCGGCATCGGTGCCGCCGTCGCACGGGCCTACGCGGCGCGCGGCATGCGCGTGGCCGTCCACTACAACCGCTCGGCCGGCCCCGCGAAGGAGGTGGTGGACGCGATCACCGCCGCCGGCGGCGAAGCCTTCGCGTTGCAGGGCGACGTACGCGACACCGAAGCGATCCGGCGCGTGGTGCGCGAAACCGTCGCACGACTTGGCGGCATCGACGTCCTTGTCAACAACGCCGGCAGCCTGGTCAAGCGCGTGCCGATCGCCGACTTCGACGACGCGCTCTTCGACGAGGTGCTGCACATCAACGCGCGCTCGGTGCTCGCCTTCTGCCGCGAAGTGGTGCCGCTGATGCGCGCGCAGGGCCGCGGCGGCAGCATCATCAATGTCTCGTCGGTCGCGGCGCGCCACGGCGGCGGGCCCGGCGCCTACCTGTATGCCGGCGCCAAGGGCTTCGTCAGCACGGCGACCCGCGGCCTGGCCAAGGAGCTTGCACTCGACCGCATCCGCGTCAACGCGGTGGCGCCGGGCGTGATCCAGACGCCCTTCCACGACCAGTTCTCGACGCCCCAGATGCTCGAGTCCTTCAAGGCCACGATCCCGATGGCCCGCATCGGCGAGCCCGACGACTGCGTGGGCGCCTTTCTCTACCTCGCCTCGGAGCAGCTTTCGAGCTACGTGACGGGCCAGATTCTCGAAGTCAACGGCGGCCAGTACATGCCTTGAACCGGCTGAACCCCTAAGGAAGAAAAATATGCATCCAGCCATCACTTCTCGCGCGCTGCGCCGCCTCGCGCTGCTGCTCGTGCCCGGACTCGCCGCGATCGGCGGCAACGTTTCGGCCGCCACCTGGGTCTACGTGTCCAATGCGGACAGCCAGGAGATCTCCGTTCTCGAGCTCGACCGCGGCCAGGGCACGCTGAAGCCTGTGGAGTCGGTGAACGTCGGCGGCATGGTGATGCCAATGGCCGTGAGCCCCGACAAGCGCTTCCTGTACGCCGCACTTCGCTCGCAGCCCTTTCGCGTCGCGAGTTTCGCGATCGATGGCACCAGCGGCAAGCTGAAGAAGCTGGGCGAGGCGCCGCTGGCCGACAGCATGGCCAACATCGACACCGACGCCACGGGGCGCTGGCTGTTCGCGGCTTCCTACCCGGGGCACAAGATCACGGTCAACAGCATCGACAAGGCGGGCAACGTCGGCCCGATCCAGCAGTTGCTTCCCACGGCACCCAACGCACACGCGATTCACGCCGATGCCGGCAATCGCTTCGTGCTGGCGACCAGCCTGGGCGGCGACAACGTCTCGAGCTGGCGCTTCGACGCCCAGACCGGGGTCTTGTCGCCCAACGACCCGCCGCTGACGACCGGCGCGGCGAAGTCGGGACCGCGCCACTTCGTCTGGGACAAGGCGCAGCGCAACGTGTACCTGCTGAACGAGCTCGACGCCGGCCTGCATGTGTATGCCTGGGACGCCGCCCGCGGCACGCTGCAACTCCAGCAGAGCGCCACCGTGCTGCCCGCGGGCTTCACCGGCAAGCCCTGGGCCGCCGATCTTCATCTCACGCCCGACGGCCGCTATCTCTACGCATCGGAGCGCACGTCCAGCACGCTGTCGGGCTTCAAGGTCGACGCCTCGACCGGCCGGCTGCAAGCGCTGGGCCAGACACCGACCGAGAAGACGCCGCGCGGCTTCGCCATCGATCCGAGCAGCCGTTTCCTGATCGCCGTCGGCCAGGAGTCCCACAGCGCCTCGGTGCACCCGATCGACGCTGCGAGCGGTGCCCTCGGCACGCCCCAGCGACTGCCGCTGGGCAAGAACCCGAACTGGGTCGAGATCGTCGAGCTGCCGTGAGCTCGCGCTGAGTTTTTTGTACCTGAACGCCAAGGAGACACTGTCATGCAACGCCGCACCCTCATCCAGACCGCCATCGCCTCGCTCGCCGCGGGCCTGCCCGCCCTGCCCGCTTTCGCTCAAGGCCAATGGCCGACCGGCAAGGCCATCACCTACCTCGTGCCCTTCCCGGCCGGCGGCACCACCGACGTGCTCGGCCGCCTGATCGGCCAGAAGCTCGGGCCCGCGCTGGGCACCAGCATCGTGATCGACAACAAGGGCGGTGCCGGCGGCAGCGTGGGTTCGGAGATCGCGTCGCGCGCCGCGCCCGACGGCTACACGATGCTGGGCGGCACCATCAGCTCGCACGCGATCAACGTGAGCCTCTACCCCAAGATCGGCTACGACCCGCAGAAGTCCTTTGCGCCGGTCACGCTGATCGGCACCAACCCGGTGGTGCTGGTGGTCAACCAGGCGAGCCCCTACAAGACGCTGAAGGATGTGCTGGAGGCCAGCAAGACCAAGTCGGGCGGGCTCTCGTCCGCTTCGGCCGGCACCGGCACCTCGCAGCATCTGACGCTGGAGCTGCTGTCGTACAGGTCGGGCGTCAAGTTCACGCACGTGCCCTACAAGGGCAGCGGCCCTGCGATCCAGGACGTGATCGGCGGCCAGGTCGACATGATGTTCGACACCACCGTGGTGGCCGGCCCGCACATCCAGAGCGGCAAGCTGCGCGCGATCGCGGTCAGCTCGGCCAAGCGGCTGGCCTCGATGCCGGACGTGCCGACGGTGGCGGAGTCGGGCCTGCCGGGTCTGAAGGACTTCGAGGTGCTCTCCTGGCAGGCCATCTTCGTGCCGGCCGGGACTCCGGCGCCGGTGGTCGATCGCCTGCACACCGAGATCCGCAAGATCCTCGCCCAGCCCGAGATGCAGGACAAGCTCAAGGGCTTCGGCATGGAACCGGCCGACATGACGACCGCGCAGATCGCCGCCTTCCAGAAGGCCGAGGTCGAAAAATGGGCGCAAGTGATCAAGGCGGCGGCGATCAAGGCGGAGTAGCCGCCGTCCCACTGGCGACAGGCGGGGCGCTCGATAGAATCGCCTTCCCCTTTTTGGAAGCGCCTTCTTGTCCGACCGCCTCTTCGTCCTGCCGCAGTACCTCTTTCCCAAACAGGCGCTGACTTCGTTTGCCGGCTGGGTCGCGGGCAAGGAGCGCGGTGCGGTCACGACCTGGATCATCCGCCGCTTCGTCGCCAAGTACGGCGTCGACATGGGCGAGGCGCTGGACAGCGACATCGCGAGCTACCCGAGCTTCAACGAGTTCTTCACCCGGGCCCTGAAGCCCGGCGCGCGCCCGATCGCGCAAGCCGACCTGGTGTCGCCGGTCGACGGCGCGATCAGCCAGTTCGGCCCCATCGAGGGCGACCAGATCTTCCAGGCCAAGGGCCACAGCTACACCATCACCGCGCTGGTCGGCGGCGATGCGGCGCTGGCGGCGCAGTTCGAGCACGGCAGTTTCGCCACGCTCTATCTGAGCCCGAAGGACTACCACCGCATCCACATGCCCTGCGACGGGCGCCTGCTGCGCATGGTCTATGTGCCGGGCGAGCTGTTCTCGGTCAACCCGGCCACGGCGCGCGGCGTGCCCGGCCTCTTCGCGCGCAACGAGCGCGTGGTGTGCATCTTCGAGTCGGCGCGCGGCCCCTTCGTGCTGGTGCTGGTCGGCGCCACCATCGTCGGCAGCATGGCGACCGTGTGGCATGGCGTGGTCAACCCGCCGCGCGGCGGCGAGGTGCGCGAATGGGACTACGCTGACCGCCAGATCGTGCTCAAGAAGGGCGAAGAGATGGGCCGCTTCCTGCTCGGATCCACGGTCGTGATGCTGTTCCCGCCGCCGCCGCTCGTCTTCAACCCGGCATGGGCGCCGGCAGGCGCGATCCGGCTCGGCGAATTCATGGCCAACCATTCGACCTCCTGAAGGCGCTGCCGCTGCAACCCGCAGCCGGCTTCATTGCATAGCTATAAAACTTGTAGCAAGCTGCCTTCTGGGATATAGTCGCCGGCCCGATCCGAGTGGTCCAGCACCCAACATAAAAAACGCGCGGCGCCACAGCGCCGTGCAGCAGCCGCCGCCCCGAGGAGATGTTGTTCGATGAGTAGCAAGGAAAACGCGGCCGTCAACCAATTGCTTGCGCTGCTGGAAGCCCGCTATGCACTGCGCGTGCTCTGGGCACTGCGTGACGGCCATGCCCAGACCTTCCGCCTGCTGCAGGACAGCGTCGGCAACATCACGCCCAACACCCTCAACACCCGCATCAAGGAGCTGCGCGAAGCCGGCATCGTGAACCACGGCAGCGAGGGCTACAGCCTCACGTTGAGCGGGCAGGACTTGCTCAAGCGCCTGTCCGACCTCCAGGCCTTTGCCGTGAAGTGGCAGGTGAACCAGGTCAAGAAGGCGGCGCCTGCCGTGCCTGCTGCACCCGCACTCGGGCCGAATCCGGCGCCTCGTTAAACTGCGGGCCTTTTTCCTTCATCCCCCAAAGGAGCATCTCATGCCCATCACTCCCTCCGGCCTGCAGTACGAAGACACCACCGTCGGCGACGGCGCCGAAGCCAAGGCCGGCCAGCACGTGCATGTGCACTACACCGGCTGGCTCTACAACGACGGCGTGCAGGGCGCCAAGTTCGATTCCAGCCGCGACCGCAACGACCCTTTCGCCTTCTCGCTGGGCGCCGGCCAGGTCATCAAGGGCTGGGACGAAGGCGTCGCCGGCATGAAGATCGGCGGCCAGCGCACCCTGATCATCCCGCCCGCCCTCGGCTACGGCGCACGCGGCGCCGGCGGCGTGATTCCCCCGAATGCAACCTTGAAGTTCGACGTCGAGCTGCTCGACGCCCACTGAACGGGCGGCACCGCCGCCCCGAGCGAAATGCGCCTGGATGGGCGCATTTTTTTGCCTTGAAAACCCCGCACCCAGCCCCATCTGGCCCGCTATTGTTTTGTTTTCCGGCGTGGACGCCGGCTTTTTGAGCATGTCAGACCCGCAAAACCCCCAATCGAATCCAGAGAACTTCCTGCAGGGCGAGCCCAGCCCCGAAGAGCTGGAAGCCGCGCAAGCCGCCAACGAGGCCGACGCGCTGGCAGCCGCCACGGCCGAGATCGCCGAGCTTCGGGCCAAGAACGCCGAACTGGCCGACCAGTACCTGCGCGCGCAGGCCGACGTGCAGAACGCGCGCCGCCGCGCCGACGAGGAGGTGAGCAAGGGCCGCAAGTTCGCCATCGAGTCCTTCGCCGAAAGCCTGCTGCCGGTGCTGGACAGCCTCGAAGCCGGCCTGAACCACAAGGACGCCACGCCCGAGCAGGTCCGCGAAGGCGCCGAAGCCACGCTGCGCCAGCTCAAGAGCGCGCTGGAACGCAACAAGGTGATCGAGATCGCGCCGGCCCAGGCCAGCAAGTTCGATCCGCACCAGCATCAGGCGATCTCGGTCGTGCCGGTCGAGGGGCAGGAGCCCAACACCATCGTGGGCGTTCTGCAGAAGGGCTACACCATCGCCGACCGCGTGCTGCGACCTGCGCTGGTGACCGTCAGCGCCCCTAACTGAATCACACGAAACCCACAGGAAATCCCCGCTCCGTCCCTTGAATCGAGCCGGGTTATCCACAAGTTCACAACAACATATTTTTCGCGTTCAGGAGCAACAACATCATGGCCAAAATCATCGGCATCGACCTCGGCACCACCAACTCGTGCGTGTCGATCATGGAAGGCAACACGACCCGTGTGATCGAGAACTCGGAAGGCGCGCGCACCACGCCGTCGATCGTTGCGTACCAGGAAGACGGCGAAGTGCTGGTCGGCGCCTCGGCCAAGCGCCAGGCCGTCACCAACCCCAAGAACACGATCTACGCCGTCAAGCGCCTGATCGGCCGCAAGTTCGAGGAAAAGGAAGTGCAGAAGGACATCGACCTGATGCCCTACACGATCACCAAGGCCGACAACGGCGATGCCTGGGTCGAAGTGCGCGGCAAGAAGCTCGCTCCCCAGCAGATCAGCGCGGAAATCCTGCGCAAGATGAAGAAGACCGCCGAAGACTACCTCGGCGAGCCCGTCACCGAGGCCGTGATCACCGTCCCCGCCTACTTCAACGACAGCCAGCGCCAGGCCACCAAGGATGCCGGCCGCATCGCCGGGCTGGACGTGAAGCGCATCATCAACGAGCCGACCGCGGCGGCCCTCGCCTTCGGCCTCGACAAGCAGGACAAGGCCGACCGCAAGATCGCCGTGTACGACCTGGGCGGCGGCACCTTCGACATCTCGATCATCGAGATCGCCGATGTCGACGGCGAGAAGCAGTTCGAAGTGCTGTCGACCAACGGCGACACCTTCCTCGGCGGCGAGGACTTCGACCAGCGCGTGATCGACTACATCATCGGCGAGTTCAAGAAGGACCAGGGCGTCGACCTCAGCAAGGACGTGCTCGCGCTGCAGCGCCTGAAGGAAGCGGCCGAGAAGGCCAAGATCGAACTCTCGAACAGCGCGCAGACTGACATCAACCTGCCCTACATCACGGCCGATGCCTCGGGCCCGAAGCATCTGAACATCAAGCTCACGCGCGCCAAGTTCGAATCGCTGGTCGAAGAGCTGATCGAGCGCACCATCGCGCCCTGCCGCACCGCCATCAAGGATGCCGGCGTCAGCGTGAACGACATCAGCGACGTGATCCTGGTCGGCGGCATGACCCGCATGCCCAAGGTGCAGGAGAAGGTGAAGGAATTCTTCGGCAAGGAGCCGCGCAAGGACGTGAACCCCGACGAGGCCGTGGCCGTCGGCGCCGCGATCCAGGGCCAGGTGCTCTCGGGCGACCGCAAGGACGTGCTCTTGCTCGACGTGACCCCGCTGTCGCTCGGCATCGAGACCATGGGCGGCGTGATGACCAAGATGATCACGAAGAACACCACGATCCCGACCAAGTTCGCGCAGACCTTCTCGACCGCGGAAGACAACCAGCCGGCCGTGACGATCAAGGTGTTCCAGGGCGAACGCGAGATCGCCTCGGGCAACAAGCTGCTCGGCGAATTCAACCTCGAAGGCATTCCGCCGGCCGCGCGCGGCACGCCGCAGATCGAGGTGAGCTTCGACATCGATGCCAACGGCATCCTGCACGTCGGCGCCAAGGACAAGGGCACCGGCAAGGAAAACAAGATCACCATCAAGGCGAACTCGGGCCTCTCCGAGGACGAGATCCAGAAGATGGTGAAGGACGCCGAGCTCAACGCGGCCGAGGACAAGAAGAAGGTCGAGCTCGCCCAGGCCCGCAACCAGGGCGAAGCGATGGCGCACAGCGTGAAGAAGTCGCTCGGCGAACACGGCGCGAGCCTGGATGCCGGCGAGAAGGAAAAGATCGAGACCGCCATCAAGGAGCTGGAAGAAGTCCTGAAGGGCGACGACAAGGCAGCGATCGAGGAAAAGACCAACACGCTGATGACGGCCAGCCAGAAGCTCGGCGAGAAAATGTACGCCGACGCCCAGGCGGCCGCCGGGGCCGCGGGCGGCGCGGCGGGCGCTGGCCCGGAAGCTGCAAGCGCTCCGGCCGACGACAACGTGGTCGACGCCGAGGTCAAGGAAGTCAAGAAGGGTTGATTTTTCGACCCTGATGCAAGGCTGGATCTCCTGACAAGGCGGTCCGGCCTTTTTCCGTTTTCGCCCCCCAAGCCCACCGACCATGGCCACCAAACGCGACTACTACGAAACCCTCGGCGTCCCGAAGAACGCCAGCGAGGAAGAAATCAAGAAGGCTTATCGCAAGCTCGCGATGAAGCACCATCCCGACCGCAACCATGGCGACACCGGCAAGGAAGCCGAGGCCAAGTTCAAGGAGGTCAAGGAAGCCTACGAGATGCTGTCGGACGCGCAGAAGCGCGCCGCCTACGACCAGTACGGCCATGCGGGCGTCGACCCCAACATGCGCGGCGGGCCGGGCGCGGAAGGCTTTGGCGGCTTCGCGGAAGCCTTCGGCGACATCTTCGGCGACGTGTTCGGCGGCCGCGGCGGCCGCCAGGGCGGGCGCCAGGTGTTCCGCGGCAGCGACCTGAGCTACGCGATGGAAGTCACGCTCGAGGAAGCGGCCGAAGGCAAGGAAGCGCAGATCCGCATCCCGAGCTGGGACGACTGCGGCACCTGCAAGGGCACGGGCGCCAAGCCCGGCACCAAGCCCATCACCTGCACCACCTGCCACGGCCAGGGCGCGGTGCAGATGCGCCAGGGTTTCTTCAGCGTGCAGCAGACCTGCCCGACCTGCCACGGCACCGGCAAGATCATTCCCGAGCCCTGCACCACCTGCCATGGCCAGGGAAAGATCAAGAACAACAAGACGCTCGAGGTCAAGATCCCGGCCGGTATCGACGACGGCATGCGCATCCGCAGCACCGGCAACGGCGAGCCCGGCACCAACGGCGGGCCGCCCGGCGACCTCTATATTGAGATCCGGCTCAAGAAGCACGAACTGTTCGAGCGCGACGGCGACGACCTGCACTGCGTCGTGCCGGTCAGCATCACCACCGCCGCGCTCGGCGGCGAGATCAACGTGCCCACGCTCAAGGGCGCGGCCGCCATCGACATCCCCGACGGCACGCAGAGCGGCAAGCAGTTCCGCCTGCGCGGCAAGGGTGTCAAGGGCGTGCGCTCCAGCTACCCGGGCGACCTCTACTGCCACATCCGCGTGGAGACACCGGTCAAGCTCACCGAGCACCAGCGCAAGTTGCTGAAAGAACTCGACGAATCGCTCAAGAAGGGCGGCGACAAGCACAGCCCAACCGACAAGGGCTGGTTCGACAAGGCCAAGGAGTTCTTCAGCTGACGGCTCGAGCCTAAGGTTCGAAGCCGCCCTGCTCCCGCAGCGCGCGCGAGCGGGGCCCCGCGATCCATTCGATGAAGCGCCGGGCCGACTCGGGCTCAACGGCGTTGACGCTCGCCGCCGCGGTGTAGACGGTCGCGAGTTCGAAGGCTTCGGGCAAGGCGCCCACCAGCGCGATCCCGGGCGTGTAGTTGATCTCCGTGATCTGCGTGCAGCCGATGGCGCCCGGCTCCGGCGCCGCAGCCAGTGCGCGCATCGCCGTCGCGCCGTTCGGGAAGGTGCGAAGGCGCGGTGACACGATGTCCGCGATCCCCAGCCTGGCCAGCACCGAGGCGAAATGGACGCCCGCGGTCGAGCGCTCGGCGTCGGGGAAATAGATGGCGGTGGCCGCGAGCAGGCTGGCCTTCAGCGCCTCGGGCGTCGCGATGGCGGGCAGCGGCTCGCCGCTTCGCGCGGCGACGCCGGTGCGCACGCGCCCCAGCGCCGCTTCGCTGCCCGGCACCAGCCGGCCATCGGCCTGCAGTGCCACGACCATCGACGCGGTGACGAGCAGCACGTCGCAGGGCTCGCCCGCCAGCAGCGCCTCCTTCATCGCACCGACGGCGCCGAAACGGCCTTCCACCTTTTCGCCCGTGGCCTCGAAAAACGCATCCTGCAAGGCCTTGACCAGGCCCTGCGCGGCGCCCGCGCAAAGAAGGTTCATTGGTCGGCCTTGGCGCCGGAGATCTTCACGATGCGGGCCCATTTCTCGATATCTTCGTTCATGTAGCGGGTGAACTCCGCCGGGTTCATGGCCATCGGCGTCGCACCCTGCGCCTTCCACGCGCGCACGACCTCGGGGTTGGACACGATCTTCACGAGCTCGGCATTCAGCCGATCGACGACGGCTGCAGGCGTGCCCCGGGGTGCCATCAGGCCGAGCCAGATGGTCGCCTCGTACCGCGGTACGCCGGCCTCGGCGACGGTCGGTACTTCGGGCGTCACGGCGGAGCGCGTCAACCCCGTGGTGGCGATCGCCTTCACCTTGCCGGCGCGCGCATGCTCCACCATCGTCGGCACGGCGTCGAACATCATGTCGACCTGGCCGCCCAGCACATCGGTGCGCGCGCCGGCGCTACCGCGGTAGGGAATGTGCAGGATCGACACACCGGCCATCGCCTTGAAGAGTTCGCCGGCCATGTGATACGGCGTCCCGGGCCCCGACGACGCATAGGACAAGGCACCGGGCTTCGACTTCGCCAGCGCGATCAGCTGGGCCAGATCGTTCACCGGCAAGCCGCTGCGGGTGACGAGCACGAGGTCGGAATAGTTGAGCGCCGCAACCGGCAGGAAGTCGCGCATCAGCTGAAAGGGCTTGTTCGGGATCAGCGACTCGTTGACCGTGTGCGCGTTGGACATCAACAGCAGCGTGTAGCCGTCCGCCGGGCTCTTGGCCACGGCATCGGTGCCGATCACCGAGCCCGCACCGGGCCGGTTGTCCACCACGAAACCCTGGCCGAGCGCTTCCTGGAGCCGCGTGGCGATGAAGCGCGCGTAAACGTCGGCGGGCCCGCCGGCAGCGAAGGGAACGACGATGCGCACGGCGCGCGAGGGGTAATCCTGGGCCGCTGTCCACGGCGCGATCACGAGGAGCAGTGCCGCGGCGACGTACTTCCAGACCGTCTTCTTGAACAGCCAGCCTGTGGCAAGTCTTTTCACGGCCTTCTCCAATGATTGGTACGAATTGGTACCAAACAGTGCCAATTGAAAACCAGAATAGCGGCCGGCGGCGAGCGGGTCAATGCGAGGCCGGGTTTGTCCGGGCCCTCAGTACCCCAGCAGGTTGCGACGCACGTGCGTCAGGTGCTCCAGGCAAAGCTGCACGGCGCGCGCGCCATCGCGGTCCTTGAGCGCGGCGACCAGCTCGCGATGCTCGCGCTGGTAGTCGAGCCGACGCTCCGGCGTCGCGCTGCGGCGCTTGAGCATCCCCCACTCGCTTTGCGCGCGCACCTCGTTCATGCGCTGGAACACGGCCGAGATGAAGGCGTTGTGGGCGGCGCCGGCGATGGCCTCGTGCAACCTGCCGTCCCATAGCTCGAATTCCTCGAGGCTCGCGGCCGCCTCGCCCCTGTCGCAGCACTCTTCCATCCGGGCGAAATCGGCGGTCGTGGCATTGCCGACCACCATCGCGATGATCGCGGGCTCGAGCACCAGGCGCGCGCTCATCAGTTCGGCAGGACTGGTCGCGAGCGGCGACTCGCCATGGCTGAGCTCCGCGAGCGCCTGCGCAACCGCTTCGCTGACATAGGTCCCGCTGCCCACCGTCTGGGTGATCAAGCCCCGCCCCTTCAGGTCCGCCAGCACGCGGCGCACCGCCCCGCGGCTGAGCCCGAACTGCCCGCACAGTTCGCGCTCGGTCGGCAGGCGATGGCCGGCTCGCCAGGTGCGCGATTTCAGGTTTTCGAGAATGGCTTCCCGCAGGGTCAGGGCGCTGTACACGGTCGCGAAGCTGGGTGGATGAAATGGAGGAGTGCGCCGATCGTATCAACCGCGGCGCGCGCGACACTATTGTGCACTTGGTACTCGATTGGTAGCATTTGGTCTCCATAAGGAGATCATTTTGCGCATTGCCACCTATCAGTATCAAGGCCGGCGCCAGGTCGGCCTGGTCTCGGAAGACGGAGCGACTGTCAGTCCGCTCGAACTCAGCGACGCCCAAGTGCAACGCGGCGCACTGTCCCTGATCGAAGACCGAGCCTCCGGCGCGGCCTTGCCTCCTGCGGGTGCGCCGCTTGCCCTGAGCAAAGTAAGGCTCCAAGCCCCCCTGCCTCTGCCGCGCCGCAACATCTTCTGCGTGGGACGCAACTACCACGCGCACGCCCAGGAGCTGTCGGGCTCGGTCTTCAGGAACAACACGGCCAAGGCCGATGCCTGGCCGATCGTGTTCACCAAGGTGCCGGAATGCGTGATCGGGCCAGAGGACGAGGTCCGGCTGCCGGGCGAGTCGGTGTCGGCGCAGATCGATTACGAAGCCGAGCTGGCCGTGGTCATCGGCAAGGGCGGCCGCAACATCGCGCGCGACGAGGCGCTGTCGCACGTGTTCGGTTACACCATCGTCAACGATGTCACCGCGCGCGACGTGCAGATGCGCCACCAGCAATGGGACCTGGGCAAGTCTTTCGACACCTTCTGCCCCATGGGGCCCTGGATCGTGAGCGCCGACACGCTGGACGGCACGCGCACCCGCGTGCGCTGCTGGGTCAACGGCGAGCTCCGCCAGGATGCGCGGACCACCGACTTCATCTTCGACATTCCGTCGCTGATCGAGACTTGTTCGCGCGGCATCTCCCTGTATCCCGGCGACGTGATCGCCACCGGCACGCCGGCCGGCGTCGGCATGGGACTGTCGCCGCCGCAGTACCTGAAGGCAGGCGACACGGTACGCATCGAGATCGACGGGCTCGGCACGCTGGAAAACCGCTTCGCCTGAAAGCGGACGTACCCATTACAACAAATGGAGACAAGCTCATGCATGCATACCCACACGCGCTGCTGCGCGCCGCGTTCCTCGCGGCCGCCTGCTGCGCCACGGCCATGGCGGCGATCGCGCAGCCAGGCTGGCCCGACAAGCCGATCACGATGGTCGTGCCTTTTCCGCCGGGCGGCGTTGCGGACACGGTGGCACGGCCCGTGGCCGAGGCCTTGTCGCGCGAACTGAAACAATCCGTGATCGTCGAGAACAAGGCCGGCGCAGGCGGCGCGGTAGGGATCGGCTTCGCGGCCCGCGCACCAGCCGACGGCTACACCGTGCTGCTGAGCCTGTCCTCGATCTCCATCCTGCCGGAGGCCGACGCCATCCTCGAGCGCAAGCCTGCCTACCAGACGAGCCAGTTCAAGCCGATCGCGCGCTTCACCGCCGATCCGACGGTCCTGGTCGTGCGCGCGGACGCGCCGTGGAAGACGCTGGCGGAGTTCATCGCCGACGCGCGCACCAAGCCCGGCGCTTACAACTATGGCAGCTCGGGCAACTACGGCACGATGCACGTGCCGATGGAGATGCTGAAGAATGCGGCCGGCTTTCGCATGACCCACATCCCCTACACCGGCGCGGGGCCCGCCGTGGTCGCGCTGCTCGCGGGGCAGGTCGATGCGGTCGCGAGCGGGCCGTCGACCGTGGTCCAGCAGATCAAGGCCGGCAAGCTGCGCGCACTCGCGCACTGGGGCGAGCGCCCGTTGGCTGCGCTGCCCGAGATACCGAGCTTCGAGCAGTCGGGGTTCAAGGTGAAGTTCGCGCAGTGGTCGGGACTTTTCGTTCCCGCCGCCACGCCGGACGACATCGTGCGGCGGCTGCGCGCGGCCTCGGCCAAGGCCGCCGCGGACCCGGCGGTAGCGCAGGTCATCGAGAAGGCGGGCAGTCCCATCGCCTACCTCGACGCTCCGGAGTTCCAGTCGTACTGGAACGCCGATGCCGCCATGATGACCGAGGCCGTCCGGAAGATCGGCAAGGTCGAGTAGCGGCAGGCGGTTTTCCTCGCGGCCTTGCGAGCAACCGGCCTACTACTGATGCTTTCACGTCGCGCGTAGCCTATAACCAAGGGCGGGGCGTTGTATCCCGACTGCTGTTTCAAGGCATATGAAAAGAACCTGCGTGCACGATCGACGAAGAGCCTGCCCCGGGGCCGACTTCGCGCGTCACACATTTTTCGGTCGATCTGACTAATGCTTCCGGTTTCTCGTTGGAACTTTTAAACAACGCGCCAATTCTTATTTGAAAAGCAATTTGCTGGACGCGCTCTTTGTTCTATGCTTTGACCAAGTTCCTGCTTGAGGAGTGAATCCGAAGCGTGCACACCATACCTGGCACCATTCCTGCGAACGATGCAACGTGTGCAGCACGGAAACTCCGGGCAGCGCCCCGCTGACTCGATGGAGGTGTCTATGGATGTCGTCAGTAACTTCGCCGCCCGCTACGAGCGGACCCGCGAAGAGGTCCTGTCCCTGCAGGAATATCTTGAGATTTGCAAGCGCGAGCCCGGGGCTTACGCGACGGCCGCCGAGCGCATGCTCCAGGCGATCGGGGAACCCGAGTTGGTCGACACGCGCAACGACCCGCGCCTGTCGCGCATCTTCGCCAACAAGGTCATCAAGATCTACCCTGCGTTCAGGGAGTTCTATGGCATGGAAGATGCAATCGAGCAGGTGGTCTCGTACTTCCGGCACGCCGCACAGGGCCTGGAAGAGAAGAAACAGATCCTCTACCTGCTCGGTCCCGTCGGCGGGGGCAAGAGCTCGATCGCGGAGCGCTTGAAGCAGCTGATGGAGCAGGTGCCCTTCTATTCGATCAAGGGATCGCCGGTCAACGAGTCGCCGCTCGGTCTCTTCGACGCCGCGGAAGACGGGGAGATCCTCGAGAAGGAATACGGCATCCCGCGCCGCTACCTGCAGCGCATCCTGTCGCCCTGGGCCGTGAAGCGGCTCGAGGAGTACGGCGGCGACATCCGGCAGTTCCAGATCGTCAAGCGCTATCCCTCGGTGCTGCGGCAGATCGCCGTGGCCAAGACCGAGCCGGGCGACGAGAACAACCAGGACATCTCCTCGCTGGTCGGCAAGATCGACATCCGCAAGCTCGAGACCTTCGCGCAGGACGACCCCGACGCCTACGCCTACTCCGGCGGCCTGTGCCTGGCCAACCAGGGCCTGCTGGAATTCGTCGAGATGTTCAAGGCGCCCATCAAGGTGCTGCATCCGCTCCTGACCGCCACGCAGGAAGGAAACTTCAAGGGCACCGAAGGCTTCGGCGCCATTCCCTTCGACGGCATCGTGCTGGCCCACAGCAACGAAAGCGAATGGAAGGCCTTCCGCAACAACAAGAACAACGAGGCTTTCCTCGACCGAATCTACATCGTCAAGGTGCCGTACTGCCTGCGCGTCTCCGAAGAGATCAAGATCTACGAGAAGCTGGTGCGCAACTCCTCGCTCTCGCTGGCGCCCTGTGCGCCCGGAACGATGCGCATGATGGCCCAGTTCTCGGTGTTGACGCGGCTCAAGGAGCCGGAGAACTCCAGCATCTTCAGCAAGATGCAGGTCTACGACGGCGACAACCTCAAGGACACCGATCCCAAGGCCAAGTCGATCCAGGAGTACCGCGACTACGCCGGCGTCGACGAGGGCATGAGCGGCGTATCGACCCGCTTCGCGTTCAAGATCATCTCCAAGGTCTTCAACTTCGACAGCAGCGAGGTTGCCGCCAATCCGGTGCACCTCATGTATGTGCTCGAACAGCAGATCGAGCGCGAGCAGTTCGCGCCCGAGACCGAGCAGAAGTACCTCTCCTACATCAAGGAGCTGATGGCGCCGCGCTATGCGGAGTTCATCGGCAAGGAGATCCAGACCGCCTACCTGGAAAGCTACTCCGAGTACGGCCAGAACATCTTCGATCGCTACGTGACCTACGCCGACTACTGGATCCAGGACCAGGAGTACCGCGACCAGGACACCGGCGAAGTCTTCGACCGCGGCTCGCTCAACGCCGAGCTCGAGAAGATCGAAAAGCCCGCGGGCATCAGCAATCCCAAGGACTTCCGCAACGAGATCGTCAACTTCGTGCTGCGCGCGCGCGCCGGCAACGCGGGCAAAAACCCGCTATGGACCAGCTACGAGAAGCTGCGCACGGTGATCGAGAAGAAGATGTTCTCCAACACCGAAGAGCTCCTCCCGGTCATCAGCTTCAATGCCAAGAGCAGTGCCGACGAGCTGAAGAAGCACGAGGATTTCGTCAACCGCATGGTGCAGAAGGGTTACACCGCCAAGCAGGTCCGCCTGTTGTGCGAGTGGTATCTGCGCGTTCGCAAGAGCTCATGATGAGCTGAAAGGAGTTCCTGCCGTGGCCATGCTGCAGCAGATCATCGACCGCCGTCTGTCGGGAAAGAACAAGTCCATCGGCAACCGCGAGCGTTTCCTGCGGCGTTATCGCGAGCAGATCGGCGAAGCCGTGCGGCGCGCCGTCAGCGGCCGCAGCATTCGCGATCTCGAGCAGGGCGAGGACATCACCTTGCCCAAGCGCGATGTCTCCGAGCCAGTGTTCGGCCATGGCCAGGGCGGCGACCGCGAGTACGTGCATCCCGGCAATCGCGAGTACGTCAAGGGCGACCGCATCGAGCGGCCGCAGCAGGGCGGCGGCGGCGCGGGCAGCGGCTCGCAGGCCGGCGATGGCGAAGGCGGCGAAGACGACTTCGTCTTCCGCCTCACCAAGGAAGAGTTCATGCGGGTCTTCTTCGAGGACCTCGCCCTGCCCCACCTGATCCGCACCCAGCTGGCCGAGGTGCCGGAATGGAAGACCCACCGCGCCGGCTTCACCAGCGACGGCATGCCCACCAACCTGCACGTCGTGCGCTCCATGCGCGGCGCGCTGGCGCGGCGCATCGCGCTCGGCGGCGCCCCGCGGCGCGAGATCCGCGAACTCGAGGCGCACCTGCTGCACCTCAAGCGCAGCCCGCGCGCGGCGGATGCGCTGGTGCAGCGCGAGATCCGCGAAACCGAAGCCCTGCTCGAGGAGCTTCGCGCCAAGGCCAAGCACGTGCCCTACCTGGACCCGATCGACCTGCGCTACCGCAACCGCGTCAGGGTGCCGGTGCCCTCGGCCAAGGCGGTGATGTTCTGCCTGATGGACGTGTCGGGCTCGATGGACGAAGCGCGCAAGGACATGTCGAAGCGCTTCTTCATGCTGCTGTACCTGTTCCTGACCCGGCACTACGAGAAGATCGAACTGGTGTTCATCCGCCACCACACCCAGGCCAGCGAGGTGAGCGAAGAGGAGTTCTTCCATGCCACCGAAACCGGCGGCACCGTGGTTTCCAGCGCGCTGACGCTGATGCACGAGATCGTCCGCGCGCGGTTCCCGAGCAACGAATGGAACATCTACGGCGCCCAGGCCAGCGACGGCGACAACTGGCACCAGGACAGCGGCCGCTGCCGCGAGCTGCTGACCGATCATCTGCTGCCGCTGGTGCGCTACTACGCCTACGTGCAGGTCGCCGACGCCGAGCAGAACATGTGGGAGGAATACAGCCAGCTGGTTGAAACCCACAAGAACTTCGCGATGCGCAAGGTGGCCGATGCGCAGGACATCTACCCGGTGTTCCGCGACCTGTTCAAGAAAGAGGGGGTGCCGGCGTGAACGCAAAGAAACGAGAGCCCCTGCCCAGCCCCTCGGACTGGACCTTCGAACTGATCGAGCGCTACCACGGCGAGATCGCCCGCGTGGCGCGCGGTTACAAGCTCGACACCTACGCCAACCAGCTCGAGATCATCACGGCCGAGCAGATGATGGACGCCTACGCCTCGGTGGGCATGCCGGTCATCTACCGCCACTGGTCCTACGGCAAGCAGTTCATCTCGACCGAAAAGAACTACCGTCGCGGCCACATGGGCCTGGCCTATGAAATCGTCATCAACTCCGACCCCTGCATCGCCTACCTGATGGAAGAGAACACCATGGCGATGCAGGCCCTGGTGATCGCCCATGCCGCCTACGGCCACAACAGCTTCTTCAAGGGCAACTACCTCTTCAAGATGTGGACGGACGCCTCGTCCATCATCGACTACCTGGTCTACGCCAGGAACTACATCAGCGAATGCGAGGAGCGCCATGGCGTGGCGGCCGTCGAAGACCTGCTCGACTCCTGCCACGCGCTGATGAACCATGGCGTGGACCGCTATCGCCGCCCGCAGAAACTGTCGCTGAACCAGGAACAGGTGCGCCGCGAGGAACGCGAGCACCATCTCCAGCAGCAGGTCAACGACCTCTGGCGCACCCTGCCCCGGAAAAGCGGGCGCAGCGCCGAGGACGAAGAGGCCGCCAAGCGCTTTCCGTCCGAGCCACAGGAGAACCTGCTCTATTTCATCGAGAAAAATGCACCATTGTTGGACCCCTGGCAACGCGAAGTGGTGCGTATCGTGCGCAAAATCGGGCAGTACTTCTATCCGCAGCGCCAGACGCAGGTCATGAACGAGGGCTGGGCCACCTTCTGGCACTACACCCTGCTCAATACGCTGTACGACGAAGGCCTTTTGGCCGACGGTTTCATGATGGAGTGGCTGCAGTCGCACACCAATGTGGTGTTCCAGCCGCCGGTCGGCCACCGCGCCTACAGCGGCATCAATCCCTATGCGCTGGGTTTTGCGATGTACACCGACCTGCGGCGCATTTGCGAAAACCCGACCGAGGAAGACAAGCGCTGGTTCCCCGACATAGCCGGCTCGCCGTGGCTGACATCGCTGGATTACGCCATGCGCAATTTCAAGGACGAGAGCTTCGTCGGCCAATTCCTTTCGCCCAAATTGATGCGCGACTTCCGCTTTTTCGCGATCCGCGACAAGGAGGGCGAGCCCGAGCTCGAGGTGTCGGCCATCCACGACGACAGCGGCTACCGCCTGCTGCGCGAATCGCTGTCGCGCCAGTACGACCTCAACCACCGCGAGCCCAACATCCAGGTCTGGAGCGTCAACCTGCGCGGCGACCGCGCGCTCACGCTGCGCCACACGCAGCACAACGACCGCCCGCTGCACGACGATGCGCAGGAGGTGCTCAAGCATGTCGCCCGCCTCTGGGGCTTCGACGTGCATCTCGAGAGCGTCGACAGCCAGGGCCGGGTGAACCACCGGAAAGTGGCCGGCCCGCAAGCTACCTAGGGCGCGGCATCCGAAGCTTCGCGCGCGCCGCCAGCGCCAGTTCGCGCGCGTGGCAATCCTCGACGTGGTCGTTGACCAGCCCCATGGCCTGCATGAAGGCGTAGACCGTCGTCGGGCCGACGAAGCTCCAGCCCCTCTTCTTCAGGTCCTTCGACATCGCCACCGATTCGGGCGACGTGCTCATGGCCTGCAAGGCTTTCTGCGTGATGCGGCGCGGCCGCGATGCCGGGTCGGGCTCGAAGCCCCATGCGTAGGCCGCCAGCGAACCGAATTCCTCGCGCAGCTCCAGCACGCGTTGCGCGTTGTTGATGGCCGACTCGATCTTGCCGCGGTGCCGCACAATGCCTGCATCGCCGAGCAGCCGTTCCACATCCTTGGGGCCGAAGCGCGCGACGCGCTCGGCATCGAACTCGGCGAAGCCGCGCCGGAAGGCTTCGCGCTTGTTGAGGATGGTGAGCCAACTCAGCCCGGCCTGGAAACCCTCGAGGCACAGCTTCTCGAACAACCGCCGGTCGTCCGTGACCGGGAAGCCCCATTCCTTGTCGTGGTAGTGCTGGTAGGCCGGCGTGGATTCGCACCAGCGGCAGCGCAGCGTGCCGTCGGCGCCGGCGAAAAGCCCCGGAGACACTGACATCGGCGACTACGCCGCTTCGCTCACGCGCACCAGCGCTTCGATCGCGAGCGGATAGCCCTTGACGCCGAAGCCGACGATGATGCCGCGCGCCGCCGGTGAGATGTAGGAATGGTGGCGAAATTCCTCGCGCGCATGCACGTTCGAGATGTGCAGCTCGACCAGCGGCACGCTCGCGCCCTTGATCGCATCGTGCAGCGCGATCGAGGTGTGGGTGTAGGCGCCGGGATTCATCACCACGCCGAACATGCGGCCGGCGGCAACCTCTCGACCGGCCTCGTGGATCCAGTCGATCAGCTGGCCTTCGTGGTTCGATTGGCGGCACTCGATCTCGACGCCGAGCTTCGCGCCCGCCTCCTGGCACATGCGCTCGACGTCGGCCAGGGTTTCGTGGCCGTACTGCGCGGGCTCGCGCGTTCCGAGCAGGTTGAGATTGGGACCGTTGAGGACGAGGATCTTTTTCATGGCCCGTTTGTAGCAGGTGTTCGCCAGGGCAGCTACCGCCGAGAATGCAGGCGTGAACGACACCCTTTTCGAACGACTCGCCGGCCCACTGCGCCTGGGTCTGGGCGGCGCGCCGCTGGGCAATCTCTTTGCGCCGCTCGACGACGAAAGCGCCGAGCGCACCATCGAGGAAGCCTGGCGACAGGGCCTGCGCTACTTCGACACCGCCCCGCTCTACGGCCACGGCCTCAGCGAACAGCGCCTGGGCCGCGTGCTCGGGAAGCAGCCGCGCGACAGCTTCGCACTGTCGACCAAGGTCGGCCGCCTGCTGCGTCCCGACCCGGCCGCGCCCGAGGAGCGCGACGGCTATGTGCAAGGCCTCCCGTTCGTGCCGCACTTCGACTACAGCTTCGACGGCGCGATGCGATCGATCGAAGAGAGCCTGGAGCGCCTGGGCCTGGCGCGCATCGACATCGCCTTCATCCACGACATCGACCGCCACACCCATGGCGAGCAGCAGCCCGAGCGCTTTCGCGAAGCGATGACAGGCGCCTACCGCGCGCTCGACCGCCTGCGCGCCGAAGGCGTGCTCGGTGCGATCGGCATCGGCGTCAACGAGTGGGAGGTGTGCCGCGATGCGCTGGCCGCGGGCGACTTCGATTGCATGATGCTGGCCGGCCGCTACACCCTGCTCGATGCTTCGGCCGCGCGCGAATTGGTTCCGCTGTGCGTCGCGCGCAAGGTCCGCCTGATCCTGGCCGGCGTCTTCAACTCCGGCATCCTCGCGAGCGGCAGCACGTCCAATGCGCACTTCGACTACCGGCCTGCGCCACCCGCCGTGCGCGAGCACGTCGAGCGCCTCGCCGGCATCTGCGCAGGCTTCGGCGTTGCGTTGCCGGCCGCGGCGCTGCAGTTCGCGCTGGCCTGCCCTTGCGCGGCCGCCGTGGTGGTCGGTGCGCGCAGCCCCGCGGAGATCACGCAGAGCGTGGCGCACAGCCGGGCGCCCATTCCCGCGGCACTGTGGGACGCGCTGGCCAGGGAACACTGAGCCATGGCGGCGATCCGCATCGACGCCCACCAGCATTACTGGTCGCTCGCGCATCGTGACTACGGCTGGCTGCAGGACACGCCGGCGCTGCACGTGCTCTATCGCGACTTCTCGCCCGAAGACCTCGCACCGCTCCTGGACCGCGCGGGCATCGACGGCACGGTGCTGATCCAGGCCGCGCCGAGCGAGGCAGAAACTTGGCGGCTGCTGGCTCTGGCCGCACAACCCGCCAGCCGGGTGCGCGCGGTCGTCGGCTGGACCGATCTGGACGCGGCCGACGCGCCGCAGCGCATCCGCCGCCTCGCGCAGGAGCCGCTCTTCAAGGGATTGCGACCCATGCTGCAGGACATCGCCGATCCGAACTGGATCCTCGGCGCGCAGTTGCAGCCTGCCATCCAGACCATGACCGAGCTGGATCTCAGCCTGGACTTCCTGATCAAGCCGCAGCAGCTCGACGCCGCACTGGCTTTCGCGCTGCAGCACCCGAATTTGCGCATGGTCATCGACCACGCCGCCAAGCCCGACATCGCTGGTGGGGCCTTCGAGCCCTGGGCCACGCAGATCGCGCGTTTCGGCAAGCAGACGCAGGTGTGCTGCAAGCTCTCGGGCCTCGCCACGGAGGCGGGGCCAGGCTGGGACGCAGACGCGTTGCGTCCCTATGTCGATCACCTGCTGGCCTGCTTCGGTCCCTCGCGCCTGATGTGGGGAAGCGACTGGCCCGTGCTCGAGCTGGCAGGCGACTACCTGCAATGGGAGGCCGTGTCCAGGGAATTGCTCAAAGCCCTCCCGCCATCCGAACAAGAGCAGGTATGGGGCACGAACGCGGCGGGCTTCTATGGCATAAAGTGACGCGCGGGGACCGTCCTCCGCGCCTCTCCACTTCCTGCTCTCCCCATGAAAACCAAAGCCGCCGTCGCCTGGAAATCCGCCGCTCCTCTGTCCATCGAAACCGTCGACCTCGAAGGTCCGAAGTTCGGCGAGGTGCTGGTCGAGATCAAGGCCACCGGCATCTGCCACACCGACTACTACACGCTCTCGGGCGCCGATCCCGAAGGCATCTTCCCGGCCATCCTCGGCCACGAAGGCGCGGGCATCGTGGTCGACGTCGGCCCCGGCGTCACGACGCTCAAGAAAGGCGATCACGTCATTCCGCTCTACACGCCCGAATGCCGCCAGTGCAAGTTCTGCCTCTCGCGCAAGACCAACCTGTGCCAGCTGATCCGCGGCACCCAGGGCAAGGGCCTGATGCCCGACGCCACCAGCCGCTTCAGCCTGGACGGCAAGCCCATCTTCCACTACATGGGCACCAGCACCTTCAGCAACTACACGGTCGCGCCCGAGATCTCGCTGGCCAAGATCCGTGAGGATGCGCCCTTCGACAAGGTCTGCTACATCGGCTGCGGCGTCACCACCGGCATCGGCGCCGTGATCTTCACCGCCAAGGTGGAAGCCGGCGCCAACGTGGTGGTGTTCGGCCTCGGCGGCATCGGGCTCAACGTGATCCAGGGCGCGAAGATGGTGGGCGCCGACAAGATCATCGGCGTCGACCTGAACCCTGCCCGCGAGGCGATGGCGCGCAAGTTCGGTATGACGCACTTCATCAACCCCAAGGACACCGAGAACGTGGTCGATGCTGTTCAGCAGCTCACCGACGGCGGCGCCGACTACAGCTTCGAGTGCATCGGCAACACGAAGGTGATGCGCCAGGCGCTCGAATGCACGCACAAGGGCTGGGGCCGCAGCATCATCATCGGCGTGGCCGAGGCCGGCGCCGAGATCAGCACGCGACCCTTCCAGCTGGTCACCGGCCGCAAGTGGGAAGGCTCGGCCTTCGGCGGCGCGCGCGGGCGTACCGACGTGCCGAAGATCGTCGACTGGTACATGGAGAACAAGATCAACATCGACGACCTGATCACCCACACCATGCCGCTGGAGGACATCAACAAGGGCTTCGACCTGATGAAGCGCGGCGAGTCGATCCGGGGAGTGGTGCTCTATGAATGAAAACGCTCTGGGCAGCCTGCGCCGCGTGCAGGCCGGCGTGCTCAAGATCGCCTTCCACGAAAGCGGCCCGGCCGATGGCCCGCCGGTGCTGCTGCTGCACGGCTTTCCCTACGACGTGCAGTCCTACGTCGAGGTGGCGCCGCAGCTCGCGGCCGAGGGCTGCCGCGTCGTCGTGCCCTACCTGCGCGGCTTCGGCCCGACCCAGTTCGCCGACGCGGGCACGCCGCGATCGGGCGAGCAGGCCGCGATCGGCGCCGACGTGCGGGACCTGCTCGATGCGCTGGCCATCCCGCGCGCGGTGCTCGCGGGCTACGACTGGGGCGGAACCGCGGCCTGCGTGGCCGCGGCGCTGTGGCCCGAGCGCTGCACGGGCCTGATCTCGGTCAACAGCTACAAGATCCAGAACATCGCGGCGGCGCGGCAGCCCATCTCGCCGGAAAACGAGGCGCGGTACTGGTACCAGTATTACTTCCACGCCGAGCGCGGCCGCGCCGGCCTGGCGCAGAACCGGCGCGCGCTGTGCAAGCTGCTGTGGCGCATGTGGTCGCCGATCTGGCAGTTCGACGACGCGACCTACGAGCGCAGCGCGGCGGCCTTCGACAACCCCGATTTCGTCGACATCGTGATCCACTCCTACCGCCACCGCCATGGCCTGGCGGCCGGCGACCCGGCGTACGCGGCCCTGGAGGCCCGCCTCGCAGAGCAGCCGGACATCAGCGTGCCGAGCATCACCTTCGACGGCACCGACGACGGCGTGATGCCGGTCGGCGGCACGGCCGACCACGGCCACCATTTCATCGGCCGGCACGAGCACCGCGTCGTGCAGGGCGCCGGCCACAACCTGCCGCAGGAAAAACCGCAGGCCTTCGTCGATGCCGTGCGCGATCTCGTGCATGGCAACATCGGCCGATGACCGACAGCCTGAAGACCCTCTCCGAACACCGCTGCTTCGGCGGCATGCAAAGCTTTCACGAGCACGCCTCGCGCGAAATCGGGCTGCCGATGCGCTTCTCGGTGTTCCTGCCTCCGCAAGCGGAACAGGGCCCGGTGCCGGCCCTGATGTACCTCGCGGGCCTTACCTGCAACGAGGAGACCTTCATGGTCAAGGCCGGCGCGCAGCGCATGGCCGCCGAGCTGGGCCTGGCGTTGATCGCGCCCGACACCAGCCCGCGCGGCGCCGCCGTCGAGAGCCTGCCCGGCGCGAGTGCGAGCTGGGACTTCGGCATCGGCGCCGGCTTCTACCTCGACGCCACCGAGGCGCCGTGGGCGCAGCACTGGCGCATGGAAAGCTACCTGGTCCATGAACTGCTGCCGCTGGTCGCGCAAGCCCTGCCGATCGACGGGCAGCGCATCGGCCTCTTCGGCCACTCGATGGGCGGCCATGGCGCGTTCACCCTGGCGCTGCGGCATCCGGGTCGCTTCAAGTCGCTCTCGGCCTTTGCGCCGATCTGCGCGCCGACGCAGTGCCCGTGGGGCGAGAAGGCCTTCGGCGGCTACCTCGGCGCCGAGCGCAGCGCCTGGCTCGCGCACGATGCCTGCGCGCTGATGCAGTCGCAGACCGCACCGCCCTACCCGGCCGGCATCCTGGTCGACCAGGGCCTGGCCGACAAATTCCTGGCAGAACAGCTGCATCCGCACCTGTTCGAGGCCGCCTGTCGCGCAGCGGGCCAGCCGCTCCAACTGCGCCGACACGCCGGCTACGACCATGGCTACTACTTCATCCAGAGCTTCATGGCGGACCACCTGCGCCACCATGCCGGGGCATTGACTTGAGCGAGTTCGTCCGGAGCCTGCATGAGGTCTTCGAGCGCTTCGGCCGCATCGAAGCCAGGCGCATGTTCGGCGGCCACGGCATCTACCACGAGGGGCGCATGTTCGCGCTGGTGGCGCGCGACACGCTCTACCTCAAGGCCGACCCGCAAAGCGTCGCGCATTTCGACCGGCTGCGATTGCCGGCTTTCGAATACACGAGGAACGGGAAGACCATGCAGACGTCCTACCGGGAAGCGCCGGCCGAGGTGTTCGACGACCGCGACGAGGCCGCGCTGTGGGCCCGGCGCGCCTGGGAAGCCGCCTTGCGATCCGGCACCGCGCCAAAGAAACGATCGAAAGCACCATGACCGGAATGCCGCCCCCGCTGCCCGAACGCGAGCAGATCGCGCTGCTCGAAGTCTTCGAAGGCCTGGGCCTGCAGCAGATCCACGTGGTCGACGCGCCGCAAAAGGCCGAACAGGCCGTGGCGGCGCTGCGAGCCAGCGGCGTGGTCGGCTTCGATACCGAATCCAAGCCAACCTTCGCGAAGTTCGAGGTCTCGGGCGGCCCGCACGTGCTGCAGTTCGCGACGCGCGATGCGGCCTGGCTCTTCCAGCTGCACCGCAGCGAGTTCCACGAGGTCCTGGCCGGGCTGCTCGCCTCGACCGAACTGACCAAGGTCGGCTTCGGCCTCTCTTCCGACCTGAGCCTGATCCGGCAGCGCTTCGGCATCGAGCCGCAGGCCGTCTTCGATCTGGACAGCGAGTTCCGCCGCCGCGGCTACCGCAAGTCGGTCGGCGTGAAGACGGCCGTGGCGCTGGTATTCGACCGCCGCTTCGTGAAGTCGCGCAAGGCCACCACCTCGAACTGGGCCCACAAGCAGCTGACCGATGCGCAGCTGCGCTACGCGGCCAACGATGCCTACGCGGCGATCCGCGTTTACGAGGCGCTGGGGCTCACGCCGCCGGCGCGCTGATCCTGCTGCAGCCAGGCCCGGACCTGCTCCACGAGCCGGTCCATCGGCGCCGACGCATCGACGGCCAGTACCCCCGGCTCCCCGACCGGCGATTCGAGGGTCGCGAACTGATTGGCGACCAGGCTGGCCGGGAACATGTGCTCCGCCGCGCGCGCCGCGACACGGCGTTCGGCCTCCTCGCGTGACAGATCCATGAACACGAAGTGCAGCCCCGGCGCCGCGGCGCGCAGCCGCTCGCGGTAGTCGCGCTTGAGCGCCGAGCAGGTCAGCACCGCACCCTGCCGGTGGCCGGCGAGTTCCCGACCCAGCGTGGCCAGCCAGCCGGTGCGGTCGGCATCGGTGAGCGCAATGCCGGCGCGCATCTTCTCGACATTGGCCGGCGGATGAAAGTCATCGCCCTCGATCAGCGGCAATGTGAACTCGGCGGCCAGCGCCGCACCCAGGCTCGACTTGCCGCAGCCCGAGACCCCCATGACAACGATCCAGAAACGATCCATGCATCGACTTTAGAACAGACTGCCCTGTCCCGCTTCGCCGGGCGGCCGAAACGCGCTGAGATCGAGCGCGATGCGCTCGCGGTTGAAGCCGATGCGCCGGGTCGCCTTCTCGAAGCGCTGGCGGATCAGGTCGGCCCACAGGCCGCTGCCCACCATGCGTGTGGCGAAGTCGGCGTCGTAATCCCTGCCGCCGCGCATCTCGTGGATGCGCGCCATGATGCGGCCCGCACGCTGCGGGTAGTGCAGCTCCAGCCACTGCTTGAACAGCGGCGCCACCTCCCAGGGCAGCCTGATCACCGTGTAGAAGGCGCTGCGCGCACCGGCCTCCCACGCGGCTTCGAGCACCTGCTCCATGTCCTCGGTGACGAAGGGAATCTGCGGTGCCACGCTCACACCCACCGGCACGCCGGCCTCGGCCAGCGTGCGCACGGTGCGCAGCCGCCGGTGCGGCGCCGCGGCGCGCGGCTCCAGCTTGCGCGCGAGTTCGCCGTCGAGCGAGGTGATGGTCACGTACACCGCCGCCAGATGCTCGGCCGCCATCGGCGCGATCAAGTCGAGGTCGCGCTCGACCGCGCTCGACTTGGTGACCAGCCCGAAGGGATGGCGCGTTTCCTTCAAGAGCTCGATCACCGAACGCGTGAGCCGCAGCTCGCGCTCGATCGGCTGGTAGCAATCGGTGGCGGTGCCGATCGCGATGTGGCTGGGCCGGTAGCTCTTGCGGCCGAGCTCGGCGCGCAGCACCTCGACGATGTTGCGCTTGGCGATCAGCTTGGTCTCGAAGTCCAGGCCAGGCGACAGGTTCAGGTAGCTGTGCGTGGGCCGTGCGAAGCAGTAGATGCAGCCGTGCTCGCAGCCGCGATACGGATTGATCGATCGATCGAAGTAGATGTCTGGCGAATCGTTCTCGCACAACACCGACTTCACGTCTTCGAAACGCACCTCTGTTTGAAGCGGCGGCAGCGGCTCGGCCGCGCCTTCTTCGAGCGTGCCCCAGCCGTCGTCGTAGGCATCGCGCACGTCGCGCTCGAAGCGGTGCGGCAGGCGGGTGGCCGCGCCTCGGCCCTTGAGGGCATGGACGGGAATGAAAACATCGGCCATGGTGAAATGCCTCTTGGAAACTGTATGAACATACAGTATTTCACCAATTGGCCAGCGCCGCATCAGACTTTCATTTCTTTATTGACAGAAATTTCGAAAACCATAAACTCGATCGCAAGGCCACACCATGCAACTGACCGAAATCCAACGCAAATTCGTGCTTCACTGGGGCGAGATGGGCTCCCTGTGGGGTGTCAATCGCACCGTCTCGCAGATCCACGCCCTGCTCTTCGCCCATGGCAAGCCGCTGCATGCCGAGGAGCTTTCCGAAACGCTCAACGTGGCCCGCTCCAACGTGAGCAACAGCTTGAAGGAACTGCAGGCCTGGAACCTGGTGCGCGTGACCCACGTACTGGGCGACCGGCGCGACTACTTCGAGACCAGCGTCGACGTGTGGGAGCTGTTCCGCACCGTGGTGCGCGAGCGCAAGGAGCGCGAGTTCGACCCCACCGTGCGGGTGCTGCGCGAGATCATCGCCAGCCCCGACTTCGGCAAGGAGCCGGCCGACGCGCAGGACCGCATCCGCTCCACCATGGAACTCATGGCCAAGCTGGGCACCTGGGCCGACGAGATGCTGCGGCTGTCGCCCGGCACCCTCGACAAGGTGCTGACGCTGGGCGCAAGCGTGCAGAAGTTCGTGCGCGGCGATGCGAACCGCGGCAAGGACGATCCTGGCGCGCACCATGCCAGCCTGCCCATGCTCTGACATTTTTTTGCGTGTTTATTTCTGTTTTGACTGAAGCATCGAGAAGAACTCAGACCCGGAGTAGCGCCATGACCACTTCATCGAACATCCTCGTCTGCGGTGCCAACGGTTTCATCGGCAGCCGCATCGCCGCCGCGGTGCAGAAGGCGGGACACCAGGTGACCTGCGGCAGCGCAACGCGCCTGCGCACCGACCTGCCCCACCTGCCGATCGACTACTCGCGCGACACCGATGCCGCGACCTGGCTGCCGCGCCTGGCGGGCTTCGACACGGTGATCAACGCCGTCGGCGTGCTGCGCGACAGCGCGCGCCGGCCGATGCAGGCGGTGCACACGGACACGCCGGCCGCGCTCTTCCAAGCCTGCGCGCAGGCCGGCGTGCGCCGCATCGTCCAGATCTCGGCGCTGGGCATCGGCCGCAACGACAAAGACAACCCGACCCAGTACGCGCGCACCAAGCGCGCCGCCGAAGCTGTACTGCAAGCCCTGCCCGCCGGCGGCCCGTCGTGGATCGCGCTGCGGCCCTCGGTCGTGCTCGGCCAGGGCGGCGATGCGACCAAGCTGTTCCACACGCTGGCCGCACTGCCTGTGCTGGCGATGCCCGCCCCCGCGCTTGCTGCCAAGTTGCAGCCGGTCTATGTCGAGGATCTCGCACGTGCCGTGGCGGTGCTGGCCGACCCGGCCTCGCCCTCCCGCGGCGTGGTGGAGTTCGGCGGGGCACGCGCGATGACGCTGGCCGAGCTGATCGCCACCTTGCGCAGCGCGCGGCGCGGCGGCGCGCCGAAGCCGGCCCGCGTGCTGCGCCTGCCTGCATGGGTGGGCGTGCTGAGTTCGCGCGCCGGCGACTTCGTACCCGGCGTGCCGTGGTGCACCGACACCCGCGTGATGCTCGAGCTCGACAACGTCGCGAGCAATGCGCCGCTGCGCGGCTGGCTGGGCACCGAGCCGCGCGACCTGCGCGATTTCGCCGACACCTTGTGAATCAACTTCAGGAAAGCACTTCATGAGCGACACCCTCCCGCAACGCATCGCGCTGCCGGCACCTGCCGCGCCCTCGCATGCCCCCGTGACGCCGAGCGACACGCAGGACTACTTCACCGAGGTCGCCGATGACTACCGCGCGTGGAGCCCGGGCTACAACATGCACTTCGGCTTCTGGCGCGCAAGCCTGAATCCGTTGCGGCGCGAGGGCATGCTGGTCGAGATGAACCGTGCCGTGGGCCGCGCGCTGCAGCTCGACGCCGCACGGCCGGCCTGCGTGGTCGACCTCGGTTGCGGTGCCGGCGCCACCGCGCGCACGCTGGCCATGGAGCACCCCAAGCTCTACGCGGTGACCGTGACCAACGTGGCGGTGCAGAACACGATCGCGGCCCGGCTCGATGCCGGCGCCGGCGTGGCCGACCGCGTAGCGCACGTCGAGGCCGACTACACGCGCACCGGGCTGCCCACCGCGCAGGCCGATGGCGCCTGGGCGGTCGAGAGCGCTTGCTATGCGAGCGGCGCCACCAAGGCCGACTTCGTCGCCGAAGCCGCGCGCCTGCTCAAGCCCGGCGCGCGGCTGGTGGTGATCGACGGTTTCCTGCTGCGCCGCCAGCCCGGCCGCATCGCCGGCTGGCTGCACCGGCTCTGGGCCGACAGCTGGGCCGTGCCCACGCTGGCCACGCGCGACGACTTCGCCGCAACGCTGCAGAGCCACGGTTTCGCACAAGTCGAAGTGAAGTCGCTGCGCTGGCGCGTGGCACCGAGCGCGCTGCACATTCCTGTGCTCGCCACGCGCTTCACGCTGGCCGAGCTCTGGAAGGCGCGCGGCCGCCTCTCGCCCTGGCGCCGCAAGCACATCGTCGCCAGCTATTGCGCCCTCGCGCTGGGCCTGTTCTGGCGCGACTTCGACTACTGCATGGTGACCGCCGTGCGCGACGCGAGCGAGGCGGGCCGCGCATGAGCGAGGAGGCAGATCCGGCGCACCAGCGAAGCGCTCACCACGTCGCCGCACCGCCGGCGGTCGAGCTGCCCTTCCATTGGCTCCTGCCGCTGTTCGGGGGCGCGGCCGCGGCCCTGGTCATGCGCCTGGCCTTCAGCGGCTCGCCGGGCCAACGCTACTCGGCCATGCTCGGCAGCTTCATCTACCTGGCACCGGTGCTCTGCGGCGCGGTCACGGTTTATCTCGCCGAGCGCAGCCGCCGGCGCAGCTTCTGGTACTACCTCTGGGCGCCGTGGTGCGCCACGGCGCTGTTCGTGGGCGGCACGCTGATGATCTACATCGAGGGCCTGATCTGCGCCATCGTCATCGTGCCGCTGTTCGCGCTCATGGGCAGCCTGGGCGGCCTGATGATGGGCGTGGTCTGCCGCGTCACCGACTGGCCGCGGCCGACGCTCTACGGCATCGCGGCCTTGCCACTGCTGCTCGGCGCGATCGAGCCCTCGCTGCCCGATCCCCAGCAGCTCTCGAGCACCTCGCGCACGATCTTCATCGCAGCGCCGGCCGAGCGGGTCTGGCAATCGCTCAACGATGCGCGCGACATCCGGCCGGACGAAGTCGGCGATGCCTGGGCCTACCGGATCGGCGTGCCGATGCCCATGGAAGGACGAACCGAGGAAAGCCCCGAAGGCCGGGTACGCAAAGTGCGCTGGCAGAAGGACGTGCACTTCGACGAGCTCATCACCGAATGGGAACCGTCGCGGCGCGTGAAGTGGCGCTACCGCTTCGCGCCCGACTCCTTTCCCGCCGGCGCGCTCGACGACCACGTGGTGATCGGCGGCCACTATTTCGACCTGCGCGATTCGGCCTATACGCTCTCGCCGCGCGATGGCGGCACCGAGCTGCGCATCGACGTGTCCTGGCGCGTCAGCACGCGCTTCAACTGGTATGCGGACCGGGTCGCGCACTTCCTGCTGGGTGATTTCTCCGAGCACATCCTGCGCTTCTACAAGGCGCGCAGCGAAGCGCCTTCCGCGTGATCCTGATCAGAACTCCGCGTCGAGCTCGTCGATCTCCTCGGGCTCCAGCTTGGCCGCCTCGATCCACTCCTGCATGGCCGGCAATTCGACGATCCGCTTGCAGTAGGCGGCGCAGGCGCGGTCGAGTGCGACGTCGTAGGTCATGAAGCGGGTGACCACCGGTGCGTACATCGCGTCCGCCATGCTGGGCTCCTTGCCGAACAGGAAGGGGCCGTCGTAGGCCTTGAGGCACTCGCGCCAGATCAGGGCGATGCGATCGATGTCGGTCTGCGCGCGCGACCAGATCTTGAAGTTGGGAAACCTGGCCTTGATGTTCATCGGCAAGGCGCCGCGCATCGAGCCGAAGCCCGAATGCATCTCGCCGCAGATCGCGCGGCAGTGGGCGCGGGCCTTGATGTCGGCCGGCAGCAACCCGGCCTTGGGCTTGATCTCGTTCAGGTATTCGCCGATCGCGAGCGTGTCCCAGACCTTCACGCTGCCGTGCTGCAGCGAGGGCACCAGCATCGAGGCCGACAGCAGCAGCATCTCGGCCTTCATGGCCGGGTCGTCGGGCGGGATCACCTTCTCGACGAAGTCCAGCCCCGCCAGCCGGCACATCAGCCAGCCGCGCAGCGCCCATGCGCCGTAGTTCTTGCTGCTGATCGTGAGAACGGGTTTGCTGCTCGCCATGGGGACGCTCCTCGGCTGCCGGGATAGGCCCTGCAGTGTGTGCAAGGCCTGTGCCAGAACAGTGCATGCCGCACCCACCCCGGCGCGCGCCTTGGCCCGCAAATTGCCTGCGAGAGGTATATATGTTGTACAGGGCCTACCAAACCAGCGCCGACCTGCTTTCGCCATCGCGGCTCGCGGCGCAGTACCTCGGCAGTTCCCTGTGGCAGCAGAATTCGCAGCGCAGCGCGGCGCGGCGCATCGCCGCCGCCATGGAGGTCTACTCGCGCATGCGGCTCACCCACACGCGGCCGGCCTATGGCATCCAGAGCGTGACGGTCGACGGCGAAGAAGTGGCCGTGCATGAAGAGGTTGCGCTGGTCGCGCCCTTCGGCACCTTGCTTCACTTCCGCAAGAACACCAGCGCGGTGCATCCGCCGGTGCTGCTGGCCGCACCACTTTCGGGCCATTTCGCGACCCTGCTGCGCGAAACCGTGCGCACCTTGCTGCGGGACCACGACGTCTATTTGACCGATTGGCACAACGCCCGCGACGTGCCGCTCTGGCATGGCGGCTTCGGCCTGGACGACTACACGCTGCAGCTCATCAAGTTTCTCGAGGCCGTCGGACCCGGCGTGCACATGGTTGCGGTCTGCCAGCCCTGCGTGGCGGCGCTGGCGGCCACCGCGCTGATGGCCGAGGACGACAACCCGTCCACGCCGCGCAGCCTCACCTTGATGGCCGGGCCGGTCGATTGCCGCATCAACCCGACGGCCGTCAACAAGCTTGCGAACGAGCGCCCGATCGGCTGGTTCGAACGCAACCTGATCAGCCGCGTGCCCTGGCCGCATGCAGGCATGATGCGGCGCGTCTACCCCGGCTTCCTGCAGCTCACCGCCTTCATGAGCATGAACCCGGAGCGCCACAAGCAGCAGTTCCAGAAGCTTTTCGAGTACCTGGTCGAAGGAGAAATCGAGAAGGCCGCCACCATCCGCGATTTCTACGACGAGTACCTGGCGGTGAACGACCTGCCGGCCGAGTTCTACCTGGAGACGGTGGAGCGCGTGTTCCAGACCTACGACCTGCCGCGCGGCGCGCTCACCGTGGGCGAGCGCAAGGTCAACCCCGCTGCCATCCGCCGCACCGCACTGCTGACCGTCGAAGGCGAGCGCGACGACATCTGCGCGGTCGGCCAGACGGTGGCAGCGCAAGACCTCTGCACCGGCGTGCGCCCCTACCTCAAGACCCACCACCTGCAGGCGGGCGTGGGGCACTACGGCGTCTTCAGCGGCAGCAAGTGGAATGCGCAGATCTATCCGCGGGTGCGCGAGGCGATCCACACGGCTGCCGAGGTGCACTGACTCCACTGGCTGGCGCTGGTCTAGACTGGCCCGGATGACGCCCGCGCCCGCCTCCCCGCTCGATGCCTTCCTGCATGCGATCCCGAAGCTCGAGCTGCATTGCCACCTGTTCGGCACAGTGCGGCACGACAGCTTCGCGGCGCTCAATCGCCGCGCCGGGCGGCCGCTGGCCGATGAAGAGATCGAAGGCTTCTACACGCGCGGCGAGAAGCCGGTCGGCGTGCTTCGCGTGCTGCGCGCGCTCGATGCGTGGCTGGTGCGCGTGCCCGACGACCTGCACCGGCTCACCTTCGAATACCTCGAGGACGCGGCGGCCCACAACGTGCGCTACGCCGAGTTCTTCTGGAACCCGACCGGCACTGTGCGCGACTCCGGCATCGCCTACCGCAGCGCGCAAGAGGCCATCGTGCGCGCCATCCATGACGCAAAAGACGAGTTCGGCATCACCGGCCGGCTGATCGCGGCCATCGACCGCGAGGCCAGCCCCGAGGCTGCTGTCGAGATGGTCGGCTGGGTCACGGCCAACCTCTGCGAGGAGGTGATCGGTATCGGCATCGACTACCGCGAGGTCGACCGGCCACCCGAGCTCTTCCAGGAGGCGTACCGCGACGCGCGGCGCGCCGGCCTCAAGACGACCGCGCACGCGGGCGAGTTCGGCATGCCGTGGACCAACGTGCGCACCGCGCTCGACGTGTTGCAGGTCGACCGCATCGACCACGGCTACACGGTGGTCGACCAGCCCGAGTTCGCACGCGAGTGCGCCGAGCGCGGCGTGCTCTTCACCGTGGTGCCGACCAACTCCTACTACCTGCGCACGCTGCCGCCCGAGCGCTGGGCGCTGGACCATCCGATCCGCCGCATGCCCGGCCTGGGCCTGCGCATCCATCCCAACACCGACGACCCCACGCTGCACAAGGTCACGCCCACGCAAGCCTGGGGAATGATGGTGCGCGACTTCGGCTTCGGCCTCGACGATCTGCGCGGCTTCATGCACAACGGGCTCGACGGCGCGTGGATCGACGACACGACGCGCCGCGAATGGCGCGTGCAATGGAGCGCCGAATTCGATGCGCTGCGCGCACAGCTGCCGCAAGACCAGATCACTTCCGAAGACTGACCATGCCTAGACCCAAGCCCCTGCTCCTCGCCTCGATGCTCCTGGCCGCGCTGCCCGGCGCGGCATTCGCCCAAGCGCCCGCATGGCCCGCCGCCAAGCCGATCACGCTGATCGTTCCCTACTCTGCCGGCGGCAGCGTGGACTTCAATGCGCGCCTGGTCGCCACCAAGCTAGGCGAACGGCTCAAGCAGTCGGTCGTGATCGAGAACGTAACCGGCGCCGGCGGCGCCATCGGCGTGGCCAAGGCCGCCAACGCGGCGCCCGACGGCTACACGCTGGTGGCGGGGCCGGACAGCGCGATCGCGATCGGCAAGCTCATCAACCCCGCCGCCTTCAAGTTCGACCCGCTGAAGGACCTGGCGCCGGTCGGCATGCTCAACACCGCGCCGATGGTGCTGGTCGCGCGGCCGGGCCTGCCGGCGCAGAGCTACGCCGACTTCGTCAAGCTCGCCAAGGCCGCGCCGGGCAAGTACAACTACGCGACCTCGGGCGTAGGCACGGTGCTGCAGCTCGCGATGGAGCTGCTCAAGGAAAGAAGCGGCATCTACGTGACCCATGTGCCCTATCGCGGCGGCGCGCAGATCGCCACCGATGTGATCGGCAACCAGATCGACCTGGCCATGCTGGTCAGCACCAGCGCGATCCCGCATGTGAACGGCGGCCGCCTGAAGGCGCTGGGCGTGACCGGCAGCAAGCGTCTCGACGCGCTGCCCAACGTGCCGGCCTTCGACGAGATGCCGGGCCTCAAGGGCTATTCGATGCTGAGCTGGACCGGCATCTTCGCGCCGGCCAACACGCCGCCGGCGATCGTCACCCGCCTCAACCAAGAGCTCAATGCGGTGTTGAAGGACCCCGAGGTGCGCACCAAGCTGACGGAGCAAGGCGCGCTACCGGGCAGCGGTTCGGCTGAAGAACTCGGCAAGTTCGTACACGCCGAGTACGCACGCAACCAGAAGATCGTGCAGGCGGCGAACATCAAGGAGTGAAGAGCTACGAGGACTCGTCTTCCGCCGGCCAGTCGCGGATATAGGCTTTCAGCATCTTGTTCTCGAAGTTCTGGCTGTCGACCACGGCCTTGGCGACGTCGTAGAAGCTGATCACGCCCATCAGCATGCGCTTGTCCATCACCGGCATATAGCGCGCATGGCGCTCGAGCATGATGCGGCGGATTTCGTCGAGGTCGGTTTCGGCCGTGCAGGTGACGGGATGGTCGTCCATCGCCTTGCGCACCAGCGTGCCGCCGACCTGGCCGCCGTTGCCGACGATGGCGACGATGACTTCGCGGAAGGTGAGCATGCCCACCAGGTCGCCATGCTCCATGACCACCAGCGAGCCGATGTCCTTGTCGGCCATGGTGTTGACCGCATCGGACAGGGGTTCGTCGGGCGTGACGGTGTAGAGCGTGTTGCCCTTCACGCGCAGGATGTCGCTGACTTTCATCGTGGTGCTCCTCACTTGCTCGGCGGCGTGCCGATTTGAATATAGCCCACAATGGCCGCCCGTCCACAGGCCCATGTCGGCGTCGCAGGCATTGCGCGCGCCACGGGGCATTGCAGAAACGACCATCGAAAGGCTCCCATGCCCGGCTATTCCGACCCCGGCTTCGATACGCTGGCACTGCACGCCGGCGCCGCACCCGACCCCGCCACCGGCGCACGCGCGGTGCCGATCCACCTCACCACCTCCTTCGTCTTCGAGTCGAGCGACCATGCGGCCGCGCTCTTCAACCTCGAACGCGCGGGCCATGTCTACTCGCGCATCAGCAACCCGACCAACGCGGTGCTCGAACAGCGCGTGGCCGCGCTCGAAGGCGGCATCGGTGCGATCGCGACCGCCAGCGGCCAGGCCGCGCTGCACCTCTCGATCGCGACGCTGATGGGCGCAGGCTCGCACATCGTGGCGAGCACCGCGCTCTACGGCGGCTCGCAAAACCTTTTGCACTACACGCTGCGGCGCTTCGGCATCCAGACCACCTTCGTGAAGCCGGGCGACCTCGACGGCTGGCGCGCCGCGATCCGGCCGGAGACCAAGCTGCTGTTCGGCGAGACCGTGGGCAACCCGGGCCTCGACGTGCTCGACATCCCGGCGGTGAGCGAGATCGCGCACGCGGCCGGCGTGCCGCTGCTGGTCGATTCCACGCTGACCTCGCCCTACCTGATCAAGCCCTTCGACTGGGGCGCCGACCTGATCTACCACTCGGCCACCAAGTTCCTCTCGGGCCACGGCACCGTGATCGGCGGCGTGGTGGTCGACGGCGGCAGTTTCGACTGGGAGCGCTCGGGCAAGTTCGCCGAGCTGACGCAGGCCTACGACGGCTTCCACAACATGGTCTTCAGCGAGGAAAGCACGGTCGGCGCCTTCCTCTTGCGCGCTCGGCGCGAGGGGCTGCGCGACTTCGGCGCCTCGATGAGCCCGCACACGGCCTGGCTGATCCTGCAGGGCATCGAGACCCTGCCGCTGCGCATGGAACGCCACATCGACAACACGCAGAAGGTGGTCGAGTTCCTGGCGGCGCATCCCTTCGTGGCGCACGTGGGACATCCGCTGCTCGAAACGCATCCGAGCCATGCGCTGGCGGCCAAGCTGCTGCGCCACGGCGCCAAGGGCGCCGGCGCGGTCTTCAGCTTCGACCTCAAGGGCAACCGCGAGCAGGGCAAGAAGTTCATCGAGGCGCTGAAGCTCTTCAGCCATCTCGCGAACGTGGGCGACTGCCGCAGCCTGGTGATCCATCCGGCGAGTACCACGCATTTCCGCATGACCGACGAGGCGCTGGCCGGCGCAGGCATTTCGCAGGGCACGATCCGTCTGTCGATCGGGCTCGAGGACCCGGCCGACCTGATCGACGATCTCAAGCGTGCCTTGAAGGCCGCAGAAAAGGCAGGCGCGTGATGGATCTGCTCGTCAACGGTCACCGCAGCTACTGCTACACCGGCGGCAAGACTTTCGATGCCGCGAAGCCCAGCGTGGTGTTCATCCATGGCGTGCTCAACGACCACAGCGTGTGGATCCTGCAAAGCCGCTGGTTCGCCAACCACGGCTGGAACGTGCTGGCGATCGACTTGCCCGGGCATTGCAGGAGCGAGGGCCCGCCGCCCGCGAGCGTCGAGGAGGCGGCGCAATTCGTCGTCGCGCTGCTCGATGCGGCCGGCATCGGCAAGGCAGCTCTGGTCGGCCACAGCTTCGGTTCGCTGATCGCGCTCGAAGCGGCTGCGCGCGCGCCGGAGCGGGTCACGCACCTGGCGCTGGTCGGCACGGCCTACCCGATGACCGTGTCACCCGCGCTGCTCGACGGCGCACTGAACGATCCGCAGCGCGCGATCGACATGGTCAACACCTTTTCGCATTCGCTGCTGGCGCCGCCACCGTCCTCGCTGGGCCCGGGCACCTGGCTCTACGGCGGTTCGCGCGCGCTGATGCGGCGGGTGCTGGCCAGCAACCGCGACGCCAACGTGTTCCACATCGGCTTCAAGGCCTGCAACGATTATGCGAACGGCGAAGCGGCGATCGCGGCCGTGCAGTGCCCGATCCTGTTCCTGCTCGGCGACGCGGACCAGATGACGCCGGCGCGCGCGACCCGTGCGCTGAGCGCGAAAGCGCCCCGGGCCCAGGTGCTCACCGTCAGGGCCGGCCACCAGCTGATGTCGGAAGCGCCGGACGAGGTGCTGTTCGCGCTGCGGGACTTTCTCAGCGCAGCGCGTTGATGTCCGCGGTTTCGACCAGCGGCGTGGGCGCGCCGCGCCGGGCGACGACCAGCATCGCGCGGCCCACCTGTTCGCTGGTGGTCACGTGGCGCGGCGCCAGACGCTTGATCAGGCCGAAGATCGGGCGGGCCAGCACGTAGATCCAGCGGTAGAGCGCCACCTTGGAACGCACGCCGTGCAAGGGCTGGATGAAGCCGGGGCGGAACATGTAGGCGGCCTTGAAAGGCAGGCGCATCAGCGCGTTCTCGGTCGCGCCCTTGACGCGCGCCCACATGCTGGAGCCGCGCTCGCTGCTGTCGGTGCCGGCGCCGGACACATAGACAAAGGTCATCTGCGGATTGAGCCGCACCAGCACCTTGGCGGCGGCCAGCGTGAGCTCGTAGGTGACGTGCCGATAGGCCTCTTCGCTCATGCCCGCCGACGAGACGCCGAGGCAGAAGAAACAGGCATCGAAGCCCGCGAGCTGTTCCCGGACGGCGCTCAAGTCGAAGAGGTCCGCCACGATCAGTTCTCGCAGCTTCGGATGGGTCTGCCCGGTCGTGCTGCGCCCGACGCTCAGCACCCGCGACACGCCGGCGTCGAGCAGGCATTCGCGCAACACGCCCTGGCCCACCATGCCGGTCGCGCCGAAGAGCAGGACGTTCATGGCGCTAGCCGACGCAGAAGGTATCGGGCTCGCGCGCCAGTGCGCGGAGCAGGGTTGAAACCTCGGCGGCCGACGCCTGCCCCGGCTGCAACGCGCCGAGCATGCGCGCCAGCGTTTCGGCATGCGGCAGCAGCGGGCCGAGGAAGCGGGTGCCGGACTCGCCCGCCACCAGGATGGTCGGGAAGGTCTCGACGTCGAAATCGTCGGCCAGGTCGGCGTGATCCTCGATGTCGACCCAGGCAAAGCGGAACTGCGGATGCGCGCGCGCCACCTGCTCGAACAGCGGCCGGTACTCGCGGCAGGCGCCGCACCATTCGGCGCACAGGCAGACCACCCACAGGGCATCGTCGGCCAGAGCCAGCCTCGCGGGAACTGTGGAATCGTTCAAGGTCGAATGAATGAGGGTGGAACGGAAAGCGATGCCATTATCGATACGGAAGCACATCCTGCAGCAGCAACGTCCGCAAGGGACCTTTCTGCCACAGGTTATCGAGGGCCGGCGCCTGCGGCATCAGCAATTCCTTGAGCAAGGGTTCGAGCCGCGTACTGCGGGGGTCGGCCAGCAGCACGTAGCGCGGATCCTCGTTGGCCGGCTCCTCGGCCAGCGGCCCGATCCAGTCGAGCGCGACCAGCGTTTCCAGCACCGGCGCGAGCTGCAGGGCGTCGACCTTCATGCGCGCCACCAGCTCGGCCGCGCCCAGCCCCTTGGCCGGCGACGTCTGCGCGCGCGCCAGCTGCTGCAGCGTTTCCACCGCAAGCTGCAGCGGCCAGCCGGCCGTGCCGCCGCGTCGCGCGACGCCGGTCAGCAAGCTGGGCAAGTAGGCCGCGATCACCGCGCCCAGCAGCACGATGACCCAGGCCACATAGATCCACACCAACAGGATCGGCACGGTGGCGAAGGCGCCGTAGAGCACCGAGTAGGTCGGCACCAGGCTCAGGTAGTAGCCCAGGACGCGCTTGGCGATCTCGATCGCGGCAGCCACGAAGATGCCGCCGGCCCAGGCGTGCACCCATTTCACGTGGGTGTTGGGCACGTAGTGATAGAGCGAGGCCATGCCGCCGGCCAGCAGCACGAATTCGAAGGTGTCGAACACCAGCTTGAGCATGCCGCGGCCCACCACATCGCGCGAGACCGAGAAGACATAGGCCGTGGTGCTCAGGCTCAGGGCCAGCACCAGCGGCCCGAGCGTGATCGCGGCCCAGTAGATCAGCACCCGCTGCGCGAAGGGCCGAGGCGTGCGCACGCGCCAGATGTTGTTGAGCGTCTTGTCCATCGTCAGGATCAGCGCGATGGCGGTCACCAGCAGCAGCACCAGGCCGGCGACGCCGAGGCCGCTGGCCTTGCTCGCGAACTGGTTGAGGTAGCCCAGCACCTGGCGTGCGATGTTGTCCGGGATCAGGCTCTCGATCAGCCAGCGCTGCACCCGGCCCTGCATGGCCGAGAACATCGGGAACACCGTGAACAGCGCCAGCGCGACGGTGAAGAAAGGCACCATCGCGATGGTGGTGGTGAAGGTCAGGCTGCTGGCCGTGAGGCCCAGCCGGTCCTCGCGAAAACGTTCGCCCAGCACCGCGGCGGTATTGCCCCAGGGAAAGTGCGAAAGATCCCTCCAGAGTTGCCGGCGATTCATGGCCGGTATCATGCCATCGGGTCCTCTGCCGCTCCGGCGCCGCCCGATCGATCTCCCCTTGCCGTGACCGCTCCCAACGCCTCCCCTCCTTCCGTTTCCGCCACGCGCTGGCTCGCCGTCGGCAGCCTGGTCGGCCTGATCGTGCTCGGCCTGGCCTGGGAAATGTGGCTGGCGCCGCTTCGCCCGGGCGGCTCCTGGCTGGCGCTCAAGGTGCTGCCGCTCGTGGTGCCGCTCGCGGGCCTGCTCAAGAACCGGATGTACACCTACCGCTGGGTCAGCCTCATGGTCTGGCTCTATTTCACCGAAGGCGTGGTGCGCGCCTGGAGCGACGCCGACGGCACGAGCCAGGTGCTTGCGCTGATCGAGGTGGCGCTGTGCCTGGCGCTCTTCGCCGCCTGCGCCTGGCATGTTCGTCTTCGCCTGCGCCACGCGGCGCGGGCCCGCAATCTGGAAGGAGCCGCGCCATGAGCGCATCGTTGATCGACAAGCTGCGCACCATCGTCGGTGCCGCCCATGTGCTGACCGAGGGAGACCTCAGCGCCTACGAGCAGGACTGGCGCAAGCGCTCGCGCGGCAAGTCTTTGGCAGTGGTGCGGCCAGCCAGCACGCAGCAGGTGGCCGAGGTGGTCAAGGCCTGCGCGGCCGCCGGCACGACGATCGTGCCGCAGGGCGGCAACACCGGGCTTGCGGTCGGCTCGATCCCCGACGAGAGCGGCACCCAGGTGCTGTTGAGCCTGCAGCGCATGAACGCGATCCGCGGCATCGACGCCGCCAACCTCACGATGACGGTGGATGCCGGCTGCGTGCTGCAGACCCTGCAGGAAGCCGCCGAAAGGGCCGGCTTCCTGTTCCCGCTGAGCCTGGCGGCCGAAGGCAGCTGCACCATCGGCGGCAACCTGGCGACCAATGCGGGTGGCACGCAGGTGCTGCGCTACGGCAATGCGCGTGAGCTGTGCCTGGGGCTCGAGGTCGTCACGCCGCAGGGCGGCATCTGGGAAGGCACCAGCGGCCTGCGCAAGGACAACACCGGCTACGACCTGCGCGACCTGATGATCGGCAGCGAAGGCACGCTGGGCATCATCACCGCCGCCACCCTGAAGCTCTACCCGCTGCCGGCCGCGCGGCTCACCGCCTGGGCGGCCGTGCCTTCACTCGACCATGCGGTGACGCTGCTCGGCCTGGCGCACAAACGCCTGGGCCCGGGGCTCACGGGCTTCGAGGTCATGGGCAAGTTCGCGCTGAGCCTGGTCGACAAGCACATGCCGCAGCTGCGCGTGCCCTTCATCGACGATGCGGCGGCGCCCTACTGCGTGCTGCTCGAGAACTCCGACAACGAATCCGAAGACCATGCCCGTGGCCGCTTCGAGGCACTGCTCGAAACCGCCTTCGAGGCCGGCTGCGTCAGCGACGCGGTGGTGGCCGAGAACCTCACGCAGGCGCACCAGCTCTGGCACATCCGCGAAAGCATTCCGCTGGCGCAAGCCGAGGAAGGGCTCAACATCAAGCACGACATCTCGATTCCGGTGTCGCGCATCCCGGCCTTCGTGGCCGAGACCGACGCGCTGCTGGAACGCGAGGTGCCGGGCGTACGGCTGGTGAACTTCGGCCACCTCGGCGACGGCAACCTGCACTACAACGTGCAGGCGCCCGCCGGCGGCGACAACGGCGCCTTCCTGCGCGAGCACGAAGAGCGCATCAACACGCTGGTCTACGACGCGGTCGAGAAGTTCGACGGCTCCTTCTCGGCCGAGCACGGCGTCGGCTCGCTCAAGGTCGACAAGCTCGAAAAGCACAAGTCGCCGGTCGCGCTCGAGATGATGCGCGCCATCAAGCGCGGGCTGGACCCGCAGAACATCCTGAATCCGGGTCGGGTGATTCGCGCAGAGTAAGCGTGCGCGTAAAATATGCGCATGCTCCATGAGCAAGGAAGACCCCATGCTTCGCTTCGACAACGCGCCCAAGAAAGCCACCAACCTGTCGCTCAATAGCAAGGTTCTCGAGATGGCGCGCGAGTTGGGTATGAACGTCTCGCAGACGGTGGACGGTTTGCTTGCCGAAGAAGTCAAACGCCGCTATTGGGAAAAGTGGGCTGCGGAGAACAAGGAAGCCATGGAGGCCTACAACGCGCGGATTGCGAAGGAAGGTCTGCCATTGGCCAAGTACCGCAGTTTTGCACGCAGCCTCGGCGATGGCAAAAAAGGCTGAGATGGCTCGCTTCGACGTCTACGCCAATCCCGATCCCGCAGACCGCACGACAATTCCATTCATGCTCGACGTTCAGAACGGCTTTCTGGATGTCCTCGAAACACGCGTGGTGGTGCCTCTCTATATACGCGGCAGGTTCACCACCCGCGTCCGGAACCTGAATCCGGAGCTCGAGGTGGCAGGCAAGGCGGTGATCATGGACACGGCTTCGATCGGCGCCGTGCCGATCAGCGATCTGCGCCGCCCCGTCACCAACCTCGCCGATAGACAACTCGAAATCCAAGACGCCCTGGATACCCTGTTTCCAGGCTACTGACATGACCACCCGCCCCATCCGCTCCCAATACGAAGACTTCATGCGCCACGTCGACATGACCGGCGTGCACAAGAGCGACCGCACGGGCACCGGCACCAAGAGCGTGTTCGGCCACCAGATGCGCTTCGACCTGAACGAAGGCTTTCCGCTGGTCACCACGAAGAAGGTGCATCTCAAATCCATCATCCAGGAGCTGCTGTGGTTCCTGACCGGCTCCAGCAACAACAACTGGTTGAAGGAGCGCGGCGTCACCATCTGGGACGAATGGGCGCGCGAGGACGGTGACCTGGGTCCGGTCTACGGCGTTCAGTGGCGCAGCTGGCCGACCCCGGACGGCGGCCACATCGACCAGATCCAGCAGGTGATCGACACGCTCAAGACTAACCCGGATTCGCGCCGCATCATCGTGAGCGCATGGAACGTGGCCGAGCTCTCGAAGATGGCGCTGATGCCCTGCCATGCCTTCTTCCAGTTCTATGTGGCTCCTTCGACAGGCTCAGGACGGGGCCGCCTCTCGTGCCAGCTCTATCAGCGCAGCGCCGACATCTTTCTCGGCGTGCCCTTCAACATCGCGAGCTACGCGCTGCTCACGCACATGATCGCGCAGCAATGCGATCTGGACGTCGGCGATTTCGTCTGGACCGGCGGCGACTGCCATATCTACAGCAACCATGCCGAGCAGGTGGCGCTGCAGCTGAGCCGCACGCCCTACCCTTACCCGACGCTGGTCATCAAGCGCAAGCCGGCCTCGATCTTCGACTACGAATACGAGGACTTCGAGGTCGTCGACTATCAGCATCACCCGGCCATCAAGGCACCCGTGGCCGTCTGAACCATGACGCGCATCAACCTGATCCTCGCACGCGCCGCCAACGGCGTGATCGGCCGCGACGGCGTGATGCCCTGGCATCTGCCCGAGGACATGGCGCACTTCAAGCAACAGACCGCCGGCGCGCCGGTGATCATGGGCCGCAAGACCTGGGACTCGCTGCCGCCGCGCTTCCGCCCGCTGCCGGGCCGCCGCAACATCGTGATCACGCGCCAGGCGGATTGGCAGAGCGACGGCGCAGAGCGTGCCGGCAGCCTGCGCGAGGCCTTGATCCGCTGCGAAGACGAGCAGTTGCCCGAGGTCTGGGTGATCGGCGGCGCACAGATCTATGCCGAGGCCGAGCCGCTGGCGCAGCGCGCCCTCGTCACCGAGATCGGGCGCGACTACGAAGGCGACGCCTGGGCGCCGCGCTTCGACGTGTCCTGGCGCGAGACCGCACGCGAGTCGCACATCGCGGCCAACGGCCTGCCCTACGCCTTCGTCACGCTCGAACGGCCCTGAAGGCCGGCAACCGCTCTCCGCACATCACGGCGCCCATTCGATCTCGTCGAGCGCGACGTACACGCGCCCGGCCTCGATCTTCACCGGATAGCTGCGCAGGTCCTCGGTGAGCGGCGCGCACATCGCCTTGCCGGTGCGCACGTCGAATTTGCCCTGGTGCAAGGGGCACTCAATCTCGTGGCCTTCGAGAAAGCCGTCGCACAGGCGGGCCTGGCCGTGCGTGCAGGTGTTGCTCGTCGCGAAGACCTCGCCGTCCACGCTGTAGAGCGCGAGGTCGCGTCCCTCGACCTCGATGCCCAACACGTCGTCGGCCGGCAGTTCGTCGACGGCGGCGGCGTCGATCCAGGAAGTAGTGCTCATGTTCATCCTCGTGGGCCTCGTCTCAGATCGGATAGATGATGGAGTTCGGGATCATTTCGCTGTCGTAGACGACGAGGCGTGAAGCGAACTTCAGGCCTTCGGGCCGCCGCACGACCGTGTCGATGTAGCGGCCCACATTGAAGACGGTGGAGAGTTCGCTGAGCTTGGTGCGGAACACGGCGTAGTTGGCTTCGCTGCGGATCGTGCCGTCCTCGTCGACGCCATGCACCAGCGGCAGGCCTACTACATGGCGCTGGTAGTAGGGGTCGTGAAACAGCGTCTCGCGAATGCCGTAGACGCGGTCTTCCAGCATGCCTTTGCTCTCGAAGGACAAGGTGGCGAGCGGCAGGCCGCGCTCGTGGTTCTCGCGCGGCTGCAGGCGGTAGCTGCACTCGTCGATGAAGAAGGCGGGCCACAAATCCCAGTTGCCCGAGTCAACGGCACGTGCGTAGTCGGCGTAGAGTTGGCTCAGCTCGAAGTAGTCATGCGGCGCCATGGTCATGCCTCCATCACCTTGCGCCAATACTTGTACATGCCGCGGATCAACGTCTCGGTCACCATGTGATCGGTGTCTTCCACCTCGCGCCCGCCGAGCTCGGCCAGCGTGCGGTGATAAGGCTTCTGCTCGAAGCCCTGCTGCGAGAACTCGATGACCTCGCCGTCGTCGGCCGAGACAAAACCGGCCGGCCCGAACAGGTTGGCCTGGCGCAGGCGCCGCTGCTGCATCTCCTCGCTGTCGTCCTCGAAGCCGAAGTGCGTCCAGACGAAATCGAAGGCATCGTGGCCCACCGGCTGGATGTGGCGCGTCGACACGCTGTTCACTTGCTGCTGCAGGATCACGCTCGGGAACAGCGTGGTCATCACCGCGGTCGGGCCGCCCCACCAGGGCTCGGGCACGATGTCGAGGAAGCGCGGGTCCTTCAGTTGCATGCTCTCCTTGAAACTGGACACCTGCGTGACCTGCGCGGCCTTGCCCGCGCTGCCGCGCGTCGAGATCATCGCGGCGTGGCGGCCGTGCGCATCCATCTTGAGTTCGGACTTGTTGTCCGCGCGCCAGAGGCCGAAGGTGACGAACCAGGTGTGCAGCAAGCCCGGGTGGTACGGGTCCTTGATGTTCTCCTGCATCAGCTTCCAGTTGCCCGGAATGCGCTGGCGGTTGTAGCCGAGTATCTTGAGCTTGCGGCCGTCGAACAGGCGGTCGAAGTAATGCAGGATGGCCGGCCCCATGAAGTCTTCCAGCGACTCCACTTCGTGGTCGAAGGAGGCGAACACCACGCCGCCGCGCGTGGCCACCTTGAGCTTGTTGAGGCTGTTCTCTTCAGGCTTGAAGTCGGCCGGCATGCCGCCGTTGACCTTGCCGTCCTGCTTGACGCCGCGCCGGAAGGGCACGCCCTGCAGGTCGCCCTTGAGTGTGTAGTTCCACTGGTGGTAGGGGCAGACGAATTCCTTGCGATTGCCCTGCCGCTCGCGGCAGAAGCGCATGCCGCGATGGGCGCAGACGTTCTCCACCACGTTGATGCCGCCTTCGGCATCGCGCACCATGATCACCGAGCGCTCGCCGATCGCGGTGCGCTTGAAGTCGCCGGCGTTGGGGATCTCGGCTTCCAGGCCGACGTAGCACCAGTGCTTGTTGTAGAAAAAGCGCTCCAGCTCCTTCTTGTGCTGGTCCTCGCCGATGTAGGCCATGAAGGGAATGCGGCTGGTCTTCTCCGACTCCCAGTGGATCTTCTCGGGGAATACGATGGATTGGGGGGTGGTCATGGGAGTCTCCTTTTCTCGCTTTCTCTGTCTCAGGTGCCCTGCATGTAGAAGGCATCGGCATGGATCTTCTCTGCGGCCAGGCCACGATCCTTGAGCAGCAGCGTGACCGCCTCCACCATCGGGGGCGAGCCGCAGAGGTAGGCGCGCCAGCCCTCGAAGCCGCCGGGCCAGTCGGACCGGATGGCGTCGGTGATCAGCCCCTGGCGCGAGCCCGGGCGCATCGCGCCCGACACGCCGACCACGTGCACCTTGAGTCCCGCATGCAGCGCCTGGAGCTCGCGCAATTCTTCGAGGCCGTAGACGTCGGCGTCCGATCGCACGCCGAAATAGAGGTGGATCGGGTTGGGCATGCCGGCCTCGATGGCGCCGCGCACGATGGCGAGCACGGGCGCCAGCCCCGTGCCGCCGGCCGCGCACAGGATCGGGCCGGTGTGCCGCGTGCGAAGGTAGGCGGCGCCCATCGGGCCGCTGACACGGACCGCGTCGCCGGGCTTCAGTTGCTCGAACACATAGTCGGTCACGCGGCCGCCGGGCACGCGCCGCACGTGGAACTCCAGCTCCGCGTCGCCGCTGAGCCGGGCCATCGAATAAGGCCGCACATGCTCGGGCGCGAACTGCAGCTGGGCGTACTGGCCCGGCGAGAACGACAAGGGCTTGGCCGGCTTCAGGCGCAGCCGGCGGATGTCGTGCGTGAGCGTCTCGATCTCCGCAATAGTGGCCTTGACGATGCGCGCCGGGTGCACGACCACTTCGTCAGGCTCGGGAATCTCGATGGTGCAGTTCTCGGTCAGTGTGCTCTGGCAGGCCAGCACATGGCTTTCGCGCAGGCCCTCGGGCCGCATCGCGTCCTGCCCCTGCCCTGCGTCCAGCACCCGCCCTTCGACCACCTTGCAGCGGCAGGTGCCGCAGCGCCCGGCCATGCAACTGTAGGAGACCGGCACCTGGTGCTCGCGCAGCACCTCCAGCAGGTTCGCGCCCGGGCGGACCTCGATGGTGCGTGCGAAGGGGCGAATATGCAGTTCCATGGCGCCGATCATCGGCATCCTTCTCACATTGGCCAATAGAATCTCGTGAATTCATCGAATCACCGTTGTGAATAAAGGTGCGGCATGGAGCTTCGGGACATCGACCTCAACCTGCTGCTGGTCTTCGACCGGATGCTGGCCGAGAAGCGCGTCTCGGCCGTGGCGGAATCGCTCGGCCTCTCGCAGCCTGCCATCAGCAATGCGCTGGCGCGGCTGCGCCGGGCTTTCGGCGACGAGCTGTTCCTGCGCACCGCGCGCGGCATGGAACCCACGCCCTTCGCGCTGTCGCTCGCGGAGCCCGTGGCCTACGCGATGGGCACGCTGCACGGCGCGCTCAATCAACAGACCGTCTTCGATCCGGCCACCAGCACGCGCAGCTTCACGCTCGCGATGACGGACATCGGCGAGATCTATTTCGCGCCGGTGCTCATGGAGGTGCTGTCGCGCGCTGCGCCGGGCGTGACCATCAGCACCGTGCGCAACACCGCCGTCAACCTGCGCGATGCCATGGAGGCCGGCCAGGTGGACATCGCGATCGGCCTCTTGCCGCAGTTGAAGGCCAGCATCTTCCAGCGCCGGCTGTTCAAGCAGCGCTACGTGTGCCTCTTCAGCGCCACGCATGCGCTCGCGACCAAGCCGAAGCTGACGCTGAAGGATTTCTGCGCCGCCGAGCACCTGCTGGTCAAGGCCGCGGGCACCGGCCACGGCCAGGTCGACGAGCTGATGGCCGCGCAGGGCGTCGCGCGGCGCATCCGGCTCACGGTGCCGCATTTCGTGGCCATCGGCCACATCCTGCGCTCCACGCCGATGATCGCCACCGTGCCCGAGCGCCTGGCGCAAAGCATCGCCGAGCCCTTCGGGCTGGTCTGGCGCACGCACCCGGTGGCGCTGCCGCAGATCGCGATCAACGCGTTCTGGCATGCGCGCTTCCACCGCGATCCGGGCAACCAGTGGCTGCGGGGTGTGTTATTCGACCGCTTTGCCGACACCTGATCCTGCACGAAGCCGAAACTTCACGCCGCACGGCGCGGTGACACAAACCCCGGCGGCGGATGAAGTTCCGATCGGGACCCAGCCCGTTCGCAACGCCGAGCCGCGTGGCTGATCGTCGGCGGCAACGACGAGGCGGTGATCGACTTGAATCGGCAAGCGCTCGCGTTGCTGCACAGCCAGAAGCGGCTTGCGATCGTGCCTGGCGCGACCCACCTGTTCGAAGAGCCCGACGCGCTCGGCGCTGTTTCCGCGCTGGCGCGCGATTGGTTCCTCAGCCATTTCAACCGTCAGCTCTAGGAAAGTACGACATGAGCAAGTCCCCGAGACACCGGAAATGGCCTGAGCACCGAATCGAGCAACGTCGTCAAGGTCGATGAAGACAAGTCTCGCGTCGGCATGTACCTACGATCGCTCCACGGAGCGTCCTACCTTTGCGGGACCCGTCGATTTCTACATTGCTGTTGACGCCGGACCGCATGCAGGCACGCCGCCGCATCAGCCCTCTGCACCCTGTCTGGATAGCGACGAGGAGACCACCATGAAAGAGCTTCTGTCGATGTTCACCATTGCATCGTTGTGCCTGTTTGCCGTCCAGGCCAGCGCACAGCTGACTCCCTCACCACCGGGGAAGATCGATCCGGTCGACGCCGAATACAAGGCCGCCCGCGACAAGATCGCAGCCGACTACAAGGCAGCCAAGGCGCTGTGCGACGCCATGAAGGACAACGCCAAGGACGTCTGCATCGCGGAAGCCAAGGGCAAGGAAAAGGTCGCCAAGGCCGAGTTCGACCAGCAGCGCAAGCCCAGCGACGGCAATGCGCGCAAGGTGGCCGAGGCCAAGGTGGAGGCCACCTACAGCGTCGCCAAGGAGAAATGCGATGACCAGAAGGGCGATGCCAAGACTGCGTGCGTGAAGCAGGCCCAGTCGGAACAGGCGAAGGGCAAGGCCGACATCAAGGCCATGAAGAAATGAGCGGCAGGCACCTTGGTCTGATTGGCGGCCGGCGCAGATGCGGTCTTTGACAAGTCGAACGAACTAGAAGCGCGCACCAGCGCTGTCGCGGGCATGGGCGATCCCTAACTCAGGTACCCTTGCGCAATTTATGAAAATTGCCACCTGAAGTGTGCATTGGCGCGCTTCCGAGGATCTGGCCGATTTCGATCAGCACCGTCTTGACGGCCGCCGTCGTGCGGTCATCGTAGTCGGCTGCGGACTGCGGCTCGCCTGGGGTCATTTCTGCCATTTCAACCTTTCTTGTCGCAGATGGTCGGCCGCCTCCCGCCCCCGCTCCCCAGCCGCGGCGAGATCCAGGTAGGTCTGGACAGGACTGGTGCAGGTGACGCCAGGTGCTGGCTCCACCGTATCGCGCAATACACCGAGGTCCTTGAGCAACGTCACCATCACGTTCTCGCCTTTCGAGGCGGACGACAGCTTCAGGCCCGACTTCAGTTGTTCAAGACCAGCGTCGTCTGCATAGAAGTACTGCGTACCGGTTCGGCCATACGGCGCGAGCCAGTGCGCTGCCGAGAAGGACGCCAATGCCACAAGCCCCGTCTCACGATCCGAGCTCATCGCTCGCCGCGCGGCCTCCTCGAACGAACTGCCATGCAACGTCGTGTAGAAACTCATACGCCGGCCAACTGGCGGTTCGTAGGCGTCGCGCCATTCATCCAGAAGCGCGTCGGGCTCGGACAGGTACAGACCTTCCTCTGAAACTCGTGCCCACTCGCGGTCCAGCAAGCCAACGCGCACATTGCTCACGTGCCCGAGGCTGACATCCGCCGACTCTGCAAGCTCCGTGACACGCCATGCTCGCTGCGGATCGCGAAGCATCGCTCGCAGCACCTGTGCGGACTTCGGCTTAAACAGCGACCTGAGTTCACGCCGCTCCGCAACAGGTTTGCTTGCGACTTGGCGCTCGATGAAAACGCTGCCGAAGGCCAACCTCGCGTTGCCTTCCAGATCGAGGTAGCCCACTTCCTGCTCGCGGCACAGCGCCTGGGCTTCAGGCGACAGGTAGGGAGCGATGAAAACGGGCACGGCATCCTTTGCTTGATTCGCCACGTAATCGCGTAGCTGCAGCAGCGCCAGCCGGACGTGGCGCGGCTGGCCACTGGACTTCACTTCGCAGACCAACTCCTGTCGCCTGCCATATACCTCGATGTGCGCCACGATATCGACCCCGTGATCGGGTGTCAGTGCCTCGTGCTCGATGTCCAGAAGCTTGATCGCAGGCACATGCTCCAGGAGCAGGCGAAGAGCACCCGCAGCCTGGCGCTCCACATCTTTCATCAAATCATCGGCTTTCAGCATATGCTGAAATTACCATGATTGGTGAAATCGTCAAAGCAACTTTCACCAAAACAACTGATTTCAACTGATGCTGAAAGTGGGCCAATGGGTGAAAATCTGACAACTCAGGAATGAACGGTAGACATGAGACCTTCTATACACTGGGTGCGCGCCCCTTGCCCACCATTCCGCCCTGGCGCGGAAGGCGTTGGAACCCTGAGGCGAGCAAGCAAGCGAGGCAATCAGTTGGGGGTACTTTAGGGGGTATGAATCATGAAGAAGAAAATTAAATCATTTAAAAACAACACGTTAATATGACCATGCGAATTGCCACCTGGAACGTCAATTCCCTCACAGCTCGCCTGCAGCACGTGCTCGACTGGCTGATCGCCAACCCGGTCGACGTGCTGTGCCTGCAGGAGCTGAAGATGAGCGACGACAAGTTCCCGCTCGAAGTGCTGCAGTCGGCCGGCTATCACGCGGCGGTGTTCGGCCAGAAAACCTACAACGGCGTCGCGATCCTGAGCCTCGCTCCGGTGCGCGATATCGCGAAGAACATCGGTGGCTTTGCCGACGATCATTCGCGCGTGATCAGTGCCACCATCGACACGCCGGCCGGCGAGCTGCGCGTCGTCAACGGCTACTTCGTCAACGGCCAGGCGCCGGGCACCGAGAAGTTCGCCTACAAGATGAGCTGGCTGCGCGCCATGCGCGAGTGGCTGCGCGAGGAGCTCGCGACGCATCCGAGGCTGGTGCTGCTCGGCGACTTCAACATCGCGCCGGAGGACCGCGACAGCTTCGACCCCGTCGGGCTGGCCGAGACCATTCATCACACGACCGAGGAGCGCGACCATTTCAAGGCTCTGCTGGGGCTCGGCCTCGCCGACAGCTTCCGCCTCTTCGAGCAGCCCGAGAAGAGCTACTCGTGGTGGGACTACCGCATGCTGGGCTACCAGAAAAACCGGGGGCTGCGCATCGATCACATCCTGGTGAGCGAGCCGCTGGTGCCGCATGCAAAGAGCTGCACGATCGACCGCGTGCCGCGCAAGTGGGACAAGCCCAGCGACCACGCACCTGTAACCCTGGAGCTCAACGCATGAAACGGATCCTCCACCTCGCCCTGCTCGCGGCCGTGCTCGGCCTTTCCGCCTGCTCGGCGCTGAAGCCGAGCGCCACCGACGAAGTGCCCTCCCCCGGCGCCAAAGCCCCCGCGGAACAACCCTCGCAGCCATCGGAAAAGGTGCCGACCGCGCGGCTCATCACCGTGCAGACGCCGGCCGTGCGCGCCTACCGCAAGATCGGCGCCCGGCACATCTACAACAAGTACCCCCAGCGCATCTACAAGGGGAAGATTCCGCCGCTGGTGTATGCGGTGGTGGTGACCGAAACCGAAGTCGACAGCAGCGGGCGCGTCACGGGCGTGCACTTCAGCCGCACACCGAGCCATGCGCCGGAGGTGAGCGGAAAGATCGCAGAGCTGATCCGCGAGGCCTCGCCCCTGCCGGCCCCGGGCAAGCTGGGCGCGCACACCTACGTCGACACCTGGCTCTGGGACAGGAGCGGCCAGTTCCAGCTCGATACGCTGACCCTCGGGCAGCGCAGCCGCTGAGCGCCGGCGCCACTCGCTATTCCAGGCCGAGCTCCTGGATCTTGCGCGTGATCGTGTTGCGGCCGATGCCGAGCTTCTGCGCGGCCTCGATGCGGCGGCCGCGCGTGTTGGCCAGCGCCGTGAGGATCAGGCGCGACTCGAAACGGCGCGACAGCACGTCCCAGACGTCGTTGCGCCCGGCCGCCAGCAGGCTCTGGGCCTCCTGCTCGAGCCCGGCCTCCCACGAGCCCGAACCGACCGGGGCAGCGCCGGCAGCGGGCGCGGATGGCGTCGGGGAAGCCGAGGCCAAGACCGCGGCAGCAGACGTGGAAGGCGCCGCAACGGGTTCGCGTTCAGCTGTGGCGGCAGCGGCGGAGGCACCGGGCGCTGCAACGGCAGCAGCAGCACCGGCCATCACCTCGGGCGGCAGGTCCTTGGCTTCGATCAGCTGTGCCGGCGCCATCACCGTCAGCCAGTGGCAAATGTTCTCCAGCTGCCGCACGTTGCCGGGAAAAGAGAAGGTCGCGAGCTGCGCGAGCGCCGCATCGGAGATGCGCTTGGGCTCGACGCCGAGCTGCTTGGCGCTCTGCTGCAGGAAGTGCCGCGTGAGCGCGGGGATGTCTTCGCCGCGCTCGCGCAGGGCCGGCAGCCGCAGCCGGATCACGTTGAGTCGGTGGAACAGGTCTTCGCGAAAGCCGCCGATCTTGACGCGCTGTTCCAGGTCCTGGTGGGTGGCCGCGATCACGCGCACGTTGGCCTTGACCGAGTTGTGGCCGCCGACGCGGTAGAAATGGCCGTCGCTCAGCACGCGCAGAAGGCGCGTCTGCAGGTCGAAAGGCATGTCGCCGATCTCGTCGAGGAACAGGGTCCCGCCTTCGGCCTGTTCGAAGCGTCCGCGGCGCATGGTCTGCGCACCGGTGAAGGCGCCGCGCTCGTGGCCGAAGAGCTCGCTTTCGAGCAGGTCTTTCGGAATGGCGGCGGTGTTGATCGCCACGAAGGGGCCGCTGGCGCGCGGCGAATGCTTGTGCAGCGCGCGCGCCACCAGCTCCTTGCCGGAGCCCGATTCGCCGGTGATCAGCACCGTCACGTTGCTTTGCGACAGGCGCCCGATCGCGCGGAACACGTCCTGCATCGCCGGCGCCTGGCCCAGCATCTCGGGCGCAGCGGCCATCCGTTCCTCGGACACTTCCTCGCGCTGGCTTTCGTCGACCGCGCGGCGGATCAGTTCCACCGCGCGCGGCAGGTCGAAGGGCTTCGGCAGGTATTCGAAGGCGCCGCCCTGGAAGGCCGAGACGGCGCTGTCGAGGTCGGAGAAGGCGGTCATGATGATGACCGGCAGGCCGGGATGCTTGGCCTTGATTTTGTCGAGCAGGTCGAGGCCGGAGCCGCCCGGCATGCGGATGTCGCTCACCAGGACCTGCGGGCCCTGCATCTCGTCGTCGGCCGCGGCTTCGAGCGCGGCCAGCACCTCGCGCGTATTGGTGAAGCTGCGGGTCGGCAGGTCTTCGCGCAACAGCGCCTTTTCCAGCACGAAGCGGATCGATTGGTCGTCATCCACTATCCAAATCGGCTTCATGCAGTTCCTTGTTCCCTGTTAGCTAAGGCAGCGGTATCAATATCTTGAAATCGGTCCGGCCCGGGACACTGTCGCACTCGATCACGCCGTGGTGCTGTTGCACGAAAGTTTGCGCCAGCGTCAATCCAAGGCCTGTTCCGCCTTCCCTGCCCGACACCAGCGGGTAGAAGATGCGGTCCTTGATCGCGTCCGGCACACCCGGTCCATTGTCGATGACATGCAATTCCAGTGCCAGTCGATACCACTGCTTGTTGAAGATCACCTGACGTGCGATGCGGGTCTTGAAGGTGATGCACGCGTCACCGGCTGCACGCCGCTCGGCCAATGCCTGCGCCGCGTTGTGGACGATGTTGAGCGTGGCCTGGATGAGCTGCTCGCGATCACCGCGGAACTCGGGAATCGAGACGTCGAAGTCGCGCTCGATGTGCAGGTCGCGCGGGAACTCCGCAAGGATCACCGAGCGCACGCGCTCGCAGACCTCGTGGATGTTGACGTCGCCCACCACGTGCGGGCGGCGGTGCGGCGCGAGCAGGCGATCGACCAGCGTCTGCAGGCGGTCGGCCTCGTGGATGATGACCTGGGTGTATTCGATGAGGTCGCGCGACTCGACTTCCATCTGCAGCAGCTGCGCCGCGCCGCGAATGCCGCCCAGCGGGTTCTTGATCTCGTGCGCGAGATTGCGGATCAGCTCCTTGTTGGCCTGCGCCTGGTCGAGCAGCCGCTCTTCGCGGTCTTGCCGGACCTGCTGCTCGAGCGGCGACATTTCGATGATCAGTTCGCCCGCGCGGTCGCCCTGCGCGAGCGTGACCTGCACCGGCATCAGCTCGTGGTTGACGCGGCGCAGGAAGGCCTCGTAGCGCAGCGTGGCGAAGTCGTTGCTGCGCGCGCCGTCGATCGCCGTGCGCAGCACCTGCGGCTCATGGAAGCAGGCGCCGAACTGCGAGCCTTCGAGCGTGCGGCGCGAGGTGCCCAGCGCGTCTTCGAGGCCGGCATTGGCGAACAGCACCGCGCCGTCGGTGCGCACCACCGCGATCAGCGTGGAAAGAAGGTCGAAGGCCTGAAAACGCTTGGCGGCAGCGGCGGATTTGCCAAAGGCCATCAACGATTGGCCGGCAGGCGGCCGATTTCGCGGCGGATGCCCGCGATGTCGCTTTCGTTGCGCGCGATCTCGGCCTTCATCTCGGCCACGCGGTCGAGGTACTTCTGATAGTTGCGGGCTTCGCTGCCCTGCTTCTCGGGTTCGCCGTTGTTGTAGTCCTTGAGCAGTTGGGCCTGGCGCTCTTCGGCTTTCTTGAGCTCGGACTCGAGCACCGAGCGGGCTTCGCCGTCGCGTGCGCGCTGGTCAGCGCCGTCGACGCGCGGGCTGCCGGCCGGCGCACGCGCGGCGGTGCTGCCTGCCGCAGCCGCCGCGATCGGGCGGGTGCCCTGGACCACGGTGACGTTGCCGCCCTCCATCACCTTGCAGCCGCGCTGCTGGGCGAGGGTCGCGTTGTTGGTGTATTCGTTGCCGCAGCGCCAGACGCGCTCCTGCTGGGCCTGGGCCTGGAGGTGCACGCCGGCCGCCGCCAAGGCGGCCAGGAGGAAAACGGAAGAAGTCTTCATGGTCGTGAATGTAGTGCGCAGCAAACCGGCATTTTCCTGCAATTCGGGAGTTCGGCCGCGCAAGCTTGCCCCAAAAGGAAAAGGGACGGCCCAAGGCCGTCCCTTTTTAACGCCAAAGCCGAAAAGCTGGCTTACAGGGAGTAGTACATGTCGAATTCGACAGGATGCGTCGCCATGCGGAAACGCGTGACTTCCTGCATCTTGAGGTCGATGTAGGCGTCGATGTAGGCATCGGTGAACACGCCGCCCTTGGTCAGGAAGGCACGGTCCTTGTCGAGGTAGTCGAGCGCCTGGTCGAGGCTGTGGCACACGGTCGGGATCAGCGCGTCTTCTTCCGGCGGCAGGTGGTAGAGGTCCTTGCTGGCGGCTTCGCCCGGATGGATCTTGTTCTCCACGCCGTCCAGGCCGGCCATCAGCATCGCGGCGAAGCCGAGGTACGGGTTCATCATCGGATCGGGGAAGCGCGCTTCGACGCGGCGGCCCTTCGGGTTGGCCACGAAGGGGATGCGGATCGAGGCCGAGCGGTTCTTGGCCGAGTAGGCCAGCTTCACCGGCGCTTCGAATCCGGGGACCAGGCGCTTGTAGCTGTTGGTGCCGGGGTTGGTGATGGCGTTCAACGCACGGGCGTGCTTGATGATGCCGCCGATGTAGTGCAGCGCGAAATCGCTCAGGCCGGCGTAGCCGTCGCCGGCAAACAGGTTCTTGCCGTCCTTCCAGACCGACTGGTGGACGTGCATGCCCGAGCCGTTGTCGCCGACGATCGGCTTGGGCATGAAGGTCGCGGTCTTGCCGTAGGCGTGGGCCACGTTGTGGATCACGTACTTCTGCAGCTGGACCCAGTCGGCGCGCTGGATCAGCGTGCTGAACTTGGTGCCGAGTTCCATCTGGCCGGCGTTCGCCACTTCATGGTGATGCACTTCGACCGGGATGCCCAGCGACTCGAGCACCAGGCACATCTCGGAGCGCATGTCCTGGAAGCTGTCGACCGGGGGAACCGGGAAGTAGCCGCCCTTGACCGCCGGACGGTGGCCGGTGTTGCCGTGCTCGAATTCCTTGGCGCTGTTCCAGGAAGCCTCTTCGGATTCGATCTTGACGAAGCAACCCGACATGTCGTTCTGCCAGCGCACGCCGTCGAACACGAAGAATTCCGGCTCCGGTCCGAAGTAAGCCGTGTCGCCCAGGCCCGAGGCCTTCATGTAGGCCTCGGCACGCTTGGCGAGCGAACGCGGATCGCGCTCGTAGGGCTTGCCGTCGGTCGGGTCGACCACGTCGCAGGTCAAAAGCAGCGTCGTTTCTTCGAAGAAGGGATCGATATTGGCCGTGTTCGGGTCGGGCATGAGCAGCATGTCCGAAGCCTCGATGCCCTTCCACCCGGCAATCGACGAACCGTCGAAGGCATGGCCGTCGGTGAATTTGCCCTCGTCGAATGCGGACACGGGCACGGTCACGTGCTGCTCTTTGCCGCGGGTATCGGTGAAGCGGAAGTCGACGAACTTGACCTCGTTTTCCTTGACGAGTTTGAGTACATCGGCGACGGTCTTTGCCATCAGGTTCTCCTGGTTTGGATGGTTGGTTGGAATTGCGGGACTGGGAATGCAGTTTTTGTGCCCATTGTCACTGCCGAAGAGGGGTACCCGGCACTGCGCCGAAACCCCAAAAGCAGGCAAGTTGTAACCAAACTGGTGCAATCAAGATTAACGCACCAATTCGGGTCCGAGACGCACGCCAAAGGCGTGCAGGCCCTCGAGCAGCTGTGCGTAGGCGGCATCGATGCGCTCGGCATCCCCCTTGACGCCGAGCTCGATGTGGCGGCCGTGCTCGGCATGGTCCACGCTCGGCAGGCTGAAGACCTTGATGCCGGGATGCGCGAGTTCGACGGCTTCCATCAGCGGCGTGAGCGCGGCCTCCATGGCGCCGTAGACGATGACCGATTTCTCCATCGCCCGACCGTGCGCGAACAGGTGCGCATAGCGCTCGTCGAGCACCGATTCGATCATCGGCCAGGCCATGACCGGGAAGCCCGGCACGAAGTGCACGTCGCCGACGCTGAAGCCCGGAATCTTGTTGTAGGGGTTGCGGATGATGTTGGCGCCGAGCGGGAACACGCCCATGTTGAGCCGGTGCACGTTGTCCGGACGGTCGGGCTCGTAGACCGTGCCCTGCTCGCGCGCGGTGTCCTGCATGCGTTCGCGGATCAGCACCTCGGCTTCCGGATGCAGCCCCAGCGGCACGCCCAGCGCCGCGGCCGCACACTGGCGCGTGTGATCGTCGGGCGTGGCGCCGATGCCGCCGGTGGAGAACACGACGTCGCCCGAGGCGAAGGCGCGCGCGAGCGCTTCCGTGATGCGCACCGGCACGTCGCCGACGTACTCGGCCCAGGCCAGCTGCAGGCCGCGCGCGGCGAGCAGCTCGATGACCTTGGGCATGTGCTTGTCGGCACGCTTGCCCGACAGGATTTCGTCGCCGACGACGAGAAGACCGAACGAACGTGTGCTCATGGTGCGCCCCATTGGGTGGCGGCCGCATGGACATCTGCCATCTCGGCCGCGGAAGGTGAAACGGCCGCCGCCGCGCGCTGCGCCCGCAATTGGGCCAGGGCATCCAGGCAGTAGTGCGCGAACCAGAGCGCGGAGAAGGCGAACACCAGCGTGTAGATCCAGATCGCGAGCGGCACCAGCACGAAGAAAGCCGCAGCGAACAGCAGCCCCGACGCCCAGACGATGCTGGGGGCGGCGCCCAGGTAGCCGCACAGCACGCCGACGCCGAGCAGCGGCAGCCGATGGGCGCGCAGCAAGGCCTCGCGCTCCTCCGGGCTCGCATGCTCGGCCAGGGCGTCGAAGCTCATCACGCGGTAGGTCAGCCAGCCCCAGATCAGCGGCGGCAGGATCAGCACCAGCGGCGGAATGAGCCATAGCGGCATCGAGACGACGAGCGCGAGCAGCGCCAGCACGGTGAGGCCCAGCGAGCGGACGACGCTGCCGAAGAAGGAGGCGCCCCTCTTCTGCTCCAGCGACGGGAAACGGCGGTCGGCCACCAGCCGCGTGAGTGGCGGCGCCATGAACCCGGCCACGATCAGGAGCGACACCACAACGATCAGCGGCGTGGCCGCGATCACCACCACCATCGGCGCCAGCACGGCCGTGACGTCACCGGAGAACAGGCGTCCGATCCAGCCCCAGAAGCTGGACAGAAGCGGCCAGGCGTCGAGCGCCTCGCGCGTCCATGCCACGGTCGCGTCCCAGTAGAAATAGCCGAACAGCGCCGCCAGCAGCACCATGAGTCCGAGCGGCAGCAGCGAGAGCACGATCACCCGCGGGTGCATGCAATAGGCCACGGAACGCCAGAAGGAGTCGAGAAGAAGACGCATCGGCGCCGAGGATAACCCTGTCGCGTGGAATCGAGATCAGCCGCGGCCGACAAGACGCCTGAGCCCCAGCCACTGCTGCGCCCAGAAACCGCGCCCGTAGTCGCGTACGCGGCCCCCGGCGTCGGGCTCGACCTGGTCGCGGATGCCGGTCGGGTCGTAGCGCTCCTCGAAATTGACGGTGCGAAACAGCATGTCCCACCACGGCAGCAGCACGCCGAAGTTGTGGCCGCCGAGCGTACGAGGCCCCTGCGACTCGTGCCCGATCCCGATGCTGTGGTGCACGCGGTGGAAGCGCGGGCTGATCCAGAGCCGTTCGCCGATCGCGCCGAAGCCGAGCCGCAGATTGGCATGCTGCAGGCTCTCGCTGAGCTGGGTGAAGGCCACGATCGCGATGAACTGCCCCGGCGCCACGCCGATCAGCTGGGCGACGACGACGATGATCGTGTCGTGGATCACGTCGTCGAGCAGGTGGTTGCGGTTGTCGCTCCACATCGTCATCTGGCGCTGCGAATGGTGCAGCGAATGCAGCGCCCACCACCACTGGAAGCCGTGCTGGCCGCGATGGATGAAGTATTCGACCAGGTCGAGCACCACCAGGTAGATCGCAAACGCGACCCAGGGAATGTCGGTCACACCGGGCCAGAGCTGGTCGAGGTGGAAGGAGCCCCAGCCGGCCGCGCGCACGGTGCCGAGGATCTCGTCGAACAGCGGGTCCAGCGCGAAGAACATGGCCAGCCGGAACAGCCCCAGCCGGTGGATCAGCGTGTAGAGGATGTCGGTGCGGATGGCGGGCCGATCGAGCACCGGCTCCGCCGGCCGCCAGCGCTGCAGCGGACCGAACACGGCCACCAGCACCCCTATCTGGATCAGGCCGACCAGCAGCCATCCGGTGGCGTCGAAGGCGTCCTCGACCCAGCCGCCGAGGCCGATGGCGTAGACCAGCGGCTGCACGGCCGCCTCGAAAAGCCATTGCTGCAGGTTGGAGAAGGGGTCGGTCAGCCAGTCCATCGGAACACCGCACGATTCAGGGATGAGACGCGATCCATTCACGATACGCCGCATGCTGGCGCAGCGTCTCGAAGCAGAAGCCCTTGGCCTTGAGGCCGACGATCAAGGGCTCCAGCACGGCCGGCGCCCACGGGTCCTTGCGCGACCAGATGCCCAGGTGCGCAATCAGGATGTCGCCGGGCTGGATGTGATCGAGGGCCTGTTGCAGCAGCTTCTCGTTGCTGAACTTCTCGCTCGGCAGCTCGTCGCCCAGCAAGCCTGACGGCGCCCAGCCCACGTGCGCATAGCCGCAGGCCTTGGCGGCCGCCAGCAGCCTGGGCGAAGTCTTGCCCCCCGGCGCGCGGAACAGCGGCAGCGGCTTCTTGCCCGTGACGTACTGCAGGCGCTCGGAAGCCTTGGTGATATTGGCGCAGTACTGTTCCGCGTCCCAGGTGAACTGCCGGCCGGCAAAGGCGCCGGCCGAGGGTGCGATGCGGAAGCGCGGCGCGAGTCCCTTCACGTCGCCGCGCCAGTAGGCATGGTCGTAGGTGTGAGATGCAAATTCGTGGCCTTCGGCCGCCCTCGCCTTCCACCACGGCGCCCACTGGTTGTCGAGGCTGTCGCCGCCGCTCAGCGTGCGCTCGGCCGCGCCGAAGAAGGTGACACGCACCTCCTGGCGCTTGAGCACCTCGGCCACCAGCGGCGCCACGCCCATGTGGCCGGTGTCGAAGCTCAGGTAGACCGGCTTGGCGCAGCTGGCCTGTGCGACGGCGCTGATTGGCGCCGCACCCGCAGCGAGCAGGAGCAGCGCGAGCGCGTATCTAGCGTTTTGCATGATCGAGGGTCCAGACGCCGTGGGGCGAGCGGCCGACTGGCACCTGCCGCACCACCTTGTGGGCGGCCAGATCGACCACGCTGAGCTTCCTGGCCCAGCGCGAGGTCACGTAGAGCGTCTTGCCGTCGGCCGAGACGTCCATGCAGTCGGGTCCGCCGCCCACCGGGTAGGTATCGCTGACCTGCAGCGTCTGCAGGTCGATGCGGCTGATGGTGTTGGCCACGCGGTTGCTGACGAAGACGCTGCGGCCGTCGCCGGCCGAGCGGAAGGCGTGGGCGCCCTTGCCGGTGGGAATCTTGCCGACCAGCTTCGGCTCCCGGCCGGCCACGTCGAAGACCTGCACGCCGTCGCTGCCCGTGAGGCCCACCAGCAGCGTCTTGCCGTCGTGGACGCCGAAGATGTCGGCCGGCATCGGGCCGGTAGGCGTGCGCCAGCGGATGGTCTGCGTGGCGAGATCGACCGCGACCAGTTCGTCGCTGTCCTGCATCGTGACGTAGGCCGTGGTGCTCTTGCCGTCGATCCAGATGTGGCTCGGCGTCTTGCCCGAGGGGATGCGCTTGACCAGCTTGGGCTCCTTGCCGTCCCAACGGTAGACGTCGATGTGGTTGAGCCGGTTGCCGGCGGTAACGAACCACTTCATGTCGGGCGAGAAGCGCAGGTGATAAGGGTCGATGATGCCGTAGACCACGCGCTGAACCTCGGCCGTGCGCGGGTTCAGGAAGGTGAGCGAGTCGCCGGCCGAATTGGCGACGATCAACGAACTCTCGTCGGGCGACAGGTAGAGATGGTGCGGCTCCTTGCCGGTCGGGATGCGCAGCTTCTCGGTCCAGCTGACCGGATCGACCACGCTCACCGTGGCATCGAGCGAATTGAGCACGAAGACCGGCGGTGGTTCAGCAGCAAGCGACGGCAGCGCCGCACAGGCAAACAAAAAGGCCGCGAGGCGGCCTATCGGGGGTAAAGAGAAGCGCAAGGGGGAAGTTCCAGAAGCAGGCTTGCGATTTTAACGATCGACCCTGTTCGCTGGCTGACTTGGGCGCGCCGTTCGCAAGGCCTCGACCTGCGCCGACTCCAGCCAGCGCCACTGGCCCGGCGCCAGGTCTTCAGGCAGCGCGAGCGGTCCGATGCGCGAGCGGTGCAGGGTCTCGACCCGATTGCCCACGGCGGCCAGCATGCGCTTGACCTGGTGGTACTTGCCTTCGGTCAGCGTGAGTCGGAGCTGCAGCGGCCCGACCGGCTCGCAGGCCGCCGCGCGCACCGGCTTCGGATCGTCGTCGAGCACCACGCCGGCGAGCAGCCGGGCCACCTGCGTGTCGTCGATCGCATGCTTGGTGCCGACCTCATAGACCTTCGGCACATGATGCTTGGGCGAGCCCATGCGGTGGATGAACTGGCCGTCGTCGGTCAGGAGCAGCAGGCCGGTGGTGTCCTGGTCTAGCCGGCCGATGGCCTGCACGCCCTGCACTGCGCCTTTGTTGGGACGCAGGCGCAGCGGCGACGGCAGCAGCGTGTAGATGCTGGGATAGGTCGACGGCTTCTGCGAGCACTCGGTACCGGCCGGCTTGTGCAGCATCAGGTAGGCCTTCTCGTGATATGCCCACTCGGTGCCCTGCACAGTGAGGAGCAGGCCCTCCGCCTCGAATTCCGTCGCCGGATCTGCGACGACGGTGCCCGCCACCCTTACCAGCCCTTGCTGGACCAGCCCGGCGCAGACGCGCCGGGTGCCGAAGCCCTGGGTATAAAGAATCTCGTCGATCCGCATCAATACCCGAGGGCCAGGCCGGTGTTGCGCCGCGGATCGTTGGCGCCGTAGAAGCGGTTCTTGCCGACCGGCTTGCCGCCCAGCGCAGGCGCACCGATGGTGATTGCCGCCACGTGATTGGCCGGCTGCGGCACGCCGAGGTTGTGGCCCATGTCGGTCAGGATCTTGCGCGTGTCGGGGCTGAGCGCGAAGGTCTCGACGTTGGTCACGTCGGGCAGCCATTGCTGGTGGAAGCGCGGCGCGTCGACGGCCTCCTGCACGTTCATTTCGTAGTCGACGACGTTAAGGATCGTGTGGAGCACCGCGGTGATGATGCGGCTGCCGCCCGGCGTTCCGACGATGAAGACCGGCTTGCCGTCCTTGGTCAGGATGGTAGGACTCATCGAGCTGAGCGGACGCTTGCCCGGGGCGATGGCGTTGGTTTCGCCCTGCACAAGACCGTAGAGGTTGGGCACGCCAATCTTCACGGTGAAGTCGTCCATCTCGTCGTTGAGCAACACGCCGGTGCCGGCGGCCGTGACCTTGGCGCCGAACCAGTCGTTGAGCGTGTAGGTCACCGAGACCGCATTGCCCCACTGGTCGATGATCGAATAGTGGGTGGTGTTGCTGCCTTCATGGGGTGCGACGCCGGGCTTGATGTCCTTCGAGACGCCGGCTTTCTTCGGGTCGATCACGGCACGGATCTTTTCGGCATAGCCCTTGTCGAGCAGCCGGTCGAGCGGGTTCTTCACGAAGTCGGGGTCGCCGAGGTAGCTGTTGCGGTCGACATAGGCATGGCGCATGGCCTCGATCTGGTAGTGCACGGCCTGCGCCGAGCGGAAGCCGAGGTCCTTGAGCGGATAGCCCTCGAGGATGTTCAGCATCTCGCAGATCACCACCCCACCCGAGCTCGGTGGCGGCGCCGAGACCACGTGATAGCCGCGGTAGTCGCATTCGACCGGCGCCAGTTCGCGGGTCGTGTACTGGTTCAGGTCGGCCTGCGTGATGATGCCCTTGCCGGCCTGGCTGGAGGCCACGAGCGCGGCGCCTACGGGGCCCTTGTAGAAGCCGTCGACGCCGTTGCGGCTGATGGCCTTGAGCGTTTTCGCGAGGTCTTTCTGCACCAGCTTCTGGCCGACCGCGAAAGGCTCGCCCTTGTTCAGGAAGATCGCGCCGGAGGCCGGATCTTTCTTGAAGTCGGCGGTCGCGGTGGCGAGCAAGTCGATGTCGCCCTGCTCCAGCACGAAGCCACGCTCGGCCAACGCGATCGAAGGCGCGATCAGCGCATCGCGCTTCATGGTGCCGTACTTCTCGCGCGCCAGCTCGAGGCCGGAGACGGTGCCGGGCACGCCGACGGCGAGGTGGCCGTTCGTGCTCAGGCCCTTGACGACGTTGCCATCCTTGTCGAGATACATGTTGGCAGTGGCGGCCAGCGGCGCCTTCTCGCGGAAGTCGAGGAAGGACTTGCGGCCGTCGGCCAGTTGCACCGTCATGAAACCACCCCCGCCCAGGTTCCCGGCCGCCGGGTAGACCACCGCCAGCGCATAGCCGACCGCCACCGCGGAATCGATCGCATTGCCGCCGCGCTTGAGCACGTCGACGCCGATCTTGGTCGCCAGATGCTGGGCGCTCACGACCATGCCGTTCTCGGCCGCCACGGGCGCCTGCGAGGCCGCGTGCAGCTGTGCCGCGCCTGCCAGCGCGAGCGCCGCCGCGACGGCGCCTCGCAAGACCGAAGTCCACTGAAGTTGTTTCACGGTTTTATCTCCTTTGAAGAATGGATCAGCCCGCAAGCAGCCCCTTGCGGCGCAAGTCCCGAAGGGCAAGCGCCACCTGTTGCTGCGTGAACTCGCGCAGCGCCCCTGCTTCGGTGAGCGGCTTTTCGTCCTTGATGAAGCGCAGGCGCTCAGCGCGGGCTTCAACCGCCAGGTGCAATGCCAGGGACTCGTGCGAATGCTCGCCGTCGAGCAGCGGCAGCAGGCAGCGCTCGAGCAAAGAAAGGCCCACCGGCTCATGCCACAGGTTGCAGGCAATGGCCGAGGGTCCGGCATTCAGCGCGAGACCGGGAGTCCTGCGCACCGCGGCCAGCGCACGCGGGAACTCCGACACTTGCGCGCCCGCCTGCGGCGCGGCGCGCCGGATGCGGACGGCGCCGAGGATCAGCAGCTCTTCGAGCATCGCCATGACGAGCGGCTCGACCGCGGCGCGCGGTTCGCCGGTCCGCGCCGAGACCTCGGCAATCAGCGCGTCGGCCGAGGCGGTGGCCGGGTAGCGCTCGTCGAGCACCTGCGCCACCGCTTTTTGAAGCGGCAGCCGCAGCGTGATCTTGAGGTTGCGCATCGCATTGCAGGGCTGCTCCTGCGCATCGAGCGTCAGCACGCCACCGCCTTCGGCTGCGAACACGCCGGCGAATTCGAGCGCGCGGATGCGCTCCGGGACAAGGCGATAGCGGATCTCGGCGGCACGTTCCTGCTTCACGAGCAGCGTCTGACGGAAGGTGCGGTTGACCAGGAAGTCCAGGTACTGCTCCATCATGATCTGGCTGCCTCCGCATTCGCGCAGCAAGGGATCGCGCACTTTTTCGCCGTAGTTCTGGACGAACATGGTCGACGGCTCGGCGTCCGCCAGGTAGCTGAGCCCGTGCGTGCTCGCACGCGCGGCGAACTCCTTGAAGTAGCAGGGCGAGTTGCAGGGCTCGAGGAACTCGTGCAGCAGGTAGGAGCTGTTCGCGGCACGCACGATCGGCATGGTCTCTTCGAGCGTCTTCTTGAGCACGCTGTCCGGCCGCGCCGACTGTTCGAGAAACTCGAGCATGCCGCGCGCGTAGGAGAGTTTCTCGTCCGGCTCGTCGCGCGGGGCGCCACGCAGGATCATGGCGTCGCGCACGATCTCGCGCGCCTTCCAGCCCGGGTACACGTTGTAGCTCACGTAGGCCACGCCGTTGGGCGCGAGGTTCTCTGAGCACACGCGCAGGATCGCGTCCTGCACCGGCGCCGGCACCCAGCTGTAGACGCCGTGGCAGATGATGTAGTCGAACTGACCGAAGGAGGCGTCGATGCTGGCGATGTCGAGAGCGCGCAGTTCGACGTTCTTCAGGCCCGAGTGCTCGATGGCTGCCGCGCCCTGCCGGATCTGCACCGGCGAAAGGTCCACGCCGAGCGCTCTCGCCTCCGGGTGGCGTGCCGCGAAAGGGATCAGGTTGCCGCCGGCCGCGCTGCCGAGTTCGAGCACGCGTGCCTGCGCCGGCGCAGGCGCCTCCAGCCCGAACAGGAAGGCCAGCGCCTCCAGGTGCTCCACCGCAGACTGAGGAAACGGATGCGAGTCGTACGGCACGGTGTCGTAGTAACTCGTGAGCGCGGTCGTCATTGAATCCATGGGTGTCCTCTGGGCGAGCGACGCCGACTATAGCTCGCGCGCGGAGCAGCGCGGACCTCGTGAGCCCGAAGAATCCAATGGACCTTGACTGATGCGCGAAGCCGGAGCCGGCATGCGCCGAAGCGGTGTCTTGCGGCCGCATGGGCCGCTCGAGGTGTCACTCGCTGGATGTATGGTGGAGCTGGGGGGATTTGAACCCCCGTCCGCAAGCCTTCGTCGCGCAGATCTACATGTTTAGCGATCTGATTTAGGTCTCGCCACCGGTGTCGCGCAGTCGCACGCTACACCGGCCGCCAGCACCCTATGTTCTCGCTCCGACCCAAGGTACCCGGATCGGAGCCAGCCAATGTAGATTATCTTTGCAGCCGGGAGGCGTCAGATTGCTCTAGCGCCCCCTTGCCCAGCCCATCGGCCTGCTGTTGCAAAGCTCACCGGCAATTAAGCGGCGAGTGCGAAACGTTCGTCGTTTGCAGTTAGTTTGTTTGAATCTGTTTTACGAGCGCATTCAGCTCGACATGCCCCGCTGCGATTCCGAACCCACGTCGAAACCAGTGCAGCCCCAAGCGCTGCATTCTAGGCCGGTTTGAGTAGTTGCAAGAGCTCCATGGGCGATGCGATGGCGGCATCGGCCTGCCACAGCGTCACATCCGCCTCCGCGCCCATGTAGCCGTAGGCGGCGGCCACCGTTCCCATACCCGCGGCCCGGCCGGCCATGATGTCCCGGTGGTCGTCGCCCACATAGATGCAACGAGCGGGCGGCACCCCCAGTTGTCGCGCCGCCTCGAACAAAGGTTCGGGATGCGGCTTGGCATATGGCGTCGTGTCGCCGCTGACGATCGCGCGCGCCGTGCCGAACAGCGGTATCGCGCGTGTCAGCGGGCCAGTGAAGCGCACCGACTTGTTGGTCACCACGCCCCACTGCAGCCCGCGCGCGCAAAGCGCTTCGATCAGTTCGGCCACGCCTTCGAAGACCTGCGTGTTGCGCAGCATTCGATTCTCGTAGTTGACGAAGAACTCCTCGCGCAGCGGCGCGAACTCCGGCGCATCGGGTGTGATGCCGAAAGCCACGCCCAGCATCCCGCGCGCGCCGGCGCCGGCCATGGGGCGATAGCGCTCCAGGGGCAGCGAGGCCAGGCCCCGATCCGTTCGCATCTGGTCGGCCGCGGCGCCCAGGTCCGGAGCGCTGTCGATCAGCGTGCCGTCCAGATCGAACAGGACGGCCTGTGTCGCATCGGCCGCCATCATGGCTGGGGCGCCGATGGTTTGCGGGTTGCAAACATGTAGTTGACGCTGGTGTCGTCGCTGAGCCAGTAGCGCCGCGTCACCGGGTTGTGCTGCAGGCCGCGCGTATGGCGCAAATCGAGGTTTGCAGCGCGGCAATGCGCAGCCAGCTCGCTCGGCCGGATCAGCTTCTGATACTCGTGCGTGCCCCGGGGCAGCATGCCCAGCACGTACTCGGCGCCGACGATCGCGAACAGGAAGGACTTCAGGTTCCGATGAATGGTCGAGAAGAACACCCAGCCGCCGGGCTTGACAAGCTGCGCACAGGCCTTCACGACGGAGGCCGGCTGAGGCACGTGCTCGAGCATTTCCATGCAGGTCACGACGTCGAAGCTCTCAGGCTGTTCGGTGGCCAGCGCTTCGACACTGATTTCGCGGTACTTCACGCCACGCGTCGCTGCCTCGAGCGCATGCAGTTGGGCGACCTTGAGAGCCTTGTCGGCCAGATCGATGCCCAGGACGTCGGCGCCTCGCCGCGCCATGGCGTCGGCCAGAATCCCGCCGCCGCAGCCCACATCGAGCACCCTGCATCCTGCAATCGGTGCAATGCTTTCGATCCACTCCAGGCGCAGCGGATTAATTTCGTGCAGCGGTCGGAATTCGCTTTCCAGATCCCACCAGCGGTGAGCGAGTTCGGAAAATTTGGCAAGTTCTGCCGGGTCGGCATTCACGGTATCGGTCATATGCAGATTATGAAACGACGCGAATTGCTGGGAATCCCGCAACGCGAAATCGCAATGCGATCGCCCATAAAAAAACCCCGCCGAGGCGGGGTTCTTTTTGAAGATTCTTGCGAATCAACGGTTGGCGCGGGTACCGACCACTTCGATTTCCACGCGGCGGTTCTTGGCGCGACCTTCCTTGGTCTTGTTGTCGGCGACGGGTTGCTTCTCGCCCTTGCCTTCGGTGTAAACGCGGTTGCGTTCGATGCCCTTCGAGACCAGGTAGGCCTTGACGGCTTCAGCGCGGCGAACCGACAGGCGCTGGTTGTAGGCATCGGTGCCGATCGAGTCGGTGTGGCCGACGGCGATGATCACTTCGAGGTTCACGTCACGGATCTTCGAGACCAGGTCGTCCAGCTTGGCGCGGCCTTCAGGCTTGAGGACCGACTTGTCGAAATCGAAGAACGCGTCGGCAGCGAAGGTGACCTTCGAAGCGGCGACAGCCGGAGCTGCAGGTGGGACAGGTGCCGGAGCAGCCGGGGCCACAGCGGCGGGAGGTGCAGCGGGAACGAGCGCACCGTCGCAACCAGCGGCAGCCGTGGCGGGCGTCCAGTTGGCATCGCGCCAGCACAGTTCATTGGTGCCGTTTTTCCAGACCAGTTCGCTGGTGCCGTTTTGCCAGTTGTCGATCACGGGGCCACCGTTCGCGGCGGTGACGCGGGTCTGCGCGCCGGCGGCAGTGGCGAGCGCAGCGACTGCAAACATCATCGCCACTTTATTCAGTTTCTTCATGGTTCTCCTCTTGGGGAAAAAGCCGCAGCCGCGCTGCGAATCAAGGACGCTTTAAGTGACCACCACCCAAAACGTTGAGGCGATTGTGCCATAGGGTCTTTGGCAAACCGCCCGCGAGGCGCCCCTGAAACGTAGGACGGAGGCGGAATACCGGCCTTGTGTTGCGGCGGTGCGACACCCTTCGCGGCGTAAAATTCGGCCCCTTGCCGTCAGCCTGCTGCCCATGACCTCGTTCGCCAAAGAAACTCTACCCATCAGCCTCGAAGAGGAAATGCGCCGCAGCTATCTCGATTACGCGATGAGCGTGATCGTGGGGCGTGCGCTCCCCGATGCGAGGGATGGCCTCAAGCCGGTGCACCGGCGCGTGCTGTATGCGATGCACGAGCTCAACAATGACTGGAACCGGGCGTACAAGAAGTCGGCCCGTATCGTCGGCGATGTGATCGGTAAGTACCACCCGCACGGCGACCAGTCGGTCTATGACACCATCGTGCGGCTGGCGCAGGACTTTTCCATGCGCCACATGCTGGTCGATGGCCAGGGCAATTTCGGATCGGTCGATGGTGACAACGCGGCCGCGATGCGCTACACGGAAATTCGGCTCGCGAAGATTGCGCATGAAATGCTGGCCGATATTGACAAGGAAACCGTCGATTTCGGTCCGAATTACGACGGCAGCGAGAAAGAACCGCTGGTATTGCCGAGCAAGCTGCCCAATTTGCTGGTCAATGGCTCGGGCGGCATTGCGGTCGGCATGGCGACCAACATCCCGCCGCACAACCTGAACGAAGTCGTCGACGGCTGCCTGCACCTGCTGCGCCACCCGGACGCCAGCATCGACGACCTGATGGAGATCATTCCGGCGCCCGACTTTCCGACGGCCGGGATCATCTACGGCATCAACGGCATCAAGGACGGCTATCGCACCGGCCGCGGCAAGGTGGTGATGCGGGCGAAGTGCCACTTCGAGGACATCGACCGCGGCCAGCGGCAGGCGATCATCGTCGACGAGCTGCCCTATCAGGTCAACAAGAAGACGCTGCAGGAGCGCATGGCCGAGCTGGTGCACGAGAAGAAGATCGAAGGCATCAGCCACATCCAGGATGAGTCCGACAAGTCGGGCATGCGGCTGGTGATCGAGCTCAAGCGCGGCGAAGTGCCCGAAGTGGTGCTCAACAACCTCTACAAGCAGACCCAACTGCAGGACACCTTCGGCATCAACATGGTGGCGCTGGTGGACGGCCAGCCGAAGCTGTGCAACCTCAAAGACCTGATCCAGGTCTTCCTGCAGCACCGCCGCGAAGTCGTGACGCGCCGCACGGTGTTCACGCTGCGCAAGGCGCGCGAACGCGGCCACGTGCTCGAGGGCCTGGCGGTCGCGCTCGCCAACATCGACGAATTCATCGCCATCATTCGCAACGCGCCGACGCCGCCGGTGGCCAAGGCCGAGCTGATGAACCGCCGCTGGGACAGCAAGCTGGTGCGCGAGATGCTCACCCGCACGCGGGCCGACGGCGGCGTCATCAACGCCGACGACTACCGCCCCGACGGACTCGAGATCGAATACGGCATGAGCGCCGACGGGCTCTACAAGCTGTCGGACACGCAGGCCCAGGAAATCCTGCAGATGCGCCTGCAGCGCCTGACCGGCCTGGAGCAGGACAAGATCGTGGCCGAGTACAAGGAAGTCATGGCGGAGATCGACGATCTGCTGGACATCCTGGCCAAGCCCGAGCGCGTCTCGGTGATCATCGGCGACGAGCTCGCGACGATCAAACAGGAGTTCGGTCAGACCAAGCTCGGCTTGCGCCGCAGCCAGGTCGAGCACAGCGCCTTCGATCTTTCGACGGAAGACCTGATCACGCCCACCGACATGGTCGTGACCCTCTCGCACAGCGGCTACATCAAGAGCCAGCCGCTGGGCGAATACCGGGCCCAGAAACGCGGCGGGCGCGGCAAGCAAGCCACGGCGACCAAGGAAGACGACTGGATCGACCAGCTCTTCATCGCCAACACGCACGACTACATCCTGTGCTTCTCCAACCGCGGCCGGCTGTACTGGCTCAAGGTGTGGGAGGTGCCCGCCGGATCGCGCGGCTCGCGCGGACGCCCGATCGTCAACATGTTCCCGCTGCAGGAAGGCGAGAAGATCAACGTCGTGCTGCCCCTGACCGGCGAGAAGCGCACCTTCCCGGCCAATCAATACGTGTTCATGGCGACCTCGATGGGCACGGTCAAGAAGACTGCGCTCGACGAATTCAGCAACCCGCGCAAGGCCGGCATCATCGCAGTGGATCTCGACCCGGGCGACTACCTGATCGGCGCCGCGCTGACCGACGGCGCGCACGACGTGATGCTGTTTTCCGACGGCGGCAAGGCCGTGCGTTTCGACGAGAACGATGTGCGTCCGATGGGCCGCAACGCACGCGGCGTGCGCGGCATGACGCTCGAGGACGGCCAGGGCGTGATCGCCATGCTGGTCGCGGAGGACGAGGAGCAGAGCGTCCTGACCGCGACGGAAAATGGTTACGGAAAACGCACAAGCATTACCGAGTACACGCGTCATGGCCGGGGAACCAAGGGCATGATCGCGATTCAGCAAAGTGAGCGCAACGGCAAGGTAGTGGCCGCGACTCTCGTGCATGCCGACGACGAGATCATGCTCATCACCGACAAGGGCGTGCTCGTACGCACCCGTGTCTCCGAAATCCGCGAACTCGGACGCGCGACGCAAGGCGTCACGCTGATCGGGCTCGACGAAGGCGCCAAGCTCAGCGGGCTGCAGCGCATCGTCGAGAACGACGCGAACGTGGAGAACGAGCCCGACGCCGACGACACTTCCTCATCATCTTCAACGGAGAACCCTCAGTGAAAAAACTCAAACTCGCGCTCTTGACGGTCGCGCTCGCCGGCAGCTCGATGGCCATGGCACAGGACAAGGCGGCGATGGTCAAGCAATTCATCGATCTGCAGCGCCCCGGCATCGAAGCGCTGGCGCGCGGCCTGGTCGAGCAGTCCAGCGCCCCCATCGCTCAAGCGGGTTCGCAGTATCTGCAGACGCAGGTGCCGGCCGAGAAGCGCGAAGCCGCCGCAAAGGCCGCCGACGCCGAGCTCAAGAAGTACTTCGACGAGGCTTACCCCATCGTGCGCGACAAGGCGGTGGCGCTCGCGCCGGACGCCCTGGGCCCGATCCTGCGCGACAACTTCAGCGACGAAGAACTGCGCCAGCTGCTGGCCTGGATCAGCTCGCCCTTGAGCAAGAAGTACCAGGAACTCAATCCGAAGATGCAGACCGCACTCACGGAAAAGCTGGTGGCCGAGACCCGCACGAGCATCGAACCGAAGATGCGCACGCTCGACACCAACGTTGCCAAGGCATTGGGCGCCCCGACCGGCAACGGCGCGGCAGCACCGGCCAAGCCGGCGCCCAAGGCGCCCGCCAAGAAGTGACGCAGGGTCCGCGCCCGTACAACTTCTCCGCCGGTCCGGCCGCGATGCCGGAGGCAGTGCTGCAACGCGCCGCCTCCGACATGCTGGACTGGCAAGGCAGCGGCATGAGCGTGATGGAGATGAGCCATCGCGGCAAGGAGTTCGGCGCGATCTGCTCGCAGGCCGAGGCCGACATCCGGACGCTGCTCGCGGTACCTGCGCACTTCCACATCCTTTTCATGCAGGGCGGCGGCCTCGGCGAGAACGCGATCGTGCCGATGAACCTGTCGCGCGGCGCCGGCGCCGACTTCGTGATCACCGGCAGCTGGAGCGCCAAATCGCAGAAGGAAGCGCAGCGCTACTGCAAGGCGAACGTCGCCGCGTCCAATGCCGACAGCCAGCACACGCGGCTGCCCGACCCCGCGACCTGGCAGCTCGCGCGCGACGCGTCGTACGTGCATATCTGTTCCAACGAGACGATCCACGGCATCGAATTCCAGGAGTTGCCCGATCTCGCCGCACTGGGCAGCGACGCCCCGCTCGTCATCGATTTCTCTTCCCATGTCGCGTCGCGGCCGGTCGACTGGCGCCGCGTGGGCCTCGCCTTCGGCGGCGCGCAGAAGAACCTCGGCCCGGCCGGCCTCACGATCGTTATCGTGCGCGACGACCTGCTGGGACGCGCGCTCGACATCTGCCCCACGGCCTTCAACTACAAGACGGTGGCAGAGAACAAGTCGATGTACAACACGCCGCCGACCTGGGGCATCTACGTCGCCGGCCTGACCTTCCAATGGCTGCTGCAGCAGACGGAGGGCGAGCTCCGCGGCGTCGAGGCGATGGAGCAGCGCAACATCGCGAAGGCGCAGCTTCTCTACGGCTTCATCGACGCTTCCAGCTTCTACGAGAACAAGGTCGCCGCCAACTGCCGCTCGCGCATGAATGTGCCCTTCTTCCTCAAGGACGAAAGCCGCAACGAGGCCTTCCTCGCCGGCGCGCGCGAAGCGGGTCTGCTGCAGCTGAAGGGGCACAAGTCGGTCGGCGGCATGCGGGCCAGTATTTACAACGCGATGCCGCTGGCAGGCGTGCAGGCACTCGTGAGCTACATGCGAGAATTCGAGCGGTCGCATGCCTAGATGCATGCGTGCCTGACCGATGACCGCACCCACCCCACAGCCTCCTGCCTCCGACAATTCCGCCAGCCTCGCCGATCTGCGCGTGCAGATCGATTCGCTCGACCAGCAACTGCTCGACCTGCTGAACCGCCGCGCGCACGTCGCCGAGCTGGTCGGCGAGGTCAAGAAGCGCGAGGGCACGCCCTACTTCCGGCCCGATCGCGTGGCGCAGGTGATCGAGAAGATGCAGCAGAGCAACGGCGGGCCGCTCAAGGCGCTGCACGTGGCGGCCATCTGGCGCGAGATCATGTCGGCCTGTCTGGCCCTCGAATCGCCGCAGCGCGTCGCCGTGCTCGGCCCCGAAGGCACCTTCTGCGAACAGGCCGCGATCGAATACTTCGGCGGCGCCGCCGACCTGATCTATTGCGCATCCTTCGACGAGGTCTTCCACGCCACGGCCGCCGGCAGCGCGCAGTACGGCGTGGTCGGCGTCGAGAACTCCACCGAAGGCGTGGTCACGCGCTCGCTCGACCTGTTCCTGCACTCGCCCACCCACGTGGTCGGCGAGGTCAGCCTGTTGGTGCGCCATCACCTGCTGCGCACGCGCAACGAGCTCGAAGGCATCGAAGCGGTGCTGGCGCATCCGCAGGCGCTCGCGCAGTGCCAGACCTGGCTCTCCAAGCATCTGCCCAACGCCGAGCGGCGCGCCGTTTCCAGCAACGCCGAGGGTGCCCGGCTCGCGGCCGGCAATCCGGCCTGGGCCGGCCTCGCGAGCGAACGGGCCGCTACCCGCTTCGGGCTGCACATCGTCGCCCACGCGATCCAGGACGACTCGTACAACCGCACGCGCTTCGCCGTCATCTGCCTGCCCCAGACCCTGGCCATGCCGCCGGCCTCGGGCAAGGACTGCACCAGCCTGGTGGTTTCCGTGCCCAACCGGCCCGGCGCAGTGCACGACCTGCTGGTGCCGCTCAAGACCAACAACGTCTCGATGACGCGCTTCGAGTCGCGGCCGGCGCGCACCGGCCAGTGGGAGTACTACTTCTACATCGACCTCGACGGCCATCCGTCACAGCCCAATGTCGCCGCCGCCCTCGCCGAACTGCGCAAGCTTTGCGCGTTCTACAAAGTCATCGGCGCCTACCCCGTCACCGCTTGAGGCCGCCCATGTTTGAACAGCTCGGCTTGATCGGCTGCGGCCTGATGGGCGGCTCCTTCGCGCTGGCGCTCAAGCGCGCGCGGCTGGTCAAGCGCGTGGTCGGCTACAGCAAGTCGCCATCGACCACGGAACGCGCGCGCCAGCTGGGCGTGATCGACGTGGCCGCGCCGTCCGCCCTGCTCGCGGTGTCGGGTGCCGACCTGGTGCTGATTGCCGTTCCGGTGGGCGCTTCGGAAGCCACCTTCAAGGCGATCCGCCACGGCATCACCGACCAGATGCTGGTGATGGACGTGGGCTCGACCAAGGGCGACGTGATCGAGGCCGCGCGGCGCGGCCTGCAGGACCAGCTCGGCGCCTTCGTCCCCGCGCACCCGATCGCCGGCAAGGAGCTCGCCGGCGTCGAGCATGCCGATGCCGGCTTGTATGCCGGGCGCCAGGTCGTGCTCACGCCGATCAAGGCCACGCGGCGCTCCAACGTGCAGCGCGCGACGCAGGTCTGGACGGGGGTGGGCGCCAAGGTCGTGACGATGACGGCCGAGGCGCACGACAGCGCCTTCGCGGCCGTGAGCCACCTGCCGCACCTGCTCGCGTTCGCATTCGTCAAAGCCATCACCGCCCAGCCCGACGGCCATCGCTTTCTGGAGCTGGCGGGTCCCGGTTTTCGCGACTTCACGCGCATCGCGGCCGGCGATCCGGCCATGTGGCGCGACGTCCTGCTGGCCAATCGCGATCAGGTATTGCAGCATTCGCTGGCCTTTCGCGCGGCACTGTCGCAGTTCGAGGCCTTGATGAACGCGGGCGATACGCAGGGCCTGGAAGACGCGATCGCGGCAGCCAGCCGCGTTCGCAGCAAATGGCATCCGGGGGCGGCCGCTTCGCCCGACTGACCATGTTCGAAACACCTTTCCTCGACATCCCGCCGCTCGTCGCCGCCGGCGGTACCGTCAGGCTTCCCGGCTCCAAGAGCATCTCCAACCGCGTGCTGCTGCTGGCGGCGCTCGCCGACGGCACGACCACGGTGCACGACCTGCTGGATTCGGACGACACCCGCGTGATGCTCGATGCGTTGGCCGCGCTCGGCTGCCGCATCGAGCGCACCGGCAATGCGCTGCGCATCGACGGCCTCGACGGCAAGCCGCAGACGCCGGGCGCTTCGCTGTTCCTCGGCAACGCCGGTACCGCGATGCGTCCGCTGACCGCAGCCCTCGCCCTGCTCGGCGGCGATTTCGAGCTGCGCGGCGTGCCGCGCATGCACGAGCGGCCGATCGGCGATCTGGTCGACGCGCTGGTCCAGCTCGGCTGCCGCATCGACTACACCGGCAACCCCGGCTATCCCCCGCTGCACATTCATCCGGTGGCCCTCGATGCTCTGCAGCTCGAAACGCCGATCCGCGTGCGCGGCGACGTCTCCAGCCAGTTCCTCACCGCGCTGCTGCTCGCCTTGCCGCTGGCCGCAGCGCAGCGCGACATCGTGATCGAGGTGATCGGCGAGCTGATTTCCAAACCTTACATCGAGATCACGCTCAACCTGCTGGCGCGCTTCGGCATCGAGGTCCGGCGCGACGGCTGGCAGCGCTTCACGATTCCCGCGGGCAGCCGCTACCGTTCACCCGGCGACATCCACGTCGAGGCCGATGCATCCTCGGCCAGCTATTTCATCGCGCTCGGTGCGATCGCGAGCGGCGCGGGCATCCGCATCGAAGGCGTCGGCGCCGGCTCGATCCAGGGCGACATCCGCTTCGTCGAAGCCGCCCGTCAGATGGGCGCGCGCGTCGACAGCGGCCCCAACTGGCTCGAAGTCTCGCGTGGCGCCTGGCCGCTCAAGGCCATCGACCTCGACGCCAACCATATTCCCGACGCGGCGATGACGCTCGCGGTGATGGCGCTCTATGCCGACGGCCCCTGCCTGCTGCGCAACATTGCGAGCTGGCGCGTCAAGGAAACCGACCGCATCGACGCCATGGCCAACGAGCTGCGCAAGCTGGGCGCCACGGTCGAGGACGGCCCCGACTTCATCCGCGTGCACCCGCTGGCCGCGGCCGGCTGGCGCGCGGCCAGCATCCGTACCTACGACGACCACCGCGTGGCGATGTGCTTCTCGCTCGCGGCCTTCAATCCGGCCCGCGTACCGCTGCGCATCCTCGAGCCGCAGTGCGTCGCCAAGACCTTCCCCGACTATTTCGAGACCCTGTTCTCGGTGGCCGAGGCCGTCGAAGTGCCGGTGATCTGCGTCGACGGCCCCACCGCCTCCGGCAAGGGAACACTGGCCCTCGAGCTGGCGCACCGGCTCGGCTATCACTACCTGGATTCGGGTTCGCTCTACCGCGTGACCGGTCTCGCGATGCGCCGCGCGGGGCTCAGCGCAGATGCCGCGCATGAGGCACAGATTGCCACGCTCGCCCGCACCCTGCCCCTTCGCTTCAGCGAAGGCAAGATCGTGCTGGCCGGCGAAGACGTGAGCGATGCCATCCGCACCGAGGCCGCCGGCATGGACGCCTCCCGCGTGTCGGCGCTGCCGGCCGTGCGCGATGCGCTGATGACGCTGCAGAAGAGCTTCCGGCGCCTGCCCGGCCTGGTGGCCGACGGCCGCGACATGGGCACCGTCGTTTTCCCCGACGCCCCGCTCAAGGTCTACCTGACCGCGAACGCCGCCCAGCGCGCCGACCGGCGTCATAAGCAGTTGATTTCAAAGGGTATTTCGACTACAATCGACGGTCTTCGCGCCGACCTGGAAGCGCGTGACCTTCGGGATTCGTCCCGCAGCGTCGCGCCGCTGAAGCCGGCGCCTGATGCCCGCCTCCTGGACAACTCCCTTCTTTCGATCGAGCAATCGGTCGACCGGGTGCTGGACTGGTGGCAGGAAATACAGCCTTTCAAGTCTTCTTGAAAAGGCGTTTCGGTCCAGCAGGTCCCCGCCGCGCGACAGCGCACCGGCCTGCTGGTTGTTCAACCTCAACCGGGCCCCAAGCCCAACAACCGCCGTCTCCAGATCCGACGCAGTCGCCCGCGATATTGCATTTGCGACTGCAAACCCTGCGTGACGGAAGGAAAACTCAATGTCTGAATCTTTTGCCGACCTGTTCGAAGAATCCCTGAAGCGTTCCGAAATGCGCACCGGCGAGGTCATCACCGCCGAAGTCGTGCGTGTCGAACACAACCACGTCGTGGTCAACGCAGGCCTCAAGTCCGAAGCCTACGTGCCGATCGAGGAGTTCAAGAACGACAAGGGCGAACTCGAAGTCCAGGCCGGCGATTTCGTTTCCGTTGCCATCGGCAGCGTTGAAAACGGCTACGGCGACACCATCCTCTCGCGCGACACCGCCAAGCGTCTGGCTTCGTGGCTCGCTCTCGAGAAGGCACTCGAATCCGGCGATTTCGTCACCGGCACCACCAGCGGCAAGGTCAAGGGCGGTCTCACCGTCCTGGTCAACGGCATCCGCGCGTTCCTGCCGGGCTCGCTGATCGATACGCGTCCGATCAAGGACCTGACCCCCTACGAGAACAAGACCCTCGAATTCAAGGTCATCAAGCTCGACCGCAAGCGCAACAACGTGGTGCTCTCGCGCCGCGCCGTGGTCGAAGCCAGCATGGGCGAAGAGCGCGCCAAGCTGATGGAAACGCTGAAGGAAGGCGCAGTCGTGCGCGGCGTCGTCAAGAACATCACCGAATACGGTGCGTTCGTCGACCTCGGCGGCATCGACGGTCTGCTGCACATCACCGACATGGCATGGCGCCGCGTTCGCCACCCGAGCGAAGTGGTGCAGGCCGGCCAGGAAATCACCGCCAAGATCCTCAAGTTCGACACCGAGAAGAACCGCGTCTCGCTGGGCCTCAAGCAGATGGGCGACGACCCGTGGATGGGCGTCTCGCGCCGCTACCCGCAAGGCACGCGCCTGTTCGGCAAGGTCACCAACATCGCCGACTACGGCGCCTTCGTCGAGCTCGAGCCCGGCATCGAAGGCCTGGTGCACGTCTCCGAAATGGACTGGACCAACAAGAACATCGCCCCGAACAAGATCGTCTCGCTGGGCGACGAAGTCGAAGTCATGGTCCTCGAGATCGACGAAGACAAGCGCCGCATCAGCCTGGGCATGAAGCAGTGCAAGGCCAACCCGTGGCAGGAATTCGCGCAGAACACCAAGCGCGGCGACCGCGTCAAGGGCCCGATCAAGTCGATCACCGACTTCGGCGTGTTCGTCGGCCTGGCTGCCGGCATCGACGGCCTGGTGCACCTGTCCGACCTCTCGTGGAACGAGCCCGGCGAAACCGCCGTGCGCAACTACAAGAAGGGCCAGGAAGTCGAAGCGATCGTGCTGGCCGTGGACGTCGACCGCGAGCGCATCAGCCTCGGCATCAAGCAGCTCGACAGCGACCCGTTCACCACCTTCACCACGGTGAACGACAAGGGCCAGATCGTGACCGGCAAGGTCAAGACCGTGGACGCCCGCGGCGCCGAGATCGACCTCGGTGAGGACATCATCGGCTATCTGCGCGCCAGCGAAATCTCCCGCGACCGCGTGGAAGATGCACGCAACGTGCTCAAGGAAGGCGACGAAGTCACGGCCGTGGTGGTCAACGTGGATCGCAAGACCCGCAACATCCAGCTGTCGATCAAGCAGAAGGACATGGTCGACGAGCAAGGCGCGATGGCCAGCCTGAGCCAGCAGTCGGCACGCGAGAACGCGGGCACGACCAGCCTGGGTGCTCTGCTGCGCGCCAAGCTCGACAACAACGAGAAGTAAACAGAGGAAAACACGGTGAGCGTTGCTCACCGTGTCCTTCTGTGGTTTATGACTCGTTCTGACCTTGTCGAAGAATTGGCGGCGCGCTTCGCTCAACTGACGCACCGCGACGCCGAATACGCCGTCAAGACCATTCTTGATGCGATGAGCGACGCGCTGGTGCGCGGGCACCGCATCGAGATCCGCGGCTTCGGCAGCTTCACGGTGAACCGGCGTCCGCCGCGCATCGGCCGCAATCCGCGGTCGGGCGAGAGCGTGCAGATTCCCGAAAAGCGGGTGCCGCACTTCAAGCCGGGCAAGGCGCTGCGCGAGGCGGTCGACGCCCGCACGGCCGAACTCGACGCGCAGAAACGCGAAGCCTGAAGCATAGAATTCCCCCGCCAACGGGGACGCGCATGAAATACCTCCTGTGGCTGCTCAAGGCAGCCATTTTTTTTACCCTCTTCGCCTTCGCGCTGAACAACCAGCACGACGCCACCGTCTACTTCTTCTTCGGCACCCACTGGCGCGCCCCGCTCGTGCTGGTGGTACTTGCGGCCTTTGCCGGCGGACTCGTGGTCGGCGCGCTCGGCATGCTGCCGGGCTGGTGGAAGCACCGCAGCGCCGCGGCGCAACTGCCCGCGGCGCCGGTCTCGCCCGTCACGGCAGCCCCTGCCCCGGCAGCCGCCGCCACCGACCTTCCCGCCGTACGCCAACATGGACTTTGATTTCAGCTGGCTGCTGCTCGGCCTGCCCCTCGCCTTCGTCCTCGGCTGGCTGGCCTCGCGTTTCGATCTCAGGCAGTTGCGCATCGAAAACCGGCAGGCGCCCAAGGCCTACTTTCGCGGCCTCAACTTCCTGCTCAACGAGCAGCAGGACCAGGCCATCGATGCCTTCATCGAAGCCGTTCAGAACGACCCCGACACCCAGGAACTGCACTTCGCGCTGGGCAACCTGTTTCGCCGCCGAGGCGAATACCAGCGTGCTGTGCGCGTGCACGAGCACCTGCTGGGCCGCGGCGACCTGAGCCGCGCCGACCGCGATCGCGCGCAGCATGCGCTGGCGCAGGACTTCCTGCGCGCCGGCCTGCTCGATCGCGCCGAAGCCGCGCTGCAGAAGCTCGAAGGCACGCGCTACGAGAACGAGGCCCGGCTCGCCCTGCTCGCCATCTACGAACGCTCGCGCGAGTGGGCGCAAGCCGCCGCAGTGGCGCAGAAGCTTGACGAGACCGAGCAGGCCAGCTACGGCGTGCGCCGGGCCCATCACCTCTGCGAGCAGTCCGCCGAGCAGGCGGCGGCCGGCGACCTGAACGCCGCAGCGCAGTTGCTGGAGCAGGCGGTCGCGCTGGCGCCGCAGGCGCCGCGGCCGGCCATCGACACGGCCACGCTGCAACTGCGCAACGGCGACTCCGCCAAGGCCTTCGAAACGCTCGCCGCCCTCAGCGAGAACGCGCCGTTGGCGCTGCCTCTTTACGCGGCGATGCTGCAGCAGGCCTCGGTCGCTTCGCAGCGCGCGGGCGAGGCGCTGATCCTGCTCCAGCGCCGCTATGCAGAATCGCCCTCGATCGACGTGCTCGAGGCAATCATGGCCTTGGGCGGCGCGCCGGTGCTGCCGGAGGACACCACGTCCAGCGCGCCAGCGGCGCCGGAACCGCGCGACGGCTACATCGCGCACCTGGCCCACCAGCCCTCCCTCGTGGCGGCGTCCCGCTGGCTGGCGAGCGAGCACTTCACGCACGAGCAGTTCCATCCGCAGGTGCAACGCGCGCTCGACCAGGCCACGCGGCCGCTGCTGCGCTACCGCTGCGCAGCCTGCGGCTTCGAAGCCCATCAGCATTTCTGGCACTGCCCCGGCTGCCAGGCCTGGGACAGCTACCCGCCCCGGCGCGTCGAAGAGCTCTGAACAAATCTGATCAATTCTGACTTCGTCGCAGAGGCGTCAACCGCAGCTCAGAACCTGCCGTTGAAACCCGCGCCGTGCGCATGCCGCTCGCGGCGGGATGCCCCGGCATCCCTTTCACAACAATGTCAGGGAATCTCAAGGAAGAAGATGTTGGCCATCATGGCCATGCTCGTTGCGACCGCCTCCTGGGCAGCAGTCGATGTCAACAAAACGGCGCACGCAGAGCTCGATGCGCTCAGGGGCGTGGGCCCCGCGGTCTCCAAGCGCATCATCGAAGCACGCAAGCAAGGCGCGTTCAGGACTGGCCGGACCTCATGAGCCGGGTCAAGGGCGTGAAGGAGAAGGCGGCCGCCAAGTTGTCTGCCGAAGGGCTGACCGTCAATGGCCAGAGCTTCGCGGGCGCCGCGGCACCTGCGGCCAAGGTCGCGAAGTCCGAGACCCCCAAGGCCGACGGCGCCTCCAAGAAGGCCGACGCCAAGCCCTGAACCATCTCCGCCGCGGTTCGCCGCGCTGATCCAAAGCCGCCTACGGGCGGCTTTTTCATTCGCGCCGAGGCGTCGGCCATGCGCCTACGGCAGGGGAAAGCCCCACGCGATGGCCCGATATTTGCACGTATGCTCCCCGTCGCCTTTTTACTTTCGTACGTTCTGGAGAGCCCATGAATCACAAGTTCGGCATTGCCCTCGCTGGCCTGACCCTCGGCGCAGCAGCGTTGGCGCAAACCAAGTGGGACCTGCCCACCGCCTACCCGGCCACCAACTACCACACCGAGAACATCACGCAGTTCGCGAAGGACGTCGACGCCGCCACCGGCGGCAAGCTCAAGATCACCGTGCATGCGAACGCATCGCTGTTCAAGGCGCCCGAAATCAAGCGCGCCGTGCAAAGCGGCCAGGCCCAGGCCGGCGAGATCCTGCTGGCCAATTTCGCCAACGAGAACCCGATCTACGCGCTCGACGGCGTGCCCTTCCTTGCGACCACCTATCCCGAAGCGAAGAAACTCTACGAGGCTTCCAAGCCCGCCATGGAGAAGCTGCTGGCCGCACAGGGCATCAAGGTGCTGTTCATGGTGCCATGGGCACCTCAGGGCATCTACGTGAAGAAGGAAATCGGCTCCGTCGCCGACCTGCGCGGCATCAAGTGGCGCGCCTACAGCCCCGCCACGGCCAAGATCGCCGAACTGATCGGCGCGCAGCCGGTGCAGATCCAGCAGGCTGAGCTGAGCGCGGCGATGGCCACGGGCGTGATCGAAAGCTACATGAGTTCCGGCTCGACCGGCTACGACACCAAGACCTACGAGCACATCAAGAACTTCTACGACACGCAGGCCTGGATCCCGAAGAACGCGATCCTGGTCAATGCCAAGGCCTTCGACGCGCTCGACCCCGCCACCAAGGCCGCAGTGACCAAGGTCGCGGCCGACGCCGAGGCACGCGGCTGGAAGGTCGCCCAGGAAAAGAACGACGAATACAAGCGCCTGCTGGCCGAGCGCGGCATGAAGATCCACAAGCCTTCGCCCAAGCTCGATGCCGACATGCGCCAGGTCGGCGGCATCATGCAGGCCGACTGGCTCAAGGCCACCGGCGCCGATGGCCAAGCGATCGTCGACGCCTACAAGAAGAAATAAGACATGCGCCGATTCCTCGATCGTCTGTACGGCGGCGCAGGTGCGCTCGGCGCGTTCTGCGTGTTCCTGATCTTCGTGCTGATGGTCGTGGCCGGCGTCGGCCGCCAGATGAACTGGCATGTGAGCGGGCTCAACGATGCGGTGTCCTGGCTCTGCGCCGCGGCCTCCTTCTTCGCGATGGCCCATGCCTTCCGCCACGGCGACTTCGTGCGCGTGACGCTGCTGCTCGATGCCGTGCCGCTCAAGATGCGGCGCGTGCTCGACGTCACGTGTTTGCTGATCGCCGCGGTCTCGGTGGCCTACCTCACCTACTGGGCCACCAGCTTCACCTGGGAGAGCTACGAATTCGCCGAGATGGCGACCGGCCTCCTGGTCATCCCGATCTGGATTCCGCAATCGACCTTCGTGATCGGCTGCTGGCTGCTGCTCGTCGCGATGATCGACGAACTGGTCGGCGTGGTGCGCGGCGAGAAGCCGAGCTACCAGCGCGCAGTCGAAGAACGGCACGCGGCCGGCGACTTCTCCTCGGATATCTAGATGCTCGATACCCTCCTCATGGGCGCGCTGCTGCTCGCCATCATGCTGCTGCTCCTGGCCGGCGGCGTCTGGATCGCGATGACGCTGGCCATCGTCGGCTGGGTCGGCCAGGCCTTCTTCACCAACACGCTGCCCGGCAAGAACCTGTTCTCGGCCTTCTGGGAAAGCAATGCCAGCTGGGAGCTCGCGGCGCTGCCGCTCTTCATCTGGATGGGCGAGATCCTGTTTCGCACCAAGCTCAGCGAAGAGATGTTCGAAGGCCTGCGCCCCTGGCTCAACCGCGTGCCGGGGCGCTTGATGCACACCACCATCCTCGGCTGCGGCGTGTTCGGCTCGGTCTCGGGTTCGTCGGCCGCGACCTGCGCGACCATCGCCAAGGTCGCGCTGCCCGAACTCAAGCGCCGCGGCTACAACGAGAAGCTGGCCATCGGCTCGCTCGCGACCGCCGGCACGCTCGGCATCCTGATCCCGCCCTCGATCACCATGGTGGTCTATGCGGTGGCGGCCGACGCCTCGATCATCCGCATCTTCCTGGCCGGCTTCCTGCCGGGCTTCCTGTTAATGCTGCTGTTCTCGGGCTACATCGGCTGGTGGAGCCTGCGCAACCCCGACAAGGTGCCGCCGGCCGATCCGCCGACCGGCTTCAGGGAAAAGATCCGCCTCTCGGGCAACCTGATTCCCTGCGGATTGCTGATCGTCTTCATCGTATGGGTGCTGGTCGCGGGCTGGGCCACGGCCACCGAGTGCGCGGCCTTCGGCGTGCTGGGTTCGCTGGCCATCGCGGCGTGGGGCAAGAGCCTTACCTGGCAGAACTTCAAGGACGGGATCATGGGCGCCACGCGCACCAGCTGCATGATCATGTTCATCCTGGCCGGCGCCGCCTTCCTCACCAAGACCATGGCTTTCACCGGCATCCCGATGCAGCTGGCCGAGTGGGTGGACGGCATGCACCTCTCGCCCTATGCGTTGATCGGCGCGCTGGTGGTGGTGTACCTGGTGCTTGGCACCGCGCTCGACGGCATCAGCATGATCGTGCTCACGGCCGCCGTGGTGCTGCCCATGGTGCAGAAGGCCGGCTTCGACCTCGTCTGGTTCGGCATCTTCGTGGTGCTCTTGGTCGAGATCGCCGAGGTCACGCCGCCGGTGGGCTTCAACCTGTTCGTGCTGCAGAACATGACCGGCAAGGACAGCAACGTGATCGCCAAGGCCGCGATCCCCTTCTTCTTCTGCCTGGTGCTGTGCATCGCGCTGATCACGCTGTTCCCGGGCATCGTGACCGTGTTGCCCAACGCGGTGATGGGCGTCGAGAAGTAGGCGCCGTGCTGCCGGTGTTCGCGATCTGCATCGGCGCCTCGCTGGGCGCACTGGCACGCTGGGGGCTGGGGCTCTGGCTCAGCACCCCCGGCGCGTCGATTCCCTACGGCACGCTTGCCTCCAACCTCATCGGCGGCTATCTGGTCGGCGTTGCGGTCGCCATGTTCCAGGCCATACCGCAACTCGACCCGGTCTGGCGCCTGCTGCTGATCACCGGCTTTCTCGGCGGGCTCACCACCTTCTCCAGCTTCTCCGCCGAGGTGATCGCCATGCTGATGCAGGACCGGCTCGCGCTGGCCTTCGGCACGGCGGCGCTGCATGTCTGCGGCTCGCTGGTCCTCACCTGGATGGGCATTCGCACGGTGCAGCAGTTCGCCGGCTGATTCGAGGGCTTTCTCCGAGGGGCGCTCGATAGAATCGATCGCGATGCCCCTTGTCCTCCTCGTCGCACTGCCCTTTGTTGCCAGCGTGCTCGCGGCCTTGCTGCCGTCGGATGCACGCAACCGGGAGTCGACGCTGGCGGGCCTGGTCGCGCTGGGTTGCGCGGTGCAGGCTGCATGGCTCTTCCCGCAACTCGCCGACGGCAATGTGATCCGCGAGGAGATCGCGTGGCTGCCCGCGCTCGGCCTCAACCTCGTGTTCCGCATGGACGGCTTCGCCTGGCTGTTCTGCATGCTGGTGCTCGGCATCGGCACACTGGTCGTGCTCTACGCGCGGTACTACATGTCGCCTTCGGACCCGGTGCCGCGCTTCTTCGCCTTCTTCCTCGCCTTCATGGGCGCGATGGTCGGCGTGGTGCTTTCGGGCAACCTGATCCAGATGGTGCTGTTCTGGGAGCTCACCAGCCTGTTCTCCTTCCTGCTCATCGGCTACTGGCACCACCGGCGCGACGCGCGGCGCGGCGCGCGCATGGCGCTCACGGTCACGGGCGCGGGCGGCCTGTGCCTGCTCGCGGGCGTGCTGGTGCTGGGCCGCATCGTCGGCAGCTATGAACTCGACGTGGTGCTGGCCTCGGGCGAGGAGATTCGTGCGCACCGGCTCTATCCGCTGGTGCTGGTGCTGGTGCTGCTCGGCGCCTTCACCAAGAGCGCGCAATTCCCTTTCCACTTCTGGCTGCCGCGCGCGATGGCGGCGCCCACGCCCGTTTCCGCCTACCTGCATTCGGCCACCATGGTGAAGCTGGGCGTGTTCCTGATGGCGCGGCTGTGGCCGGTGCTCTCCGGCACCGAGGCCTGGTTCTGGCTCGTGAGCGGTGCGGGCGCCGCCACGCTGCTCTTGGGTGGCTATGTCGCGATGTTCCAGCGCGACCTCAAGGCGCTGCTCGCTTACTCGACCATCTCGCACCTCGGGCTCATCACGCTGCTGCTCGGGCTCAACAGCCCGCTGGCCGCGGTCGCGGCCGTGTTCCACGTCATGAACCACGCGACCTTCAAGGCCTCGCTCTTCATGGCGGCCGGCATCATCGACCACGAGAGCGGCACGCGCGACATCCGCAAGCTGAGCAGCCTGCTCCGGCTGATGCCCATCACCGGCACGCTGGCGATCATCGCCAGCGCCTCGATGGCCGGCGTGCCGCTGCTCAACGGCTTCCTCTCCAAGGAGATGTTCTTCGCCGAGACCGTGTTCATCCGGGCCACCCCCTGGGTCAACTTGAGCCTGCCGGTCATCGCGACGCTGGCCGGCGTGTTCAGCGTGGCCTATTCGGCGCGCTTCGTGTTCGACGTGTTCTTCGGCCCGTCCCCCGGCCCCGACGTGCCGAAGCAGCCGCACGAACCGCCGCACTGGATGCGCGTGCCGGTCGAACTGCTGGTGCTGACCTGCCTCGTGGTCGGCGTGGCGCCGGCCTGGTCGGTGGGCGCCTTCCTCGCCGCGGCAGCGACGCCGGTGGTCGGCGGCGTGCTGCCCGAATACAGCCTGGCCGTGTGGCATGGCTTCAACACGCCGCTCCTGATGAGCTTCGTCGCGCTCGCGGGCGGCGCGGGACTCTACATGCTGCAGCGGCGCGGGCGCGCCCGCGGCGATCTCGAGTACACGCCGCTGCTGCATCGCTTCGACGGCCAGCGCATGTTCGAGAACCTGCTCGCGCGCCTCAGCGAAGCCGGCCGGCGCAGCCGGCGCCTCTTCGGCACGCGGCGGCTGCAAATGCAGTTGCTGCTGCTGGTCGTCGTCGCCCTCGCCGGCGCGGCGGCCTCGCTGTGGCTCACGCCTGCCGAGCGCGGAACGCGCGAACTGCTGCCCTTCTCGACCATGTTCGCGATGACCTGGGTCATCGGCGGCATCTGCGCGCTGGCCGCCGCCTGGCAGGCCAAGTTCCACCGGCTGGCCTCGCTGATGCTGGCCTCGGGCGCGGGCCTGGTGTGCTGCACCACCTACATCTGGTTCTCGGCGCCCGACCTCGCGCTCACGCAGCTGGTGGTGGAGACCGTGACCGTGGTGCTGATCCTGTTGGGCCTGCGCTGGCTGCCGATGCGCACCGCCAAGCCGCAGCCCGCACTGGTGCGAATCCGGCTCTGGGGGCGGCGCGGGCGCGACTTGACTATTGCGGCACTGTCCGGATGCGGCATGGCCGCGCTGGCCTGGACCGTGATGACGCGCCCCTTCCCCCAAAGCATTTCGCCCTTCTTCCTCGAGCGCGCCCTGCCCGAGGGCGGCGGCACCAACGTGGTCAACGTGATGCTGGTTGACTTCCGCGGCTTCGACACCTTCGGCGAGATCGCAGTGCTCGGCATCGTCGCCCTCGCCGTCTATGCACTGCTGCGCCGCTTCCGGCCGGCGCCCGAGTCCATGGCCCTGCCCGCGCAGCAGCGCGCGCAGACCGACGACGGCAGCAGCGACCTGCTGAACCCGCGCCGTGCCCAGGACACCGCCGTCGGCTACCTCATGGTGCCGGCCGTGCTCGTGCGCTTCCTGCTGCCGCTCTCGGTGCTGGTGTCGATCTACTTCTTCATGCGCGGTCACAACCAGCCGGGTGGCGGCTTCGTCGCCGGGCTGGTGATGTCGGTGGCGCTGGTGCTGCAGTTCATCGTCTCCGGCGCCGAGTGGGTGGAAGAACACCTGCGCATCTACCCGCGGCGCTGGATCGCGATCGGCCTGCTGCTCGCGCTGGCCACCGGCTCGGGCGCGGTGCTGTTCGGCTATCCCTTCCTCACCACGCACACCGCGCACCTGCACCTGCCGGTGCTCGGCGAGGTGCACGTGCCGAGCGCATTGTTCTTCGACATCGGCGTGTTCGCGCTGGTGCTGGGCGCGACCATGCTGATCCTCACCGCGCTGGCCCATCAGTCCATCCGCAGTCACCGCTGGGCTGACGAACAAGCCGAGAAAGAAGCCGAGCGCGCCGCGGCCGATGCCAAAGGCGCCGCCTGATGGAGGCCGTGCTCGCCATCGCCATCGGTGTACTCACCGGCTCCGGCGTCTACTTGCTGCTGCGCCCGCGCACCTTCCAGGTGATCATGGGCCTCACGCTGATCTCCTATGCGGTGAACCTGTTCATCTTCAGCATGGGCCGCGTCAAGATCGATAGCGAACCGGTGCTGATCCCGGGCTTCGCCGCCACGCTGGCCAACACCGCCGATCCGATGCCGCAGGCGCTGGTGCTCACCGCGATCGTGATCGGCTTCGCGATGACCGCGCTGTTCCTGGTCGTGCTGTTGGCCTCGCGCGGGCTCAGCGGCACCGACCACGTGGACGGCGAAGAGCGCAAGGAGCCGCAGGAATGACAGGCCTCTTCCGCTTCCTCGACCACCTGCTCGAGCTCGGCATGCCGCATCTCGTGGCGGTGCCGATCCTGCTGCCCCTGTTCACGGCCGCGCTGATGCTGCTCCTGGGCGAACAGCGCCGGCGCACCAAGTCTTTCCTGAGCGTGGTCTCCGGCCTGGTCGGCCTCCTGGCCGCGCTGGCCTTGCTTCGCTGGGTCAACGCCGCCGACACCGGCAGCGGCGCAGGCTCGATCGGCGTCTACCTGCCGGGCAACTGGCGTGCACCCTTCGGCATCGTGCTGGTGGCCGATCGGCTCTCGACGATGATGGTGGCGCTCACCGGCGGCGTCGCCTTCGCCGCCTCGATCTACTCGACCTCGCGCTGGGACCGGGCCGGCGTGCACTTCCATCCGCTGCTGCAGCTGCAGCTCATGGGACTCAACGGTGCTTTCCTGACCGGCGACCTGTTCAACCTCTTCGTCTTCTTCGAAGTGATGCTCGCCGCCTCCTACGGTTTGCTGCTGCACGGCTCCGGCCGGCTGCGCGTGCAGGCCGGCCTGCACTACGTGGCCATCAACCTCGCGGCCTCGTCGCTGTTCCTCGTGGGCGCAGCGCTGCTCTACGGCGTGACCGGCACCCTCAACATGGCCGACCTCGGCATGCGCATTGCGCAGCTCGCGCCGGCCGATCGCGGCCTGGTGCATGCGGCCGCGGCCATCCTCGCGACCGCCTTCTTCGCCAAGGCCGGGGCCTGGCCGCTCAACTTCTGGCTGGTGCCGGCCTACAGCGCCGCCGTGTCGCCGGTGGGCGCAGTGTTCGCGCTCCTCACCAAGCTCGGCGTCTACACGGTGCTTAGGCTCTGGACCGTGCTGTTCGCGCCCGACACCGGTGCTTCGGCGCAGTTCGGGCAGGCCGTGCTGGTCGCGACCGGGCTGGCCACGCTGTTCGTCGGTGCACTCGGCATCGTCGGCACCCAGCGGCTGTCCAACCTTGCCGGCTTCAGCGTGCTGATCTCCGCCGGCACGCTGCTGGCCGCCATCGGACTCGGGCAGCCGGCGGTGTGGGCGGGTGCGCTCTACTACCTGCTGACGTCCACGCTGGCGGCCAGCGCCTTCTTTCTCCTGATCGACATGATCGAGCGCTGGCGCAATGCAGGCATGAGCGTCGCGCCGCACGAGGCGGCCGGCGATGCACCCTTTCTCTCGGAAGACTTGAGTCGCCTGGACGACGTGAATCTCGACGACGATGCGCAAGCGCTTTACGGCCGCGCCATTCCGGCCGGCATCGCCTTCCTCGGCCTCGGCTTCGTCGGCTGCACGCTGCTGCTGGCAGGACTGCCGCCGCTGTCGGGTTTCGTCGGCAAGTTCGCGATGCTCTCGGGCCTGCTCGGCGCGGAACAAGGCATCACGCCGGCGGGCTGGGCCTTCATCGCGCTCTTGATCGTCTCGGGTTTTCTTTCGCTGATCGCCCTGAGCCGCACCGGCATCCGCCACTTCTGGACCCAGCCGCACGCCACCCTGCCTTCGCTGCCTGCGGTCGAAGTGCTGCCGGTGGCGGCGCTGCTGGCGGCCTGCCTCGCGCTGACGCTCGCGGCCGAGCCGGTGATGCGGCACGCCGCCGCCACGGCCGAAGGCCTGCGTTCGCCCGCCTCCTACCGCGAGGCCGTGCTCGGCGCGCGGCAGCTCCCGGGCCCCACCACGCAAGCAGGAGGCAGCGCACGATGATCAAACGCTGGCTCCCCTCGCCGCCGCTGTCGCTGGCACTCTTCGTCGTGTGGGTGCTGCTGAACCAGTCGCTCGATGCAGCGACGCTGCTGCTGGCGGCCATCCTCGCGATCGCGGTCCCGATCCTGACCCAGAGCCTCAGGCCCGCCACGGTGCGCATGCGCCGTCCGGGGCTGGCGCTGCGGCTCGCCGGCGTCGTCGCGCTGGACCTCGTCCATTCGGCCCTGACCGTGGCCCGGCTGCTGCTCACGCGGCGCGGCAGCGGCATGTCGCCACGCTTCGTGCGCGTGTCGCTCCACCTGCGCGATCCCAATGCGCTGGCGGTGCTGGCGATGATCCTGTGCCTCACGCCGGGCACGGCCTGGGGCGAGATCTCGCTCGACCGCTCCACGCTCCTGATCCACGCGTTCGACGTCGAGGACGAAGCAGCCTTCGTCGCCACGATCAGGGCGCGCTACGAGCGCCCGCTGATGGAGATCTTCGAATCATGACCCCCGTGCTCTTCTGGGCCCTCAAGCTGGCGCTGCTGCTGCTTGCGGTGGCCATGCTGTGCGCACTGGCGCGCCTGCTCGTCGGCCCCACCGCGCAAGACCGCGTGATGGCGCTCGACTGCCTCTACATCAACGGCATGCTGATGATGCTGGTGCTCGGCATCGTCTATGCGAGCAATGTCTACTTCGAGGCGGCGATGCTGATCGCGCTGTTCGGCTTCGTCGGCTCGACCGCGCTCGCGAAGTTCCTGCTGCGCGGCGAGGTGATCGAATGAGCGACTTCATCGTGGGCCCGCTGCCGCTTTGGGCCGAGATCCTGGCCGCGGTATTCACCGTGCTGGGCGCCGCCTTTGCCGCTATCGGCTCCTTCGGGCTGGTGCGGCTGCCAACCTTCTTTCACCGCATCCATGCGCCCACGCTCGGTGCGACGCTCGGCGTGTGGTGCATCACGCTGGCCACCATCATTTACTTCTCCGTGCAGGGCGCAAACCTGTTCCTGCACGCGGTGCTGATCGCGCTCTTCGTCGCCCTCACGGCGCCGGTCACGACCATCTTCCTGATGCGCGCCGCGCTGTTCCGCGAGCGCCAGAAGGGCCGCGACATTCCGCCGCCCACCTAGCGCCATTCCATCAAGGGGCTGGGCTTCGGACGGCTTAATCGCTACGCTCGCGGGACTCAATCCCAGGAGCGCGCCATGTTCTACGGCCTCACGCCGCTCGGTGTCGTGCACACCGCCATCAGCCTCCTCGCGGTCGCCGCGGGCATCGTGGCCTTCTTCCGCTACAAGCAAATCACCCTGGCGACCCGCGCGGGGCAGGTCTACCTGTGGACCACCGTCCTGACCTGCCTGACCGGCTTCGGCATCTTCCAGCACGGCGGCTTCGGCAAGCCGCATGTGCTGGGCATCGCCACGCTCGTGGTGCTGGGCATTGCGGTACTGGCCGGCCGCTCGCGTGCCTTCGGCAAGGCGTCGGCCTATGTGGAAGTGGTGAGCTATTCGCTCACCTTCTTCTTCCACATGATTCCCGGCGTGACCGAGACCTTCACGCGCGTGCCGCTGGGATCTCCGGTGTTCGCCAACGCCGACGATCCCGGCCTGCAGAAGGTCATCGGCCCGATCTTCATCCTGTTCCTGATCGGCGCCTTCCTGCAGGTGCGCCGCCTGCGTGCCGCGAACCGACTGGCGGTCGCAGCTACCGGAGAGCTCAGCCCTTGATGAAAGCCAGCAGGTCGACGTTGAACTGCTCGGCGTGCGTGCTGGCCAGGCCGTGCGAAAGGCCCGGGTAGATCTTCAGCGTCGAGCCCTTGACCAGCTTGGACGACAGCATGGCCGAAGCGCCGATCGGCACGATCTGGTCGTCGTCGCCATGCGCGATCAGGGTCGGCACGTCGATCTTCTTGAGGTCTTCGGTGAAGTCGGTTTCCGAGAACTGCTTGATGCAATCCAGCAGGCCCTTGTGCCCGCCCATCATGCCCTGCAGCCAGAACGAATCTCGCAAGCCCTGCGAGACCTTGGCGTTGGGCCGGTTGGCGCCGTAGAAAGGTGCGGTCAGGTCCTTGAAGAACTGCGAGCGGTCGGCCGTGACGCCGGCGCGGATGCCGTCGAAAACCTCGAGCGGCAGGCCGCCCGGATTGGCCGCCGTCTTCAGCATCAGCGGCGGCACGGCGCCCAGCAGCACGGCCTTGGCGACGCGCTTCGTGCCGTGGCGGCCGAGGTAGCGCGTCACCTCGCCGCCGCCGGTGGAATGGCCCACCATCACCGCGTCCTTGATGTCGAGCTTGTTCATCAGCTCGGCCAGGTCGTCGGCGTAGGTGTCCATGTCGTTGCCGTTCCAGGGTTGACTGGAGCGGCCGTGGCCGCGCCGGTCGTGAGCGATGACGCGAAAGCCGCGCTCGCCGAGGAACACCATCTGGGCGTCCCAGGCGTCGGCGGTCAGCGGCCAGCCGTGCGAAAAAACGACCGGCTGGCCCGTGCCCCAGTCCTTGTAGTAGATCTGCGTGCCGTCTTGGACGGTGATGATGTTGCTCATGGTTTGCTCTCCGCGGTTTGTGATGCGACGCCTTGCCAAGCGTAGACGCCGACAGGGTTCGGAAGAACCGCAGGAAGAGTAGCGCCGCTCTATGACTTTGGGGAGACTTAAAGTCCCGCGAGCCACTTGAAGCCGACGATGAGCGCCACCCCCAGCAGCGCCAGAACCACGAGCCGGCCCCAACGCACGGCACGGTGCTCCGGGGCATCATCCAGGTCGGGTCGCGCGAGCGTGTCGAACGAGGTGTCCTGCTTGTCTCGTGCCCAGTCGTGGAAGTTGTCGCGCTCGGTGTTCATGTAATACATTATAACTACATGTAAGCAAAACTTGCAGGGCCGGCGTTAAGCCTGGCAGGGACAACACCGGGGCGACACAGGGCTATACAAGATTTCGCTTGTGCCTTACGCCTGCTTCACATGGCAGGAGCACGATGAAGGCTCCTTCCAAGCACAAGGAGCTCGCATGAGAAAGATCACTTTCACTCTTGGCGCCGCCGCCCTGCTGTCGCTCGGCGCGATCACGGCTCCGGCCCATGCTGAATACGGCGAGCGCTATCCGCACCGCGTGATCGTGGTTCCGGCGCCGCCTCCGCCGCCGCAGGTTTACTACGGGCAGCCCTATTACGGCCAGCCGCAGCAGCGCTGGCACGGCGACGATCGCTGGGATTCCCGCCACCGCGGCTGGGGGGACAACGACCGCGACGGCATACCGAACCGTTACGACCGCGATCGCGACGGTGACGGCGTGCCCAATCGCTACGACCGCCGCCCGAACAACCCCTATCGCTACTAGGTAGCCTCGCGCCGGCGACGGCGCTCGACGGCGTTCCGAATACTCGTAGACGGTGCATGTGGACACCGTCCAGTATCTCTGCTAAGGTTTGTGGATGGCGTACACAAACCCGAGGAGATACGCATGCTGCTCGCCAACAAGACTGCAGTGATCCACGGCGCCGGAGGCGCCGTCGGCGGTGCCGTCGCACGCGCCTTCGCCCGAGAAGGCGCCAAGGTGTTTCTCGCCGGCCGCACGTTGGCCCACCTCGAAGCCGTCGCAGCGGACATCGAGGCCGCGGGCGGCACGGCCGAAAGCGCGGTGGTCGATGCCCTCGATGCGCAAGCGGTCGACCGGCACGCCGATGCCGTGGCGCAGAAGGCCGGCGGCATCGACATCGCATTGAATGCCATCGGCGTTGCACACGTCCAGGGCACGCCCTTCGCAGACCTGTCGCTGCAGGACTACGAATACCCGATCACCATCTACACGCGCAGCAACTTCATCACCGCGCAGGCCGTGGCGCGGCACATGGCGAAGAAGGGTTCGGGCGTGATCCTCACCCTCTCGACGCCAGGCGCTCGCCTGCCGGGGCCCGGCTACATGGGAAACTGCGTGGCGAGCGCAGCGGTCGAGGCGATGTCCCGCCACTTGGCCGGCGAGCTCGGCGCGCAGGGCATCCGCGTCGTCTGCATGCGGCCCCATGCGATTCCCGAGGCGGTGGCGACTTCGCACACGCGTGAGGTGTTCCGTCCGCTGGCCGAACGCGCCGGCCTCAGCATCGACCAGATGCTCGCAGGCGCGGCCACCGGCACGTTGCTGAAACGTCTGCCGACGCTGGACGAGGTGGCGAACACGGCGGTGTTCCTGGCCTCCGGCTACGCCGGCGCCATCACCGGCACCGTCGCCAACCTCAGCTGCGGCTTTCTTGTCGATTGAACGGAGATTTTTTTCATGCTCAAGACCATCGTCATCGCCATCGTCGTCCTGTTGGCCGCATTGCTCGGGTGGGCGGCCACCAAGCCCGACACCTTCCGCGTCGAGCGCAGCACCACCATCAAGGCGCCGCCGGGAAAAATCCTTACCCTCATCAGCGACTTCCGCAATTGGCGCGCCTGGTCGCCCTACGAGAACCTGGAGCCGGGAATGAAAAGAACCTTGAGCGGCCCGCCCAGCGGCAAGGGCGCCGTGTACGCATGGGAAGGCGAAGGCAAGGCCGGCGCCGGACGCATGGAGATCACGGAGGTCGCGCCGGCGTCACGCGTCAAGATCCAGCTCGACTTCAGCAAGCCCTTCGAGTCCCACAACACCGCCGAATTCACGATGCAGCCCGAGGGCGATGCCACCAAGCTGACCTGGGCGATGTACGGGCCCAATCCCTACATGGCGAAGCTCATGCAGGTGTTCTTCGACATGGACACGATGGTCGGCAAGGACTTCGAGACCGGCCTCGGCAACCTCAAGACGGCCGCGGAGAAGCAAGGATGAGCCAGCACATCGAAGGTCGCCGGCGCTGGCTGGCGCTCATGGTCCTTTGCCTCGGCGTCCTGATGATCGTGCTGGACACCACGATCGTGAACGTGGCGCTGCCCTCGATCCGCACCGACCTCGGTTTCACCGAGACCTCGCTGGTCTGGGTGGTGAACGCCTACATGCTCACCTTTGGCGGCTTCCTGCTCTTGGGCGGCCGGCTGGGCGACCTGTTCGGGCATCGGCGGCTGTTCCTGCTCGGCATCACGCTGTTCACCGTCGCCTCGCTGACCTGCGGTCTCTCGAACTCGCAAGCCCTGCTGGTCGCCGCGCGCGCGGTGCAGGGCCTGGGCGGCGCGGTGGTCTCGGCGGTCGCGCTCTCGCTGATCATGAACCTGTTCACCGAACCGGCCGAACGCGCCAAGGCGATGGGCGTCTACGGCTTCGTGTGCGCCGGCGGCGGCAGCATCGGCGTGCTGCTGGGCGGCCTCCTGACCGACGCCCTCAGCTGGCACTGGATCTTTCTCGTCAACCTGCCGATCGGTGTGGCGGTCTATGCGCTGTGCCTCGCACTGCTGCCGCACCTGCCCGGGCATGCGGCCGGCGAGAAGCTCGACGTCGGCGGCGCGGTGAGCGTCACGCTTTCATTGATGCTGGCGGTGTATGCAATCGTCAACGGCAACGAGATCGGCTGGACTTCGACGCAGACGCTAGGCCTGCTCGGCATCGCGGCGGCATTGCTGGCGGTCTTCATCGCCATCGAGGCGCGCGTGCGCCATCCGCTGATGCCGCTGCGCCTGTTCCGCCTGCGCAACGTGGCCGTCGCCAACGTGATGGGCGTGCTGTGGGCCGCCGCGATGTTCGCGTGGTTCTTCATCTCGGCGCTCTACCTGCAGCTGGTGCTGGGCTACAGCCCGATGCAGGTCGGCCTCGCCTTCCTGCCGGCCAACCTCATCATGGCAGTCTTCTCGCTCGGCCTCTCGGCCAAGCTGGTGATGCGCTTCGGCAACCGCGGGCCGCTCGCGTTCGGGCTGCTGCTGGCGGCCGCGGGACTGGCGCTGTTCGCGCGCGCGCCGGTGGACGGCAGCTTCCTGCTCGACGTGATGCCAGGCATGACGCTGCTCGGCCTCGGCGCCGGCATCGCGCTCAACCCGATGCTGCTGGTCGCGATGAGCGACGTCGCGCCGAGCGAATCGGGCCTGGCTTCGGGCATCGTCAACACGGCTTTCATGATGGGCGGCGCATTGGGCCTCGCGGTGCTCGCGAGCCTTGCCTCGGCGCGCACCGACCGCCTCACGGGCTCCGGGGCGCATGCGCTGGCCGCGCTCAATGGCGGCTATCACGTGGCCTTCATCGTCGGCGCCGTCTTCGCGGCCGCGGCGGCCTTGCTCGGCGCCTTGCTGCTGCGTGCCGGATCGCTGTCGGCCGAAACCGAAGAGGAAAAAGAGCCGGTCGGCGCCGCACGCACCAGCTAGAACCGCCAGTCGATGTAACCGGCGCGACGATCGGTCTTCGCCTACAGAAATCGAGGACCTCGGCGCCCAGGATGAGTGGGCCATGAAAAATCCGATCAAACTCACCATCGATGAGCCGGTGCCCGGATCCTTCGTCTGGACGCTGCTCGAAACCGACACCGACGGCGCGCCGCGGAAGGTTCTGAAATCGGCGGAATACGACGCCGACACTTACGAGGCCGCGCTAGCGGCCGGAACCCGCGTGATGGATGCCGAGCTGCGCAGGAGCGCTGCGCCCCCGCGGCGCCGCAGCATGACGAACTGATCAGGCCAGGTGCGTCTTCAGGGGCACGGCGGAGTCTGCCGCAACCGCCGGGTCCGGGCTGCGTCCGGCTTCCAGCAGCTTGCGGCTCATCATGTGGTCTACCGGCGCATTGACCGACTCGACGCAGCGCAGCACGCCGTCCACGTAGTGCAGCAGCGAGAACGAAGCCGGATTGGCGCCCGGGCGCCGCACCATGCTCGCGCCGGCCGTGCCTTCGGCGGGGACCAGCCCGGCCATCTGCAAGCGCAGGCTGCCCTGATCCGACCAGAACCACGGCACCGCGTCGTGCGGACGGGCCGCGCCGGTCAGGGTGGCGACGGCCGTGCGCGCCTGGTCATTGGCGTTCTGCACCGACTCCAGCCGCAAGGCCTGGCCTGCGCGCCGATCCGGAAAGCGCGTGCAGTCGCCGACCGCGAGCACGGCCTCGTCGCTGGTCTGCATGTAGGCGTCGACCACGATGCCATCGGCGCACTCCAGCCCGGCGGCCTGCGCGAGCGCGGTCTCGGGCACGGCGCCGATGCCGAGCAGCATCAGGTCGACCGGCTGCGCCACGCCGTCGAGCTCGATCGCCGCGAGACGCCGGCCCTCGGTCTGCCAGGCGCCGCATTGCACGCCGGTGCGGATGTCCATGCCCGCGGCGCGATGGGTCGCGAGCACATGCTCGGACAAGGCGGGCGACACGGCCCGGCTCAAGAGCCGCGGCGCGCTTTCCAGAACGCTCGCGCGCTTGCCGAGCGCCAGCGCCGTCGCCGCCACTTCGAGGCCGATGAACCCGCCGCCGAGCACCGTGACGTGCTCTGCCGCCATCAGCATCGAGCGCAGCTGCGCGGCCTCATCGGCGGCACGCAGCAGCGCGACGTTCTCCAGCCCCACCAGCGCCGGCAACCGTCGTGCGCGGGTGCCGGTCGCGAGCACCAGCCGCTCCCAGCCGAGCACGGTGCCTGAACGCAGCGTGACGGTGCGCGCCGCGCGATCGATCACAAGCGCCGGGTCGCCCAGGTGCATCGTGATCCCGGCCTCGGCATACCACGCCTCGGCGCGGTGGAGCTGCGGCGCCTCGTCCGGACTCTTGAGGAAGGTCTTGGACAGCGGCGGCCGGTGATAGGGGATCGAGCTCTCTTCGCACACCAGGTGCACGCGGGCGCCCTGCCCCGCCTCCGCCAGGCCGGCGCACAGCTGTGCCGCGGCATGGCCGCCGCCGACGATCACGATGTCTCTGCTTGAATGCATGGTTGGCTTTTTCGTTGATGCCTGCAGATTCTCGCTCGGCGGGCCGCGCCCTTAGGATGCGCGGCATGACCCGCCGCATCGATGCCTACAGCCTGCGACTCTTCGTCTCGACGGCGCGCGCCGGCTCCATCGTGCGCGGCGCGGCGCTCGAGCACATCGCGCCCTCGGCGCTGAGCCGGCGCATCGCCGATCTCGAGCACGCCTTCGGCACTGCCCTTTTCGTGCGCTCGCCGCGCGGCATCGCGCTCACCGATGCGGGCCGCCTCGTGCTCGAGCGCGGGCAGCAGATCGACAACGACCTGCAGTCGCTGGTGCGCGAGGTGCAAATCGAGGGTGACGAAGTGCGCGGCACGGTCAGGCTCTACGCCAACATGTCGGCCGTGATCGGCTTCCTGCCCGAACGTCTGCAGGCCTTCATGGCCCGATATCCGCGCGTCCAGATCTCGCTGCATGAAGAAGACACGCGCGACGTCATCCGCGCCTGCCTCGACGACCGTGCCGACGTCGGCGTGGGCGTGGAGGCGCCGGTACCCGCCGGGCTCGATGCCTGGCGCTTCGCGACCGATCCGCTGCAGGTGGTGCTGCCCGCCGGCCATGCGCTGGCCAAACGAAAGGCCGTCGGCTTCGCCGAGCTGCTGGACCATCCGCTGATCGGCGTCCACCAGGGCGGCGCGCTCGACCGCTGCCTGCACGAACGTGCCCAGGCACTGCAAGAAAAACCTTTTGCGCCCACCGTGTCGGTCAGCAGCTTCGATGCGGTCTGCCGCATGGTCGAGGCGGGCCTGGGCATTGCGGTGGTTCCGCAAAGCGCCGCCGCGGCCTATGCCGGCAGCCCGCGCTTCGTGCGCCGGCCGCTCGACGAAGCGTGGGCGGCGCGCGAGCTGCATCTCTACGCGCTGCGCAAGACGCCAAGGCCGCGCTCGGTCGCGGCATTGATCGACGCGCTGCGCGGGTAAGTCCCCATCTCGCATTTCGCGAGAGCCCCTGTGCCGCCTTGGCGCTTTTCGGCCCGAGGGCCTGACGCGAAGATCAGGCATGCCAGCCCTTGCGCCAGCTTCCGACGATCTTCCGGCGCTTCGCTTCGCGCCCAGGCTGCTCTTCTTGAGCAGCTCACCCGAAGTCGTCGAACAATGCCTGCGCGGCGAAACGCCGGCACTGGCGAAAGCCATGCCCTTGCGCGACGACATCTCGACCGACGAGATCACACCGCTGCCCATCCTCACCCATTACGACGACAAGCTCGGCCGCTACCCCTACACCGGCTTCAAGACCGGTGACCGCCTGCCCGTCGGCACCGATGCGGTCCGCGCGAGCGGCATCGAGGTAGTGGTCGCGGGCAGGCGCTACGGCAAGGGCTCGTCGCGCGAGCACAGCCCCGCGGCCGAGAAACTGGCCGGCGTGCGGCTCGTGATCGGGGAGAGCTTCGAGCGCATCTACCGCCAGAACGCCGACAACATCGGCCTCTTCACCTCCACCGATTTCGGGCTGGTCGAACGCATCCGCGCCGGCGAGGCGATTCCGCTCGCCGAACTCGTCGCCGGCCGCGATGCGCTCGCCGCGGCCATCCTGCAAAGCGGCGGCCTGCTGCGCTTCGGCCAGCACTTCATGTGCCGCATCCGGAGCGCCGAGGGCGCGCCGCCCGAGCGGCCACGCACGCTGTTCGAGAAGATCGTGGCCCGCCATGCGCTCGCGACCGAGCTCACCGAGGCGCACCCGGCGCCCGGCGACGGCGCCTTCGTACGTGCCGACTGGCGCTTCATCCACGAGTACTACACCGGCATGGCGGCGCACATGCTGCATGCGACCTTCCGCAAGCCGTTGAACCTGCACGAGCCGGCATCGATCGTGGTGTTCGAGGACCACACCTCCTACGTCGAGGAAAGCCCGGCCCACGTGCGCGGCGGCCTGGTGCCCAACGTGCACCGCATGGTCGAGGCGCAGCGCGAATTCGCGGCCGCGTACGGCCTGCGCTCGCACCGCACCCTGACCGAGGAGGAGGCGCGCACCGACGACGGCAGCAACATCGCCGGCATCTCGCACGCGATGATGGCCGAGCGCTACGCGCTGCCGGGCCAGGTCGTGGTCGGCACCGACTCGCACACGCCGCACAGCGGCGCGCTGGGCTGCGTGGCATTCGGCGTCGGCACTACCGACATGGCCAATGCCTTCGTGACCGGCGCGCTGCGGCTCACCGTGCCGCAGTCGCTGCACATCGTGTTCGACGGCGCGCTGCGGCCCGGCGTGACCGCCAAGGACATCGTGCTGCACCTGCTGGCCGAGCCGCGCATCCGCGCCGGCGGCGGCGTGGGCCGGGTGTTCGAATTCACCGGCGAGGTGGTCGCGCAGCTGTCGACCGACGAGCGCGCGACGCTCACCAACATGACGGCCGAGCTCGGAGGCTTCACCGGCATCGTCGCGCCCGACGCGGAAACGGTGCGCTTCCTGCGCGAGCGGCGCGGCATCGACTTCGTGCTCGAGCCGTGGATGCGCAGCGATGCGGACGCGGTCTATGCGGAGACGATCCGCGTCGATTGCACCGCGGTGCCGCCGATGGTGGCCCGCCCTGGCGACCCCGGCAACGGGCTGCCGCTGGCGGCGCTCGAGGAGCCGGTGCGCATCGACATCGCCTACGGCGGCTCCTGCACCGCGGGCAAGCGCGAAGACTTCGACCACTATCACGAGGTGCTGCGCTGGGCGGCCGACCGCGGCCTGCGCGTGCCGGATCGCGTGTCGCTCTACCTCCAATTCGGCACGACCGCGGTGCGCGACCACTGCGCGGCGCGCGGCTACCTCGATGCCTTCGCGCGGGTCGGTGCGCGCATCCTGCAACCGTCGTGCGGCGCCTGCGGCAACTGCGGCCCGGGCACCTCGGTGCGCAAGGAAGAGGTCACCGTGAGCGCGATCAACCGCAACTTTCCGGGCCGCGGCGGACCGGGCCAGGTCTGGCTCGCGAGCCCGCCGACCGTGGCCGCGAGCGCCATCGCAGGCGAGCTGCTGTCCTTCGAGGAACTGCGACGCCGGCATCCATGAAACAAGACAAGGAGACACACGTGACGATGATGAAAGCCCCCCTGATCCGCCGCATCGCGGCATCGCTCGCCAGCGCCGCCTTGGCGACCGCAGCGCTCGCCCAGGCACCGGCCTCCGAAAAGCCGATCCGCATGGTCGTGCCGCTGGCGGCCGGCTCCACAGTGGACGCGGTCGCGCGCGCCATCGGCCCGTCCTTCGGCAAGGCCGCGGGCCATCCGGTCGTGGTCGAGAACATCGCCGGCGCCGGCGGCATCCCAGGCACCACGCAGATCGCGAAGGCGCCGAAGGACGGCCTCACGCTCGGCATGATCTCGTCGAACCACGTGATCAACCCGGGCATCTACAAGACCGTGCCCTACGACACGCTGAAGGACATCACGCCGATCGCGGTGATCGCCACCGTGCCGCTGGTGCTGGTGGTGCACCCCTCGGTACCGGCGAAGAACGTCAAGGAACTGATCGCGCTCGCCAAGGCCAAGCCCGGCACGCTCAACTTCGGCTCGGCCGGCAACGGCAGCACGCTGCACCTGGCCGGCGAGCTGCTGGTCAGCGAGACCGGCATCGAGATGAAGCATGTGCCCTACCGCGGCACCGGCGCGCTCGTCACCGACCTGATCGGTGGCCAGGTGCAGCTGGGCTTCGTGTCGGTGTCGCAGGTGGCGCCGCAGATCAAGGCCGGCACGCTGCGCGCGCTGGCCGTGTCGACGCCCACGCGTTCCGGCGCGCTGCCCGAGGTCCCGACCGCGGCGGAGGCCGGCGTGCCCGGCTACAGCTTCGACGCATGGATCGCGCTGATCGGGCCGGCCGGGCTGCCGAAGAACATCGTCGACGGCTACAGCGGCGCGATGAAGACCGCGCTGGCCTCGCCCGAGGCGCAGAACGCGATCGCCGGCCAGGGGCTCATGGTGCTGAACACCGGCCCCGACGCGGCGCCGGCCTTCTTCCAGGCCGAGCTGAGCAAGCACCAGAAGCTGGTAAAGCAATCCGGAGCAACGCTCGATTGAATGGGCTGCGGACGCGGGTAGAGTCGGCCCAAATGGTCGTCCTCTACCACTGCGTCAGCGCCCGCTCCTTCCGCCCGCTGTGGATGCTCGAAGAGTTGGGCGCACCTTACGAGCTGCGCATGCTGCCCTTCCCGCCGCGCGCGCTGCAGCGCAGCTACCTCGAGATCAATCCGCTCGGCACCATTCCCTACCTCATCGACGGCGAGACCCGGATGACGGAGTCGGCCGCGATCTGCCAGTACCTGGCCGAGCGCTTCGACCCGGACAACCTGCACGGCCTGGCCGTTCGCCCCCACGAGCCCGGCTTCGGCGCCTGGCTCAATGGGTTGCACCAGGGCGAAGCCACGCTGACCTTCCCCCAGACCATCGTGCTGCGCTACGGCCGCTTCGAGCCCGACGAGCGCAAGCTGCCGCAGGCGGCCGAGGACTACACGCGATGGTTCCTGGCACGGCTGCGCGGCATCGATGCGGTGCTGCAGCAGGAAGACTTCCTCAGCGCGGGACGCTTCACCGCCGCCGACATCTCGGTCGGCTATGCGCTGATGCTGGCCAGCAAGCTGGACCTGGTTGCGCAGCTTCCGGCCGCCGTTGCCGCCTACTGGCAACGCCTGCAGCAGCGCGACGGCTTCAGGCGCGCCCTCGACGCGCAGCACGATGCGGCCCTGGCACAGGGCGTTTCGCCCCAAGATGCCAGCGTTGACTGAATCGGCATTGCACCTGCATAACCGTAGGGATGGACTTCCACCACCCGCTGTTCCAGAGCCTGGCGCTGCCGCTTTGCATTGCATTCGCGGCGACGGGGTTTCTGCGCGGCGTGCTGGGCCCGGTCCAGGCCGCGCGCTGGGCCGCAGTGGGCGTCGCGGTGGCGATCGTCGGCACGGTGCTGTGGGTGCTGGGCTGGCGGCTGATGCCGGGCGCGCTGACCGAGAAGCTGCCGTGGGTCTATGCGGCGGCTGCGCTGCTTGGCCTCGGCCTCGAAGCCATGCGCGCCGGCCGGCGCGCGCAGTGGCTGGCAGCCGGCATCCTGTGGGCCCTGGTGCTGGCGATCCTGGCCTGGCAGCCGCTGCCGCTCAAGATCGGCATCTGGCTGCTGGGTCTGGCGGTGATCCGCGCCGTGTTGAAGGAAACCCCGCGGCGCGCCGATGCGATCGCGATGCTCGTGCTCGCGAGCTTCGGGCTGGCGGCGCTCGCGATGATGTCCGGCTCTGCCCTGCTGTTCGAGCTGAGCCTCGGGCTGGGCGCCGCGCTGGCGGGCTGCGCGCTGTGGCTCTGGCCTGTGGGGCGCATCGCTTTCGGCGCCAGCGGCGCGGTCGTCGCGCTGCTGGCCTGGCTGGCGCTGGCACAGGCCACGGCATTGCTGACGCCGGCCCGGCCGGGCGCGTTGCTGCTGCTGGCTGCATCCTTCACCTCCGGCTCGCTGGTGCGATGGGGACATCGGCGCCTGCGGCGCGGCGAGGGCCGCCCCTGGGTCGAAACGCTGATCGTGGCCGCGGTGGCCGCCTTGTGGGTTGCAGCCGCGCTGGCATTGGCGCATTGGGGCGGCGGGGTCGACGGGCCCGCCGCTAACATGGACGATCCCTACTACAAGCCCAGGTGGTGAATGCCCGCAACCCGCGCCCGCTCATGAGCTCGACCCAACCCCGCAGCTTCGGCATGGAAGCGCTGTGGCCGCTGTGTCTGGACATCGTCCGGCGTCGCCGCAGCGGGGAGCCGCCGGCGACGCCACTGGTGCCGGGCGAGGATTGGGACGACGAAGCTGTCGAGCTCCTGGCACTGCTACAGCCCCTGCTCGAGCGGACGGCCGAGGCCACGCCCTGGGTGATCGGCCAGTTGGGCCAGAGCCTCGACGGCTGTATCGCCACGCGGGGCGGCGACTCCAACTACGTGAACGGCGAGCAGGTGCTGCTGCACCTGCACCGGCTGCGCGCACTCAGCGATGCGGTCATCGTGGGCGCCGGCAGCGCGGCCATCGACAACCCGCAGCTCACCACGCGCCGCGTGGCGGGCGACAACCCGGTGCGCGTCGTGCTCGACCCGGCCCTGCGCCTGACGCCGACGCTGCGCGTCTTCACCGATCGCCAGGCGCCGACCCTGCTCGTGTGCGACGCGGCACGTGAAGCCGAAGCAGCGCAGCGCGTGGGTGCCGATCAGGTGCTGGGCGTGCCGGGCCTGGTGGACGCCAAGGGCGCAATGGACTTGCGCGCCCTGCTGGCCGCGCTGCAGCAGCGCGGCCTGCGCGTGCTGTTCGTCGAGGGCGGGGGTATCACGATCTCGCGCTTCATCGCGCAGGGGTGCATGGACCGCCTGCACCTCAGCGTCGCGCCGGTGCTGATCGGCGGCGGGCGTCCCGGGCTGCTGCTGCCGCAAAGCGCGGCGATGCGCGATTGCCCGCGTCCCGCAAGCCGCGTCTTTCGCATGGGGGCGGATGTGATGTGGGATCTGGATCTGCGCCTTGCGCCCTCTGGGAGAGGGCAGGGGTGAGGGCTGCGGCCGTGGTGGCGATGGCGCCGGTTGCTGAGCCCTCACCCTAACCCTTGTATGTAGCAAAGTAGCGGCTGGCCGAACTCGAAAAGAAGACGGAGCTTGTGGCGATGCAGCATGAGTCCTTCAGCCGCAACACGCGCAACCAGCTTCGGCAGGTTTTCGATGCGCTGCGCGAATTGATGACACCACCCGAGCCAGCCAAGCGCCCCATAGGTTTCGTGGCACCCAAGACACGAAAACCTCGCTAAGGCATCGCCAGAAGATCCACGTGCCCCACGCGCAGGCAGGTGCGATCGACAAGCGCTAACCGCCGCGCCTTCCATGCGCCGACGAGCTCGTGCGCAGCCGGTTCCTGTTCCAGCGTGGCATGAGCCATGCCTTCGATCATCGCGCGCAGCATCGCCGCCTCCTCGATGCACCAATCGCTTCGCGCCTGCGTGACGCTGTAGCCCATCGCATCGAGGCGGGCGACCGCCAGCGCAACCGCTTCGCCGCCGAGCGCGGGTCCGAAACCCTTGTCGCGCCGTTGATGGGTGGCGAACAGTTCGTGGACCTCCGCGTCGCCTGCAAGACCAGGCGCCCACGCGACACGGCCATCGACAGTCAGTGCGAAGAGCACGGCCGCATTCGCCATTCGCACATGGTTCAAGAGCGCGTCGAGCCACGATGCGGACACGAGGTCCAGCAGCGCCGAGGCCGTGACGAGCCGCGCCGCGCCATAGGGCACGGCGTCAAGCGCCGCCGCCAGATCGATGCGGAGCAGACGCGCCTTCGCATGCCACCCCGGGCCTTCGAGCGATTCCGGCAACGCCGCCAGCAGGCGCGGGTCGTGGTCGACCATCAGCCACTGCTGGGCGCCGCCCAGCCGCGGCGCCAGTTCGCGCAGATTGGCGCCGGTGCCGCAGCCCAGGTCGATCACGCGCAGGACCGGGTCGTCGCCGCGCAGCCGGGCCGCCATCGCGTGCAGATCCAGCAGCGCAGCCGACGCACTGCGCGCCGCGCGATCGAAGGGCTCGCGCAGCGCGAGCCAGTCGGCGCTGAAGCCTGTCATGCGCCTCCTGCCGGCTGCCGGAAATCGGCGAGCACCGATGCAAAGCGCGCGCCGCTCTGCTGCCATGTCGGCAGGCGGCCTCGCGCTCTTTGCGCGCCGGCCTTCAGCTGCGCCCGCCACGCAGCATCGTCCATCAGCCGCTGCAACGCGGCACGCAGCGCGATCGCGTCGCCGGGCGACACCAGCAGGCCCGCATCGGCCGGCACCGTGTCCGGAATGGCGCCCGCGCGGGTGCTGATCACCGGCAGGCCGTACGCCAGCGCCTCGGCCAGGGCCATGCCGTAACCCTCATGGAACGAGGGCAGCACGAAGGCATCGGCCTTCGCATAGAGCGCGCACAGGCCCGCCTCGTCCTGCTCGCCATGCAGCACCACGCGTTCGCGCAGGCCGTGACGTTCGATGGCCTGCATCAATGCCGATGCGCATGCAGCGTCCATGACCAGGCTGCCTGCGCAATGCAGCGTCCAGCACCGGTCCTTCAACCCGGCCAGCGCTTCGATCAGCAGAGCATGCCCCTTGCGCGGCGTCACGGTCGCCACGCACAGCAGCGACAAGGCATCGGTGCCCGAGCCTGCGGCCAAGGGGGCCGGCTCGGTCCCGGGCTCGACCACGACGATGCGCGAATCCGGAACGTCGAAGGCTGCCAGCGCACGTGCCGTGGAAGAGCTGGTGACGATCACGCCGCGCGCACTGGCCAGCGCGCGCCGCTCGCTCTCGAACAAGGCGCGCTGCTGCGCCGCGTCGAGGCCGGTCTCCAGCGACAACGGGTGATGCACCAGCGCGATCCAGCAAAGGCGCTGCGCATGCCTTTGCGCCAGATCGGGCAGCACGCCGAAGGCGAGGCCGTCGACCACTGCCAGCGCGCCATCGGGCAAGGCATCGGCCACGCGGCCGGCCTGCGCGAGCGCTGCCGCAGCGGGCGCCGGATAGCCTTCGCCCAAGGTCTGGACCTCGACCTCCCACTGCTGCGCGCGCAGGCCATCGATGACGCGGCGGTCGTAGGTGTAGCCGCCGGTGCGGGTGTTCAAGTCTCCCGGCACCAGGAAGCTGCAGCGCTTGATGGTCAAAGTGCGCCCTCGTAGGCCGCCCAGGCCACATGCGATTCGTTCAACTTCACGCGCATGCTCGCGAGGCCGCTTGCGTGGGGCCCGAGTTCGCCGGCCGCGATGCGCGCGGCAACGCGATCGAAGATCACGCGCGCCATGAATTCCGTGGTGGTGTTGCGCCCCTCGAAGGCCGGATCGTCGTCGAGGTTGCGCAGGTTGAGTTCGCCCAGCACGCTGCGCAGCACCTCGGTGGCGAGCGCGATGTCGACCACCACGCCGTCGGCATCGAGCTCGGCGCGGCGCAGTTCGAGATCCACCACATAGGTCGCGCCATGCAGGCGCTGCGCGGGGCCGAAGACCTGGCCGCGAAAGCTGTGGGCAATCATGAAATGGTCGCGGACGTTGACGCTGTACATGCGAAGTCTTTCCAGGGTGAAGGGGTCAGGGATAGTCGATGCGGTGGCACAAGGTGTTCGGCGCGCCCGCGGCGAGCCGGCCGAGCACCGCCGGCAGTTCGGCGAAAGGCGCACTGTCGGTGATGAGCGCATCGAGCACCGGATCGCGCAGCAGCGACAACGCCAGCGCCATCCGGCGCCGATGGCTCCAGCGCGCGCGCTGCGCGGTGGCCACCTGGCCGACCTGCGAACTCCTGAGCGTGAGGCGCCGCGAATGGAAGGCTTCGCCCAACGGCAGCGTCACCGCGCGCTGCCCGTACCAGCTCAGTTCCAGCACCGTGGCCTCGAAGGCGGCCAGCCGCAGCGCCGTGGCCAGGCCTGCTGGGCTGCCGCTGGCATGCAGCACCAGATCGGCCTCGAGACTCGCAGCCTCCGGACTCGCAAAGACGAGGCCCAGCCGTTCCGCCACCGCACGGCGCGCGGGATTCGTGTCGATCACCTCGACCGTGCAACCGGGCATGCGCCCGGCCAGCCAGGCCACCAGCAGGCCGACCACACCTGCGCCCACGACGGCGATGCGGTCGCCGACGCGCGGTGCCGCATCCCACAGCGCATTGACTGCGGTCTCCAGGTTGGCGGCCAGCACCGCGCGCGCGGGCGGCAGGCCCTCGGGCAGCAGGTGCACGGCATCGGCCGGCACCACGTAGCGGGTCTGGTGCGGATAGAGGCAGAACACCTCGCGGCCGAGAAGCGCCTCGGGCCCCCGCTCGACCGTGCCGACACTCGCATAGCCGTACTTCACCGGCGCTGGAAATTCGCCTTCCTGGAAGGGCGCGCGCATGCGTTCGAATTCGCTGGCAGGCACCTCGCCGCCGAACACCAGCAGCTCGGTGCCGCGGCTGATGCCGCTGTGCAGCGCACGAACCTGCACCTCTTCGGGACCGGGCGCATCGAATGCAGCGCGCCGGATGCCGGCCCGGCCCGGGGCTTCGATCCAGCAGGCCCAGGACTCGGCAGAAGCAACACGGGAGAGATATGCTGGCATGCAACGGATCTTATGACGATGCTCACCCATCCTCCTGCCGATGGCCCCGCACTCAGTGCGGGCCGGCTCGCGGCGCTCCGGCGCGATGCCTGGCGCGAGGCCGTGCCCTGCTTCCTGCTGCTCGCCGTGGCGGCTGGCGGGCTGACGGTGCTGGGCGAGCTCAGTCCCTGGTTCAAGCTCAAGGCAGCCGCCGTCTTTGCGGCAGCCTTCGCGTGGGTGCTGCATGGCCTTGCGGCCCATGCGCCGAATGCGCGCTTCGGTGCCGCCAACCGCGTGACGCTGGCGCGCCTGGCGCTCGCCGCATTGCTCGCGGCGGGCATCGGCGAGCCCCTGGCCGATGCCGAAGCGATGGCGTGGAGCGCCATCGTCGTGGGCACGACCGCCGCGCTGCTCGATGCCCTCGATGGCCCGCTCGCGCGCCGCAGCGGTCTGACCAGCGAATTCGGCGCGCGCTTCGACATGGAGACCGATGCGTTGCTGACCTTCGCGCTCTGCCTGCTGGTCTTTCATTTCGACAAGGCCGGCTCATGGATCCTTGCCGCGGGCCTGATGCGCTACGCCTTCGTGCTGGCGATGAAGCCCTGGCCCTGGCTGGCGCGGCCGCTCGCGCCGAGCCAGCGGCGCAAGGCGGTGTGCGTGGCGCAGATCACCAGCCTGCTCGTCTGCCTCGGTCCGATCATCTCGCTGCCCTGGAGCCGGGCCATCGCGGCCGCGAGCCTGGCCGCGCTCACTGCGTCCTTCGCGATCGACATCGCGTGGTTGATCCGTCATCGCGCATCCCCACTGGAGCCTGCCTCATGAAAGCACTCGCGGCCCGCTTGCCGTACGCCCTGATCGTGTCATGCCTCATGGCGAACGCCCTGCCCGCGCGCGCCGAGGCCACACGCTACGAGCTCGACCCCGAACATCTCACCATCGCCTTCCTGGTCGATCACATCGGCTACGCCAAGGTGCTGGGCATGTTCCGCGCCGCGCGCGGCAGCTACAGCTTCGACGAAGCCACGGCCACGCTCAGCAACGTGCGCATCGAGGTCGACACCCAGAGCGTCTTCAGCAACTACGCCAAGCGCGACCAGCATCTGAAGAGCGCCGACTTCCTCAACACCTCCGAGTTCCCGCGCATGGTGTTCACCGCGGCCGGAGCCAAGCGCACCGGCGATCGCACCTTCGAGATCGCCGGCCAGCTCGAGCTGCTGGGCCGCTCCCAGCCGCTGACGCTCGCCGCGACCTGGAACAAGAGCGGGCCCTCGCCGATCGAGAAGAGCTACGTGATGGGCGTGTCGGCGCGCGGCAGCTTCAAGCGCAGCAGCTACGGCATGAACTACGCGGTCGGCAACGGCTGGGTCGGCGACGAGGTGCCGCTCATCATCGAGTTCGAGGCCAAGCGCAAATGAGGCCCGCCGCATGGGGCGGGTGGCTGCCGCGCTTCGCCCTGCCCCTGCTGCTGCTCAATGCGCTGCTGACGATGGAGAACCACGGGCCGGGGCTGTGGCCGCGCCTGGCGCTGCGCGTGTCCTTCGAACTCGTCATGGTTCTGGTGATGCTCACGGCCTGGATCGCCTGGCGCGGGCAGCCGGGCGCACGCATGCTGCGCTTGCTGGCGAGCGTCACCGCCTTCTGGATCCTCGCTCGCTACCTCGACGTGACGGTGTCGGCCGTATTCGGCCGGCAGATCAACCTCTACTGGGACAGCAGGCACGCGCTGGACGTGCTGCGCATGGGCGAGCTCGCAGCTTGGCAGATCGGCTTGGCAGCGCTCGCCGCGCTGGCCATCCCTGTGCTGCTGTACGGCTTGGCATGGCGATGCTGGCGTGCGATTGCGCGCGAGCTGGCTTGGCCCACGCCGCGGCCCGCGATCGGCCTCATCGGCCTTCTGCTCTTCACGAACTTTGCCGCGCATGGCATCGGGGGGCGCGACACGCGCTGGTTCTTCTCGATGCCGGTCGCGCCCATTCTTGCGCAGCAGGCCGCAATCCTGGCCGGCCAGCTGCTGCCCGGCCACGCGGCTTCGCAGCTCTCGCCCAGCCCGGCCTTCGAGCACAGCTCGCTCGCAGGCCTCCGCGGCGCCGACGTGCTGCTGATCTTTGCCGAGTCCTACGGCGTCACCGCGCTGGACGACCCGCAGCAGGCCGCCGCGCTCGCGCCGGCGCGCGCGCAGCTGATGCAGGCGCTCGCGGCCGGCGGCCGGCAGGCGGTCTCGGCGCGCGTGCGCTCCCCCACTTTCGGCGGCGCCTCCTGGCTGGCCCATGCGGCGCTGCTCAGCGGCGTCGACATGCAGGACCCCGGCGCCTACGAACTGCTGCTGACCACTGATCGTTCGACGCTGGTGCGCCATTTCAAGGCCCATGGCTGGCGCACCGTGAACTGGATGCCGGGCCTGCAGAAGCCCTGGCCCGAAGGCAGCTTCTACGGCTTCGACCGCTATGCCGACGCCGACCGCATCGGCTATCGCGGGCCGCCCTTCGGCTACTGGCGCGTTCCCGACCAGGCCTCGATGGCGCTGCTGCACGCGCAGGAACTGGCCGAGCCGCGCGAGGAACGCGCGCCGCGCTTCATCGTCTTTCCGACCCTGACGAGCCACGCACCCTTCCGCCCGATCGCGCCCTACGTGCCGGACTGGCAGCGGCTGCTGCGCGCCGACGCCTACACGGCGGCGGAAGTCGCACAGGCCGTCGCGCAACCGGGTTCGTGGCTGCAGCCCGTGCCCGCGTACCTCGAATCGCTGGCCTACACCTTCCACTGGCTGGGCGACTACCTCTCGGGTCGCGCGCCGCGGCAGCTGCTCACCATCGTGATCGGCGACCACCAGCCGATGGCGGGCGTGAGCGGCGCGGGCGCTTCGTGGGACGTACCGGTCCACATCATCAGCACGGACACGCAACTGCTCAAACGCTTCGAGGCCCTCGGCTTCACGCCGGGTCTGCTGCCGATGCGGCCCTCAACCGCAGGTATGCATGACCTGACGCCGGTGCTGATCGCCGCATTCGACGCGACTGCCGACGCACCGTTGGGCAGCGCAGAATGAAAGCTGGCGCGCCCACAGCTTCCGAGCAATAGTTCATACCCTGTTCGGCCAGGGCTCTGCTAGCCTCTCTCCCATGCGCGCCATTCTTCTTCTCGCCAGCATCGTGATCCTCGGCCTCGCCTGGTGGCTGGGATCCTTCGTCGGATTGCTGATCGCGATCGGCGCGTGCTTCGCACTGGCGGCTGCGAGTTTCATCTTCTCCAGGGCCCGCAAGGAAGCCCGCGAATCCAAGGAGATGCAGCGCGCCTTCGGCCGCAGCACCACCTTCCTCGCCGGCCTGCGCAGGCACTGACGGCGGCTCACCCGCTGCTACTTGCCGGCGCCCGCGGCCTCCTTGGCATGCGCGACCTCGGTCTCGCGCGGCAGCCTGACGCCGTTCTTCACCGCCAGGATCTCGGCCATCACGCTCACCGCGATCTCGGGCGGCGTCTTGCTGCCGATGTAGATGCCGATCGGGCCGCGCAGGCGCGAAAGCGATGCCTCGGTCTGCTCGAAGTGCTCGATCATGCGTTCGCGCCGCGCCTGGGCATTGCGGCGCGAGCCGATCGCGCCGACGTAGAAGGCTTCGCTTTGCAGGGCCTCGAGCAGGGCCAGGTCGTCGAGCTTCGGGTCGTGCGTGAGCGCGACCACGCAGCTGCGGCGGTCGGGCTTGAAGGCGCTCACCGCGTCGTCGGGCATCTCGGTGCTGAGCGTCACGCCCGGCACGGCCCAGGCGGTGCGGTACTCGGTGCGCGGATCGCACAGCGTCACCGCGAAACCGCTGAACTTCGCCATCGTCGACAGGTACTCGGCCAGCTGGCCGGCGCCGATCAGGAGCATGCGGTATTCGGGCCCGAAGGTGTTGACCAGCTCGGTGTCGCTGATCGAGAGCTCGGCCGGCGCGCTCGCCTCGGCCACGCCGACGGTGCCATCGGCCAGCGACACGGTGCGCTGCATCAGCCGCCCTTTTTCGAGCGCGGCCACCAGCGTCTCGAGCGAGGCGGCGTCCGGGTCGTATTCGAGCAGCAGTTCCAGCGTGCCGCCGCAGGGCAGGCCGAAGCGGTGCGCCTCATCCGCCGTGATGCCGTACTTGACCAGCGCCGGCGCGCCCGAAGGCATCTCGCCCGGCGCGCCGTGGGCACGGCTGTAGCGCGCGATCAGGTCGTCTTCGATGCAGCCGCCCGAGACCGAGCCGATCACGGCGCCGTCTTCCGCCAGCGCCATGATCGAGCCGATCGGCCGCGGCGAAGATCCCCAGGTGCGCACCACCGTCGTGAGCAGCGCGCGGCGGCCCGCGAGCCGCCAGTCGCGCAGCGTGCGCAGAACCATGACGTCGAGGTTCTCCATGATGTTCGTCTTCCTAGTCGGCCGGCTCTTCCGTATCGCTCGCCGATCTGTCGGACTTCCTGCCGATGCCGATCTTGCGCATGAAGCCCGCCATCGCGCCGGTCTTCTCGGACGGCTCGGCGGCAGCGGGCGCCTCGGCGCTCTCGGCCACCGCGGCCGGCGGCGGGCCGTAGCGGCTTTGCATCTCGACCTCGAAGCGCTTGAAGAAATCGTCGGCCGTCGACTTGGCGGCGCCGTCGATCAAGCGCTGCCCCAACTGCGCGATCTTGCCGCCCACCTGCGCCTGCACCGTGTAGTCGAGCTCGCAGCCGGGGCTCGCATCGGCGACCGGCTTGAGCGTCACGCTCGACGAACCCTTGGCGAATCCGGCAACGCCGCCCTGCCCTTCGAAGGACAGCTTGTAGCTGTCCGGCGGCGAGATGTCGGCCAGCGCGACCTTGCCATTGAACTTGGCCGACACCGGGCCGATCTTGACGGCCAGCGCCACCGCGTACTGGTTGTCGCCTACGGCCTCGAACTTGTCGCAGCCGGGGATGCATTTCTTCAGCGTCTCGGGATCGTTGAGCGCCTCCCAGGCTTGCTGCTGCGTGATGCCGAGCCGGCGGTTGCCGAGCATTTCCATCGTGAGGTTCCTTCTAGCGGCCGGACCGCATCAGGGCCGCGAGACTCGCGGCCAATTGTTCGAGTGCCAGGAGATTGTGGACCGCGAGCATCGCGTCTGCATGGCGGTGCAGAACGGCCGCCCCGCGCGCGAGCGGCGCATAGCCCTCGTAGCGCAGCAGCGGGTTGAGCCACAGCACCCGCCGCGAATGGCGCTTGAGCCACAGCAGTTCGCGCTCCAGGGTTTCGGGTTCGCCGGTGTCCAGGCCGTCGCTGATCACCAGCACCAGCGTGCGGCGGCCGGTCAGGCGACGCGCATGGCGCTCGCGCAGTTCGCCGAGCGAGGCGCCGAAACGCGTGCCGCCGGCGAAATCGGCGATGGCCTCGCTGGCTGCGGCCAGCATCAGATCGGTGTCGGCCAGCCGGAAGGCCGGGGTCAGGTCGGTCAACTGGGTGCCGAAGGCGAACACGTCGCGCCGGCCGGCGCGCCGCGTCGACGCATGCAGAAAGGCCAGCAGCAGGCGCGCATAACGCTCCATCGATCCGGAGACGTCGACCAGCACCAGCAGGGGCAGCGGCTGCTTCTGCCGCGAGAGCCGCGGCAGAAGCAGCATCTCGCCGCCGGTGCGCCCGGCCTCGTGCCAGACGCCGGGCCAGTGCATGCGCGAATGCGCGCCCGCATCGCCGGTCACGCGCAGGCGGCGCGAGGGCAGCGCCGGCACCGGCAGCGCGATGTCGCGGGCCAATCGCTCCACCAGGCGGTACTCGGCGGCGCCCAGCGCGTTGAAGTCGGCGTGGTGCACCCGCTGGCGATCGCTTGCCGTCATCGCGGCATCGAAGTCGACCTCGCGCTCGGTCTGCGCAGGCTTCACCGCATCGCGCGGCGCCGCAAGTGCCTCGCGCACGCGTGGCCGGCGCTTCGAGGGCTCGGCCTTGCCTTCGGCGCTCGGCAGCATCTGCGCGAGCAGCTTGTTGGCAAGCTCGGGATCGCGGAACCAGGCATCGAAGAGTTCTCGGAACACCAGGCGATCCTGTTCGCGGCTGATCATCACGGCTTCCATCGCGGCCGCCAGGTCGAGCCGGCTGTCGACCCCGACCAGCGCAGCGGCTTCGGCAGCGAGCGCGATGCGTGCCGAATCGGTCCGCACGCCGGCGCGGCGCAGCGCCCGGCCGAAGCCCATCATGTTGCCGGCCAGCTTGCCGCGCCGCGCGTCGCCGAGTTGCGGAATCATCAGCCCACCCCCAGGCTTCGCGCACTTCGTGTCGCTTCGCCAACCCCCTTGCAGGGGGCAACACCAGCGGCCCGGCAAAGCCGGTTCCGCGGTGTTCCTGGAACAAACCGGCGAGCGTTCATGCCTGCGCTTCTTCGCTGGGCTTCAGCAGGTCGGAGGCCAGCTCGTGCGTCAGCGCCGCCACATCGTCGCGCTGCTTGAAGAGAATGCCGGCGGTATCGACCACGATCTCGGGGTCGAGCTCGACGGTGTCGAGCGCGATCAGCGCCCTTGCCCATTCGACGCTTTCCGCAATGCCCGGTGCGCGCTGGAAGGCGCTTGCAAAGGGCGCGCTACGCAAGCGCCCGACGAAGGCTGCGACCTGCTCGGAAAGAACGGCGCTCGCCTTCGGCACCTGCGCACGCACGATGGCCAGCTCGCGATCGCGCTCCGGGTAGTCCAGCCAGTGGTAGAGGCAGCGCCGCTTGACGGCATCGTTGAGTTCGCGCGTGCGATTGCTGGTCAGGATGGTGACCGGCGGCACCAGCGCCTGCACCGTGCCCAGCTCGGGAATGCTGACCTGGTATTCGCCCAGGTACTCGAGCAAGAACGCCTCGAAGGGCTCGTCGGCGCGATCGACCTCGTCGATCAGCAGCACGGCACCGGGCGCCGGCGCCTGCAGGGCCTGCAAGAGCGGCCGGCGGATCAGGTAGCGCGGCTGGTAGACCTCCGATTCGACGTCGCTCGAAGCCCCGTGCGCCTCGGCCGCGCGCATGTGCAGCAGCTGCGCCGCATAGTTCCATTCGTAGAGCGCCTCGCGCTGCTCCAGGCCGTCGTAGCACTGCAAGCGCAGCAACTCGCGCGCGAGCGCGGTCGCCAGCGCCTTGGCCAGCTCGGTCTTGCCGACGCCGGGTTCGCCCTCCAGCAGCAGCGGACGCTGGAGCTTGAGCGCGAGAAACACCGCCGTCGCGAGCCGCCGGTCGGCGTAGTAGGCGGCGCCTTCCAGCGCCTGCACGACCGCGTCGATGGTGTTGAACGGGGAGGTCGCGGCAGGCGTGGTGTCGGTCATCTCGCCAGCTTAGCCCAGCGCCTTTTTCACAGCGCGCTGTGTGAGTACGTTGATCAGGTTGGCGCGGTAGGCCGCCGAGGCATGCAGGTCGCTGTTGAGATCGCTGGCGTCGATCTTCACGCCGGCCGCGGCCTCGGGGGTGAAGCTCTTCGCGAGCGCATCTTCCAGCCCCTTGTGCCGGAACACGCCATTGCCGGCACCGGTAACCGCGACGCGCACGCCGCTGTCGCCTTGCGTGACGAACACGCCGACCAGCGGGAAGTTCGAGGCCTTCTGGCGCAGCTTCTCGTAGGCAGCCCGCTTCGGGATCGGGAAGCGGATCGCGGTGATCAGCTCGCCCTCCTCCAGCGCGGTGGTGAAGAGGCCGAGGAAGAAATCGTCGGCCGCGATCTCGCGCTTGTCGGTGACGATGGTCGCGCCCGAGGCCAGCACCGCGCTCGGGTAGCAGGCCGCCGGATCGTTGTTGGCCACCGAGCCGCCGATGGTGCCCATGGCACGCACCTGCCGGTCGCCGATGTGGTCGGCCAGCCAGGCCAGCGCGGGGAAGCCCGCCTTGATCTCGGCGTTGGCGCCGACGTCGAGGTGGCGCGTCATCGCGCCGATCACGAAGGCATTGCCGTCCTTCTTGATGCCGGCGAGCTCCTTGATGCCGCCGAGGTCGACCAGCTGCTCGGGCGCCGAGAGGCGCAGCTTCATCGAAGCGAGCAGCGTCTGGCCGCCGGCGAGGACCTTGCCGCCGGCGGCAGCCAGCTTGGCCGCATCGGCGACGGTGGCGGGACGTTCGAGGGTGAAGGCGTACATGGCGATTTCCTTCTCGTTTGGTTCTACTTGGCCACGGCCTGCATCGCTTCCCACACGCGGTGGGGCGAGGCCGGCATGTCGAGGTCCTTGACGCACAGCGGCGCCAGCGCATCCAGCACCGCGTTGATCAGCGCCGGCGGCGAGCCGATGGCGCCCGCCTCGCCGCACCCCTTGGTGCCCAGCGGGTTGTGCGTGCAGGGGGTGCAGGTGGTGGCCACCTTGAAGGTCGGGAAGTCGTCGGCGCGCGGCATTGCGTAGTCCATGAAGCTGCCGGTGAGCAGCTGGCCGCTCTCCTTGTCGTACACGCAGTTCTCCATCAGCGCCTGGCCGAGGCCCTGCACGATCCCGCCGTGCACCTGGCCTTCGACGATCATCGGGTTGATGATGGTGCCGAAGTCGTCGACCGCGGTGAAGCGGTCGATCTTCACTTCGCCGGTGCCCTTGTCGATCTCGACCTCGCAGATGTAGGTGCCGCCCGGGAAGGTGAAGTTGGTCGGGTCGTAGAACGCGGTTTCGTTGAGCCCGGGCTCCAGCTTGTCGAGCGGGTAGTTGTGCGGCACGTAGGCGGTGAGCGCGACCTGCCCGAAGGGGATCTTCTTGTCGGTGCCCTTGACGGTGAACTCGCCGTTGCTGAACTCGACGTCAGCGTCGCTCGCCTCCATCAGGTGGGCCGCGATCTTCTTGGCCTTGGTCTCGATCTTGTCGAGCGCCTTCATGATCGCCGCACCGCCGACCGAGATCGAGCGCGAGCCGTAGGTGCCCATGCCGAAGGGCACGCGGCCGGTGTCGCCGTGCACCACGTCGACGGACTCGACCGGAATGCCCAGGCGCGCGGCCACCACCTGCGCGAAGGTGGTCTCGTGACCCTGGCCATGGCTGTGCGAGCCGGTGAACACGGTCACGCTGCCGGTCGGATGCACGCGGATCTCGCCGCACTCGAACAGGCCGGCGCGCGCGCCGAGCGCACCCGCGATGTTCGAGGGCGCGATGCCGCAGGCCTCGATGTAGCTCGAGTAGCCGATGCCGCGCAGCTTGCCCTTGGCTTCGGTCGCCGCCTTGCGCTCTGCGAAGCTGGCCACCTCGGCCAGTTCCTTGGCCTTGTCCATCGAGGCGTGGAAGTCGCCCGTGTCGTACTGCAGCGCCACCGGCGTCTGATACGGGAATGCGGTGATGAAGTTGCGCTTGCGGATCTCGTCCTGGCCCAGGTTCATTTCCCAGGCGCAGCGCGAAACCAGGCGCTCCAGCAGGTAGGTGGCCTCGGGTCGCCCCGCGCCGCGGTAGGCATCGACCGGCGCAGTGTTGGTGAACCAGGCATCGACCTCGACGTAGATCTGCGGCGTCGTGTACTGGCCCGCGAGCAGCGTGGCGTACAAGATGGTCGGCACCGCGGTCGAGAAGGTCGACAGATAGGCGCCCAGGTTGGCGTCGGTGTGCACGCGCAGCGCAAGGAACTTGCCATCCTTGTCCATCGCCATCTCGGCATGGCTCACATGGTCGCGGCCGTGCGCGTCGGACAGGAAGCACTCGGAACGATCGCCGGTCCACTTGATGCTGCGATTGAGCTGCTTGGCGGCCCAGGTCAGCGCCACGTCCTCGGCATAGAGGAAGATCTTGGAGCCGAAGCCGCCGCCCACGTCGGGTGCGATCACGCGCACCTTGTGCTCGGGCAGGCCGAGCACGAAGGCCGTCATCAACAGGCGTTCGACGTGCGGATTCTGGTTAGCGACGTAGAGCGTGTATTCCTCGGTCGCGCGGCTGTAGCTGCCGATCGCGACGCGCGGCTCCATCGGGTTCGGCACCAGCCGGTTGTTGACCAGGTCGAGCTTCGTGACATGCGCCGCCTTGGCGAAGGCCGCGTCGACCGCCGCCTTGTCGCCCAGCGCCCACTTGTAGCATTGGTTGTCCGGCGCGGCCTCGTGGAGCGTGACGCCGCCTGCCTTCTTCGCGGCATCGGCCACGCTCACCAGCGCGGGCAGTTCCTCGTAGTCGACCACGATCGCTTCGGCCGCATTCTTCGCCTGCTCCACCGTCTCGGCCACCACCATCGCGACGTGGTCGCCGACATAGCGCACCTTTCCGATCGCGAGGATCGGATGCGGCGGCTCCTTCATCGGCGTGCCGTCGGGGTTGTTGATGAGCCAGCCGCAGGGCAGCCCGCCCATCTTGCCGTCGATGTCCTTGCCGCTGAAGATGCCGACCACGCCGGGCATCTTCTCGGCGGCGGCGGTGTCGATCGACTTGATGTTGGCGTGCGCATGCGGCGAACGCAGGAAGATGGCGTGGCTCTGGTTGGCCATCGTCACGTCGTCGGTGTACTGGCCGGCGCCGGTCAGGAAGCGGTAGTCTTCCTTGCGCTTGAGTGCCTCGCCGATGTGCGGCAGGCTGGCGAAATCGGGTGCGCCCATGATGGTGCTCCTTATGCCGTGGCAGCGGCTTTGGCCGGTGCGGCGGCCATGGCCTCGCCGCCCATCTGCACGGCCTTGACGATGTTCTGGTAGCCCGTGCAGCGGCACATGTTGCCGTCGAGCAGTTCGCGGATTTCGGTTTCGCTCGCCTTGGGATGGTGCGTGCAGAGGTCGATCGCGCTCATCACCATGCCCGGCGTGCAGAAGCCGCATTGCAGGCCGTGGCACTCCTTGAAGGCCGCCTGCATCGGATGCATGGTGCCGTCGGGCTGGGCGATGCCTTCGATGGTCGTGATCTTCGCGCCAGTCACCTGCGCCACCAGCACGTTGCACGACTTGACCGCGCGGCCGTTGACCTGGACGGTGCAGGCACCGCACTGCGCGGTGTCGCAGCCCACATGCGTTCCGGTCAGGTGGAGATGCTCGCGCAGCGCCTGCACGAGAAAGGTGTTGGGGGGTGCGTCGACCGTGACCGCGCGGCCGTTGACCGTGAATGGAACCTGCATGTGGCTGTCTCCGTTGTGGGTGAGATGGCTAGGATCGGCAACTGGAATCTTGGACGCCGGACAGGGGCACCATCCTAGGCAAAACCCTAGGCGCTTGCAGCGCGCGCTTGAAATTCTCAAAATGAAACACGATGACCGCCCCCCACGCCACGCCGCCGACCGAGCGCTCCCTCTCCATCGCGCAGGCGCGGCGCGAATGGCTCGATGGCGATGACGCGGGTCCGCAGGGCGCGCGCATCGAGCCCTGGCTCGCGCGCTCCTGGCAGCGCTGCCTCGCCGCCGGCCACCAGCCGCAGCAGCGCGTCTGCTTCGATCCAGTCTCGGCGCCGGCGGCCCGCCATGCCGCGGAGCGCAACCGGGCCCTGGTCTCGGCCGCGCGGCCGGTGCTCGACAAGCTGTCGCGCGCCATCGCCGACACGCGCTATTTCGCGATCCTGACCGATGCCGATGGCATCGTGGTCGATGTGGGCGCCCTGCCCGGCGGCAGCGATGCCACAGCCAGGCACGCGCGTGACATCGCGCGCATCGGCGTCGACCTGTCGGAGCGCGCGGTGGGCACCACGGCCATCGGTGCCGCGCTGGCCGAACGCGAATCGGTATGGCTGCACCGCGGCGAACACTTCTTCGACGACACCAGCGTCTACAGCTGTGCCGGTGCGCCGCTCTTCGGCCCGCGGGGCGAATGCGTCGGCATGCTGGACCTGACCGGCGTGCAAGTGGTCGAACGCCCCGAGCTGAGGCACCTGGCCGCGCTCTCGGCGCGCAGCATCGAGGACGCGCTGATGCAGAACCATCCTTGCGAGTTGCTGCTGCGCATCGATTGGCCTGGCTATGCCGCAGGGCCGGGCACCGAGGGCTTGCTGTGCATCGACGCCGACGGCCGCGTGACCGGCGCCAATACCGCGGCACGCCAGATGCTCCACCAACCGCTCGGCACCGATCCGACGCTGCACTGCAACGATCTGTTCGCGCTGCCGCCGCAGATGCTCTTCGATGCGGCACGCCGCGGTGACGCCGCGCTGGACGTGCCGCTGTGGTCCGGCCTCCGCGTGCAGGCGCGGCCGCAGCTCGCCGACCGCGCGCCGCGTGGCGCAAGCCAGGAGCGCCCGCGGCTGCGCGACGTCGAGACGGCACTGATCCGCCGCGCGGTGGACGACGCGCGCGGCAACGTGGCCGAGGCGGCGCGCGCACTCGGCATCAGCCGTGCCACGGTGTACCGCAAGCTGGCGCGCCGCCGGCAATAAATTGCGGGCCGACGCAAAATCCGCACGATGAACGATTCCTACGCCCCGGTCGAGCCCTCCCGCAGCGAAGTCGACAGTCTCTCCGGCCCCACACTCATCGAATTCGGCGCACCGTGGTGCGGCATCTGCAAGATGGCGCAGCCGCTGCTCGCCAAGGCGCTGGCCGAGGTGCCGCCGCTGCGCCACCTCAAGATCGAGGACGCCAGCGGCCGGCCGCTGGGCCGCTCCTTCGGCATCAAGCTGTGGCCGACGCTGATCTTCATGCGCGACGGCAAGGAACTGGCGCGCCTGGTGCGGCCCGACAGCGCGGATGCGATCCGGCGCGAGCTCGGGGAGCTCCTCCATGCTGCTCGGCGATGAACGGTTGCTGAATGGACTTCGGCGGGCACGCCGTCTATATTGAGTTTCAGCGATCCGTCTCCGGGGATCGCGGCTCGATGTCATCCCCTCCAGGGCTTTGTGCCGCGGCCGCGGCGGCCAGGCCTCCACCTGCAACGAGGGAAAGCGCCATGGCCACCTACATCTCGCTCATCAACTTCACGGACCAGGGCATCCGCAATGTCAAGGAGTCGCCGAACCGCGCCGAGGCGTTCACGGCCCTGGCAGGCAAGCTGGGCCTGAGCGTCAAGAGCATCCACTGGACCTCCGGCAGCTACGACCTGGTGGTCACGACCGAAGGCAGCGACGAAGCGGCGATGGCCACGCTGCTCAGCGTCGGCTCGCTCGGCAATGTGCGTTCGCAAACGCTGCGCGCCTACTCGGCCTCGGAAATCAAGAAGATCATCGGCCTGATGCCGTGAGGCGCGCGCGCAGAAAGCCGCTTCAGCCGGCCTTCTGCGCCTTCTCGTAGGCGCGCGGCTGCGTCAGCACCTCGTGGCGCAGCGCGTCTTCGAGCTCGGCCTCGGTCATCAGCTTGCGGCGCAGCACCACCTCGCGCACGTTGGTGCCGTTGGCGAAGGCCTCGGCCGCGACCTCGGTCGCCTCCTTGTAGCCGATGATCGGATTCAGCGCGGTCACCAGCGAGATCGAGCGCTCGATGCTCTCGCGCAGCCGGTCCGGGTTGGCGGTGATGCCCTTCACGCAGAGGTCGGCCAACGTCATGCAGCCGTTGGTCAGGTGCTTGAAGCTGCGGAACAGCGCGCTCGCGATGATCGGCTCGAAAGCGTTCAGCTGCAGCTGCCCGGCCTCGGCCGCGAAGGTCACGGTCAGGTCGTTGCCGAACACCTCGAAGGCGACCTGGTTGACGACCTCCGGAATCACCGGGTTGACTTTGCCCGGCATGATCGACGAGCCGGCCTGCATCGGCGGCAGGTTGATTTCGCCGAAGCCCGAGCGCGGGCCGCTGGAGAGCAGCCGCAGGTCGTTGCAGGTCTTCGACAGCTTGACCGCGATGCGCTTCAACACGCCCGACAGTTGCACGAAGGCGCCGCAGTCCTGGGTCGCCTCGATCAGATTGGGTGCGGTGGAGAGGTCGAGGCCGGTGATGCCGCGCAGCGCGGCCAGCGCCTTGCCCGCGTACTCGGGATGCGCGGTGATGCCGGTGCCGATGGCCGTGGCACCGAGGTTGACTTCGCGGATCAAGGCCGAGGCCTCGGTCAGGCGCGCGATGTCTTCCTCGACCATCACCGCATAGGTCGAGAACTCCTGGCCGAGCGTCATCGGCACCGCGTCCTGCAGCTGGGTGCGGCCGATCTTCAGCAGGTGCGCGAACTCCTTGGCCTTGGCGTCGAAGGCTTCGCGCAGATGCTCCATGGCCGCGAGCAGCTCTTCGATCGCGAAGCAGGTGGCGATGCGGATCGCGGTCGGGTAGACGTCGTTGGTGCTCTGCGCCATGTTGACGTGCTCGTTGGGATGCAGGTACTGGTACTCGCCCCTGCGGTGGCCCATGATCTCGAGCGCGCGGTTGCAGACCACCTCGTTGGCGTTCATGTTGGTCGAGGTGCCGGCGCCGCCCTGGATCACGTCGACCACGAACTGCTCGTGCAGCGCGCCGCCGCGGATTTCCTTGCAGGCCGCGACGATCGCGTCGCGCAGCTCGGCGGGCAGGAGGCCCAGCTCGGTGTTGGCTTCGGCGGCCGCCTGCTTGACCGAGGCGAGCGCGACCACCAGCTCCGGGTAGGCCGAGATGGTCGTGCCCGAGATCTGGAAGTTCTCCTTGGCGCGCAGCGTATGGACGCCGTAGTAGACCTCGTCGGGCACCTCGCGATCACCCAGCAGGTCGTGTTCGATGCGCATCTTCTGGCTCATGGCTTGTTCCTCGGTGAATGGAATTGAAGGCGATGGTCGGCGGATCGGGCCGCGCCCGCAACAGCGTACTCCCACCGCTGTCACAAACGCAGGCCTTCCTGCGTCTTGAATGCATGGAAGGCCGCATGGGGCGGCCGTCCTGATGCAACCAAGGACCTTTTCATGGCTCACACCGCCCGTCTTCCCTACCATCAACTCGCGCCCAAGGCTTTCCAGGGGCTGCTCGACGCCTCTGCCGCCGTCCACAAGGGCGCGCTCGGCAGCCGTCTCGTCGACCTCGTGCTGCTGCGGCTCTCGCAGATCAACGGCTGCGGCTACTGCATCGACATGCACTGGCGCGACCTGATCCGGCAGGAGATCGATCCGCGCCATCTCAATGCCCTGGCCGGCTGGCGCGAGGCGCCCTTCTTCAGCGAACGCGAGCGCGCCGCACTGCGCTGGGCGGAGCTCGTCAACGCCACGCCGCACAGCGACGCGAGCGACGAGGAATTCGCGCGCCTGAAGGCGCACTTCACCGACGTCGAGATCGTCGAACTCGGCTTCACCATCGCGGTCATCAATGCCTGGAACCTCCTCAACGTGAGCTTCCGCAATCCGGTGCCTGAGAAGGTGTAGTCACTTTCGTCAAGCGCGGGCTCTAGGATGCGTCATGGTCGACGCATCTTCATACGGGGCCCGCGCGCTCCAGCCACCGAGGTTGCTGCACCTGGATGCGCTGCGCGGCTTCGCGCTCCTGGGCATCCTGATGGTCAACATCGCGACCTTCGCTTCGGCCTACTTCGGCATGGCCGTGCCCGACCCGGCCTTCGCCCGGCCGATCGACCGCGCCGTGCGGTGGCTCGTGGCCTGCCTGTTCGAGACCAAGTTCTACCTGCTCTTCTCCTTCCTGTTCGGCTACAGCTTCACCTTGCAGATGAACGCGGCCGAGCGCAGCGGCAAGGCCTTCGTGCCGAGGATGCTGCGGCGCCTGTTCGGGCTCTGGCTCATCGGCGCCGCGCATGCCGTCTGGCTGTTCCACGGCGACATCCTGTGCACCTATGCCGTGCTAGGCCTGATCCTGCTCCGGTTGCGGCATCGGACCGACGCCCAGGCGACGGTGCTCGCCTGCGTGCTCACGCTGCTGCCCGCCGCCGTCCTGGCCTCGCTGGGCGCACTCCAGCTCCTCGCCGGCGAGACGGCCGACATCGCCGGCACCATGGCCCGCGCGAGCGCCGCGCAGCAGGCCTGGCTGGGCACGCCGGCCACCGTGGTCGCGCAGCGCCTGCGGGACTTGGGCCAAACCTGGTGGATCGTGGTGCTGATCCAGGGGCCATGCGCGCTGGCGATGTTCATGCTCGGCCTGGTGGCCGGCAAGCGCCACCTGTTCGCGCAACACGACCGGTACCGCGGCCTCTGGCCACGCCTGGCCGTCTGGGGCCTGGCGGTGGGCCTGCCCGGCGCGCTGTTCTATGCAACGGCCACGGTCTACGGGGTCGGCTCGGGCTGGGAGATCGCGGGCTTGGGCGCGAGCCTCCTGACCGCGCCCTTCCTGAGCGCCGCCTATGTCGGGATGGCGATGATGCTGTTCGAGGGCGCGGGCGGCATGCGCATCGCCGGGCTGCTGGCGCCCGCGGGGCGCATGGCGCTGACCAACTACCTCATGCAGTCACTCCTGTGCGCGCTGATCTTCACGGCCTACGGGCTGGGCTGGATGGGCCGCGTCTCGCCGGCGGCCTGCGTGCTGATCGCGTCGATCATCTTCGCGGGCCAGCTGGCGGCCAGTCGCCTGTGGCTGCGCCGCTTCGGCTACGGCCCGGTGGAATGGGCGCTGCGCGCTTTCACGGTCGGCGCCTGGCCGGCGATGCGCAGGACGTCGGAGCTACCGCGGCGCTAGGGCCTCTGTTCAGGAGCAGACGTACGAAGCCGCCGATCGCGGATCGCCGCCGGTCAGCGTCGCCTTGGTCGGATGCATGCAGATCGGCCGCGAACTGGCCGGCGTGCCACCGCTGGCGGGGGCCGAGATGTCAATGCGCTCCGGCGAGTTGCCGCCCTCCACCCAGGCCGTGAGCGCCGTGTAGAGCAGGTTGATCGTCGGCAGCGGCGGATTCGCGGCCGCGTTGGTGGTGCCGTTGCTGAAACCGTGGGCCATGCCCGGCACCAGGAAGAGCCGGTAGAAGTTGCGGACCACTGCATCGCCGCCCATCCGATCCGACAACCGCGTGTAGTAGTTGATGGTGCCCTGCGGCGGGATCAGCGTGTCCGCCAGGCCGTGGTAGACCAGCATCTTTCCGCCGCGCAAGGCGAAACGGCCGAGGTCCGGGTCGTCGGTATTGATGTTGGCGAACGCGAATTGCAGGGCGACGCCCTGGTCGAAGGCGTTCGAGAGATTCGCGTAAGACAGCGTCTTCCACCGGTCCACGCCGTTGCCGGTCGCGTTGATGAAGTTGGGCTGGGCCCAGGTCGGGTCCTGCAACTCGAGCGCCACCATGTCGCTCGCGATGGTGAAGGGTGTGGGTCCCGCGAGCCCGATCGGGTTGGTGCCGCGCGTGAGCCCGTACCAGCGCTGGTTGGCCGAGGCGGAGGGCGAGGTCGCGAAGCCGTTGTCCGCCGAGGGCGAAGGCACGGAGCCGTTGCTGGTCTGGCCGTACCAGATCTTGTTCATCGCCAGCGCCTGGGCGGCCGTGACGCAGCTGCCGGCGGGGCCCGTCCCGCCGCTGCTCGCGCACAGCACGCTGGCGTCCAGCAGCGGGTCGTAACGGCATTGCGTGAGGTCCGGGATGTAGCCTAGATGCTGCCCGTTCACCACGTCGCAGGCGTTGATGGCGGCATTGCCCATCAGCGTGAGCTGGGCCTGCGTGAGCGGCACGCCGCCCAGGTCGCGCTGGTAGACGATCTGCGGGTACAGCTCGGCCGTGATGAACTTGGTCCAGTTGATGGCCGGCGCGCCGGCGAGGATGCCGTCGAAGTCGGCCGGATTTGCCTGCGCCTCCATGTGGCCCTGGCGGCCGCCGGTGGAGAAGCCGTTCCAGTAGGCGAACCTGGCCGGCGTGCCGTAGAAAGCGGCGGCCAGCGCCTTGGTCTTGACCGCCATCTCGTGGATGCCGCGCTGGGCGAAATCGCTCCACAGCGCCGTGTTGATGGTGCCGTCCGGCTTCATCGCGAAGGAGCCGCCGTTGGCCGTGTTGGCATGGCCGGTGTCGGTGCTGGCCGAGACCGCGCCTTCGACCATCGCGGTTTCCGCCGGCGCGCCGGCGCTGCCGCCCGTGACGCCCGCGAGCGCCGTCAAGGAGGCGTGGACGCCGCCGGCCCAGCCGCCGCCGCCCTTCACGTGCACCCGCTTGTTCCACTTCGCCTCGTTGGGCAGCCAGACTTCGATGCCGATGCCGGGCGAGGTCGATGGGGCATCCGCCGGGCCGGAGTTGCCCGGTCCGACCAGCAGTTTCACCACGCAGACGTCGGTGGTCGCCGTGGGTGTGGTGGGCGTCGGCGTGCCGGACAAGAGCAGCGGGTCGCCTGTCTTGAAGGACTTGACCAGCAGCACGCTGGTGTTGGCATCCGGCTTGAAGGCGCTCTTGATCGAGTCGTCGCAGCTCAGTTTCGTCTGGCCCGGGGGGAAGACCACGCCGCCGCCATGACCGCCGCCTCCACCGCCGCATCCTGCGAGCCCTGCAGCAGCGGCAATGCACGCTGCGCGAATCAGCGCCTTCGTCCGCAAATCGAATCGGCTGTTTGCTTGCATGATGTCTCCCGCTTCTATCCCGGCAGCCGCGACAGCGCGTCTGAAGCGTCATGCGCTGCAAACAAGTCTTCGAGCGTAGGACGAATCCACCGGCCAGCGAGAAGCGGCGGCCTACAGCCGAAGGAGAACGCGGACGCGGCAAAGGCAGTGAACTGGTTTTTTCGCGGCGCTCTACGCGTTGCTTTCTCTGTTCAGTTGAGGCCGCAACCGGCTGTTGGATCCATGAGCTGTGCAAATAACGCGGCGAAGACGCGCGCGTTCCGAAGCGCTGCGTGGGAAACGGCTGACAGACAGACGGCTGCCGGTGTGGACAGTGCGGAGGTATTGTTTGCTATTCAGGGAGTTTGCTCATGTCGGTGGTGTGTAGGACTTGCGGAAGCCGGAACCGCGACAAGGCGATGTTCTGCAGCGGCTGCGCGGGCCGCTTGCCCGGCTTCATGCCGACCGGCCCTTCGGCCCTCGATGCCGTCAAGACCAGCCGCGCCGCGCCGATCTCGCCATTCGACGCGCCGATGTCCCCCTTGGACGCGCCGTTTTCGCGGCCCCGCGCCGCTTCGCTCGCGCTGCTGCCGGCCGAGACGGCAGCCTTCTGGCTTCGCCTGGGACTGTCGGCATTGGCCATGAGCGTGGTTTTCATCGGCTGGTATCTGTATGTCACGCGCGATGTCGCGGAACCGTCGTGGTGGCCGAAACTGAACGCGGCGGCGGCGGCACCTGAAGCCAAGGCGCCGCCATCGGAAAAAGCTGCAGTGGCGGTGCCAGCGCCAGCATCGACACCAGCACCGCCCCAGGCCGCGACGCCTGCGCCCGTTGCACCCGTTGCACCCGTTGCGCCGGCTGTGCCCGTCGCGGCTGCACCCGCCGCACCAGCCGCCGCACCAGCCGCTGCACCAGCCGCTGCACCTGCACCCGCTGCACCTGCAACGCCCGTTGCTGCGGCGCCGTCCCGGTCCAACGAAGAAAAATCCTCCGCGGCACCAGCCGCCCCCTCTCGCTCCGCCGCGCTCTCGGAGCGCACTCGCGCGAATCCGCCGATGGCCCCGCGGCAGGCGCGCGCTCCGGCATGGAACCGTGACGACCTGGGGCCGCCGATCGCGCCCGGTCCCGGACCGCTGGTGGGCTCGGTATCCGCACCGGCGTGGCTCCGCGACCCGGGTCCACCGGTCGTGCCGGGTCCCGGCCCGCTGGTCAGCTCTTCTCGCGCGACCACACCGACCTTCGACGACCCGGGACCACCGGTCGTCCCCGGTCCAGGCCCCCTCGTCAGCTCGTCCCGCACGCCCGCATGGGCCGCCGACGACGCGGGACCGCCGATCGCCATCGGCCCCGGACCGCTGGCCAATCCGGTCCGCGCGCCTCGCGCCAGGTAGCGCCGCTCGAGGGACCGCGCGTCCCATTGTTTCCAAGTCGCAAACGCCGCGGTTCTTTTCGCGGCGTTTTTTCGAGGGCCTTCGCACCCACACTTCATCTCACCAACCAACCGATTTGAAGGAACCGAAATGAATGCCTCGAAGATCATCGCCGCTGCTGCCTTCTCGCTCGTGGCCGCCGCCGGCGCGCAAGCGGAAACCTATGACGGCGTGCACACCCTGACCTCGGCGGCCAGCCGATCGGAAGTGGCCGCCGAAGGCGTCGCCGCCGCACGCGCCGGCAATCAGTACGCCGATGGCGCCAGCGCCGGTGCGCAGACCTTCACGTCCACCGCCGATCGCGCCACCATTCGCGCGGAGGCGGTCGCCAAGGCGCACGACCCGTTCGAGAGCCTGGATCGCCGTGCCTTCTATCGCGACGAGGTGCCGGCCGCCTACAAGAAGTCGAAGGTGTCGTTCACGCGCCAGGCCGGCCTGTAAATCAGGCTTCGCCGCTGCTTCGCAGCAGCTTCACGAGCCGGTCCAGCGTCTTCAGCGCTGCGTCCGGCGTTTCGTCGAACTGCGCGTGAACGATGGCGCCGTCGACCGCCAGCGCGATGAGCTGCGCGTCCTTCGCGCGCTGGCGCGACGGCGGCAGCAGCTTCTCGATCTCCGCCGTCATCTCGCGCTTGTGGCTGCGCGCGATCTCCACCACCTCCGGCAAGGCGCCGCCGAGCTCGCTCACGCTGTTGAGGAAGGCGCAGCCGCGATAGCCGGCATCCGCAAACCAGTCGCGCAGCGCGGGCACCAGCGCATCGATGCCCTTGCCGCGCTTCGCGCCGTGGCGCTCCAGCGCATCGACGAACCACTTCATCCAGCGCTCGTGGCGGTAGGCCAGGAAGGTGCGGATCAGCTCGTTCTTGCTCGGGAAGTGGCGGTAGAAGGTGACCTTGGTCACGCCCGACTCGGCGATCACGCGGTCGATGCCGGTGGCGCGGATGCCTTCGCGGTAGAACAGGTCGTGCGCGGTCAGCAGGATGCGCTCGTTGGGAGGGCGGTCCTTGAGCTCGGGAGCGACGGGGCTTGGCATGACGCCATTGTAGACAGATCTGTCTACGTGCATTAGACTGGCGACGTAGACAGCTCTGTCTACCTTCCTCCAATCACTCCTCGGGAACCCGCCGCCATGGAAACACGCCCGCCCCTGCCCCCCTTCACATTCGAAACCGCAACCCAGAAGGTTCGCCTGGCCGAAGACGGCTGGAACTCGCGCGACCCGGCCCGCGTCGCGCTGGCCTACAGCGAAGACACGCGCTGGCGCAACCGCGCCGAGTTCCCGGTCGGCCGGGCGGCCGCGCAGGCGCTGCTCGAGCGCAAGTGGGCGCGCGAACTCGACTACCGGCTGATCAAGGAGCTGTGGGCCTTCGGCGGCCCGCGCATCGGCGTGCGCTTCGCCTACGAGTGGCACGACGACGCCGGCAACTGGTTTCGAAGCTACGGCAACGAGAACTGGGAATTCAACGAGCACGGCCTGATGACGCAGCGCCACGCGAGCATCAACGACCTGCCGATCAAGGAAAGCGAACGCAAGTTCTTCTGGCCGCTGGGCCCCCGGCCGGACGATCACCCGGGTTTGAGCGACCTCGGGCTCTAGAAGGGCCTGTTCAGGCCCTCGCCCTCACCCCGGCAGCGCCACCACCACCGCCGCTTCGTCGATGGTGGCCACCACGCGCTGCCGCGTGCGCAGCCCCGAGCCGGCCGGCGCGAAGCCGACCAGTTGCAGGCCGCTGTCGAGCGTGATCGCGATCTCGTCGCCGTCCTCGCCGCGCGCCGCGCCCTGCACCAGGCCGCCGAGCTGATTGCCACGGGTCCTTCGCGCTGCCGCAACGCGCTCCACGCGTACCGCGGTCGCCTTGCACAGCGCGATCGCCGGCATGCCTTCTGCCAGCCCCAGCAGTTCCGCGCTCTCGTGCGTGATGCGCGCGGCGATGGGCTGCTGCGCATCGCCGCCGAGCCTCATGTGCACGCGCACGATGCGGCCGGTGGATTCGAGCGCGGCCACGATCGCCGGCAGCTGGTTGCGCATGCTGGTGCGGATCGAGAGCCGCGCCGCCGCCGTGCCGGCACTGGCGCCTGCCCGCGACTGAACGGCACGGCGCGCCGCATCCAGCGCCTCCGCCAGTTCGAGCAGTTGCGCCCCGTGCGCGGTGAGCACGGCGCCGCCGCCGCCCGCGCCGCCCACCGCGCGCGCCACCAGCGGCACGCCGGCCAGGTTGGTGAGCGTGGCGACCGCCTGCCAGGCCGCCTTGTAGCTCACGGCCGCCTCGCGCGCGGCCTGGGAGATGCTGCCGGTGCGGCCGATGCCGCGCAGGATGTCGATGCGCTTGTCGCTCATGCCATGGCCGAGCGCGTCGCCGAAACGGGGAGATGCCATGCGCGGATTGTGCCGTTGGCTCTACACTCGCGCTATTCCGTTGATGAATAGCGCTCCATGAAGCTCCCACTCGCCTTTCGCCTCGCCGCCGCCACGCTGCTCACGCTCGGTGCGTCGCTCGCCAGCCAGGCGGGGGAAGTCCAGATCGCGGTCGCGGCCAACTTCTTCGCGCCCATGAAGGCGATCGCCGCCGAGTTCGAGAAGACGACCGGCCACAAGGCCGTGCTCTCCTCGGGCGCGACGGGCAAGTTCTATGCGCAGATCCAGAGCGGCGCGCCTTTCGACGTGTTCCTCGCGGCCGACGACGAGACGCCGGCCAAGCTCGACAAGGAAGGCGCTACTGTGCCGGGCAGTCGCTTCACCTACGCCACCGGCAAGCTGGTGCTGTGGTCGGCCAAACCCGATCTGGTGGATGCCAAAGGCGAGGTGCTCAGGAGCACGAAGTTCGCCCACATCGCGCTGGCCGCGCCCAAGCTCGCACCCTACGGAGCGGCGGCGGTGGAAACGCTCACGCGCCTCGGCCTGCTGGCACAGCTCGAACCCAAGTTCGTGCAGGGCGAGAGCATCGGGCAGGCCTTCAGCTTCGTCTCCACCGGCAATGCGGAACTCGGCTTCGTCGCGCTCTCGCAAGTCTGGGAGAACGGCAAGCTCAAGAGCGGCTCGGCCTGGATCGTGCCCGCTGAACTGCACGGCCCCATCCGGCAAGACGCTGTGATGCTCGCCCGCGGCAAGGACAACGCGGCCGCCGCTGCGCTCATCGCGTATCTCAAGTCGGATGCAGCCAAGGCCGTGATCCGGTCCTTCGGCTACGACGTCTGAGCGCCGATCCTGCATGCCCACAGCCTCCGACCTCGGCGCCATCGTCCTCACGCTGAAGCTCGCGGCGCTGACCACGCTGATCCTGCTGCTGGTGGGCTCGCCGCTGGCCTGGTGGCTGGCGCGCACGCGCTCGGCATGGAAGGGGCCGGTCGGTGCGCTGGTGGCATTGCCGCTGGTGCTGCCGCCCACGGTACTGGGCTTCTACTTCCTGGTGACGATGGGGCCCAACGGGCCGATCGGCGCGTTGACGCAATGGCTCGGTATCGGGGTGCTTCCGTTCACCTTCGCGGGGCTGGTGATCGGCTCGGTGGTCTATTCGATGCCCTTCGTGGTGCAGCCAATCCAGAACGCCTTCGAGGCCATCGGCCAGGAGCCGCTCGAGGCGGCGGCAACGCTCAGGGCCTCGCCGCTCGACTCCTTCTTCAGCGTGGTGCTGCCGCTCGCGCGGCCGGGCTACCTCACCGCGGTCGTGATGGGCTTCGCCCACACGGTGGGCGAGTTCGGCGTGGTGCTGATGATCGGCGGCAACATCCCCGACAACACGCGCGTGGTGTCGGTGCGGATCTACGACCACGTCGAGGCGCTCGAATACACGCAGGCGCACTGGCTGGCAGCCGGCATGGTGGCGTTCTCATTCCTCGTGCTGCTGGCGCTCTATGTGCTCAATCCGACGGGACAGCGGCGATGAGCGATGGCGTGCATGCGCGGTTGAAGGTCGACCACCCCGGCTTCTCGCTCCAGGTCGAGCTCGACCTGCCGGGCCGCGGCGTGAGCGCGCTCTTCGGGCCCTCGGGCTGCGGCAAGACCACTTGCCTGCGCGCCATCGCGGGGCTGCAACGCGCACCCGGTGCGCGGGTGACGGTCAATGGCGAGGCCTGGCAGGACGGCGACATGTTCCTGCCCACGCACCGGCGGCCGCTGGGCTATGTGTTCCAGGAGACGCGGCTCTTCGCGCACCTGGACGTTCGGCGCAACCTCGAATACGGCATGAAGCGGGTCGCCACAGCCGATCGGCGCGTGTCGCTCGCGCAGGCGGTGGAACTGCTGGGCATCGGCCACCTGCTCGCGCGCCGGCCCGACACGCTCTCGGGCGGCGAACGCCAGCGCGTGGGCATCGCGCGTGCACTGGCCACCAGTCCGCGGCTGCTGCTGATGGACGAACCGCTCGCCTCGCTGGACCTGCAGCGCAAGCGCGAGATCCTCCCCTACCTCGAGCGGCTGCATGCCGAGCTCGACATGCCGGTGATCTATGTGAGCCACGCGCCCGACGAGGTCGCGCGCCTGGCCGACCACCTGGTGCTGCTCGACGCCGGACGCGTGACTGCGAGCGGCCCGGCCAACGCGCTGATGACACGGCTCGACCTCCCGCTGGCGCACGGCGATGCGGCGGGTGCGGTGGTCGCCGCGGTGGTGACGGGCTACGACGCCGCCTACGGCCTGACGCAGCTCGCGTTCGCGGGCGGCACGCTCTGCCTGCCGCACAGCGGCGCGCGCGTGGGGCAGGCGGTGCGGGTTCGCATCCAGGCGCGCGACGTCAGCCTCACGCTGCAGCACCAAGCCGCGACCAGCGTGCTCAACATCCTGCCCGCGACCGTGGCCGACCTGGCCGAAGACGGACCGGCCCAGGTCATGGTCGGGCTGGACCTCGGCGGCGCACGCCTGCTCGCGCGCATCACGCGCAAGTCGGCCGAGCTGCTGCGCCTTGGCGTGGGCTCGGCCGTGCATGCGCAGGTCAAGGGCGTCGCGATTCTCGAATAGGCCTCAGGCGCCGACCGGCACCTTGTCGAGGAAGCCCGTGACCGACTGCAGCTTGCCCGCTTGGAGCTGGACGAAATCGGTGCCTTCGATCAGGTCTTCGGCGCCGCTCGGGCCCAGGGTCCACGAGAAGCGCAGGTGGTCGCCGTGCGCATCGGCCTCGCCCTTGAGCCTGAAGCGGAAGCCCGGATAGCGCTGGTGCACGCCGCCGACCAGTGCGCTGATCTGCGCGCGGCCACTGCCCTGCATGATCGGATCGACGTAGCGCGCGTCGGCGCTCCAGTGGGTTTCGAGCAGCGCGAGGCGGCGCTCGGCGTCGGTCTCGTTCCAGACGGCGATGTAGTGTTCGGCAATGCGCGCGGCATCGGGGGCGGCGGTGTTCATGGCGTTTCCTTTCTGTTCAGGGCCCGCAACGGCGCGGGGTGAATGAATGGTCCCCGCGAGCGCGCCGCGGGTCGATGACGTGGGAGGTCATGGGCGCAACGGCACTACCATGCAGGGAGGACTTTTTCGGAGCAGGTCATGAAGATCGCGGTGATGGGTGCGGGCGCAGTGGGTTGCTACTACGGCGGCATGCTGGCGCGCGCCGGCCATTCGGTAGTGCTGATCGGCAGGGCGCAGCACGTCGAGGCGATACGCCGCGACGGCCTGCTGCTCGATACGCAGTCCTTCAAGGCGCATGTGCCGATCGAGGCCAGCACGGAAGTCAGCGCCGTGCAGGGCGCGCAGCTGGTGCTGTTCTGCGTCAAGTCCACCGACACCGAGAGCGCTGCCGCGCTGATGGGTCCGCACCTGATGCCGGATGCGCTGGTGCTCACGCTGCAGAACGGCGTCGACAACGCCGACCGGCTGCAGGCGGCGCTGCGCCAGCAGGTCGCGGCGACGGTGGTGTATGTCGCCACCGAGATGGCGGGGCCTGGCCACGTGAAGCACCACGGCCGCGGCGAGCTGGTCATCGCGCCGTCGCCCCGCAGCGATGAGGCCGCGCGCCTCTTCATCGAGGCCGGCGTGCCGACGCAGATCTCCGGCAACGTGGCGGGCGCGCTGTGGGCCAAGCTGATCCTCAACTGCGCCTACAACGCGCTGTCTGCGATTTCACAGCTGCCTTACGGCCGGCTCGTGCAGGGCGCCGGCGTGGACGCCGTGATGCGGGACGTGGTGCAGGAATGCCTGGCCGTGGCGGAGGCCAGCGGCGTGACCGTGCCCGGCGACAGCTGGGCCGCCGTCGAGCGCATCGCGCAATCGATGCCGACCCAGTTCTCCTCCACCGCGCAGGACCTGGCGCGCGGCAAACGCAGCGAAATCGACCACCTCAACGGCTACGTGCTGCGCAAGGGTGAAGCGCTGGGCATCGCGACGCCGGCCAATCGCGTGCTGCACACGCTGGTGAAGCTGATCGAGGGACGGTCGCCCGAGGCCGCGGCCTGAGCCGCATCAGCCCAGTGCCACCGGACTCGGCCGCGGAACCGCAGGCAGTGCCGCGAGGTCTTGCCGATGCGGCATCGACACCTGCGCGCCCGCCTTCGTCACGCTGAGCGCCGCGGCCTGGATGCCAAGCGCGATGCCTGCATCGATGGATTCCTTGTTCGCGAGCGCGGCACACAACGCGCCGATGAAGGTGTCGCCGGCCGCCGTGGTGTCGACCGCCTGGACTGCCAAGGCCGCGAAGTGGCGGCAGCCGTCGGCGTTGGCGACCACGACGCCGTCGCCGCCCATCGTGAGAATCACCTGCGCCGGACCGCGTTGTCGCAGGGCATCGGCCGCGCGCGCGGCACTCGCCGTGTCGCGGACCGCGATGCCGCTCAACATGGCGGCTTCTGTTTCGTTCAGCACGAGGATGCCCACGAGCGGCCACAGCGCGTCGGGCAGCGGCTGCGCAGGGGCCGGGTTCAGCACCACCGTGCAGCCGGCGGCGTGCGCGATCGCCGCCGCCTCGCACACCGCCGGCATGGGAACCTCGAGCTGCAGCGACAGGATGCACGCCGCCGCGAGAGCGCTGCGCAGCCGGCCGATGTCTTCGGTGCCGACGGATGCGTTCGCGCCGGGACTCAGCGCAATGCGGTTCTGCGCGCCGTCGTCGACCATGATCAAGGCCACGCCGGTCGACGCCGCATCGGTGGCCACATGGCGGGCATCCACGCCGTCGGCTTCGAGCGAGGCCTTCAGCGCAAGCCCGAAGGCGTCGTCGCCCACGCGGCCGACCATGGCCACACGGGCGCCCTGCCGCGCGCACGCCACGGCCTGGTTGGCACCCTTGCCGCCCGGATTGCTCATGAAGGAACGAGCCTCGAGGGTTTCGCCGGCATCCGGCACGCGCGGCACACGGAGCACCAGGTCCATGTTGAGGCTGCCGAACACCACGACCTCGGGCGTGGCGTGGTCGGAGTTCAAGACTCGGCGTCCATCTGGTGGAGCTTCTCGACGCGGCGGCGAAAATCCTCGTCCTCCGCCGCGAAGCGCGCCCCCAGGTAGGAGGTGACGAGGTCGGCGGCGAGCCAGGGGCCGACGATCTGCGCGCCGATGCACATGACGTTCACGTCGTCGTGCTCGACCGACTGGTGCGCCGAATGCACGTCGTGGCAGACCGCCGCGCGGATACCCTTCATCTTGTTGGCGGCGATCGACGCGCCGACGCCGGTGCCGCACACCATGATGCCGCGCTCGACCTCGCCGGCGACGATCTTGGCGGCCACCGCGCGCGCCACATCCGGAAAGTCGACCGGTCGGTCGTCGTGGCTGCCGACGTCGACGACCTCGTGGCCGAGCTTCCTGATGTGGTCGACCACAGCGCTTTTGAGCACCCAGCCGGCGTGGTCCGAACCGATGACGAGACGCATGAATTCCTCTTCGGGTTGTGAATGATCAGGGACGCATGTTCGCGGGCAGATCGCTGCCGTGGAACTTCTTGTAGATGGCGTTGAGCTTGCCGTTCTGGAGATTGGCCGTGACCCACTCGTTGAGCTTGGCGACCATGCGCTCCTCGCCCTTCTTGACGCCGATGGCAAGATCGAGATTGCGCAGCACGATCTTCTGCTCGAACGGGCGTTGCGGGTTCTTCGCGGTGATCTGATTCATGATCGTGACCGAGGTGGAGACGATGTCGGCCTGGCCGCTGACGCCGGCGGTGACCATGGTCGCATCGTCGTCGTAGCGCACCACCTTGAAGTCCCTGTCCTTCGCCAGCTGGGTGAGTTCGGTGTCCTGCGTGGTGCCGCGCGTGACGGTGACCGACTTGCCCTTCAGGTCGGGCCAGTCCTTGATCGCCAGATCCTTGCGCGCGCCGATGACGGAGACCAGCGCCGCATACGGCTTCGAGAAGTCGATGACCTTCTGGCGCTCCGGGGTCACCGACAGCGTCGAGACCACGATGTCGGCCTTGCCGGTCTGCAGGTTCGGAATGCGCGTGGCGCCGGTGGTCTGCACGAACTCCAGTTCGAGCCCCCAGTCCTTGGCGAGCAGCTGCGCGGTTTCGACGTCGGAGCCGGTCGGCTTGAGGTCCTTGTCGAGCATGCCGGACGGTGGAATCGAGAAGTCCGTTGCGATGCGGATCTTCTTCGCCTTCATCACGTCGTCGAGCACGTCGGCATGCGCGGCAGCCGCCAGCGTGAGGCAGGCGGCGGCCAACAGGGTGGGCAGTGAACGGAAAGGCTTCATGACGGTGTTGTCTCCATGTTTTCGAAAGAAGGCCAGCCTTCAGAGCTCGCTGGCCACGAACTGCCGAAGCTCGGCGGTTTGCGGGGATGACAGGATCTCGGGGCCGCCGCGCTCCCAAACCCTGCCGCGGTGCATGAACAGCACCTGATCTGCGACCTTGCGCGCGAACGCCATCTCGTGGGTGACCATGACCATGGTCATGCCGCCGGCCGCGAGGTCCTCGATGACGTGCAGCACCTCGCCGGTGAGTTCCGGATCGAGCGCCGAGGTCACCTCGTCGAACAGCATCACCTTCGGCTGCATCGCCAGCGAGCGCGCGATGGCAACCCGCTGCTGCTGGCCGCCCGAGAGCTGCTCGGGATAGCAGGACGCCTTCTCCGCAAGGCCGACCTTGGCCAGCACCTCGTGTGCGAGCGTGCGCGCAGCCTGCTTGGCCACGCCCTTGGCCGAGCGCGGCGCGAGCATGATGTTCTGCTCGATGGTCAGGTGCGGAAAGAGGTTGTAGCTCTGGAAGACGATGCCGACATCGAGCCGCAGCGCCTTGAGGTCGACGCCGGCCGCGTCGACGCGATGGCCGCAGACCACGATCTCGCCGCTGTCGATGCGTTCCAGGCGATCGATGCAGCGCAGTGCGGTGCTCTTGCCGGAGCCGCTGCGGCCGATGATCGCCGTGACCTCGCCGCGGCCGACTTCGAAGCCGACGCCTTCGAGCACCTTCAGCGCGCCGAAACTCTTGTGCACGTCGTGCAGGCGCACGACCGGCGCCGCGGCGCACTCAGGATTGGGCGAGGACTGGGTCATGGGTGAAGACGGCTTTCGCCGCAGTGGGAGACGCGACGGCCCTGCGCTCGAGCCGGCGGCTCCAGACCGAGAGCGGATAGCACAGCGCGAAGTAGATCGCCGCGATGAAGAGGTAGACGATGAAGGGCTCGAAGATCGAGTTGTTGATGATCTGCCCCGAGCGCGCGAGTTCGACGAAGCCGACCACCGACGCCAGCGAGGTGTTCTTGACGATCTGCACCATGAAGCCGACCGTGGGCGGCGTGGCCAGCCGCACGGCCTGCGGCAGCACGACCTTGAACATGCGCTGCGTGCGGCCGAGCGCCAGGCATTCCGCAGCCTCCCATTGCGCGCGCGGCACCGCCTGGATGGCGCCGCGCCAGATCTCGCCGAGATAGGCCGACACGTAGATCGTCAGGGACACGCCGGCCGCGGCGAGTGCGGAGACCTTGATGCCCAGGGTCGGCAGCCCGAAGAAGGCCAGGAACATGATGACCAGGAGCGGCGAGCCCTGCACCAGCTGGACCCACAGCCCCGTCGCCGCGCGCACCCAGCGATGGGGCGAGACCCGCGCCAGCGCGACGATGAACGCGCACAGCCCGCCGCCGACGAAGGCGATGAGCGAGAGGATCGCGGTCCACCCGGCGCCCTGCAGCAGGAACAGCAGGTGGTTGGCGTTGAACGCGGTGCCGGTCATCACAGCGCGGTGCCCAGTCTGCGGCGGCGCGGGAACAGCAGCGCGCCCAGACCCCAGAAGCCGAGGCGCATCAGCAGCGACAGCAGGATGTAGGCGGCGCCGACGAGGATGAAGGTCTCGAAAGGCCGGTAGGTGTCCGACTGCACGTGGTTGGCGATCGCGGTGAGCTCTTCGGCCGAGATCTGCGAACAGATCGACGAGGCCAGCATCAGCAGCACGAACTGGCTGGTCAGCGCCGGGTACACGCGTTCCATCGCGGGCAGCAGCACGACGTGCCAGTACACCTGCAGCCGCGAGAGCCCGAGGCATTCGGCAGCCTCGATCTGGCTGCGGTTCACCGAATCGAAACCGGCGCGCATGATTTCCGTCGCATAGGCGCCGGCATTGACCGCGAGCGCGATCACCGCGACGGTGAACGCCGACAGCGACAGGCCGAGACTCGACAGGCCGAAGTAGACGAGAAAGATCTGGACCAGGAGCGGCGTGTTGCGGATCAGTTCCACATAGGCGCCGCAGGCACGCGCCAGCAGCCGGTGGCTGCTTCGCCTGCCGGCCGCGCACAGCGTGCCGATCGCAAAGCCCGAGAGCGTGGCGACCAATGCCAGGCGCACGGTCAGCCACGCGCCCTCGACGAACAGCGGCCAGCGTTCGAGCACGACCCCGAAGTCGAAATCGATCACGCCACCTCCTCGCGCGTCGGCGGCCGGCCGCGCGCGGCAGGCCCGGTGGCGGCCTTGCGCCGGTATTCGTCGCCGATGCTGAAGTGCTTGCGCAGCACCTGGTCGGCCCGGTCTTCGTCGCGCGCGACGAGCGCCTGAAAGATGCGCGCATGGTCTTCGACCAGGTACTGCTTGACCGCCGGATCGCCGCCGACCACGTCGCGGCGCTCATGGTGCGAGCGCATCAGGAGCGTCGACATCGCGGCATACAGCTGCATCAAGGTCTCGGAGCGGCTTGCCCGCACCAATGCGGTGTGGAACTCGTAGTCGGCGCGGCTGCCCTCTTCGGAGTCGTCGACTGTCGCCTCGATCCGGTCGACCGCCGCGGCGATGCGCTCCAGGTCGGATGTCGATGCGTGCCGGCAGGCCAGGCGCACGGCCTGCACCTCGATCGCGATGCGCGCCTGCATCACGTCGTCCACGATATCGGCCTGCTGCGCCATCGAGAACGCGAAGAAGTCGCCGAGCACCGACACGTCGGGCTTGCGGACGATGGTGCCCACGCGCTCGCGGATCTCGACCACGCCCATCATCGACAGCGCGCGCAGCGCCTCGCGCACGATGGGCCGGCTCACGCCCAGCTGCAGCGCGAGTTCGCGTTCGGGCACCAGCCGATCTCCCGAACGGATGCTGCCTTCGAGCAGCTTGTCGCGCAGGAAGGCGAACACCTTGGAGAAGCCGGTGCCTTCGGCCTCTTGCGTCCGCGTGATCGTGGGCGGCTGGATCTTTCTTGTCATGCCGTGGTTTTACCAGCGGCAAAACCACGGCGCATCCAGGCTATCCCTCTACGGAAAAACCCGAAGGCTCAGGCCGAGGCGCCGCTCGGCAACGCGCCGACAGGACCACGCGGCGCGGGCGAAAGGTAGCGGTCCATCGCCAGGCCGTCGGTGCGGATGTCGGGCCGCCGCCCCATCACCTGGTCGGCCACCAGCTTGCCCGAGCCGCAGGCCATGGTCCAACCCAGCGTGCCGTGGCCGGTGTTGAGGAACAGGTTGGCATACGGCGTGGCACCGACGATCGGCGTGCTGTCGGGCGTCATCGGCCTGAGGCCGGTCCAGAAAGTGGCGCGCGGCAGGTCGCCGCAGGGGAACAGGTCGGTGATCACCCGCTCCAGCGTCTCGCGCCGGCGCGGGTTCAGGCGCAGGTCGAAGCCGCCGAGCTCGGCCATGCCGCCGACGCGGATGCGGTCGTCGAAGCGCGTGACGGCGACCTTGTAGGTCTCGTCGAGCACGGTGGACTGCGGCGCCGCGGCCGGGTCGACGAGCGGTACGGTCATCGAATAGCCCTTGACCGGGTAGACCGGGATGTCCAGGCCCAGCTTGGCTGCGAAGTCGCGCGAATAGCTGCCGAAGGCGAGCACGTAGCGATCGGCCGTGAGCACTTCGCGCGCCGGGCCGGCGAGGCGCACGCCGGTGATGCGGCCGCCTTCGGTGGCGAGCCCTTCGACGTCTTGTTCGAAACGGAAATCCACACCCAGCCCGCGCGCGACGTCGGCCAGTCCGCGCGTGAACAGGTGGCAGTCGCCGGTCTCGTCATTCGGCAAGCGCAGGCCGCCGGCCAGCAGGTCGCCCGTGCGCGCCAGCGCCGGCTCGACCGTCGCCAGCTGGCTGCGATCGAGCAACTGGTAGGGAACGCCGCACTCCTGCAGCACGGCCACGTCGCGTTGCACGGCGTCGAGCTGGGCCTGCGTGCGGAACAGCTGCAGCGTGCCCTGGGTGCGATGCTCGTAGCGGATGCCGGTTTCGGCGCGCAACTCGCGCAGACAGTCGCGGCTGTATTCAGCCACGCGCATCATGCGTTCCTTGTTGACCGCATAGCGCTCGGGCGAGCAGTTCTTCAGCATGGCCGCCATCCAGCGCAACTGGAACAGGCTGCCGTCGGGCCGGATCGAGAGCGGCGCGTGCTTCTGGAACATCCACTTCAGGGCCTTGAAGGGAATGCCCGGCGCGGCCCAGGGCGTGGAATAGCCGGGCGACACCTGGCCGGCGTTGGCGAAGCTGGTTTCTTCCGCGGGGCCGCTCTGCCGATCGACGAGCGTCACTTCCGCGCCGGCACGGGCCAGGTAATAGGCGGTCGTGACACCGATGACACCGCCGCCCAGAACGATCACTTTCATGGCAAGACACCTTCGCTGCGAGAGAAGGGTCAAGCGTATTCATTCATCTGCCATAAACTCCACTGAAATATCGACACATTCCAGTGCTTTTTGCTGCCCATGACCGAACTCGACCGCACCGACCGCAAGATCCTCGACATCCTGCAGCGCCAGGGCCGCATCTCCATGACCGAACTGGCCGAGCAGATCGGCCTCTCGACCTCGCCCTGCTCCGAGCGCGTGCGGCGCATGGAACGCGAAGGCGTGATCACCGGCTACCACGCGCGCATCGATCCGCAGGCGATCGGCAAGACGCTCCTGGTGTTCGTGGAAATCACGCTGTCCTCCAAGTCGGCCGACGTCTTCGACAAGGTGAGGAAGGAATTGCTGCACGTGCCCGAGGTGATGGAATGCCACCTGGTGTCGGGTGGCTTCGACTACCTGGTGAAGGCGCGCCTGCGCGCCATGAGCGACTACCGCCGCCTGCTGGGCGACCTGCTGAAGAAGCTGCCGGTGCCGGCCGAGTCGAACAGCTATGTGGTGATGGAAGAGGTCAAGGAAAGCCTGTACCTGCCGCTCGATCGCTGAGGCTTCGGGCGGATCAGGGCACGTTGGCTGTCCTGATATGGAAGGGCCGGCCCTCCATCGTGAAGCTGCCGCCGAACTCCATGTTCATGCCGCCGGTGCCCTGCACCGGACAGCCGCCCGGCGGCTGGCAGGCCCAGGAGCCGCCGCGGTTCGCGAAGATCACCGAGCCGTAGCGGTAGTTCGACACCACCTTGCCGGTGTAGTCCGCAATGCTCAAGACCATGTTGTCGCTTGCGAAGTTGTCGGCATCCTCGACCGCGATCGGGTCGACGATGCGCGAGTCCTGCAGGGTGCGAACCACGCTGCCGCTGTTGCCGTCGCCTGCGAACCTCACCCACTGGATCTTGCGATCGCCGCGCGAAGCCACCAGCACCTGCTCGTTCAAGGGCTCCAAGGTCCTGTTCTCCGGGTCGATCTTCGAGATCGCCAGCGAGGTCGGGTTCTTCCCGATCGCGACACGGCCCTTCTCGACGACGTCCGTGACCGTGGTGCCGGTGGGCACGTTGCCCAGGCCATAGATGCGCAGCGAACCCTCTTCCGTGGCGATCCAGGCGCGGTGAGTCGGCCCGAAGATGGTGGTCTTCACCGCGGTCGGCTTGCTGTCCAGCGCCACCGTCGTGATCACCGTCGGCGTCTGTTGCGGCTTGTACGCGAAGGTGTACGGCCACTGGTTGTCGGCCTGACCCAGGTTGGTGAACTCCGTCGGACCGGTACCGAAGTAGACGCTGTTGACGTAGCTGAACAACGGCTTCAGGTCGATGAAGGCGACCTTCTTCTCCGACTTGGAGATGACCACCGCCACACCTGCCTTGGCATACCTATTGGCGTTCGTGCCGGAACCCGAGAACGTCGCGCGCTTGGCCGGGTCGGTCAACGGGGAGTAGGTCTGCCCCATGAACTCGCCGTACTTTTCCGGCAGTGCCGTCTGGAACTGGTCGAAGCCCGTGGTGACGGCGATCTCGGTCGGTGCGTTCATGCCCGGCAGGTCGATGTAGCCCAGCACCTTCATGAAGGCGATGTTGCCCATGTTCGGCAGGCCCGGGTACACGCCCATCCACTCGTGCCACCAGTCGTACCAGGCGTCGTAGCTGCCGTTCTGGGCCGAGTTGTAGGGGTTGCAGTTGTTGCACAGACCCGCCAGCGAGATCACCGCCACCTGGCCCTTCAGCGCCGTCGTGTCCCACACCGTCACCAGCGCGTATTCGCTGGTGTTGGTGATGGCCATGCCGGTCGGCACCTTGTTGGCGGGCAGTTTCACCGAGCCCCGGTTGTTCGCCGTGTTGCTGCCGGCGGTGCCGATCAGGCCGTTCTGGAAAGCCACCAGCGAGGTGGCGCAGAAGCCTACGCGCCCGCCGCAACGCGCCACCGCCACCGGCTCGCCGGTCGTGAGGCCGGCGGTCTTGTAGGTGCTGACGTTGTAGTTGGTGCGTCCGGCGCTGCCGTCCCACGCGGCCGCTTCCTGCCAGGGCAATTGCGGCGCTTGCGCGAAGGTGTTGTGGTCGATGGCGGAGATCTGCAGATCGCCCACCCCCATGCGCACCGCGGTGTTGTCGGCGACAAAACCGACGTGGGCCTGGTTGGTCATGTAGAGGCCGGGATCTTCGAGAAGAGGTCCCCCCAGTTGCCAGGTGCCTCCGTGGTAACTCATGGTCTGGTCCGCACGCTTGAACAGCGTCGGGATGCCGGTGTTGTTCACGGACGGCGCATTGCCGTAGCGGTAGGCGATGCCCTCCGCCGTGGCCAACTTGAGCGCCAGGGCGCGGTAGCTATCGGCCACCACTCGGCCGGCGCTGTCGACGACATCGCCGGAGACGGGTGCGGGTGCGGGTGCGGGTGCGGGCGCGGGCGCCGGGGCCGGCGCTGGAGCCGGGGCGGGTGCCGGAGCCGGCGCGGGGGCGGGAGCCGGCGCGGGAGCGGGAGCGGTGCCGGGTGCTGCGCCGAGGGAATAGCAAGCCTTCACGACAAAAGGCGAAGGGTCTTTGCCGAAGAATTCGTTCGTGCACTGGCCGGTGCCGCTGACTGTCTTTTGAACCCACGATGAGCCGGACCCGTACTGCACAAGGGTGGCAGCAGCGACGGTGAACGACGAGCCCTCGCCCGCGAGCAGCGTGCCTGCTGCAGGCGCGGTGGGCGCGGGTGCAGGTGCAGGTGCAGGCGCGGGCGCGGGCGCGGGCGCGGGCGCGGGGCCTTGGATGTAACACGCCTTCGCCACATAGGGCAGCGGATCGCCAAAGGTCGCATTGCTGCACTCGACCGAACCCGAGAGCAATCTCTTCCTCCAGGTCGAGTTGGCCCCGTACTGCACGGTCGTCGTCGAAGCCAGTGTGAATCGCTGATTCTCGACAGCCACCTTGGTCCAGCTCGAATCAAGCGCCTTCTCGACCGGTGCCGCTTCTTTTTCGACGGCAGGGTCGGTTGGCGCAGCAGAGGTGGACGGTGCTGCAGTCGTATCCGATGCCATCCCTTGCATCACCGGAAATCCACTTCCACCGCCTCCTCCACCCCCACACGCTGCGAGCGCGGCTGCTGCAGTAACAAGCAGAAGCGCGCTTTTTCCAGTGGATTTCATCCAATACCCTCCAAAAAGGATCGAGGCCGGGTGCAGGAGCGGTCTGATACGCGTTCCAACAATGCTTGCATTTTGTTTCGTTTATGCCCTTTTATCGCCGTTTGCGTTACGTATGTTTCATTTAGTAACCTGTTAAACGCAAATACTTACATCAGAACTCCTGATCTGGTCTGGCGTTCAGGGATTTCTGGAAACCCGGCCGATGGACAAAAAGCCAGGCCCCGGCGCATTGCTGCACGTCATGGGTCGCGCATGAGTTGCTGCACGTGCCCGAGGTGATGGAATGCACCTCGTGTCGGGTGGCTTCGACGACCTGCCGAAGAAGCTGCCGGTGACGGCCGATCGCACAGCTATGTCGTGATGGAAGAGGTCAAGGAAAGCCTGTACCTTCCGATGGATCGATGACTCCCCGGAGCCCTGATGCACCTCCTTCTCCGTCTGATCCTTTGCCTGACGCTGTTCACCGCCCCTGCGATCGCGACGGCGCAGCCCAGCCAGCAGCTTGAAGTGGCGGGCGCGGTGCGGCAGCAACTCCGGCTCGACGCCGCAGCGCTCGCAGCCTTCCCGGCTGCGGAGATCGGCCAGTTCACGCAATCGCGCAGCGGGCAAGGCACCGAAACACGCAGCTCGGTGCGCGGGGTCAAGGTTTCCGCACTGGTCGCTCGCGCAGGTCTCGCCGCACCCGGGCGCAACGACTGGAAGACCCTCGTCGTCGTCGCGACGGCAACCGACGGCTACCGCGCCCTCTTCTCCTGGCCGGAGATCAGCAACACCGCGGTGGGCGAAGGCGTGCTGGTGCTGTTCGAACGCGACGGCAAGGCGCTCGACGAACGCGAGGGACGCATCGCACTGATCTCCGCGGCCGACCATCGGCTGGGTGCACGGCACGTGCGCAACCTGATGCGCATCGAGGTGCGCGCGCTCGATTGAGCGCTCACCGCGCAGGGCACAAGGAAGCGGCGATTCGAAAGCAAGGACCGGAGTGCGATCAGGCTGACGCGATGCCACAGTGAATCCTCACAGGAAGCAATGAGGACATCGCAATGAACACAACTGTTGATCACCGGGAAGAACTCCGTTTCGCGTACGGAACCTTCTCGCTGGGCAGCGCACTGATCGCTGCCAGCGCCACGGGCGTCGCCGCCATCCTGATGGGTGACGACCGGCACGCGCTGCGCCGCGAGCTGGCGAGCGCGTTTCCGGATGCGCGGCTCGTGCTCGATGAAGCCGGGCTCGAGGATTCGGCGGCGAAGGTCGTCGCCTTTCTCGAAGCGCCGGAAGAGGGCCTGGATCTGCCGCTGGACATCCGCGGCTCGGCACTGGAGCTGGCGGTCTGGCAAGCCTTGCGCGCCGTGTCTGCCGGCGAGACCATCACCTACGGCCGGATCGCCAAGGCCTTGCCCGTGACTGCGACCGCGCAGGAAGTCGGCGCCGCCTGTGCCGCCAACGTGCTCGCGGTTGCCATCCCCTGCCACCGCGTGCTCAAGGCCGATGGATCGATCTCGGGCTATCGCTGGGGCGTGCGGCGCAAGAGGAAATTGCTGAGGCTCGAAGCCACCGCGGCCGCGCACAGCCTCCTTTAGGGCAAGACCGGTTGTCGATATCAGGGCGCGAGGAAGCCGGCCTTGCGCAATGCGCCCTGCCCTGCGCCATGGACCAGGTCGTCCGCAAAAGCCTGCGCCGCCGGGGCCGCGCCGCTGCGCACGGCCAGCCCGTATTCCGCGCTCACGTTGATGGCCGCAGGCACCTCGACAAGTTGAAGCCCCGGCGCCTCGGCGATGGCCACCACCGCGTTGGTGCAATAGGTCAGGAACACATCGGCCTGCCCGCTCGCGACCAGCATGCCGTAGACATTGCGTCCCGGCGGCGGTGCGGGCGAGTTCGGGCCACCGCTCAGTTGCAGCGCCTTGGTGGCCAGCGCACGCGCCGAACCTGCAGGCGCCGCGCCCGTGCGCTCGACGCGCTCGAACAGTTCGAAGGCATAGTCACCCGAGGGATCTGCCTTGGGCGTCGAGGTGCCGAGCTTGATCGCCGGGTCGAGCATCGTCTTGACCAGCGTGTCGCGCGTCACCGCCAGCCCGGGCCGCGCGAGCGCGCACAGCGCATTGCGAGCGAAGGCACGGGTCGGCCCCCATGCGCCGTCGGCGCCGAGAGATTGCGGATGCGCCATGTTGGCCGAGGCGAACACATCGGCCTTTTCTCCGGCCGCGATGCGGTCGCGCAGAAGGCCCGAGGCACCGAAAGTCAGCGCGATTCGCGTGCCCGGGTTCGCCTGTTCGAAAGCTTGCGCCGCCTGCGTGATCGGCGCGCGCAGGCTGCCCGCCGCATGGACCGCGAGCGTCTGCTGCTGTGCAGCGGCCGCGCCGGCGACCAGACCCGAGGCGAGAGCCACCGCGCGCCAGGCCCTACTGGCCCGCATTGGGAAAGAACAGCTGCTCGCCGCCGATCTTGTAGCTCGCGATGGTCGACTGCCCGGCCGGCGAGATCACCCAGTCGACAAACTTCTGCGCGCCGGCGCTGTTGAGTTGCGGAAACTTCGCCGGGCTCAAGACCATCACGCCGTACTGGTTGAAGAGGCGTTTGTCGCCTTCCACCAGCACCGCCAGGTCGGCGCGATTCTTGAAGCTCAGCCAGGTGCCGCGGTCGGCCAGCACGTAAGCATTGCTCGAGGCCGCGATGTTGAGCGCCGGGCCCATGCCGCAGCCGCATTCCCTGTAGCCCGCGCCCTTCTTGTCGTTGGGCACTTGCTGGCCTGCGTCGGCCACGCCAGCCTGCGTCCAGAGCCGGCGCTCGGCGGCATCGGTGCCGCTCTTGTCGCCGCGCGAGACGAAGGCCGCATTGCTGGTCGCGACCTTCTTGAGCGCGGCGGCGATGTCCTTGCCTTTCACCGCGGCCGGGTCGTTCTTCGGCCCGACCAGCACGAAGTCGTTGTACATGACCGGGAAGCGCCTGGCCGCAAAGCCCTCGGCAACGAACTTCTCCTCGGCCGCGGTGTCGTGCACGAAGAGCACGTCGGCATCGCCGCGCTTGGCCATGTCGATCGCCTGGCCCGTGCCGACCGCGACCACCTTGATGTCGATGTTGCTGGCCTGCTTGAAGGCCGGCAGCAGGTGCGAGAACAGGCCCGACTGCTCGGTCGAGGTGGTGGACGCCATGGTGATGGTCTCGGCATTCGCCGAGAAGGCGCCGGCCGAGAAGACGAGCGCGAGCGCAAGAAACTTGAATGACTTCATACCAACTCTCCTTTGACGAACAGACGGGCCTCTTCCGGCAACGGCCCATTGAAGAAATCGTGTACCGGCAGGTCGGCCAGCACGCGGCCGTGCTCCAGATAGATCACGCGGCTCGCGAGCCGCTTGACCTGGCCGAGGTTGTGGCTTGCGAACACCAGCGTGCGGCCGTGCGCCGCATCGGCGATCAGGGCTTCGACCTCGCGCTTGGCGGTGGGATCCAGGCTCGCCGTCGGTTCGTCGAGCAGCAGCACGGCCGGCTTCAACGCCCAGGCGCGCGCCAGCGCCATGCGCTGCTGCTGGCCGCCCGACAGCGTGCGGGCGTTGCGGCCGGCCAGCGCGGCAAGGCCGACGCGCCCGAGCGCCGCCGTGGCCTCGCGCTGCGCGCTGCGCCATGGCGCGCCATGCAGCCAGAGCGCGAGCGCGACGTTGTTGCGCACGCTCATGCGCAGCATGTGCGGCCGCTGGAACAGCATGGCCTGCGCACGCAGCGGCACCTTGCCGACGAAGGCGCCGGACGCATGCGGCACCAGCCCGTGCAGCACGCGCAGCAGCGTGCTCTTGCCGCTGCCGTTGGCGCCGATCAGCGCGACGCGCTCGCCGGCATGGATGGACAGCGTGGCGCGGACCAGCGCCGGCACACGGCCGTAATGCACGTCGATCTCGTGCAGGCTGAAGAGCGCTTCGCTCACGACAGCACCTCCACCCGCCGAGCCGCTGCTGCATCGGCCGCGCCGCCGTCGACGCGCTCGCGCCAGCCGCGCACGGCCGAGATCGCGAGGTTGAGCAGCAGCACCACGCCCAGCAGCACCAGCCCGAGCGCAAGCGCGAGCGGCAGGTCGCCCTTGCTGGTCTCGAGCGCGATCGCGGTGGTCATCACGCGCGTGAAGCCGTCGATGTTGCCGCCGACGATCATCACGGCGCCGACTTCGGACACCGCGCGGCCGAAGGCAGCGATCAGCACCGTGATCAACGCATAGCGCTCGTCCCACACCAGGAGCAGCGCGCGCACCAGCCCGCCGGCGCCGAGCGAGCGCAGCTGCTCGCCATGTGCGCGATCGGCGTCCTCGACGGTCTGGCGCGTGAGGGCCGTGACCACCGGCAGCACCAGCAGCGCCTGCGCCAGCACCATGGCCTTGAAGGTGAACAGCCAGCCCAGGAAGCCCAGCGGCCCCGAGCGCGAGAGCAGCAGGTAGATCACCAGCCCTACCACCACCGAGGGCAGCGCCAGCAGCGTGTTGAGCAGCGTGAGCAGCAGGCCGCGGCCGGCGAAGCGGGCCACCGCGAGCCAGGCCCCCAGAAGCAGGCCGAAGCCGCAGGCCAGCGCGCAGGCGGTGCCGCTGACGGCCAGCGAGCGCCCGACGATGGCGAGCAGCACCGGATCGGCCGAGACGACGAGCTGCCAGGCCGCGGCGGCGCTGTCGGTGAAGGTGTTCATGCAGGTGGTGGAGTTTGGAAGCCGGGGCAGTATGGGCAAACGCAGGGAGCCAACTTATGCAATCGCATGCATAGGTCAGGGTCGGCCTCTGCATAATCCTTCGCGGCATCCCGCCCTCCTCTTTTCTCCGTGCAACAGATCGAACTTTCCTATGCCATCGCACCGCGCCGCAACGGCCGGACGCTGATCCGCAATCCGCTCATGGAGCTGCTGCACGCGGTGCGCGAGCACGGCTCCATCTCGGCCGCGTCACGGGTGCTGGGCCTGTCGTACCGGCACGTGTGGGGCGAACTCAAGCGCTGGGAGCAGACCCTGGGCCATCCGCTCGTGACCGGCGCGCAGGGCCGCTCGGCGCAGCTCTCCGAGTTCGGCGACAAGCTCCTGTGGGCCGAGCGCCAGGCGCAGGCCCGGCTCGCACCGCAGATCGAGGCGCTGCATGCCGATCTCGAACGCGCCTTCGCGCTCGCCTTCGACGACAGCATCCACGTGCTGAGCCTGCATGCGAGCCATGACGATGCGCTGGTGCTGCTGCGCGCGCACGCGGCCGAGAGCGCGCACCTGCAGCTCGACATTCGCTTCACCGGCAGCGTGGACGCGATCAGCGCGCTCAATGAGGGGCGTTGCGTGATGGCGGGCTTCCACACACTGGAGCGGCCGCCGCGCGGCTCGCTGGCGCAGCGCACCTACAAGCCGCTGCTCAAGCCCGGGCTGCACAAGATCATCGGCTTCGCGCGGCGCACGCAGGGCCTGATCGTCGCGCCGGGCAATCCGCTGGGCCTGCGCAGCCTGGCCGATGTCGCGAGCCGGCGCGCACGCTACGTGAACCGCGCGCTCGGCACCGGCACGCGCGTGCTACTCGACGAGCTGCTCGAAGCGCAGAAGCTCGACGCCGATGCGCTCGAAGGCTATGCGCACTGCGAGCCTTCGCATGCGGCCGTCGCCCACGCAGTGGCGGCCGGCCAGGCCGACGCCGGGCTCGGGATCGAATCGGTCGCGCGCAGCGCGGGCCTGGGCTTCGTGCCGCTGGTGCACGAGCGCTATCACCTAGCCTGCCTCAAGTCGGCGCTCGACCAGCCCGCGATCCTGGCCCTGCTCACGCTGCTGCGCGGCGCCGCGTGGCAGCACCGCCTCGGCACGCTCGCCGGCTACGAGAGCGCCGGCAGCGGCGAGGTGCAGTCGCTGAACGCCCTGCTGCCGTGGTGGAGCTTCAAGCGGCCGAAGTGACGCTGCATCCCTGACGGACCAAACAAGTGCGCGCCGCGCACTTCAACGATGCGCCTTGCATCGCCATGCCGCGCCGCGGCCCTCCGTACCCGCCATTTCCATCAAAACAGCCTGGCATGCAACCTGCTAAATACCCTGGCAAGATATTTCTAATATCTCACTAATATATTTAAAAGACACTTCCAACCCTATCCATCCCCAGGAGCAAGCACGTGAGCAACCCCCGCTGGCAAGGCATCTTCCCCGCCATCACCACCAAATTCCACGCCGACGAGCGCATCGATGCCGAAGGTACCGCGAAGCACATCGACTTCCAGATCAGGAACGGCATTCACGGCCTCGTCACTTGCGGCTCGCTCGGCGAGGCCAGCACGCTGACGCTGGAGGAAAAGCTGGAGGTCGCCAGGATCGCGCTGGAAGCCAGCGCCGGCCGTGTGCCGGTGCTGGCCAATGTCTCGGAGACCAGCACGCGCGAAGCGCTGCGCTACATCGACGGCGCCAACAAGCTCGGCGTCGCCGGCTACATGGTGATGCCCTCCGTGATCTACGTGGCCGACGCGCGAGAGGCGATGCTCAACGTGCGCACCATGGCCGAAGCCGCGCAGAAGCCGGTGATGGTCTACAACAACCCGGTCGCCTACCGCGTCGACCTGAAGCCCGAACACATGGTCGAGCTGGCCGATTGCGAATGGATCGTCGCCATCAAGGAGAGCACCGACAACATCCGCCGCATCACCGACCTGCGCAACACCGTGGGCGACCGCTACCAGCTCTTCCTGGGCGTGGACGACCTGGCCTACGAAGGCCTGGCGCTGGGTTGCGACGGCCTGCTCGCCGGCGTCGGCTGCGCCTTTCCGCGCGAGACCGTGGCGCTCTACGACCTGATGAAGGCCGGCCAGTTCGCCGAAGCGCTCAAGCTCTATCAGTGGATGACGCCGATGCTCCATCTCGACGTGTCGACCAAGCTGGTGCAGAACCTGAAGCTCATCGACCTGCTGGTCGGCGTCGGCACCGAGCACATGCGCCGCCCGCGCCTGCCGCTCGTCGGCGAGGAACGCGCAGCGATCGAAGCCATCGTCGGCAAGGCGCTCGCGACCCGCCCGGCGCAGTACCGGTCGGTCGCCTGATCCGGGCCGCAGCACCGCCAGGCCGCAAGAACGCCATGAACAACAACGCCCTCGGACCGCCGGGCATCAGCCGCTTCGTGCTCGATGCCTCGGACGCGATCCTGCGCTGCGAACGCTATCTGCTCACCGGCCTCATGGGCCTGCTCGTCGCGCTGATCCTGCTGAACGTGGTCACGCGCTACACGGGCGTACCGCTGTACTGGGTGGACGAGGCATCGGTGTACTCGGTGGTCTGGCTCACCTTCATCGGCGCCTCGGCGATGACCCGGCTGCGGCTGGACTTCGCCGTGACGCTCTTGACCGACAAGCTCGGCGCCAAGGCAGCGGCGGCCGCCAAGGCCTGCGCCTCCGGCGGCGTGCTGCTGCTCGGCTTCGGGCTGCTGGCGATGTGCTGGGTCTGGATGGACCCGGTGGGCATCGCGCGCCACGGCTTCGATGCGAAGGACTACGCGGCCGAGTCCTTCAACTTCCTCTACACCGAAACCACGCAGACGCTGAACTGGCCGACCTGGGTCGTGCAGCTGATCCTGCCGATCTTCTCGCTCACGCTCAGCGTGCATGCGCTGGCCAACCTGCTGGAAGACCTCGGCCTGCAGCCCAAGCGCGTGCACCGCGAGTTCCACGTGCTCAACGCCGACGCGGTGAACTGAGATGCTGACCTCCGCATTCTTCCTCGTCGTGATGCTGATCGGCGTGCCCATCGGCGCCTGCCTGTGCCTGGCCGGCATCGTCTACATCCTGAATTCCGGGGACACGGTGCTGTTCCAGTCCTATCCCCTGCAGATGTTCTCGGGGATCGACAGCTACGGCCTGATCGCGATTCCGCTGTTCATCCTGATCGGCGAAATCATGAACGGCGGCGGCATCACCAGGCGCCTGGTCGACCTGGCTCTGGCCTTCATCGGCTCGGTCAAGGGCGGCCTCGCCTACGTGAACATCCTCGCCAACATGCTGGTGTCCTCGATCATCGGCTCGGCCACTGCGCAGGTGGCCATCATGAGCCAGATCATGGTGCCGGAGATGGAGAAGAAGGGCTACGACAAGACCTTCGCCGCCGGCCTCACCGTGTACGGCGGCATGCTCGGCCCGATCATCCCGCCTTCGGTGATGTTCGTGGTCTACAGCGTGCTGGCGCAGGTCGCGGTCGGCGACATGCTGATCGCCGGCATCCTGCCCGGCATCGTGCTCACGCTGCTGTTCTTCGTCGTGATCGCCTGCATGGGCGTGATCTACAACTATCCGCGCACCGAGAAGCGGACCCTCCGGCAGCGGCTGCACACCATCGCGACGGCCTGCCCCACGCTCTTGATCCCGATCGTGATCGTCGGCTCCATCCTCACCGGCTTCGCCAACCCCACCGAGGCCGCGGCCGTCGGCGCGCTGGCCGCGGCCCTGGTCGGGCGTTACGTGACGAAGGAATTCAGCTTCAGGACGATGCCGGAGATCCTGCTCAAGTCGGCGATCTACTCGGCGGTCGTGCTGTTCCTGGTGGCCGCCGCGGCGGTGTTCTCCTGGCTCTTGATCTACGGCAAGGTGCCGCAGGCCATCGCGGCATGGATCCAGACCGTCGCCAAAGACCCGGTCACCTTCCTGCTGCTCGCGAACGCGATCCTGCTGGTGATCGGCACGGTGATCGACGGCATTCCCGGCCTGATCATGACGGTGCCGATCCTGCTGCCGATCGCCACCGAGATCTACGGCATCGACCCGCGCCACTTCGGCGTGGTGGTGGTGGTGAACCTCGTGCTGGGGCTGATGACGCCGCCCGTCGGCCTGAGCTTCTTCGTCGCCGCCGCGGTCACCGGCGCCAAGCCCGGAAAGATGTTCATCGTCACGCTGCCCTTCTTCCTCATCTGCTGCGTGGCGCTGGTGCTGTTGTCGATCTTCCCGAGCCTGTCGCTCGGTCTTCTCAAGTAGGCCTCTTTTCTTCCCCCCAACCGGAGCATTGCATGTCCCTCTCACGCCGACACTTCGTCCAGGCTGCGGCCGGCACCGCCGCCTCGTCCCTTCTCTTCAGTACGCCGTCGCGCGCGGCCGCGGCCAAGGATTTCCGACTCGGCCTCATCACGCCGGCGGGCCATTCGTGGAACCGCGCGGCGCTGGGCTTTGGCGAGGCGTTGAAGAAGGCCACCGACGGCCGCCTGAGCGCCACGGTGTTCCACTCCGGCCAGCTGGGCAACGAGTCGGCCATGATGCAGCAGCTGCAATCGGGCGCGCTGGACATGGGCTGGATCCAGGCGGCCGAGCTGGGCTCGCGCGTCGCGAGCGTGGCAGCCATCAATGCGCCCTACCTGGTGCGTTCGACCACCAACGTCGCCACGCTGGTGCGCACGCCGGCCGCGCTGAAGCTGCTCGAGGTGCTGCCGCGCGAAACCGGAACCATCGGCCTGGGCTGGGGCATCACCGGCATGCGCGTGGTGTTCTCGACCAAGAACATCTCGACCCCGACCGAGCTCAAGGGCCTGAAGCTGCGCATCAATCCGACGCCGGTGTACCGCGACTTCTATCAGTTGCTGGGCGCGGCGCCGACGCCCATTCCCACGCCCGCCGTGTTCGATGCCATGTCCAACGGCCAGGTGGACGGCCTCGAGGCCGACATCGAGTTCTCGTGGAACCAGCGCTTCGACCGGGTGTCGAAGGTGCTGCTTCCGATGAACGCGCTCTTCATGCCCTTCGCGCCGCTGGTGTCGGGCCGGATCTGGCAGACGCTGGATGCGAAGGACAAGGAGCTGATCCGCGACCTGATCAAGCAATCGCTCGACGCGCAGATCAAGGACATCGTGACCACGGAGCTCGGGCTGATCGACAAGTTCAAGGCGAGCGGCATCGCCTTCAAGAGCGACAGCGGCTTCGACCCTGCGCCGGTCATCCGGGAGTTCGACAAGCTCTGGTTGCCCAAGGCGCCGCAGATCGCCGAACTGCGCAAGATCGGCGCCGCACTGTAAGCCAGGCCCCCTTCGCCACCCGGTCGCTGCCGATGGGAGAATGCGACCGCCTTTCCGACCCCAGCCTCAGCCCTCCACGATGCCCGTTGCAGCCACGTCTTTCCCAAGTGCCGCCGCCCCGCGGCGCGCCGCCGACATCGCCTACGACGCGATAGAGGCGTTGATATGCACGCTGCAACTCGAACCCGGCAGCCAGGTGGTCGAGGCCGAGATCGCCGAACGTACCGGGCTCGGCCGCACGCCGGTGCGGGAGGCGCTGCTGCGCATGAGCTCGATCGGGCTGATCGTGCAGCAGCCGCGGCGCGGCCTGCTGGTCTCCAGCATCGACCTGGCCGACCATCTCGATGTGCTGCAGACGCGGCGCGTGCTGGAAATACTCATCGCCTGCTGCTCGGCACGCCGGGCCACCGCCGCGCAGCGCAAGGAAATCCTGCGTTGCGCCGAAAAGATGGTCAAGGCAGCCGCACGCGGCCACCTGGACGACTACATGCAGGCCGACCATGAGCTCGACCGCGTGAATCACCAGGCCAGCCAGAACCACTCCGCCGTCAAGAGCGTGGCGCCGCTGATCGTGCAGTGCCGCCGCTTCTGGTACGCCTACCAGCACGAGGGCGAGATCGTCGAAGCCGCCAAGGCCCACATGGAACTCGCCCAGGGCATCGCCACCGGCGACGAGGCGGCAGCCGTCGCGGGCGCGAACAGGCTGCTCGACTACCTGGAGCGCTTCGCCCGCAGGGTGATCGACAACTAGGTTTTTTCGCCGATGGCCGGCGTGGGCACGGCAGCGGCCTGCGCCGCGGCGAGGCCCTTGTTCAGGCGCTGGCGGATCACCAGGCCGACGATGCCCAGCAGCAAGGCAATCAGGCCGAGGACCAGCGTCACCTTGTCGGTGGCCATCGTGGCGGCCACCTTGTCCTTCGATTCCATGATCTTCTGGACGTCGGCGAGGGAGACCACGGTGCGGCCCTTGTGCTTGATCTCGTAGACCATGTTGTTGTCCGACGGATCGAGCCTGACCTCGATGGCCTCGTCGATCAGCGGTTCGAGCTTGCTGCGCCCGACCGCGTTGTCGACGCGCCATTTCTCGGTGCTGCCGCTGGCCAGCTTGGCATCGAGCACGAAGTAGCGGCGGGTCGTCGTGCCGCCGCGGCGGCGCTTGGACGTTTCGGTGACCTCGCTGCCGCCGGTGATCGAGCCGCTGCGCACGACCAGGTCTTCGACCGCGGTGCCGTGCGTGTCGGCGGAGGCCTTCCACTGCGCATAGCCGGCCCACCCGAGGATGCCGATGCCGAACAGCAGCGCGAGCCAAGCCTTGCCGGTGACCTGATAGAGCCATTCACTCATGTTGTTCGCCTTTCTTGCGAGTTGAAAAAACCGGCCGATGTTAAGGCGAGTCGATGACAAATTGGCTATCAAATCCATAGCGACAAACGCATATCTGGCGCGGCTTACGAAGGTATTAGCCTGAAAGAATTCGTCATGGACCCGATGCCGGACGTCGCTTGATGCGATGGGCACGCTGTGGCAATCTGCACCGCCGCCCAAGGAGGTCCGCATGCCCAGCATCACCCTCATCGTCAATGGCGCCTCGAAAAGCCTCGAGGCCTGGGATCCGGACATGCCGCTGCTCTACGCGCTGCGCAACGACCTGGGCTTGCACGCGGCCAAGTTCGGCTGCGGGCTCGCGCAGTGCGGCGCCTGCACCGTGCTGCTCGACGACATGCCCGTGCGCTCGTGCAGCATTCGCATCGCCGATGCGGCCGGGCGCCGCGTCGTCACGGCCGAAGGGCTGGGTTCGCCCGAGAAGCCGCACGCCGTGCAGGCTGCCTTCATCGCCGAGCAGGCCGCGCAGTGCGGCTACTGCACCAACGGCATGGTGATGACGGCCGTCGCGCTGCTGCGCGCCGTGCCGCGGCCGAGCCGCGACGAGGCCAAGCAGGCGCTCGCCGGCAACCTCTGCCGCTGCGGCTCGCACGAGCGGGTGTTGCGCGCCGTGCAGCGCGCTGCCGATTCAGAGAGGGCCTGAGCATGGAGACGCTCATGCTGACACGCCGCGCCCTGCTCGAAGCCGGCGCACTGGTCGTGGGCTGCGGGCTCGTGCCCATTCAGCCCGCGCATGCACAGCCGATCGCCGGCGCGCAACGTTCGCTCGCGCTCGGCGAGGTCGATTCCTTCCTGGCGCTGCGTGCCGACGGCACCGTGGTCGTCTACTCGGGCAAGGTCGACCTCGGCACCGGCCACCGCATCGCAATGCGGCAGATGGTGGGCGAGGAACTCGGCGTGGGTGTCGAGCGCATCGAACTCATCGAGGGCGACACGGCGCTGACGCCCAACCAGGGGCCCACGGCCGGCAGCACCGGCGTGATGCGCGGCGGCGTCGAGCTGCGCCAGGCCGCGGCGACGGCGCGCGAGGCGCTGATTGCGGCGGCGGCACAGCAGCTGCAACTGCCGCCCGAACAGCTCACGCTCGCCGACGGCGCGGTGCGCGCGGCCGACGGCCGCAGCATCGGCTGCTCCGTCCTCCTGGGCGGCCGCGGCTTCGAGCTGAAGATGAATCCGAAGGCACCGCTCAAGCGGCCTTCGCAGTACGTGCTGGTCGGCCGCTCGCTGCCGCGGCCCGACGTGCCGGCCAAGGTGACCGGCCGCCATGTCTACGTGCACGACCACGTGGTGCCCGGCATGCTGCACGGCCGCGTGCTGCGGCCGCCGGCGGTGGGCGCGAAGCTGTTGTCGGTCAACGAGGCTTCGGTGGCTCGGCTGCCCGGCGTGCGCGTGGTGCGCATCGCCGATTTCGTCGGCGTCGTGAGCCCCGACGAATGGGCCGCGGTGCGCGCGGCGCGCGAACTCGAGCTGCGATGGAGCGACAGCGCGCCGCTGATCGGCCACGCGGCGCTGGTCGACTGGGCCCGCAGCGGCCCCTTCGTGGCCGAGGAAGTCATCGCGTCGAAGGGCGACGCGCAACGCCTGGCCGGCCTGCGCGATGCGGCGGAAGTGCTGCGCGCGAGCTATGCGTGGCCGATCCAGTCGCACGGCTCGATCGGCCCCTCGTGCGCCGTGGCCGACGTGCGCCCCGACGGCGGCACGGTGTGGACGGCGTCGCAGGCCAGCCATCGCTTCCTCAACGTCTTCGCGGCACTGGTCGAGCTGCCGCGCGACAAGCTGCGCGTGGTCTACCTCGACGGCGCCGGCTGCTACGGCATGAACGGGCACGACGACGCGGCGGCCGATGCGGTGCTGCTGTCGAAGGCGGTCGGCCGGCCGGTGCGCGTGCAGTGGAGCCGCGAGGACGAGCTGGGCTGGGACCCGAAGGGCCCGCCGCAGCTGCTCGACATGAAGGCCACGCTGACGCCGGAGGGCCGCATCGACGCCTGGGAAACCGACATGTGGGTGCCGCGCGCCACGGCCAACCTCGAATGGATACCGCTGCTGTCGCCGCTCGCCGCCGGCCTGCGCCAGCCGGTGGGCCAGTCCGTCGGGCTGGTGTCGCAGAACGGCGATCCGCCCTACGGCGCGAACGCGGTCAAGGTCACGGCACACTGGCTGGGGCCGGCGCCGCTCAGGCCTTCCAACATCCGCGCGCCGGGCAAGGTCGCGAACTGCTTCGCGGTCGAGAGCTTCGTCGACGAACTGGCGGCGAAGGCGCGCATGGACCCGCTGGCCTTCCGCCTGCGCGACACCGCGAACCCGCGCGGCGCCGAGGTGATCCGGCGCGCGGGCCGGATGATCGGCTGGCAGGCCCGGCCCTCGCCTGCCGCCACGCGCGGCGGCGGCATCGCGAGGGGCCGCGGCATGGCCTATATCCACTACAAGAACAACGAGACCTATGTCGCCATCGCGATGGAGGTCGAGGTCGACCGCAAGAACGGCGAGATCGCGGTGCGCCGGGTCTGCTGCGCCCACGACTGCGGGCTGATGATCAACCCCGACGCCGTGCGCGCCCAGGTCGAGGGCAACATCCTGCAAACGCTCTCGCGCACGCTGCACGAGGAGACCACCTTCGACCGCTCGCGCGTCACCAGCGTCGACTGGGTCAGCTACCCGCTGCTGAACTTCACCGAAGTGCCGCGGCTGGAGATCGAACTGATCGACCGGCGCGAAGAGCCGCCGCTGGGTGCCGGCGAAGCGGCTTCCAGCCCGGTGCCGGCGGCGCTGGCCAACGCGGTGTTCGACGCCACCGGCGTGCGGCTGCGCAGCGTGCCCTTTACCAGCGCGAAGCTGAAGGCGCTGCTGGCCTAGCTATCGCGCCGGCGTTTCGTCGGTGCGCGCGCCCAGCCCCAGGTAGGTGTCGATGATGCGGCGGTCGTGCAGCAGCTCCTTGGCCGGTCCCTGCAGCGCGACCGCGCCCATTTCGAGCACGTAGGCACGGTCCGCCACCTGCAGCGCGGCGCGGGCGTTCTGCTCCACCAGCAGCACCGAGACGCCATGCTGGCGCAGCGAGGACACCACCTGCAGCACCTCGCGCACGATCAGCGGCGCGAGGCCGAGCGAGGGCTCGTCGAGCATCAGCAGGCGCGGCCGCGCCATCAGCGCCCGGCCGATCGCGAGCATCTGCCGCTCGCCGCCGGACAGAGTGGACGCGAGCTGCGCGCGACGCTCCTGCAGGCGCGGGAAGATGCCGAAGACCTCCGTCATGCGCTGGCGCTGGTCGCGCTCGCCGCGCCACCAGCGCGAGAAGCCGCCCAGGAGCAGGTTGTCCTCGACCGACATCTCGCCGAAGAGCTCGCGCTTTTCCGGCACCAGGCCTACGCCGCGCGCCACCATCGCTTCCACGCTGGTGCGCGCCATGCGCTCGCCGTCGAGCAGCACGCCGCCGCGCGAAGGAAGCAAGCCCATCGCGGCGCACAGCAGCGTGGTCTTGCCCGCGCCGTTGGGCCCGATCACCGTGACGATCTCGCCCGCGTCGACGCGCAGGTCGATGTGGTGCACGGCCTCCACCGCGCCGTAGGAGACGCAGAAGTCTTCGAGTTGGAGGAGTGCCTTGCTCATGCCACCTGCTCCATCAGCTTTTGCTCCGCCGGCTCGTCGACGCCACCGAGATAAGCGTCCAGCACCTTCGGATCGGCCTGCACTTCGAGCGGCGTTCCGCGCGCGATGACGGCGCCGAACTCCAGCACGGTCACGCGGTCGGCCAGGTTCATGACGAACTCCATGTCGTGCTCGACCACCAGGATCGCCAGACCCTCGGCGCGCAGCTGGTCGAGCAGGGTGGCGAGCGCGCGCTTTTCCAGATGGCGCAGGCCCGCGGCCGGCTCGTCGAGCAGCAGCACCGCGGGATGGCCCGCCAATGCGCGTGCAATCTCGATCACGCGCTGCTGGCCCAGCGCCAGCGAGCCCGCCGGCACTTCCACGAACTCGCCGAGCCCGCAGCGCTCGAGCTGGCGCCGCGCCTGCGCGAGCAAGGCGGCCTCTTCCGCGCGATCCAGCCGCAGCATGGAGGCGATCCATCCGCGACGCCCGCGGCGGTGCGCGCCGAGCGCGACGTTCTCGATCACGCGGCGCTGGCCCAGCAGACGCACGTGCTGGAAGGTCCGACCCAGGCCCAGCGCGGCGAAGGCGCGCGAGGGCTGGCCGGTCATCGGCCGGTCCATCAGCCGCACCTCGCCCGAGGTGGGATCGTCCACGCCCGAAATCATGTTGAAGAAGGTGCTCTTGCCGGCGCCGTTGGGACCGATCAGCGCGTGGATCTCGCCCGCCTTCACATCCATGCTGACCGCGTCGTTGGCGACCAGGCCGCCGAAGCGCTTGGTCACGGCGTCGGCCTGCAGCACGACCTGCCCGCGCGGCGGCAAGGTGGCCTCGGGCAACGTGAGGGTCTGGCGCGGAGCACGCGGCTTCACCGGCTTCAGGAAGCGCCCGCCCAGGCGCGCCACGGTCGGCCACAGGCCGTCGGCAAAGCGCTGCAGCACCACCAGCATCAGGAGGCCGAACACGATCACCTCGAAGTTGCCGCTGGAGCCCAGCAGGCGCGGCAGGATGTCCTGCAGCTGCTCTTTCAACAAGGTGATCAGCGCGGCGCCGAGCACCGCGCCCCAGAGATGGCCGGCGCCGCCGACCACCGCCATGAAGAGGTACTCGATGCCGATGTTGAGGTTGAAGGGCGTGGGGTTGATGAAGCGCTGCATGTGCGCATAGAGCCAGCCCGACACCGCCGCCAGCAGCGCTGCCAGCACGAAGACCTTGATGCGGTAGCGCGCAGTGTCCACGCCCATCGATTCGGCCATCACGCGGCCGCCCTTCAGCGCGCGGATGGCACGGCCCTCGCGCGAATCCAGCAGGTTGTGCAACGCCCACAGCGCGAGCAGCAGCACGCCCCAGATCACCAGGCCCAACGAGCGCGGCGATGCGAAGGACAGGCCGGCCACCACGATCGGCGGCACGCCGGCCACGCCGGTGTGGCCGCCCAGGAATTCCAGGTTGCCGAACAGGAAGTAGAAGCTCAGGCCCCAGGCGATGGTGCACAGCGGCAAGTAGTGCCCGGAAAGCCGCAGCGTGATCGCGCCCAGCCCCCAGGCCACGAAGAAGGTCACGAGGATGCCGAACAGGAGCCCGATCCACGGCAGCAGCGCGGGGCTCACGACCGTGCCGATCGCGGCGGCGACCGCGGGCGAGGTGCAGACCCAGGCGGTCGCGTAGGCGCCGGTGCCGACGAAGGCGGCCTGGCCGAAGGAAGTCATGCCGCCCACGCCGGTCAGCATCACGAGGCCGGCCGCGACCAGCGCGTAGAGGCCGATGTAGCTGAGCACGGTGACCGAGAAGTCCGGCAGGAAACCCCACACCGCCGCGAGCAGGACTACGAAGGCGATGGCCATATGCCGGCGCGTCATTCCTCGTCCTCCACATGGCGGCTGCTCAGCGAGCGCCACCAGAGCACCGGGATGATCAGCGTGAAGACGAAGACCTCCTTGAAGGCGCTGGCCCAGAAGGAGGAGAAGGCCTCGAGCTGGCCCACGATCAGCGCGCCCACGAGCGCCAGCGGATAGCTGGCCAGGCCGCCGACGATGGCAGCCACGAAGCCCTTGAGGCCGATCAGGAAGCCGGTGTCGTAGTAGATGGTGGTCAGCGGCGCGATCAGGAGGCCCGAGACCGCGCCGATCGCCGCCGCCAGCGCGAAGCTCAGGTCACCCGAGAGGCCGGTGGGAATGCCCATCAGCCGCGCGCCGACGCGGTTGATCGCGGTGGCGCGCAGCGCCTTGCCGACGATCGAGCGTTCGAAGAAAAGAAACATCAGCACCACCAGCGCGGCGGTGACCGCGACCACCACCAGCGATTGGCCCGTCAACGCCACGCCGCCGAGGTCGAGCCGCAGGTCCGAGAAGGCCGGCGTGCGCGAACCCTCGGCGCCGAAGAAGAGCAGGCCCAGGCCGACCAGCACACCGTGCAGCGCCACCGATACGATCAAGAGCGTGAGCACGGTGGCATCGGCCAGCGGCCGGTAGGCCAGCCGATAGAGCAGCGGGCCGAGCGGCACGATCACCGCGAGCGCCGTCAACGTCTGCATCACCAGCGATTCCGGGCGCAGCAGCAGCACCAGCGCGCAAGCCACCAGCGGCAGCACCACGCACCAGGCGAGCGTCGATGCCCAGTCGACCGCGGCACCCCGCTTCCATCGCCACAGCTCCACCACCAGCGCCATCACGGCCAGCGCCACCAGCAGCCACAGCGTGGCCGGCACGCGGCCGGCCTGCAAGGCAACCACCGACAGGGCGCTGAAGGCGACGAACTCGCCCTGGGGAATGAAGATGACGCGGGTGACCGAGAACACGAGCACCAGCGCCAGCGCCATGAGCCCGTAGATCGCCCCGTTCACGATACCGTCCTGCCCCAGTATCAGGGCGATTTGCATGTCCATGCATCCACTCCGGCGTGGCGCACGCAGGCCCCCGGCCCGCGTACGCGCTCGCACGCACGCTCCGGTTGAAGGTCAGTCTTGAGGCTGGTATTTCCAGGTGCCGTTCTCGATCTTGACCATCACGCGCGCGCGCTGGTCCAGACCCAGATGGTCCGTGGGCGACATGGTGAAGATGCCATGGGCGCCGGGAACGTCCTTCACCGACTCGAGCGCGTCGCGCAAGGCGGCGCGGAAAGCCGGCGTGCCGGGCTGCGCCTTCTTGAGCGCGGCCGGAATCGCGGCGCTCATCAGCAGGCCTGCATCCCAGGCGTGGCCGCCGAAGGTCGAGACGCTGCCCTTGCCGTTGGCCGCCTCGTAGGCGTTGACGTAGGCCAGCGCCGACTTCTTCAGCGGATGCGAATCGGGCAGTTGCGCCGCCACCAGCATCGGGCCGGAGGGCAGCAGCGTGCCTTCGACGTCCTTGCCGCCGACGCGCAGGAAGTCGGCGTTCGCGACGCCGTGGGTCTGGTAGATCTTTCCGGCATAGCCGCGCTCCTTGAGCGTCTTCTGCGGCAGCGCGGCCGGCGTGCCGGAGCCGGCGATCAGCACCGCATCGGGCTTGGCAGAGATCAGCTTCAGCGTCTGGCCGGTGACCGAGGTGTCGCTGCGCGCGTAGCGCTCGTTCGCCGTCACCTGCAGCTTCTTGAGCGCGGCGGCCTTGCCGAACTCCTGGAACCAGCCTTCGCCGTAGGCGTCGGAGAAGCCGATGAAGCCGACCGTCTTGACGCCGTTGGCCGCCATGTGCTCGGCGATGGCGAGCGACATCATGATGTCGTTCTGCGGCGTCTTGAAGACCCACTTGCGCTTCTCGTCCACGGGCTCGACGATGCGCGCCGAGGCCGCCATCGAGATCATCGGGACCTTCTCTTCGGCCACCACGTCGATCATGGCCAGCGAGTTGGGCGTGACGGTCGATCCGATCACGATGTCGACCTTGTTCTCGCTGATCAGCTTGCGCGTGTTCGACACCGCCGCGGTGGTGTCGGATGCGTCGTCGAGCACGATGTAGTTGATCTTCTGGCCGCCGATGGTCTTGGGCATCAGGCCGATGGTGTTCTTCTCGGGGATGCCGAGCGAAGCGGCCGGGCCCGTCGCCGACAGCGTGACGCCGACGTTGACGTCGGCCTGCGCGGCAAAGGCCATGGCGCACAGGAGCGCCACGCCGAGGCGGGTGAATGATTTCATGAAGGTCTCCGTTGGTTAAAAGGTTGCGGCCGCTTCAGCGTTCGTCGAAGGACAACACCACGCGCTCGGTCAAGGGATGCGCCTGGCAGGTCAGGATGAAGCCGCCCGCCACCTCATTCTTGTCGAGCGCGAAGTTGCGCTCCATCCGCACTTCCCCTTCCAGCAGCTTGGCACGGCAGGTGCCGCACACGCCCGAGGTGCATGAATACGGCACCTCCAGGCCCGCCGAAGAGGCGGCGTCGAGGATACTCGGCTGGCCCTTGGCGAACGGGATTTCGCGGCTGAGTCCGTCGCGCACGATGGTGATGCGCGCCTGCTCGGCATCGCCGGGCTGCGCCTCGTGCACCACGGCGCCGACCGGCCCGGCGGGTTGGGCGATGCCGAAGCGCTCGATATGGATGCGCTCCTCGGGCACGCCGGCCGCGAGCAGTGCCGCCTCGGCCTCGTCGTTCATCTGGAAGGGCCCGCAGATGTAGACGTGGTCGATCTGCCCGGCGGGCACCAGGCCTTCGAGGAACTCGGCGATCTTCTCGCGGTTCATCACGCCCATGTTGATCGGCACGTCGGTGTGCTCGTCGGAGAACACGTGCTGCAGCGCGACCCGCGTCATGTAGCGGTTCTTGAGGTCCTCGATCTCCTCCTTGAACATCGTGGACTTGAGTGAGCGGTTGCCGTAGATCAGCGTGAAGCGGGCGAAGGGCTCGCGCGCCAGCACGGTCTTCATGATCGAGAGGATGGGCGTGATGCCGCTGCCGCCCGCGATGCCCACGTGGTGGCGGTGAGCCTCGGGCTCGATCGGCACGAAGAAGCGCCCCTCCGGCGCCATGACCTGCAGCGTGTCGCCCGGCTGGAGCGCGCTGTTGATCCAGTTGGAGAAGGTGCCGCCCTGTACCTTGCGCACGCCGACGCGCAGCTCGCCGTCGTCGACGCCGGCGCAGATCGAATAGGAGCGCCGCAGGTCCTGGCCGTCGATCTCCTTGCGCAGCGTGAGGTACTGGCCCTGCGTGAAGCCGAAGACCTCGCGCAATTCCTCCGGCACGTCGAAGGAGACGATCACGGCCTCGGAGGTGTCGGGCTCGATCCTGCGCACGCGCAGGGGGTGGAAGATGACGCTCATATCGGCTTGAAGTGTTCGAACGGTTCGCGGCAGGCAAGGCAGCGGTAGAGCGACTTGCAGGCGGTGGCGCCGAAGGCAGACAGGCGTTCGGTGTGCCGGCTGCCGCAGCGCGGGCAGGCAACGGCCGCGCCGGTCCCGCGTCCGAAGATGCGGATCGGGACGGCATCGCCCGGCGCCACCGGTCCGGGCGGTGCAATGCCGTATTCGGAGAGCTTGCGCCGGCCTTCCGCGCTGATCCAGTCGGTGGTCCAGGCCGGCGCACGCTGCAGCGTGACATGGGCCGGACCGAGGCCTGCTTTCTCGATGGCTTCGAGCACGTCGCGCTCGATCACTTCGGTAGCGGGGCAGCCGGAGTAGGTCGGCGTCAGCACGACTTCGAGTGCATCGCCGCGCTCGATCACGTCGCGCACGATGCCGAGATCGCACACCGAAAGGGCCGGCACTTCGGGATCGAGCACGGTGCCGAGCACCTCCCACGCCTGCTCGCATCGCGTCGGGGCGAAGGCGGCAACATTCACCATACACCCCCTGGATAAGCGCGCTGCAGATGCTGCATCTCGGCCAGGATGTAGCCCATGTGCTCGCTGTGCACGCCGTGCTTGCCCGTGCTCAGGAAGGCCGACTCGGCCGGCGGCACGAGCGTGGCCTCGTCGAGCACGGCGCCCATCTCGGCGAACCAGGCTTCGCGCAACACCGCCCACGCCGGGCCCAGGCCGCTGGCGCTGGCTTCCTCGCCCACGGCGTCCGAGGCGAACAGTTCGGGCACGAAGCGCCACAGCTCCTTCAGCGCAGCCTCCATGCGCGCATGCGATTCGTCCGTGCCGTCGCCCAGGCGCACCACCCAGTCGGCCGAATGCTGCTGGTGGTAGCGCGCTTCCTTGATCGCCTTGCCCGCGATGGCGGCGACCTCCTCGTCGCTCGACGATGCCAGGCGCTCCCACAGCAGCTTGAGCAGCGTCGCGACCATCGCGTTGCGCAGCACGCTGAAGGCGAAGTCGCCGCGCGGCAGCTCAACCAGCGTGAGATTGAAATAGTCGCGCTCGTCGCGCAGGAAGGCGAGCTGGTCTTCGTCATGCGCGCGGCCTTCGATCTGGCCGGCCCGGGTGAGCAGCGCACGCGCCTGGCCTACGAGATCGAGCGCCATGTTGCTCATGGCGATGTCTTCTTCGAGCGCCGGCGCGTGGCCGCACCACTCGCCAAGGCGTTGGGCCAGGATCAGGCAGGTGTCGGCGATGCGCAGCAGGTACTGCACGGCGGGGCTGCGGTCGAGTTCGATGGATGCTTGCATGGGCCTCAGTTCACATGTGGTCGACGGACTTGGGCAGCACGTAGAAGGTGGGATGGCGGTAGACCTTGTCTTCCGCCGGATCGAAGAACATGTCCTTGTCGCCCGGATCGCTGGCCACGATCTGGTCGGAGCGCACCACCCACACGCTCACGCCTTCCTGGCGCCGGGTGTAGACGTCGCGCGCCATCTGCAGCGCCATCTTGGGGTCGGGCGCGTGCAGGCTGCCGCAATGCTTGTGGTCCAGGCCCGCCTTGCTGCGCACGAACACTTCCCACAGCGGCCACTCTTGATCGGTTGTCATGCGGCCTCCTTCAGGTGAGCCTGTTTTCGCGCATGCGCCAGCGCCGCTTCGCGCACCCAGGCGCCCTCTTCCCAGGCCTTCACGCGGGCGCCGAGGCGTTCGCGGTTGCACGGGCCGTCGCCGCCGATCACGCGCCAGAACTCGCTCCAGTCGATCGGCCCGTGGTCGTGCGCCTGGCGCTCCTCGTTCCACTTGAGATCGGGGTCGGGCAAGGTCACGCCGAGCACCTTGGCCTGTTCGACCGCGGCATCGATGAACTTCTGGCGCAGGTCGTCGTTGGAGAAGCGCTTGATGCCCCAGCGCATCGATTGCGCACTGTTGGGCGACTGCTCGTCGGGCGGGCCGAACATCATCACGGACGGCCACCACCAGCGGTTCACCGCGTCCTGCACCATGGCCTTCTGCGCCTCGGTGCCGTGCTGCATCATCGTGAGCAGCGCCTCGTAGCCCTGGCGCTGGTGAAAGCTCTCCTCGCGGCAGATGCGGATCATCGCGCGCGCATAGGGCGCGTAGGAGCAGCGACAGATCGGCACCTGGTTCATGATCGCCGCGCCGTCGACCAGCCAGCCGATGGTGCCCATGTCGGCCCAGGTCAGCGTGGGGTAGTTGAAGATCGAGCTGTACTTGGCCTTTCCCGTGTGCAGCGCATCGAGCATCTGGTCGCGGCTGGTGCCGAGCGTCTCGGCCGCAGCATAGAGGTACAGGCCGTGGCCGCCCTCGTCCTGCACCTTGGCCAAGAGGATGGCCTTGCGCTTGAGCGTGGGCGCGCGGCTGATCCAGTTGCCTTCGGGCAGCATGCCGACGATCTCGGAATGCGCATGCTGGCTGATCTGGCGCACCAGCGTCTTGCGGTAGTGCTCGGGCATCCAGTCCTTGGCCTCGATGAAGCCGCCGGCATCGATGCGTTCGTCGAAGCGCTGCTCGAGAACCATTTCCTCCGCCGACCGGACGACCTTCTTGCCGTCGCCGGATTCCTTGCCCATGGTGTCCATGGCTTGGGTGTACATGACGCTTTCCTTTCAGGTCTTGGGGCGCTCGTCGACCACGCGCCGGGCCTTGCCGGTCAGCGTGCGTTCGATCGAGTCGGGGCGTTTCACCAGCACGGTGGTCGAGATGCCGACCATGGTCTTCACGCGCTGCTGCACCCATTGCGCGATCTGCTCGCGTTCGGCGTCGCCGAGGTCGCCGGCGCCGGCCTGCACTTCGCAATGCAGCTCCACGCTGTCGAGATGGCCCTCGCGCCCGACCTTGATCAGGTACTGGCCCGAGAGCTTCTCGTGCGCGAGCACGATCTCCTCGATCTGCGTCGGGAACACGTTGACGCCGCGGATGATCAGCATGTCGTCGCTGCGCCCGACGATCTTTCCCATGCGGCGGAAGCTGCGCGAGGTGGGCGGCAAGAGGCGCGTGAGGTCGCGCGTGCGGTAGCGCACGATGGGCAGCGCTTCCTTGGTCAGCGAGGTGAAGACGAGCTCGCCCTCTTCGCCGTCCGGCAGCACCTTGCCGGTCTCGGGATCGATGATCTCGGGATAGAAATGGTCTTCCCAGACCACGGGCCCGTCCTTGCTCTCGATGCACTCGCTGGCGACGCCGGGACCCATCACTTCCGAGAGGCCGTAGATGTCGACCGCGTCCATGCCGCCCTTGGCCTCGATCTCGCGGCGCATCGCCTCGGTCCATGGTTCGGCGCCGAAGATGCCGACCTTGAGCGAGTTCTCGCGCGGGTCCAGCCCCTGGCGCTGAAACTCCTCGATGATCACCTGCATGTAGCTGGGCGTGACCATGATGATGTCGGGCCGAAGGTCGCGGATCAGCTGCACTTGCTTCTCGGTCTGGCCGCCCGACATCGGGATCACGGTGCAGCCCGCGCGCTCGGCGCCGTAGTGCGCGCCCAGTCCGCCGGTGAAGAGGCCGTAGCCGTAGGCCACGTGCACGATGTCGCCGGGCCGTCCGCCCGCCGCGCGGATCGAGCGCGCCACCAGGTCGGCCCAGTTGTCGATGTCCTTCAAGGTGTAGCCCACCACCGTCGGCTTGCCGGTGGTGCCGGAAGACGCATGGATGCGCGCGACCTGTTCTCGCGGCACGGCGAAGAGGCCGAAGGGGTAGTTGTCGCGCAAGTCCTTCTTGACGGTGAACGGAAACTTCGCGAGGTCGCTCAATTGCTTGAGGTCGCCGGGGTGCACGCCTTTTTCATCGAAGGCCTTGCGGTAGTGCGGCACCTTGTCGTAGGCGCGCCGCAGGCTGGACTGCAGGCGCTGCAGCTGCAGCGCGGCGATCTCGTCGCGACTGGCCTTCTCGATCGCCTCGAGGTCGCCGGGTGCCGGGCGTTGAACGGGCATGGGGGTGTCTCCTTCTCTTCAAGCCGCAACGACGGGCTTGCCTTTGATCGTGTAGGAGCGTCCGCGGAATACCGCGATCCGCTCGCCGCGCTGGTTCAGGACCTCGGTGTCGTAGACGCCCATGCGGCCCGCCTTCGACACTTCGACGCAGCGCGCGACCAGCCGGTCGCCGTGGCGCGCCGGCGCGACGAAATCGATGCCGAATCCCGAGGCGACGGTCACCTCGTTGTAGGAGTTGCAGGCATAGGCGAAGGCCGAATCGGCCAGGGTCGAGATGAAGCCGCCGTGGCAGATGTCGTGGCCGTTGAGCATGTCTTCGCGCACGGTCATGGCGATGTCGGCGCGGCCAGGCCCGATGGCCTCGACCTCCATGCCGAGACCGCGCACGGCGCGGTCGTTGGCGAACATGGCATCGCGCACGCGTTCGGCGGTGTGTTGGGGATGGGTCTCGCTCATCGACGGAACTCCTCAGCGGTCGGTGAAGCGCGGCGGGCGCTTGGCGCGGAAGGCTTCGACGCCCTCGCGGTAGTCGTTGGCGGCACCGAGGCCGCCTTGCAGCCTGGCTTCCATCGCGAGCGCGGACTCCAGATCGAGCTGCTGCGCATCGGCCAGCGCCTGGCGCGTGGCGACCAGTGCGGCAATCGGCATGTCGGCCAGGCGCGTGGCCAGGGTCTCGACCGTGAGCGCCAGCTCGGCGTCTTCCACGCACTTCCAGATCAGGCCCATCTGGGCGGCCTCGGCGGCCGGCAGCTTCTCGCCCAGCAGGGCGAGGCCGAGCGCACGCGCTTGGCCCACGAGCCGCGGCAGCAGCCAGCTGCCGCCGGTGTCGGGCACCAGCCCGATCTTGGTAAAGGCCTGGATGAAGCTCGCGGAGCGCCCGGCCACGACGAGATCGCAGGCCAGCGCGAGGTTGGCGCCCGCACCGGCTGCGACGCCGTGGACCTCGGCGATCACCGGCACCGGCATCGAGCGCAGGCGCAGCACCAGCGGTGCGTAGAGCGATTCGATGACGTGGGCCAGGTCCTTGGGCGGCGCACCGGGCGTGTAGTCGGGCGCGACCATCGGGTCGGCCAGGTCCTGGCCGGCGCAGAAGGCACGCCCTGCGCCGCCGAGCACCACGCAGCGCACGGCACTGTCGGCCGCCGCCTCGTCGAGCGCCGCCATGAGCGCGGCATGCAGTTGGGAGTTGAAGCTGTTGAGCGCTTCCGGCCGGTTGAGCTGGAGCGTGCGCACGGCGCCAGACTGTGTGATGCGTACCAGGGGTTCGTCCATCGTGGTGCTGAGGTGTGAGGATTGATCGGCCAAAAGGGCGAGTTCAATAATTGACCGACCGTTCGGTTGATTATAGGATTCGCGGTCTTGCTGCCGCAAGCCTTGTCCTTTGGTACTAACCCTTAAGCCTAGCTCGCGGCACTCCTTTTTCCAACATCGCCGGAGACCCTTCACCCATGACCGCCCTGTTCGATCGCCATCGCACGCTGCTCGACGACGCCCTGCGCGCCCTCACCCACCGCGGCCATTGGTCCCCTTTTCCGGAAGCCCCTTCGCCCAAGGTCTATGGGGAAAGCGCGCAGGCCGAGGGCCGCAACGCCGCGCTCGCGCTCTGCGGCAAGGACTACCCGCTGGACCAGCCCGGCGAACGCGCGCGCGTCGCCACCGAGCGCTCGCCCTTCGGCGCCACGCTCGGCATCCGCTATCCCGAATGCGAGGGTGAAGCGCTGGTCGCCGCCGCCCTGGCGGCCGAGCCCGCCTGGCAGGCCATCGGCCCCGAAGGCCGCGTGGGCGTCGTGCTCGAAGCCTTGAAGCGCATCCATGCACGCAGCTTCGAGATCGCGCATGCCGTGATGCTGACCACAGGCCAGGGGCCGATGATGGCTTTCCAGGCCGGCGGCCCCCATGCCCAGGATCGCGCGCTCGAAGCCATCGCCAACGCCTGGAAAGCCATGACCGACGTGCCGGCCGAGGCCACCTGGGAAAAGCCGCAGGGCAAGAACCCGCCCGCGGTGCTGAAGAAACGCTTCGAAGTCGTGGGCCGCGGCATCGCGCTGGTGATCGGCTGCGCGACCTTCCCGACCTGGAACACCTACCCCGGCCTCTTCGCGGCGCTGGCTACCGGCAACCCGGTGATCGTCAAGCCCCATCCCAACGCCGTGCTGCCTGCGGCCATCACGGTCAGCGTGCTGCGCGAGGTGCTGGCCGAAGAGGGGCTGGATCCGAACCTCGTGACGCTCGCGGTCAGCGCCGAACCGCAACTGGCGCAGATGCTGGCCACGCACCATGCGGTGGCCTCCATCGACTACACCGGCGGCAATGTCTTCGGCCGCTGGCTGCAGACGCATGCGACGCAGGCCCGCCTCTATGCCGAGATGGCCGGCGTGAACCTGGTCGTCATCGAATCGACCGATGCCTATGCCGCGATGCTGCGCAACCTCGCGCTGTCGCTCTCGCTCTACAGCGGCCAGATGTGCACCACCACGCAGAACCTGCTGGTGCCGGCTGAGGGCATCCGGACCGACCAGGGACACAAGAGCTTCGAACAGGTCGGCTCCGATCTCGCGCAGGCGATCGACCAACTGCTGGCCGATCCGAAGGTGGCGCTGACGGTGCTCGGCGCCATCGGCTCGCCCCAGACCCTCGAACGGCTGGACAAGGCCGCGAAGGTCGGCCGCACGGTGCTGGCCTCGCGCAAGCTCGAGCACCCCGAGTACCCGCAGGCCGAGGTGCGCACGCCGGCGATCGCCGCCTTGGGCGTGGACGATGCCGACATCTACGAGCAGGAGTGCTTCGGCCCGGTGTCCTATCTGGTGGCCGTGCCTTCGCGCGAGGCTGCGCTCGAAATCGCCGAGCGCAGCGTCCGCCGACATGGCGCCATGACCTTGGGTCTCTACTCCGACGACCCGGCGTACATCGACGACATGGTGAACGCCGCGCGGCGCGCACGCGTCGCGCTATCGATCAATCTCACCCAAAGCGTGATGGTCAACCAGTCGGCCGGCTTCTCCGACTTCCACGCCACCGGCGGCAATCCGGCGGCCAATGCGGCCTACACCACCCTCGCCTTCGTGGCCGACCGCTTCGTGGTCGTGCAGCACCGCCGCCACGCTTGATCAACCGGGAGCTGCCATGCCCTGCTACGCACTCGAAGGCGTCGTGCCGGTGGTCGACCCCAGCGCCTACGTCCATCCCACGGCCGTGCTGATCGGCGACGTGATCGTCGGCCCCGGCTGCTATGTCGGCCCCTGCGCGAGCCTGCGTGGCGACTTCGGCCGCATCGTGCTGGAGCGCGGCGCCAACGTGCAGGACAACTGCACGATCCACGGCTTCCCGGACCAGGACACGGTGGTCGAGGAAAACGGCCACATCGGCCACGGCGCCGTGCTCCACAGCTGCGTGGTGAAGCACGATGCGCTGGTGGGCATGAACGCGGTGGTGATGGACGAGGCCGAGATCGGCGCCTTCGCCTTCGTCGCCGCCTGCGCCTTCGTGCCGGCAGGCATGCGGGTGCCGGCGAAGAGCCTGGTGGCCGGCATTCCCGCCACGGTGCGGCGCGAGCTCGGCGACGACGAGATCGCGTGGAAGCGCGAAGGCACCGAGATCTACCAGGACCTCACGCGCCGCTGCCTGGACAGCCTGGTGGAGGCCGAGCCTTTGCGTGCGGTGGAGGCCGATCGGCCGCGGCTCAAGTCACCGGACGTGCGCTCGCTGATCGCGACCCGGCGCGGCTAGGCCTGCGAAATGACGGTCCGCTCGATCAGCCGGTCGTCGCCCAGCACGATCATCGCGAACAGCAGCTCTTCAAGGTTGTTGGCGAGCGAGGTCTTGCGCGCGAGCAAGGGCGTGGCCTTCGGATCGATCACCAGGAAGTCCGCCTCGCAGCCCGGCTGCAGGTTGCCGATGACGCCTTCGAGCCCCAGCGCGCGCGCCGCGCCTGCGGTGTGGCGCCACCAGAGCTGCGAAGGCGGGATGCTGATGCCCGGCTTGGTCTGGCCCTCGCGGCCCACGTAATAGGCGGCCATCATGGTCGAGAAGGGGCTGAAGCTGGTGCCGCCGCCGACGTCGCTGGCCAGGCCGTAGGCATAGCCGATGCGGTCGGCGCCCTCGAAGTCGAAGAAACCGCTGCCGAGGAACAAGTTGCTGGTCGGGCTCACGGCCGAGGCGGTGCCGGTGTCGCGCATCAGGCGCCGGTCGTCGTCGTCGAAGTGGATGCAGTGGGCGTAGACGGCGCGCTCGCGCATCAGGCCGAAGCCGGCATAGACGTCGAGGTAGGAGCGCGCGCCGGGGAACAGCTCGCGCGCCCACTTCACTTCGTCCTTGTTCTCGGCCACGTGCGAATGGATCCAGGTGTCCGGGTATTTCGCGGCCAGCTCGCCAGCGCCGCGCAGCTGGGCGTCGGTGCTGGTCGGCGCGAAGCGCGGCGTGATCGCATAGCCCAGGCGATCGACGTTGTGCCACTGGCGGATCAGCGACTCGGTGTCGATCAGGCTCTGTTCCGTCTGGTCGCGCACGCCGTCGGGCGAATGCCGGTCCTGCAGCACCTTGCCGGTGATCATGCGCAGCCGGCGGCGCTGCGCCGCCTCGAAGAAGGCCTGCACCGACTGCGGATGCGAGGTCGCGAAGGTCAGCGAGGTCGTGACGCCGTTGCGCAGCAGCTCGTCGAAGAAGACCTCGGCCACCTCCGCCGCGTGCGCCGGGTCGGCAAAGCGGCTCTCGGCCGGGAAGGTGTAGTTCTCGAGCCAGGGCAGAAGGCCTTCCGAGGGCGCGCCGATGATGTCGGTCTGCGGAAAGTGGACGTGCATGTCGACGAAGCCCGGCGCCAGGATGCGCCCCGGCCAGTGCGTGACGTCCACGCCCGGATGGCGGGCCGCCACCGACGCATGGGCGCCGGCGTCCAGCACGCGCTGGCGGCCGGCGGCATCGGGGCCGACCACCAACAGGCCGTCTTGATCGAAAACCGGCTGGCCGGCGGCATCGAATCGCAAAAGGGAGGCACGGTACGCTTGCATGGGCTGGGAGGGTAAGGCAGCGAAGCCGGTACGGAATGTGCGAGCGCATATGGAGGCTATATGACAGCCGCGCTCGGCAGTGGCACATCCTAGGGCCGCACCAGCCGCTCGAACATAATCCGCCTTCAATCCCAACAGGAACAGCGATGAATCCACGCGACGCCGACCGCCGCGCATGCAGGTATTGTCCCTAACATGAAAGTGCTTCTCATCGGGAACTACGTCCCCGACGGCCAGACCAGCATGCTGGCCTTCAAACGCATCCTGGAACGTGAACTCCCCCGCAACGGCTGCGAGCTGCGCGTGCTCACGCCGCCCCGGCGGGTGCTGCGGGTGCCGACCACTTCGCGCCTGTGGAAGTGGCTGGGCTACGTGGACAAGTTCATCCTGTTCATCCCCTCGATCGGGCGCCATCTGCGCTGGGCCGACGTGGTGCACGTGACCGACCATTCCAACGGCATGTACATCCCCTGGGTCAAGAAAAAGCCCAATGTCATCACCTGCCACGACGTGATCGCCGTGCAGGCCGCCAAGGGCATGATCGAAGGCTGGAACGTGAGCTGGACCGGGCGGCTGTTCCAGCGGCTGATCGTCAAGGGGCTCGCGGCGGCCGATCTGGTCACCTGCGTATCGGATCTGACCCGGCGCGAGCTGCTGGCGCTGGGTCTCGCGCAGGAGCCCAGGGTCAGCGTGGTGCTCAACGGCTTGAACGACGATTTCCGGCCCGTGCCGCCCGAGGAGGCGCAGCCCCTCGTCGAAGGCCTCGGGATCTCGGCGCGCGACAAGTACCTGATCCATGTCGGCTGGGACCTGGCGCGCAAGAACCGCCGCACGGTGCTCGAGGCCTTCATCGCGCTGCAGGAGCGCGCGGCCGCGAGCGGCGTCGCGGCGCCGGTGCAGCAGCTCCTGTTCGTCGGGCCCGAGCTGGTGCCGGAGATGGCCGAGCTGGCGCACAAGCGCGGCGTGGCCGACCGCGTCAAGACAGTGCAAGGCGTCTCGCACGAGCAGCTGCGCGCCCTCTACGCCGGCGCGACGGCGCTGCTCTTCCCCTCGCTGCAGGAAGGCTTCGGCTGGCCAATCATCGAAGCCCAGGCCTGCGGCTGCCCGGTCTTCACTTCCGACCTCGCACCGATGAACGAGATCGGGGGGCCGGGCGCGGTCTACGTGAACCCCCACGATCCCGCCGCCATCGCGGCGGCCATCGAGCAGGCGGCGCCGCGCTTCGAAGAGATGCGCCGGCTCGGCATCGAAAACGCCACGCACTACAGCGCGGCGCAGATGGCATCGAACTACGTGGCGGCCTACCGGCGGGTGATCGAAGAGCGAAAGACCGCCCGGTGAAGAAGCTGCTGGCGCTGGCCGTGGTGTTCCTGCCCTGGGCGCTCAAGCGCCGGGTGCTGCGCCGCTTCTGGGGCTACCAGATCGCCGACGGCGCGCGCATCGGGATGTCCTATGTCTTTCCGGGGCAGCTGGTCATGGGCGAAGGGGCCTACATCGGCCACTTCAACGTTGCCATCCACCTGGGCCGGCTCGAATGCGGCGCGCATTCGGTGATCGACCGCTCCAACTGGATCACCGGCCATCCGCCGAAAGGCGCCCACTTCACCCATCGCGCCGATCGCGATCCGACCCTGACGCTGGGCGAGCACGCGGCCGTCACCAAGCAGCACATCATCGACTGCACCGATCGCGTCGACATCGGCGCCTTCACCACCATCGCGGGCTACCGCTCGCAGCTGATCACGCACGGCATCAACGTGGTGGACAACCGGCAGGACTGCAAGCCGATCCGCATCGGCGCCTATTGCCTGGTCGGCACGCGCGTCACGGTGCTCGGCGGCGCCGCCCTGCCCGACCGTTCGATGCTGGGCGCGGGCTCGGTGCTCAACAAGGCGCACACCGAGGAGTACGCGGTCTATGCGGGCTCGCCGGCGGTGCAGGTCAAGACGCTCGATCGCGACGCCAAGTACTTCCACCGCGAGCGCGGCTTCGTGCACTGAGCCGGCCGCCGTTGGCGTCTGATGAACATCGCCCATCCCGGCGCGGCTCATTGCCACACGCAGTACACGCGCCCCGTCTGCGAGCCTTCGACGCTGCGCACATAGCCCAGCGCCGCCCGCGCGGCCGGCACCGATTCGAAGCCGGGAAAGAAGGAGCCGTAGCTTGGCAGCGATTCGGTCAGCACCGTCGGGCTCACCGCATTGATGCGCAGCCCGCGCGGCAGCTCGGTGGCGGCCGCGCGCACGAAGCCTTCGACCGCCGAATTGACCGCGGTCGCGTTGGCGCCCTGGCGGATCGGCTCCTCGGCCACGATGCCGGTGGTCAGTGTGATCGAGCCGCCGTCGCGCAGCACGTGCTGGCCCAGCAAGGCGAGCCGCACCTGGCCGAGCAGCTTGTCCTGCAGGCCCACATTGAAATCGGCCGGCCGCATCGAGGCCAGCGGCCCGAAGAAAAGGTTGCCGGCCGCCGAGACGATGGCATCCAGCGGGCCGACGGCGGCGAACAGCGCCTCGACACTGGCATCGCTGGTGATGTCGACGCGCCAGTCGCCGTGCTGGCGGCCTGCGCTCAGCACCTCGTGGCGTTCGGCCAGCGCCTCCACCACCGCACTGCCCACCGCGCCGTTCGCGCCCACCACAAGAATCTTCATGACCTGCTCCATCGATTGAAAGAAGCAGATTCTTCTGTGCATCGCTCGATCGATAAATGACGCTACGCTTCGTCCATTCGAAAGCAACGGTTAGCAATATGGACAAGCTGCGCGCCATGGAAGTGTTCGTCGCGACGATCGATGCCGGCAGCTTCGCGGCTGCGGCGGAAGCGCTGGACATCTCTGCCGTGATGGTCGGCAAGCACATCCGCGCGCTCGAAACCGAGCTGGGCGCGCGCCTGCTCCAACGCACCACGCGCCGCCACACGCTGACCGAGATCGGCGCCGCTTACCTCGAGCGCTGCCGCGACGTGCTTGCGAGCGTGCGCACGGCCGACGGCGTGGCCGAAGCGCTCAGGGCCGTGCCGCAGGGCACGCTGCGCGTCACGGCGCCGGTGGCCTACGGCGCGCACCGCCTGACGCCGGTGATCGGCGACTACCTGGCGGCGCACCCGCAAGTGAAGGTGGAACTGAATCTCAATGACCGCATGGTCGACCTGGCCGAGGAAGGCTTCGACTGCGGCGTGCGCTCGGGCACGCCGATGGACGAACGCCTGATCGCGCGGCCGCTGGCGCGCTCGCGCATGTTCGCGGTCGCGAGCCCGGCCTTCGTCGCGCGCCATGGCATGCCGGCCTATCCGCGCGAGCTCGAGGCGCTGCCGCTGCTCGGCTTCGCCGCCTGGGGGCCCGATCATTCATGGCGCTTCACGCGCGGCGGCGAGACGGCGCACGTGCCGGTGCGCGGCCCACTGGCCACCAACAATGGGCAGGCCTTGCTCGCGGCGGCCCTGGCCGGCGTCGGCGTGATCGTGCAGGCCGATCCGCTGCTCGCGCCGGCGCTGGCCTCGGGCCAGGTGGTGCAGCTGCTGCCGGACTGGGACTTGCCGACGCGCGAGGTGCACATCGTGCGGCTGCCGGAGGCCCGGCCCAGCGCCAAGCTGCGCAGCTTCGTCGACTTCGTGGTGGAACGCCTCGGCTGAGGGAGGGCCTGTTCAGGCGCTCAGCGCGCGATGCGCCCCTGCACGCCCTCGGCCAGCCAGTTCATCGTGAGGATCTGGTCGTCGCGCAGGCTCATGCCCTTGGCGATGGCGAGCTTGCCCTCGTTGTCGCGCACGTCCTCGGCCGCGCGAAAGACCTGCAGCTTGCCGCTGGCGATGTCCTGCTGGCGCGCCAGCACCTCCTCCTGCACCGCCTTCGGCACCTTGGGCCCGAAGTCGCCGACGCGGATCATCCCTTCCTTGACGCCGCCCCAAACGCTGGTGGCCTTCCAGCTGCCGTCGAGCACGGCCTGCGCGCGCTGCGTGTAGTAGGCGCCCCACTGGTGCGTGACGGCGACGATCTGCGCATCGGGCGCGACCTTGCGCATGTCGGAGTGGTAGGCCACGGCCATCTTGCCGCGCTCCTGCGCCGCGGCCATGACGGCGGTGGAGCCGGTGTGGAAGGCGATCACGTCCACGCCCTGGTTGAACAGCGTCATCGCGGCATCGCGCTCCTTCGGCGGGTCGAACCACGCATCGAGCCAGACGACCTTGACCTGGGCCTGCGGATCGACCGAGCGCATGCCGAGCGTGAAGGCGTTGATGCCCTGCAGCACTTCGGGGATCGCGAAGCCGGCCACGTAGCCCGCGATATGGGTCTTCGTCATGCGGCCGGCCGCGACGCCGGCGAGGTAGCGACCCTGGTAGTAGCGCGCGTTCGCGGTCGCGACGTTGGACGCGGCCTTGTAGCCGGTGATGGATTCGAACTTCACGTCCGGGAAATCGCGCGCCACCTTGAGCGTCGGCTCCATGTAGCCGAAGCTGGGCGTGAAGATGAGCTTGTTGCCCTGCTGCGCAAGATCGCGGATCACGCGCTCGGCATCGGCGCCCTCGGGCACGTTCTCGACGAAAGTGGTCTTCACCTTGCCGGGCAACGCGGCCTCGACGGCCTTGCGGCCCTCTTCATGCTGGCGCACCCAGCCGGCATCGGTGATGGGCGCGACATACACGAAGCCGATCTTGAGCGGATCGGCCGCGGGCTTCGGTTGGGAGAATGAAGGCGATAGAAAACAGGCGGCTGCGAGCGCCGCAATGGCGCTGCCCGCGAGGTTTTTGTACATGGTGTTCCTCTACATGGCCCCAGAAAGAAAAGGGCGCTGTGGGGCAGGAGCGCCGGGCGGTATTTTACCGGCGCGCGCTCAGCCGCTACGCGACCGGCTTCCGCGCGTGCTTCTCATGGCGTCGCTGCGCTGCTTCTGCAGTTCCTTCAACTGCGCCAGCTGGCTCGGGCAGTCCGAAGGCGTGGCGACCAGGACGAGCGGGCTGCGCCGCCGCGCTGCGATGGATTTCTCGACGTCCGCCGGGTCGCGGCCCTTCGAGACCAGGCCGGCAGCAACCGCGGCCCTGGAATGCAGGAAGAAGGCTTTCTCGAAGGCCGGCGTGCCGCAGCGCGCGGCGATCACGCGGTAGTCCGCCTCCTGCTGTTCGTTGGGCGCCGCCAAGGCGAGTTCTCTTGCGCTCTGGGCACTGGCCGGAAGGCAGATGCCCACGACGGCTGCCGATGCGAGTGCAGCAAATTCCCAACGCGCTTTCATGTTCCGCCCCGTCTCAACACGAATGTGTTCAGCGCTTCATCGTACGTCCGCGCCGGCTTTTTGGGGGGACCGTTTGCGTGAACTATTGCGCGCGCCGCATCTCTTCTTCGAACCATTCGGCAACGCACCGCGCCTCGGGCACGGCATCGGGCGCGAGGCCGTAGTAGTAGCGCGTCAAGGGCATGCGCAGCGCAGGCAGGGCCGGCTGCAATCGCCCCGAGACGAAGTCATGCGCGAGCAGCGAGGTCGGCGCCAGCGCAATGCCCAGCCCGTCGACCGCCGCCTGCAGCACGAAATGCAAGTGGTCGAACTGCAGCCGGCCGGCCGGCTTCGTCCGCGGTGCGCCGACCTGCTTCTTCCAATCGTCCCAGTCGCTCTTGCGCGTCTTCGCCGACAGCAGCACGTGCGATGCCAGCGCGCGCAGATCTGCCAGAGGCTGCGATCTGAAGAGCGCCGGCGCGCCGACGACCAGCACCTCGTCTTCGAGGAAGGGACTCACCCGCATGGAAGGCGGCCAGCCCTCGAGTCCGCGCCGCACCGCGATGTCGAAGCCGTCGGCGGCCTGCGCCGGCGCGACCGTGCTGGTGACGACCTGGGGCTCGATGTCCGGATGGCGTTCGACGAAAGAAGGCAGCCGCGGGATCAGCCAGCGCACCGCGAAGGACGGCCGCACGTTGATCCGCACCGCGCGGACGGGCGCCTCTCTGCCGAGCGCCCGCGCCGCGGCGCCGATCTGCTCGAGCGCAGGGCCGACCTCGGCGAAGAACTGCTGTCCTTCCGCGCTCAGCGTGACCTGCCGGATGCGCCGCTCGAACAGGGCGACGCCGAGAAATTCTTCGAGGCTGCGAATCTGCCGGCTCACCGCGCCGTGCGTGACATGAAGCTCGACCGCCGCGCGCGTGAAGCTCTGGTGCCGCGCCGCCGCGACGAAAACGCGGATGGCGTTCAGTGGCGGTTCGCGGGTCGGCATGCGTGCGATTTTCTCACGCATGCCGGCGCACGAATGTCGTTTGTCAGGGCAAGCCCGCGCAACGCACCATCGGGTCCTGATGCCTCGAACCCCGCCCGCTGCCGCCGACCTGAACTCGCGCCGCGCCGCCCTCGCACTGGCGCTCTCGCTGCCGGCGGACACCGTGCTCTACCTGCTCCTGCCCATGTACGCGGCGCAGTTCGGCCTGACGCTGGCGGAAGCCGGCATGCTGCTCGCGGCGAACCGGCTGGTGCGCATCGCCGGCTATGGCCAGGTGGCGCGCCTCTATGCGCAGCGCGGCGACCGCCCGACCTGCACGCTGGCCGTGGCGACGGCGGCGCTCTGCGCGCTGGGCTACGCAACGCTCTCGGGCTTCTGGGCGCTGCTGCCGCTGCGGCTGCTGTGGGGCCTGTGCTTCGCGGGCCTCAACCTTTCGACCCAGTCGCTGGCAACGGCAGATCCGGTCGGCGCGGCCCGCCGCAGCGGACGCTCGCGCGCCTTCATCGCCATCGGGCCGGTGCTCGCGCTGCCCGTGGGCGCGCTGCTCGCGCAATCGACCGGGCCGCGGCCGATCTTCTTCGTGCTCGCTGCGGTGTCGCTCCTCGGCCTTTGCGCGGCACGCAGGCTGCCCTCTGCACCGCACCGCATTGCGACGCCGGTGCGGCGCTTCCAGCGGCCCAACAGCCTGGATGCCTGGTCCTTCATGGAAGGGTTGACGCTGGACGGGCTCTTCATCGTCGGCCTGTCCTACCTCGGCAAGGATCTTCTGCCGGGCGGCGCGGTGGTCGTGGCCGGCCTGCTGATGGCCTTGCGCTACCTGGCGGAAATCCTTCTGAGCCCGGTCGGCGGCCGCATGGCCGAGCGGCTGGGCGCCGAGCGCCTGCTGGTCATCTTGTCGCTGCTCACCGCCGTTGCGCTGGCGGGTTTCGGCGCCGGCTGGCTGTGGAGTTGCGCCGCCGCCATCGTCGTGCTGCGCGCCTTGCAATTGCCGCTGCTGCCGCCCATCGTGGCGCGGCGCACACCGGGGCCCGGGCGTGTTCAGGCGCTGGCCGCACGCTCGGTGTGGCGCGACATCGGCGCCGGCACCGGGCCCCTGCTCGCGGGGCTCCTGCTGCCGGTCGCTTCCCCGCTGTGGCTCTACGGCCTTCCGGCGCTGCTGCTGGCACTGGCCGCACTGGCGTGCGGGCGAGAGTCGAAGCCAGCCGTGTACCTCCCATCCACTGCCCCGAGGAAATGATCTCCATGACCCAGCCCCATGCCATCGAAACCCTGGCCCAGCTCGAAGCGCTGTTCGGCCATCCCGGCGAGGCCTCGATCAAGAAAGAAGTGCCCTATCTGCATCCCTCTTACCAGGCGCTGATTGCGGCCTCGCCCTTCGCCGTGCTTGCCACCTGCAATCCGGGCGGCCTCGACGCTTCGCCACGCGGCGACCCGCCGGGCTTCGTCGCGGTGCAGGACGAGAAGACGCTGCTCATGCCCGAGCGCCGCGGCAACAACCGCATCGACAGCCTGCGCAACATCGTGGCCGATCCACGCGTGGCCTTGCTGTTCCTCATCCCGGGCGTCGGCGAAACGCTGCGCGTGAACGGCCGCGCCGGCATCACGGTCGCGCCCGATCTGTTGGAGCGCTTCGCGGTCGATGACAAAGAGCCCCAGTGCGTGGTCATCATCCGCGTGGAGTCGGTGTTCTTCCAGTGCGCGCGAGCCATTCAGCGTTCCCGGCTGTGGGCGCCGTTGCCGGTCGATGCAGAGCGGTCGGTACCGACGCCGGGCGCCATCCTGGCCGCGCTCACCGCCGGCGAGTTCGATGGCGCGACCTACGACCGCGAACTGCCGGCGCGCCAGGAACGCACGCTCTACTGACATGCTCACGCGCCGGGCACACCCGCGCGCACCGCCTCGCGCAACAGCTCCGCCAGCCGCGCCACCGGCGCTTCGGGCTCGGCCTGCGCGCGGTACATGGCCAGCGCCATCTGCGGCAAGGCCGGCAGACCGGTGCCGGCGCGATCGAGCACGCGCACATGCGAAGGCAATCCGAAGGGCGTTCGCGCCGACAGGCCGAGCCCTGCCGAGGTCGCGGCCCACAGCGCCGCGAGGCTGGCGCTGGTGAACGCATGCCGCCACGGGATGCCCGCGCGGTCGAGCACGGTGGTGACGATCTCGCGCAACGGACATGGCGCGTCGAGCAGCACCAGCGGCAGCGCCTCCTTCGACTTGCGCGCGCCGGGCCGCTGGCGCTCGGTCCACCACGGCACATCGAGCGCCTCGGGCGCCGCCGGGCCCACCCATTGCAGCGGAAGGCGCACCAGGCGCTCGCCGTGCGCCAGCGACAGCCTGCCCTCCACCTCCCAGATCAGTGCCAGGTCGAGCTGGCCCAGGTCGAGCCGCTCGCGCAACTCGGCGCTGCGTGCCACGCAAGCCTCGATGCGCACCTTGGGATGCGCGCGCGAAAAACGGCCGAGCACGCCGGGCAGCAGCGTCTCGCCCAGGTCCTCCTGCAGGCCCAAGCGCACCCAGCCCTGCAGATCGACGCCGCGCATCGCAGCCGCCGCTTCGTCGTTGATCTCGAGCAGGCGGTGCGCATAGGCCAGCATGGTCTGGCCCGCGTCCGTCAGGTCGAGGCCGCGCCCGGCCCTGCGGAACAACGGCGTGCCGGCCTGCGACTCCAGCTTCTTGAGCTGCGCGCTCACGGCCGAGGTGGAGCGCCCCAGCTTGTCGGCCGCGCGCGCAAAACTGCCGAGCGCGATGCCGGTGGAGAAGCTGCGCAGCACATCGAGGTCGAACATCACCTGGGCCATGACGATCCTGTTTTTTGGGATGATTGGTTGATTATTTTCTGATTTTCAGAACTATGGCAACAGCCGACACTGCGTCGCACGATGTCATCCGATCCTCATTTCTCTCCCCGGCACCGCTGGAAGGTGCTCGCCGCCGGCGTGGCCGCCAACGCCGCCTTCTCGGTCGCCTTCAGCGGCATTCCGATGACCGCCGTGCTCATGCGCTCGGGCTACCGGCTCGACAACGCGACGCTGGGCCTGGTGCTCGGCCTCATGGGCCTGGGCATCGCCGTCAGCGAACTGCCCTGGGGCCTGCTCACCGACCGCTGGGGCGATCGGCCCGTGCTGCTGACCGGGCTCGGCGCCACGACGGCGGCGCTCGTCGCAATGGCGCTGTTCGCCGCGCCCACGGCGCAGCAAGTGCCGGGCCTCGGCTGGCTCGGTGCGGGCCTGCTCCTTGTCGGCCTGCTCGGCGGCAGCGTCAACGGCGCCAGCGGGCGCGCCGTGATGACCTGGTTCGCGGACGGCGAGCACGGCCTTGCGATGAGCATCCGGCAGACGGCCGTGCCGCTGGGCGGCGGCATCGGCGCGCTGGTGCTGCCCGTGGTCGCGCTGCACTTCGGTTTCGCGGCGCTGTACGGATTGCTGGCCGCGCTGTGCGCACTGAGCGCCCTGCTCTGCCGGGCCTGGGTGCATGAGCCGCCGGCCGCGCCGCGCGCAACACCCGCAGCGCACGTTGCCGCGCCACACAACGGCCCGCTGCGCGACCCGCGCGTCTGGCGCATCGTTGCCGGCATCGGCATCCTCTGTGCGCCGCAGTTCGCGGTGCTGTCCTTCGGCACCGTGTTCCTGCACGACTTCGGCCATGCCGGCCTCGCCGCGATCACCGCCACCATGGTGACGGTGCAGGTGGGCGCGATGGCGATGCGCGTCTGGAGCGGCCGCTGGACCGACCGCCGCAGGAACCGGCCGGCCTACCTGCGCGCTTGCAGCATGCTCAGCGTGCTGCTGTTCGCCGCGCTCGGCGCAGTGTCGCTGGCCGGCGATGCGACGGTTGTCGATTCATCGACGCTGCGCATCGTGCTGATCGTCTTGCTGGCCGCTTGCGGCGTCTGCGTCTCGGCCTGGCACGGCGTGGCCTACACCGAGCTCGCCGTGCTCGCGGGCGCTGCGCGCGCCGGCACCGCGCTGGGCATGGCCAACACCAGCGTGTTCGCGGTCTGCTTTCTCACACCCTTGTCGATTCCGCACCTGCAGGCCTTGCAGGGCTGGCCACTGGTGTGGTTTGCGGCCAGCGCCTGCGCGTTGATGGCGCTGCCGCTGCTCGTACCAATACAGAGGACCCGGGTCGAGGCCGTGGGCGTACGACCGTGAGAGGTACACGTGCCGCAATCAGTACAAAGGCAGAATCCAACGCACAGACATCGGCAGAATAGTGCTGTGAATTCAGGGTCAACAGGAAGCAAGAGCAAGAGCCTCCAGCTGCCGTTCATGTCAAACGCACGAAGCCCATGGCGTACACGTATCTCTTCTTCCAACCCACGCGTCTGCCGCTCGAGCCGCACGAACTTAGCGAGGCTACGGTCCTTCCGTTGAACAACGGTGTTGCAATGCGGGCAGCACTGGCACGCGCGATTCATGCCATCGATTGGGACAGTGATCATGTCGGTCGCACCCAGATCGACGGTCAATGGATTGAACTTCACGTTCCTGCGGCAAAGGGCACACTCAGCCTGCGATGCTCGCTGCGAGCGGACCACTCAGCGATCGTTCAGCGCCTGTGCGACCAGCTTGGTTGGCTGGCGTTCGACGAGCGACCTATGTGCTATCAACCGGACCGGGTCCCGATGCCCGCCTAGCGAAATCTCGTCACAGCCCTGCGTCAAGCCCGCGCAAAGGCCTCGTTCAGCCGATCCATCCAGCGCCCCTTCGTCGCCGCGTCGACAAAACTCCCCTCGAAGCTGTTGGCCGCCAGCTGCCACGCATGCTGCGCCGTCAGGCCGGTCGCTGCGAAGGTCTGGACGAAGTTCTCGTTCATGTAGCCGCCGAAGTAGGCCGGGTCGTCCGAGTTCACGGTCGCGACCAGGCCGGCGTCGAGCAAGGCGCCGAGGTTGTGCTGCGCGAGATCGGGAAACACGCAGAGCTTGAGGTTGGACAGCGGGCAGACGGTGAGCGGGATGCGGTCCGCTGCCAGGCGCTTCATCAGCGCGGCGTCCTTGGTGCTCTGCACGCCGTGGTCGATGCGCTCGACCTTGAGCACGTCGAGCGCGCTCCACACGTAGGCCGGCGGACCCTCTTCGCCCGCGTGCGCGACCAGGTGGAAGCCGAGCTCGCGGCAACGCGCGAACACGCGCGCGAACTTCTCGGGCGGATGGCCGAGCTCGCTGGAATCGAGGCCAACGCCGATGAAGCGGTCGCGAAACGGCAGCGCCTGTTCGAGCGTGGCGAAGGCGTCTTCCTCGCTCAGGTGGCGCAGGAAGCACAGGATCAGCGCGGCGCTCACGCCGAGCTTGCTCTTCGCGTCGACGCAGGCGCGGTGCAGGCCGTCGATCACGGTCTGCATCGCGACGCCGCGCACCGTGTGCGTCTGCGGGTCGAAGAACATCTCGGTATGGACCACGTTGTCGGCCGCGGCACGTTCGAGGTACGCCCAGGCCATGTCGTAGAAGTCCTGCTCCGCAAGCAGCACGCTGGCGCCCGCGTAGTAGATGTCGAGGAAGCTCTGCAGGTTGGTGAAGGCGTAGGCGCGGCGCAGCTCTTCCACGCTGGCGTAGGGAATGGCCACGCTGTTGCGCTGCGCGAGCGCGAAGATCAGCTCGGGCTCGAGCGAGCCTTCGATGTGCATGTGCAGCTCGGCCTTGGGCATGGCGCGCAGCAGCGCGGGCAGGCGGTCGGCGGCAACGGGAGGAACGGTGTAGGTCATCAGCAGACTCCGAAAGTGATGCCGCGCGCCAAGAGGTGCCGGCGGTAGAAAGACGAGGCCTTGTCGGCCGCGGTGTGCAGCTCGGCGCGCAGGTCCAGCGGCAGGCGCTTGGGCTGCTGCGATTCGAGCACCGGTTTGTCCTGCAGGAAGATGGTGTCCTGGAATGCGCGCAGTTGCGCATCATCGCGCGCAAAGTCGGCGGTGGCGAGACGGAACCACACCCGGCTGCACTCCGCATCGACGGGGCAGATGAAGAGCGCGATCGATTCCTGGTAGCCGTCGATGCCCACGCTCGCCGCTTCGGGGATCTTGGTCAGCACCGCGGCATAGGGCGCGGTCACCTCGTAGCTGTACTCCACCTTCGCCGGCGCCGTCGAATTGATCGTGGACTGCGGCTGCCAGGCCTTGCAGCCGGTCGCGAGCAGGCCGCCGGGCGTGGCCTCGACGCGGTAGTCGTCGATGGCCGTCATGTCGCGCGCGCCGAGCCAGCCTTCGTGCACGAAGCCGAAGTGCGCCATGTCGAGGAAGTTCTCGACCAGGCGCGGCGCGCTGGTCTCGACGTCGTAAGGGCCGCAGTTGAGCTTGCGCAGCTGCACGTCGTGCTCGGCCGCGAAGGCCGGCAGCGCGCCACCCTCGCCTTGCAAGCGCACCCAGACCAAGCCATGGGCTTCCTGCGCCGCATGCATCGTCGCGCGGTGCGTGGCCGGCGGCTGGAAGTCTGGCAGCGCGGGCACGTGTGCGCACCGCCCACCGGTCGCGAACTGCCAGCCGTGATACGGGCACTCCAGCCTCGTGCCGCCTTCGCAGGCCACCACGCGGCCCAGCGAGAGCTGCGCGCCCCGGTGCGGGCAGCGGTCGGCCCAGGCCTGCACCGCACCGGCGGCGTCGCGCCACAGCACGAGGTTTTCGCCGAGCAGGCGCGCGGCGAACGGTGCGCCAGCTACTTCATCGGTGAGCGCAACGGGATGCCAGAGTTCTTTTTCGATCATCGTGAGCGTTGGGAAACGAAAAAGGGTTGCCGATCGGCAACCCTTCAGAACGAAAACTCCGACGGCTTACTTCTTGTCGCCGCCCGGCACCTTGCCCTCGACGCCCTTGACGTAGAAGTTCACACCCGAGAGGAACTTGTCGTCGGCGACTGCGTCCTTGGCAACCAGTTCTTTGCCGTCCTGCGCGACGATCGGGCCCTTCCAGATCGAGAAGCTGCCGTCCTTCAGGCCCTTCTTGACTTCCTCGACCTTAGTCTTGATCGGGGCCGGCACGTCTTCGGCCAGCGACACGATGTCGATCGCGCCTTCCTTCACGCCCCACCAGGTCTGGCCGGTGGCCCACTTGCCGTCGAGCGCGTCCTGCACGGCCTTGGTGTAGTACGGCGTCCAGTTGATGACGGCCGAGGCCAGGTGGGCCTTGGGACCGTAGGCGGTCATGTCCGAATCCCAGCCGAAGGCGCGCTTGCCTTTTTCCTGCGCGGTCTTGAGCACGGCCGGCGAGTCGGTGTTCTGGAACAGCACGTCGGCGCCGCCGTTGATCAGCGCGGTGGCGGCCTCGGTCTCCTTCGGCGGGCTGAACCACTCGTTGACCCACACCACCTTGGTCGTGACCTTCGGATTGACCGATTGCGCACCCAGCGTGAAGGAGTTGATGTTGCGCAGCACCTCGGGGATCGGCACCGAGCCGACCACGCCCAGCGTGTTGCTCTTGGTCATCGCGCCCGCGATGATGCCGGCCATGTACGCGCCTTCGTAGGTGCGGCTGTCGTAGGTGCGCATGTTCTCGGCCGTCTTGTAGCCGGTGGCATGTTCGAACTTGACATCCTTGTTGTCGCCGGCGACCTTGAGCATCGGCTCCATGTAGCCGAAGGTGGTGCCGAAGATCAGCTTGTTGCCCTGGCCCACCATGTCGCGGAACACGCGCTCGGCGTCCGCCGACTCGGGCACGCTCTCGACGAAAGTGGTCTTGATCTTGGCGCCGAATTCCTTCTCGACCGCCTTGCGCGCGTTGTCGTGCGCAAAGGTCCAGCCGCCGTCACCCACCGGCCCGACATAGGCGAACGCGACGTTCAGCGGCGCTGCGGGCGCGGGCGCCGCGGCGCTCGGAGCCGGTGCCGGCGCAGCAGGTGCAGGCGCCGGCGCTTCTTCCTTCTTGCCGCAGCCGATGAGGGCGGCCGAAGCGACCGCGGTGACGGCAGCCAGCTTGAGCAGGGAACGCTTGTTCAGATCATTCATTGTCGAAATCCTCAAAAGGACAGGTTGGCAGAGAAACAAAACGAAACTCAATTATGAGCCGGGGTAGAAGGGTTTCCCGATCGATGCCGGCATGTTGACGCGGATGAAGGCCGGGTTGCGCGAGATCAGCGCCAGCACCACGATCGGCGCGATGTACTGCAGCATGCTGAGGAACTGGCTGGGCACGTCGACGCCCGTGCTCTGCAGGTGAAAACCCAGCATCGAGACGCCGCCGAACAGGTAGGCGCCGAGCAGCACGCGCACCGGCCGCCAGGTCGCAAAGGTGGTGAGCGCCAGCGCGATCCAGCCGCGGCCCGCCACCATGCCTTCGACCCAAAGCGGCGTGTAGACCGTCGACAAATAGGCGCCTGCAAGGCCGCACAGCGCACCGCCCGCGATCACCGCCAGGAAGCGGATGCGCCGCACCGGATAGCCCAGCGCATGCGAGGACTCCGGCGACTCGCCGACCGAGCGCAGCACCAGCCCGGCGCGGGTGCGATAGAGGAACCAGATGAGGCCGATGGTGAGCAGCACCGCGAAGTAGACCATGGGGTGGTGCCGGAACAAGGCCGACCCGATGAGCGGAATGTCGCCCAGCACCGGCAGCGCGTAGTTCGTGCTCTCGGGCAGCTTGGCCTGCACGAAGTTGATGCCCGCGAAGGCCGAGAAGCCGACGCCGAACAGGCTCAGCGCGAGCCCGGTCGCATACTGGTTGGTGTTGAGCCAGATCACCAGCACGCCGAAGAAGGCCGCCAGCAGCGCGCCGGCCGCAGCGCCGGCAAGAAAGCCGAGCCAGGTGTTGTGCGTGACCACCACCGTGGCGAAGCCGGCGATCGCGGCGCACAGCATCATGCCCTCGGCGCCGAGGTTCACGATGCCGGCCTTTTCGTTGATCAGCAAGCCCAGCGCCGCGATCGCGAGCACGGTGCCGGCGCTGAGCGTGGAGCCCAGGAGGAGCGCGTAGCTTTCCATCATGCCTCCCGCCGGGCCGCCCCAAGGGTGGCATGCGTCCCCTCGGGGGGCAGCGAATACACGAAGTGATGAGCGTGGGGGTTCATTAAATTGCTCCTTCGGTGACCTGGGCGGGGACAGGGGCAGTCAGTGGCGTGCTGGCCTGAAGTGACGAGGTACCGGCCGGCGCAGCCACCGCTTTGGGCGCCGACTTGCGCCGGATGCGGTAGGCGATCAGCGTGTCGCACGCCAGCAGCGTGAAGAGCAGCAGGCCCTGGAACACGCCGGTCAGCGACTTGGGCAGGCCCAGGCGCGACTGCGCGAGCTCGCCGCCGATGTAGAACATGCTCATCAGGATGGCCGAGAAGATCATGCCCACCGGATGCAGCCGGCCGACGAAGGCCACGATGATCGCGGCGAAGCCGTAGCCCGCCGGCACATAGGGCGTGAGCTGGCCGATCGGGCCCGCCACTTCGAGCGCGCCCGCGAGGCCGGCCGCGCCGCCCGAGGTGAGCAGCGCGATCCACACCGCGCGCCGCGCCGAGAAGCCGGCATAGCGCGCGGCGGCCGGCGCCAGGCCACCGACCTGCTGCGCGAAGCCCGAGCGCGTGCGGAACAGGAACACCCACAGGGCCGCCGCGCCGATCAGCGCGATGACCAGGCCGATGCTCACGCGCGAGCCCTTCATGAGCCGCGGGATCTGCGTCACCGCCTCGAAGGTCTTGGTCTGCGGGAAGTTGTAGCCCATCGGGTCTTTCCAGGGTCCGTAGACCATGTAGCCCAGGAGCAGCGTCGCGACGTAGACCAGCATCAGGCTCACGAGGATCTCGTTGGCGTTGAACTTGTCGCGCAGGAAGGCCACGATGCCGGCCCAGACCATGCCGCCGAGGATACCGGCCACCAGGATCGCAGCCACGATCCACGAGCCCGTGGTCTTGTCGGCCAGCAGCGCCACGCCGCCGGCCGCGATCGCGCCGAACACGAACTGCCCTTCGGCACCGATGTTCCAGACGTTGGAGCGGAAGCACACGGCCAGGCCGAGCGCGATGATGAGCAAGGGCGTGGCCTTGACCATCAGCTCGCCCAGCGCATAGCCGCTCTTGATCGGCTCCCAGAAGAAGACCGCGAGGCCCTTGACCGGATCCTTGCCCAGCAGCGCGAAGAGCACCATGCCGATCAGCACCGTGATGAGCAGGGCCAGGATCGGCGAGCCGTAGCTCCAGAAGCGCGAGAGCTGCGGGCGGGGTTCGAGCTTAAGCATGGGCCACCTCCTTCGCTGCAGCCTGGGGGGCGTTCCACAGGCCGCTCATCCATTCGCCGATCTGCGGCACGGTGGCCGCCGCGCGGTCGATCGAGGGCGAGAGCCGGCCCTTGGCGATCACGTGCAGCCGGTCGCTGATCTCGAACAGCTCGTCGAGCTCTTCGCTCACCACCAGCACCGCGCAGCCGGCGTCGCGCAGCGCCAGGATCTCGCCTCGGATCAGCGCCGCGGCGCCCACATCCACGCCCCAGGTCGGCTGCGAGACGATGAAGATCTTCGGATTGGCGTCGATCTCGCGCCCGACGATGAACTTCTGCAGATTGCCGCCCGAGAGCGAACGCGCCGCCGCGCCGGGCCCGCCGGCCTTGACGTTGAAGCGCCGGATGATCTCGCCGGCATGCTGCTGCAGCGCACCGGTGCGGATCCAGCCGCCCTGGCCCACCGCGTTGCTGCGGGTGAGCAGCATGTTGTGCGCGAGGCTCAGCGTCGGCACCGCGCCGCGGCCCAGCCTTTCCTCGGGCACGAAATGCAGGCCCAGCGCGCGCCGCCTGCGCGGCCTGAAATGCGCGGCCGGCTGGCCGAAGACCTCGATCATCGGCGCCTCGGCGCGCGTGTCCTCGCCGGAGAGCGCGTAGAGCAGCTCTTTCTGGCCGTTGCCCGACACGCCCGCGATGCCCACCACCTCGCCGGCCCGCACGTCGAGCGAGATGCCGTCGAGGTCGACGCCGAACTGGTCTTCGCGCGCCAGCGTCAGGCCCTTGACCCGCAAGGCCACCGCGCCCGCATGCACCGGCCGGTGCTGCAGGGGCGGCGGCTCGGCGCCGATCATCAGGCGCGACAGCGATTCGTTGCTTTCGTTCTGCGGGTTGCACACGCCCGTGACCTTGCCGCCGCGCAGCACCGTACAGGCGGTGCAAAGCTCGCGGATCTCGTGCAGCTTGTGGCTGATGTAGAGGATGCTGCAGCCTTCAGAGGCCAGCTTCTTGAGCACCACGAAGAGCTTGACCACTGCTTGCGGGGTCAGTACCGAGGTCGGTTCGTCGAGGATCAGGAGCTTGGGGTTGGTGAGCAGCGCGCGGATGATCTCCACCCGCTGCATCTCGCCGACCGAGAGCGTGTGCACCGGCCGCGACGGGTCGATGTCGAGCCCGTACTCGCTCGCCTTGGCCGTGATGCGGCGCGTGACCTCGGCCAGCGCCAGGCTCTTGTCGAGCCCGAGCCAGACGTTCTCGGCCACGGTGAGCGTGTCGAACAGGCTGAAGTGCTGGAACACCATGCTGATGCCCAGCGCCCTCGCCTCCTGCGGGTTGCGCACGGTGACCGGCTGGCCGTTGAAGGTCACGCTGCCTTCGTCCGGCTTCACGGAACCGTAGATGATCTTCATCAGCGTGGACTTGCCGGCGCCGTTCTCGCCGAGCACGGCATGGGTTTCGCCCGGCGCCACCGTGAGCGAGACGTCGCTGTTGGCGACCACCGCGGGATAGCGCTTCGTAATGTGCGCGAGCTGAAGCCTTTGGATTGTCATGCCTGTGCCTGGCCTTTGGGTTGTTGTTGCCCTGAACCGCCCTTGGGACGATCGCCGTATTTTCGTCAGTGTCCGCCGATATAGATGAACTTGAAAAGGAACACGCCGCCAATGAGCCACACCATCCAGTGCACCTGCCTGGCGCGGCCGGTGAACAGCTTCAGCACCGCATAGGTGATGAAGCCGAAGGCCAGGCCGTTGGCGATCGAGTACGTGAAGGGCATCGCCAGCGCCGTGACGGCGGCCGGGATCACTTCGGTCGTGTCGTCCCAGTCGAGCTCGGTGATATCCCTAAGCATCAAACAGGCCACGAAGAAAAGCGCCGGTGCGGTCGCATAGGCCGGCACCGAGCCGGCCAGGGGCGAGATCACCAGAGCGGCCAGGAACAGCACCGCCACCGTGAGCGCCGTGAGGCCGGTGCGCCCGCCCGCCTGCACGCCGGCCGCGCTTTCCACGTAGGCCGTGGTGCTCGAGGTGCCCAGCAGCGAGCCCGCGAAGATCGCGCCGCTGTCGGCCAAGAGCGACTTGTTGAGCCGGTCCATCTTGCCCGGCACCAGGAGGCCGGCGCGCCGGGCCACGCCCATCAGCGTGCCGGTGGCGTCGAAGAGCTCGACCAGGAAGAAGACCAGGATCACGTTCAGGATGCCGCCCGAGAGCGCCGACTTGATGTCCAGCTGCAGGAAGGTGGGCGCGATCGAGGGCGGCGCCGAGAACACGCCGTGGAAGGTGTTGCCGCCGAAGAAGAAGGACAGCACCGTCACCGCGATGATGCCGATAAGGATCGCGCCGGGCACCTTGAGCCGGTCGAGCACCACGATCGTGAAGAAGCCCAGCGTCGCCAGCACCACCTGCGGCGTGTGCAGGTCGCCCAGCGTGATGTAGGTGGCCTTCGACGGCGCGACGATGCCCGCGCTCTTGAGCGCGATGATCGCGAGGAAGAGGCCGATGCCGACCGTGATGGCCAGCCTTATCGACTGCGGGATGCCGCGGATGATCAGCTCGCGCAGCTTGAAGAGCGTGACCAGCAGGAACAGGCAGCCCGAGACGAAGACCGCGCCGAGCGCCGCCTGCCAGGTGAAGCCCATCTGCAGCACGACCACGTAGGCGAAGTAGGCGTTGAGCCCCATGCCGGGCGCCAGCGCGATCGGGTAATTGGCGTAGAAGGCCATGATCGCGGTGCCGAGCGCGGCGATCAGGCAGGTGGCGACGAACACCGCGTCCTTCGGCATGCCCGCATCGCCGAGGATCGACGGGTTGACGAAGATGATGTAGGCCATCGTCAGGAAGGTCGTGAGGCCTGCCACCAGCTCGGTGCGCACTGTCGTGTTGTGCTCCTTGAGCTTGAACATGCGCTCGGCCCAGCCGGTGGCCGGGCGTGCAGAGCTGGTGTCGTGCTCGCTGATGTCGAGCATCTGTTGTGTGCGGTTCATCGCGTTGTCTCCGTCTCTCTTATGTATATGGCGTGGGTCGCAGTCGCGACGCCCGGCGCGAGTGGAAGAACTGCCTAGCCGGCAGCGGGAAGCGACGGCCTCAGCGAGGCCGCCACGGCTTTGGTTCGCTCGCGCAGCCAGCGCGCGGAGCTCGATGAATGGGTGCGCTCATGCCAGAGCTGGTAGTACATGAGGCGCGGCAGCGCGATCGGGCACTCGAGGATCGCGACCGGCAGGCGGTCGACAAAACGCTCGCAGTACTGGCGACCGGTGGTCAGCACCAGCAGGCTCGAGGCCACCATGTCGGGGATCAGGCTGAAGTGCGCGCAGCGCGCCGTGATGTTGCGCTGCCGGCCCAGCTCGTCGAGCATCTGGTCGATGATGCCGCGCGCGCCGGGGTGCATGGGGGTCGGCGCCACGTGCTCGGCCGCGAGCCAGGTCTCGAGCTCCCAGCCGCGGCGCACGGCCGGATGGTCCTTGTTGACCAGCGAGACGATGTCGTCGGCGAAGAGCCGCGCCATGTGCAGGTCTTCCGGCGGCTTGAGCCAGTTGCCGATCACCAGGTCGACCTGGCCGAGCGACAGGTGCGCGTGATAGTCCGAATCGGACGAGAGCGAATGGATCTCGATGTGGCACAACGGCGCCTGCGCCTTGACCTGCGCCACCAGCATCGGCAGGAACAAAGGGTCGAGGTAGTCGCTGGCCGCGATGCGGAAGGTAGTGGACGCGGTCTGGGGATCGAAGCCGCGCGCATCGGAGAACAGCATCTCCGCGGCGCGCAGGATGCTGGCGGCCGGATCGATCATGCGCAGCCCCGCATCGGTCGGCACCATGCCCGAGCCCGAGCGCACCAGCAATGGGTCGCCCGAGAGCTCGCGCAGGCGCTTCAGCGCTGCAGAAACTGCAGGCTGGTACATGCCCAGGCGGATGGCGGCGCGCGAGACGCTGCGGTCGGTCAACACGGTATGTAGAACCCTGATGAGATGAAGATCGATCTTGTCGAGAAGCGCCTGGTCTCTCATAAGCTGCCCGCATGTTGCTGAATGTGTGGGCAGTTATACAGCGCTGAATTCACGTTAAGTCCGTTCGCGCTGAGCTTGGCCTGTCCTGAGCTTGACGAAGGGTCGAAGCCTTGCGCGGCCCTTCGACAGGCTCAGGGCGAACGGGTTGGGTTATGCGGATGCGCTCTGCACCGCAGTGATCGCTCGGAGAATCGACTCGCTGGTGGCCGGCGCGGTCAGCGGCGGGTCCACCTTGTGCTTGCCCACGGCCGACACGGCATCGCGGATCGCGAAGAAGACCGAGAAGGGCAGCAGGAGCGGCGGCTCGCCCACCGCCTTGCTGCGATGGATCGAGTCCTCGAAGTTCTGGCCTTCGAACAGGCGCACGTTGAACACCGGCGGGCAATCGTTGGCCGTCGGGATCTTGTAGGTGCTGGGCGCGTGCGTGGTGAGCAGGCCGGTCTTCGGATGCCACACCAGCTCCTCGGTCGTGAGCCAGCCCATGCCCTGGATAAAGGCGCCTTCGACCTGGCCGATGTCGACGGCCGGGTTCAGCGACTTGCCGGCGTCGTGCAGGATGTCGGCGCGCAGCAGCTTCCACTCGCCGGTGAGCGTATCGACGATCACCTCGCTCACGGCAGCGCCGTAGGCGTAGTAGAAGAAGGGGCGGCCCTGCATCCGGTCCTTGTCCCAGCTGAGGCCCGGCGTGGCATAGAAGCCGTCGGACCAGAGCTGCACGCGGTCGAGGTAGGCCTCGCCGACGACCGTGCTGAACGACAGCGAGCGGCCGTTGACTTCGACCTGGTCGTTGGCGAAGCGCACCGCGCTCGCCTCGCCGCCGTGGCGCGCCGCCGCGCAGGCGGCCAGGCGATCGCGGATCTGGCGCGCGGCGTCCTGCGCGGCCTTGCCGTTGAGGTCGGCCCCGGTCGATGCGGCGGTGGCCGAGGTGTTGGCCACCTTCTGCGTGTCGGTGGCGGTGACGCGCACGCTCTCGAAGCTCACGCCAAGTTCGTGCGCCACCACCTGCGCCACCTTGGTGTTGAGCCCCTGCCCCATCTCGGTGCCGCCATGGTTCACGAGGATCGAGCCGTCGGTGTAGACATGGACCAGCGCGCCGGCCTGGTTGAAGTGCTTGACGTTGAAGGAGATGCCGAATTTCAGCGGCGCCAGCGCGATGCCGCGCTTGAGCACCGGGCTCTTGGCATTGAAGCCCGCGATCTCCTCGCGCCGCGCGCGGTAGCCGCTGGTGCCTTCGAGCTCGGCCACCAGCTCGTGGATGATGTTGTCGCTGACGAGCTGGCCGTAGGGCGTGACGTTGTGCTCCGTCTTGCCGTAGAAGTTGATGCGCCGCACGTCGAGCGGGTCGCGGCCCAGCTCGCGCGCCACGGTGTCGAGGATGTTCTCGATCGCGATCGCGCCCTGCGGGCCGCCGAAGCCGCGGAACGCCGTGTTGCTCTGCGTGTTGGTGCGGCCCGAATAGCCGTGCATCGCCACGTCGGGCAGCCAGTAGGCGTTGTCGAAGTGGCACAGCGCGCGCGTCATCACCGGGCCCGAAAGATCGGCGGAGTGGCCGGCGCGCGAGACCATCGAGATTTCCGCGCCGAGGATGCGGCCCTCGTCGTCGTAGCCGACCTCGTACTCGTACCAGAAACAGTGGCGCCGGCCGGTGATCAGGAAGTCGTCGTCGCGGTCGAGCCTGAGCTTGACCGGGCGCTGCAGCTTATTCGCCGCCACCGCCGCCACGCAGGCGAAGAGCGCCGACTGCGACTCCTTGCCGCCGAAGCCGCCGCCCATGCGCCGGCACTCGACGTGCACTTCGTTCGCATGCAGGTGCAGCGCATGCGCCACCAGGTGCTGCATCTCGCTCGGATGCTGGGTCGAGCAGTGCACGTGCATCGTGCCGCCCTCCTTCGGGATCGCGTAGCTGATCTGGCCCTCGAGGTAGAACTGCTCCTGCCCGCCGACGTCGAGCGTGGCCTTCAGCCGATGCGGCGCCTTCGCGATCGCGGCCTGTGCGCCGCCCTCGTTCGTGCTGCGCACGAGATGCATCGGCGGCAGCACGTACTGGCCCTTCTCATGCGCCTGCTGCGGCGTGATCACCGGCGGCTCGGCCTCGACGTCCAGCGCGTCCTTGGCGCAGGCCGCAGCGCGGCGCGCGGCGTCGCGCGTCTCGGCGATCACGGCAAACACGGGCTGGCCCAGGTAGCGGATGTCGCCGCTGCAGAGGATGGGGTCGTCGTGGATGATCGAGCCGCAGTCGTTGCTGCCCGGAATGTCGGCCGCCGTCAGCACCGCCACCACACCGGGCATGGCGCAGATGGCTTCGAGCTTCATGTTCTGGAGCCGGCCATTGGCCACCGGCGACAGCCCCAGCGCGCAGTGCAGAGTGCCCGCGAGTTCGGGGATGTCGTCGATGTAGGTGGCCTCGCCGGCCACGTGCAGGTGGGCCGATTCGTGCGGCCGGCTGATGCCGACGCGCGCACCGTCGTCGTGCGCCTTGGCCTCGGCGCGCGCATCGATGCGCGCGGCGGTGTTCTTCAGGTAGTCGGCAAAGGCCTCTGCCGATTGCAGCAGGGCGAGGTCGATGGGCTTGTTCATCTCAGACTCCTTGCAGGGCCGCATGGGGCATCACGCTCCAGACGCTGGTGGCTTCCACCGGCAGCGGGTCGGCGGTACGCGTTTCGAGCCACAGCCGCTGCAGCAGGTTCTGCGCCACCTGCAGGCGATAGTCGGCACTGGCGCGCATGTCGGTCAGCGGCTTGAAGTCCTGCGCCAGCGCAAGCTTGGCCGCGTTGACGCTGGCCTGCGTCCAGGGTTTGCCCACCAGCGCCGCCTCGGCCTGCGCCGCACGCTTGACGACCGCAGCCATGCCGCCGAAGGCCAGGCGCACCTCCTTCACCACGTCATCGTCGAGCGCGATGGAAAAACCGCCGCACAGGGCCGAGATGTCGCAGTCGAAACGCTTGCTGATCTTGTAGGCGCGCACCTGGCGCTGCATGGCTGCGAGCGGCACCACGAGCCCTTGCACGAACTCGCCGGGCTCCAGGCGGTTCTTCATGTAGTCGACATAGAAGTCGGGCAACGCCATGCGGCGCACCCGCTCGCCGCGGCGCAGCTCGATCTCGGCGTCGAGCGACATCAACACCGGCGGCGAATCGCCGATCGGCGAACCGTTGGCGACGTTGCCGCCCATGGTGCCGGCGTTGCGTATGGGCGGCGAGGCGAAGCGCAGCCAGACGTCGGTCAGGCTGGGCAGGCGTCGTGCCAGCGCGCCGAAGGCGGCCTCGAGCGAAGCGCCGGCGCCGATGTAGAGGGCATCCCCGCGCTCTTCCACCACCTTCATCTCCGCGACGTCGCCGACGAAGATGATGTCGCCCAGGTCGCGGAACTGCTTGTTGACCCACAGGCCGACGTCGGTCGAGCCCGCGAGCAGCTGCGCCGCGGGCTTGGCTTCGCGCAGCGCGGCCAGGTCGGCCAACGTGGTCGGGGCGTGGAAGTGGTCCATGCGCTGCCCCAGCGGCGCGGCGTAGTCGAAGCTGTTTTCGTGCTTGAGGCTGGCGAGCGCGGTGACGACCGGCTCGGCGTCGAGCCGCACGCCGGGCAGGTCGAACATGCGCTGGCCGGCATCGAGAATCGGGCGGTAGCCGGTGCAGCGGCACAGGTTGCCCGAGAGATCGTCGGCCAGCTGCTGGCGCGTCGGCCGCGTGCCCCCGGCCTGGTGGTGTTCGTAGGTGGACCACAGCGACATCACGAAGCCCGGCGTGCAGAAGCCGCACTGCGAGCCGTGGCAGTCGACCATGGCCTGCTGCACCGGATGCAGGCGCGTCACCGCGTGCTTGTCGTGCTGCGCGGTGTCGCGGCCCTTGCTGCATTGCGCCTTGAGGTCTTCGACCGTGAACAGCGCCTTGCCGTGCAGCGTGGGCAGGAACTGGATGCAGGCATTCACCGTCGAGAGGCGCAGTCCGCCCACCGCATTCGCCTCGCCGGCTTCGGCCAGTTCGCCGATCACCACGGTGCAGGCACCGCAGTCGCCCTCATTGCATCCTTCCTTGGTGCCGGTGCAGCGCGCGTCCTCGCGCAGCCAGTCGAGCACCGAACGCGTCGGATGCACGCCGCTCACGTCGACGATCCGGCCGCGGTGGAAGAAGCGGATGGGTTGGGTGCTCGGGGTCATGCTCATGCTCGTGGGAGGCAACTCGTGGTGGCGATCAAAAACCGTGCCTGCGAAGTTAGTCCTTTCACAAGCCGCATGCATACCATCGTGCCCATATGGCCTATGTGGGGGCCGGTATGTGACGCCCGGGAAAACCCTTGGTCTAGGCGCGAGCCAGCCGAGCCGACGGCTAAGATCCGCGCTCCACGTCCCGCCGGGTCACTTCGGCCTCCAAGGGTCGAACGCAAAGGAAAGAAGAACATTCGATGCGACTCACCACCCGAGGTCGTTTCGCCGTCAGCGCGATGATCGATGTGGCCCTCCACGGACAGGCGGACCCGGTCAACCTGGCCAGCATCAGCCGCCGCCAGCAGGTGTCCCTCTCCCATCTGGAACAGCTGTTCGGCAAGCTGCGCCGCCACGGTCTGGTGGTGTCGACGCGCGGGCCCGGCGGCGGCTACTCGCTCGGCCGCAAGGCTGCGGACATCAGCGTGGCGGACATCATCTTTGCGATCGACGACCCTGCCGCCGCCGAGGCGGCGAAGCAAGGGCGAGCCGCTGCTCCCGGCCACCCGAGCCGCTATGCGACGGACGAACTCTGGGCCTCGGTGAACCGTTGCGCCGTCGAGTTCCTCGATGCCGTCACACTCCAAAGCCTGGTCGACGAACAGATCGCGAGCGGCATGCAGCCCGAAAGCAAGCAGGCCGAGCGGCGGGCCCCGGCCTCTTCCGCGCGAGCCAAGCCACTGCTTCCGGACACGCCCAACTCGGTCTTCGCGCTGGGGCGGATGCTGGCGACGAAGCGTTCGTGAGACGCTCGAACACGCCTCTCCCCCATCTGCCCGCCCTTGAGCACGGTCTTCACCAACCTGCGCGACCAGCGCGAGGTGCTGGCCGGCGTGGAGAGCACGCGCAGCCCGGTGATCTCCAGGGAGAACCTGCCTTGAGGAGGCGGGTTTGGCTCTACCTCTTGCTTTTGCCTCGCGAACTCTTCGCGTTCTTCTTCTCCTGGGGCGGCACAAATCCGATGGTCCGTTTCGGCGGTTCAGGGTGGGCGGTAAGTTCGCGCAACGCATCGAAAAGCTGGCGCAGTTGAACGCGCGTGTTACGACTAAAGGCGTCATGCTGCATCGCGATCAACTCGGTTTTTTCCTCCAACGCATCGAGGCGTTTGGCCAAGTCTGCGTGACTGCGAGCCAGTTCGCGCAATTGCACAAACGCCCGCACCACATAGACCGATACGTCCACCGCACGCGGGCTGCTCAGCAAGGTCGCGGTCATGATCGCGCCGTGTTCCGTGAACGCCAGCGGCAACTTGCGCCGGCCACCCCAGCTTGATGTCGCAAATTGCGACTTCAAGTTGGTGTACTCCTCACGCGTCAGCTCGAAAATGAAATCCTTCGGGAAGCGCTCTCGATTGCGGCGCACCTGCTCATTGAGGCGGCGCGTGTCTACGCCATACAAATCGGCCAGATCGCTGTCGAGCAGCACCTTCTGCCCGCGCAAGACGAAGATGCGCTGCGTGATAGCTTCGAGCGCAAGCGACGGCCCCGCGGCGCTCATGAGGCCGCCCTGGCAACGGACAAACGCTTTCCGGTGACAACAGTCATTTTTCTTTACTCCCTGCCGTGTGAAATCGCGCAGGTCCGAGCATAGCGGCAAGCCCGCCTCACCCCTCCCCGAACAACTCCCTCATCACCCCCCTGAGCCAGCTGTTCGCCGGATCCGCCTCGAAGCGCTTGCTCCAGTGCAGCGACACGGTGAAGTCGCGCAGCGGAAAGGCCGGCTCGACGATGGCGTAGCCGCCCTCTTCCGCGAAGCCGCGCGCGATGTTGCGCGGCATCACGACCGCCAGGTCGGTGGCGCGCACGATGGCCGGCAGCACCATGAAGTGCTCGGTGGTCAGGCGCACGCGGTCCTCGAGGTTGAGCAGTTGCAGGATGCGCAGCGTTTCGGCGTGCGTGCGCACCGCCACGTACTCCAGCTTCTGCAGCGCCTCCAGCAGCGCCTTGCCGCTGCGCCGCCCGCGCGTGAAAGGATGGCCCTTGCGCAGCAGCACGATGTAGCGGTCCTTCAGCAGATGGACGCGCTGCGTGTCGCGCACCTTGGGCAGGAAGCCGAAGGCGAAGTCGATGCGGCCGCTGTCGAGCGCGGGCGCGATCTCGGTCGGCGCGAGCGGCAGGGTCTCCAGCCGCACGCCGGGCGCGAGCTCGCCCAGGCGCGCCATCAGCGCGGGCAGGAAGCGGCCCTCGCCGATGTCGCTCATGTGGATGCGGAAGGTCTTGCGCGAGGCCGTGGGCTCGAAGCGGTCGGGCTCGTTGAGCGCCTCCTCCAGCGTGCCGAGCGCCGACTGCACGGCGACGGCGAGCCGCTCGGCGCGCGGCGTCGGCGCCACGCCGCCGGCGGTACGCGTGAACAGCGCGTCCTCCAGCAGCAGCCGCAGCCGGCCCAGGCCGTGGCTCGCGGCCGGCTGGGTGAGGCCCAGCGAATCGGCGGCGCGGCTCACGCTGCGCGCGCGGTAGACGGCGTCGAACAGGCGCAGCAGGTTCAGATCGATGGTGTCGATATGCATGGCATTCATGTCGCTTAGCTCGATTATTCTATTGAACCCGGGCGGCATGCGTCCCACACTCGCCGCTTCGAACAACGTAGAAAGGAGACATCGCCATGCCGAAGACCCGCTCGTTCTGTGCAATGGCCGCGCTGCTATGCGCCGCCCTCTCCGCCACGGCCCAGCAACCGCCCGCCGAAGAGCCGGGCTGGGCCAAGGGCCGCCCGAAGACCGAGGCCGCCACGCGCATGGCGCCGGTGCCGGCCTTCCCGATTCCGACCCCGGCCGACAAGCTGCCGACCGCCAAGTTCAAGCTGCCGCCGGGCTTCAAGGTCGAGACCTGGGCCTCGGGCGTGCTCGACGCCCGCGAACTCCGCCAGGGCGCCAACGACACCGTGTTCGTGAGCACGCTGTTCGTCGCCAACAAGGTCTATGCGATCACTCCCAAGGGCAACGCGCGCGAGGTCAAGACCATCATCGACAAGATGGAGAAGGCCACCGGCCTCGAGTACCACAAGGGCGCGCTCTACCTGGCCACGCACAAGCAGATCCTGCGCTACGACAACATCGATTCGAAGCTGGACAACCCCGGCACGCCGGTCGTGCTCTACGACAAGCTGCCCGGCGGCGAGGACCACAGCTGGAAGTACCTGCGCATCCACAAGGACAAGCTCTACTTCGCGATCGGCGCGCCCTGCAACATCTGCGACCCCGGCGAGTACGCCAAGATCTATCGCATGAACCTCGACGGCAGCGGCATGGAGACCATCGCGAGCGGCGTGCGCAATACGGTGGGTTTCGACTTCGACCCCAAGACCGACCGGCTCTGGTTCACCGACAACGGCCGCGACTGGATGAGCGAGGACCTGCCCAACGACGAGCTCAACGTCGTCACCGGGCCGAACCAGCACTTCGGCTATCCGTTCTGCCACCAGGGCAACATCGCCGATCCGGAATTCGGCTGGGGCAAGTCGTGCGGCGACTACACGAAGCCCGCCGCGCTGCTCGGGCCGCATGCCGGTTCGCTGGGCCTCAACTTCTACCGCGGCAAGATGTTCCCGGCCAAGTACCAGGGCGCGATGTTCATCGCCCGCCACGGCCCGTGGAACCGCACGATCAAGTACGCCGACGTCGCGGTCGCCTGGCCCGACGGCAAGGGCGGCGCCAAGGTCGAGCCCTTCATGACCGGCTTCGTCGAGAACAACAGCTACCTCGGGCGCCCGGCCGATTTCCTGGTGCTGAAGGACGGCTCGCTGCTGGTGAGCGACGACCACGCGGGCGCCATCTACCGCATCAGCTACGGCAAGTGATGAGAGGAACGCGAACCTTCGCATTCACGGCCGCAGCGACAGCGTTTCTCTGGCTCGCGGCGCCGGCCGGCGCCCAGGCCCCTTCGGCGGGCGCGTACGCGCAGCGCTATGCGGCGCTGTGCGTGGCCTGCCACGGCGCCAACGGGCGCAGCGAGATGCCGGGCACGCCGGTGCTGGCCGGCCAGCACTCCTTCTACGCGATCTCGCAGCTGTTCCTGTTTCGCGAAGGCCGGCGCGCGAACGAGGCCATGACCGCGGTGGCCAAGACCATGAAGGACGATGACCTGCGCGGCTTCTCCGATTTCATCGCCACGCTGCCGCCGGTGCCTGTGCCGGCACCGGCGACGCCGCCCGATGCGGCACGCATGACCCGTGGCCAGGCCCTGGCGCAGGAACACAAATGCGTGTTCTGCCATGGTGCCGATTTCAGCGGCGGCCAGCAGGTTCCGCGCATCGCGCAGCAGCGCGAGGACTACCTGCAACTCACGCTGCGCGAATTCAAGTCCGGCAAACGCGTCGGCTACACGATGGCCATGGCCGAGGCGGTCGGCCGCATCCCGAACGAGGACCTGGACACCCTCGCCTACTACCTGGCCCGCTTCCCGGGCCGCAAGTAATCCCCACGAGAGAAGACCTTTGGAAGTTTCATTCAGCAAAGAGATCGAGGCCCTGCGCCTCGGCGCCGGCGACACCTTTCATGGCGAGGGCATCCTCGCGATCACCAAGGGCCTGCTGCAGTCGGGCGTGGCCTACGTCGGCGGCTACCAGGGCGCGCCGGTCTCGCACCTGCTCGACGTGATGGTGCAGGCCAAGCCCTACATGGACGAGTTGGGCGTGCACGTCGAGGCCTGCTCCAACGAGGCCTCCGCCGCGGCGATGCTCGGCGCCTCCATCCACTACCCGCTGCGCGGCGCCGTAACCTGGAAGTCCATCGTCGGCACCAACGTGGCGGCCGATGCGCTGTCCAACCTGTCTTCGCCCGGCGTCCAGGGCGGCGTGCTGATCGTGGTGGGCGAGGACTACGGCGAAGGCGCCAGCGTCATTCAGGAGCGCACCCATGCCTATGCGCTCAAGTCCAGCATGTGCCTGCTCGATCCGCGGCCCGACCTGGGCGTGATGGTGAACATGGTGGAGCACGGCTTCCGGCTCTCGGAATACTCCAACATGCCCTGCATGATGGAGCTGCGCATCCGTACCTGCCACGTGCGCGGCAGCTTCGAGTGCAAGAACAACCTTCCGCCGCTGATCTCGACGCGCGCGCTGATGGAAGAGCCGGCCGGCTTCGACTACATGCGGCTCGCGCATCCGCCCGTCACCTTCCGCCACGAGAAGCTGAAGGGCGACGAGCGCCTGCCGGCCGCGCGCCGCTACATCGCCGAGAACCAGCTCAACGAGCTGATCCCTGGCACGCATGCCGACCTCGGCATCGTGGTGCAGGGCGGGCTCTACAACGCGCTGATCCGCAGCCTGCAGCAGCTCGGCCTGGCCGACGCCTTCGGCGCGACCGACATTCCCCTGCTGGTGCTCAACGTCGCCTACCCGCTGGTACCCGAACAGGTGGCCGACTTCTGCGTGGGCAAGCGCGCGGTGCTGGTGGTGGAAGAAGGCCAGCCCGAGTACATCGAGCAGGAGATCGCGACGCTCTTGCGCCGGCGCGACATCCAGACGCCGCTGCACGGCTGCGACATGCTGCCGGCCGCCGGCGAATATGGCGTCGAGGTGCTGGCGACCGGCCTCGGCCGGTTCGCGCAACGCTACCTGCCGCAGCATGCACAGGACTCGGCCCAGGGCTGGCTCATGGGCAACCGCGACCGCCGCGCCGCGGTGGCCACGCAACTCGAGGCGCCGCTGCCGGCCCGCCCGCCGAGCTTCTGCATCGGCTGCCCCGAGCGGCCCGTGTTCGCCGCGCTCAAGCTCGCGCAGCAGGACAGCGGGCCGGTGCACATCGCGGCCGACATCGGCTGCCACGCCTTCGGCACCTTCGAGCCCTTCTCGATGGGCCACTCGATCCTGGGCTACGGCATGAGCCTGGCGAGCCGCGCGGGCGTGTCGCCGATGATGCAGCGACGGGCGCTGTCGATCATGGGCGACGGCGGCTTCTGGCACAACGGGCTGCTCACCGGCGTGCAGAGCGCGCTCTTCAACGGCGACGACGCGGTGCTCCTGATCTTCAAGAACGGCTACACCTCGGCCACCGGCACGCAGGACATCATCTCCACGCCCGACGACGAGATGAAGGCGCATGCGGTCGACAAGCAGCAGAGCCTGGTCGACAAGAACCAGACCATCGAATCGACCCTCAAGGGCCTGGGCGTGCAGTGGCTGCGCACCGTGCACACCTACCACGTCGAGAAGATGCGCAAGACGCTCAACGACGCCTTCACGAGCGACTTCAACGGCCTCAAGGTGATCATCGCCGAGGGCGAATGCCAGCTCGAGCGGCAGCGCCGCATCAAGCCCTGGATTGCCAGCCTGTTGAAGAAGGGCGAGCGCGTGGTGCGCGTGAAGTACGGCGTCGACGAGGACGTGTGCAATGGCGACCACGCCTGCATCCGGCTCTCGGGCTGCCCCACGCTCACCATCAAGGACAACCCCGATCCGCTCAAGGTCGACCCGGTCGCGGTGGTGATCGACGGCTGCGTCGGCTGCGGCCTGTGCGGCGAGAACGCGCATGCGGCCACGCTGTGTCCCAGCTTCTACCGCGCCGAGGTGGTGCAGAACCCGAAGTGGCACGAGCGGCTGCTGCACTCGCTGCGCGGTGCCATCGTTCGCGCATTGCAACCCGCGTGAGCTCCACATGACCACGATGAACCGAACCCAACCCATCACCCTGCTCGTCTGCGCCCTCGGCGGCGAAGGCGGTGGCGTGCTCACCGAATGGCTGGTCGATACGGCGCGTCATGCCGGCTACGCCGCGCAGAGCACCTCCATCCCCGGCGTCGCGCAGCGCACCGGCGCCACCACCTACTACATCGAGGTCTTTCCGGTGCCGCTGGCCGAGCTCGGCGGACGCCGGCCGGTGTTCAGCCTGAGCCCGGTGCCGGGCGCGCTCGACGCCATCGTCTCCTCGGAGCTGCTGGAGACCACGCGCCAGGTCGGCAATGGCATGAGCGCACCGCAGCGCACGCTGGTCATCACCTCCTCGGGCCGCACGCTGACCACGGCCGAGCGCATGCAGCCCGGTGACGGGCGCGCCGATGCCCAGCGGCTGCTCGATGTGGTCAAGGCCTTCAGCCGCGAGCACCATGTGTTCGACATGGGCACCGCGGCGCGCGAGGCCGGCACGGTGGTCAGCGCGGTGATGCTCGGCGCGATCGCGGGCAGCGGGCTGTTCCCGTTCCCGCGCGAGGCCTACGAGCAGGTGGTGCGCGGCGGCGACACCAGCGCGCCCGAGAAGCTCAACAAGATGGCGGCGGCCAGCCTGCGCGGTTTCGCGAAGGCCTTCGACATCGTCGGCATGCCGCGCGCGCAGGCCGCGCTGGTGACGCGACTGCTGTCGAGCGGAGGCGACGAAGCGCCAGTGCAGCCCACGCTGAGCGCCGAGTTGGCACGCGCCTTCCCGCCGCCGGTGCACGACATGCTCGCGCTCGGACATGCACGGCTCGTCGACTACCAGGACGACGCCTATGCCGGGCTCTACCTCGAACGCCTGCAGCAGGTGCTGGCCGCCGAGCGCGCGCCCGACCCTGCGGGCGCCAACGGCTTCGCGGTCACGCGCGAGATGGCGCGCTGGCTCGCGCTGTGGATGGCCTTCGACGACATCGTGCGCGTGGCCGAGCTCAAGAGCCGCGCCAGCCGCACGCAGCGCGTGCGCAACGAGGTCAAGGCCGGCGAGGACGACATCGTCAAGGTGTATGACCACTTCAAGCCCGGCGCACCCGAGTTCGCGGCGCTGCTGCCGGCCTCGCTGGCGCACCGCGTCGCGGCCTGGGACCGGCGAAGGAAGACGCCCTTCGCCCTGCCGCTCAAGGTCGGCAGCCACTCGGTCGCCGGCATGGCCTCGCTGCGCGTGCTGGCCTCGCTGCGCTGGCTGCGCAAGCGCGGCAGCCGCTTCGCCGAAGAACAGGCGCTGATCGAACGCTGGCTGGCTGCCGTCGTGCAGGGCACCCGCACCGATTGGCGTCTCGGCCACGAGATCGCGCTGTGCGGCCGGCTCATCAAGGGCTACGGCAGCACCAACGAGCGCGGCAAGCGCAATCTGCTGCACGTGATCGATCATCTGGCCGTGGCGCCGCTGCCCGACGGCTCGCCGGCCGCGCGCGCGGCGGCGATCGCCGCCGCGCGCGAAGCGGCATTGGCCGACGAGGCCGGCACCGCGCTCGACGCCACGCTGGTGCGCCACGGCGCGCCGCCCAGGCCGGTGATCGCGCAGCCGATCCGCTGGATGAAGCGCCCGCCGGCGGCGACCCCCTGAACAACATGAGGAGACAAACGATGACAACACCAAGATCCCGGCGCGCCCTGCTCGCCCTGCTGCTGGCCACCGCCGCCGCGGCGCCCGCGGCCTACGCGCAAGGCAGCGCCTGGCCTTCGAAGCCGATCAAGATCGTCGTGAACTTCCCGCCCGGCGGCGCGGCCGACCAGATCGCACGCGCGGTATCGCTGCCGCTGCAGGAAGCGCTCGGGCAGCCGGTGCTGATCGAGAACCGCGGCGGCGCCAACGGCAACATCGGCGGCGAGGTCGCAGCGCGGGCGCCGGCCGATGGCTACACGCTGCTCATGAGTTCGGGCGGCATGGTGTCGGTCAACCCGCACATCTATCCGAAGATGGCCTTCGACCCCGCCAAGGACCTGATGCCGGTCGCCGCGGCTGCGCGCGTGCTGGTGTTCCTGGTGACCAAGCCCTCGCTGCCGCCGGAGAACATCAAGGACTTCATCGCCTACGTGAAGGAGCGCCCCGGCAAACTCTCCTACGGCTCGCCCGGCACCGGCAGCTCGCCGCACCTCGCGGGCGAGATGTTCAAGAGCCAGACGGGCCTGTACGCGGTCCATGTGCCTTACCGCGGCGCGGCGCCGGCGCTGCAGGACCTGCTGGCCGGCCAGCTCGACTACTACTTCGACCCGGGCATCGGGCTCGCCCAGGTGCGCGCCGGCAAGCTGCGCCTGCTGGCCGTGGGCAGCCCCAAGCGCTCGCCGCTGTTCCCCGATGTGCCGACGCTGGACGAAGCCGGCCTCAAGGGCTTCGATGCCGACACGGTGTTCGGCTTCTACGCGCCGGCCCGAACGCCGCCCGAGATCGTGACCCGGCTCAACCGCGAGATCAACCGCATCCTCGCGATGCCGGCAATCAAGGAACGTATCGCCAGCCTGGGCGGCGAAGCGCTGCCCGGCACGCCGGCCGCTTTTCAGGAGCGCATCGCAGCGGATTCCACGCGCTTCGCTGCCATCATCCGCGAGCGCAAGATACTTGCGGACTAGACCCCCGCCTGAGCCTTCACCGCATGAGCCCCCAAGTCATCTACACCGTGCGCGTCGAGTTCGGGGACTGCGACCCGGCCGGCATCGTCTGGTTTCCCAATTTCTTCCGCTGGATCGATGCGGCCTCGCGCCACTTCTTTGCCGAGCGCGGCGTGCCGCGCTGGGAAGAGACGGCACAGACCCTCGGCGTGATCGGCACGCCGCTGGTGGACACCCACACGCGCTTCGTCAAGAGCGCGAGCTATGGCGACACGCTGTCGATCGCGGTGGCCATTCCCGAGTGGCGCGACAAGAGCTTCCTGCAGACCTACCGCATGAAGCGCGGCGAAGATCTGATCCTCGAATGCGAAGAGGTGCGCATCTTCGCCGCCACGCGCGAAGGCGGCGGCATCCGCGCGGTACCGATCCCGCCGGAGATCCGACGGCTCTGCGAGTAGGCCCCGCGCCCAGCTCAAGCAGACGGATGCGCTCGGCCACTGCGCCAAGCGCATGGGCCTCGCGTAATGATTTCGTGCCAATCGGATTCATCGTTTTGGCCATTCGCTGCCGTGGATGTGCCGCCTAAACTGCAAAACGAATACCCGACAACGCCAGACTCGGCCCCTCGACGGTCAATCGCTTGGGCAGAGCGAGGGAATTCATCCCCTGGCCCCCCAGGTCTTTGGGGACGTCAATAAAATCCGTGTCGACGACCCCCGCCAAGAGCTGCGCACTTCGCCTAACTTTGATCCCCAATGCCCGAGATTGACTTGACTGCGCAAACAGCAGCGGTTCGCAGTGTTCTTGCCACCCATGGAATTCGCCGCGCATTGGCGCTGCTCAATGACAGGACGCAGTACCGATACACGGCCATCTACAAGTTGAGCGGCGATGCGTTGCGGGCAGAGCACGTCTTCGATCGCTCCTCTGAATACCGCACCTGGTTGAAAGCAGTTCCCCTGGACAAGAGCTTTTGCCAACACGCGATCGAGGAGGGCGAATTCACGACCAGCCACGTCTCCAAAGACAAGTCCTTGATGAGCTACCGCCCTTATGTCGGTCTTGTCGAGTCGTACTACGGGCGGTTGCTGATACGCGATTCCGGGACGCCCTATGGCACGTTCATCCATTTCGATCTGGAGCCTCGCAGCATCGACGCGCAGGAGGTCTCGTTTCTCAAGCAAGTGACGCCGCTGTTTCTCGATTACCTCGAGTGAGTTGCGAGCAGGCGCGAACAGCTCGGCGCCAAGCCGGATAGCGGCATCAAAGCGGGCCGCGTGCCCAAGGCCCCCAGATCGCGAACGTGATACCGGGCGATTGCACGTTCACAAACAGTACCTTGCCCGCCGGATCGAAGCAGGCTCCGCAGAACTCGCTGCTGCGGTAGTCGCCCGGCGCGACCATCTTGCCGGCCGAAGCGATCTGCTCGGCGCCGAGGTTCACGTTGTGGCGCGCGAACACGAAGCTGGCGCCGTCGGGCGTCAGGCCGACCAGGCGCTCGATGCGCCCCTGGCCTTGGTCGTCGACGCCGCCGCCGTCCTCGCAAAGCAGCACGCCGCCGCGCGGGCTGATCGTGATGTTGTCGGGGTTGTTGGCGGCCACCGCGTCGAGCGACACGAAGACCGCCTTGAGCATGCCCGTGGCCAGGTCGTACTCCCACACCGCGCCTTCGCCGTTGCCGCCCGCGCCCGCGCCCGCGGCGTTCACGCCGGTGGCGGTGTCGACGATGAACAGCTTGCCGTCGCGATACCAGATGCCTTCGCCGCGCGCCATGCGCAAGCCGCCTTGCGCCCAGCCCTGCGCGAACGGGCCGGCCACCGACGTGGTGCCCACAAAGCCGGGCAGCGCAATCGACGCCGGGTTCGCATCGGGAGCGGCGATGTCCACCCATTCGAGGCTGTGCGTGTCACCGGTCGAGGCGACATTGAGGTCGGCGTTGGCCTTGCCGACCACCTTGGCCATCTGCAGCTTGCCGCCCGCTTCATAGCTGCCCGGGCGGCCGCTCGCATCGTTGGGGATGAAACGATAGAAGCCCGACTTGTTGCGGTTGTCCTCGGTGAGGTAGGCGAAGCGCGTCTTCGGGTCGACGGCGACGGCCTCGTGGCTGAACCGGCCCATCGCGACGATCGGCTTGCCCGTCGTCTCAGCCGCGTTGGCGCGCACCTCGAACACGTAGCCGTGCTTCTTGCCGCCTTGCGACTCGAGATTGCTGCCGGTCTCTTCGCAGGTGAGCCAGGTGCCCCAGGGCGTGGGGCCGCCGGCGCAGTTGGTGAGGGTGCCGCCCAGGCTCGCCTCCATGCCGAGCCACTGGCGGCCCTTGAAGCGCAGGTTGGTGGTTCCGCCGCCGGCAAATCGGCCGTTCACGCTGCTCGAGGCGGTGTCGTACATCGCCGGCGCCTGGATCAGGCTCGTCGACTGGCCGCGCTCGTGGTTGCGCACCAGCACCACGTCGACGCTGTTGCCGCGACCGTACGAGGCGATCACCGCCATGCCGTCGTGGTTGCTCGGGCAGGGCTGGCCGTTGTCCATCTGGTCGCCGGTCCAGCCGTAGGAACGGTAGGCGAAGCCTTCAGGCAGTTGCAGCAGCGGCAGGCCCGTGGCTTCGTCGAGCGCCGGCGCGACTGGACCGTACGGGCTGGCGACGAGGCCGGTGCTGCCGGTGGCGGCGTTGGCGTTTCGAGCCTGCAGCGCCTGCATGGTGCCGATGAACGAGAGGGCCGCAACCGAGGTCGAGCCGCGCAGAAAACCGCGGCGGGAATTTAACGACATGAGAGCTCCTGGGGGTGTGGGGTTCCCGCATTGGAGAGTGTCGCGGTGTCAGCGCCGTTACAGCGGCTGTCGCGAGTGCAATCAGGTAACTGAAACGGCACTGAGCGCCTGCCTATGCAATATGCGGATGACGCGCACGTTCGAACAGCGCACGCGCCAGCTTGCGGTGCCGCGCCAGCAGGGGTTTCAGTTCGAGCTTCTCGAACGCCCCTTCGCGGATGACGACAAGGCCGTTGATCACGCTCAGCGCCACCGAGCCCGGCTGGCAGAACACCAGCGCCGCCACCGGATCGTGCCCCGCGCCGGCATGCCCGACGTCCTGCAGATCGAAGGCCACGATGTCGGCCGACATGCCGGGCGCCAGCGCACCGATGTCGTCGCGGCCCAGCACGCGGGCGCCGCCTAGGGTGGCGATCTCCAGCGCCTCGCGTGCCGTCATGGCCGCGGGGCCGTAGCCCACGCGTTGCAGCAGCATGGCCTGGCGCGCCTCGCCCAGCAGGTGGGCGCCGTCGTTGGAGGCGCTGCCGTCCACGCCCAGGCCCACCGGCACGCCGGCGCGGCGCATGGCGCCGATCGGCGCGATGCCCGAGGCGAGCCGCATGTTGGAACAGGGGCAGTGCGCCACGCCGGTGCCGGTGCGGCCGAAGAGCGCGATGCCCGCCTCGTCCAGCTTCACGCAGTGCGCGTGCCAGACGTCGCGGCCGACCCAGCCGAGGTCTTCGGCGTACTGGGCCGGCGTCATGCCGAACTTCTCGCGCGAGTAGGCGACGTCGTTGTCGTTCTCCGCCAGGTGCGTGTGCAGCGAGACGCCGCGCTCGCGCGCGAGTTCCGCCGACAGGCGCATCAGCTCGCGCGAGACCGAGAACGGCGAACAGGGCGCGAGCACGATGCGGCGCATCGCATGGCGCCCCGCGTCGTGGTACCGGCCGACGAGCCGTTCGCTGTCGGCGAGGATCGCCTCCTCGCTCTCGACCAGCTCGTCGGGCGGGAGGCCGCCGAGGCTCCTGCCCACGCTCATGCTGCCGCGCGCGGCATGGAAGCGCATGCCCATCACCTCGGCCGCCGCTATCGAATCGTCGAGGCGCGAGCCGTTGGGAAAGAGATAGAGGTGGTCGCTGGTGGTGGTGCAGCCCGAGAGCATCAGCTCGGCCATCGCGGTCTGCGTGGAGACGCGGATCATCTCGGGTGTGATCCGGGCCCACAGCAGATAGAGATTCGTGAGCCAGCCGAAGAGCTCGGCGTCCTGCGCCTCGGGCACGGCGCGCGTGAGGCTCTGGTACATGTGGTGGTGCGTGTTGACCAGGCCGGGCATCACGACGTGGCCGTGCAGGTCGATGGCTTCAGCCTGGCCGCTTCGCAGCGCATCGATGTAGGCTGCGGGCAACTCGGCCGTAGCGCCCACCCAGGCGACCGCGGGGCCTTCGATCACCACCGCGCCGGTCGGCGATCTCGCGCCGCGCGGCGTCCATGGTGACCAGCACCTCGGCATGGCGCAGGATCAAGGGGCGTGGTGGTGTCGCGGAGGTGCTCATGTCATGTTTCCATCCGGCGGCGCCGGCATCAGCGCCAGAACATAGCGCAGCTCGCTCACGCGCGCGCCGCCGATCGTGAACTCGCGCGCCGAGGCCGGGTCCGGCGTGAAGCCCGCGGCGGCATAGAAGCGCCGGGCGCGCTCGTTGCCGGCCAGCACCCACAGGCTGACCGAGGTGCAGGTCTCGGCACGCATGCGCTCCAGCGCGGCGAGCCACAGCGCACGGCCGGTGCCCTGCGACCAGCAGGCGGGCGCCAGGTAGAGCGCCCAGACCTCGGCAGTGCCGGGCGCCGCGTCCTTGTCGCGCGAAGGGCCGAAGGCGACGAAGCCCGCCACCCGGCCGTCGGCCATGGCCACGAGCAGTTGCGGCGCGCCCTTGACCACGGCCTCGCGCCAAGCGGTCTCGCGCCCGTCGACCGAGAGCGCGGCCAGATACTCGCCGGAAATCAGTCCGGCGTAGGCCTGCTGCCAGGAAAGAACGTGGACTTCCGCGATCTCGCGGCAGTGCGCCAGCGCGGCCGGTTCGATGTGCGCGGGGGCTGCGGATTTCATGGACCCATTGTGCGGGTCGCGGATCTCCCTAGGCGCCGCTCTGCATCGCCTGGTTGACGCGCTGGAGCTCCTGGGCCAGCCGCATGGCCTCGGCGCGCGCGGAGCGGACGCCGCGCTGCAGCAGGAAGAACTGCTTGGCATAGGCGTCCGTCAGGCGCGTCCACTGTTCGAAGGACGCGTCCACGCGCGCCGAAGATTGATTCACGATTGGCTGCCTCACCATCACTTGGTTCTTACCGGGTTGCGGAGTGGCCGAGATTCGAACAGATGAACGTGTAACGGCCGTGACGCGATGCCGGATCAGCCCTCGAATCCCGGCGGCACAACAAAGCCTCCGAACTCGCGCTCCACCAGTTCGGCAAAGGCAAGGGTCGTGCGGTCCTCGAGGTACGGCCCGACGATCTGCATGCCGACCGGCAGGCCGTCATCGGCCAGCCCGATCGGCATCGCGGTCGCCGGCAAGCCGGTGAGCGTGGCGACGCTGGCCCAGACCGACTGGGCGCCGTAGGGGATCGCTTGCCCGTCGACCACGATGCGCCGCTTCTCCATCTCGCCGTGGTCGTGCGCAAATGCGGTGGTGGGCAGCACGGGGCAGAGGATCACGTCGAATTCCACGAAGAACTGCCGCCACTGGTGCGTGAAGACAGCACGTGCGCGGTCGGCATGCACCCAATCGCGATGGCTGATCGAGTCGGCATCGGGCATGTCGGCGCCGACCAGGGCCTCCACCAGCGTGCCCCAGGTGGCGGCCAGCCGCGCCAGGTCCGGCAGCAGCGGACTCGTGCGCGCGATCCTGCAGCCGGCTTTGGCGAGCCGCTCCGCCATGCGGTCCAGCGCGGCGCGCACGGCCTGCGAAGCGGGCAGTTGCGGATGGGTGTCGAGCACCAGCACGCGGAAATCCGCCAGCGCGCCGTGGCGCGCGGCCGGCAGCGCGAGCCGCCAGGCCACGGCCCGGTCATCGTCCGGGCCGGCCGTGAGGTCGAGCGCCAGCGCCAGGTCGCCCGCGCTCCGGGCCATGGGGCCGACCACGGCAAGATCGACATCGGCGCTCACCGACAGCACAGGCGTGCCCGGCGGCGCGAAGCCGCGCATCGGCACCAGGCCGTGCGTCGGCTTGTGCGCGAAGATGCCGCAGCAATGCGCCGGCACGCGCAGCGACCCGGCCAGGTCCGAACCGAATTCGAGCGACACGTAGCCTGCCGCCAGCGCCGCGGCCGAACCGCCGGACGAGCCGCCGGGCGTGCGGCCCTCGTCCCAGGGATTGCGCGTGAAGCCGTAGAGCGGGTTGTCGCTCTGCCAGTCCGCCAGATGCAGCGCGAGGTTGGTCTTGCCGATCAGCACGGCACCCGCGGCCTTGAGGCGCCGGAGCACCACCGCATCCTCAGGCGCCAGCGCCTTCCCGGTGCCGGGAATGCCCCAGGTCGTCGGCAGGCCCGCGACGTTGAAGGCCTCCTTGACGGTGAACGGCACGCCCAGCAGCGGACGCCGCTCGCCGCGCGCCAGCGCCGCATCGGCCGCTTGTGCCGCGGCACGCGCGCGTTCGAAGTCGCGCACGGCGACGGCATTGATCTGGCGGTCGAAGCGCTCGATGCGCGCAATCGACCGCTCGAGCAGTTCGACGGCCGACACCTGCCGCGCCTGCAGGGCGGCGGCGGTTTCGCGAGTGCTTTGGTAGTAGTCCATGGGTCGCCTGCCGGATGAGTCGCACATGGCCCCATGGTGCGCCGGCTTTCGCTGTCCGGCTTGATCCCTCTTGCGCTGCGCTTGACGAATCTTGCGCAGTTCGGGGTGTGCTGCCTAGACGCTGGGGCGACAGGCCGCGCGGACGATGCGCTGGGTGGGATTCGGCTCGATGTTGCGAAACAGCATGGGACGCGGATTGCCCACATAGTCCACGGTCTTGTGCGACGCGCCCTGCCACAGCGGCTCCAGGTAGTAGCTCGCGTACAGGTAGCTGGCCTTGCCGGCCCGGCAATCGAAGACAACCCGCGACTCGTAGGAGCGGTAGGGAACGCCGTCCCAGTTGATCCGCGGCTCCGAGCGGCTCACGCGCACGTGCATGGTCTTGAAGTCACCCGCGGACTTGATCGCCACCGGGTCGACCTGGACCGTGTTGACGGAGGCATCGTCCGGATTGCCTGTCACAGTGAACCAAGCGGTCTGGGCCTGCGCGGCGGCAGGAGTCAGGGCGAGCAACACAAACCACCTTCTCACACCGAATCCTTTGCTGTCGATGACCGTAACGATTCTAGGGCCGCGTGGGCTTCGGCGCAGAACACGTAGCCCTCGCGATGCGCGTTTGTATCGCTCTTTGTCTGGGGGCCATCTGGACATGCAAGGTGACGAAACGCCTCGCGGGAGACACACGCGCGATACGACCGCACTCTCCAATAACCCTCGTCTTCCAACACTCCGGAGCCCGACATGACTCTCTTCTCCCGCCCTGCCTTTCTCGCACTGAGCCTGGCCTTGACCGTCATGCACGCAGCTGCGCAACCCGCCGCGGCTGCCGACCCGCGCGGCCGCTGGATCACCGCCAACGGCAACCTCGAAGTCGAGGTCGCGCCCTGCGGCGCCGCACTTTGCGGCACGGTCACCCAGGTGCTGGGCAACCGCTCCATGAGCCGCGAGGGCGCGGCCATGGAAGCCGCCGATGCACGCCCCGCGCTGGGCATGACGATCCTGCGCGATTTCGCGCCGGTCGACGGCGGCGATGCCGCCCGGCCGCCCACGGAATGGAGCGGCGAGATCCACAACCGCGAGAACGGCAAGACCTACCGCTGCCACATGACGGTCAGCACCGCCGAGCAGCCCGCGGGCGAACTGGTGCTGCACGCGTATGTCGGCATTCCGCTCTTCGGCAAGACGCAGCGCTGGTCGCGCGTGGTCGCCGCGCAATGACCCTCAGAAGCTGTAGCGCAGCAGCCGGCCGAGCCTGCCCAGGGGCGGGACCATGGCAAACACCCGCACCGCCATGCGCGCCGGCCACGACATCCTGGCGATCTGCTGCGGGTCATAGCCGCTCGGGCCATAGGCCGTCAGATCGGTCAGCAGTTTCATCTTGGGGATGCGGCGTTCGAGCTCGTGCGGATCGTCGATGCTCCAGCGCAGGGTGGCGCCGGTGGCTCGCACCGACCGGTGGTAGCGCACGAGTTGCAGGCCGAGCCGGCTGAAGCTGTCGAAGGCCACATGGCCGCCCGGAAAATGCCGCGTGAGCCGCGCGAGCAGTTGCGGCACCGCGTCTTCGGCGAGGTACATGAAAAGCCCTTCGGCGACGACCATGGCCGGACGGTACGAGGGCACCGAGGCCAGCCAGCCGGGCTCGGTGACCGACGCGCCGATCAGGGCGTAGTTCTCGCGCTCCGGATAGAGGCGCCGGCGCAGCGCGATGACCTCCGGATAGTCGACGTCGATCCATCGGATGGTGGGCGGCGGGTCGATCCGGAACACGCGGCTGTCCAGGCCGCAGCCCAGATGCAGCACCGTCGCTCTCGGATACTTCGCAATGAATTCGCGGGTCCAGCCATCGAGGATGTGGGCGCGCATCGCAAGCCCGATCATGTCGTCGCGACTGACCTGCAGTTTGGAGAAGTCGTAGTCGATGCGGCTCATCGCCTCGGCCGCGAAGTGGTCGTGCAGCAGCGAATCGGGCAGCCGACTCTCCTCGCCCTTGGCATAGAGCGTGATGAGGAGGGTTTCTTTCTCCCGGGTGAGAGTGACTTTCTCGGTGGTCACTGCCATCGCGCGAAGCCGGGTTCAGGCGGCCGCGGCCAGCGTCAGCAAGCTCGCGTAGCCGGGCTGCGTTTCCATTCGTGCGGTCACACCCCGGCGCTCGAGCAACCGGTGCGCCACCATCGCCGCACCGATCACCGCCCAGCAGTGCGCCACCACCCACAGCCCTCTCCACGACGAGCGCGCGGTCAGCGCCTGCCATTCCTCGGTGCTGAAGAAGTCTTCCGGCTGGGCGCGGGGAGCAACGGCCACGGGTGTCTCCTGAAAGAGCGCGATACCGGCTATTTTGCAGCCATTGCCTCGATCTCGAGCTTCCAGCGCGGATCGAGCAACTGCGAACAGACCACCGTCAGCGACACGCGATGGTCGCCCAGGTATTTGACGCGCAGGCGCACGTTCGCCTCGTCGAACTCGGGCGCGGCCAGGTAGGTGCGAACGGAGACCAGGTCCCGGTAGTCCATGCCGGCCGATCGCAGGATGGTCCCCATGTGGGTCCAGATCAGATCGCCCTGCTCCTCGAAGGACTCGGGCATGGTGATCCCGTCTGCGAGGTAGCCGTTGAGTCCGCTGATGACCAGAAGGCGCGAATCGCCCCTGATCTCCATGGCATGGCTGTAGCAGCGGTAGGGAGGAAACACGCCCTCCGGGTTGTGCTGGATCACCGTCATCAGGATTCGTCCTTTCCATTCACGCGGTGCTGTTTCTCGCCATGCGGCCGAGCTTAGCGCCGATAGCCATGGTTATTCAGAACTGAAGCGAAGGGCATCCGGCTCGGGGCCGCCCTGGGTGATCGTCCAGTATTTTTCAGGTCCGCGCTCCAACGCAAGCTCAAGATGGAGGATGTTAAGGCCGCCTTCGGGCAGGCAAACTGGCTCCGCACCCATGCGCGAGGAAGTCCATCATGAATGCCCATCGAACTCGAGCTTCTGCGGTCGCGGCAACGGCCTGCTCGCTTCAGTCCACTTCGTGTGCACGGGGCCGACTGTAGCCGCTCGAAGCTACGCATCGTCGCCCTCGACTACGGCTTTTGCATCGCTCGCGACTCATGACTAGACTGATCGTGTGCCCGTCGGGCCATGGCCGATCTACAAAGCGCTAAGGAGGCCTCAATGACCAACGTTCGGGTTTTGTTGACGGTCGCAGTGCTGGCATTCGGGGTGCCCACGGTGAGCGCCGAGAAGCTTGAAGTGAAATGTGAGTATTGGCACAAGCGCTTGGGTCAGCTTGACGACAAAACGAACCGCATTGACCTGGACGCACGAACTTGCAACGGGCAGCCATGCACGATCTCCGACACTGAGTTCAAGTGGCAAGAGGAAGCCGGTCGTGCCGATTTGAGAATTGATCGCGTCGCAGGCGAGGGTACGGTCAGCTACCTATCGGACATGATCGCTGATCAGAAGAACTGCAAGACCACCAAGACGGGGCCCTAGGGGGCGTTGTGCTTGCCCTGCCTGCGCGCACGGAAGCCGTCCGATCACTGGCTGCGTTCGCAGTCCGAGGAAGTCGCTCCCGATCCAGCACGCGACCCTGGTCGTCGAGCGCGAAGTTCAGCGCCTTCTTTGGACAGCTTCTTCTACGGGATAGCCTGCGAACGCGGGCTGTGAACGTCGGGCTCTCTGCGGCGGTGGTCGTACACGCGTTCGTTGTTATCTTCGTCGCCGTCAATATACGAGACAGTGATTCCGTCGAGGTCGGCAAGTGGCTGCAGGAAGTCGACAAACTGCGATGCCGTGATGCCTTCGGCCTTGATTACGTCCCAATGCTTGAACAGGATGGACCTCAGCGCCGCTTGCTGCGCTTCTGCATCGTTTGCGGGTGACCAAGGCTTGTCGATCATGGAAAGGGGGATGTCTGCGCTACCGTTTTGGCGAAGCAAGTTCGCCGCCGCGAGCGTCGTTCGATCCTTCGGGGCGCAAGATCCCGTAGGACAGGCATCCAGATTGCGAGGCACCATCTCGAGGCCCTCATCGCGATGATCCATGGCCGAACCTCCTGGGAGTTCTCACTAGACTCCGGGCGCTATCGTAGGGTCGGCAGCGCAGGCATGCCGGCAAATCGCGGTTCGGTCCTACGCTGAAAGAGTTCGTTTCTCGCGAATCTGGGCAGTGGGGGCTGATTCACGTTCCGGTGTGCTGCAGGGCCTGAAGTCTAAAGTTTCAGGGGAGCGAGGCCGACAGGCCGATGCTCAGGACCAGCAGCTCACGGACCTGTTCAAGCAGCGGTGCGCTCAAATTCTTCGGCGCGCCCGCGCGTCCGTAGCCATGCTTCTTTGGACAAGCGATATAGGACATGCCTTGTCAGCTGGTGACCGGCAGGGACAAGTGGATGCTCGAAGTCATCGGAGGCCGTTCGCGTCATCCCGAGCTTGGACATCACCGCACGAGAACGCGCGTTGCCGGCACGGTAAGCGCCACGATTTCCGATAGGCCAACGCTTTCGAAACCGAACTCCAGGGCTGCTCGAGCTGCCTCGGTGGCGAAGCCTTGCCCCCAGTACTGGCAACCCAAGCGCCAGCCCACTTCGACGCACGGTGCAAAAGGTGCCGTGTAGCTGGGGATCGCAATGCCGACCATTCCGATGAAGCTGGCGACGCCTGGCGCTTCGACCGCCCAGAAGCCAAAGCCTTCACGGAGGAAGTGCTCGGTGATGCGTCCGACGAGTGCTTCACTTTGCGTTCGCGTGAGCGGGCCGAGCAGGTACTGGTTCACCTGCTCGTCAGCGTTCAGTTCCGCGAAAAGAGGCAGGTCCTCGTCTCGCCACGCCCTAAGACGAAGCCGCGGTGTCTGCAGTTCTGGAATTTCACGGGTCATCTGGCACTGGGAGGAGCGAGGGAATGTCCGGTCTTGGCCCGCGAACGGTCGTCTTTGGCGCTATTTCGGTTTCGCATAAATGGCTTGCGCAGCCTCTTCCCAGTTCACGCCGTCGAATTTTCGAATCTCGAGCGACGAGAGATCCAGTGCATCGATGCACCGGAGGTTGACGGCCCATCGAGCCGGGTCCAGCCGCGGACGAGTGAACGGCGAAATGCCGCAATGCCTGCAGGAGTAGTGCTTGGCGGTCAACGTTCCGAACTGGTACAGGGTCAGATCCTGTTCACCTGAAACAATACGCAGAGTCTTGTCTGACGCGCCATGCCACAGCGCACCCTTGCGACGACAAAGGGAGCAATTGCATTCCATGGCGTATGCGACCGTGGCTTGCAGTTCGAACTTGACTCTTCCGCAGTGACAGCTGCCCAAGTAAGTCTGGTGATCAGTCATGGCTGTACCTCGCTTGTTTCGCCATCATGCCATCCAGCGGCCAGCGAAGTGGTGTTGCGCGGCGCTGCTATTGCGGCAGAGATCGGCCTCAGTCCGCCGGCAGCACTTGCCCGACCATAAGTCGATGTCCGTCAGGCGTAGTGACGGCGAACTCACGCATACCCCAGTCTCGGTCGATGGGTGGATGTATCACGATAGCCCCTCGACCGACCCACTCGTCGTGCATCGCCTGCGCATCGTCGACATGCAGGTAAGCAAAGTAGCTGTGGTCGCCTGTCGCCGAGGGCAGAAGCGCGTCTGGACAGTGACCGAGCATGACGCTGACACTTCCCCTGCAAACCAGTTGCCAGTCCGACCGGCCTCCCCACTGGACGCTGAAGCCGAGTGCATCACGGAAGTACGCCGTATTTCGCTCGAGGTCGGGCACCGCGAGCACGTACGCAAAGGGGCGCAGGTCACTGGGTACAGGCATCAGAACTCCCATGCTGAAAAATGAGCGCCTAAGACGTGTCCCGGCATCCACTTGCGACCGTCTGCTCCTGGCCGAGGGCCGTCCTACCGTGCGCCCGGCCAGAAAGGCCAGAAAGGCCAGAGGCTACCAAGGAACACGGGCGGTCGGCCGGACTCTGGCGATGTCCCGAAGGGCAGGTTGCCCTTGGCCATTCGTGCCGAGCCGGGCCGAGGGCGAAGCCGGGATTAGCAGTTGCCCTTTTTTGCCTGTCCTGGCGGGCATTGCTTCCCGTATCCGCCACCGGGATATCCTGGACCGTCGGGGTAGACAGCGCAGCCCCCGAGCATGGCTGTTGCGAGAAGTGCAGCGACTAGCTTCTTCATGGCGTGGTCCTTCTATCGTTGGCATTCGAGCATAGCTGCCGCGCTTCATGGTCGCGCTGTCGTCGATGGGATCTACGTGTAGGACTTGGCGACGCGCCCGGACTTCAGCAGACGCCAGACCAGCCATTGCACAATTGCTTCATCAAGGAAACTGGACCTCGCAATGAATCAAGCAAACTTCGGCAAGGCAATCCCAGTACTCGCCTCACTTGATCTGGCACGCACTTTGGATTTCTACAAGAACGTGCTCGGCTTCCAAACGCGGCACTTCGAGGACTTTTCCTATGGCATGGCAATGCGCGGCGAAACGGAGTTGCACTTCTGGGCCTGCGACGACAAGCACATCGCTGAGAACACCTCGTGCTACATCCGCGTCGCGGACATCGCCGCTGTGCACACGGAGCTCAGTGCCCAGTTGCCCTCGATCCAAGGCGTGGTCCGCACGGCTTGGGGCATGGACGAGCTTTATGTGATCGATCCGGACGGCAATCTCATCAAGTTCGGCCAAGAGTCTCCTGTCGCACCGTAACGCGCGCCGCGGAGCGCGTCGCCGCTTGGCCATGGACATGTGAACCTTTTTCGATCTGGCAAGAGGCCAGTCCTGCGCATAGACTCGCGGCCGATCACTTCTTCGCAACAGGAGTACCCATGGGTTTGATGGACCAGATCGGCCATGCGCTGATGGACAACGACGAACTGCACTTCGCCACCGAGAGCCGGTGCTCGCCCGAGGAGCGATGGCTGGTGGCGTTGAGCGCGCCGCTCTCCGCCTTCAACGGCAACTTCGTCAACGCGGTCGAGACCGGCCAGAGCCCGGAGGCGCTGCGCGAAGGTGTCGCCGGCATGTGGGGCGTCCAGGACCGCAAGAGCTTCGAGCAGACGGCCCGTTGGATCGTCGACGAGGGGCATCGCGAGAAATACCGGGGCGTGTGGCACGGCCTGGTCAAGCTCGACACCGCCCACCGGTCCGCCCCTCTGCTGCTGCGCTCCGTGGCCTCGCTGGTCTTCCCCGGCCTGTTCATGCTGAAACTGCGGGGCGAGCTGGACTACGAGGCCTTTGCCAGCCAGACCGGCAAGAGCGTCGCCGACATCGCCACCTTGATGGGTTCCTACAGTGACTGGATGGACGATCTGCGCAAGCCGCTGGGGGTACAGCCCGCGGAGATCACCGACCTGGTCGCATGGGACGCCGTGCGGCTGGCCAGCCTGTCGCGCTGGGCGGTGGACCTGGGCTACATCGACCGCGGCGAGTTCACGGGCTTTGCCTCCGGGCTGGCCGGGCCGGTGCGCGCCGCCTACGGCAACTGGGCCCAGGTCAGCGCTGCCTATGTGGCAGCCGGCCTGATCTGGAACTATTCGGAAGCACGGCAGGAAGCGCTGGTGCGCACGAATGCGATGCTGTTCAGCGACCCGCGCAGCCCGTACAAAGACCTGCCGCTCCACTGAGCGCTCCGGCCAAGGAGATGTCGCAAGCGAGCTTCTTCGCCTGCTGCTCAGTCCGCCTTGATGTCGGCCGCCTTGATCACGCGCGACCACAGAGCCAGTTCCTGGTCGACGAACTTGCCGAGCGCCGGCGGGTCCATGTAGACCGCGAAGGCGCCCTGGTCGTCGACCTTCTTGCGGAAGGCTTCGCTTTCGACGATCTTGCGAATCTCGGTGCTGAGCCTGGCGACGGTCTCGGGCGGCGTCTTGGCCGGCGCGAAGACGGCGAACCACGACTCGACCTCGTAGCCCGGGAAGCCCGCCTCGGCCGAGGTCGGCACATTGGGCATCGAGGGATGCCGCTTGCTGCCGGTGTAGGCCAGCGCCTTGAGCTTTCCGCTCGCGATGTGGCCGATGACCGAAGGCGGCGTGGTGATGAACATGTCGACGTTGCCCGCGATCAGGTCGTTGATCGCCGGACCCGAGCCCTTGTAGGGCACGTGGGTCATCGGCTGCTTGGCCTGGCGCGACAGCAGTTCGCCCGCGATGTGCTGGATCGAGCCGTTGCCCGAGGAGGCATAGAAAAGGCCGCCGCCGCCCTTCTTCTGGCCGTACTCGACGAGCTCCTTCATCGAGTTCACCGGCAGCTTGCCGCTGACGGCCACCACGTGCGGCGCGCGCATCACCAGCGCGACCGGAACGAAGTCCTTGGTCGGGCTCCACTTGATCTGCTGGAACAGCGAAGGGTTGCCGACGTGGTAGCCGGAGTACTGCATCAGGAGCGTGTAGCCGTCGGGCGCGGCGCGGGCCACGGCCTCGGCGCCGATGTTGCCGCTGGCGCCCGGCTTGTTGTCGACCACCACCGGCTGGCCCAGCGCGCGCTGCAGCGGATCGGCGACCATGCGCGCCATGATGTCGGTGGAGCCGGCGGGCGCGGTCGGCACGATCATGGTGATCGGCTTCGAGGGCCAGGTGTCGGCGTGCGATGCGGCGGCGGCCAAGGCAAGGCAGGCTGCGAGAAGGCAGCGAAGAGGTTTCATGTTTGTCTCCTGTAGTGTGTGAACGTGTCGCGGCGCTCGGCCCTTCAGGGCGCGAGCTCCGAGATCTCGATGAGATTCAGGTCGGGGTCGCGCAGGTAGACGGAGCGGATGCGCGAAGTGGCGCCGGTGCGCATCACCGGCCCTTCGAGGATCGGCACCTGCTTCTCGTTCAGGCGCGCGATGACTGCGTCGAGCGGCACCGCGGCGATGAAGCACAGGTCCAGCGCGCCCGGCATCGGCACCTCTGCCTTGGGCTCGAACTCGTGCCCCTTCAGATGCAGGTTGATCTTCTGGTTGCCGAAGCGAAAGGCCTTGCGGCCGCCGCCGAAGGTCTCGAGCGACATCCCCATCACCTCGACATAGAAGCGCACGCAGGCCTCCTCGTTGGCGGTGGTGAGCACCAGGTGGTCCAGATGGTCGATCATGCTTGCTCCTTTTCTTCGCGCGCCTTCGCGCGCGCAACGATGTCCTCGAAATCCGCCGGCGGTGCATGCCGCGTCAGGCGATGGCCGGCGCGCGACACCTGGCTCGACAGATCGTGCTGCACCAGGTCTTCGAGCTGCGCCGCGGCGCCGATCAGGCCGTCGAGGTCCATGCCGGTGTCGTAGCCCATGCACTGCAGCATGTGGACCACGTCCTCGGTCGCGACGTTGCCGGTCGCACCCGGCGCATAGGGGCAGCCGCCGATGCCGCCGAGCGACATGTCGAGGCGGCGGATGCCCGCCTCGACTGCCGCCACGGTGTTGACGAGCCCCATGCCGCGCGTGTTGTGGAAATGGGCGGTGAAGTCCAGCGCCGGGAAGCGCTCCGACGCGGCGGCGCAGACGGCCTGCACCTGGGTGGGATAAGCCATGCCGGTCGTGTCGCACAGGGTGATGCCGCGCACGTTCAGCGCGGCGAAGCGCCCGATCCAGCCCAGCACCGTGGAAAGCGCCACCTCGCCTTCCATAGGGCAGCCGAACACGCAGGACAGCGACACGTTGACCGGCACCGCGGCCTGCCGCGCCAGCGCGATCACCTCCGACAGCTGCGAGAAGGACTGCTCGCGCGTCATGCGCAGATTGCTGAGGTTGTGGCTTTCGCTCGCCGACATGACGATGTTGAACTCGTCGACGTGGCTGTCGAGCGCACGCTCGGCGCCGCGCAGGTTGGGCACCAGCGCGGTGTAGACCACGCCAGGTTGGCGCGCGATGCGCATCATCACCTCCTCGCCGTCGCGCAGGGCGGGAATGGCCTTGGGCGAAGTGAATGAAGTGACCTCGATCTTCGCGTAGCCGAGGCCGCTGAGCCGATCGACCAGCGCGATCTTGTCTTCCGTAGGAATAAAGCGGCTTTCCATCTGGAAGCCGTCGCGCGTGGCGACCTCGTTGACGAGGAGGCGCGTGCCGTTGCCGGTGTTCATGTTCTTGCTCCTTCAGCGTGAACGCGCGGGCCAGCCGCCCGAGCGCAGGTCGTCGTCGTGTTCACCGAGCCGCGGCGCGGGGTACGCGATGCGGCCCGGCGTCGCGCTGAGCTTGGGCACCACGCCCGGCACCTTGAGCGTGCGGCCGTCGGAGGTGGGGGCCTCGACGATCATTTCGCGCGCCAGGTACTGCGGGTCGGTCGCGATGTCGGCCACCGAGTAGATGCGACCGACCGGCACGCCGGCCGCATCGAGCGCCGCGAGCGCCTCGTCGCGGCTGCGCCGGCTGGTCCAGGCCTCGATGGCGGCATCGAGCGCCTCGGCCTGCTGTACGCGGCCGTCGTTGTGGCGCAGGGCCGGGTCTTCCTCGAGGTCCGGCCGGCCGATGGCACGCATCAGGCGGCGGAAGATGCTGTCGCCATTGCCGGCGACCAGCACGTAGTGGCCGTCGTTGCAGCGGTAGGCGTTGGTCGGCGCGATGCCGGGCAGCGCGCTGCCGGCGCGCTCGCGCACGGCGCCGAAGGCGTCGTACTCGGGCACCAGGCTTTCCATCACGTTGAAGACCGACTCGTAGAGCGCCACGTCGATGAACTGGCCCTCGCCGCCGTGGGCCGTGCGGTGGTGCAGCGCGGTCAGCACGCCGATCACGCCGTGCAGCGCCGCGAGCGTGTCGCCGAGCGAGATGCCCACCCGCACCGGCACGCGGCCCGGTTCGCCGCTCAGGTAGCGCAGCCCGCCCATCGATTCGCCGAGCACACCGAAGCCCGGCTTGTCGCGGTAGGGGCCGGTCTGGCCGTAGCCCGAGATGCGCAGCATGATGAGGCGTGGGTTGAGCGCATGCAGCTGCTCCCAGCCGAGGCCCCAGCCTTCCAGCGTGCCGGGCTTGAAGTTCTCGATCAGCACGTCGGCTTCGAGCGCCAGCGCGCGGGCCGCTTCCTGCCCCTCTTCGCTGCGCAGGTCCAGGCAGACAGAGCGCTTGTTGCGCGACTGCACCTCCCACCACACCGAGCTGCCGTCGCGCAGCATGCGCCACTTGCGCAGCGGATCGCCGACCTCGGCCGGTTCGACCTTGATCACGTCGGCGCCGAATTCGGCCAGCGTCTTGCCGGCGAAGGGGCCGGCAATGAGTTGGCCGAGCTCCAGGACCTTGAGGCCTTCGAGTGCATTCATGGCTTGCTTGTCTCTCTTTGCTGTTCGATGGCTGCACTGTAGAAAAACATCACGATTCGCGGAATTGCCATGACGGCAGCACCCCTTCGCGAAACGCGAAGCCCCGGCCTAGAATGGCCCGATGGCCAGCACCATCAATCCGGCCCGCGTCGACTTCGTCACGCTGCGCCTGTTCTGTGCGGTGGCCCAGTCCGGCAGCATCACCAAGGGCGCGGAGGCCTGCCACCTCGCCTTGTCGGCCGCGAGCCGACGCCTGTCGGATTTCGAGAATGCCACCGGCTCGAAGCTGCTCGACCGCAGCTCGCAGGGCATTGCGCTGACGCCGGCCGGCCACGTCGCGATGCAGCATGCGATGCGGCTGTTCCAGGGCTTCGAGCAGTTCAGCACCGAGCTCAAGGACTATTCGAGCGGCGTGCGCGGCCATGTGCGCCTGTGGGCCAACATGTCGGCGCTCACCGAGTTCCTGCCGGCGGCGCTGGCGACCTTCCTGGAGCGGCATCCCGACATCCGCGTCGAGGTCGAGGAACAGTTGAGCGGCGACATCGTCCGCGCGCTCGTCGATGGCCTCGCGGACGTCGGCGTGTTCGCCGAGAACACGCCCACCTACGGCCTGGACGTGGCGCCCTTCCAGACCGACGAGCTGGTCGTGCTGTGCGCCAAGCAGCATCCGCTGGCGCGCACGCGGCGCGCCGACTTCAAGACCTGTCTCGCGCACGAATTCGTCGGCCTGAACCGCAGCAGCTCATTGCTGGAGCTGACCTCGCGCGCCGCCGAGCAGGCCGGCATCCCGATGCGCCTGCGCGTGCAGGTGCGCAGCTTCGACGCCATGTGCCACATGATCGCGGCCAACCTCGGCATCGGCGTGGTGCCCTTCGCGGCTTGCAAGGCGCAGGTGAGCGCGCTCGATCTGCGGGTCGTGCGGCTCAAGGACGCGTGGGCGGTGCGGCGGCTGCTGATGGCGACCAAGACCGGCGAGCAGCTGTCGCCCGCAGCCGGCCTGCTGCTGCAGCATCTCGCGGCTTCGAGCCAGGCGCCGACGTCGGTTGCGGGCGCATCGTTGCCCGCGCCTCGAGACCGCCGGTCCTGACGAAGGTCGGATCCAGGCCGGATCTCGTTCGTCGAACGCGTCAGCCCGGCGCGCGCCGCCGACGCGCCGGGCCGGCCGCGGCCTCGCGCAGGCACTCGACGAAGGCCCGCGCCGCCGGCGTCAGCCGCGACCAGGCCTGCAGGCGCACCGACACCTGCACGCGCGGCAGCGGCTCCGCCAGGCGCAGGCGCACCAGGCCGCGGGAGGCGACGGGGTCCTCCGCCAGCGACGCGGCGACCAGGGTCAGCGCGTCGGCGTTGCGCACCAGCGAAAGGCCGAACTGGATCGACTGGCACACCACGGTGTTGCGCGGGGCCGCGAGCCCGGCCTGCTGCAGGGCTTGCACGCCGTAGGCCGGAACCGCCCACAGCGCTTCGGCCAAACGGCGCAGGGTGCGCACCCGCGCCAGCGGATGGCCGGCGCGCGCGATGGCCGCCAGCGGGGCCTGCAGCAGCACCTCGCGCTCCAGGCCGTCCTTTTCCGCCGTCCCCTCCAGCTCGCTCAGCACCGCCAGGTCGTGGCCCGATCCCGGGCCGGTCGCCTCGGGACTGGTGATCTCCACCAGCTCCAGCGCGACGCCGGGGCAGCGCCGGCGGAAGGCCAGCAGCGCATCGGGCAGCAGCCGTGCCGCCGCCAGCGAGCTGAACGCGGCGCGCAGGTGACCGCCGCCGTCGCGCAGCTGCGCAATCTCGTCCTCGGTGCGCCGGACCTCGTCGAACAGCACCGCGGCGCGCCGCAGCAGGGCCTGGCCGATCTCGGTCGGCACGACGCCCCGGGCACTGCGCACGAACAGCGCAACGCCGACCGTGCGCTCCAGCTCGCGGATCGCGTAGGTCATGGCCGGCTGCGTCAGCGCAGCATCGCGCGCCGCGGCACGGATGCCGCCGGCCTCGGCCACGCGGCGGAAGATCTCCAGGTGTCGCAGGTTCATCGGAGAAGGCATCGGTTGGTTGGAATGATGGTGAACAAGAATTTTGATCGCTTGCAAGAATCCCGTGTCTTTTCTTTTATCCCGGCATGCACTACCGTCGCGCGGACCCGGCGGCCCCATGACCTTGGGCGGCCATTCCCCTCCTCCTTTTCGAACCATTCCAGAGAACCTGCATGAAGCGTCTGCATTCCCTCGCCACCCTGGCCGCGGCCAGCCTGTTGAGCCTGAACGCCCTGGCCCAAAGCGGCACCGCCGCGGCCCCTGACGCGCTGCAGCAGCGCGGACTGTCCCTGGCCGACGCCACCGAGGCGCAGGTGATCGCGTGGCGGCGCCACATCCACCAGAACCCCGAGCTGTCGTTCCAGGAGAAACGCACCGCTGCCTACGTGGCCGAGGCGCTGGCCCGGATGCCGGGCATCGAGGTGCAGACCGGCATCGCCAAGACCGGCATCAAGGCCGTGCTGCGCGGCGGCAAGCCCGGACCGGTGGTGGCCCTGCGCGCCGACATGGACGCGCTGCCGGTGGAGGAACGCAACGACCTGCCCTTCAAGTCCACCGCCAAGGGCGACTGGCTGGGCAAGGAAGTGCCGGTCTCGCATGCCTGCGGCCACGACACCCACGTCGCGATGTTGCTGGGCGCGGCGCAGGCGCTGTGGAGCATGCGTGCCGAACTGCCAGGCACGGTGGTCTTCCTGTTCCAGCCGGCCGAGGAGCAGGGCCCCGGCCCGGTGCTCAGCGGCGCGCCCGCGATGGTGCAGGCCGGCGTTCTGGACAACCCGAAGGTGGATGTGGTGATGGGCCAGCACATCAACGCCGGCGGCCCGCTGGGCATCGGCTACCGGCGCGGCAGCCTGATGGCGAGCGGCGACGTGTTCAAGATCTCGCTCAAGGGGCAAGGCGGCCACGGCTCCTCGCCCTGGACCGCGAAGGAGCCGACGGTGGCGGCGGCCGAGATCGTGCTGGCACTGCAGAACATCGTGAGCCATCGCATCGACCCGCTGGACGGCCCTACCGTGGTCACCGTGGGCATGCTGCAGAGCGGCAACCGCGTGAACATCCTGCCCGACACCGCGGAAGTGGCCGGCACGGTGCGTTCGCTGTCGGCCAAGAACCAGAAGGTGGCGCACGAGAACATCCGCCTGAAGGCGCAGAAGATCGCCGAGCAGCACGGCCTGACGGCCAAGGTGGAGATCGACACCGGCTACGAGGTGCTGGTGAGCGACCCGGGCGCCACCCAGGTGGTGGCGAACGCGCTGGAGGCGGCGGCCGGCCCCGGCGCGCAGGCGCGCGAGATCGGGCCGCGCATGGGCTCGGAGGACTTCGGCTCCTTCGGCAAGAACCGGCCGGTGGTGTTCTGGAACCTGAATGCCTCGCCCTTCGGCGACAGGCCGGGCGCGCCCAACCATTCGTCCGAGTTCGTGATCGACGAGAAGGCCTTGCGCCTAGGCGTGCGCGCCCTGGTGGGCAGCACGCTGGCCTACATGACGACCCGGCCGAACGGGGAGCTGACGGCCTCGCGCTGAGCAGCTAGACCGTTCCTACGCCCACCAGCATCTCGCACGGCCCGACGAAGCCATCGCCGGTTTCGAAGGCGCGCAAGGCTTCCTCGATGGCTTGCCAGGCCTGCGCGCGCTCGGTCTCGCTCAGGCCCACCATCATCTGGTGCAAGGCACCGAAGGACTCGCGCTCGAAGCGCACGCATTCCGCCGCACTCGGCAGCTTGACCGGCGATGGCACCTTGCGCACCTCGATGTCGCGCAAGCCGGCCTTGGCGAAGGCGGCTTCGAGCACGCCCTCGGCACCGAGCGAGAACGGGCCCGGCTGGCCAGGCAGCGGCGGTGGCAGCTTGGCGCGCTCGCGGATGATCTTCACGGGAATGGAGAAGAAGGCATTGCGCTCGGGTGTCGAGTAGACGATGGCCGCCACGCGCCCGCCCGGCCGCAACGCGCGGCACATGCCCGCGAGCGCGCGCTGCTGGTCGGGAAAGTAGATCAGGCCGACGCGGCTGATCGCGGCGTCGAAGGAGCCGGCGGGCAGCACGTCGAGCGCCTCGCCGTCGAGCTCGCGCGTTTCGACGTTGGAGAGCCCGGCTTCCTTGGCGTCGGCCGCCGCGCGTTCAAGCAAGGCGGGCGCAATGTCGGTGGCCAGCACATGGCCGCTCTCGCCCACGCGCCGTGCTGCCGAGATCGACTGTTCGCCTGCGCCCGCGGCGATGTCGAGCACGCGGGATCCCGGGCCGATGCGGGCCAGGTCGAACATGGTCTCGGTCGCCTCGCCGAGCCAGTCGCCGAGGAAGGGGCCCCAGCGGTGCCAGGCCTCGGCGGCGGCCTGCCACTGCGCGCGTGTCGTGGTCTTGAAGGCGGCGGCATCGAATGCCGGCTGCAGAACGGTGTTCATGGTGCGTCTCCAGGGGAAAGAAGGTGCACGAAGCATCGCTGCGCCTGGCCCTGCGCGCCAGTCCAGAATTAGAACTGGCCTTGCCGGGGCGAGAGGAATAGATTCGCTCCATGATCGACTACGGCCAGTTCTGCACCGTCGCGCGCGGCGCCGAAGTGCTCTGCGAGCGCTGGACGCCCTTGGTCGTGCGCGAGCTGATGTGCGGCAGCACCCGCTTCAACGACATCCGGCGCGGCGTGCCGCGCATGTCGGGCTCGCTGCTCGCGCAGCGGCTGCGCAAGCTCGAGGAGGTCGGCGTCGTCAAGCGCGTGCAGGGCACCGGCGTGTCGGCGGAGTACCACCTCACCGGTGCCGGCGAGGAGTTGCGGCCGATCGTGATGGCGCTCGGCCACTGGGGCGCACGCTGGATCGGCAGCCGCCTGAAGCGCGGCCAGCTCGATGCCGGCTTTCTGATGTGGGACATCCGCCGCTTCGTGCGGCCCGACGAATGCCCGCGCGGGCGCTGCATCGTCGTCCACTTCCGCTTCACCGATGCGCCCGAGGGCGAGCGCCGCTGGTGGCTGGTGGTGGACAAGGGCAGCGCCGACCTGTGCCGCGACGATCCCGGTGAGGACGCCACGCTGATCGTCGAATCGACGGTGCTGGCACTGACCGAAGTCTGGACCGGTGACCGGGACGCCGACGACCTGATCCGCGAACGCCGGTTGCGCGTCACGGGCACCGCGCGCGATGCGCGCGACCTGTGGCACTGGCTGGGCCGCAGCGCTTTCGCCGAGACGCGCGAGGCCGCCCGGAGGGCCTAGTGCGCCGCCCCGCCGAGGGCCTTGGTCAGCATCACGAGGTCCAGCGCCAGCCGCCCGCTGCTGGCGACCTCGTCGCGCTGCGCCTGCAGCAGCGTGCGCTGGGCATCGAGCTGGACCAGGAAATCGGTCAAGCCGTTGTCGTAGCGCACGCGCGCCAATTCCCAGGCGTCGCGGCTGTGGCGCTCCTTCTCCACCAATTGCAGATGGCGCTGCCGGTCTGCCGTGTAGGCGCTCAAGGCATCGTCGATCTCGTGCCAGGCCTTCAGCACCGTCTGCTGCCAGGCCACCGCGGCCTCCTGCTGCTGCAGCTCGCGCAGGGTCACGGTGCTGCGACGCCGGCCGCCGTCGAAGATCGGCAGCTGCAAGCTCGGGCCGATCGCCCACTGCCGGCTGCCCCATTCGCCGAAGCTGCGGCTTCCCACCGATTCGAAGCCGAAGTTCGCGCCCAGCGTGATGCGCGGGTACAGGTCGGCGACGGCGACGCCGATGCTGGCGGTGGCCGCATGCAGTTGCGCCTGCGCGCGCTGGATGTCGGGCCGGCGCAGCGCTGCTTCCGAGGGCAGGCCGGGCGAGAGGTCGGGCAATGCGCTCGCCCGCGCATCGGCGCGCTCGGTCAACTGCGCTTGGAGCGCGCCGGGCCGTTCGCCGACCAGCAGCGTGATCTGGTTGATGGCCTGTGCCTCCTGCGCCAGCAATTGCGGCAGCCGCGCGCGCAGATCGGCCGTTTGCGCGCGCTGGCGCGTCACGTCGAGGTCGGTCGTGAGGCCGCCGTCGGCGCGCGCCTTGACCAGCTCGAGCGTCTCCTCGGCCGCGGCGATCTCGGCGCGCGCGATGCGCAGCTGGCGCTGCGCGGTGCGCAGCTCGAAGTAGTTGCGCGCCAGCTCGGACTGCACGCTCAGTTGCACCTGCGCCAGCATCGCCTGTGAGGCCGCGAGGTTGGCATCGGCGGCCTCGATCGAGCGCCGCACGCGGCCCCAGAGATCGAGCTCCCAGGCGGCATCGAAGCCGGCCTGGTAGAGGTTGTGCGGTTCGCTCAGCACGCCGATCAGCTCCTCGCGGTTCGAAGGATTGAGCGCGTCGATCAGGCGCGTGCCCGAACCGAACTCGCTCTGCCGCTGGCGCGTCGCCGCCGCGCTGGCGTTGAGCTGCGGCCCGCGCTGGGCCTCCGCCGCTTGCCTTTGCGTTCGGCTTTGCGCGAAGCGCAGCGCTGCCGTCTGCAGATCGTGGTTGGCGGCGAGCGCCTTGGCCTGCAGCGCGTCGAGCACCGGGTCGGCGAAAACGGACCAGCCGATCGGCATGCTCGCCGTGCTTCGAAGCTGCGGGTCGGCCAGTTCCGGCGAACCGCCATGCCAGGCCGAGAAGTCGGCGGGCGCCTCGGGCATCGGGGCCTTGAAATCGGGCCCGACGGCGCAGCCGGCGAGCATCAGCGCCGCGAGCACCGTCAGCAGACGGGAAAAGCGAAGGTGTTGCGAGTTCTTCATGTCGCGTTCCGTTTCAGACAAGACGGTTGCGGAAAAGCCAGGCGGCGAGCGGCAGCGTGATGACCGCGATGACGAGCAGCGGAATGAGGTTGTGCCAGACGGTCAAGAGGCCCACGCCCTCGAGGTAGACGCGCTGCACCAGGTCGATGGCGAAACGCAGCGGATTCGCCAGCGTCGCGATCTGCAGCACCTCCGGCATGTTGCGCACCGGCGTGACCAGGCCCGACAGCAGCATCAGCGGCATGATCAGCACGAAGGTGTAGAGCATGGCCTGCTGCATGCTGGCCGACACCGCCGAGATCGACAGCCCGATGCCCACGCTTGCAATGGTGAAGCAGGCGAGGCCGGTGTAGAGCGTGACGAAGGAGCCGGCCATCGGCACCTTGAACCACAGGAGCGTGACCAAGAGCACGATGGTGGACTGCACGAGCCCGATCAGCACCGGCGGCACCGCCTTGCCGACCATGATCTCCATCGGCGACAGCGGCGTGACCAGCAGTTGGTCGAAGGTGCCCTGCTCGCGTTCGCGCGCCACCGACAGGGCCGTCAGCAGCAGCGTCTGCAGCATGCTGAGCGCGGCGATCATGCCGGGCATCAGGTTCCAGCGCGTCTCGAGGTTCGGGTTGTACCAGGCGCGCGAGGCGATGGTCACCGGCGCCTTCGCGCCGCCGTGCTGCAGCCGCCACTCGTCGTTGAAGTCCGCGACCACGGAAGCGATGTAGCCGCCGGCAGAGCCCGCCGTGTTGGAGTTGCGGGCATCGATGACGAGCTGGATCGGCGCGCTCTCGCCCGCGCGCAACTGCTCTTCGAACTGCGGGCCGATCTGGAGCACCAGCAGCGCCTGCTGCGCATCGATCACGCGCGCGATGTCGGCCTGGCTGGCGAGCGTCGCGGCGCGGCGGAAGACGCCGGTGCCGTCGAGCTTCGCGACCAGCGCCGTCGAGGCGCCGCTCCTGCTCTGGTCGAGCAGCGCGTAGTCGACGTTGCTCAGGTCGTAGGTGGCCGCATAGCCGAACAGCAGGCTCTGCATGAGCGCAGGCACGACCAGGATGGCGCGGCTGGACGGGTCCTTCAGGATCGCCAGGAACTCCTTGTGGCAGAGGTTGGCGATACGGAGCAGTAGCGCGATGAACGAACCGTGCATGGCGAAGCCTTCAGTCGAGTTTCTTGCGCGTGACGAAGCGCGCCAGGCCGAGCAGCAGCACGGCATAGACAACCAGGATCGCGCAGTTGCGCAGCACCAGCGGCCAGACGTCGCCGGCGAGGAAGAGCGTGCGGATCAGCTCCATGAAGTAGGTGGCCGGCAGCGCCTGGCCCACGATGCGCACCGCCGTCGGCACGTTGCGCAGGTCGAACAGAAAGCCCGAGAGCATCAGCGAGGGCAGGAAGCTCGCGAGCAGCGCGACCTGGCTCGCGAGGAACTGGTTGCGCGTGACCGAGGAGATGACCAGCCCGATGCCGACCGCGACCAGCATGTAGAGCATGGCGGCGAGGATCAGCAGCGCGAGCGAGCCGACCATCGGCACCTCGAACAGGAAGCGCGCGGCGACCAGGCACAGCGCGAGCCCGACCATGCCGATACCGAAGTAGGGAATGATCTTCGCCAGCAGGATCTCGACCGGCCGCACCGGCGTGACGAACAACGCCTCCAGCGTGCCGCGCTCCCACTCACGCGCCATCACCAGCGCAGTGAGGAAGGCGCCGACCAGCGTCATGATCAGCACGATCAGGCCCGGCACCAGGTACCAGGTGCTGGTGTTGGCGCTGTTGAACCACATGCGCTGCTCGATGCTGACCGCGCCGATGCTGGTGCCGGGTTGTCCGCGGTCGGCTTGCCGCTGTGCGTTGCCCCCGAGCGCGGCCGTGGCGTAGCGCAGCACGATGCTGGCGCGGCCCGCATCGGCGCCGTGCACGATGACCTGGATGCGCGCATCGCCGGCCGCGAGACGGCGCGAGAAGTCGCCGGGCACGCGCACGATGCCGTCGACCCGGCGCTCGCGCATCAGCAGCTCGGCCTCGCGCATCGAGCTCAGCATGACGGGCGCGATGTAGGGCGTGAGCTGCAGGCCGGCCACCGCATCGGCGGCCGTGGGCGAGCTGTCCTCCATCACCACCGCGAGCGGCGCGTTCTTGACGTCGAGCGAGAGGCCGAAGCCGAAGATCAGGATCAGGATGATCGGCAGCAGGATGCCGATGGCGATGCTGCTCGGATCGCGCACGAGCTGCCGCGTTTCCTTGCGCGTGAGTGCGATGAGTCGGCGCCAGAAACCGCTCATGCCCTTGCCTCGCGTGACTGCGTGACGATGCCGATGAAAGCCTCTTCCATGTCCGGCGCGCTGCCCGCCTGCACCCGCACCTCTTGCGGCGTGCCGATGGCCAGCAGCTTGCCGGCGTCCTGGATCACGATGCGGTCGCAGTACTCGGCCTCCTCCATGAAGTGGGTGGTGATGATGACCGTCACGCCGGCTTCTGACAGCGCGGTGATGCGGCGCCAGAACTCACGCCGCGCCAGCGGATCGGTGCCGCTGGTGGGTTCGTCGAGAAACAGGATCTCGGGCTCGTGCAAGAGGCCCGTGGCCATGGCCAGGCGCTGCTTGAAGCCGCCGGGCAGCAGGCCGCTGGTGGCCTTCTCCTGGCCCAGCAGGTCGAACTGCTGCAGCACCGTCTGCATGCGATCCCGCAGGCGCTGCCCGCGCAAGCCGTAGGCGCCGCCGAAGAACTCGAGGTTCTCGACGACGGTGAGGTTGCCGTAGAGCGCGAACTTCTGAGAGACGTAGCCGATCCGGCTGCGGGCCTGTGCACGCGCATGGCGCAGATTGACGCCCGCCACCTGCAGGAAGCCGCTGGTCGCGGGCAGCAGGCCGCAGAGCATGCGGAAGGTGGTGGTCTTGCCGGCGCCGTTGGGGCCGAGCAGGCCGAAGATCTCGCCGCGCCGCACATCGAAACTGGTGCTCGCGACAGCCGTGAAGTCGCCGAACTTGCGCACCAGCTCCTTCACTTCGATCACGACCTCGTCGGGCTCGCCCGCAACGGCAACGGTCGCGATCTGCGGTTGCGCTGCGGCAGCGCCCTTTTCCTTCTCCTTCTTCTGCTTCGCGCGCAGCAGCACCATGAAGCCGTCTTCCAGGCGCGCCGGCACCGGCTCGACGGGCGCGCCGTCGAACAGCGCGGCCAGCGCCTGCTCGTCGGCATCGGGCCGGCGGATGAAGCGCACCTCGCCGCCTTGCGGCACGGCATCGACGATCGACGCCGGCGCATCCAAGAGCTTCGCCTGCAGCGTGCGCGCCGGCACACTCTCGGGCGGCCTGGCGATGAAGCACAGATCGCGCGCGTTGTCGCGGATCTGCTCCGGTGCGCCCTGCGCGATCAGCCGGCCTTCGTGCATCACGAAGACCTGGGCGCAGCGTTCGGCCTCGTCGAGGTAGGCGGTGCTCACGATCACGGAAAGCCGCTCGTCGTCGACCAGCTGCCGCACGATCTCCCAGAGCTCGCGCCGCGACAGCGGATCGACGCCGACCGTGGGCTCGTCGAGCAGCAGCAGTTCGGGCGAGCGCACCAGCGTGCAGGCCAGGCCCAGCTTCTGCTTCATGCCGCCCGAGAGCTTGCCGGCCGGGCGCGCGGTGAAATGGCCCAGGTCGGTCATCTCCATCAGCCGCGCATAGCGCTCGCGCCGCACATTCTTCGGCACGCCGTGCAGATCGGCATAGAGGTCGAGGTTCTCCTGCACGCTCAGGTCTTCGTAGAGCCCGAAGCGCTGCGGCATGTAGCTGATGCGGTCCTGCACGGCCTGCGGATCGGCCGCAACGTCGATGCCCAGCACGTGCAGCGTTCCGCGGTCGGCGCGCAGCAGTCCGGCCGCGAGGCGCAGCAGCGTGGTCTTGCCCGCGCCGTCGGGGCCGACCAGCGCGCAAAGCGTGCCGGCGGGAACCTGCAGCGACACGTCGCCGAGGGCCTGCACCAGCAGCTTGGAGCCCTTGACTTCGAAGCCCTTGTGCAGCCCCTGCCCGGCGAGCGCCGGCGCCGCGGCGTTCATCAGCGCGCGCCTCCGGCCGCCGCGAGCTTGGCGCCGTCGAGCGACAGCCGGACCGTGACCGGCATGCCCAGCCGGAGCCGGTCTTCCTTGTCGTCGGCCAGCACGCGGATCTCGTAGACCAGGCTGCTGCGCAGCTCCTCGGTCTGCACGGTCTTTGGCGTGAACTCGGCCACCGAGGAGATGTAGCCCACCTTGCCGGCGAGCGGCTGGCTGGGGTGGCTGTCGGTCGTGAGCGTGGCCGCCATGCCGGGCTTGATGCGTCCGAGATCGACCTCCGTCACGTAGGCGCGAACCCACTTGGGATCGGTGATCGCGAGCGTGAACACCGGGCGCTGCGGCGAGGCCATGTCGCCCGGCTCCATCAGGCGCGCGCGCACCACGGCATCGATGGGCGCCTTGAGCTCGGCCTGCGCGAGCTGGTGGTTGAGCAGTGCGAGTTCGGCACGCGCCACTTCGAGCTGGGCCTGGGCCTGCGCGATGTCTTCCTTGCGCGGCCCGGTCACGACCAGCTGCTGCGCCTTGCGCGCATTCTCGAGCTGCGCCTGCGCCACCTTCTGCCGGGCCTGCGCGCTGTCGAGGTCCTGCTGGCTCACCGCGCGGCCGGCCGTGGTCTGGCGGATGCCCTGCAGCCGGTCGAGCTGCTGGCGCGCGAGCTCGGCATCGGCCTGGGCGGCCGACACGCCGGCGCGGGCCTGCGCCACTTCCTCGGGGCGGCTGCCGGTCTTCAGGCGCTGCAGCGCCTGCTGCTGCACGCCGATCTGCGCCTGCGCCTGGGCCGCGCGCAACTCGAGCGTGCGCGTGTCCAGCATGCCCAGCACCTGGCCAGCTTTCACATGGTCGCCCTCCTGCACCTCGAGCCTGCCGATGCGCTCGCTGCCGTTGAAGGCCAGCGAGACCTGGCGCACGTCGACGTTGCCGTAGAGCACCAGGCTGTCGCTGTCGGCGGGCTTGCGGTTGAAGTACCAGGCGGCCGAAGCGACGGCCGCCAGCAGGACGATGGCGCCAACGATGAGGGGCTTCTTGTTCATGGGTCTGCTCTTGCTTTCTCGCCGGTGCGTCGTCGATGAAGTAGACTGGATGATATCGAATTTGAATTCCAATTCAAACTAATCCCGGCCTTTCCATAGGCCTGTCATATGCCATCCACTGCGAAAAAGAAAGCTTCCATCGCGCCCGCCAGGCGCGCCCCGCGCCCCGACGGTGCCGCTACCCGATCGCATCTGCTCGAGACCGCGGGCCAGGTGTTCGCCGAGCGCGGCTATGCCGATGCCACCAGCAAGGAGATCTGCGAGCGCGCCGGCACGCCGATGGCCTCGGTCAACTACCACTTCGGCAGTCGCGAGGCCTTGTATGAAGAGGTGCTGGTCGAGGCGCACCGCCAGATCGTGAGCGTGGACGAGCTGATCGAGATGACGCGCTCGCTCGGCGATCCGCGGCAGAAGCTGCGCGCGCTGCTCGCGCACATGCTGGCGCCCTCCTCGCGCGAGGCCGCGCCCTGGGGCTTTCGCGTCGTGCTGCGCGAGATCATGTCGCCGGGGCCGTTGGCGCCGGCGCTGGTCGACAAGGCGGTGCGGCCCAAGGCCAAGCTGCTGCTGGGCCTGATCTCGGAAATCCTGGAACTGCCGCCGGACCATCCCGCGGTGCAGCGCGCCCTTGTGTTCTCGGTGCTGCCCTGCATCGTGATGCTGGTCGCGCCGAAGGAGATACCGAGCAAGGTCCTGCCCGCGATCGCCAAAGACAGCGAGGGGCTGCTCGAAGACCTGATGCGCTACATGTTCGCCGGGCTGGATGCGCTCGCGGGCGCGCACCGCAAGCCCGCGCGCGCTTCGCGCGCCTAGGCGCCCGGCTCAAGCCATCCGCGCCGGCAGCACGTCGAGCGAACGCAACCGCGCGATCTCTTCCTCGCTGTAGCCGTGCGCCGCCAGGATGTCAGCCGCATGCTGGCCGAAGCTTGGCGATGCGAAGGGTGCGGGCCCGGGCGTGCTGCCGAACTTGACCGGCTTGTCGAAGCCGCGATAGCCGCCCACCTCCGGATGCGTGTAGTGCGCCACCATCTGCTCGGCCAGCACCTGCTCGTTCACGAACATGTCCTCGACCGCACGCGCCGCCGCGCAGGGCACGGCTTCGCCGAAGATGCCTTCCCATTCGAGCGCGCTGTGCTGCTGCAGCGCGGTGCGCAGGCGCGGCACGATCTCGCCCGCGTGCTGCGCGCGCTTGCGCACCGTGTCGTAGCGCGGATCGGCAGCCAGCGCCTGCAGGCCGGTGCGCTCGCACAGGGCCGACCAGAAATGCGGCGTGTTGGCGGACAGGTAGAGGTAACCCTCGCGCGTCGGATGCAGTCCGGTGACGCCGCCGGAGCGCATGTCGCGCCCGACCTCCCTGCCCTCGCAGTCGGCCCACACGAGGCGCGCCGACTGCATGGCCAGCGCGCTGCGCAGCAGCGAGACGCCGACATACTGCCCGAGGCCGCTGCGGGCGCGCTCCACCAGCGCGGCGCTGACGCCCATGGCCAGCATCGAGGCCGCGTAGTAGTCGACCACCGAGCCGTAGACGATCTCCGGCGGGCCGCCCGCCTTGCCCTGCATGGCGCAGATGCCGGTCATGCTCTGCAGCACCTGGTCGTAGCCGGCCTTGTCCTTGAGCGGCCCCACTTCGCCGTAGCCCGTGACCGCGCAATAGACCAACGCCGGATAGCGTTCGCGCAGCTGCTCGTAGGCGATGCCGAGCCGCTGTGGCACCGCAGGCCTGAAGTTGTGCACCAGCACGTCGGCCTCGCCGAGCAGGCGATGCAGCACCTCCAGCCCTTCGGGCTTCTTGAGGTCCAGCGCCAGCCCCCGCTTGTTGCGGTTGACGCCGATGAAGGCACGGCTCTCGGCCTCGAGCGTGGACGGGTACTTGCGCAGGTTGTCGCCGGCAGGCGGCTCGATCTTGACCACGGCCGCCCCCATGTCGGCCAGCAGCGTGCAGCCGTAGGGCCCCGCGATGTAGGCGCTGAGGTCGAGCACGCGGATGCCCGACAGTGGGCCGCGGACTGCGTCTTCTTCGATGTTCGTCATCGTCATGGGAGCGCCTTCCGGTTCATTGGGGAGCGATGCGCGCATTCTTCGCGGCCTGGCCCCACTTGCCGATCTCGCCCGCGATAAAGCGGCCGAAATGCTCGCGCGTGTCGGCTGCCGGCGTGAAGGACAGCGCCTTCAGGCGCTCCTGCATCTCGGGCATCGCCATCGCGCGGCCGACTGCCTGGTTGAGCTTGTCCAGGACGGCGGGCGGCGTGCCCGCGGGCGCGGCCAGCCCGATCCAGCCCACGGCCTCGAAGCCCTTGAGCCCTTGCTCGGCCAGGGTCGGCGCCTCGGGCAGCAAGGGCGTGCGCTCTGCCGAGCCGACGCCGATCACCTTGAGCTTGCCCGCGCGCACCTGCGGCAGCACCGCCGGCAACGCATCGAACATGAACTGCACCTGGCCGCCGATCAGTTGCGGCTGCGCCTCCGCCGCGCCCTTGAACGGCACGTGCACCGCCGGAACGCCGGCCTGGTGCAGGAACATCTCGGTCGTCAGGTGCGAGGTCGAGCCGTTGCCCGCGGAGGCGTAGTTCATCGCGCCCGATTTCGCTTTCGCGATGAACTGCTGCAGGTTGTCGAAAGGCGCGTCGCGGCTGGCCACCATGGTCTGGATCACGAGGCCCACGTTGGTCACCGGCGCTAAGTCGCGCACCGGGTCGTAGGGCAACCTGGCATAGATGGCCGGCGCCACCGCAAAGCCGGCGCTGGTGGCCATCACCAGCGTGTAGCCGTCCGGCGCAGCCTTGGCGACGAAGTCGGTGCCGATGGTGGTGCCGGCGCCGGCCTTGTTCTCCACCACGAAAGGCTGGCCGAGCGAACGCGCGAGCTGGTCGGCCACCAGCCGCGCCAGGATGTCGGTGGCCTGGCCGGCCGCGATTGGCACGATCAGCCTCACCGGGCGATTCGGATAGTCGGCTTGCGCCTGGGCGCGTGGCGCGAGCGCCGGCAGGGAGATCAGGAGCGGCAGCGAAAAGAAGCAGAACGCTCGGCGCGAGGAGAGCATGGGAAGTCGCTTTCGAAAAAAGAACGGAGGCGGCCAGGGCTTCAGGCGAAGCCGTAGAGGCGCGCCGGGTTGTCGACCAGGATGGCCCTGCGCGTCGCGGCATCGGGGACCCACTCGGCGAGCAGGTCCAGGAGCCGCGCATCGTCGGGCTTATGTTCTTCCTCGGTGGGATGCGGCCAGTCGCTCCCCCACACCAACCGGTCGGGCGCGATGGCGGCCAGCGCACGGGCGTCGTCCACCGTGTCCGCATAGTCCGGCGCGCCGGTGCGCGTGTTGAGGTAGGCGCCGCTGAGCTTGACCCAGGCGCGACCTTCGCGAAGCAGTTCCTGCACGACGGCCAGGGCCGCATCCCGCGCTTCGCCGCCCACCGGCAGGCGCGCCATGTGGTCGAAGACGACCGGGCACGGCAGCTGCCGCAGCACGGCCGCATGTTCGACGATCTGCGCCGCGTGGAAATGCAGTTGCAGATGCCAGCCAAACGGCGCGATGCGTTCGGCCAGCGGCAACAGCATGTCGAAGCGGGTCGGCGCGCCGGTGGCGGCATGCAGCGTGAGCCGCAGCCCGCGGATCCCGCCCGCATCGAGCCGTTGCAGGTGGTCCTCGCTCACCTCGGGCGTCAGCACCGCGATGCCGCGCGTGTGCGCGGGCCCAAGCTGCGCGATCGCATAGAGCGTAGCGCTGTTGTCGGTGCCGTAAGCGCGCGGCTGAACCACCACTGCGCGGCGCGTGCCGAGCCGCTGCTGGATCAGCCGATAGTCGGCGGCCGTGGCATGCGCCGGCGTCGCGACCAGCTTCGCGCCGGGCGCTTCCGCAAAGCGCGCATCGAAGACATGGATGTGCGCATCGCAGGCTTCAGCCGGCGCCGGTTGGCGCGGGAGCGCACTGCCGGCGGAGTTGGGGAAAGCGTTCGTCGCCATCATTCGGTCGAGATGCCCGCGTCCTTGGCGACCTTCTGCCAGTACGGGATCTCGCGCTGGATCTGCGCGGTGAACTGCGCCGCGGTCAATCCCGCGGGCTCGGCGCCTTCGCGCTGGAGGAAGGACTTCATCTCCGGCCCTTCGACGATCTTGTTGATCTCGGCATTGAGGCGCTGCACCACCGCCGGCGGCGTGCCCGCGGGCGCGAGCAGGCCCCACCAGATGCTGAAGCTGTAGCCGGGCACAGCCTGCGCCATCGGCGCCAGCTCCGGCGCGATGGCGGAAGGCTTCGCGCTGGTGATGCCGATCGCGCGCGCCTTGCCCGAACGCAGCGCCGCCTGCAGCGATGGGCCGCTCGCGATCAGCACGTCGACGTTGCCGCCCATCAGATCGGTGGTGGCCGGCGCCATGCCGCGGTAAGGAATGTGCGTGATGAAGATGCCGGCACTCCCCTTCAGCAGCTCGGTCGCGAACTGGTTGGTGCTGCCGGGGCCGGACGACGCGTAGTTGAGCTTGCCCGGCCGCTGCTTGGCCAGCGCTACCAGCTCGGCCGGCGTCCTTGCCGGCAGGTCGGCGCGCACCGCAACCACGAAAGGTCCCTGCGCCATCATGGCCACCGGCGCGAAGCTCTTCACCGGATCGAAAGGCAAGCGCGGCTGCACCGCGGCATTGGTCACGAAGCTCGAGGACACCGCCGCCAGCGTGTAGCCGTCGGCCGCTGCCTTGGCGACGATGCCGGTGCCCAGCGTGCCGCTGGCACCGGGCTTGTTGTCGATCACCACCGGCTGGCCCAGCGCCTCGGAAAGACGGCGGCCCACGGCCCGCGCGAACACGTCGTTGGAGCCGCCCGCCGGATAAGGCACGACGATCGTGATCGGCCGCGAAGGCCAGGGCTCCTGTGCTGTCGCACTGCCGCAGAAGACGGCGGCGCCGAGCATCGACATCAGGGCGGCTGCCGCGCGACGGCGCCCGGCGAGAGAGGGAATGAAGTGGCGAGCGATGGTCATGTTGTCTCCGGTCTGTTTGTGAAGGTCGATCGATGGGTGCCGCCGGCGCTCAGCGCTCCGGCAGCAGGCCGAGCCGCTTCGCGTCGGCCACGATGGCCTCGGCGCTGCGCACGAAAGGCGCGTCCACCATGCGGCCGTCGACCAGGTAGGCGCCCACGCCGCGGGCTTGCGCTTCGCGCGCCGCTTCGGTCACGCACAGTGCGCGCGCAATGTCAGCCTCCGAGGGGCGGAACACCCGGTGCGCCAGCGCCACCTGGCTGGGATGGATGCAGCTCTTGCCCAGGTAGCCGAGGCGGCGCGCCATCTCGGCCTCGGCCAGATAGCCTTCGGCGTCCTTGACGTCGGCGAAGGCCGAGTCGTAGGCGAACACGCCGGCCTCCCCGGCCGCCAGCCGCATCGCGAACATGGCTGCATGCACGTTGGCGATGTCGCGGCGCGCGATGCCGAGCGGCTCGAACAGGTCGCCGAAGCCGAGCTGCAGGCCGGCCACGCGCGCATGCGCCTGCGCCATCGCGGCGGCCTGGCGCAGGCCCCTGGGCGACTCCACGTTCAGCAGCAGGCGCGCCGGGCGCGTGACGCCGTTCGCCCGCTCGGCCGTTTCCAGCGCGGCCACTGCGGCCATGACCTGCTCGATGGATTCGGCCTTGGGAAGATTCAAGAGATGCAGGCCCTCGCACGCCACGGCCGCAACGTCGGCCTCGAAGTGCGGCGTGTCGATCGCGTTGACGCGCACGATCAGCGTCTTGCCCGAAGCCTGCGCCGCGGCCGAGCGCAACAGCGCGCCGACCTGTGTCCGCGCCTCGGCCTTGCGATCCTCCGCAACGGCGTCCTCCAGGTCGAAGGAGAGCGCATCGGCAGGGCCGTCGAGCGCCTTGGGAAAGAGCTCCGGGCGCGAGCCGGGCACAAAAAGCTTGCTGCGCACTTTTTTGTCTCCAGAAGAAATTCCGAAACCGAGTCTGCGCGCAGGCATCCAAAAGAAAAATCGCCTTGTGCTATTTTCAGAATATAGATTTCATTTACTGTGAATACCGACTTCCTCAAGAGCTTCGTCGCGGTCATCGAGCACGGGTCGATGGCCGAAGCCGCGCGCCGGCTCAATCTCACGCCGGCGGCGATCGGCCAGCAGGTGCGCGCGCTGGAGCGCGAGATGGGCACGCCGCTGGTCAAGCGCATGGGCCGCACGGTGGCGCCCACCGAGGCCGGCGACCGCATCGCCCTGCGCGCGCGCGAGCTGCTGGTCCAGGTGGTCGACCTGCGCACGGTGGCCAACGACGCGACGCTGTCGGGCGACCTGAGGCTCGGCGCCGGCACCAACGCGCTGCTCGGCATGGTGCCGGACATCCTGGCCGGCCTGGTGAAGCGCTACCCGAGCGTGAACGTCTACGTGCAGCCCGGCTATTCGGTGGACATGCACCCCGCGGTGCAGCGCGGCGAGCTCGACGCCGCCATCGTGCTGCAGTCGCCGGTCGCCTTGCCCAAGGCCTTGTGCTGGCAGCTGCTGCGCGAGGAGCCGCTGGTGGTGCTGGCGCCCGCGAAATGGGCCGGCGCCGATCCGCACAAGCTGCTGGCGACGCAGCCGCTGATTCGCTATGACCGCACGCAATGGGGCGGCAGGCAGGCCGAGCAGTACCTGCGCAAGGCCGGCATCAAACCGCGCGAACGCTTCGAGCTCAACGCGCTCGGTGCCATCGCGGTGATGGTCGACCGCGGTCTCGGCGTTTCACTGGTGCCCGACTGGATCCGGCCCTGGCCCGAGGGCTTGCGGCTCACGCGAATCCCGCTGCCGCTGCCCTTCGAGCCGCGCCGCATCGGGCTGATCTGGTCGCGTGCGTCGCTTCGGCTGCGGCTGGTCGAGGCCGTGCGCGAGGAAGCGGTGGCTCTCTTCCCTGTCGCGACAGGACGAGCAAGGCGCCCAAGTCGTTGACGTCGATGTGGTCGGCCTCGTCACGCAGAGACCGCCGATCGCCTTGCTCCGGCCGTTTGCCATAGCCCGGCCGATAGCTCCCTCCCCAGTTTGAAGGATTGTCACCGGCGTTTCAAAAGCGCACATTCGCTGCCAGTCTGCGGGGCGCTCGATCTCGCACCGGCCTGAGCAGACCCCCTGTCCGGGTTTGGTCGTCACGTTGTGGGGCCTCTCATGACAACAGAGACGCAGTACGAGAATTTCGATCTCCGCATCTGGAGGGAAGGCGATCGCTACCTCGCCGAGGTATCGAATTCGCCGGCAGGCCCGTCGGATCGCGTCGTTCTGCGGTGGCCGTTCGGCAACGAGCCGCACGACGTTCTTCTGCTGAAACTCGAGAACGCGATTCTCCGGGGCCGAGGGAGCCGCGGCGGACTGATCTCCGGCGAAGAAAAAATCCTTCGCGAGTTCGGCGCCGAAGTGTTCAAGGCCGTCTTCCGCAATTCGGACTCGGTGGCGCAGAAGTTCATGAGCAGCTTCGACCAGCTGCGCCAGCGGCCGAACACGGGACTGCGCCTGAACCTGCGCGTGGACCCACCCGAGCTCGCAATGCTTCCCTGGGAGTACGTGTTCGATGAATCCACCAAGACCGACAGCTATCTGTGCTTGAAGAACCTGTCTCCTCTGGTGCGGTTCATGGGCAATGCCGACGGCCCGGGACAGGTCCATATCGACAGGCCGCTTCGCATCCTAGCCATGATTGCCAATCCTGGCGGCGAGTGGGAATGGCTCGATACCGAGGCCGAGCGCCGCCGCATGGAAGAGGTGCTGCAGGACTCGAAGCTCCCGGTCCACTTCCGATGGGTGCTCGGCGGCACACCCGACGACCTGTTCGATCTGATGCTGCAAGGGCCGTGGCACATCTTTCATTTCATCGGGCATGGAGGGACGGATCGCTACCTCGCCAGCGAGGGGGCCTATCGGAGCGAGGGCTTCGTGGTCATGCAGGACGGCCTGGGCAGTCCGGTCAAGGTATCGGCCTCCGAGCTCGGGGTGATTCTTGGCAACGGCAATGTCCATCTCGCGGTGCTCAACTGCTGCGAGAGCGCGCGTGGCAACTCGTCTTCGAGCACAGGCGCCGCACTGGTGGACTCGGGCATTCCGATGGCGATCGCCATGCAGTTCGCCATCACCAACATCGCGGCATCGCGTTTTTCCGGGATGTTCTACAAGTCCCTGAAGACCGGCGCGACCATCGAGAAGGCGCTCACCGTGGCCCGGCAGTACATGCGCCTGCAGTCCAGCGTCGAATGGGGGATTCCGGTCTTCTTCACCCGAGCCGGCTCTTGCGTCCTGTTCGAGCCGGCGGCCGTAGGCGCCATGCAGACCGAAGGTCTGGTCGCCCCCGCGGCCGGACCGGCCACGGCTTCGCCGCCGCCCTTGCAGATGACGAAGGCACAGGAAAAGCTCAGGGAACTCTGGGGGCTGTCCTCATGAGCGGCGCAGATGTTTTCGCCCTGGCATTCGCCGTCGCGATGACGATGCTGATGGCGTCGGTCGGCTTCAATCGGCCGACCTGGGCGCGCAGCTACACGACGGCTGCGCGCTACCGGATGGCTTTGACGGCCCATGTGGTGCTGTACGTTCTGCTGCTATTCACCGTCTACGCGTTCCTCGCGCGGCTCACAGCCGACCCTGAAGCGAGCGGGCCGTCCGACCGATTCTGGGTGCTCTGGCTCTCCCTCGCTGCCGTGGCGTGTGTCCGCGCCATTGCACCGATCGCGAGGCGCGTGCGGAACTGGTTGCATCGCCTCGGCGACATTCCTTCGGGCGCCGGACGCTTCGCGAAGTTTCTTGCCGAGACGGACTTCGACGCCAACGAGAGCGTCCATGCGCAAGCCAGAGCGCTGCTCGTGGCGCGCGGCATCGACGCAGAGCGCGACTGGCTTCCCCTGGCGCAGCCCATGCACCGGCTGTTGTCGAGGACGACGGAGCTCTTCATCCAGTTGCGCGCATGGGAGGAAAAACCGAGGTTCGCGGGCTTCAGCCGCGAGGCGAAGAACGAACTTTTCAGACTGCGCCAACGCTTCGATCGACTGACGTTCCGCGTGTCCCGCGCGCTTGCGTTCATAGAGCAGCTGGGCGAGATCAAGCAAGTGCTCTCCGAGCGGGCCGCCGACTGCCCGGAACTGGACGACCGCCTGAGAAAGCTGGTCAGCGACACGATCGCGGACGTCTGCGATGACATCAGCCTGTTCTATCGCGATACCTGCGTGCTGACGGCCAGGGGCATCATGGCGACGGAAGCGACGCGCCGGGGCCGAGATGCCGCGATCTCCCGCCTCGGGTTCACGCCCAAGAACAGCAAGGCGTCGAACCCCTACCGCGCGCTGCTCTATGCGGCTTGCCTGCTCTACATCGGTCTCTGGATCTTCTTTCTGGTCGTGCCATCGGCCCGGCCGCCCAAAGGCACCGACCTGCCCTTGGCACAACGCATCCCGGTCATCACGCTGATCGTGCTCGGGTCGCTGGCAGTCGCGATCGTCCCGAAGCTGCGCTGGGGATTCGCCAACGGCGGATTGCATCGGGAGACGCCCTGGGCCTTCGTCGTGCTCGCGGGCGCGTGCGCCGTCGTGTTCTCGATCCTCGTCAATCTCGCCGCGGGTGCGTTGTTCCTCGGCGGCGCAGACGGCGCTTGGCTGCGCCTGACTGCGGGCGCGCCCTACCTCCACTCAGGCTTCTTCACCGCCGGCACGGTGGCATGGCTGGTGCAGGACCATCGCTGGACGGCCGTGACCTCTCCGCGCGCGCAGCGTCTGCGCGACGCCGCCGTACTCGGACTGGCCTGGTTCGCTGCCTCGCTGCTCGCGGCGTTCCTGCTCACGCGTTCCATGGACGGGTTCATCCGCTGGACGACATTGGCGTTCGTCGCTGGAGGCTTCATCTTCGGTTCCCTCATCGGCTACCTGATTCCGCACCTAGTGCGCAACGATGGCCTGCATGGACCGAACGCCGCCTTGCTGCTTCCAGCGTCCGACTTCGACGTACTCCATGAGATGAAGCCTGCCGCCGGCATCCCGACCGGTTTGAGGAAGCAGCCACCGATCGAACAACGGGTCGTCGACCAAGTCTCTGCCTGAGGAGCGCAACATGCCCATGTTTCTGCACCAGTGGTGCTACAAGGACCAGCAGATCCGGCAGATGCTGGACGATGTTGAGGAAATCGACCGTGCAGAGCTCGTCCGCACAGCGATAGAAGCCTTCGGTGGTGCGATGCACAGCTTCTTCTACTGCTTCGGCGAGTACGACGGGGCGGCGATCTCGGAATTCGCCGACGAGACGACGGCACTGGCCTGCGTCATGTCGATTTATGGACAGGGACGGGTCTTTTCGGTTCGGACCACGCCGCTGTTCTTGCCGCAAAACGGCATGAAGGCCATCCGGCTGGCGCAGACCATCCTGAAGTCCGACAAGGCGCGCGACAGTGCCGCTGCACCGAGGAGCTCCAATGCTGCGACCGGCCATTGACCTGGACGCGGAGATGACCGCATCCGAGGTGCTCAAGCGACTCGCACTCAACGGCTTCTGGGTCGACGCGACGCAGCCCGACGCCCGCGCCAGGCTGGAGCGTGTGAGCGCCGCCTCGAACCGTCCGCTCGATGCCGTCGCGCGCAGCCTGGCGCGCGATGCGCACCGCTTCGGCGCCGCGATCAGGCGGCAATGGGGCACGCATGTGCTCTGGTATGCGCGCGCGCTGCAGGAGGTGCTGGAGCGCTGCGCCGCGGCGCAGGCGAGCGAACTGCTTGTCGACGTGCTGGCCCTGCACGAGCCCGACAGCAGGCCGCCGGTCGAATGGGCGGACAGCGGCATCCTCCTTTCGAACAGCGTCGTGATGGACAAAGGCCAGCCGATGGCCGTCTCTCTGGACGACGACAGCTGGCTCCCTGCCGCGCGCCCGGGGTCGCCGCAGGCGGCCGAGCTCGCGACGCGCTCCGGCCCCGTGGGCGCTGCGCCCGCGGAGCCCCCGGCACCCGTGCAGGCTTGGCCGCGCATCGAAGCGCCCAGTTGCCAACCTGCCGCGCAGCCCTTCGACGTGATCGTCGGCTTCGGCGCTGCGCAGCAGGCTGGGCTCATCGGCGGGCCGGTCGCGCTGCCCTTCGAGCCGGGCGTGGAAGCGCTGGACCTGCGCATCGAACTCTCGACCGGCACGGGCGTCGAGGCGCTCGAGGGCTGGAGCCGCGATCTTCGCGTATCAGTCAACGACGTGAGCGCGGCGGAAGTCAGCTTTCGGCTTAGGGGAACGGAGCCGACCAATCGCGAACGCGCGTGGCTGACCATGCTCGAGGTCCGCTATCTGCTCGCCGGAACCGTGTGCGGCACAGCGGCGCGTCCGCTCGTGATCCTGCCGGCCGCCGGCCCGAACCAGCCGGCAGGCCCGGGCTTCGGCACCGCTTGGCAGGACATGCCCGTCACCGCGACGCCGGTGACGCTGACGGCCGACGCCCTAGCGCCCGACCTGACGATCGAGATCACCAAGCCCGATCGCAACGCGTCCAGCGGCCACTATGTCTGCCAGCTCTCTTCGCCGCACGAACTCGCCACCGAGCGCGGGCCCTTCCCGATGGATCTCGGCCAGAACGCGAAGACCTTCGCCAAGAGCCTGGTCGAGGATGTGCGCCAGTATTCGGGCGGCGCACTGGTGCAGAGCGCGCTCAAGAGCATCGGGCTTCTCGTTGCGGAGAGACTGCCTCCGCAGGCCTTCGACGCGCTGAGTGAACTGGGCGCCAAGCTCGCGCCCGACGCCGTGCCGGCGGTGCTGATCACCAGCGCCGAGCCCTACGTTCCATGGGAGCTCGCCTGGATGGAGACGCCCCTGGACGCGAAGCGGCCCAGCTATCTCGGCGCCCAGGTCCTGCTGGGACGCTGGCTACGCGACAACGACATGCCACCGTCCGGCGCCGCGAGGAAGGTCGTGGTCCCACGGCCGGCAACGCATCCGCTTTCGACGCTGAACGTCAGCAACATGGCGGTGATGGCGGCCTGGTACAAGGCCGAAACCGGCCTTCGCAAATTGCCCAAAGCCGAGGACGAAGCGAAGCTGCTGGCGACCACCTACCGCGGCGTTCCGCTGGCCGCGAGAGCGGAAGCGCTGACCCAGCTACTCAACGCCACGCTGATGCGCGACTTCGACGCCATCCAGGTCCAGGCGGTGCATTTCGCGGGCCACGGCGACTTCGATCCGAACCGGCCCGACGGCTCGGCCCTGTTCCTGGAAGACGGAACGCCCCTGCGTTCATTGCTCTTCCGCTCCGCGAACTACGGCGGCGAGCGGCAGCCGCTGCTGTTCCTGAACGCCTGCATGCTCGGCATCGGCGGCGAGCTGCTCGGCGACATGGCCGGCTTTCCCGGCCACTCGCTGCGCGGCGGCTTCGGCGGCGTGCTAGGCGCGTTGTGGGAGGTCGACGATGCCATCGCGCATGACGTCGCGCTGGAGTTCTGGCAGCGGGCACTACCGCCGTCGCCGGCGCGCGGCGAGCCTATCGGCGCGATCCTGCGGGAACTGCGCGCCCGATACGCCGGCGACGCCATGTCCTCGCCGGTGCCCACGTATCTCGCCTACGTGTACTACGGCCATCCCCGATTGACGCTGCAGCGCGTCCCATGATCTCGGTCCAAGGAGTTGCTCATGTCCATTTCACTCGACGGTTCCGCCCGATCCGTTTCGCTCGGCCCGGGCTACGCGCTGCGCACGCCGGGGTGGCGCGGCACGGCCGAAGTCCACGCGGGGGGCGCGACGACCACGCGCTCCGCGATGCGAGGGCTCGACGGCGGACTCGACGCGCTCGAGGCCGCGCTGCGCGAGACGCAGGTCACCGAGACGCGCCAGATCGACCTGACGCTGCAACCCGCTCACGGCACACTGGCCGCGGGAACCCTGCGCAGCGCGCAAGGCGCGGCCGAGATCGAGCTCGACGTCCCCGATGCCGGCCCCGATCATGGCCAGTTGATGCTGTCGATCGATGACGCCGGCGCGCTGCGTTGGCACCTGCCCGTCGGCGCCGGCACGGCCGCACCCGTGTCGCGGGGCGCGGGCGGCACCACCCGTTTCCGGATTCCTGCCGCCGCCGCGCCTGCGCCTTCCGGCGCTCCCGCATCGGCGCCCCAGCGCAGCCTGTTCGGCGTGCTCGGGCGCAAGCTGCTCAAGGTGCTGGTGTATCCGCTGACGGACGGAGTGACGGGCGCTGCCGTCGACTTCATCGCCAAGCACTGGGAAGAGCGCAAGCGTCCTTATCGGCTGCGCCGCTTCTCGCCGCAGGACTACCAGGTGAGCGAGGCGACGATCCCGAGCGCCTCCGATCTGTCGGCCATGGCGGCGCAGGGGCCAGTGCTGCTGTTCGTCCACGGCACCTTCAGCACTGCCCATGGCGGCTTCGGCCAATTGCCTCCCGCCACCATGGCAGAACTGGATCGACGCTACGGCTCCCGCGTGATCGCCTTCGACCACCCGACTCTGAGCGACGACCCGCGAACCAATGTGGAATGGCTGCTGTCCCGGCTTCCCGCGTCCGGCATGGAGGTCGACATCGTTTGCCACAGCCGCGGCGGCCTGGTGGCGCGCGTGCTGGCCGAAGCACCGGCATCGTTCGGGCTCAGTGCCGGGCATATCAAGGTCCGGCGCATCGTCCTGGCTGCGGTGCCGAACAACGGCACCCTGCTGGCCGATCCCGATCACATGGTGAACATGGTCGACCGCCTCACGACGGCGCTCGCCCTGTTCCCGAGCGGACCCGTGACGGAAACGCTGGAGGCGCTAATCACCGTCATCAAGGTGCTCGGCCATGGGGGTTTGAAGGGACTGGATGGCCTGGCGAGCATGTGTCCGACGGGCAGATTCCTTGACGCGCTCAACGGCGGGGGTGGGCAGCCCGGCGACTACTTCGCCATCGCGTCGAACTACGAACCCACGGATGCCGGGCTGCGCGGCCTCGTTTCCGGAGCGGCCGACAGCGTGCTCGACCAGGTCTTCGGCGACGCGGGCAACGACCTGGTCGTTCCGACGGATGGCGTCTACCAGAAGAACGGCAATGCGCGCTTCCCCTTGCCCTCGCAGCGCGTGCTGCTGTTCAACGAGCCGCAGGGCGTCATCCACACGCAGGTGTTCCAGCAGACTTCGGTGTCCGAGAAATTGCTGAACTGGCTGTCGTGATGCCGGCCGGCTCGAAGGGCGATGCCAATGACGTCTACAGCACCAGCAAGGCCCGGAAGTCGTTGACGTTGGTGTGCGTCGGTCCCGTCACGCAGAGGTCGCCGATGGCATCGAAGTAGCCGTAGGCGTCGTTGCGGTCCAGGTGGTCGGCGAGCTTGCGGCCTGAGGCCTCGGCGCGCGCCAGCGTGTCGGGGGTGACGAAGGCGCCGGCATTGTCTTCAACGCCGTCGATGCCATCGGTGTCGGCGGCAAGAGCCCACACATTTTTCTGCCCGGCCAGCGCGCCCGCGAGCCCGAGGCAGAACTCGCCGGCACGGCCGCCGCGGCCCTTGGCCTGGCCTGGCTGGCGCGGCCGGATCGTGACGGTCGTCTCGCCGCCCGAAAGAATCACGCAGGGCTTCGCGAAGGGCGCGCCGCGCAGCGCCACCGCGCGCGCCAGCGCGCCGTGCACCTTGCCGACCTCGCGCGATTCGCCCTCCATCTCGTCGCTCAGGATGTGGGCCTCGATGCCTGCCGCGCGCGCCACGGCGGCAGCGGCTTCGAGCGATTGCTGCGGCGTGGCGATCAGGTGCGTGGCATGGCCCTTGAACACCGCGTCGGCCGGCTTGGGCGTTTCGAGCGCGCCGCTTTCGAGCTGCGCGCGCACCGCGGCCGGCACCTCGATGCCGTAGCGGTCGAGGATGGCCAGGGCGTCGGCGCAGGTCGTCGCATCGGGCACCGTGGGCCCGCTCGCGATCACGGCCGGGTCGTCGCCCGGCACGTCGCTGATGGTGAGCGTGACCACCTGCGCCGGCGCGCAGGCCGCGGCGAGCCGGCCGCCCTTGATGCGCGAGAGATGCTTGCGCACGCAGTTCATCTCGCCGATGTGGGCACCCGATTCGAGCAGTTGCTTGTTGATGCGCTGCTTGTCGGCCAGCGTGAGTCCTTCGGCCGGCAGCGTGAGCAGGGCCGAGCCGCCGCCCGAGATCAGGCACAGCACCAGGTCGTCGGCCGTGAGGCCTTCGGTCAGCGCGAGGATGCGCTCGGCCGCCTTGAGCCCGGCCTCGTCGGGCACCGGATGCGCGGCCTCGACGATCTCGATGCGCTGCGCCACGCCTTCGGGACGTGGCGGAATGTGGTGGTAGCGCGTGACGACCAGGCCTTCGAGCTTCGCGTCGGCCGGCCACAGCGCCTCGAGCGCCTGCGCCATCGAGCCACCGGCCTTGCCGGCGCCGAGCACCAGCGTGCGGCCCTTCGGCGGCTTGGGCAGGTAGGGGCCCATGCTGGCGAGCGGCAGCGCGCGTTCGACCGCGGCACGGTAGAGATGTTCGAGGAATTCGCGCGGCGCGGAATGGGGATCGGGTACGGGATTTGTTGGCTTCATTGCGAGTGTCTCCAGGCCCGATTGTCCACAGGCGCTAATTCGTCTTTGCGCCGGTCTCGAACCACTTGCCGATCAGCGCGCGCTCCGCGTCGGTGATGCCGGTGGAATTGTTCATCGGCATGATCTTCGTGACCACCACCTGCTGGTAGACGCCCTGCGCATGCGCCGCCACCTGGTCGGGCGTGTCGAGCCGCACGTTCTTCATCTGCACCTGCGCGCCGTGGCACATGTAGCAGCGTTGCTCCAGCACCTTCTTGACGTCGCCGAAGGCCACCTTCGGTACCGCGGCGCCCGCCACCGGCGCGGCCGCGGGCTCGGGCCGCATCCAGACGATGGAAAGGCCCAGCACCACGACGCCGACCATCGCATAGGGCAGCGGATTGCCCGCGTTGCCGAGCTTGAAGCGATGCCGCACCACGAAGAACTGCCGGATCGCCGCACCGCCGAGCATGATGAGCAGCAGCACGATCCAGTTGTACTTGTGCGTGTAGGTGAAGCTGTAGTGATTGCTCAGCATCGCGAACAGCACCGGCAGCGTGAAGTAGGTGTTGTGCACGCTGCGCTGCTTGCCGCGCTCGCCGTGGATCGGATCGACCGGCAGGCCGGCACGCAGCGCCGCCACGTTCTTGCGCTGGCCCGGGATGATCCAGAAGAACACGTTGCCGCTCATGGTCGTGGCCATCATCGCGCCCACCAGCAGGAAGGCCGCGCGGCCCGCGAACCACTGGCAGGCCAGCCAGGTCGCGAATACGATGAAGAGCGCGACCAGCACACCGACGATGGTGTCGCCGTTCTTGCGCCGGCCGAAGAGCTGGCAGATGCCGTCGTAGACCATCCAGAAGACGACGAAGAAGGCCAGCGCCACGCCGATTGCGGCGCCGGGCTGCCAGTCCATCCTGGACTTGTCGATCAGGTAGGTGCTCGCGTTCCACAGGTAGGACATGGTGAAGAGCGCGAAGCCGGTGATCCAGGTGGAGTAGCTCTCCCAGTAGGACCAGTGCAGGTGGTCCGGCAGCTTCTTCGGCGCCAGCGCGTACTTCTGCATGTTGTAGAAGCCGCCGCCATGCACCGCCCACTGCTCGCCGCCGACGCCCTTGTCCAATGATTCCTGGTCCTGCGGCTTCTCGAGACTGTTGTCCAGCATCACGAAGTAGAAGGACGCGCCGATCCAGGCGATGGCCGTAATGACGTGGACCCAGCGCAGCAGCAGATTGGCCCAGTCGAGGTAGTAGCTTTCCATGTGCTCAACCTTGCATTGGCCTGCTCACCACTGCGGGCGCTGTAAGCAGAGAGAGTGCCGCGAACGCAGACCCTCGTGGGGGCCTCGCTCCGCTGCGGCTTGTGGACTGGAGTGTATACACTTTTTAGCTGGAGTTCGAGGGTTTTCTTCACGCAGCCGTGCTGGAAAACCCTAGCTCAGCGATTGCAACAACTGTGCCGCCACTGCCACGGCAATGACTTCCGGCTCCTTGCCCGTGATGCCCGGCACGCCGATCGGGCAGGTGATGCGCGCCAGCTCGTCGGCCGTGAAGCCCCTCGCCTCCAGCCGATGGCTGAAGGTCGCCCACTTGGTCTTGCTGCCGATCAGGCCGACGTAAGGCAGGTCGTTGCGCGCGCGCAGGCGCTTCAAGCAGGCGATCACGATGTCCAGGTCCTCGGCATGGCTGAAGCTCATGATCAGCACCCGCGAACCCGGCGCGAGCTGCGCCACCGCGTCCTGCACCGGCTCCGAATGCTCGGTCTCGATCTGCGCCGGCAGCGCATCGGGGAACACGCCGTCGCGGCTGTCGATCCAGCGCACGGTGAAGGGCAGTGTCGACAGCAGCCGCGCCAGCGCCGCGCCCACGTGGCCGCCGCCGAACAGCGCCACCGGCTCCAGGTGCGCGAGCAGTTCGCCCTGCAGCGCCTTCGCGTCCGATGCCGCGATGCGGCGGAACGAGAGGAACACCACGCCGCCGCAGCACTGGCCCAGGCTCGGGCCCAGCGGATAGCGCCGCACGCCTTCGATGGCCGCGCCGCCGGCAAGCCAGGCGCGCGCTTCCTCGGTGGCCTGGAACTCGAGCTGGCCGCCGCCGATGGTGGCCGTGAGTCCCTCGGCCCAGACCGTCATCCAGGTGCCGGCTTCGCGCGGTGCCGAGCCTTGCGTCTTCTCGACGCGCACCAGCACGCCCTCTTCGCGCGCGAGCCGTGCGAGCAGTTCGTCGACCATGCCGTTCATGAGCGATACCCTCTGTAGTGGGAGCGCCTTGTGCGCAAGGTATAAATCCACTGATGGATCTGCAACTTTTCACGCCGCTGCGCCGCGCCCTCGCGGCCACCCTGACGACCGCACTCGGCCTGGCCGGCTGCGGCACGCCCAGCCCCACGGCACCGATCACTTCGACGGTGCCCGGCCAATTGACCCGCGCCGTTCCCGATGGCTCGACGGCCCACGCGATGCCTAGGCCGTCGAACGCAGCCAACGCCCGCGAGTACCGCCAGGACGCCGCGCGCCACATCTATGCGCGCAACGGCGCACGCATCTACAGCGGCAAGCTGCCGCCGCTGCTCTATGCGGTCGGCACGCTGCAGGTCAGCCTCGACGCCAACGGCAAGGTCGTCTCGATGCACTGGATGCGCGCGCCGAAGCACGCGCCCGAAGTGATCGCGGAGATCGAGCGCACCGTGCTCGAAGCCTCGCCCTACCCGGCCGCCAGCCGCATCGGCAAGTTGGTCTGGACCGACACCTGGCTGTGGGACAAGGGTGGGCATTTCCAGCTCGATACGTTGACCGAAGGCCAGCTCTCTTCGTTTCAAGATCCGCGGTAGGTGGAGTAGCTCCAAGGGCTCACCAGCAGCGGCACGTGGTAGTGCTGGTCGGTGTGGGCCACGCCGAAATCCAGCGACACGCGATTGAGGAAGTTGGGCTCGGGCAGCTTCACACCCTTGGCCTTGAAGTACCCCGCCACGTCGAACACCAGCCGGTAGGTGCCGACCTTCAGCGTGCTGTTGTCGTAGAGCGGTGCGTCGCTGCGGCCATCCGAATTGAGCGTGAAGCGCTTGACGAGCGTCGCCTGCTCGCCGTCGGTGGTGAACAGCGCGACCTCCATGCCGGCCGCGGGGCCGCCGTGCATGGTGTCCAGTACGTGGGTGCTCAAGCCCATGGTTGTGCTCCTTCAAGGCATTCGGGAAATTCCGGTCGACAAAAGTGTATACAGTTCTCGGCTTTGGGTCTATCATGAAAAACATGGACTCGACCACGACCCGCGCCATCGTCGACGCACTCACCAAAGCCATTGTGGAACACCGGCTGCAACCCGGCAGCAAGCTGGCGGAACAGAAGCTGGCCGACCACTTCGGCGTCTCGCGCACGCTGGTGCGCCAGGCGCTGTTCCAGTTGTCGCAGAACAAGCTGATCCGGCTCGAGCCCGCGCGCGGCGCCTTCGTCGCGGCGCCGGCGGTCGACGAGGCGAAGCAGGTGTTCGCGGTGCGCCGCATGCTGGAAGCCGAGATGACGCGCGCCTTCGTGCGCAGCGTGACACCGGCCAAGATCAAGGCGCTCAGGGAGCATGTGGCGCTCGAGAAAGCCGCGGTCTCGGGCGAAGACGTTTCGGGCCGCACCGAGCTGCTCGGTGACTTCCACGTGCGCATGGCGGAGCTCATGGGCAATGCGGTGCTGGCGCAGATCCTCGGCGAGCTGATCTCGCGCTGCGCCCTCATCACGCTGATGTACCAGAGCGCGAGCGCGGCCGAGCACTCGAACGACGAGCATGCCGACATCGTGAAGGCGCTGGCCGCCAAGGACGAAGAGCTCGCGGTGCAGCTCATGACCGAGCACCTGCTGAACGTCGAGGCCAACCTCGTTTTCGACCGCAAGGTCCCCACCCACGACATCAGCCTCGCATTAGCCTGAAGCGCATGAGCACTTACGACACCACCCTGCCCTACCCGCGCGACCTGGTCGGCTACGGCCGCAACCCGCCCCATGCGCAATGGCCCGGCCGCGCGCGCATCGCGGTGCAGTTCGTCCTCAACTACGAGGAAGGCGGCGAGAACTGCGTGCTGCATGGCGACGCGGGTTCCGAGCAATTTCTCTCCGAGATGTTCAACCCGGCGAGCTTCCCCGACCGGCACATCAGCATGGAGGGCATCTACGAATACGGCTCGCGCGCGGGCGTCTGGCGCATCCTGCGCGAGTTCGAGAAGCGCGGCCTGCCGCTCACCGTGTTCGGCGTCGGCATGGCGCTCGAGCGCTACCCCGAGGTCGCGGCCGCCTTCAAGGAACTGGGCCACGAGATCGCCTGCCACGGCTGGCGCTGGATCCACTACCAGAACCTCGACGAGGCCACCGAGCGCGAGCACATGCGCCTGGGCATGGAAGCGATCCAGAAGCTCACCGGCGAGCGCGCGCTCGGCTGGTACACCGGCCGCGACAGCCCGCGCACGCGCCGCCTGGTCGCCGACTATGGCGGCTTCGAATACGACAGCGACTACTACGGCGACGACCTGCCCTTCTGGATGAAGGTGCAGAAGACCGACGGCAACGTCGTGCCGCAGCTCATCGTGCCCTACACGCTGGACTGCAACGACATGCGCTTCGCGCTGCCGCAAGGCTACTCGCACGCCGACCCCTTCTTCCAGTACATGAAGGACAGCTTCGACGCGCTCTACGCCGAGGGCGAGGAGGCGCCGAAGATGATGAGCATCGGCATGCACTGCCGCCTGCTCGGCCGCCCCGGCCGCATCACGGCGCTGCAGCGCTTCCTGGACCACATCGCGAAGCACGACCGCGTGTGGGTGTGCCGCCGCCTCGACATCGCGCGCCACTGGAAGGCGACGCACCCATGCACATGACTCTCCCCCAGGCTTCGCCCACTTCGTGTCGCTACGCCAACCCCCTCACCGGGGGCGACACCAGCGGGCCGGCAAAGCCGGTTCCGCGGTGTCCCCCGAACGGGCCTGGCTGCGCCGGCCGCTCTTTTCATGTCCTGCGCTATGGCGCCATGGAGTCACTGATATGCAACTGACTATCGAACAGCTCAACACTGTCACGCCGGACGAGTTCACCGCCCTGCTCGACGGCACCTACGAGCATTCGCCGTGGATCGCGAAACGTGCCGCCGCCACCCGCCCCTTGCGCTCGCTCGCGCACCTCAAGCACGCGCTGGTGCAGGTCGTCGTTGGCGCCTCCGCCGACGAGCAGCTGGGCCTGATCCGCGCCCATCCCGAGCTCGCGGGCAAGGCCATGGTCAGCAAGACGCTCACCGCCGAATCCACCAACGAGCAGGGCAAGGCCGGCCTGACCGATTGCACGCCCGAGGAGTTCGCGAAGATCCAGCAGCTCAACGCTGACTACAACGCGAAGTTCGGCTTCCCCTTCATCCTCGCGGTGCGCGGGCCGCGCGGCACCGGTTTGAGCAAGCGCGAGATCATCGACACCTTCGAGCGCCGTCTGCACAACCATCCGGGCTTCGAGCTGGGCGAGGCGCTGCGCAACATCCACCGCATCGCCGAGATCCGTCTCGACGACAAGTTCGGCGCCCTACCCGCGCTCGGCAACGAGGTGTGGGACTGGCAGGAACAACTCTCGGTGCACACCGACCTGGGCTACGCCGAAAAGGGCCAGCTCACCGTGACCTACCTGACCGAGGCACACCGCGCCTGCGCGCAGCAGATCGCCGACGGGATGCGCGAAGCGGGCTTCGACACTGTGAACATCGATGCCGTCGGCAACGTGGTCGGCCGCTACGAGGGCGCCACGCCCGGCGCCAAGACGCTGCTCACCGGCTCGCACTACGACACCGTGCGCAATGGCGGCAAGTACGACGGGCGGCTGGGCATCTTCGTGCCCATGGCTTGCGTGCGTGAGCTCAAGCGCCAGAACCGCCGCCTGCCCTTTGCCTTCGAGGTGGTGGGCTTTGCCGAAGAGGAAGGCCAGCGCTACAAGGCCACCTTCCTGGGCTCGGGCGCGCTGATCGGCCACTTCGATCCCAAGTGGCTGGACCAGAAGGACGCCGACGGCATCACCATGCGCGAGGCACGGCAGATCGCCGGCCTCAAGGAAGAAGATATCGCCAAGCTGCAGCGCGATCCGGCCAAGTACCTCGGCTTCGTCGAAGTGCACATCGAGCAGGGCCCGGTGCTCAACGAGCTCGACATCCCGCTCGGCATCGTGACCTCGATCAACGGCGGCGTGCGCTACGTGGGCGAGGTGATCGGCATGGCCAGCCACGCCGGCACCACGCCGATGGACCGCCGCCGCGATGCCGCCGCCGCGGTGGCCGAGCTGATCCTCTTCGCCGAGCAGCGCGCCGCGAAGGACGGCGACTCGGTCGCCACCGTCGGCATGCTCGAAGTGCCGAGCGGCTCGATCAACGTGGTGCCCGGCCGCTGCAAGTTCAGCCTGGACATGCGCGCTCCGAACAACCCGCAGCGCGACGCGCTGACGGCCGATGTGCTGGCCGAGCTCAAGGCCATCTGCGAGCGCCGCGGCGTGCGCTACACCCTGGAAGAAAGCATGCGGGCCTCGGCCGCGCCGAGCGCGCCCGAATGGCAGCAGCGCTGGGAGAAGGCGGTGGACACGCTCGGCGTACCGCTGTTCCGCATGCCCAGCGGCGCCGGCCACGACGCGATGAAGCTGCACGAGGTGATGCCGCAGGCCATGCTCTTCGTGCGCGGCATCAACTCCGGCATCAGCCACAACCCGCTCGAATCGAGCACCAACGACGACATGCAGCTGGCGGTGGAAGCCTTCCAGCTGCTGCTGAACAACCTCGCCACCGAACAAGCACCCTCATGACCGACTACAACAAACTCGACGCCTGGATCGACGCCCACTTCGACGAGGAAGTGCAGTTCCTGCAACAGCTGGTGCGCGTGCCGACCGATACGCCCCCGGGCAACAACGCACCCCACGCCGAACGCACGGCCGAGCTGCTGAAGGACTTCGGCTTCGAGGCCGAGAAGCACGCCGTGCCCGAGCAGGAGGTGAAGGACTACGGCCTCGAATCGATCACCAACCTGATCGTGCGGCGCAAGTACGGAAGCGAGGGCCGCACCGTGGCGCTGAATGCCCACGGCGACGTGGTGCCGCCCGGCGAAGGCTGGACGCACGACCCCTACGGCGGCGAGATCGAGGGCGGCAGCCTCTACGGCCGCGCCGCCGCGGTCAGCAAGAGCGACTTCGCGAGCTTCACCTTTGCGCTGCGCGCGCTCGAAGCGGTGGCCAGGCCGGCGCGCGGCAGCGTCGAACTGCACTTCACCTACGACGAGGAATTCGGCGGCATCCTGGGCCCGGGCTGGCTGCTCAAGAACGGCCTCACCAAGCCCGACCTGATGATCGCGGCCGGCTTCAGCTACGAGGTGGTGACGGCGCACAACGGCTGCCTGCAGATGGAAGTCACGGTGCACGGCAAAATGGCGCATGCCGCGATCCCGACGACCGGCGTCGACGCGCTGCAGGGCGCGGTGCAGATCCTGAACGCGCTCTATGCGCAGAACACGCTCTACCGGCAGGTCACGTCCAAGGTCGAGGGCATCACGCACCCGTATCTCAACGTCGGGCGCATCGAGGGCGGCACCAACACCAATGTCGTGCCCGGCAAGGTGGTCTTCAAGCTGGATCGCCGCATGATCCCGGAAGAGAACCCGGTCGAAGTCGAGGCCACGATCCGAAAGGTGATCGCCGACGCGGCGGAAACGCTGCCCGGCATCACGGTCGAGATCAAGCGCCTGCTGCTGGCCAATTCGATGAAGCCGCTGCCCGGCAACAAGCCGCTGGTCGAGGCGATCCAGAAGCACGGCCAGGAGATCTTCGGCGAGCCGATCAAGGCCATGGGCACGCCGCTCTATACCGACGTGCGGCTCTACGGCGAAGCCGGCATCCCGGGCGTGATCTACGGCGCCGGACCGCGCACCGTGCTCGAATCGCACGCCAAGCGCAACGACGAGCGCGTGGTGCTCGAAGACCTGCGGCGCGCGACCAAGGTGATCGCGCGCACGCTCAGCGACCTGCTGAACTGAGCCCGGGCGGGTGCGCCCCGCATGAATCCAATGCGTGCACGGCGGCGTATATCTGGCAGCCGCCGGCGAAGCAGCAGCATTTCCTGGCGGCCCGACCCACCCTTTTTTTGGAGTCCCGCCATGAATACGAAGCTCATCGCCATCGCCGCCCTTGGCAGCCTCGCAGCCTTTGCTGCGCAAGCCTTCCAGGGCGAGCAGAACCCCCTGCCGCCACCGCCCTTCCAGTCGACGATGACGCGGGCCGCGGTCCAGGCGCAGGCCAGAACCCCCGTCCAGATCAGCAATGGCGGCACCGGCGTGCGGGCTCCCATCAGCGTGGCCGACCGCGCCACGGTCCGCGCGGGCGCACGGGCCATTGCGGCCAACGGCGCAGCCACCTACGGCGAGAACTGAGAACAGCGGCGCCGCTGAGGCGCCGCCGTCGTCTTCAGAGAAGCTCTTCGTCCACGAACATGGACACCACCGACAAGCGCAGCCGCATTCCCCAGTTCGAGTTCGGCTCGTCTGCGAACACGACCTTGTCCTGTCCGTCCTGCGCGACCCACTGGAGTCCCGGCTGGTCGGCGGTGCTGCGAACCTGGTAGCTCCTGGGCAGCCGTTCACCTTGCAGCAGGCTCGCCACCTGGCCGGCCAGCTCCGGGCTGTCGACGATCAGCCCCATCTCGGTGTTGGAGTGGGCCGAGCGGCGGTCCATGTTCAGCGAGCCGATGTAGAGCCAGCGCTGGTCCACCACCGCCACCTTGGCATGCAGGCGGCCGAGCGAGCCGCGCAGTTCGCCGGCGGCGCTGTCCCGCGTCTCGGCGCCGGGCATCAGCTCGAACAGCGAGACGCCCATCTGCAGCAAGGCGCCGCGGTAGCGCGCGTAGCCGAAGTGCACCAGCGGCTCGTCCGTCGTGGCCAGCGAGTTGGTGATGACCGACACGCGCACCCGGTTGTCGGTGGCCTGCTTGAGGATCTCCATCGTGCGCCGACCCGGAACGAAGTAGGGCGAGGCGACGAGCACCTCGGAACGCGCCGACTGCATCAGCTCGAGCTTGCCGTTCATGACGGCGCCGTAGGCGAGCGACGCATCGCCCGGCGCGGCCTTGGCCGGCGCATCGGCGATCACGCGGGCGGCGGCGATGTGCAGTTCGAGGCGCCCATTGGCCAGCTGCGAGCCGACGCTGCTCTGGCCGAGCGGGTCGCGCGCCGCCACCGTCAGGTCGGCGGCGCCGGCTGCACGCACGGTGTCGTCGAACTGGCGCCGGGCGGCTTCCGATGAGAACTCCGGTGCCGCGAGGCTCTGGATCGGATAGGCATGCTCGCTGTTCCAGTAGGCGTCGAACACCGCCGACAGCTCACGCACCACCGATCCGGCCGCGAACATGTCCATGTCGATGAAGTTGGCGGGCTCGCTGCGGCCGAAGTACTCGTTGGCGATGTTGCGGCCGCCGGTGATCGCGAACACGTTGTCGGCGACCAACAGCTTGTTGTGCATGCGCCGGTTGACGCGCGAGAACTCGTGCAGCGAGAACAGCACGCGCGAGGCGACACTGCCGTCGCGCACCGCCAAGGGGTTAAACATGCGCACTTCGAGGTTCGGGCGGGCGGCCAGGCCGGCCAGCAGCGCGTCCTGGCCGGCTGCGTGCAGGTCGTCCACCAGGAGGCGCACGCGCACGCCGCGGGCGGCGGCGTCGGCCAGCGCACGCAGGAACTGCCGCCCGGACAGGTCGTCGGCGATCTGGTAGTACTGCGCGTCGACGCTCTTCTCGGCGCCACGGGCCAGCGCGAGGCGGGCCTCGAAAGCCTGGTCGCCGGCGGGCAGCAGGCGCATGCCCGACAGCTGCCCGTTGCCGGCCGGCATCGATGCGGCGGCCACCGCGGCGAGGCGGGTGTCGGCCACGTCGATGCGGGCTTGCGAGTTCGGGCGCTGCACGCCGCTCGGCAAGCCGGCACAGGCCGTCAGCATCCCGAACAGCACCACGACGAAGGCCCACACCGCCAGGCGCGGGTCGGCCTTGGCTTGGGCGAGCGCGATCAGGCGCAGGCCGACGCAATGGGCGATCAGCAGGGGGGAGCGAGGGAAAAGGGAGGTCATGGCGGGCTCTCTCTGGTAGGCCTCTAATCTAGGCAGAGCCCCCCTTTGTCACGAGTGCGCAGTGCGCCGCGCGGATGTGACATTGGTCACAGGCGGCGGCGCGCCCGATAATCGTTTGCCGCCATGCAGCCGCCTGGCCGTGCCCCTGCGCAGCACCCGGAGTGACCGATGAATTCCGCCGACGCCAATGACCGCCTGCCGCAGCCTCTGCTCGATGCCATCGCGCCGCACGGGTCGACGCGCTCGTTCGCGGCCCACGCGATCCTGATCAACGAGGGCGACGCGACCGACTCGCTCTACATCCTGCTGAGCGGACGGGTGAAGGTCTACGCCAGTTCGGAGGACGGCCGCGAGGTGGTGCTCGCCGAGTACGGTCCCGGCGAGTATTTCGGCGAACTCTCGATCGACGGCGAGAAGCGCTCGGCGTCGATCAAGGCGCTCACGGCGTGCAGCTGCCGCGTGGTCCAGGGTTCGGAGTTGCGCCAGTTCCTCGCGGAGCACCCTGACTTCGCGGTGCACCTGACCCGCAAGCTGATCCGCATGGTGCGCCGCCTGACCGAGCAGGTTCGCAGCATTGCGCTGCAGGACGTCTACGGCCGCATGGTGCGGGTGCTGATCGAGCTGTCCGCGCCGGCCGGCGAGGAGCGCGTGCTGCGCCACAAGGTGACGCAGCAGGACATCGCCGATCGCATTGGCTCCTCGCGCGAGATGGTGAACCGGGTCATGAAGGAACTCACCGCCGGCGGCTATGTCACCCAGCGCGACGGCCGCCTGGTGATCCTGCGCAAGCTGCCGGCCGCCTGGTAGCGGGGCCTGCTAACAGCCCCAGTTCAGGAATCCGGCACGACGCGCCATACGGGCACCTTGCGCTGGAAGCCTTTGAGCGCCAGTTCGCCGGCCTGCTGGATCGACCACTCGCCTTCCGGCCGCGCCTCCTGCAAGGCGGCCTGGACGCGCTGCGACAGCAGGATCTCGCCACCCTCCGCTTCTCCGCACAGCCGTGCGGCCAGGTTGGTCACGGTTCCGATGGCTCCATAGTCGATACGCCCTTCGAAACCGATGCTGCCGATCGTCGCGAAGCCCTGGGCGATGCCGATGCCCATGTGCAAGTCGTAGCCGCGCCGGAGCCACTGGCCGCTGAGGTGGCACATCTCCTCCTGCATCCGGACGGCCATTCGCACCGCGCGCACCGGCGCATCAGGCACCGGCTGCGGATCGTTGAAGAAGATCATCATGCCGTCGCCGGAAAAGCGCTCCAGCGTCCCCTCGTGGGCCAGCACCAGCCGGCCCATCGCCGCATGGTATTGGCCCAGCACGGCCATCACCTCCTCGGGATCGGCCGTCTCGGTGAAGGCGGTGAAGCCGCGCAGGTCCAGAAAGACGACGGTGATCTCGCGCCGATGGCTCTTGAGCGGATCGTCGGCGCCGCCGGCCAGGATCGCCTGGGCCAGTTGCGGCGAGAAGAAGCGCTTGAGCTGCCCGACGCGTTCGAGCTGCTCTACGGCATCGGCCACGCGCTCCTCGAGCGTGAGGTTCCAGGCCTGCAGCTCGGCCCTCTGCCGTTGGACCTCGTCGTACAAGGCCTTGACGCGCAGCAACGAACGCACGCGCGCCATCAACTCGGCCTGGTGGATGGGCTTGCTCAGAAAGTCGTCCGCACCCGCCTCCAGCCCCTTCACGCGCTCGTGTTCCGGGTCCAGCGCGGTCACCAGCACCACCGGCAGCACCGCGCAAGCCGGATCGGCACGGATCGCGCGGCACACGTCGTAGCCGTTCATCCCCGGCATCATCACGTCCAGCAAGACCAGGTCGGGCAGGTCGGCCGCGATGCATGCCAGCGCTTCCTCGCCAGAGGCCGCGGTGCTCGTTTGATAGCCGCGCGCCGTCAGGACGTCGGCGAGCAGCCTGACGTTCTTTTCGACATCGTCGACGACCAGGATGTGGGCACTCATCGCGGTCCCTTCTGTTTCAGGAAGCGATCGACGGTCGCGCGCAGGGTCTTCAGGGCGATCGGCTTGGTCATGAAGGCGTCGAATCCCGAGTTCACGATGCTGCGATGGTCTTCGGGCATGACCGAGGCCGACACCGCGATGACCGGCACCGCCTGCAATGCCGGCTGCTCGCGAATCTTCTGCAGGGCCGCGATGCCGCCCATGCCCGGCAGCTGCACGTCCATCAGGATCAGGTCGGGCGGGTGGTCGATGGCCAGCTGCACGCCCGCCTCCCCGGTCCTCGCCTCCAGCGTGGCGTGGCCCGCGTGCTGCAGGACGTCGCGCATCAGCTTCATGTTCTTCTCGTTGTCTTCGATGATCAGGATGGTGCTCATTCGATAACCTCCGCGCCATGCGCTGCGGCGCTATTCGACTTGGGAGCGGCCCGGCGTCTCATATCACAGCCTCCGGAACCTGCATCGGCAAAAGGAAGCTGAAGGTCGCGCCTTCGCCGGGCCGGCTTTCGACGCGGATCGTTCCGCCGTGGAGTTCGACGAAGCGCTTGGCCAGCGCCAGGCCCAGGCCGGTGCCTTCCGCCCTGCGCAAAGCGTCGCTGCCGGCCTGGCGGAACTCGTCGAACACCAGGGCCTGGTCCTCCGGGGCGATGCCCACGCCGGTGTCGGCCACGCTGACCTCGGCGACGCTTTGGCCGGCCGCATCGAGGCGCCGGGCGCGGAGGCGCACGCTGCCGCCGGCCGGCGTGAACTTCACCGCATTCGACAGCAGGTTCACGACCACCTGTTTGACCTTTCGGGCATCGGCCACCCATTCCGTCAGTCCATCGCCGATCTCGAGGGAGATCAGCACACCGTCGCGCTGCGCGCGCTCGCGCACCAGGGTCAGTGCGTCGTCCATGAGCAGGCCGAGGTCGATGCAGCTCAGGTCCAGCTCCATCCGGCCCGCCTCGATCTTCGACAGGTCGAGCACGTCGTTGATCAGCGTCAGCAGGTGCTGGCCGGACGAATGGATGTCCTGCAGGTATTCCATCTGCTTGTCGTTGACCTCGCCGAACATCCGCTCGGTCAGCACCTCCGAGAAGCCGATGATGGCGTTCAAGGGCGTGCGCAGCTCGTGCGACATGTTGGCCAGGAATTCCGACTTGTGGCGGTTGGCCACCTCGAGCTCGCGGCCCTTGTTCTCGATCTCGCGGAACAGCCGCGCGTTCTGGATCGCGATCACGGCCTGGTCGGCAAAGGTCTCGACCAGGCGGACTTCCGCATCCGAAAAGGGCTGCACTTCCTTGCGAAGGACGGCGATGATCCCGATCGACGCGCCCTCGCGCACCATCGGCACGGCAAGCACCGTGTGAACGTCGTTGCGCTTCGGCGCCTTGCGCGATGCCGGGGGCCTCCAATCGACCAACTGGGCGACATCCTCGACATGCACCGTCCGGCCTTCGACGAATGCCCGGCCGACCACCGACCTGGCGCTCATCGGCAGGGCATCGTCGCGGCCCGGCCCGGAACCGCCCTTGACCGGATAGCCGGTGACAGCCCGGAAGTGATCGCCCTCCTGCAGCCAGATCTTGCTGGCATCGGCGCGGCAGCGCAGCACGGAGCGCTCGGCGATCGCCTGCAAGGCCGGTTGCAGATCCGACGGCGTGTGGCTGAGCACCCGCAGGACTTCCGCCGCCGCGGTCTGGAATTCGAGCGACGCCGTCAGTTCCGCCGTGCGCTGTTCGACCTTGCGCTCCAGCTCTCCGTACGACTCGCGCAGCTGCGCCGACATGCGGTTGAACTGATCGGCCAAGGCTTCCAGCTCGTCGCCGGTCTTGACGACGATCTGCGCGTCCAGTTCGCCCTCGCCGATGCGCCGCGCGCCCGCGGCGAGCGTGCGGATCGGCCGCACCATGTTGCGCGCCAACACCCATGCCGCCACGGCGGAGACCATCAGGCCGGCCAGCAACAGCAGGCCGGTGCGCAGGATCGAGGCGTTCAGCTTGGCATACACCTCGGCCATCGGCCGCTCGACGAACACGTTCCAGCCCAGCGGCTCGATCGGCGCCACCGAAACCAGCACTTGCGCGCCCTGCAGGTCGTGCGTCACCATGGCCTGCGGGCCCGGCGCCTTCGCCGCCGCCGCCGCCCGGACGTGCGGTAACGATGCGAGGCTGGTCTTGCGCAGCACCAGGCCGATGTCCGGGTCCGCCACGAGCAGGCCGTTGCGGTCCACCACGTAGGCCTTGCCCGCGTCGTCGGTGCTGATGCGCGAGATCACGTCCCAGATGAACTTGAGATTGAGGTCGGCCACCGTCACGGCGCTCTTGTCGCCTTCCGACCGGATCGCCACGGTCATGTAGGGCTCGGTGTCCTTGTGGAAGTACACCGGCCCGAACCAGGGCGAGCCGGCCCGGGCATGCTGGAACGGCGCTTCCGACGAGCGATCCTTTCCGGAGCCCACCGAGTCCATGCCAAGGCGCGACACCGCAACCCGTTCGAGGCCGCTGCCATCGAGCTGCGCCACGTCGGTCACCTCGGGAACCTGGCGCAGCAACCGCAGGAACTCGATGCGGCGCGCTTCCAGGTCCGCTTCGTCGAACAGCGGAACCGACGCGAAGCTCAGCTGTTCGGTGAGCTGCTGGATGTATTGCTCGATCCGCGACGCCGCGCCGACGGCCTTGACTTGCTGCAGGCTGGCCAGCGCCGCCTTGTTTTCCTGATAGGAAAAGTAGAGACTGATCGCGCCCGACGCCAGCAGCACAGCCATGACCAAGGAGAGGATCAGCAGCAGGTACTTGCGGAACAGGTGCCCGCGGTGGATGTCGCGCGCGGACTCTGCCGGCAGAGCGACATCGGGCATGGCACGGCCATCTTCCTCGGCTGCTTTCATTTCGACTGCTGATGGCGCGTTGCCACGGAAGCCCAGCGAGGTCCACGCGGCCGGGGCTTTCATGATTCGATCACTTTGTCGTCGATTGGCTGCGCCATTCACAGCGGCGCGGCGCCGATTTTCCGCCTTTGCGGACTCGGCGAAATCCACCAATCAGCCTATGGAAGACGGAAGCTCCGAAGGAGAAACCTGATGAACGGCAAGAACCTGCGGCTTCTTCTTTGCGCGCTGATGCTTGCCGCCGGCCCCGTCGCCGAGGCCCAGCAGCCCAGGAAGGTGCCGCGCGTGGGCTATCTGGCGGCCGTTTCGGCCAGCGCGGACGCACCCCGGCTCGAGGCATTCCGGCAAGGCCTGCGCGACCTCGGCTATGTCGAAGGGCAGAACATCCAGATCGACTACCGCCATGAAAGCCTGGATTTCGAGCGGCTTCCCGGCCATGCGGCCGAGCTGGTCCGACTGGACGTCGACGTCCTCGTCACGGTCACGACCAACGCAGCCCTGGCTGCCAAGAAGACGACCGGCACCATTCCCATCGTCTTCATGGGCGTCACCGACCCGATCACCACCGGCCTGGCCGAAACCCTGGCGCGGCCGGGCGGCAACAGCACGGGGATCACCAACGTGGCGGCGGTCCTGGCCGGCAAGAGGCTGGAGCTGCTGAAGGAAACCATGCCCAAGGCCAGCCGGGTCGCGGTGCTCTGGGACCGCAAGGCGCCGGGCTCCATTCCACAGTGGGAAGCCAGCCAGGCGCCCGCGGAGAAGCTGGGTCTGCAGCTTTATTCGATGGAGGTGAGCAGCGTCGACGAGTACGTGGCTGCGTTCACGCAAGCCGTCAAGGCGCGCAGCAGCGCCGTCTGGATCACGCTCAACCCGGTCGCCAATTCGAACCAGAAGCTCATTGCCGAGCTGGCCATCGCCAGCGGCTTGCCGTCGATCTGCGCACGGGGCGACTATGCGGAAAACGGATGCCTCATGGCCTACGGACCCGGCTACGGCATGGAAGGCAAGGACGGCGCCCGCTACGTCGACAGGATCCTGAAAGGCGCCAAGCCGGCGGATCTTCCCATTGAACAGCCGACAAAGTTCGAGCTGCTGATCAACCTGAAGACCGCCAAGCGCATCGGTTTCACCATCCCGCGCTCGGTGCTGAACCGGGCGGACAAGGTGATCCAGTGACGGCGTGCCCTCTTGTCTCTTGTGTCAGCGCGGCGCGTCGCCTTTGCGGTAGTCGGCGGTGAGTTCGTCAAGCCGCTGCTTGAGTCCCGCATCGAGCTTGTAGTCGGCCGCCGCGAGCGTGGCATCGAGCTGCTCCGGCCGGCTGGCGCCGAGCAGCGGCGCGGTGATCAGCGGATTGGCCATCACCCACGCGACGGCCAGGGTCGCGAGCGGCACGCCCGCTTCGTCGGCCAGCGCATGCAATTGCGCGACGCTCGCGAAGCTGCGCTCGTTCCAGTAGCGGTCCTGGTACATCGTGCCCGCGGTGCCGAGCGTGAAGCGCGTGTTGTCCTCGGGCTTGGCGCCGGCCTTGTACTTGCCGGTCAGCAGACCGCCCGCGAGCGGGTTGTAGGGAATCACGCCCAGGCCCTCTTCGCCGCAGAGCGGCAGCAGCTCGCGCTCGATCTCGCGGAACAAGAGGCTGTAACGCGGCTGCACCGAGACGAAGCGCGTGAGCTTGTGCAGCTCGGAGCGGCCCAGCGCACGCGCCAGCCGGTAGGCCAGGAAGTTGGAGACGCCGATGTAGCGCGCGCGTCCCGACCTGACGATGACATCGAGCGCCTCCAGGCTCTCGTCGAGCGGCGTCTCGCGGTCGTCGCTGTGGAGCTGGAACAGGTCGACATGGTCGGTCTGCAGCCGTTTGAGCGAGGCGTCGATGGCATCGAGCAAATGCTTGCGCGATGCGCCCTGGTCCCAGGGGTTCGGGCCGACCTTGCCGACCGCCTTGGTGGCGAGCACGAAGCGGCGGCGCGCGCCCGGCCCTTTAGCTTGCAGCCAGCGGCCGATGATCTCTTCGGTGCGGCCGGTGGTCTCGACCGTGCCGCCGAGCGGGTAGACGTCGGCGGTGTCCAGGAAGTTGATGCCGGCCTCGGTCGCCTTGTCGAGGATGCGCTGCGAGACGGCTTCGTCGGTCTGCAGCCCGAAGGTCATGGTGCCGAGCGCGAGCCGCGACACGGTCAGGCCGGTGCGGCCCAGGCGGGTGGTGGGAATGCTCATGGGTTTGCTGCGATGCGGTGGCGGCAGGCCATCATAGTGATCGCGGCGCGAACGTGCAGAGCTTCACTGAGGGCGTCGCGGGTAGCCGGACATGTCGAACCCGGCGGCGTCCAGCCGGGCCAGGACCTCGCCGCCCGCGGCGTCGCCCAGCGCGACGAGCGGCGGACGCACCCTGCGCCATGATGGATGCGCAGCGAAGCTGGAGACCACGTGCTTCATCGCCGGGATCATCGGCGCGGCCTGGAAGATCGTGCGAATGGCGTCCGCCTTGGCTTGCAGCTCGGCGGCTTCGGGACCTTGCCAGCCTTCGAACAGGCGATGGATGCCGGCCGGATTCATGTTCACCGTCGCGCTGATGCAACCCGCGCCGCCGATCGGCAAGGCCTGGGAGAGCAAGGACTCGCTGGCCGGGAACACGTCGAAGCCTGCAGTGGCGAAGTTGTCGATCATGGCCTTGGAATTGTTCCAGTCGCCCGAGGAATCCTTGGCGCCCGCGATCGTGCCCGGGTAGCGCTCCAGAAGACGCTCGATCAGGTCGAGCGTGATGGGCACCTGGCTGAGCTGCGGGATGTGATAGAGGTAGATGGGCACGCAGCCGCTTCCCACCCGCTCGATGATCTCCGCGTAATAGGCGAACACGCCATCGTCGGACACGCCCTTGAAATAGAAGGGCGGCAGCACCAGCGCGCCCGAGGCGCCGATCCGGGTGGCGTGGCGGGTCAGTTCCACCGCGTCCGGCAATGCGCAGGCCCCCGTTCCCGGCATGAGCATCGCGGCGGGAATGCCGGCCTCCACCAAGGCCTGCGCCAACGACAGCCGCTCGCCGACGGAAAGCGATGCCGCCTCCGAATTGGTGCCGAAGATCGCCAGCCCCGCATGGTTGTCCACCAGCCAGCGGCAGTGGGCGATGAAGCGCACGACGTCGGGCTCGAGCTTGTCGTTGAAAGGCGTGAGCACCGGCGCGATCACGCCGCGCAGCCGCTTCGTCGTATGGGAGTTCATGCGGATGAAGTATCGAATGACGGGTGTTCTCGAGGGCAAGAAGCCAGCACGGTCAAAGCAAAAGATTTTTTGGGTTTGAGCTGGGCCGGCCTGTACATTCGCGCCGATGGATACGCGCTACCTTCAGAGCTTTGTCGCCGTCGCCGAACTGGGCTCGATGGCCGAGGCGGCGCGCCGGCTCGACCTCACGCCCGCCGCGATCGCCGCGCGCGTCAAGGCGCTCGAGGAAGACATCGGCCTGCCGCTGGTCCAACGCTCCGGCCGCTCCGTGCGCCCCACGGAGGCGGGGCTCAAGATGCTCGATCGCGCCCGCAACGTGCTGCGCGACGTGCGCGACCTGCGGGCGGTCACCAGCGACGGCGCGTCGCTGGGCGAGTTGCGCCTGGGCGTGTTCGTCTCGGCCATGACCAGCGTGCTGCCGCTGGTGCTCAAGCGGCTGTACGCGCGCTTTCCCGATCTGTCGGTCTTCGTCGCGCCCGGCAGCTCGGTGGAACTGTGCCGGCAGGTGACGACCGGCGCGCTCGACGCCGCCATCGTGGTCGAGCCTCAATTCGCCATCGGCAAGGGCTGCACCTTCCAGGCGCTGTTCGAGGAGCGCCTGGTCGTGGTCGCGCCCAAGGCCCTGGCCCGGCGCAAGGCCCATGAGCTGCTCGCGACCGAGCCCTTCATCCGCTATGACCGCTCGGTGGTGGGCGGACAACTGGCCGACCGCTACCTGCGCGACCACGGCATCGGCGTGCGGCAGCGGCTGGAGATCGACAACCTGATGGCGGTCGCGGCACTGGTCGGCCAGGGGCTGGGCGTGGCCTTGCTGCCGGATTGGGGGCCGATGTGGAACAGCGGATTCGCGATCGCACGCGTGGCGCTGCCGGCGCGCGCGCCGGTGCGGCGCGTGGGCCTGATCTGGGCCACGCACGGGCCGCGCGCCGGGCTGGCGAAGGCCCTTCTTGCCGAGGCGCAGGCCGTCTGCAAAGGGCGTGCTTAAGGTTTCGGCGCGCGAAGAAAGTCGAAGTCGACGCCCTTGTCGGCCTGCATCACGGTCTGCAGAAAGAGCCTTCGATAGCCTCGTTCGGCCATCGGTTCGACCACCGGCGACTCCTTCGCGCGGCGCGCCAGTTCGTCGTCCGATACCAGCAGCGATATTTCGCGCTTCGCCACGCTCAGCCGGATGCGGTCGCCGTTGCGGACATGCGCGAGCGGACCGCCGATGGCCGACTCCGGCGTCACGTGCAGCACGATGGTGCCGAAGGCCGTGCCGCTCATGCGGCCGTCGGAGATGCGCACGATGTCCTTCACGCCCGCGCGCGCGAGCTTGCGCGGGATCGGGATGTAGCCTGCCTCGGGCATGCCCGGTGCGCCCTTGGGGCCGATGTTCTTGAGCACCAGCACGTCCTCGCGCGCGACGTCGAGATCGTCGCTGTCGATGCGCAGGACCAGGTCCTCGATGTTCTCGAAGACCACGGCGCGGCCTTCGTGCTCCATCAGCCCCGCATCCGCCGCGGACTGCTTGATGATGGCCCCGCCCGGCGCCAGGTTGCCGCGCAGCACCGCGATGCCGCCCTGCGGATAGATCGGGTTGTCCACGGTGCGCACCACGTCCTGCGCGAATCCCGGCCCCGCGCGTTCGATCTCTTCGCCCAGCGTCCTGCCGGTGACGGTCATGGCCTCGAGCCGCAGCAAGGGTTGGAGTTCGCGCAGCAGCGTCGCCATGCCGCCGGCCTTGTGGAAGTCTTCCATGTAGTGCTGGCCCGAGGGCTTCAGGTCCAGCAGCACGGGCGTCTCGCGCCCCATGCGGTCGAGCGCGTGCAGATCGATGTCCAGGCCCATCCGGCCCGCGATCGCGGCGAGGTGCACGATGCCGTTGGTCGAGCCGCCGATCGCGAGCAGCACCCGCATCGCGTTCTCGAAGGCAGCGGGTGTGAGCACCTTGTCGATGGTCAGGCCGTCGCGCGCGATCTGAACAGCCTGCGCGCCGGTCTGCTCCGCGATGCGGATGCGGTCGGCCGTGACGGCCGGCGGCGAAGCGCCGCCCGGCATCGTCATGCCCAGCGCTTCGGCAATGCAGGCCATGGTGCTGGCCGTGCCCATGACCGAGCAGGTCCCCACGCTCGCCACCAGCTGGTTGTTCACGTCGGCGGTTTCCTCGTCGTCGATTTCGCCCGCGCGGTATTTGCCCCAGTAGCGCCGGCAGTCGGTGCATGCGCCGACGCGCTCGCCGCGATGGCTGCCCGTCAGCATGGAACCGGTAATCAGCTGGATCGAGGGAATGCCGGCCGAGGCCGCGCCCATGAGCTGCGCCGGCACCGTCTTGTCGCAGCCGCCGATCAGGACCACGGCATCCATCGGCTGTGCGCGGACCATCTCCTCGGTGTCCATTGACATGAGGTTGCGCAAGTACATGCTCGTCGGCGCCGCGAAGCTCTCATGGATCGAGATCGTCGGAAAGTCCATCGGCAGTCCGCCGGCGAGCATCACGCCGCGCTTCACCGCTTCGATGAGCTGCGGCGCATTGCCGTGGCAGGGGTTGTAGGCGCTGCCGGTGTTCGCGATGCCGACCACGGGGCGATCGAGCGCCGCGTCCGTATAGCCGGCGCCCTTGATGAAGGCCTTGCGCAGGAAGAGCGAGAAGCCCTGGTCGCCGTAGCTGGTCAGGCCTTTGCGCATGCCCGAGGGTTCATCGGTGCCGTCGGGCTTGGAGGAGGCTTTGGACATGTTCAGTGGGCCCTCATTCGTCGGACTTGATATTGGCGTCGGCAATGACTTTTTTCCAGCGGGCAATCTCGGCCTGGATCTGCTCGTCCGACTTCGCCGGCGTCGTCGGCGCCGCCGCATAGACGCCCTGCTTGAGCAGCATCTCCCTGGCTTCGGGCGATTGCACGAGTTTCGCGAGCGCCTCGTTGAGGCGCGCCACGATGGCCGCGGGAGTGCCCGCCGGCGCCAGGACGCCGAAGGTGGAACTGACTTCGAGGTTCGGCACGCCCGCCTCGGCCGCCGAGGGCACATCGGGCAGCATCGAGATCCGCTGCGGCGTCGTGACCGCCAGCGCACGAAGCTTGGCCGAAATGATGAAGGGAAGCGAGGCCGGCGCCGTCTCGACCATCAGGCCGACCTGGCCGCCGACCACGTCGGTCATCGCCGGACCGCTGCCCTTGTAGGCGATGTGCGTCATCTTGATACCGGTCTCGCGCTGGAGGATTTCGGCGGCCATGCGCTGGGGCGCGCCGGCGCCGGACGAGGCGTAGTTCAACTTGTCGGGGTTGGCCTTGGCGTAGGCGATGAGTTCCTTCAGCGTCTTGACCGGAACCTGCGGATTGACCACCACGACCAGCGGCACCGACCCGACGATCATGACGGGTGCAAAGTCCTTCGAGATGTCGTAGCGCAGGCGCCCTTTCTCCAACGTCGCCATCGTCGCGTGCGAAGTCAGCGCGCCCATCAGCAGGGTGTAGCCGTCCGGCGCTGCCTTCGCGACCGCCTCGGCACCGATGTTGCCGCCGGCGCCGCCGCGGTTGTCGACCACGACCTGCTGCCCGAGCAGCTCGCCGAGCTTGAGCGCGACGATGCGCCCGATCACGTCGGTGGCGCCGCCGGGCGGATAGGGAACGACCAGCTTGATGGGCTTGTCGGGGTAGGCGGCGATGGCCAAGGGGGCACCGAGGGCTATGCCGCAGGCCAGGCAGGCCCGAAGAATCGCGCGACGCGCGAAGTAGTGGCTGGCTTTCATGCTTTGTCTCCTTTGGCCCGGAGTGTGGCCAGCCGGGCGCGCCGGTTGAAGCGGCTTCGACAAGGACAAAAGATAGATTCTTTTGCGTCTGCTCTACAAGCTGGGCAGCCGTTCGAAACGATCGAGGCGATCGAAAGGCGGCGGCACCTGCGTGAGCTCGAGCGCGTCGACCCATGCGCCGGGCACGCCGTCGCGCAGCCAGTTGCACATGGCATCCAGTTCGCGGCGAGAGCCCTGCAGCATGGCTTCGACCGACCCATCGGCGCGGTTGCGGACCCAACCGGTGATGCCCTTGGCGCGCGCGTGGTGCAGGCAGGCATCCCGGTAGCCGACGCCCTGCACGCGGCCGCGCAAGCGCACCAGCCGGCACTCGATCGCCTCGTTCTTGTCGCCAGGGTTCATGGCGCGATTGTTCCTCAAGCAAGGGTAAACACCAACCACCAGGCCGCAGATCTTCCTTGATTGCACCCATTTTTTGTATACAAATATAGGGTGCAATCAACGAACCGAACATGCCGTTCGGACATCCGCCCATCCCCCACGAGGAGACACCCGTGAACACAGCCGTCAGCCCAGGAAGCATGGACCTGCCGATCGCCGGCCATGCGCCGCATACCGAATCCAACGCACTCATCAAGCCGGGCTACGACCCCGCCCTCACCAACGAAGACCTCGCGCCGCTCAAGAAGCAGACCTGGGGCCAATACAACATCTTCGCCTTCTGGATGTCCGACGTGCACAGCGTCGGCGGCTACATCACCGCGGGCAGCCTGTTCGCGCTCGGCCTGTCGAGCTGGCAGGTGCTGGTGGCGCTGCTGGTGGGCATCTGCATCGTGCAGTTCTTCTGCAACCTGGTGGCCAAGCCGAGCCAGCTGACCGGCACGCCCTACCCCGTGATCTGCCGCGCCTCCTTCGGCGTGCGCGGCGCCAACATCCCGGCCATCATCCGCGGCCTGATCGCGGTGGCCTGGTACGGCATCCAGACCTACCTGGCCTCGGCCGCCTTCATGGTGCTCGCGCTGCACCTGTTCCCCAACCTCGCGCCGTACGCCGACGTCAAGCTGCACGGCTTCGCAGGCCTGTCGGCGCTGGGCTGGCTGGCCTTCATGGTGATGTGGGTGCTGCAGGCCTTCGTGTTCTGGCACGGCATGGAAGCGATCCGCAAGTTCATCGACTGGGCCGGCCCGGGGGTCTACGTGGTGATGACGATCCTGTGCGGCTGGCTGGTGTGGAAGGCCGGCTGGAGCCGCATCGACCTCAACCTGGGCGGCGTCAAGTTCCAGGGCTGGGACGCGCTGCCGGTGATGCTCTCGGCGATTGCGCTGGTGGTGAGCTACTTCAGCGGCCCGATGCTCAACTTCGGCGACTTCTCGCGCTACAGCAAGAGCTTCGACGCGGTGAAAAAGGGCAACTTCTGGGGCCTGCCGGTCAACTTCGTGTTCTTCTCGCTGCTCACCGTGATCACCACGGCCGCGACGCTGCCGGTTTTCGGCGAGCTGATCACCGACCCGGTGCACACGGTCGGCAAGATCGACAGCACCACCGCCGTCGTGCTGGGCGCGCTGACCTTCATGATCGCCACCATCGGCATCAACATCGTCGCCAACTTCGTCTCGCCGGCCTTCGACTTCTCGAACGTCGCGCCGCAGCACATCAGCTGGCGCACCGGCGGCATGATCGCCGCGGTGGGCTCGATCTTCCTCACGCCCTGGAACCTCTACAACAACCCCGAGGTGATCCACTACACGCTGGACATCCTGGGCTCCTTCATCGGCCCGCTGTTTGGCATCCTGATCGCCGACTTCTACCTGGTGCGCAAGCAGCAGGTGGTGGTGGACGATCTCTACACGCTGAGCCCCAAGGGCCGCTACTGGTACAGCAAGGGCTACAACCTGAAGGCCGTGTGGACCATGATCCCTTCGGCGCTGATCCCGATCCTGTGCGTGCTGATCCCGGCCTGGCGCGGCGCCGCCAATTACGCCTGGTTCATCGGCATGGGCCTCGGCTTCGTGATCTACGCCCTCCTCAACCGCAAGCCCTGAACTTTCATGCGCATCAAGATCATCAACCCCAACACCACCTGGAGCATGACCGAGAAGATCGGCGCCTGCGCGCGCTCGGTCGCGCGGCCCGGCACCGAGATCGTGGCGGTCAGCCCCTCGATGGGCCCGACCTCGATCGAGAGCCACTACGACGAGGCGCTGGCGGTGCCCGGCCTGCTGCAGGAGATCGCCGCGGGCGAACGCGAAGGCATCGACGGCTATGTGATCGCCTGCTTCGGCGATCCGGGCCTCGCGGCCGCGCGCGAGCTGGCGCGCGCGCCGGTGGTGGGCATCGCGCAGGCGGCCATGCACCTGGCCAGCCTGGTCGGCACTCGCTTCAGCGTGGTGACCACGCTGGGCCGCACGACGGGCCAGGCCTGGCACCTGGCCGAGGCCTACGGCATGAAGCGCTTCTGCGCCAACGTGCGGGCCTGCGAAATTCCGGTGCTCGAGCTGGAGGCGCCGGGCTCGAAGGCGCGCGAGCGCATCGTCGACGAATGCCGGCGTGCGCTCGACGAAGACGGCTCCGACACCATCGTGCTCGGCTGCGCCGGCATGGCCGACCTGTGCGCGCACATCGGCCAGGTGCTGGGCGTTCCGGTGGTCGACGGCGTGGCAGCCAGTACGCAGCTGATCGAATCCTTGGTGAACCTGCGGCTTGCCACCAGCAAGCGCGGCGAGCTGGCGCAGCCGCTGCCGAAGCCGGTCGCCGGCTTGCTGGAAGGCTTCACGCTGCCGTCTCCGGCGCCGGCGCTGAAACGCGCGGCCTGAAGCCCGCGCGCGACGCGGCGCCGCTCGTCCACAATCGCGCCATGCCCCGCGTCACCAAAGCAACCACGACCACGCCGGCGGCCGTTCCCGAAGCGGCCGCCGCGCCCGACAAGAGCGCGACCATCGAAAGCATCGCGCAGGACATCGCCACCGCCATCGTCGAGAAGCGCCTGCCGCCCGGCACCTGGCTGCGCGAGGAGGCGCTGGGGCGCGTCTATGCCGTGAGCCGCACCAAGATCCGCGCGGCGCTCTTGACGCTTTCCAAGGACAAGCTGATCGAGATGATTCCGGACAAGGGCGCCTTCGTCAGCAAGCCCAGCGTGCAGGAAGCGCGCGAGGTCTTCGGCGTGCGCCGCATCCTCGAGAGCGAAGTGGTGCGCCTCTTCATCGCCAAGGCCCGGCCCGCGGACTACCGCGCGCTGGAGCAGCACATCCAGTTCGAGCGCAGCGCGCTGCGCTCCACGACCACGGGCACCGTGCGCGAAAAGCTGCTGGGCGATTTCCACGTCGCGCTGGCCGAGGCCGCGGGCAACGGCACGCTGGCCGAGCTGGTGCGCGAACTGGTCGCGCGCAGCTCGCTGATCGCGATGCTCTACCACTCCTCCAACGATCCGCACTGCTCTTCGGACGAGCATTCGGACTTCCTGCGCGTATGCCGCAGCGGCGACGTGGAGGCTGCCGTGGCCTGCATGACGGATCACCTGTCGCGCATCGAGGCGAATCTGCAGCTCACGAGCGGGGTGCCGGACCGGCAGCTCGATCTGGTGAAGGCCTTGCTGGCCTGAAGGACGCAGGCTAGCCGTCGACCGGATTCGCCGGCGTTTCGAGCACCAGCTGCCAGAAGTCCACGTCGAGCCATCGGCCGAACTTGAATCCGGCCTGCCTGATGGTTCCGGCGTGCTCGAAGCCTAGCCTCTGGTGCAGGGCGATGCTGCCCTTGTTGGCCAGGTCGATGGCGCCGACCATGACGTGATACTGCTGCGCCCTGGCAGCCGCGATCAGTTCCTGCATGAGCAGCAGGCCCAGGCCTTTTCCCCGGTGGTCCTTGTGAACGTAGACCGAGTGCTCGACCGAGTACTTGTACGCGGGCCAGGCGCGGAAAGTGCCGTAGCTGGCAAAGCCGAGGAGTCCGCCGTCTTCTCCGATGGCGCCGATCACGGGGAACCCGCCCGCCTCCTTGGTCTTGAACCAGCCGACCATGCTCTCCAGCGTGCGGGGCTTGTAGTCGTAGAGGGCGGTCGAGCTGACGATGGCATCGTTGAAGATCTCCAGGATCGCAACGGCGTGGGTGTCGTGCGTGCATGCGACGAACTGCATCGGATTCTCCGTGGGCATGGTGATCAAAACTCCCTCACGTAGACGATGAATCCAAGGTGCTTCGCGACCTTGTCGTAGAGCAGCCTGCCCGCGGCGTTCGATTCGTGCGTCTGCCAGTAGACCCGCGAGGCGCCGGCCGATTTCGCCTGCTCGTAGACCGCCTCGATCAGCAGGCGGCCGATGCCGCGCCCGCGCCGGGATTCGAGCGTGAACAGGTCGGAGAGATAGCACACCGGCTCGACACGGGTCATGCTGCGATGGATGACGCAATGGGCCAGCCCGACGAGCTGCCCCTCGTCTTCCGCGACCAGCGCGAACATCGGCTCCTCCGGATCGAGGAAGCGCTGCCAGGTCGTCTGCGTCACGTGCTCGGCCAGCGCAGTCGCGCCATGGCGGCCGTAGAAGGCGTTGTAGCCGTCCCAAAGCGGCCGCCAGGCGGCGTGGTCGTTCTGCGTGACGGGGCGTACGGAAGGAGTCATCGGGGTTTCGGTAGTTGCGTACTGGGTCGTCGGGATCAAATCATCGAAAGCGGCTTCTTGCGCCGCGGCGGGGGATGGAGTCTATCGATCTCGGCGAGATCTTCGTCGCCGAGCTGCAGTTCGGCAGCAGCGAGGTTGTCACGCAGATGCGCCTCGCGCACCGCCTTCGGAATGGCGACGACGCCGGGCTGTGCAATGACCCAGGCCAGCGCAAGCTGCGCCGCCGTGACGCCGAGCCGCTGCGCCGTCTTCTTCAATGCCGCATCGCCCGCCAGCGCGCCCTGGTCGATCGGGCTGTAGGCCATCAGCGGCATGCCGCGGGCACGCTGCCAGGGCAGCAGGCTGAACTCGGGCCCGCGCTCGCGCACCGAGTAATAGACCTGGTTCGCCGTGCAGTCCAGCGGCTCGCCGCACACGGCGGCCAGTTCGTCCATGTCGCCGGTGTCGAAGTTGCTGACGCCCCAATGCCGGATGCGCCCGCCGTCGACCAGCGCGCGCATCGCCTCGCAGGTTTCGGCAAGCGTGTATTCGCCGCGCCAGTGCAGCAGATAGAGGTCGATCTGCTCCAGCCCCAGCCGCGCCAGGCTGCGCGCGCAAGCGGCCGGCGTGCCCTTGCGGCTCGCGTTGTGTGGATAGACCTTGCTGACGACGAAGAGCTCGCCGCGCGTCACGTCGCCGGCGCGCAGCGCCTCTGCGATCGCCTGCCCGACCACTTCTTCGGCGCCGCCCTCGCCGTACATCTCGGCGGTGTCGATGAGGCGGTAGCCCATCTCGATGGCCGCGCGCACGGCGGCGATCTCGGTGCGGCGCAGCGCGCGGTCTTCGCCCAGGCGCCAGGTGCCCAGGCCGAGCACGGGCAGCGGAGTGCCTGTTGCAAGTTGAAGCGTCTTCATTGTTTGCCGGGAACAGAGTCGTAGAAGGATGAAGATTCTCTGCGACCGGTGGCAGATCCGCCTGCGAAACCCATCTCGCTGGTCGCGCGATGGATCATCTCGCGCACGGTGATCAGCTTCGGCTGGCGCTCGCAGACGCTGCTTCCCCTGTTCCAGTTCGATGAGCCCCCATTCGGCTGAGGATCGTTTCCGCACGGGGGATGAGCTGGTCTGCATCGACAATCTCGTTGACGAGGCCGTTCCGGTGCGCTTCTGTCGCGTCGATCGTGTCCGCCGTGAGAATGAGCTGCAGCGCCCGGCCCTTGCCGACGAGACGCAGAAGGCGCTGCGTCCCGCCGAAGCCGCGAACGAAACCGGGCTTCGCTTCCGGGCTGCCGAATCTCGCATGCGCCGTTGCAAGACGCAAGGTGCAAGCCATCGCCAGTTCGCATCCTTCGCCCGACGCGCAGCCATTCACAGCGGCGATGACCGGCTTGCCGAGCTGCTCGATCAGATCGAACGCAAGCCGGCCGCTGCGCGTGAACGCGTGCGCGTCGATGGCGGAAATCGACGCGCCCGCGGTGATGTCGGCCCCGGTGACGAAGGCCTTGTCGCCCGCGCCGGTCACGATCACGCCATGGACGACGGGGTCCCCTCGCGCGTCCTCCATCACCGATCTCAGCTCGTCGAGCGCCGTGTGGCTCAGCGCGTTCATCGCCTGCGGGCGGTTGATCGTGACGTAGGCGATCCCCGCCCTCTTTTCATAGAGGAGGTCTTGCAGCGATTGCATGTGGGTCTTCCGGCCGTGCGGCGGGCGGAATATCGTGAAAGCTCCGGTCACCGCCAATTCGGGTGCAATGAGCTAATGAGCTTGTTGCAGTCGCCGCGCGTGAGGAGGGCGAGCACATCCATCTCGCGTGGGGTCAGGTCCTGCAGCACGAAGGAATCGGCCAGGTCCGCCGCCATCCGCGGCGAAAGGTAGCGTTGCGAGCGAGCGGCCGCGACCAGCGCGGCGCGGATCTCGGCGGGCTGGGCCGTCTTCTCGACGAATCCGCTGGCGCCCCACCGGATTGCCTCCCGCACCATGTGCGGCGAATGCATGTCGCTGATGAGCACGACGCGCACCCTGGCAGCCATCATGCGGAGCAATTGCATGAATGCGCGCAGCCCCTGCGGACCGAGGGTCGGATCCACCAGAGCGATGCAGTCCTCGGCCTCCATGCAGCAGACGAGCAAACGGTCCAGTGTCGGCGCCGAGCGCCCGAAAGCAAGGCCCGCGGTGCCGCTCACCAGCGATTCGAGGCCGCACAGAAGCGCGGGCGAGGCTACGCCGATGATGACCTTCACTGCGCTGTCGGCCTTCGCTGCGACTCCTTCGCCGCCGAGCGACGCGTGGGGAGTCGGATCCTGGAACGGCACCTCGCCGTCCGGGATTTCGGCAGATCGATCGCTCATGGCTTTGCTCCTTCGCTTCAGCTTTGCACTTGGCACGAGGCCTGCACGCTGGGCCACCCGTAGTCGCGGCCCGTCAGTGCGCGCGCAAGAAGGTAGTTGTTCAGCGCGCGCTCGCTCAAGCTGTCCATTTGCACCGAGCCGCTGGCATCGCAGGGAAATGACAGGGCGCGGCCCGTGCCGCTGAGCGAGGGAAAGCGCAGCTCGAAGGCGGACTGTGCAGCGGATGAATGGCGCGCGGCGTGCATGGCGGTGTCCTCGTGGTTCATTTCGATGAAGCAGCTCCGGGAAGCATGGTCGTGCGCCTCACGCAGGATCGCGTCCGCGCAGGGCGGTCTGGATGCAGGCGAGGAGGTCTTCCGCACTGAAGGGCTTTGCGAGAAAGCAGATCACGCCCGTCTTCAAGGCGCGCGCGCGCTCCCGTTCGTCGGGGTAGGCGGTGATGAGGACCGTAGGAATCGGGGTGCCGGCGGCGGCCAGGCGGCCGTGCAGCTCGAGCCCGGTCATCCCCGGCATGCGCATGTCGGCGATGAGGCATTGGATGGCGCACGTGCCCTTCGATTGCAGGAAGCTCTCGGCCGAGTCGAAGGTGGCGGCGGACAGGCCGGCAGAGTCGAGCAGGTCCTTCGTGGTGTCTCGAACCGATTCATCGTCGTCCACGATCGCTACGGTCGGGTTGTTGCGCACTTGGATCTCCTTGCAGGTCTTCTTGAACGTTGACGCAAGACTAGGCCGATTGCGCGCGCAAGACCATTGCACGTGCGTCACGTGCGCTACGACTTTGGTTTAGGCGCCTAAGGCCTCGGGTTGGAGAGGCCGAGCGTGTCCGCGATGCGCACGAGCTGCGCCAGGGATTTCGCCTGCATCTTGCGCATGATCTGCCCGCGGTGGACCTTGACGGTGGCCTCGCTGATGCCCAGCTCGGCCGCGATCTGCTTGTTCACGCGCCCGGTGCTCACCAGCGCCATGACTTCGCGCTCGCGCTGGGTGAGCGCGGCGAAACGTTGCCGGAGCTCCGCGACGAGCGCCGTCTCGCGGCGCTGCGCGCGGTGCCGCTCGACCGCAGCATCGATCGCATCGAGAAGCTCCTGGTCGCGGAAGGGCTTGCTCAGGAACTCGACTGCGCCGGCCTTCATGGCGCGCACCGTCATCGGAATGTCGCCGTGCCCGGTGATGAAGATCACCGGCAGATCGACGCCCGCTCGCGGGAGTTCTTCCTGGAAGCTCAATCCGCTTGCGCCGGGCAGCCGCACGTCGAGCACCAGGCAGCCGGGCGCGTCCGGGCGCTGCGCCTGCAGGAAGTCCTGCGTCGAGGCGAAAAGGCGCACGTCCATGCCGACGGAGGCGAGGAGGTCCTGAAGCGCCTCGCGCATGGCCAGGTCGTCGTCGACCACGAAGACGACGGGCCGCTCGGTTGCCATTACGGCTCCCGTTCCCCGGTCGGCAGCGAAAACCGGAACACGGCGCCGTGGGGCAGGTTCGGCGCGGTCCGGAGCTGTCCGCCATGGGCCTCGACGATCGACCGGCTGATCGAAAGCCCCATGCCGATGCCCTGCGCCTTGGAGGTATGGAAGGGCTCGAAGAGCTTGTCCGCGATCTCGGGCGCGATGCCGGGGCCCGAGTCGCGCACCTCGATGCACACGCCGCGCTCCGCTTCGCTCGCGCCGATGACCAGCTGTCGCGGGCGATTGCCGGGCGCGCTCATGGCCTCGATGGCGTTGACGATCAGATTGAGGATCACCTGCTGGAGCTGCACCCTGTCGCCCCATACGGGCGGCAGGCCGTCGGCAAGCGTCTTCTCGAGCGCAATGTCGTTGCGGCGCATCTGGTCGCGCGTGAGCGCAATCACGTCGAGGATGGTCTGGTTGACGTCGACGCGGTCCCGGCGCGGCGGCTGGCGCATGACCAGGGCGCGGATGCGGTCGATGACTTCGCTCGCGCGCTTGCCGTCCCTGGCAATGCGTCCGAGCGAACGCTGGGCCTTTTCGAGCTCGGGCGGCTGGGCTGCGAGCCAGCGCGCGCAGGACCCCGCGCTTGCGACCATGGCTCCGAGCGGCTGGTTGACCTCGTGCGCGATCGAGGCCGCCAGCACGCCGAGCGTGGTCACGCGGTTCACTCGCGCAAGCGCCGCCTGCGCCTCGCGCAGGGCTTCCGACGCGAGGACGTGGTCAGTGAGATCGCGCGTGATCACAAGCGCTGCCTCCAGGCGCTCCGAATCGAGCCGCAGCGGCGAGTAGGACACCGACAGGTAGAAGCGCCCCAATTCGGTCGTGAACCATTCTGCGACGGTGAACTGCTCTCCGGCGAGACAGCGGTCGAGACTCGGCTTCACGGTGCGCTCGAAGACGTCGGTCCCGAGGAGATCGGCGACATGCATGCCGACGATCTTCTCGGCCGGCATCCTCCAGTTGCGCTCGTAGACCGCATTGACCCTTTGATAGCGGTAATCCCGGCCGATCACGGCCACGCCATCGGAGGCACTCTCGAACATCTGCCGCGTCAAGTACTCGGCCCGCTTGCGCTCGGTGATGTCCATGATGCTCACGAGCGTGCTGCCGAACTTGGCCGGCTGAGGCGGAAACGCGATCGTGAGGAGGACGGACAACTTGTCTCCCTTCAGCGTTCCGCGCACCGTCTCGGCCGTAAAGGAAGTCCGGCCCTCTGCCAGGGCGCACAGCTCTTCTGCGAACACCTGCTCGGTCTCCGGCAGGACGAGCTTGGGGAGCGACACCATGAGCTCCTCCTTGCTCCGCGCCCCGAACAGCTCGATGGTTGCGTCATTGACGTCGAGCACCTTCACCAGGGCGAGGGCCTGCCGGACGAACTCGGGATGCGTGGCCAGGTGCCGGCGCAAGTCGCGCACGCCCTGCGCCTTGAGTCCGTCGATGGCCGCCTCGACCGCGGACAAGTCCTCTTCCCAGATCGAAACGCTCGCGCCCTGGAAAATGTGCCGGTATCGGCTTTCGCTTTCGCGCAGCTCCTCTTCCGCATGCCTGAGCTCCGTCATGTCCTGCACGATGCCGAAGAAGCGCCGAGGCCGGCCGGAGGGATCGCGCGCCACGTCGGCGCTGTTGTGGACCACGCGCACCTCGCCGTCCGGACGCACCACCCGGTATTCCATGTCGAAGCGCGGACCGCCCTGCACGCCGGCCTCATTGGCCTGCTTCACCCGTTCCCGGTCGTCCGGATGGACGAGGTCCAGCAACCGGCCTTCCAATTGCCCGGACTCGGGCCGCTTAAGGCCGTGGATGCGGAAGGCTTCTTCCGAGGCGGTCACGCGACCGCTGTCCAGGTCGGCTTCCCAATGACCGAGATGCGCCATGCGCTGCGCCTCTTCGAGCTTGCGCTCGCTTTCGCGCAGGCTGCGGAAGATGAGAAGACTGGTGAGCGCGTCGGCAAGCCGATGTCCGATCTCCTCGAACAGCCGCGTTTCCTGCGCCGTCCAGGCGCGCGGGCGCGAGCACTGGTGCAGCCCGAAGAGGTAAGGTTGATCGGCCTTGGGGTACAGCGCCATGGCGAGCACGGATCTGATGCTGAAACTCTCCGCGAGCTGCGCCGGCACCTGGAGCTCGCAGCCAGGACCGAATGACACGGCTCCGCTCGCAGCGCGCGCTGTCCGGAACACCGTGGCGACATCCGCATCGAGGGGCACCTCGGCGCCCAGGCTGAACGCGCCGGGAAACTCAGGCCGCGTCTGTTCCATGACCGCGCGCCAGCAGCCAGCTTCCGGATCGCACGGATAGGTGAGCCATGCCCGGTCGCAAGCAAAGATGTCGAGGACTGCATCGAGCACATCGCTCATCATCTTCTCGAGGTCGTTGGTTCCCTGCATGGCGCGGTTGACGCGGTTCATGCTTTCCAGGAACCACAGATGCGCGCGGCGTTCCTCTTCCGCGCGCTTCCGGTCTTCGATGTCGGTAAGGATTCCATACCACTTCAGAATCCTTCCACCTTCGCCGCGCATCGGCACGGCGCGGCTCAGGAACCAGCGGTATTCGCCGTCCGCGCGACGAACACGCGCTTCCTGCTCGAAAGGCTCGCCGGTCGCCATGTGATGCGCCCGCGCTCGCACGTAGCCGGGCAGATCTTCGGGATGAATTGCAGCCAGCCAGTTCGCCCCGGTGAGCGAGAAGCCGGTGTATTCGCTCCCGCGCCGGTTGACGAGCACACCGGAGCCATCGGCGTTGGTGACGAAGGCAATCGCCGGCATCGTCTCGAGCACCTCCCGAAGCTCCTTCTCGCTCCGGCGCAACGCATCTTCAGCGCGCTTGCGCTCGGTGATGTCCCGCCCGACGCCCCGGTAGCCCGTGAAGCGCCCCGCCTCGTCGAACATCGGCAGCCCGGATACCGACACATGGCGTATGCCGCCGTCGGACGTAGCCCGGGTGAGCTCGAAGTCGCGGAACGGGACATGGGCATCGAGCGCTGAGCGGTGCTGGCGCCAAGCCTCCTCGTCCGGCCCCAGATAGGGCACTTCCCACCGCGTCTTGCCGATCTCCGAGCCCGGCGCCGGCGCGCGGTCGAACTGGGCGGAATACTCCTGCCGGGTGAAGCGATGCTGGGCGTCGCTCTCCCAGTACACGTCGAAAGAGAATTTCACAAGCGTGCGAAAGCGCTCCTCGCTCTCGCGCAACGCCTCCTCGGCGTGCTTGCGCTCGGTAATGTCCTCGCACGCCACAAGCAGCACCGGCCCGCCCCTCAGCACGACCGCGTTCGCCGACTCCCGGACCCACAGCATCGTGCCGTCCTTGCGGACCTTGCGCGCCTTCCAGCGCATCACGCGCCCCGGCTGCCGGAAAGCCTGCTCGGCGTTTCCCTGGACGAACGCCCGATCGGCTTCGTAGAACACGTTCAGCACCGGCTGGCCGATCAGCTGGCTCACGCGCCAACCCAACTGCTCTGCGCCGACGGGATTCACCGACAGGATCGCGCCGGCCGCATCGATGATGAAGTACATCGTGGGATTGGCTTCGAAGGCCGCTCTCCATTGCTCCTCGAGATCCTGCCGGGCCTCCTCGGCCCGCTTGTGCTGCGTGATGTCGGTATTGGTCGCGAGGATCGCCACCGGCTCGCCCTGCTCGTCTCGCTGCAATGCCAGGCGGCTCGCCACGACCACCGGCGTTCCGTTTCGCCTGTGATGCACCAGCTCGCCTTCCCAGCGTCCGGTGCTCAGCACCTGCGATTCGATCTGCTCGAGCGGCACGGTGGAGATGGTCTTCAGCAGCTCGGGCGCGGACTTGCCGAGCGCCTCTTCAGCCGTCCATCCATACATCTCCTCGGCGCCGCGGTTCCAGTACTTGATCGCTGCTTCCATGTCGCGCACGAACATGGCGTCGTGCGTGAGATTCAGCAGGTCGGCGTGCTCGCGCAGCGAGGCTTCGACCTGCCGCTCGAAAGGCTGACGCGCCGGGCGCGACAGCGTTTCGTCGTCTTTACGTTTCGTCACGAGCGACTCCGATAGGCGTCGCGGCATGTGAGCCGCAGCATGTCCCGCAGCGCCGGTGGTAGGGCCAGCTCCTCCTTGGGTAGTGGCGAACGCTATTCTGAACGCCCTCGTGACCGCTGTCACGGCGCACGCCAACCCGATCTCACCGCGCAGGCGCCGATGCTTCGGGCGATGACGCCTCGAACGACATCGCGTCAGGCGAGGGGCGGAGGTCCATCGCCTCCCGGCTTGGCGGCCATGGCTTGCAGTTCGGGGACGAAAGTCAGGAGCCTGCGAGTGAGCCAATACAGGTGGGACGCATCGATCGGGTTTGGCAACCTGAGCGTGCTGATCAACCGTTGCGGACGATCTCCCAGGGCAAGAGCGACCAACGGCTCAAGGACACCTGCCAGGTCGGCTCGTACCCGCTCGTCCACGAGATCGTGCTCGTCCAAACTGCGCCAAATCGCCAGCACGGCGCGCTCGCACAACTCGGCATCCGATGGCGGCGTCATTGCTCCGGCGTAGCTCGATGAGCTCGAGCGCATCGGGGGCGTGCCGCGCTTGTCTCTTCGTACGAAGCTTGTTGGTGAAGGCATGGATCGCTCCTTCTCGGCAGCCAAGATACGCCGCACCGAGGCGGATGGCAATCCTTGACATCAAGGACTTCCGCCCTGCGACCCAGAGGCGAACGTGCACTCACGCCGATCAGACGGACGTGCGTCTAAAGCCTCCGACAACCAAGCCACGGTGGCCCGGCTCCATCGAGGCCTCCTTGCGCTTGACGGAACCTGGGGCGTTCTGATCCCCGACCGGCTTGACCGCGTCTGCCTGGTCGGCGGCGCTGCCGCCCGTGGATTCGGTCGCGTCGGCATACTCGCTGTCACTATCGGCTTCCGCAGGGACAATGGTTGCCGGGCTCTCGGGAAGAACCTTCGATTTGTCAGTGGACCGTGGACGGGACGGTGTCTGCTGAGTGGCCATGACGTGCCTCCTTCGGTTGGAATGACAACGTACACCGCGCCCCTCGGCAATGCATGTAGGAGCGCACCGCAGTGGAGTGCCGAGCTGGGCGCACTCATCGCCTCAGCTGGCACCTCGCTGCCTAGCTCATCGCGAGTCCGGACTGCACACGGTCGTGCTCGGACCTGCGAAGCAGATCGAGCGCCACGTCGACGATCATGTCTTCCTGGCCGCCCACCATCTTGCGTGCGCCCAGCTCGACGAGAATGTCCACGGTCTTCAGGTCATACTTCTTCGCGGCCGCTTCGGCATGGCGCAGGAAGCTCGAATAGACGCCCGCATAGCCCAGCGCCAGCGTCTCGCGATCGACGCGCACCGGACGGTCCTGCAGCGGGCGCACCAGGTCGTCGGCCGCGTCCATCAGCTTGTAGAGCTCGGTGCCGTGACGCCAGCCCTGGCGCTCGGCCGCCGCGATGAACACCTCGAGCGGCGCGTTGCCGGCACCGGCGCCCATGCCGGCCAGGCTGGCGTCGATGCGATCGCAGTCCTCTTCCACGGCCACGATCGAGTTCGCCACGCCAAGGCCCAGGTTGTGGTGCGCGTGGATGCCGGTCTGCGTATCGGCTCTCAGCACCTCCTTGAACGCTCGGAACCGGTCCCGCACGTCGTCCATGCCGAGCGCGCCGCCGGAGTCGACCACGTAGACGCAGCTTGCGCCATAGCTTTCCATCAGCAGCGCCTGCTCGGCCAGCTTCTTCGGCGTGGTCATGTGGCTCATCATCAGGAAACCCACCGCATCCATGCCGAGCTCGCGCGCATATTCCAGATGCTGGCGAGACACGTCGGCCTCGGTGCAGTGCGTTGCGACGCGCACGATGCGCGCGCCTGCATCGTAGGCGTTGCGCAGGTCGTGCGTGGTGCCGATGCCGGGCAACAGCAAGGTTGCGACCTTTGCGGTCTTGACCGTTTCGGCCACTGCCGCGATCCATTCGACATCGGTATGCGCACCGAAGCCGTAGTTGAAACTGGAGCCTTCCAGCCCGTCGCCATGCGCGACCTCGATACTGTCGACGCCGGCAGCGTCCAGTGCCGCGGATATCGCCTTGACGTCCGCGATGCTGTACTGGTGGCGAACGGCATGGCTGCCGTCACGCAGGGTGACGTCGCTGATGTAGAGCTTCTTGCCCGCGGTCATGCAAGCTCCTTCAGGCCGCGAGCGATGCCGCTGGCGATGCGCCGTTGCGCCATCAGGTCCGCGCACGCGAGCGCGGCCGAGGTCATGATGTCGAGGTTGCCGGCGTAGGCCGGCAGGTAGTGCGCGGCGCCTTCGACCTCGAGGTACACCGAGGTCTTGAGCCCATGGCGCAAGCCGAGCTTGGGCAGGTTGAGCGGCCGGTCGGCGGGGATCACGTCGAACTGCACGCGCTGCTTCAGGCGGTAACCAGGCACGTAGGTCTGCACACTCGCCACCATCTGCGCGATGCTGGCTTCCACCGCCGCCTGGTCGGCCGCTTCGGACAGTACGAGCACCGTGTCGCGCATGATCAACGGCGGCTCCGCCGGGTTCAGCACGATGATCGCCTTGCCGCGCTCTGCGCCGCCGAGCTTCTCGATCGCGGCCCGGGTGGTTTCGGTGAACTCGTCGATGTTGGCGCGCGTGCCGGGGCCGGCGCTCTTGCTCGAGATCGATGCGACGATCTCGGCATAGTGCACCTTGGCAACGCGCGACACGGCGGCCACCATGGGGATGGTCGCCTGCCCACCGCAGGTCACCATGTTCATGTTGCTGGCGTTCTCGGCATCGAGGTTGATCGCGGGGATCACGTAGGGGCCGATGGCAGCGGGTGTCAGGTCGATGACCTGCACGCCATGGGCCTGCAGCACCTCGTTGTGGCGCTTGTGGGCACCGGCCGAGGTGGCATCGAACACGATGTCGATGTCGCGGAACACGCCGAGCTGCACCAACCCTTCGATGCCCTCTGCGGTAGTGGCGATGCCGAAGCGCTCGGCGCGGGCCAGCCCATCGGACTTCGGGTCGACCCCGACCATCGCACCCATCTCGAGGTGTTTGCTGTTGCGCATGACCTTGATCATCAGGTCAGTGCCGATATTGCCCGGGCCGATGATTGCGACCTTCAGTTTGTTCGTCATGTTGCTTCTTTCAGTTCGCCAGCAGCTTGGCCGTCGCGTCGGCCACCTGTGCACTGGGTGATTCGGAGGGCGTTTTCGCCTGGATGTCGGACACCAGGCGGCCCCCGCGTCCCCAATGGCCTGACGGGTATTCGTGGAGAAGGACCCGCACTGCGTCGAGCGGCATCTCGAGGCTGTCCGCCATGGCCTGCGAAACGCTCTCTATCAGCCGGCGCTTCTTCTCGGGGCTGCGCCCCTCAATGATCTTGATCAAGGCAATGGGCACGGTTCACTCCTCGACGTGGAAGCCGGCGGTTCCGAGGCGCTCCATCTCGATCGAGATGTACTGGCCCGGCTTGATCCACTCGGCGGGCGTGGCGCCGCCAGCCATCACCACCCAGCCGGCCTGCAGCGGCTCGCCGGCCGCCGCCGAGAGGCGCGCCGCGGCGACCAAGGAGCGCAGCGGATGGCCCAGGATGGCGGCGGTGGAACCGACCTGCACCACGCGCCCGTCGATGCTCATCGTCAGGCCCAGATTGCTGAAATCCTGGTGCGGGTCGCTCCAGGCACCGATCACGAAGCCGCTCGACGAGGCGTTGTCCGCGATCACGTCGGGCAGGCTGAACTTGAAGTCCTGGTAGCGCGAGTCGATGATCTCGAGCGCCGGCGCCACGGCTTCGACCGCGGCGAGCGCCTCGGCCGCGGTGACGTCGCCGGCCAGCGCTTTCTTCAGCACGAAGGCCAGTTCCGGCTCGACGCGCGGATGCACGAAGCGCGCAAACTTCACCGGCGTGCCCTCCTCCACCTGCATGCCGCTCGACAGGCGCCCCCAGATGACGTCGTCGATGCCCATCTGAACCATCTTGGCGCGGCTGGTGAAGCCCATCTTCACGCCGACGCGGCGCTCGCCGCGCGCAACGCGTCGCTGAACGGAGGCAGATTGGATCGCGTAGGCCTCGGCCAGCGAGAGCTCGCCCTTCGGGTCGATCTGCGGCACCGCTTTGGCGTGACGGGCCGCATCGTCCAGCAGTTGCGCGAATTCGGGTGTCTGGCTCATTTGCATTCCTTCGCGGCGGCAGCGGCTTCGAATACGGCCTTGACGCCTCCGAGGCCGTTGATGTGGGTTTCGAACACGTCGCCCGGCGCGACCGGCACCATCGGGCCGAGTGCGCCCGAGAGCACCAGGTCGCCGGCGCGCAGCGGCTGGCCGAGCGCGGCCATGGTGCGGGCCAGCCAGACCACCGCATTGATCGGGTTGCCCAGGCATGCCGCACCCGCGCCGACCGACACCGGCTCGCCGCGGCGGTTCATGACCATGCCGCACAACCTGAGGTCCAGCTCCCTGAGAAGCCGCGGGCTTCCGCCCAGGACGAAGGCGCCAGACGATGCGTTGTCCGCGACCGTGTCGACGAACCGGATGTCCCAGCCCGCGATGCGGCTACCCACGATTTCGATCGCCGGAAGGACGTGGTCCACCGCCTTGATGACGTCCGCGTGCCCGGGGTTGCCCATGTCGAGGTCTCGGCCGAGCACGAAAGCAATCTCTGCCTCGACCTTCGGCTGCTGGAGCTTCTGCATGGGAATCGGCTCAGCGTCCCCGAAGCTCATGTCATCGAAGAGCACGCCGAAATCGGGCTGATCGACGCCGAGCTGCGCCTGGACGGCGCGCGCCGTCAGGCCGATCTTGCATCCGACCACGCGACGGCCTTCGGCCAGTCTGCGCTCGGTGTTCATCCGCTGGATGGCGTATGCATCGGCCGCATCCAACTCCGGGTAGGAGACTCTCAACGGCTGGATGTAGTTGCCGGTCCTGCCGGCGTTCCATAGGGCGTCGGCTGCTTCAGCCAGCACGGCGGGTTGGGAAGGCATGGGTTCTCCGTTGCCCGCGCGCGGCGGGCAGATTGAAAATTCTCGGATGGGGATACCGGGCAGGCTCAGCCGCCGGCCACGGTGCTCAGAGGGCGCGGTCCTTCAGGCCCACCTTGCTGTAGATCTCGTTCACGTGCTTCTTCACGCTTTCGGGCGTGGTGTCGTCGACCGGCATGTGTGCCCAACCCACCTTCGCGCGGGCGTGCTGGCCGATCTCCTCGTCCTGGTCGCCCGTCGCACCGCTGATGCCGTAGGCGCCGACCATCTCGTTGCCCTTGAACACGGGCGCACAGCCACCGGAGGCAACCACTTGGCCGTTGGTGAAGACCGATGCGTTGGCCAGCATCTGCGGGTTGCGCTCCTTGAACCATTGTTGAATGACCAGGCCGTCGCTGAAACGCGGGCTCATCGAGCGGAAAGCGGCGACGGTGAATGCCTTCGCGCGGGCCGTGTCCGGGGTGATGAAGCCCGCGTCGTCCATGCGCTCGAGCGCGATCAGATGGCCTTCGGGCCCGACGATGGCAACGGAGATGGGCACCCCCATCTCGGCAGCCTTCTCGGTGACCGCCGCGATGAACTCGCGGCACTCGGTAGCGCGCAGCTTGGACATTTCGATATTCCTTTCTGAAGAAAATGCTTCTCTCACTCGGGTTTGATGCCCGTCTGCTGAATGAACTTCGACCACCGCGCGCCCTCGCTCTGCAGGAAGCGGGACAGCGCTTCGTCGCTGGTCTTGAGAACGTCGATCGCCTGCGCCTTGTAGATCGCCTGGATCTCGCTCGAATCGAGCGCCGCGTGGGCCGTGGTGCGCAGCTTGCCGATGACGCTGGATGGCGTCTGGGCCGGGGCCACCAGCCCCATCCACACCGAGGTGTCGAAGCCCTTCAGCCCCAGCTCGTCGAGCGTGTGCAGATCCGGCGCGATCGAGGTCCTGCGAGGGCTGGTGACGGCCAGCGCCACCAGCTTGTTCGCGCGCACGTGCGGCAGCACGGTCGAAGCCGGCGAGAACATGAGCTGCACCTGGCCGCCGAGCAAGTCGGTCACCGCGGGCGTGCTGCCCCGGTACGGAACGTGGACCATCTTGACGTCGGCCATCAGTGCGAACAGTTCGCCAGACAGGTGAGGCGAGGTGCCGACGCCGGATGATGCATAGGCCAGAGAGGCCGGCTTGGCCTTCGCGAGTGCGATGAGTTCGGCCACGGTCGCGACCTTCAGCGAGGGATGAACCACCAGGACATTGGGAACGTTCCCGATCAGCGTGATCGGCTTGAAGTCTTTCAGTGGATCGACCGCATTGGCGCCCGGGAACGCGGCGTTGATGATGTTGGCGATCGTGATCGCGAAGACGGTGTAGCCATCGGGCTGCGCCGTGGCCACGGCCTTGGCGGCGATGTTGCTGCCGGCGCCGGGCTTGTTGTCCACGACGAAGGGCTGGCCCAGGCGCCTGGACATCTGCTCCACGACGGCACGCACCGCCACGTCAGTTGCTGTGCCGGGCGGGAAACCCACCAGCACCTTGACGGGCGCGCTCGGATAAACAGGTTGCGCTGCGGTCCATGACGGCAAGGCGGTGGCAGCAAGCGCTGGCACGGCGGCGAGGAGTTCACGGCGTTTCATGTCTCTGTCTTTCTGTTGAGGGGCAGACCGGGTCTCTCCATCGGCTTGCATGGCAGTGATTAGAAGACGCGCGTGGCTATGATTCAATCGAGACTTTCCAATCGAATGATTGGCTCCGCTCATGAATGTGACTCTCCGCCAGCTCCGAGCTTTCGTGCTGGTCGCGCGGCTTGGCAACTTCACCCGTGCCGCGCAGGCCATGCACCTCACGCAATCGGCACTCAGCCTGCTTGTGCGCGAACTCGAAGGAGCCATCGACAGCCGGCTGTTCGACCGCACTACGCGAGCCGTGGCCCTGACGGCGGCGGGCAGCGACTTCTTCCCGCGCGCGGAACGGGTGCTGGCCGAGCTCGAGTCGGCGCTCGCGGGCGTGGACAAGCTCGTGGCGAGGGAGCGCGGGCGCGTGGTGGTGGCGGCGCCGCTGATTCTGTCCAGCACCTATCTACCGCCGATCCTCGCCGCCTTCGGCGCGCAGTACCCGGGCATCGAAGTCGTACTGCAGGACACGCTGCCCAATCAGGTGTTGCCGCTGGTGCGCAGCGGTGCGGCCGACGTCGGTATCGGCACCTTCGCCTCGGATGAAGCCGACATCCAGCGCACGCTTCTCTTCTCGGAAGCCATGGCAGCCGCATTCCCGGCGGGGCATGCGTTCAGCCGCTTGCAGCAACTGACCTGGGCGGATGTCGCGCAGGAGCCGGTGCTCGCATTGAGCCGCGGCAGCGTGTTCCGCGACCTCACCGAAGCGGGCTTTGCGGCTGCCGGGCTGATGCTGAAGCCCGCAAGGGAGGCCAACTATGCAGGCTCGCTCATCGGGATGGTTGACGCCGGGCTCGGCGTCGCGATCCTCCCTGGCTATGCGGTGAAGCTGACGGACCCTGCGCGCATCGGCTGGCGCCGTGTAGAAAACCCCTTGATCGACCGCGAGGTCTCGCTCGTGCAACGCGCGGGCGTTTCACTCTCCCACGCGGCGCAAGGCTTCGTCGACTTCATCGTCGCGCCGCGGGCAGCGCAGCAACCAACACCGACCAAACGGGTTCGAAGCAAGGTGCGCTAGAACGCGTGGCGGATGCCGAGGTCGTACCCACTTGAAGTTCGCGGCGCAAACACGCTCGTGCTGATGAACGCCGGCCCGCCCACCGTCAGTGCAGCGCCGTTCTTGTTGCTGACGCGAGCGACAGTTGCATACAGCGCTGTGCGCTTGGACAGGTTGTGCACATAGCTGAGGCTGAACTTGCTGGCTTCCGGATTGGGCACCGGCGCTAAGGCTGTGGGCGCCGAATTCATGTCGTACCTGACGCGCGAATAGGCGGCGCGAATGAGGCCCGGACCCACGGGGACGGTGGCTCCGATCAAATAGCCCTTGAGGTCGGTATCGGGCAAAGGGACCAAGGGCGCGACTGCATGGTCGCGCGTTCTGCTGACGCGAGACAGTTCGCCGAAAAGCTTGACGATGCCGAAGTCGTACGACGCGCCCAGATTGGCCGTCTTCACATAGTCGGTGGTGCCCGCGAAATAGTCGTCCCCCGCAGTGCTGCTGCCATAGGCGAGTGCAATGTCCAAGGGGCCGTTGGCATAGCCGATGCGGCCTCCCACATAGCGGCCGGCGCGGGTGTTGGCGACAGGGCCGGCGTTCACCTGGCCGGTGAGAGGGTTCACGCCCGGCGGCGTCGCGGTGCCTGGCTCGAAGGTGTTGTTCTCGTGCAGCGCATACATGAACTGGCCATAGAACCCGCCCAGCGCGGGGGGCAGGAAGTAGCCGATCGAGTTGCTGGCACGTATGTAGTTGGCATTGCCGCCAAAACCGCCGGCGCCACCGGTGGAATTGAAAAGGCTGGCTGAAGAGATCAGGTTGGCGCCGACGCCGACCGCGGCAAAAGGGTCGTACACCGTGTCGTTCCAGAAGGTTGGCGTGAAGTCGCGCCCCAAGCGAATTTCGCCGAATCCGCCCATGAGGCTCACGGTGGAACGCCGGCTGAAGTTCGCGAGGCCGGTCGCGCCGTCGTCGTTGGTGATAGGGCTTTCGAGCCAGAAGCCGGCTGCGAGCCCGCCGCCAAGATCCTCCGTTCCTCGGAAGCCCAGGCGGCTGTTGTTGTATGCCGAGTTCGCCAGCGCGGTTCGGCTGACGGAGCGCGACCCTTGGTTGACGTAGAGTGGCGACGCCGGCGTTGCGAAGTTCCGGTCCTCCGACTTGCTGGCGTAGTGGCTGATCGACGCATCGACGACGCCGAAGATCGTGACGGACGACTGGGCGCATGCAACGCCGCTCGAGCCGAGGGCGAGCATGCCAAGCAATGAGCTCTTCAATTTGTCTGCATGACGTACACAAGGGTTGCGCTTCACGTTGTTGTCTCCTGTTTTCGTTGTGATCCGGGCGGATTGGCCGGCCGGTGGATCAGTCCGATCCGGTTTGTGCTATCGTTAGCATAAATTCTATGAAGACTGCTTCGAGAAAGTCAACGACTTCGATGTGCGTTTTCGTCAGAGGTGCGACGACTCTCTGGCGAGAGCGCGCGACGTTTGGCAGGGGTGGCGCGGCTTGGCAAGCTGCCTACGCTGTGCTATCGTTAGTGCATTCCTGCATTCATCTCATTCGATGGTCACGATCAAAGACATTGCCGCCCGCCTCGAGGTTTCCGCGTCCACCGTCGGGCGGGCCTTGGCCGACGACCCGCGCATCAGCTCCGCCATGAAGCAGAAGGTGCTCGAGATCGCGAACGAGTTGGGCTATGTCGCCAACCGTGCAGCACGCATGATGCGCGGCGTCTCCAGCAACCTGGTGGGCCTGGTCGTTCCGGATATACGCAACAGCTTCTACTCGACCATCGCGCATGCGCTGTCGAAATGCCTGGAGAGCGCGGACCTGCAACTCACGCTGTCCGAGACTGACGACGACCGCCTGGTCGAGCTGCGCCATATCCGCGAACTCACCAGCGTCAACGTGGCCGGCATCATCATCGTGCCCACGGCCCGGCCGCATCCGGAGTCGGTGCGCCTTCTCAAGATGACGCCGCGCATCCAGTTGCTGCGCAGGCATGCCTCGCTGGGCGAGCACTGGTTCGGCATCGACGACACGCAGGCGCTCTTCCAGGCGACCCGTCACCTGGTCGAACTCGGCCATCAGCGCATCGCCTATATCGGCGGCACCACGGACCTGCCCACCGGAGCCGCGCGGCTGCAAGGCTTTCAAAACGCTCTCGCCGGCAGCAAGGCGGCCACGCATGCGCGCGAGGAACTCGGAGTGCCGTCATCGACGGACTTCGGCCGTGATGCGATACGGCGCCTGCTCGCACTGCGCAGCCCGCCTACGGCGGTGGTCCTGGGTTCGGTCCAGAACACGCAGGGCGTGCTGGAGGAACTGCTGGCAAGCGGCGTACGCGTGCCCGAACAGTTGTCCGTCGTCGGGTTCGGAGACGAGTTGGGCTTCAGATGGTGGGGACCTGGTCTCACGACCATGAGCCTTCCTGTCTCCGAGTTGGCCACCGCGTGCGGGCTCTGGTTCATCCATCAGCTGAAGCAGAAGCCTGCAAGCGCGGCGCCTTACAGCTCCGTCTCACCCCCCACGCTCGTTGTGCGCGGCAGCACCCGGCCGGTGGACGCGGCAAACGCCAAGCGCGGCCAGGCACGTCAGCTCGCCGGCTAGGCATTCCACCGTCCGATCCATCCAGACCATGAATCACACCGTCCTGCTCACAGACTACGCCTGGCCCGACGACAGCATCGAGCGGAACATTGTCGAAGCCGCTGGCATGGGCCTCGTGAGCGGTCCGGCGACGCCGTTGCCTGCGGATGGCATTGAAGTGCTGGCGCGCGAGCATCGGCCTTCGGCCATCCTCACTTGCTGGGCTCCTGTATCGGCTGGCGCCATCGCCGCTGCGCCGGATCTCAAGATCGTTGCCAGGCTTGGCGTAGGGCTCGACAACATCGCGGTCGATGCCGCGACCGCGCGGGGCATCTGGGTCACCAACGTGCCGGACTATTGCGTGGAGGAAGTGTCCGACCATGCGGTCGGCTTCGCGCTCGCGTGGACGCGCGGTCTGGTTCGCTTCGACCGCGAAGTGCGCGCCGGTCGCTGGGATCCCGCGACGGCCAGGCTGCGCCGCCTTGCCGCGCTCACGTGCGGGATCGTCGGTTTCGGGCGCATAGGCCGCGCGACCGCGCGCAAGCTCGGCGCCTTCGGCTGCAGGGTGTTGGCACACGATCCCCACCTTGCCGACGGCGGCGAGGGCGTTCAGAGCGTGGATCTCGGCACCCTGCTCTCACGCAGCGACATCGTGATCGTGCACGCGCCGCTGACGGAAACGACACGGCATCTGATCAACCGCGAGCGGATCGCGCAGATGCCTCCCGGTGGCCTGCTGATCAATGTCAGCCGCGGCGCCGTCGTCGATACGGACGCCGTGATCGAAGCACTCGGCAGCGGTCAGCTCTCCGCCGCCGCACTGGACGTTCTCGAGTCCGAACCCGATGTTCCTGCTCAGCTCCGCACCCACCCCGGCGCGATGCTCACGCCGCATGTCGCCTTCTCGTCGGACGCATCGCTGGTCGAGCTGCGCAGGCGCGCGGCCGAGGAAGTCGTGAGAGTGCTGCGCGGCGAAGCACCGCAGCAAGCACGCAACGCGCCGGCGCAACGATAGCTCCGGCGCGCCTCGCTCGCCGATGGAGATCAGCGAAGCAATGCAAAGGTCCACTCTCTTGCGATAAGCGAGAGTCGGTTCACGGGACGAAGCACCAGCGGGCGGGCGAACTCACGCACCACTTCCCGCCGGGCTTCATCGCTCACGTACTCGACCGGCGACTTGCCGTCGATGCGGGCCAGCAGCAGGGCGGGCAGCAAGCGAGCGGCACGTTCTTCCAGATCCCCGCGCGGCTCCCAGCTGGCCTGCTCGAAGTAGGCACCGGTCAGCGCCGTGAAGGCCGCAAGCAGGGCCGCGCAACGGTCCGGACGGACGAGGCACTTCAGCATGAGGTGGTTCAGGCAGAAAGCGAGGTCGAAGGCGGGGTCTCCGTACCAGGCGCACTCCGCGTCGAGCAGCACGGGCCCGCGAGGGCCGACCAGGATGTTCTTCGGACTGACGTCGCCGTGCACAAGCGCGATGTGCAGCCCGGCCGTGCGCTCCGCCAGCTCCATCAGCCGAGCGGAGAGCGTCGGATGCCGGTGCGCCGTCGCGACGAAGTAGGGCTCGAGACGCAGCGCCCGGAAGTTGTCCGTGGTGTCGAACGCGGCTGCGAGCTCGGCCTTTCCCGCACTTGCCGCATGCAGCTCGCCGAGAACATGCCCGACAGCACGCGCCGTGCTCGTCGAGACATCGCCGGCCATCAGTTGTTCTTTCCAGACCGGATGTTCTTCAGGTGCGAGAAAGGACATGGCGAAGAGGCCTGCCTCGGGATCATGGGCGAGCGGACGCGGCACGCTGTCGGGCGCGTGGCATGCCGCGAACTGCAACCATGCCCATTCGTACGCGTTGCGCGACACCGGGGCGTGCCAGTCTGCTGAAACCTTGAGCTTGGCAAGCGCGCGCTTGATGCAGAGCGATCGACCAGGGAGCTCGACGCGCCAGATATCGGACGACACCCCGCCCGCAAGCGAATGCCAACGCGCCGGTTCTTGCGGACTTGCAAGGCCCTGCGACACCAGGAATGCGCCGAGCGAAGATTCCGGACTGTTCACGCCGCGTCCGAAACCTGGGGAAGCACGACGTAGTTGCTGAAGCCGCCGTCGCGGTCCTTCAGGCCGGAGATGGCCTCGTTCACGCGCGAGAGCGGGAACGTTCGGTGCTCCAGGTACGACAGGTCGATCGTGCCCGTTCGAACCATCTCCGCCATCTCCTGGCCCTGTGCCGTCGTGAACCAGTTCGATCCGATCAACTGGATCTGTTCGTCCATCAGCCACTTCACGTCGATCGGCAGGTCTTCCGCCACGCCGCCCACATTGACCACCTTGCCGCCACGGCGCACACCCTTCATCGAGTCGAGCATGGTAGCTGCAGGCGCCTTCGCGCCCAATGCGCTGATGGTGAAGTCGACGCCCTCCCCGCCTGTGAGCGACTTGGCCCATTCGCCGCTGGACCCTTCGCCGAGCTTCATCACCTGGATGCGTTCGGGCGCAAGCGCCTTGATCCTGCTCAGCAGCCGTTCGTCGCGCCCGGTGCCGAGGATCTGCGACAGGCCCATGGCCAGCCCCAGCACCGTGGCTGCGACGCCCAGGGTGCCCGTGATGCCGTCGATCAGGGCGACTTGGCCGGGGCCTGCGCCCGCATTCTTCAGGGCGCCGTAGGAAGTTCCCAGATAGCCGAACCGCCCCGCCTGCTCGAAGCTCAGGTTGTCCGGAATGTTGACGATCGCGTACTCCGGCGCCGTCATGTATTGGCTGAAGCCGCCGTACGGATACAGGTCGAAGATGCGCTGGCCGTCCCGGCTCGTGCTGAAGTAGCCATTGAGGGTGAAGTAGCGGCAGTGGCTGCGCTGGCCGGCGCGGCATGCCTTGCAGGAGCCGCAGGAACGCAGCGGACTCACGTAGACGCGGTCCCCGGGCTTGGCATTGATCACGGCTTCGCCGACTTCTTCGATGACCCCCACCGGATCCAGCCCGAAGACCGCCGGAAACCGCGGCAAGGGCTGGTGAGGGAACCAGGTCGGCCAGTTGTTGATGACGTTGGCCATGTTGGGGACGATGCCGCACGCCATCACCTTCACCAGCACGTCCGTGGGACGGGGTTTGGGAATCGGGATCGTGTCGAGCGACATCGGGGTGGCGAGCGCGTGCAGCCTTGCTGCGATCATGGTTCTGTTCATATGGATCTCTTGCGTGAAGACCTCAGGGTGCGACGAATGCCGCCCCCGGAGGGCGAAACTTGGGCGGCCAGACGGTGACCCACTTCCCGTTCTGGGCCTGCTTGACCTTGGTGTCGGCCACGCCGCTGTTGAACCTGCCGTCGAAGCGGCGCGTTCCCAGCACGGTGTTGACCGCATTGGCCCTGAGCCAGGCGGCCATGGCCTTGTCGTCGAGGCGGCCCACGGCGGTCGCTGCAGCCTCCAGGATCTGCCAGGCCGCGAACTCCGCTGCGGCCTGGTAGTCGACGTGCGGCCAAGACAGCCCTGCCGCCTTCGCACGCTCGCTGTAGGAAGCGACGAACTCGGCCGCCCCCGCGTTCTGCGTGAAGGGTGCGTGGTCCTCGAACCAGGTGAGCGTGGTCAGGCCGCCCGCCTGCGGATTCGACACGGTCGGCCCCGGCGCGGGAAATAGGTGGAACTGGCGCGCAGGCTGATAGTCGATGCGCTTCATGGCGTCGAGCAACTGCGTGGCCTCCAGTCCCAGCGCTCCCGACCACAGCAGGTCCGGCTTGGCGTCCTTGATGCGGGCCGCGATGCCGCCGAAGTCGCGCGTGCCGAACTCGTACTCGAGCGACAGCACGACCTTCAAACCCCGCCTGGCCGCGACCTCCTGTCCGCCTTTGGCGAGATCGAGGGCCGACGGAAACTTGCTTGTGACGAAGGCGATGGTTCTGGGCGGCGTGGCGGTACCGGCATAGGCGTCGAGCAGCACCTCGGTATCGGCCGTCCGCGGCTCCGGCCCCAGCGGAAGCGCGGGAAACTGCATGTCGTAAGGTGCCAGGCTCGGGTCGCCGAGGCTGCTTTGGATGAACAGCTTGCCGAAGCGCTGTGCCACGCCCATCGCCGCGATGATCGAGCTGGTGCCATAGGGCCCCATCAGCAGATCGACCTTTTCGGCCGTGATGAGGCGCTCGTACAAGGTGCGCGTGTTGGCTGGCTGCGACTGATCGTCCAGCAGCATCAACTCCAGCTTGCGCCCCAGCAATCCACCCCGTTTGTTCAGCGCGTCGACGAACACCTCGCCGGCGACCTTGTGGATGCCGCCCACCGGCGCGAGCGGTCCGGTGAGAGGCAGCGTGCCGCCGACGCGGATCGGGCCGACGCCGCCCTGCTGTGCGCGCGCCGGCAGGCCATGTGCGAGCGCCAGGCTGCCTGCGACTGCAAGAAAGGCGCGACGCTGCAATTGGGATTTCGTTGTGCTCATGGTTGTCTCCTTGAACTCGGATGAACGGCTTGGACGATGCCGGCGCGGTGTGCGGCGGGCTTCATCGGTATCCGTCTTCCAGCTCGATGGAGAGCGCTCCCATGATGCGAACGCCGGAGTTGTACCAGCCGATCGTGAGGACCAGCTCCACCTGCTCGCGCTCGGACAGGAAGGCGGCGGCCTTGCGCCACGTGGGCTCGCTCACATCGACGCGCAGGGTGGACTCGCGCGCCAGCGCCATGACGGCGCGTTCCTCTTCGTCGAAGAGCGGGGAGCTTTCGAATGCGGGCACGGCCCGGAGTTGTTCGGCACTGATGCCTGCCTTCAGTCCGTGAGACTGGTGATGTGCGATCTCGTACGCCGACGAGGTGCAGTGGCCGACGGTGAGGATCGCCAGTTCGCGCAGCTTCGGGCTCAGCTTGGAGCCGCGCAGCGTGTTGGCATAGGAGATGAACCCATCCAGGATCTGCGGAGCGTGCGCCAGCGCCCTGAAGATGTTGGCGGTGGGCACCTTGCGCTCACGTTCCAGCCTGTCGAACAGGGCCTGATCGGCGTCGGTGTCCGAACGTTGGAGATATTTGACTCGCGCCATGGTTTTGACCTTTCTCGTCTTTACTTCTGAGAGGAGAGCTTCAGCGCATAGCTCTCCAGCGTTTCGGGATTGGGTTTCTCGGCTGGTTCGATGAGGGAGGCACCCGCGAAGTCGGTCGCCTCGAAGTACCAGCGAGCCGGGGCCGGCAGTCCCCAGCGCACGTTGGTGCTCAGCGAAGCGGCCTCCCACCGGACGGGCTCAATCTCGATGTCGATGGTCTGGTAGTGGCTGTTGAACAGTTCCACGCGGTGGCCATCCGGATCCCGCAGATAGACGAACAGCATCCCGCCCGGCCCATGTCGGCCCGGCCCCCGCTCCACCGAAGCGGAGTAGCCGTAGTTGCCTGCCAGATCGCAGGCGGTAAAGATCTGGTGCGACTCCGGGACGGTGTAGGCGAAGTGGTGCAAGCGAGGCCCCTCGCCCTGCACGATCGCCAGGTCGAGGCAGGTGCCCTTTCGGTACATGAAGGCGCCCAGCAGCTTGTCGCCATGGGCGATGTACTCGGAGTTTCGAAAGCCCAGCCGGCTGTAGAACTCGCACAGCGCATAGGTATCCGGCGCCAGCAGCTGATAGTGATCGAGACGCTGTGCATGCGCGCCGGTGAAGCTCTCGCGCTTGAGATACATCCGCGGCAGCGTCTTCATCTGGGCGCACAGCTCGATCCTGGTCCCGATCGGATCCTCTACGTGGAGCGTTCGCCCCTGGTGCGGAACATCGACCCATTCGGCAGAGAGTCCCTCGGCCCTGAAGAACTGGTAGGCGCTGTCGAGGTCTTCCTCGAAGAAGACGCGAAAGCCGATTCGCTTGCAGGTCTGCTCGCCGCGCGACTGCACCAGCACCAGGCTGTGATGGCAGGCTTCAGCCAAGCCTCGGAGGTAGCAAATGCCTGCGCCCTCCTCCGAGACGACGAGTCCGACGATGTTGACGTAGAAGTCCCGGCTCTTTGCGAGGTCCGAGACATGGAGGACGACGTGGCTGGCACGCGTGATGTTGAACGGCGGACGAAGGTTGACGGCGGGCAGCATAAATGGACCTCGCGGATGGGTTGTTGAGGGATGGACTTGTTGCTCAGGCTTCGGCGCGCTGCGTTGACAGCGCTCGTGCCGTACGAAGCAGGCCGATTTCGGCGATCAGGTCATCGATGGCTTCGAGCGCGAATGTCAGGCTCGCGGGGTCAGTCAGTCGCCCGTCTTCGATCTTTCCGTTGACGCCGGCGATCACGACCTGCGGTCTCGAGATGACGCGCGACAGGGTGCCGCCCAGCGCTTCGCGCAGCTGGGCTTGCGCGCGCACGCCGCCGGTGAATGCCGGCGAGCTGGTCATGACCAGCACCGGCTTGCCTTTCAGCGGGGAAGCAAATGCCGGTCGCGACGCCCAGTCGATCGCGTTCTTCAGGACGCCCGGCATTCCGAAGTTGTACTCCGGGGAGCACATCACGACACCGTGGCTTGAATCGATCGCCGCCTTGAATTCCCGCACGGAGTCGGGAAGCCCGGGCCCGTCGAGGTCTTGGTTGTACAGGGGAATGCCGTCGAGCGGCAGCAGCGTCATCTCCACGCCCGATGGCAGCGATGCCTGGAGCGTGCGGAGAATGGACGTGTTGCTGGAAGCTTGTCGCAGGCTGCCCGAAATGCCTGCCAGCCGGATCGTATTCATGGGAATGACTGCCTTCTAGTGTGGCTTGCGCCGTGTTGATGGAACGAGGAACGGCAATGCGGACCACCCGCTGAACACCGCGTCGCGGCCCAGCGATTCCTCGATGCGCAGGACCTCGTTCCACTTGGCCATGCGCTCCGAGCGGGAGAACGAACCCACCTTGAGCTGGCCGGCGTCCCAGCCGACGCTGAGATGCGCGATGGTCACGTCCTCGGTTTCGCCCGAGCGCGCCGAAACAATGGTTCCAAAGCCCGCCTGCTTGCCGGCGCCCAGCGCCGCGTGCGTCTCGGTGATGGTGCCGGCCTGGTTGGGTTTGATCAGCACCGCGTTCGTGCATCCTTCGGCGGCGGAGGCCGCCACGCGGGCCGCGTTTGTCACGAGAAAATCGTCGCCGATGATCTGGCAGCGGGCGCCATAGGCTTCTGTGAACTGACGGAAACCCGCCGGGTCGTCCTCGGCGAGCGGGTCCTCGATCGACAGGATCGGATACGCGTCGAGCCAAGCGCCGAGCATCGCGATCATTTCGCCGGTGTCGAGGCTGCGGCCATCGAGCGCAAGCGCGTAGCGTCCGTCGCGGCCGAATTCGGAGGCTGCGATATCGAGGGAAATGCCGACCTGCTCGCCCGGGCGCAGGCCGGCATCGGCGATGGCCTGCATCAGCATGTCCAGCGCCTGTTCGTTGCAGTCGAAGGCTGGCCAGTAGCCTCCTTCGTCGGCGACCCCCTGGAGCTTGCCTGCCTTCTTCATCAGGGCGCCGGCGGCGCGGTAGATCTCCGCGGTCCATTCGAGCGCCTCGCTGAAGCTGCCGGCAGCGGGACACATCACCATGAAGTCCTGCACATCGACGCGCCGCGCTGCATGCGCGCCACCGCCAAAGATCTGCACTTCGGGCAGCGGCATGCGCACCGGCCGTTCGCCGGCGAGATAACGCCACAAGGGCTGCCCCGCCGCCGAAGCCGCGGCGTGCAGCACCGACATCGAGGTGGCCACGATCGCGTTGCCGCCCAGGCGGCTGCGGTCCGGGGTGCCGTCGAGTGCCACCAGACGCGCGTCGATTCCGGCCTGGTCGCGTGCATCGAACCCAACGAGGGATGCCGCGATTTCCCGGATCGAGGTGAGCGCCTTCGTCACATCCAGGCCGCCGAAGCGCGTGCCGCCGTCACGCAACTCGAGCGCCTCGCCGCTGCCGGTGGAAGCGCCAGCGGGCGCGATGGCGCGAGCCACGGTTCCGCACGCCAGGGCGACCTCCGCCTCCACCGTCGGGCGTCCGCGCGAATCCCACACGCGCCGCCCGTGCAGCCGCGTGATTCTTGTATCAGTCATGAGAATTTCCTGTGTCGAATGGCGTGTTGTCCCGTGCCGCAGCCGAAGCCCCGATCAGCACGAAGGCGAGCGTCGCGCAGCGCTCGCTCTTGTTTCGCCACGCATGGCGGGTTCCGTTCTGAACCACCACGTCATGGCGCCGAAGATGTGCCGAGCGCCCCTCGTCGAGCTCGAGCCAGATCTCGCCGTCGAGCACGATGCCGTAGTCCACGGTCTCTGTGGTGTGCATGCCATCGGGTTCGAAGCGCTCGGCCAGCCCCGGGCTGATCGCCAGGTTTTCTGCGGCAGCGGCGGCCGGATCGAAGTCCGGCGCCGAGAACACGCTGTCCGGCGGGAAGGTGACGATCAGAAAGCGCGTCGCACCGGATGCCGGAACGATGTCGGCGACGGCTGGCGTCGGGTCCGCGCCGTCGAAAGGCAAGCCGGGCACCGGCGCGGTGGCCCACACGAGCCGGGACACCATGCCCGGAATGTGCTGGAAGGCGTTGGAACGCGGGACCGTCGTGTCGAGCGTCACCGCCGACGCGCCGCCCCCATCGTGCCCGGTGACGAGCCGGCGGACGGCAAGCGGCACCCCTTCGTCACGTGAGAAATCAGACGCCAAGATAGGCCTCCCGGATGCGAGGGTTGCTGAGCAGCGTGTCGGGTTTGCCCGAGGTCACGATCCGACCTTGCTCGATGACATAGGCGTGGTGCGCCATCTCGAGCGCCTTGTGGATGTTCTGCTCGACCAGCAGCACGGCGACGCCACGCTCGTTGATCGTGCGGATGATCCGGAACATGTCGTCGACCACAGCCGGCGAGAGGCCGAGCGAGGGTTCGTCCATCAGCAACAGCCGGGGGCGCGCCATGAGCGCGCGGCCAATCGCTACCATCTGCTGTTGCCCCCCGGACATCGAGCCGGCGATCTGGTGTCGCCGCTCCTTGAGGATCGGAAAGAGCGAGAACACCTTGTCGAGCGAGCCTTCCCCCGAGGCACGCGCTTCGGCGCGATAGCTGCCGAGCTCGAGATTCTCAAGAACGGTCATGTGGGTGAACAGGCGCCTTCCTTCCGGGACGATGGCGATGCCGTGGTCGCACACGCGATGGCCCGGAATCCGCGCGATGTCCGTGCCGTCGAGCCGGACCTCACCCTGCCTCGGGCGCAGGATGCCCGCGATGGCGTTGATCAGCGTGCTCTTGCCCGCGCCGTTCGGCCCGACCACCGCGACGATCTGGCCGGCGCCGATGTCGAGGGTCGCATCCCAGAGAGCCGGCGCATCGCCGTAGGACACGTGAAGATTTCGCACTTCAAGCAGCATGGGCGGTCCCCAGGTAGGCGCCCACGACGCGGGGATCCTGCATCGTTTCACGCGGTGGCCCCAGGGCGAGCAGCGTCCCCTGGTCGAGCACCGCGATGCGATCGGCGAGAGCGACCACAGCGCGCATCAGGTGCTCGACGAAGACGATGGTCGTGCCGCCCGCCCTGATCTTCCGGATCATCGTGATGGCCTGGTCGACTTCGGTCGGCGTCAAGCCGCAAAGCACCTCGTCCAGCAGCAGAAGCCGTGGCCGAGCCGCCAGCGCGCGGGCGAATTCGACGAACTTGCGTTCATGCAGATTGAGCGCGGGCGGCAGCGCGTCTGCCTTGGCCTCCAGTCCAGTGAATGCAAGCCAGCGACGGGCCAGCGCGTCCGGACTGCTCTCCCCTGCCGTCTCGCGCGCACCACCGAAGAAGGCGCACAGCCGCACGTTCTCCAGCACCGTCAGGTGGTCGAAGAGGCGGGGAATCTGATAGGTGCGCGCGATGCCGCGGCGCGCGATCTCATGGGGTGCTAGGCCGTCGATGGCCGCGCCCGCAAGCTGGATGGAGCCGGAGGTGAGCGAAAAGTGCCCGCTGATCATGTTGATCAGCGTCGACTTGCCGGAGCCGTTCGGCCCGACAAGCGCCAGGATCTCCCCCTCGTAGACCTGCAGATGAACACCCTGCAGCGCCCGGATGCCACCGAAGGACTTTGTGACGCCGCGGCATATCAGCAGCGGCCGTCCGGTGGCAGTCTGGATCGCAGGCGACCTCATCACAACCACGTTGCGAAGCTCTTGCGCAGCCGCAGGCGCGGCGTCCTTCCGGCGCACCAGACGACCCAGCAGGCTGGGGGCGATCCCTCTGGGCAGGACCAGGATCACCACCACGAGCGCGAGCGCGACGCCGGCACGACCCAGTTCGGCGTGCCCGCCGCCGATGAAGATGCTCAACGCGACGGTGATCAAGGTGGCGCCGATGGCGGGCCCGGCCCAATGACGGGCGCCACCGAGGATGCTCATGAGCACGACGTACAGCGGCACGGTGATCGAGAAGGTCTCCCCGACGGTGACGTAGCCCACGTAAGCGGCCTGGATCGCCCCCGCCGCACCGGCAATCGCCGAGGAGATGGCAAAGGCGATGAGCTTGTAGTGCAAGGTCGGCACGCCCTTGACTTCCGCCACGTCCTCGTCGTCATGGATCGCCAGCAGACCCGCCCCCAGGCGCGAGCGAAGGACCCGGCGCGAAACGGCGAGCGCGGCAAGCGCAAGCGCGAGCCCCAGGAGATAGATGGCGCCGGGTACCGTCGTGCCGAACTGCGGGACGGCGACGTTGCTCAGGTAGATCCCGCCGCCGCCGTCGAGCGGCGTGTTGGAGATGATCGCGGCCAGCACGAAGGTGACGGAGAGCGTCAGCAGCGCGAAGAACTCGGCGCGCAGGGTCTTGATGCGGAACACCACGAGCCCGATGCCGAGCGCCAGCGCGGCCGCGATCGCCGCTGCCGCGGGAACAGTCAGCAGAAAGGGCACGCCCCATTTGCCGGCCAGCGTGGCCGTCGTATAGACGCCGGCACCGAAGAATGCCGCGTGGCCGAAACTCCAGTACCCCGAATAGCCGCTCAAGATGCCCCAGCTCGTGGCGAGCGCAATCCAGAAGAAAACGACATAGAGGTACGACAGGTAGAAGTCGGCGACGCCCGAGTAGGGAAGCGCGACCAGAAGCGCGACGGCCGCAACTGCCGCCGTCCGGGCAGGCTGTCGGGTCAGAGCCATTTGGGCCTCCACAGCAGGAGGACGATCAGGATCGAGAAAGCGACCAGCGGCGCCCAGGCGGGATTGACCGCCGCCATGGTGACCGACTCGGACACGCCGATCAGACAGCCGGCGGCAAGAGCGCCTAGCGGCCTGGCCAGCCCGCCGATGATCACGACCGCAAAGACGACGCCGATCCAGGCCTCTATCTGAGAGGGCGCGAGCGTCGAGGTCAGCGCGATGAACACACCGGCGACGCCGGCCGAGGCGGCGCACAGGCCGGCAAGAAGGTACGACAGCCGCCTGGCGTTGATGCCGAAGGCTGCCGCGATAGCGCCATCGTGGGCGGCGGCGCGCAATGCCTTGCCGAGCAAGGTCCGGTTCAGCCCTGCCCACGCGGCGACTGCAAGGAGCGCCGCGCAAGCGAAGGCGGCGAGCTCGGGCACGGGCACGAACACTGCTCCGATCCGCAGCGATTCCTGGGCGTAGCCGGACTCGAACTTCCGGAAGTCCGCAGACCAGATCCATTGAATCAGGGACTCGATCAGGATCGTGATCCCGAAAGTGACCAGCATCGACGCGAACTCGCTGACCTGAAAGCGCACGAAGAGCGCGTGCAAGGCGAGCCCCGCGACGAAGAACGCAGGCACCACGACGAGCGCCGACAACCACGGCGCAATGCCGAACTGCGTTCCCAGCTGATAGGTGAGGTAGGCACCCAGGAAGGCCAAGGCGAAGTGGCTCAGGTTCACCAGGCGCAGCAAGCCCCAGCTCAAGCTGAGTCCGAGCGCAAGCAACCCGTAGATGCCACCGAGCAACAAGCCGCCGATGGCCGATTGTGCGAGCAGCGTCAGGCTCATGATGCGCGCGCGCCCGACTCGGGATCCCGTCCGGGCGATGCGGTGCCGACAGGGGCGAACCGCAGATGGTGTCCAACTTTGCTCATGAGCGAATGTCTCCTTGTTTGTGCTAACGTTTGCGCATATTCTTGCAAACGCGCAATCGGCTTGTCAACGATCTTTCGAAAATTATTACTTGTACATGGCCTTCGTTGACAATCAATGCCTCTCAGGCTAACGTTAGCATTAGATATCGGTCCCAACGGAAGAAACGGAACCCCACCCATGCACATCGCCAGATACGCGTTGGACGAATGCGTCCACTACGGAGTCATCGAGAACGAGACAACGATCGTTCGACTGGAGGGTTCGCCGCTTGACGGCCTGACGCGCAGCGGGGCCATCGATGCGCTTGCGGCTGTGCGCCTTCTCTCCCCCATCGAGCGGCCGCGCGTGTTCGGGCTCGGCTACAACTACACCGCGCATTCGAACGAGGTCGGGAAGGCGGTTCCTCAGTTGCCCGTGCTGTTCATGAAGCCGAGCACGACGGTCATTGGTCCGAACGAGTCGATCGTCTACCCCGACGATGGACAGAACATCCACTTCGAGGGCGAGCTCACTGTTGTCATCGGCAAACAAGCGCGCCACGTGTCCCCGGCGAATGCGCTGGACCATGTGCTCGGCTACACCTGCGGCAACGACGTGAGCGATCGGGTGCTGCAGCGCCGCGAAAGCGAATTCGGCTGCCTGCTGGCGGGCAAGGGTTATGACACCTTCGCGCCGATGGGGCCGGTGATCGCCACCGGACTGGACCCTTCCAGGCTCGGAATCATCACGCGGGTCAACGGTGCCGTGCGCCAGGACGGCACGACCGCGGATCTTCTCTTCTCGGTGCCTGCCATCGTCTCCTACCTCAGCAGGTACATGACCCTGCTGCCGGGCGACATGATCATGACCGGCACCCCCGCGGGCGTCGGCCCGATCCAGGTGGGCGACACCATCGAAGTCGAGATCGAGGGCATTGGCATCCTGCGCAACGATGTCGTGGCGGAGGATCGCGGCAACGCGCCGCGTTCGTAGCGAACGGCCGGTCCCGCGGTCGGACAGGAGCTGGTTCGGCCTCGTCATTGCCGTCACACAACGCCGGCGGATGACTCAGCGCACCTTGTCCGCGATCCAGCGCAGGATGAAGTCAGCCACCTCCAGGTTGTTCTTGTCCTGCATCATCATGTGCGAGTTGCCTTTGATGCCCACGTCGGGAAGCCGCACCAGGCTCGCCCTGCCTGCCTCGAGGCGATTGATCCGCTCGACCACGGCCTTGCGTGCCTCATAGCGAGGCTGGCCCGTGAACACGGGAGCGTCGAGATGGTCGCCGAACAGTTCCAGCACGGGGACACCTCTGTAGGCCGCGATCTGCGCGTCGGTGGGAACGACCGACTGCGCACCCTCGATGTTGACGACCGCCTTGACCAGGGCGGGACGCAGACCGATCAAGGCATCGGCAAAGGGCCCCGCCAGCGAGTGCACCACGACGATCGCGGGCCCGATATCGTCCAGCAGCGCCGCGAGCGCCTGCGGGGCCGTGCCCATGCCACCTCCCTCGAGCATGGCCTCGGCAAAAGGCACGCCCTGGGAAGCGAATCGCGGGAACGCCTCGACCGGGAACTGGGTATCCGGATACGCCGTTCCGTGCGAAGGCCCGAAGCGAAAGAGAGGCCAGGCAAGTTCGGCAGTCACCATCAACACGCTGGCGGGCAGCCCCGAGACGCTTCCCTCGGCCTTGGCCTCGTTGATGGCTGTCGAGTTGAAGCCGGAGCGTCCGCGCCCGGGCGTGTCGACGACGTAGACGGCATGCCCCTTGCGCACGAGGTAGGTTGCCCACCCCTCCCGTCCGTCGGGAGTGGTCTCGTAGCTCATGCCGGTCAGCCCACCGCCATGCACCAGCACGATGGGGATGGCGCTGGTTCTGCTTGCGGGGACGCGATAGTGCACGTACATCTGGTTGACGGTCACCGTCCCTGGGCGAACCGGACCGGCAGGCGAAACCCCCGGATGTTTGGAAGTGACGGCCTTCCCGTTGACGAAGAACATTCCTTCGTCGGCCAGGTTCAGGGGCCCGCCGATCGAGGCGGCGGCGGCGGCCCCGATGCTCCCGCATCCGACCACAAGCGCGCAGGCCGCGGCGGCGATCTTTCCGGACATGTGAAGCATGAAGCGTCTCCTCGTTCTTGCAGTGACGCAGGAATTAGAGAAGCTCGAACTCGGCCTGTCCAACGAGTAAAGCAAATGAACCCATCGGATCCGCTCATGAACGTGTCTTGGGGCCCCGCGTCGTACTGCGCCCGCTCAGTAGCGCAGCTTCAAACGTCATCTCCCGTCGCCCCGGGAGTAACCGTACCGACACACGCACGAGCGAATCTTGCAGCACTCGTGACGCTGCGGCATTTCGGGGCCTTTCAACCACTGACACAGGAGCTACTGCGATGACCTCACGCCGGATCTCCGGAGCGACACCGATGCCGCTGACCACCGCACAAAGGAGAGTGGTCTTCGCCACCTTCCTCGGCTGGATGCTCGATGCCTTCGATTTCTTCCTGCTCTGGGTGGCATCGCCGATGACAGCGGTGTCGCCAGCCTCGAGCAGGCCGCTCGGCGAGCACTTCGTAGATGCCGGCCTGGTATGCGCCCAGTGCGCCGCCACCCTGCAGCACCAGCGCCTTGGTGGCGGTACGCATGTCGACGCTAAAGGGATGAATGGGCGCTGCAGTCTTGATTGCAAGAGCGCGCCGCGGTGCTTGACGAACACCCGCGCAGCGAGCCGCTCGTGGCACTGCAGGTCGACCTGTTCAACGCCCGCGGGTCGATGCCACAAACGCTGGCCGAGGTGATGGCGCGCCAGAAGGACATCCAGCACTCCAGTCGGACCCGGATGAATACCGACGCGTGTGCCGCCCGTCTGAACCTGCGGCAGTCACTGGTCGACCTGCTCGACCGGCTGCCGCCCGAGATGCGCGAGGAGCCGGGCGTGGCCAGCTTGTGTGCGCACATGAAGCACGAGCCGGTCGACATCGTGCACTTGATCTACCGCTACAAGCCCTACGAACTCGATTCCAAGGACTACGAGTTCTCGCGCATCACGGTCCTCGAGCATTGGGAGGCCGGCGCGCGCGACATGCGCAATACTTTGGCGCACCCGGAGTTGCTGCGCACCCAGACGCAGGCCAGCGGCGTTACGACCTTCGACCTGACCGAACCCGGGGAAGCGCGTATTCGTCGACCCATGAGGACGATCGCGTCAGGCGGCTTGCCGTCCACCAAGGCGCGCTAAGGTTGTTTTCCCGACCAAAGGAGTTCCATGAACATCGCAGACGTGCGCCGGCAGGCCTTTGCCATGCCGATTTCCAGCCCGGCCTTTCCGCCGGGGCCCTACCGTTTCACGCGGCGCGAGTTCGTCGTCATCACTTACCGTACTGACATGGACGCATTGCGCGCCGTGGTGCCCGAGCCGCTCGAAGTGGTGGAGCCGCTGGTCAAGTACGAGTTCATCCGTATGCCCGACTCCACTGGTTTCGGCGACTACACCGAGTCGGGCCAGGTCATTCCGGTGCAACTGCGCACTGCCAAGGGTGTGGAGCACGGCGCTTACGTGCATGCCATGTACCTCAACGACCATCCGCCCATTGCTGGCGGGCGTGAGCTCTGGGGCTTCCCGAAAAAGATCGCCTCACCGGTGCTCGACTACGAGACCGAGACGATCGCCGGTACGCTCGACTACGGCAATGCACGCGTGGCCAAGGCGACCATGGGCTTCAAGCACCGCGCACTCGATGCTGCGTCGATCCTGGCGGGCATCGCGGGGCCGAACTTTTTGCTCAAGATCATTCCGCATGTCGACGGCAGCGCCCGAATTTGCGAGCTCGTGCGCTACTACATGGTCGATGTCAAGATGCACGGCGCATGGACCGCGCCGGCCTCGCTCGAGCTGCACCCACATGCGCTGGCGCCGGTGGCCGATCTGCCGGTGCTGGAAGTCGAATCGGCGGTCCACTACATCGCTGACATGACGCTTGCGCTCGACACGGTCGAGCACGACTATCTCGCCTGAACACAGACCTCCGCCACGAGCGAGCGGAACCATTGATGAGCAGGGTGAGCATGCAGCCGCTCGTGCCAGATCAACTTGTACAGGAGCTTCTCGACCTCGAACGGCAGGTCCCGTGTCACAAGTTTGTTCTTGACCATGAGCTTGCGAGACTGGCCATGGAGGAGGTCGCTGGGAACGCAGACCAGCAGGTCGCTGTCGGCCACGACCCGCAGTGCGTCGGCGAAGCGGTTGACGACCGCGACCACGCTGCGGCCGCGGCCATGCAGGCTGAGCCAGCTGTCGACGATGCCCATGTCCTGGCCCGACGGCGATACAAGCACATGCCGCGCATCGGCAAACGCATCCAGAGACATCGCGCGACCGAGATCGTGCCCTCGCCTCATGACGCAGACGTAGTGGTCCGCGCGAAGACTGTGCACGTGGACGCTGTGGGGCAGCGTTGGAAACATCCCGACTGCGCAGTCCAGCGTGCCGAGTTCGATCGCCTCGAGTGAACTGGCATTCGTGTGGTGGGAGAACACGACGCGTCCGAAAGGAGAGGCTTCGCTCAGCTTTAGCGTGATGCCGGAGACCGCCTCGGATGCAAGGCTGTCGGTCACCGCGATGCGAAAGGTGGTGGCGTCCGCACGAGGATCGAAGTGCTGCGGCGCGATCGAGGCGCGCAAGACGGCGAGCGACCGATGGATCCCAGGCCACATCGCCAACATCCGCGCCGTCGGCCGAACGCCATTGGGCACCTTGATGAACAGATCGTCGTTGGTCAGTCGGCGGGCGCGACGAAGCGCGTTGCTGACGGCGGGCTGGGTCATCGCGAGACTGGCCGCCGCGCGCGTCACGTTGCGTTCGAGCATGACGGCTTCCAAGATGGAAACCAGATTGAGATCCAGCCGCACATTATTCACTGGGATGATGACGATACCGGCGAATTCTAAATTGGACGCGTGCATCCATGCGCGTGAAGATGCGTGCAAGAAATACGGCGGACACTGAAAGCGCGATGTTGCATGACCAGGCTGGCTACTTACTCCCCATTGTTGTTGTCGCTGCTCGCTGGAACCGTCATGGCCGCCGAACCGGTCCTGGCGCCCACGGGTCAGCTGCGAGCTGCATACATCGTCGCCAACCTGGCGCAGGCGCGCCGCGATCCCGCCACCGGCGTCGTCTCGGGCGTGGTGGCCGATCTCACCCGTGAGCTGGGTCGCAGAGCGGGCGTGCCGACGGCCATCGCACCTCTCGCGACGGCGGCTGATGTCCTGGAAGCAGTGCGAAGCGGATCGGCCGACATCGGATTCGTAGCCCCGAATCCGCAGCGAAAGGGCACGGTGCTCTACTCCCAAACCTACATGCTGGTGCAACAAAGCGCACTGGTGCGCGCCGACTCGAAGATGCAGTCGGTCCGGGACTTGGACGGTGCCAAACAAGCAGTTGGGGTGAACACGGACGACAGCGTGGGCGTATGGCTGCAAGAGCGGCTGGGCGCCGCGCGTGTTCGTGCAACGCCCGACTACACGTTGCGAGAGGCCGTCCAATGGCTCACGGACGGAACCGTGATTGCCTTTGCCGGCAACCGGCAGCGACTGGCAGCCAATACGCGAGACGCATCGGGACTTCGGCTGCTGCCCGACAACTTCTATGGCGTACCGCAAGCGATCGCGGTTCCTCTAGACCGCAGTGATCGACTGAAGTGGATCAACGCGGCGCTGGACGACCTGCGCGCGAGCGGCTTCCTGGCGGATTCGGTGTTGCGCAGCGGCGTGGATGGACTCGACGTCGCACCGGCCGAGCCGCGCGGCCGTTGACCTGCAGCACGGCCGAGTCGAAATGATATGAAAGGTGATTCCATGCTCCAACAGCTCCATTCCTTGCGCCCCACCATGCGCACGACACGGCGGACCATTGCCGCACCGTTCGCCCTCGCTTGGATCTTCTCTGCCGCTGCCGCATTCGCGCAGACGGCGCCATCTCCGCCGCCGCCTCCTACCACGCCCTACGGCTCGCCCATCGGCCTCGCCCAGGCCAAGAAGGTGATGGCCGCTGCCGAGGCGGAGGCCGTGAGGAACGGTTGGAGCATGGTGATCGTCGTCATGGACAGCGCCGACCACGTCGTCATGCAGGAGAAACTCGACAACACCCAGTACGGTGCTCTGGCGGGAGCCGAGGACAAGGCGCGCAGCGCGCTTCACTTCAGGCGTCCCACCAAGGACCTCGAGGAGGTGCTGGCGCGAGGCGGGATCGGGTTGCGCTATCTGGCGCTTCGAGGAGCCATGCCGCTGGAGGGCGGCGTGCCGATCGTCGTGGACGGGAAGATCGCGGGCTCGATCGGTGTGGGCGGCGGCACGTCGGTCCAGGACGGGCAAGTTGCCAAGGCCGGCAGCGAATCGCTCAGGCAAGACGCAAGCACAACCCGATAGGACGCGCAATGGCAGAACGAAAGCTCACTGGAAAGATCGCGCCCGAGCGCATCCTCATGACGGCGCTCCCGAGACCCGATCCAGATCTGATCGCCGGCTTCCTCTCGCTGGGCGACGCAAGCGGCATCCTGTCGGACATCATGGACGAACTCGGCATCACGGGCGTGCTGCCCGCCAGCTGGTTCAAGCCGACGATGGCAGGCACGTGCATCGTCGGCCCTGCATTGACAGTACGCAACATCGCGTTGCGCGAGCACCCGTATGAAGCTGCCCGCGCAAAGGTCAACAGGATGGCCGAGTTCGAAGCGCACAACCTGGCCGAGTCGGGCGATGTCATCGTGATTGACGGCGTGGCGGGTGTGTCGAACATGGGCGGCATCTCGGCGCAGACCGGGAAGCGCCAGGGCGAGGCTGGCGCGATCGTCAGCGGCGGCATCCGCGACGTGCCGCACTCGCGAAACGTCGGCTACCCGGTGTGGGCCACCGAAGTGACGCCGATGACAGGCAAGTGGCGCATCGAGACGGTCGAGATCAACGGCGACGTGAACATCGGCGGCGTTCGCGTTTCTCCGGGGGACATCGCATTCGCCGACGACACCGGCGTCTGCTTCATTCCTCGAGCCAGGGCGCGCGAAGTGCTGGAACTCGCCCTGAAGAAGGCCGCCGCCGAGGAGCGCAAATGCCGGCTCATCGACGAAGGCCGCCCCGTCGCGGACCTGCCGACGAACGCCTGAAGCGGATCACCCATGAACATCGCCATCCTCGACGATTACGCGGACGTTGTCCGCAAGCTGGACTGCTTCAGCCTGATCGCGGACAAGGCCGTCACCATCTACACCGACTACGTGAGCGACCTCGATGTACTCGCCGATCGGCTCCAGGACGCGGAAGCGATCGTGCTGCTGCGCGAGAGAACGCCGATCGGCGAGGCGCTGCTGCAACGACTGCCGAAGCTCAAGCTGATCAGTCAGAACGGCCATGTTCCGCACATCGACCTTGCGGCATGCACGCGTCATGGCGTGCTTGTCAGTGCGACCTTGACGTCGCGGCCTTCCTACGCGGCAGCGGAGCTGACATGGGGCTTGATGATTGCGGCCCTGCGCCACATTCCGCTTGAAGTCGAAGCGCTGAAGCAGGGGCGCTGGCAGAGCACGATAGGACGGGGGCTGCGGGGCCGCACGCTGGGCATCCTCGGCTACGGCCGCATCGGAAAAGTGATCGCCGGCTACGCCAAGGCTTTCGAGATGCCGGTGCTCGTGTGGGGGCGCGAAGGCAGCCGCATCGCGGCCGAGGGCGATGGGCTCGCGATGGCAAGAGACCGCGCCGACTTCTTCCGGCGCTGCGACGTGATCTCGCTGCACTTGCGGCTCAGCGACGACACGCGCGGGAGCGTCACGGCCGACGACCTGGCACGCATGAAACCCACTTCGCTGCTGGTCAACACCAGCCGTGCGGAACTGATCGCCCCTGGCGCACTGGTGGCAGCATTGAAGGCAGGCAGGCCGGGGATGGCGGCGGTCGACGTGCTGGACCACGAACCAGTCCTCGGCGCCGCCGACCCGTTGCTATCGCTTCCCAATGCAGTGTGCACCCCGCACATCGGCTACGTCGAGATCGACAATCACGAGATCGCCTACGGGAACGCGTTTCGGCAAATCCTGGCCTTCGAGGCCGGCGAGCCGATCGCCGTTCACAACCCCGAGGTGCTGCGCACACTCCGGGCCTGATCGACCGGATGCTCGCCGTACGGCCGAATTGATTGGGAGACATACACATGTGCTCATGGCGCTTCTGCGCTTTCGTAGCGTTTGCCTTGTCGAGCCTCATCCCTGGGCTTGCCGTTGCGCAGCCCTATCCGAACAAGCCCGTCAAGATCGTCGTGCCCTTCACGCCAGGCGGCAGTCCCGACGTGCTCGCCCGCACCGTGGCGCAGAAGCTCCAGGAAATCTGGGGACAGCCGGTGATCGTGGAGAACCAGCCGGGCGCCGGCGGGGCGATTGCGGCCAAGGCCGTGGCGCACGCGTCCGCGGACGGCTACACGTGGCTGGTAGCCCCGAACAGCGTGCTGGTCTTCGCGCCGTTGCTCGGCGCGGTCCCTTACGACCCCGTCAAGGACTTCGCCCCCCTTGGTCTTGCGATCTCCGTGCAGAACCTGCTCGTGGTCCATCCGGCACTGCCGGCCAAGAACGTCAAGGAATTGTTGGCGCTTGCGAAGGCGCGGCCGGGACAACTCACCTACGCCTCCGGCGGACCGGGTTCGCCGCAGAACTTCTCGCTCGAGTTGCTCAAGAGCATGAGCGGAACATCGATCCAGCACGTTCCCTACAAGGGCGCACAGGCCGCGCTGCCGGACCTGCTCGCGGGGCGCGTGGATCTGTTCCTTGGCCAGGCGAATGCGTTGCTGCCGCATATCGAGTCCGGGCGCCTGCGGCTGCTTGCCGGTACGGGCGCAACTCGCTATGCGTCGCTGCCGCAGCTGCCGACGGTGGGCGAAGCCCTGCCCGGCTTTTGCGTCGACATCTGGGCGGGTTTCGTCGCGCCGGCGAAGACGCCTGCGGATGTGATCCGCAAGGCGAATGCCGATGTCATGCGTGTCCTCGCCATGCCGGACGTCCAGGCAGTGCTTGCCAAGCAAGGAATCGAGGTTCGTTCGAGCACGCCGGAAGCGATGGCGACCGTCATCGAATCCGATCTGAGAAGCTGGGCCCGGGTGGTCAAAGAGGCGAACATCAAGGCTGAGTAATGGGCGCCGCAGTGCGGTGCCGGTGCGGCGCCTTCAATGAGGAGAATCGAGATGAATCTGAATCTGCAAGGCAAGGTGGTCCTGGTGACGGGCGGCAGCAAGGGCATCGGCTTGGCATGCGCGCGGGCCTTTGCGGCCGAAGGCGCGCGCGTGGCGATCGCTTCGCGAAGCGAGGAGAACCTGCGCGCCGCCGCTGCCGAACTCGCCAGGGAAGGCTTCGACGTACTTTGCGCCGTGGCGGACTTCATCGACCCGCGCAGCGCCTTCGCTGCAGTCGCGCAGGTGGAAGAGGCGCTCGGCCCGATCGACGTGCTGGTCAACTCGGCCGGCGGCGCAAAGCGCGTCGTGCCGGCGGAACTGAACGCGCAGGCCTGGCGAACCGCGATGGACGCCAAATACTTCAGCTACGTGCACGCGATGGACGCGGCGCTGAAGTCGATGGTCGCGCGGCGCGCGGGATCGATCGTCAACATCATCGGAACGGGTGGCAAGGTCGCGAGCGCGATGCACCTGCCGGGCGGGGCGGCCAATGCGGCCTTGATGCTGGTATCCGCGGGCCTGGCCAACGCATGGGGCGGTCACGGCATTCGCGTGAACGCCATCAATCCGGGGGCGACCTATACCGACCGCGTGAAGAACTCGCTCGAGACGGAATCGCGTCTGACCGGCAAGCCCGAGGAAGAACTGCTGAAGGCCAACGAAGCCCGAATCCCGTTGGGTCGCTACGCGCATCCTCAGGAGATTGCCAACGCGGCCGTCTTTCTCGCATCGGACTGTGCCAGCTATGTGACGGGGGCGCTCATCACGATGGACGGCGCTCTGACGCCGATGGTGGTCTAGCGAGTATTCAGTGGCACAGAGCCGACAGGAGCAAGCGCTCGTCAGCTTGTTATGCCGCGCTTGCGCGCACGGTAGGCCAGTTGGGGACGCGTGACGCCCAGCACACGCGCTGCCGCGGAGAGGTTTCCCCCGCATTGTTCCAGCGCACGGCGTATCAGCGCCTCTTCCGCTTGCCCCAATGAACTGGAGCCGGCGCGGTCCGGCACGGCGTGGCTTGCAGGCGTGGCCTGCGGGGTCGGGGCGCCGGCAGCGCCCACGCCCGCCAAGTGGCCATCCGGTCGTACCGACAGCACGTTCTTGTCCAGCGTCTCGCCGCTTGTGAACAGGTGGTGAACTTCGAGCAGGCCGCCCTCGGGGGCGACGATCAAGGCGCGCTCGATCAGGTTTTGCAGTTCGCGGATGTTGCCGGGGTAGTCGTAGTTCAGAAGCGCCTTGACAGCGGCTTGCGTGAAGCCAGTGACCTGCCGGCCGTGCTTGCGGCCGTAGTGCTGCAGAAAATGGCTCATCAAGAGAGGCACGTCATCGCGTCGCTCGCGCAGCGGCGGCAGGTGAATGGGAAAGACATTGAGCCGGAAGAACAGGTCGTCGCGAAACTTGCCCTCGCGCACGGCCTGGCGCAGATCGACGTTGGTGGCCGCGATGACGCGCGTGTCCACCTGTACGCTGCGCGTGCCACCCACGCGCTCGACTTCGCCCTCCTGCAGCGTGCGCAGTAGCTTGCCCTGGGCCGCGTAGCTCAGCGTGCCGATCTCGTCCAGAAACAGTGTGCCGCCGTGGGCGCGCTCGAAGCGTCCCGGCCGCGCCGCGCCGGCGCCGGTGTAAGCGCCGCGCTCCACTCCGAACAGCTCGGACTCAATCAGCGTCTCCGGAATGGCCGCGCAATTCACCGCGACGAAGGGCTTGTCGCGCCGCGGGCTGATGCTATGCAGCATGCTGGCGAACTTTTCCTTGCCGACGCCGGACTCACCGGTAAAAAGCACAGTGGCTGTGGTCGGCGCAACGCGATGCAACAGGTGGCAGGCCGCGTTGAAAGCCGATGACGCGCCCACCATCGCGCCGCTTTTGCGCCGCGGCGTGGGCAACTCCGCGGCCTGCGGCGTCGCGTCGCCGTACTGCGACACGCCGACGAAGTCGCGCGCGCGCAGGTAGCGCATGTCTTCTTCCACATCGTCCCAGCGCTCCGCCGATTTTCCGATCACGCGGCACTGGCTCTCGCCCATCGAGCGACAGGCGACTTCACGGAACACCACCAGCCGCCCGAACAGGGTGCTGACGTAGCCGGTGGCATAGCCCACCTGCATCCAGCAGGCCGGCGAGCCGCCGATGCCGTAGGCCGCGATGTGCTCGTCGTCTTCGCTCGAGTGGTGCCAGATGAATTCGCCCTCGTAGTCCGAGGTCTCGGGGTCATAGCGCGCGTGCACCAGCTCGACCTTCACCAGGCCTTCCAGGGCATGCAGGCGGGTGCCGGCCATCGCGGCCGCGGCCGGCTCGGCCTCGGGCCAATGTTCGCGCACCAGCCGCGCGTCGCGCGCGCCGCTGACGTAGCCCGCGCGCGTGAACAGGCCGCGGGCCTTCTCCTGGCCCAGGCTGTCGATCAGCTCGCGCCGCAGGGAGCCCAGCGCCTCGGTATGCAGAAGCACCATGCGCTGATCCTGCAGCCAGATGCGGCCATCACCGGGCGAAAAGAACAGGCATTCGCTGATGTCGGCAATCGTCGGGTGCTCTTCGCTGCTCACATGCGAGGCCTCGAAGCGGCTCATCGCACGCGCCACTTCGGCGCCGTCGAAACGGCCCAGCGCGGCGCCGGTGGCGCGCGCCACCTCGGCCAGCGAGATCCGCTCCGGGACCGGTGAGGCAGTGGCTTTGGTCAATTTCGAGCTCATCGTTTGGTGAAACGCGTGACTGATTTTTCATCATTTGATGAAAGCGCTGATCAGGGTAAACCAGTTATTCAAGATAACTATCACGACTCCGGGAATTCCCCTAATCCTCAAATGAAAAACAGCGTCGCGCAGCGGCGTCGGCCCACCCCGCCGCGGCGCCGCTGGTATGCCCGTTGCGAAAAGAAGGCAGTGCCGCGGGCATTTCCACCCGCGGCCAGCCGATCAACTTTTTTCGCAAGGGGTGAGTCATGGGTGTTTCGGAGAAGCCGGCGTTCCTGGACGCGGCGGCCTGGACCGGCAAGGTGTTCAACGGCAGGTGGGTCGCATCCGGAGGCGGTGTGCGCGACGTCGTCGAGCCGGCCACGGGCAAGGTGATGGCGGCCGTCGGCATCGCCGACGCGCAGGACGTGGGGCTGGCCACGGCCGCCGCGGCGCAAGCGCAGAAAAGCTGGACGCAGGTTGCGCCGCGTGAGAAGGCCGCGGTGTTCCAACGGGCCGCGGCGTTGTTCCAGCAGCACTTCGACGAGCTGGCGCTCTATGTCGCCCGAGAGACCGGCGCCATCCTGCCCAAAGGACAGCATGAGGTGCGCGAGGCCATCACCCTGTGCCATCTGGCGGCGGCCATGCCCCTGCAGGCGCAGGGGCAGATCCTGCCGAGCGCGAGCGGCACCACCAGCCTGGCGCGGCGCGTGCCGCGTGGCGTGGTGGGCGTGATCTCGCCCTTCAACTTTCCGCTCATCCTCACCATTCGCGCCGTGGCGCCGGCCCTCGCGGCCGGTAACGGCGTGGTGATCAAGCCCGACTCGCGCACGCCGGTGAGCGGCGGCTTCATGATCGCCCGCGTGTTCGAAGCGGCAGGCCTGCCCGCCGGCCTGCTGCAGGTGCTGCCCGGTGACGCCGCCGCCGGTGAAGCCCTGGTGACCGATGCGCACGTGCCGATGATCGCTTTCACCGGCTCGCCCGCCGTGGGCCGGCGCATCGGCGAACTGGCGGGGCGTCATCTGAAGAAGGTCACGCTGGAGCTCGGCGGCGCCAACTCGCTGATCATTCTGGAAGACGCCGACCTCGACATCGCGGCCAGCAATGCCGCCTGGGGCGCCTACCTGCATCAGGGCCAGATCTGCATGGCGACCAATCGCATCATCGTGCACGAGAGCATCGCCGCTGCCTTGACCCAGCGGCTGGTCTCGAAGGCCCAGCACCTGCCGGTGGGCGACGGCGCCAGCGGCCAGGTGGCCCAGGGGCCGCTGATCGACGCCAGGCAGCGCGACCGCGTGCACGCCATCGTGCAGGACAGCATCGCGGCCGGCGCTCAGTTGCTGGCCGGCGGCAGCAGCGACGGCCTGTTCTACAAACCCACGGTGTTGGCGGGCGTGAGGGCCGGCATGCGCGTGTACGACGAAGAGGTGTTCGGCCCCGTCGCCAACATCATCACCTTCAAGACCGACGACGAGGCCGTGGCCCTGGCCAACAACCACCAGGGCAGCCTGGCGTCGGCGGTGATCTCGCCCTCGATCGGACGGGCCATGGCGATTGCCGCGCAGTTGAACTCCGGCATGGTCCACATCAACGACCAGACCGTCAACGACGAGTGCGTCAACCCCTTCGGCGGCCCTGGCATCGCCGGCAACGGCAGCAGCGTGGGCGGCCCGGCCGACTGGGAGGAATACACCCAGTGGCAGTGGCTGACCATCAAGCAGGCGCCGCATCCCTATCCGTTCTGAGTGTTATCGACTGAACCCACGAGGAGACATTTCATGCAGCTTCAAGGAAAAACCATCGTCGTCACCGGCGTGTCGTCGGGCATTGGCGCCGAGGTGGTACGCGTCGCGCGCTTTGCCGGCGCCCGCGTCATCGGCATGGACCGCAACGACCCCAGCCTCACGCTCGACGGCTTCGTCAAGGCCGACTTGAGTTCTGCCGCCGCCATCGATGCGGCTGTGGCCCAATTGCCCGAGCGCTTCGACGCGCTGTGCAACATCGCCGGTGTGCCCGGCACGGCGCCCGTCAAGCTCGTCGCCGACATCAACTACCTGGGTCTGCGCCATCTGACCGAACAGGCGCTGCCACGCATCCCGCGTGGTGGTTCCATTGTCAACGTGGCCTCCATCCTCGGCGCCGAATGGCCGCAGCGATTGGAGCCACACAAGGCCCTCGCCGCCGCGCAAGGCTTCGAGGCCGGCGCCCATTGTCTGCGCGACCACCCCGTGCCGCAGGAGACCTGCTACCAGTACTTCAAGGAAGCGCTGATCGTCTGGAGCGCCACGCAGTCGCAGAAATGGTTTCTGGAACACGGCGTGCGCATGAACTGCGTCGCGCCCGGTCCGGTGTTCACGCCGATCCTGGGCGACTTCGTGAGCATGCTCGGCCAGGAGCGGGTGCAGGCCGATGCGCACCGCATGCTGCGCCCCGGCTTCGCCGACGAGATCGCGCCGGTGATCGCGTGGCTGTGCTGCGACCAAGCGCGCTGGATCAGCGGCGCCAACATCCCGGTCGACGGCGGACTGGCATCGACCTACATCTGAGCCGCAATCCACACAACAAATAGAGAGACGAGGAGACACGATGACATCTGCATTCATCCCCTTCCGCCCGCGCGCGCTGGTCCTGGCAAGCTCCCTGGCTTGCGCCTTGCCGGCGCTGTCGATGGAACTGGAGTCCAGCGACCCCGACGCCAAGATCCGGCTGGACTTCACGCCCAAGTACAGCCTGGCATCTCGGCTGAAGGAGCCTTCGGCCGTGCTGACCTCGCCCGCAGCGCGGGGCGACGGCGGCGTGACCAACGAGAACGATGGCGACGCCAACTTCAGGAAAGGCGTGGTCTCCAACCGCTTCGATCTGCTGACCGAGTTCGACTTCAACCACCGCAACTGGGGCGTGCGCCTGAGTCACGCGGCCTGGTACGACTCCAAGTACCTGGGCACCAACGCCAACGACGGCTCGCTGGGCGTGAGCAACCAGCTGGGCCAGGCGGCCAACGAGTTCATTCCCGCTACGCGAAGCCAGCACGGCCGGGGCCAACAGTTCCTCGATGCATTCGTCTATGCCAAGGGATCGCTCGGCGACATGCCCGCCTCCATTCGCGTGGGCAAGCACGCGCTGCAATACGGCGAGAGCCTGTTCTTCGGCCAGAACGGCATTGCAGCGGCGCAAGGGCCGGTGGACATCGCCAAGATTGCCTCGGTGCCCAACTGGCAGTTCAAGGAAGTGCTGCTGCCGGTGGAGCAGATCTCCGGCACGCTGCAGGTGGCCGAAGGCGTGACGCTGGGCGGCTACTACCAGCTCAAGTGGCGGCCCAGCAAGATCCCCGGGGTCGGCAGCTACTTCTCCAATCAGGACTACATCGGCGGCGGCCGCGTGTACTTCGGCCCGCCGCTGCCGCCGGTGCTGGTCACCGACGACAGCAAGAACCAAACGCCCGGCAACAACGGCCAGTTCGGCGCGCAGTTGCGCTGGTCGCCGACCGGCAGTGCCTTCGAGTACGGCGTCTATGCGGCGCGCTACAACGACAAGACGCCGGCCGTGCCGGTGTTCGACCTGATCAACGGCAACGCGCACACCGTTTACGCCAAGGGCATCAAGACCGTGGGCGCCAGCGTCACGTCGTCGATCGGCCAGCTGAACTGGGCGCTCGAAGGCTCGATGCGCGCCGACGCGCCGCTCACCAGCGACCCGGCCGTGCTGGGCGGCGCGCCCTTCATGCCGCCGGTCAATTGCGATGGTACGGCGGCGAACCCGTGCTATGCCATCGGCAAGACGGCCCACCTGAACCTGTCGGGCATTTACGTGCTGAAGAAGTCCGGCCTGTGGGACGGCGGCGTGGTGCTGGCCGAGCTGGCGTGGAACCGCGTGATGAGCGTCACCAAGAACCCGGGCACGACCGGCTTCGGCGGGCTGGACCCCAACACCACGCGTTCGGCCGCCGCCTTCCGCATGATCTTCGAGCCGCAGTACTTCCAGGTGCTGCCCGGCCTGGACCTGTCGATCCCGATGGGCCTGGGCTACAACTTCGGCGGCCGCTCCTCGGCGATCTTCAACTTCGCGGGCGGCGCCACCAATGCGGGCGATGTGACCCTCGGCATCAAGGGCAAGTACCAGAACACCTGGAACATCGGCCTGAGCTACACCGCCTTCTTCGGCAGCGAGAACACCTTCACGGTCGCCGACGCGCGCACGCCCACGCGCATGTTGTCCTATGGCCAGACGCTGAAGGACCGCAACTACCTGTCGTTCACCGTCTCCCGCACTTTCTGAAAAAAACTCATCGAGACACACCATGATGCACATCGCAAAACAATCATTGCTGCTGGCCGCCTTGCTGGCATCCGCCGCTTCGGCGCAGGCCGCCGTCAGCGCGGATGAGGCCGCAAAGCTCAAGTCCACGCTGACCCCGGTAGGCGCGGAGAAGGCCGGCAACAAGGCCGGCACCATCCCCACCTGGGACGGCGGCCTGGCCAAGGCGCCACCCGGCTACAAGAACGGTGACGTGCGGCCCGACCCGTTCGCGGGCGAGAAGCCCGTGCTGTCGATCAACGCCAAGAACATGGCGCAGTACGCCGACAAGTTGACCGACGGCGTGCAGGCGCTGATGAAGAAGTACCCCGACTTCCGCATCGACGTCTATCCCACGCATCGCACCGCGGCGGCTCCGCAATCGGTGTACGACAACACCTTCAAGAACGCGACGCATGCCAAGACGGTGGATGGAGGCCACGGCGTGGAGGGCGCCTGGGGCGGCATTCCGTTCCCCGTTCCGAAGGACGGCTACGAGGCGATCTGGAACCACCGCCTGGCGTGGAAGGGCGGCAACTACGCCATGCCCGTTCGCGTGTGGGTGGTGACGTCCGACGGTCGGCGTGCAATGGCTTCGGGCGGTGTGCAGACGGTGCGCCAAGCCTATTACGACAAGGACGGCAGCGCCGAGAAGTTCGACGGCTACTACCAGTTCGGCAAGTTCCTCGTGACCGAGCCCGGCTCCAAGGCCGGCGAGGCCATCCTGGCGCACGACGGCATGAACGAGTCGGTGCCGCGCGGCCTGTGGCAATACCTGGTGGGCCAGCGCCGCGTGCGCAAGGCGCCCTCGGTCGCCTACGACACGCCCGACTCGGTGACCTCGGGCATCGGCCTGTTCGACGAAGCCTTCAACCTGTTCGGCCCGATCGACAAGCACGAGCTGAAACTGGTGGGCAAGAAGGAGATCTACATCCCCTACAACAACAACCGCGCGGCCGCCGCCAAGGTGGACGAACTCGTCACGCCCAATACGCTCAACCCGGCGCAGGTGCGCTGGGAGCTGCACCGCGTGTGGGAAGTGGAGGCCACGCTGGCTGCGGGCAAGCGCCACGTCGTGCCCAAGCGCAAGTACTACATCGACGAAGACTCCTGGCAGATCGTGCTGTTCGACGGCTGGGACGCCAACGGCCAGTTGTGGCGCACCAACTATTCGCTGATGCTCACTGCGCCGGACATCCCGGCGGTGACCAGCTTTGTGCTGTGGGGCGGCTATGACATGCAGACCGGCGCCTATTACCTGAACATGGCCTCCAACGAGCTGCGCAAGCAGTACGAGCTGTTGCCGCCGATTCCGCGCACATTCTTCAGCCCGGAAGCCCTGGCCAACGAGGGCGGACGCTGATGGCCGATTCGGCACCCATCGGGCTGACACGGCGCGTGGCCGTGGTGGGGCTGGCCGGTTGTGCGGTGCCCGCGCTGCTGCCGATGCGCGCCCGTGCCGCACCGGCCACGCCCGCGGTGCTGTCGTTGCCGGCGGTGGTCACACCCAAGGCGCTGGGCGCCGCCATGCTGGCAGTGGGCCGTGCAGGCACGCGCCTGGTGGCGGTGGGCGAACGCGGCACGGTGCTGCTGTCGGACGACCACGGCGCGCGCTGGGCACAGGCCCGGGTGCCGCTGCAGGCCACGCTCACCAGCGTGTGCTTCGTCAATGAGCGCACCGGCTGGGCGGCGGGCCACCTGGGCACCATCCTGCGCAGCGATGACGGCGGGCAGAGCTGGCACAAGCAACTCGATGGCATGGCCGCGGCGGCCCTGGTCGCCGCGGCGGCGCAGCGCACGGGCGACGCTACCGCGATCAAGCATGCGCAGCAGCTGGTGACGGAGGGCGCGGACAAGCCCTTCTTTGACCTGGAATTCACCGACGCGGAGCGCGGTTTCGCCACCGGCGCGTACGGCCTGATGTTCGCCACGGCGGACGGCGGCCAGAGTTGGGAGCCCTGGCTCGGGCGGCTGCCCAACCCCAAGAGCCTGCACCTGTACGGCGTGCGCGCGGCCGGCGGCACGCTGGTGGTGGCGGGCGAGCAGGGCCTGCTGCTGCGCTCCGTCGATGGCGGCGCCACCTTCGCGCCACTGCCTTCGCCCTATAAGGGCAGCTTCTTCGGCCTGCTGCGCACGCGTGGAGGTGTGCTGGTGGCCTACGGCCTGCGCGGTTCGGCCTTTCGCTCCAGCGACGATGGCGCGCACTGGGACAAGCTGGACAGCACCACGCCCATGACCGTGGGCGCGGGCACGGCCTTGCCGGGCGGCGGCTTCGCGCTGGTGACTCAGGCCGGCGATTTGCTGCTGGCGCGCCAGGACACGGCCACCCTGCGCCGCATCCCCTCGCGCGAGCCCGTGCCCGTGGCCGGTATCGCCGTGGCCGCCGACGGCGCCCTCGTGCTGGCCAGCCTGCGCGGCATGCGCCGGCTGCCCGCGCCGCCGCTCGACTGAAAAAAGAACCGCTTTAACGCCTCATGCATACCGACTCTCCCTCCAGCGCGCAGGCCGTCGTGGCGCGCATCGAAGACTTCGACGCGCGCTCCGGCTCGGCCGTCGAACGCGCCTTGTTCAATCACCGCCCTTGGGTGCTGGCCCTGTGCCTGTTGCTCACCGTGGCGCTGGGCTGGCAGGCGCTCAAGCTGCAGCTCAATGCCAGCTTCGAAAAGACGCTGCCCACTGGCCACCCCTACATCGTCAACTACCTGGCCCACAAGGGCGACCTGGGCGGCCAGGCCAATGCGATGCGCGTGGTCGTGCAGGCCCGCCAGGGCACCATCTTCGACAAGGTCTACCTCGACACGCTGCAGAAGATCAACGACGAGATCTTCCTGATGCCGGGCGTGGACCGGCCCTTCATGAAGTCGCTGTGGACTTCCAACACGCGCTGGGTGGCGGTGACCGAAGAGGGCCTGGATGGCGGGCCGGTGATTCCCAACGCCTACGACGGCTCGCCCGCGAGCTTGGCCGAGCTGCGCGCCAACGTCGAACGCTCGGGTGAGATCGGCCAGCTGGTGGCCGCCGACTTCCAGTCCAGCATCGTGTTCGTGCCGCTGCTGGACCGTCATCCGCAGACCGGCCAGGCGCTCGACTACGGCGAGCTGTCGCGCCGAATCGAAGCGCTGCGCGGCAAATACGGCAACGATGCGCTGCAGATCCGCGTGACCGGGTTCGCCAAGGTGGTGGGCGACCTGATCGAAGGCCTGCATCAGGTGCTGCTGTTCTTCCTGCTGGCGTTGGCGATCTGCAGTGCCGTGCTGTACGGCTACACGCGCTGCGCGCGCAGCACGGCGCTGGTGGTGGCCTGCTCGCTGGTGGCGGTGGTGTGGCAGTTCGGGCTGCTGGCGCTGCTGGGCTACGAGCTCGATCCCTATTCGGTGCTGGTGCCTTTCCTGGTGTTCGCCATCGGCATGAGCCACGGCGCGCAGAAGATGAACGGCATCATGCAGGACGTGGGCCGCGGCACGCATCGGCTGGTGGCGGCACGCTACACCTTCCGGCGTCTGTTCGTGGCCGGCCTCACCGCGCTGCTGTGCGACGCGGTGGGCTTCGCGGTGCTGGTCATCATCCGCATCAAGGTCATCCAGGACCTCGCCTTGATCGCCAGCATCGGCGTGGCCGCGCTGATCTTCACCAATCTCGTGCTGCTGCCGGTGCTGCTGTCCTACCTGGGCGTGAGCCCCAAGGCAGCCGCGCGCAGCTTGCGCCTGGAAACCGCGTCCGATGCGCAGCGCTCGCGCCTGTGGTCGCTGCTGGAGCGCTTCACCACGAGGCGCTGGGCCGTTGGCGCAGTCGCCGTGGGAGGGCTGCTCGCCGCCGCCGGTTTCGCGGTGAGCCTGCACCTGTCCATCGGTGACCTGGATCCGGGTGCGCCCGAGCTGCGGCGCGAGGCGCGCTACAACCTAGACAACGACTACCTGATCGGCCACTATGCCGCCAGCACCGACATCCTCACCGTGATGGCCACCACGCCAGTGGACCAGTGCACGCGTTACGGCACGCTGGCGAAAATGGACGCACTGGCCTGGCGGCTGGAGCAATTGCCTGGCGTGGAGTCCACCAACTCGATGGCGGCGCTGTCCAAGCTGGCAATGGTGGGCTACAACGAGGGCAACCTCAAGTGGTTCGACCTGCTGCCCAACGAGGGCGCGCTGGGCGGCGTTCAGACGCGCGCGCCGCGCGAGCTGTTCAACCAGAACTGCTCGTTCCTGGCGCTGTACGTCTATCTCAAGGACCACAAGGCCGAGACGCTGTCGCGGGTGACGGCCGAAGTCGAGCGCTTTGCCGCCGCCAACAACACGCCCGAGGTCACCTTCAAGCTGGCGGCCGGCAGCGCGGGCATTGCCGCGGCCACCAACATCGTGGTGCACCAGGCGATGCGCGAAATGCTGCTGTGGGTTTACGCCGCCGTGGTGTTGCTGTGCTGGGTGACGTTCCGTTCCTGGCGCGCCGTGGTGGTGGCGGTGCTGCCGCTGGTGCTGACCTCGGTGCTGTGCGAGGCACTGATGGTGGGCCTGGGCATGGGCGTGAAAGTCGCCACGCTGCCGGTGATCGCGCTGGGCGTGGGCATCGGCGTGGACTACGCGCTGTACGTGCTCAGCGTCACGCTGACGCGCATGCGCGAAGGCGCGAGCCTGGCCGACGCCTATGCGCACGCGCTGCGCTTCACCGGCCGGGTGGTCATGCTCACCGGCATCACGCTGGCGCTGGCAGTGGGCACCTGGGCGTTCTCGCCCATCAAGTTCCAGGCCGACATGGGCATCCTGCTGGCTTTCATGTTCGTGTGGAACATGGTCGGCGCGTTGGTGCTGTTGCCCGCGCTGGGCTATTTCCTGTTGCGGCCCGCCGCACCGGTGGTGCGGCCTGCGGCCGAACCGGCATCCGTGCCCGCTTGAGAACCGAGATGAACACCTGGACGATCGCAATGACCCACACCTCCATCCCCACCGTGCTCGACACGGCGCCTCTCGACCCGGCGCTGGCCGGCTTTCTGGCGCAAGCCGCCGCCCAAGGCAACCCGCCACTCGAGACGCTGCCCCCGCTGGTGGCACGCCAGATCTACCGTGACCTGGCCGCCCAGTTGGGCCTGCAGGCACCCACCATCGCGTCGGCGAACGACTGTGCCATCGACGGACCCTGCAGCCTTTTGATGCTGCGCATCTACCAGCCCGACGCGGAGGGGCCGCTTCCCTTGCTGCTCTACGTGCACGGTGGCGGCTTCGTGATCGGCGACCTCGAAACCCACGACAAGGTTTGCCGCACCTTGTGCCATGACGTGGCCGCCGTGGTGGTGGCGGTGGACTACCGGCTGGCGCCCGAGCATCCCTTTCCAGCGGCGGTGGACGACGTGGCCTGTGCGCTGCGTTGGGTGGCCGCGCACGCGCGCGAGCTCGGCGCCGATCCGTCGCGCATCGCGCTGGCCGGCGACAGCGCGGGCGCGCAGCTCGCCACCGTGGCGGCGCTGCGTGCGGCCGGCGCGATCGCGCCGCGTGCGCTGGGCCTCATCTATCCCGTCGCCCAGCACTACAGCGAACCGAGCCCTTCGATGGTCGAGAATGGCGAGGGCAAGTTCCTCACCACCGGTGTCATGCAATGGTTTGTCGACTGCTACCTCGGCGGGCGCCAAGAGCTGGCGCGACACCCCGATTTCGCCTTGTTGCACTCGCAGGCACTGGACACGCTGCCGCCCACCTGGCTGGCCACCATGGGCCACGACCCGCTGCGTGACGAAGGCCATGCGCTGGCGCTGCGCATCGCGCAGGCCGGCGTGCCGACCGAGCACCGCCACTACCCTGGTGCCATCCACGCGTGCATTCACTTCACCGCGGTATCGACGCTGGGCACCCAGGTGATGGCCGACCTGGCCGCATGGTTGCGCTCGCAACTATCGCCCCACGCCCACCCCAGTCACTGAAGTGAGACTGTCATGCAAATATCAAGCTTGCAGCTTGAACGCCCGTCGCGCGTTGCCTGACAGGAACAAAGGCAGCACTTCATCTCCCAACTGAAGCGCATCGATGCCGGCGAGGCATTCGGCGGGCGTGAGCATGGGGTAGTTCGTGCCGAACAACACCTTGTGCTTGCCCGGACCACGCATGTACGCGACCAATTCCGGGGGGAAGCGAGACGCCTTGTACGCGGACGTGTCGACATACACGTTCGGGTGCTTCATCATGACCGAGATCATCTCGGCGACCCAAGGGAACCCAATGTGTCCTCCAACGATGCGCAACTCCGGGAAGTCGTGCGCAACGTTGTCCAGGTACGGGATGGGCCGTCCGGGCTCCGAAGGTTTCATTGGCCCCGCATGACCGACTTGAAGGCAGAACGTGATGTCCAACTCGATGCACTCGGCATACAGGGAGTAGTACCTGCGATCGTCCGGCGGCAGCCCCCATAACCAAGGCAGAACGCGGAGGCCTTTGAAGCCCAGTTCCTTCACGCAGCGGCGCAACTCCCGCACCGCAGCCATCGGCTTGCCTATGTCGACGGATGCCACTCCGACGACGTATTCGGGATTTGCCCGGACCGCGCGCGCGACCTCGTCGTTCGTGATCATCGGACCACCAGGCCCCCACCAGGCGCTGGCGATAACCTGCGAGACCCCTTGGGAGCGGAATGTGCCCAGCGCCTCCTCGTGAGTCACTCCGGGGTTGTCCTGCGCCAGCATCTTCCACGCAGTAGGCCATCTGCGCAGGGAGTCGAACATGGGATCCAGAAGGTACCCCTCGTTTGGGAACTGCATCCACGCATCGACGATTTCCGGCGGCCGAAAAGATTCCTGCGGCAACATTTCAGTTGCCTAGCTTGTTCTCGCGAGAACTCAGGGCGTTGGCTAGAAGATCCAGCCGATCCCCGCCCCAGAACAGCTCACCTCGATAGACAAAGGTAGGGGCGCCGAAAACACAAAGCGCTTCGGCTCGCTGCGTCGCCGCTGTCATGTCACGCATTGCGCGTACCTCCAGGTATTCATGCCATTCGCGCGGCTCCAGCCCGGCATGGACAAGTGCTGCTTCTATCTGCGCTGGCGACTCCAGATCGAACTCTCTGCGCCAGAACGCCGCCAAAAGCGGATCACAGAATTCCCAAAGACGGCGCTTGCTCTTGGCGAACAGCAGAGCCTGGCTTGCAAGCGTCGCGTCCCACAGTTTGGTTGTGGAACGGATCGTGAGGCCCTGCCTTTCGGCCAATCGGCGGCAGTCCATGTAGAGGTATTTCAGCTTCGCGACATCACGGCTCGAGCGTTGTTCGACTTCTCCGCCGTACGCCGATCGAAAGTCGGTGATGAACGGCCACCACTCGAAGGCCACCCCGCTTTGCTGCGCCAGGGTCCGCGCGGGCTGCAGCGCCAGGTAGGTGTAGGGACTGCGCAGGTCGACGAATGCATCGACGACCTGCTCGTTGTGCTCGTTCATGATCAGTCAGGTGCGCGGAAGAGATTTCGCTTGGCTTCTGCGGACTTGGTGACATCCACCCAGCGGTCTCTCAGCAGGTCCATCGCACGCCCTACCGCCGGCCTGCTGCGCACTCGCCCGTACCAAGCCTCTATGCGGGGGAAGTCAGACAGCGCGACCCCGGTCATCTTGTGAATGCGGATCCAGGGAAAGCAAGCCATGTCGGCAATGGAGTAAGTACCGCAGAGATACTCCCGGCCCTCCAGCCGGTCATCCATGACCTTCAGAAGTCGCCGCGTCTCGTTCTGGTACCTGCTCACCCCATAGGGCACGGACTCCGACGCATAACGAAAGAAGTGCTGGGCCTGGCCCATCATCGGACCCAGTCCGCCGACTTGCCAGAACAGCCACTGGATCACTTCGCTGCGCTGCCGCAGGTCCGAAGGAATGAAGCGGCCTTCCTTTTCCGCCAGGTACAGCAGGATGGCCCCGGTCTCGAAGACCGTGACGGGCTCCCCGCCGTCCAGCGGCGCGTGATCCACGATGGCCGGGATCTTGCCGTTCGGATTGATTGCACGGTAGTTTTCTTCGTGCTGAGCGCCACTGGTGATGTCGATGGGAATGATCCGGTAGGGAATCCCCAACTCTTCAACCACGATGTGCGCCTTGTGCCCATTCGGAGCCGGCCAGCTGTAGAGGTCGATCACTTGGCGCGTCTACCGCTTGCGCATGATCTCTTGGCGCCGGCGATCTTGCGCGCGACGATTGCCTTCGTCGCTCATGCCGGCAGGCAGGCGCTCGTCCAGGCTCACCGTTCGCTCTGCAATCTGCCTCATCACGCCATCCTGCAGCGCCTTCTTGGACATGGCGTAGGCCGTGTTGCAGTCAGGCGTGATGCACTTGGCGTAGTCGATCGCCGTCGCAAGCAGTTGATCGGGTTCCACGACCTCGTGAAAGAACCCGAGGCGCTGCGCTTCTTCGAGCCCATAGAGCTTTCCACGCAAAGTTGCCAGAGCCCCGACCTGATCGCCCAGGGCGTACTTGATGATCTCGACGTAGGCCGCAGGCATCGGGATGCCGATGGGCACTTCGTTCAGCCCGAAGCGTGCCGGCTTTCGCGCGGCGATCCGGAAGTCGCAGTCCAGCGCGGTGATCAGCCCTCCGGCGATGGCATGTCCGTTCACCGCCGCGACCGTAGGCCTCGGATACTGGAAGATCCGCAGGTTGGTTTGCCGGTATGCCCGATACCAGTCGCGAACCTTCTCCTCGCTTCCGCTGCCGAAAATCTCGAAGCTGTACTGGAAGTCGATACCTGCAGAGAAGACATCGCCCTGGCCGGTGAGCACGACCGGCAGATCGCCGAACTCGCGTTCGAGCCGATCGAAGGCGCCGTGCAGGTCGGCAAAGAACTGATCATTCTGCACGTTGACCTTGTTGGTGTTCATGCGCACGACGGCGCATCCATCCACCACCTCGATATTCCAAGCCATGAAGTCTCCTTTGTTGAGCGACCGGCGGCGGATTGCCGGTCCTGAACTTCGTATCCAGGCCGAACGCCGCCTGCCCCCCACTTTAGGAAACCCGACACCGGGTGTACATTGGCGAAACTGACTATAACTGTGCGACTTCCGCCAATCATGCCAAGCGCTGCCATTCTGGCTTTCGATGACTGCTACGCGTCCAGCGTTGGAGGCTTCGCTGACATTCTTCAGATCGCGAATGCGCACCTGCGACGCCAGGACGGTTGCGCCGCTGCGCTCTTCGAGTGGCAATTCGTCTCGCCGTCCGGCGCGCCAGCGATGGCAAGCAATGGCCTGTCGCTTCAGACGCAGCAAATCAAGCAGCGGCAGCGATTCGACGTGATCTTCGTCCCGAGCATTCACTACCGGGGGCATCGCGAGTTCGATCGGCTCCTGGAAAGGCAATCGGACGCCTGCGCGTGGCTTGTCCGCCAGTGGCGCGCGGGTTCATGGATAGCGGCCAATTGCACCGGCACGTTCCTTCTTGCGCAGACTGGCTTGCTCGACGGCCGCGCAGCCACGACCACCTGGTGGCTCGAGCGGCAATTCAGGGCCAAGTTCCCGAATGTGGACCTGCAACTGCGTCCGGTCCTGACCGAGGCTGACCGGCTGATCTGCGCGGGCGCCTCGGCCTCCTACCTGCTGCAGGCGCTCCGTGTGGTTGAGCGATTCATCGGACCAGCCGTGTCTTCGCGATGCGCGAAAAGCATGTTGATCGACGTGAGCCAGACGAGTCAGATTCCCTACATTCCCCTCCTGGTTCAGCGAAGCCATTCCGACTCGCTCGTACACCGCGCCCAACAATGGCTGCAGCGCAACATGGACAGAGATCTGCGAATCTCGGACCTGGCGGAGGCGCTCGGAATCAGCGACAGGACGCTGATCCGACGGTTCAGATCGGCACTCGATCAGACTCCGCTCGCGTACCTGCAGGATCTTCGCCTCGAATCCGCGCGCGCGTTGCTTGAAACCAGCGCCCTCAACGTGGAGGATGTCGCCGGCCAGGTCGGGTACGGCGACACAAGTTCGTTCTCCAGGCTTTTCAAGCAGCGCATCGGCATGAGCCCGGGCGCTTATAGAGACCGCTTCCAGCCGGATCCAGGGCATTGAACTGCCAACCCTCACGAGTGGGAAATCTCGAGTCAGGGACGGATGTCCCGACCTCTCGTTCATCTGTTGTTCATGCTCCGGCGCGTGCTCGTCTACGAGTGGCAGAACGGCCAATGGCTGATCGCCCACCACCACTCTTCGGCGATGCCCGAAGTGATCGCGCGCAACAAGTAGGCAGCCCTTCGATCGCTCGGCAATCCCGGTTCGCGCATACGCTTCTACGCAATGCGCCTGGCCAGCAGTGCGTCCGATTCGTGCCGCCGAGGCATGCCATCGATCGCTCCACGGCCACTTACCGATTGCGCCGCCGCAGCGTTGGCAAGTCGCATCGCCGAGGGCAGCAGCTCGCCGCGCGCCAGCGCGGCGGCCAATGCCCCGGTGAAGGTGTCGCCCGCGCCGATGGTGTCCACCACCGGCACGCGATGCCCCGGCTCCTGCTGCGGGGACTCGCCACGCCGATAGAGACGGCAGCCGGCGCCGCCGAGCGTGACCACGATGGCGCCCACGCCGCGTGCCAGCAGCAGCGCCGCCGCCTCGTCGACGGAGGCCGCGGCCGGACCGGCCAGCGCGGCCAGCTCGCCTTCATTGGGCGTGAGCACGTCGACCAGCGGCAGCAGTTCGTCGGGCAAGGGCATGGCCGGCGCCGGATTGAGCAGCGTCAGCGCACCGAGGCCGCGCGCCTGCCGGAAGGCCTGGAGCGTGCAGCCGAGCGGCACCTCGCACGAGGCCATCACCACCCGGCAGACCGCCATGGTGCCGGCCGCGGCCCGTGCATGCGCCGCGCCGAGGCCGGCACCGGCGCCGCGAAACACGGAGATCGCGTTGTCGCCGTCGTCGAACACGTGGATCTGCGCGACACCACTGCGCTCGCCGGCGGCGCGCTCCACGTGACGCACGTCGATGCCCTCGGCCTGCCACAGCTCGAGCGCCATGCGGCCGAAATCGTCTTCGCCGATGCGGGCCACGATGGCCACGGCAGCGCCCTGGCGCGCCGCCGCGACCGCGGCGTTCGAGCCCTTGCCGCCGGGGCTGATCTCGAAGCTGTCCGCCATCAGCGTCTCGCCGCGCGCCAGCGGCCGCGGGATGCGCGACACGAGGTCGGCATTCCAGCTCGCGATGCAGACTACCGTGGCAGCCATGCGCTCAGTCCCGGTCGCGGTCGATGCCGAAGGCGCGCAGCTGCGCCGCCAGCCGCTCGTATTCGGCCGCGTCCAGTGCCACCAGCGGCGCACGCACGCGCATCCAGCCCGGCGCATCGCCCTGCAGCGCCATCACACCCTTGAAGGCCGCCGTCAGGCCGTAGCCGCCGAGGATCTGGAGCAGCGCGAGCACGCGCTGCTGATCGGCGGCCGGCTCGCCGGAGCCCTTCACCAGGCGTTGCACGAGGCGCGGCATGACATTGGCAATGCCGCTGACGGCGCCGACGCTGCCGCGTGCGGCCAGGGTCTGGAGATCGGGCTCGTTGCCCACCCACACCTGCATCGGCGGCATGAACGCCTCGGCGTAGGCCAGCGAATCCTCGCGCCGGCAGCCGCTGTCCTTGAGACCCACGATCGTGTCCGGGTACAGCGTCTTCAGCGTGCGGATCACGTGGTGGCTCAACCCCACGCCCGATACTTGCGGGATGTGATAGAGCACGATGCGCAGCCGTGCATCGCCGACGCCGTCGATGATCCAACGGTAGGCGTCGATCACACCCTGGTCGGACACGCCCTTCAGAAAGAAGGGCGGCAGCAGCAGGCAGCCGTAGGCACCCAGCTCGACCGCGTGCCGGGTCAGCGCCAGCGCATCCGGCAGTGCGGCGCAGCTGGTGGAGACCAGGATGCGCCCCGCCGGTACGCCCCGCGCCACCAGGCCAGCCAATGCATCCATGCGCTCGGCCACGCTGAAGGAAGGCCCTTCGCCGGTGGTGCCGAAGGGCGTGACGCCGGTGCAGCCGGCGTCGATCAGGCGCAGTGCGTGCGAGGCGAAACGCGGAATGTCGATGTCGAGCTTCGCATCGAGCGGGGTCAGCAGCGCGGGCCAGATGCCGGCATAGGGAACGGGAGAGACGATGTTCACGGTCGGGACTTTCTCAAGAAGAAATAGAAGGGGTCAGGGAAGCGATGCATCTCAATAGTCCAAGGCGCATGACACCCGGCCGGCGATGCGAGGCCCGTTCGGGGAACACCGCGGAACCGGCTTTGCCGGGCCGCTGGTGTTGCCCCCAGTGAGGGGGGTGGCGGCCACACGATGTGGGCAAGCCTGGGGGAGAGCGTCATTCATGCACCGAACTGCTCGTCGAGCCGCTGGTGGGCCGGCAGGCCGACGATGCGAGTGAAGTCGGCATAGGCCAGCGAGGGAACATCGCGCGGCGTGCCGTCCTGCCGCAGGCGGGCCAGCGCCTGCTCGACGGCCAGCGCCGCGCTGAAGAGCGCGGTCACGGCGTACAGCACCACGGCAAAGCCCATGGCCTGCAGATCGGACGCGCTCAGCGCAGTGGTCTCGTTGCCGTCGACGATGGAGACGATCTTCGGCCCGGGCAGCTGCCGCGCCACGGCCTCCACCTCGGCGATCTTCTTGATGCCGTCGACGAAGACCAGGTCGACGCCCGCGTCCTGCCAGCGCCGGGCGCGCGCCAGCGCTTCGTCGATGCCGGCGGCGGGCAGCGCATCGGTGCGCCCGATGATCAGCATGGGATCGCTGCCGCGTGCAGCGACCGCGCAGCGCAGCCGACGCTCGTTCTCGCGCGCATCGATCAGGCGGATGCCGGCCATCTGGCCGCAGCGCTTCGGCGCCAACTGGTCCTCGAGGTGGATGGCGGCCACGCCGGACTGGACGTACTCGCGCACCGTGCGCTCGATGTTCGACGGGCCGCCGTATCCGGTGTCGGCATCGGCGATCACCGGCACGCCGACGGCGCGCACCATGTCGCGCGCGTGGCCGGTCATTTCGGTCTGGGTCAAGAGGCCGATGTCGGGCTGGCCCAGCCGCGACGCGGTGGCGCCGAAGCCGGTCATGTAGATGGCCGGGAAGCCGGCGCGCTCGATCTGCCGCGCGCTCAGCGCGTCGTAGGCGCCGGGCGCCTGGACGATGGAGCCGCCGGCAAGCAGCGCCTTGAGGGACAGTGCGGGATGTGGGGTCATCTCAATTCATCATCAGGCCGCCGTCGATGTTGATCGACTGGCCCGTCATGTAGTCGGCTGCCTGCGAAGCGAGAAACAGCGCCAGGTCGGCCACATCCTCGGGGGTCTGCGCCCGGCCCATGGGCACGGCCGCCACGCGCTGCTGCCACGCCTGGCCCCGGGGCACGCCCTGCAGCGCGGTCCAGTCGCGGTCCATGCGCTGCCACATGTCGGTCTCCACCAGCCCGGGGCAGATCGCGTTGACGGTGATCTGCGGCGCGAAGGCGATGGCCGCCGACTGGGTGAGGCTGATCACCGCCGCCTTGCTGGCGCGGTAATGCGGGATCACCGCCGCGATCGCGCCGGCGCCGCTGCGGCCGGCGATCGACGCCATCAGCAGGATCTTGCCGCGCGGCCGGCCTTCGGCCAGCGGCGGCTGCGCCAGCATCTGCCGCGCCGCCGCCTGCAGCGTGAGGAAGCTGCCCTTCACGTTGACGCCGAGCATGCGGTCCCAGTCGCTGCCATCCAGTTCGAGCAGCGGCTTGAGCTGCATGATGCCGGCGTTACAGACCATCACGTCGAGGCGGCCGAATGCGTCGACCGTGCGCCCGACCAGTGCCGCGCAATCCTCGGCACGCGTCACGTCGGCCGGCACGCCGAGGGCCTGCAGCTCGCTGGCTGCCTCCGCGCAGGAGGCGGCATCGATGTCGGAGACGACCACCCGCGCGCCCTGTCCTGCGAAAGCCCGCGCCAGCGCGCGGCCGATGCCCTGCCCTGCGCCGGTGATGGCCACCACCGGCCCTGCGCTTGCGGCCTGCGTCATGGCGCCGTCTTGCGCTGCAGCGCTTCGCCGGCAACGTAGGTGCGGTTCCACACCGGAGAGATCACCAGCTCGTTGATGCAGACGTGCGGCGGCATCTCGGCGATGAAGCGGATCGTGCGCCCCAGGTCCGCCTCCTGGAGCATGCGCGCCTTCTCCGCGTCGGTCGGCTGCACCGGCCGCTTCTTCAGGATCGGCGTGGCGACTTCGCCCGGGCACAGCGCGGTGGCGCGCAGGCCGTTGACGCACTCCTCGATGTTGAAGGAATGCGTGAGCGCCATCAACGCGGCCTTGCTGGCGGTGTAGGCCGGTCCGGTCAGGTACTCGTAGTGCCAGCCCGCGAAGGAGGCGACGTTGATCACCGTGCCCTCGCGGCGCGCCCGCATGCCCTTGGCCACCGCCAGCGTGCAGTAGGTGGCGCCGTTCAGGTTGACGGCGACCACCTGCTCGAAGGTGGCCGCGTCGGTTTCGCACCAGTAGCGCTTGGGGAAGTTGATGCCGGCGCTGTTGACGAGGATGTCGATGCGGCCTAGCTCGGCCTCGATCGTCCGCGCCACCACCGCGACGGCCGTCGCATCCGCCACGTCCAGCGGCGCGGCCGTGATGGCGCCACGTGGCGCGCCGAGGCGCTCGGCGACCTCGATGCCCGCGTCGAGCTTGGGCGCCTCGCGCCCGGAGATGACGACCCGGCAACCGGCAACGGCCAGTTCGGTCGCGCCGGCCCATCCGATGCCGCTGCCGCCGCCCGTGACCCAGGCGACCTTTCCGGAAAGACTCATCGTCGACACCCTCGCCTCAGTTGCCGCGGATGCGCTTGAGCTCGGAGGTGACCATGGTGATCGCCTCGCCTCCGATGGCCTTGGCGTGGCGCTCGTAGATCACGCTCGAGCGATCGCGGATGCGCTGCATCTCGGCCGGCGCGATCTCGTTGACCGCCATGCCCTTCGCCTTGAGGTTGTCCACGCTGCGCGCTTCCATGGCGCGGTTGGCGCGGCGCTGCTCGTCGCGGCCTTGCAGCGCGCATTCGCGCAGCGTGGTCTGCTCCTGCGGCGAGAGCGTGTCCCAGATCTTGCGGGAGAACAGCACCAGCGTCGGGCTGTACGCGTGCTTGGTCAGCGTGAGGTACTTCTGCACCTCGTAGAACTTCATGTTCTCGATGTTGGTGAAGGGGTTCTCCTGGCCGTCCACCGTCTTGGTCTCGAGCGCCGAGTAGACCTCGGTGAAGGCCATCGGCACCGCGTTGCTGCCCAGGGTCTTGAAGGTGTCGAGGAAGATGGTGTTCTGCATCACGCGCATCTTCACGCCGTCGAAATCCTCGACCTTGTTGATCGGCCGCTTCGAGTTGGTCGTGTGGCGAAAGCCGTTCTCCCACCAGGCGAGATTGACCAGGCCGACCGCCGGCAGCTTGGCGGCGAACCAGTCGCCGACCTTGCCGTCGAGCACCTTGTCGGCCTCGCTGGAAGTGTTGAAGAGGAAGGGCAGATCGAACACGCCCAGCTCCGGCACGATCGAGACCACCGGCGCGGTCGAGGTGATCACCATCTCGAGCGAGCCCGTGCGCACGCTCTGCGTGCCGGTGAGGTCGTTGCCCAATGCGCCGTCCCAGAAGGGCTGGATCTTCATCTTGCCGCCGCTCTTCTCGAGCGTGCAGGCGCCCATCTTGGCGAGGCCGTTGCCCATCGGGTGCTCCTTGCTCACGCCGTTGGAGACGCGGAAGTTGCGCTCCTTGAACTGGGCCTGTGCGGCCCCGGCTGCAACACCGGCGGCCAAGGCCAAGGCAACGAATCGGGAAAGGCGGGAAGAACGGATCGTCATCGTATGTCTCCTTTATGTGTGAAAAATCAGCTCAGCCACTTGAGCGGCACCAGCACCAGCGCCGGAAACAGCACCAGCAGCAGCAGCACGATGAGTTCGGCCCAGAGGAAGGGCCACAGGCCGCGCATCAGGTCCCGCATCGAGATCTTGGCCACGCCGCACATCACGTTGAGCACGATGCCCACCGGCGGCGTGATCAGGCCGATGGCGTTGTTCATGATGAACAGCACGCCGAAGTACACCGGATCGATGCCCGCCTGCTTGACCACCGGCATCAGCACGGGCGTGAGGATCATCAGCGTGGGCGCGAAGTCGAGCGCGGTGCCGACGATCACCACGATGACCATGATCACCAGCATCAGGAGGATCTTGTTGCCCATGAAGGGTTCGAGCATCGCTGCCACCTGCGCCGGCACCTCGGAGGTGGTGATCAGCCAGGCCGACACCAGCGCCGCTGCGATCAGGAACACCACCACGGCGGTGCTCTTCGCGGCCGCCACGAGCAGGCCGTAGCACTGGCGCGCGCTCAGCTCGCGATAGACAAAGGCGCCGAGCACGAAGGCGTAGACGCAGGCCGCCACGCCGGCTTCGGTGGGCGTGAAGATGCCGAACTTGAGCCCCCCGATGATCCCCAGCGGCATCAGCAGCGCCCAGATGCCGTCGACCGCGGCGCGGCCGCGCGCGGCCATCGACTGGCGCGGCTGCACCGCCACCTTGTCGCGCCGCGCCACCCACTGCCAGGCGATGACCAGCGACAGGCCCATCATCAGCCCCGGCACGATGCCGGCGAGGAACAGCTTGCCGATCGACACGTTGGCGATGACGCCGAACACGATCAGTCCGATCGACGGCGGAATCACCGGCGCGATCACGCCGCCGGCGGCGATCAGCCCGGCCGAGCGCGGCACGTCGTAGCCGGCCTGTCGCATCATCGGAATCAGCATCGCCCCGATGGCCGCGGCGTCGGCGGCGGCGCTGCCGGAGATCGCCGCCATCACCACCGAGGCGAAGATCGCCACCAGCCCGAGGCCGCCGCGCAGGTGGCCGACCCAGGCCAGCGCGAAGTTGACGATGCGCCGCGAGATGCCGCCGGCGTTCATCAGCTCGCCGGCCAGTATGAAGAAGGGGATCGCCAGCAGCGGGAAACTGTCCGCGCCCTCCACCAGCTTCTGCGACAGGATGGTGGTGTCGATCTGGCCCTGGGCGACCATCAGGGCGCCGCCGCAGATCAGCAGCGCGAAGGCAATCGGCGCGCCCAGCATCATGGCGCCGAGCAGCGAGATGGTGAAGACGGCGATCGTCATGGCCGGGCTCCCGGATGAGCGACCTCGTGCGGGATTTCCTCGCTCTCCGTCACCTGCACCAGTTCGTCGTCGCGCAGTCGGCCGGTGGCGATGCGCCACAGCGCGTGCAGCGCGTGGGCGCCAATCGCCACGCTGGTCAGGTAGCCGACGCCGAAGACCCAGATCATCGAGATCTCGGTGACCGGCGCCTTGGTGGTGGCATTGACCTCGTGCTGCTGCCAGGTGCCCCAGAACAGCATCACGCAGCAAATCAGCACGATCGCCTGGCTGGCCGCCAGGCAGGCCAGCTTGCCGCGCCGCGACAGGCGGCTGACGAAGCCGTCCATGCCCAGGTGGGCGCCGTCGCGCATCGCGACGATGGCGCCGATGAAGGTGAGCCAGACGAAGAAGAAGCGCGACAGCTCCTCGGACACCTGGATGCCGGAGTTGAACGCGTAGCGCAGCACCACGTTGCCGAACACCATCAGCACCATGCCCAGCAGCAAGGCCGCAAGCACCGCCTCGATGCCCTTGAACAGGCGGTCGACCCAGACGCGGCCCATGCTCACACCACCTTGCCGGGGTTGAGCAGGCCCGCGGGGTCGAGGGCCGCCTTCAGCGTCTTCATCAGCGCGATCTCCTCGGCGCTGCGCGCATGGCCGAGCCAGCGCTTCTTCGCCGTGCCGATGCCATGCTCGGCCGATACCGTGCCGCCGAACTCGCGCACCAGGCCGTAGATCACCTCGTCCATCGCATCCTTGGGCTGCTGCTCGATCGACAGGCCGCGAACCCACGCCACCAGGTGCAGGTTGCCGTCGCCGATGTGCCCGTAATAGACGCTCTCGCAGCCGGGGATGCGCGCGGCCAGCGCCGCCTTGCAGGCACGCACGTAGGCATCCATCGACTTCACCGCCAGGCCGACGTCGTAGGAGACGTGCGGGCCCAAGGTGGGGAAGAACTCGGCGCAGGCATCGCGCAGCGCCCAGAACGACTGCGTATCGGCCATCGACTGCGCAACCACCGCGTCGGCCAGCACGCCCTCTTCCATCAGGCGCTCGAGCCAGCGCTGGAAACGCGGGCCGTCGATCGCCTCGTCGGTGCCCTGGGCCTCCACCAGCACATAGTGTCCGTGCGGTGCGCCGCCGGTCAGCGGATCGCGCACGCCCACCCGCTCGGTCACCACCTGCCAGTAGTCGGGCCACATGACCTCGAAGGCCGAAAGCAACGGCCCCAGTCCGCCGCGCGCGGCGCCCAGCAGGCGCACCACGCTGTCGTAGTCAGGCACGGCGCACAGCGCCGACAGCGTGCAGCCCGGCTGCGGGTGCAGCCGCAGCACGATGCGGGTGATGATGCCCAGCGTTCCCTCGCTGCCGATGAACAGGTGCTTGAGGTCGTAGCCGGCGTTGTTCTTCAGCATCTTGTTGAGGCTGGTCATCACCGTGCCGTCGGGCAGCACCACCTCCAGGCCGAGCACCAGCTCGCGTGCCATGCCGTAGCGGATCACGCGGTTGCCGCCCGCGTTGGTCGACAGGTTGCCGCCGATGGCGCAGGAGCCGCGCGCGCCGAGGTCGAGCGCGAAATAGAAGCCGGCTTCGGCGGCTGCGCGCTGCACCAGCTCGAGCGGCGTTCCGGCCCACACCGTCATGGTGGCGCTCGCGGGGTCGATCTCCTCGACGCCGACCATGCGCTCCAGCGACAGTGCCACCCAGCCGTCTTCCGGCCGCGCACCGCCGCACAGGCCAGTCAGGCCGCCTTGCGGCACCACCGGCACGCCGGCTTCGCGGCAGGCGACCAGGGCAGCCGAGACGCCCGCCGCATCCACCGGCCGCACCACCGCCAGCGGGCGCGTCGGCGGCTGGGTGCTCCAGTCGTTGCGGTTGCGCTGCGGCACCTCGTCGCCAAAGAGCACGGCGGAGGCGCCGAGCACCTCGCGCAGCGCGAGCAAGGACGGCGGCACGGCGGTCGAAAGCGTGAGCGTCATGGGCATCCGTTCGAAAGAGATGAGCGCATCATCTTGTATGTAAGGCACTAGGGCATTAGTATTTCCCCGGGCTACTCCCTGCGCCCGCAGGTCGGCTATAAGCCCCTGGGTGCCCTGCCCGACTTCATCAGCCTCCATCGCACCGTGTCTGCATCCAACCGATTCAAGATCGAAGCTCCCAAATCACTCGCGGCCCTCGTGGCACAGCGCCTGCGCGAAGCCATCATCGACGGCGAGTTCGCGCTCGGGGAGATGATTCCGGAGGAGTCGCTGGCGAGCTCCTTCGGCGTCAGCCGCACCCCGGTGCGCGAAGCGCTGAATCAACTGCAGCTGGCCGGCCTGGTGGTGATCCGGCCGCAACGTGGCAGCTATGTGTTCGAGCCGAGCGAGGCCGACATCGCCGCGATCTGCGAATTCCGTTGCCTGCTGGAGCCGCGCGCGGCCGAGCTCGCCTACCAGAACGGGCGCGAAGCCACCGCCGCGGCGCTGCAGGCGGCGATCGACGAGATGGAGGAGGCGCGCGCCGCGCGCGACGCAGTGCGCTACGGCCGCGCTGACACGCGGCTGCACGAGGCCTTCTTCGAGCATTGCGGCAACCCGTACATGCAGGCCGCCTACGCCACCGCCGCGACCAAGATCGCGGCGCTGCGCACGCACCTGTCGGCGCCGGCCGACGTGCTGCACACGGCCGGCTTCGAGCAGCACTCGAATCTGCTGGCGCTGTTTCGTGCCGGCGACTTCGCCGCCTTCGAAGCGCTGATGCGCGCCCACGTCACCGGCACGCGCAACAGCTACGTCGCCAACCTCAAGGCGCGCGCCGCCGCGTGAAGGCAACATGACGCCGCAGACGGCAAGCCTTGACCCCAGCGCTGCCTTCCCCCCTCTTTGAAGCGGGGCCCTATGCCTCATTCGGCGCGACTGCGGCGCCCTCAATGCCGTGACGTTGCAATGCGTCGGCGACGAACCCGCTGTCCTTCATCTCTTCGACGAAAGCGTGAAGTGCACGTGCGGCGCCCGCTCCTCTTGTTTTCGGCACCCCCATGGCTTGCTGGATCACCATGAAGCGACCGGGCAGTAGACGGAGTCCGGCGTGCTTGCGGCAGTCTGACTCAAGCGGTCTCAAGCCGCCCAGGACCAATCCATCATTGGCGAAGCCAAGGACTCAACGGATCGGCGCCATCGCTGGGACGGGCAAGCATCGACAGTTCCGCATGCATGCGCCACTCGAGCATGTCCTGCTTCGTGCTCGCCAACTCTTGAGCGTCGATATCGGCGAGCGCGACCAGTTCCTTGGGATCCTTGTCGAGGTCGAACACCTCCATCGGCTGGCGGTCGAAGCTGTAGATGTATTTGCGCTGACCGCGTCGGGCACTGAGAAACGACCAGTCGATGCTGCTTGTGTAAAAAAGCTTCCGACTCGCATCGACCGCATGCAGAAGCGACTGGCCAGGCAGTTCGGCGCCTTCAACGCGATAACCGAGCAGCTCGACGATGGTCGGGAGGATGTCGATCTGCTGGCGGGGACCACGTACCGTACCAGGCTGCAGTGCCATCCCGGGCGCGTAGATCAGCGCCGGGACATGCAGGCCCTCTTGATAAATGGCGTTGTGAATCTGCCTGGCGCCATGTTCGTCGAACATCTGTCCGTGATCGCCTACGATGATGAGGATGGTGTCGTCGAGCACTCCCAGGCGCCGGTAGCCCTCGATGAGGGTCGAGAGCACGCCATCGATATAACGCAGGCAGTTGTAATAGGCCTCCAGCTTGGGATTGGAAACACCTTCGAACCTGATCTTCAGCCACGTCGAGGGCGTCTCGAAGTTGTGGTGGCCCACGTTGGTCATGATGGCGGTAAAGAACGGACGCTTGGCCCTGGATTGAGCAGCTGTCCAGTCAAGGATGGGCTGGACCATCCACTCGTCCGCGATGCCGAAATAGGTGACGCGTTCGGCCTCGGGGTGAGCGAGCTCCTGCTCGGTCTGGATGAGCTCGAAGTTGAAGGTATCGATGACGTCGAGGTCGTTCTGGAATCGCAAATCCGTGGGGGTGAAGAAGCTGGTCGCATAGCCCGCGTCGCGTAGGACGGAGGGCAGCGAGCGGATGCGAGGTTGCTTGTGGTTCTCCTTGGCCCAGCTTTGGGTGCCCTCGTTGGCCAACGGATACTGGCCGCCGAGCACAGCCATCCACGCCGCCGCGGTGCGCGGAATGACTGCGGTCATGTCCTCGACCACGAGGCTCTTGTTGGCCAGGTTCGATAGAAACGGCGTCGTCTGCAGCGCCGGCATGTGCAGAGTGGTCGACTCCGCGCGCACAGACTCCAGCATCACGATCACAACGTTCCGGCGATTCGTCTTCTCGGTCTCCTTGAGCGCCATGTGGGCGCTGTGCCAGCGCGGCTTGTGCGTCCGTTCGAACTCTTGTGCCACTTTCACTTGAACATCATGGGCGAGCGTAGGGGCGGCGGTCATGGCCAGCGTGATGAGCGTGCCCTCGGTGTGCCGCAGCAGCGGCAGCACGCCATGGGCCGGGGTCGGCAGCACGATCGCCAACGAGAGCGCCAGCGCTACCGCACCACCCAAGAACACGCGCGGCCCACCAAACAAGGGCGTGCTGGCCAGCGCACGTTGGCGCCAAGCCCAGGCCGCGGCGACGAGGATGCCGCCCGCGATGGCCAGCACCCGGAAGGGAGTCGTTTCCGACGCAACAAGCGGCGCCAGTTCCTTGGCGTTCAAGACGGCGAACAACAGAACCCTCAAACTGCCGGGCTGCCCGGTGGCGAGCTGATAGGCCAGGTCGATGCCGACCAAAGCGCACAGCAGCAGCACGAGCAACTGCAGCAAGTGCACGATGCCGCGCTGAGCCCGCCTCGGCGTGAGTGCGAGCACCAGCCCCATCGCGAGCGCCGTCAAGCCGATGGAGATGGCGTCGCGCCACAAGCAGGCGGCCAGGCCCGTCACCTGGCCGGCCGCGATGATTGCCCACACGCGCAACGTCCGGTCCAGGGTCTCGTCGGGACTTGTTTGCGGAAACGCGAGCGCGAGTGTGACCGAGATAGCGGCGGCGATCGGCAAGAACACCCATCGGTGTCGCGGCATCACCAGTCTCTGGATCGCATAGCCCGCGAGCAACGCGAGCAGGAAGCGCAGGGAAACGAACCACCAGAGCCATTTCAACAGCGCCACCCATCCGGCGCCATCTTCCGGCGCCGCGAGCAGCGCATCCATGACCAATGCGGTCTTGGCGAGACCCAACCAAAGTGCCAAGGGAACGAGCAACACCCAAGCGACTTGCCAGGGACCTTTGCCAGCCGTTCCGAGTGGCCCGCCCGCCGGGACTGTGTGTCGATCGCGATGCGCATCGGACACCCCGCCGGAATGCCTGTTCGGTGCTGGAGTTCGACGCCTGCGACGCGTCAGCGCCGGAGTCTTTGGGGAGGACAACTTTAGTTCCCGTTGGTTCCGCATCGTACTCCCGCCGGATGCAGTCTTAAGGTCCACCGATTCAGCACGCGAACTCGCCGAGATCCGGATCAGCAGCCACATCCCTATGGAACCCCAGGGCTTGCTGAAGCCGGCGGTTGGCGCGCACGAGGCCAGCGCAAGCCCGTCTGAATTTCTTACCCGATTGTTCGAAGTCACTCCGGAGATGCGCGACCGGGGCTGCAGCCAGAGGTCAATAGGCGACCATCAAGGAGTCTCCCCCAACCTCGCTGCATACCTATTCCAAACTTTCACAGAGTCGCTCATCAGGACGGCTCCCTCCGACCTTCTGCCGCTGGGCGGGCTCCGCCAACTTGTTCGACATGCATAGGTCACGGTCTATTGCTTACTGGGGATGTCGAGATCACCGACCCCTATGTACGATGCGCCGGTCCGCATTCTCGAAAGGGATCCCATGTCCAAGACTGACACGGTCAATCGCAGACCCGGCTATGCCGTCGAACTTCAAGCTGGCGAGGTGGTGCCGCGCGGACGAGCGATCGTGATTAGCGCTGACGCTGCAGTCTCGCCCGAGGCTTGGCGCGGCATCGCGGTAGCAGGCCAACGTGTCAACGTCAAAGCGCAGGCCGACGGCCGCGGTGCAGCGATCGACACGTCGACACTCACGCCAGGCTCGCACATGCTGCGGGTGGAGGAACTGTGGTCCAAACGCTCAGGCAAGAGCTTGCCGGACTCCGAGATCCCATTTGTCGTGGTCGACACAAGCGCCCCGCTGCCGCGCGACACCGTGATCCGCCATGCGGTACGTCTGCGCTTTGACGATCTCAAGGTCAGCCGCAGCCCACTGATCGGCCCCTGTGCGGCGGGCATGGTCGAAGTCTTCAAGTCCGAGGACCGCAAGTCGCGCAAGCCCGCGCAACTGGCCTTCGATGCACAAGGCAAGCGCATCGACATCGACCGCGAGTTTGCCGAGCTTGCACGGCGTCAGCACAAGGTCTACGGCAAGCTGCACCCCGCACTGCACGCGCGCATCGAGGCTCAGCCAGCACGCAAAGTACCCGTGGCGGTTTGGCTGGACAGTCCGGAGGCCGAACTTCCGGACAAGCCAGCGCGGGGCGTGGTCCGCCGCCGCCTCCCTGCAGAGGCCAAGGCACTAGAGGAAGGGCAGGCTGCGGCTGCCCGCTTCACGAAGGTAGCGGAGCGACAAGGCATGAAGATAGACCGCATCGACAGCGCTGCGCCGGTGGTCTTCGGTACCGTCGCCGCCGACCGCGTGGCCGAGCTCGCTACTTTGCCCGAGGTGGCCGCGGTGTTCCTGCACCAGACAGAAGGTATTGATGACCTCGGTACTTCCATAGGCATCGCCAACGCCGACGATGCGCATGCCTTGGGCTTCACCGGCACCGGCATCAACGTGGCCGTCTACGAGCTGGGCCCCGACGACACCAGCCTCCTGGATATCACCGATCAATTCGACAGCAGCCCGGCGACGAGCCAGCATTCGCGACATACACACGGCATCATCAAGAACGTCGAGCGCAACGCGCCCCATGGCCACGCACCCGACTGCAACCTGCATTCCGCCAACAGCCGCGACATTGACGCGCTCCGCTGGGCAGTGCAGGACCGCGAGTGCACGGTGATCAGCCAGAGCTTCCATCGTCCCGACGAGCAGACTTCTGCCGGCCTGTCGTTCGATGACGTCTACAAGGACCATCTGGCGCTCCACTGGCCCTATCCGACCATTTGCGAAGCGGCTGGCAACGGCGCGGACACCGAGTTCGTCAACCACAAAGGCTTCAACCGCCTGGCCGTGGGTAACCACAACGACGCGGCCGGCGGAATGGCCTCGGATTCGGTGTTCCGCAACCCCGGTTCTTCGCACGGTGACCGCGAGTTGCCCGAGATCGCCGCCAACGGCACCGGTGTCACTGCCGTAGAGCTGACCCTCGGCGGCACGAGCATGGCAGCCCCGGCCGTGGCCGGCGGCGTGGCACTGATTCAGCAAGCGAACGCGACCCTGCGCTCGTGGCCCGAAGGCTGCCGCGCCATCATGATGGCCGCCGCCTGGCGCAACCCGGCCGGGAGCACGTGGCGAAACGATGTGGTGGCTGGCGTCGACGCGTCCGACGGCGCCGGAGCCATCGACACGAACGCCGCTGTGCAGATCGCTCGCGCCCGCCGCGGCCGCAACAATACGCCGGCGCGCCGCGGCTTTGACGTCGGCACGGTCGTGTCGGCTGATGTCGGCGCCGACGGCTTCCTGACCTATGTTTACCGCATCAGCGTGCCCCGCGTGCTGCTGTCGCCCACCGTCAAGGTCGCACTGGCATGGGATTCGAAGATCACGATGCTCAGCATCCTTGGCATCAAATTGCCGATCGCATCGGTCCTGGCGGTCGACCTTGATCTGCACGTGCGGGATTCAACCGGCGCGACGGTGGCCTCGAGCGATACGTGGGACAACAGCTATGAGATCGCCGAGTTCGCGGCGCGACGTGGCGAGACCTACGAAATCCGAATTCGGCGCTGGTCGGGGACCGACAACGTGTGGTTCGGTGTGGCATGGGAGGTGCGCGGAATCGACTTCGTCATCGATCGATTCGCCGAGGCGTCACAGGTTGTCCTGGGTCGACGCTAAAGTTCGCGAATCCCGGCTACGGCCCGAACCACGCCGTTCCACTATCCCCCTTCAAAGCCCGCCTCGCGCGGGCCTTTTTCTCGACGCTGCCCTGCCCTACCCTGCGAAGCGCCTTGTGCGGGCCTGGCGCCCATTTCCGCCGATCCGCCTTGCATCGCGCCAACGGCTGTCTTTGCGGGTGCGCCGCAGCTATTTCTTCGTTGATGCAGCTGAGGGGGTTGCCGGCGTTGCCGGTGTCGCAGGGGTGGCGGGTGCAGCTGGGGAAGTTGCCGTCGCAGGAGTCGCAGGAGTCGCAGGAGTCGCCGGGGTCGCTGGGGGTGGCGGGCGTGGCCGGTGTCGCCGCGTTGGCTGATCCGGTGGCACTCGCATTGGAGGTCGATGAGTTGCCGGGGCCGCTTCCGGAGGCCGAGGCCGCTCCAGACCCGCCGCCAGATGCGCCCCCGCCAGAGCCTCCACCGCCGCCGGCCCCGCCGCCGGCGCCACCCCCGCCTCCACCTCCGCCCCCGGCTGCGTAGATCGAGGGCGCGATGCTGGCGCCAAGGACAAGGGCAATGAGAGCAGGTGCAATGGACCGTTGCTGCAGTTTCATCTGAGATCCTTTGAGAATGATCGGGCGTCAAATATCACCGCCCAGTTCACCGTAGGCAGTGGGTCAGAGCAGCGGGAGCCCGAAAAAAAACGCCAATCAACAGGGCTCTTGCCCCGACCCGAAACGACCGCGGCCTTTTTCGATCGTCCGCTGAAATTGAAGCGGAAATGCCAGGCCAAGCATGTCAGCGCTGGCTGAGCACCCCCGGCGCCAGCTCAGAAGCCGCTCATCATCGATCCCCCTTCTTGTGGGAGCGCGCAGGCGCGTCTCAAGGGTGAGACGCCTTGGTTCGGCCAAGTCCTCCCGCTTGGGTTCGACCGGGACAGCAGCATGCCGCAGCGCCAATGGAATGCGCGATCGCGGCCAACCGCGCCGACAGCAGCGCATGGAAACGCTGCAACACGCTGAACTCCAGCACGCGCCCCGCTACCTGCGCCGGTCCCACCAGGGCCGCAACGGATACTGCCAGCGCGAAGCCCACGCCGGTCGCCTGCAGCGCCCGGCCGCGCAAGCGAATGACGGCGCCAACACCGCATTACGCAGCGTCATGAACTCGAGACCGCCGCACGTCGATGTGCTGGAGAGCCTGTTGGCGAAAGACCCGGCGCCACGACGCTTACGGTGTCCATGCATGCAGCGGCGACGGATTCGTCGGACTTTCAGACAGGCGGCCTTCACGCCACTCTCTCGCGTTGGCGCATCCGCGTCATCGGTACTGGGCCGCAGTGATGAACTGGCCGAACGATTCGCACCAGACGATGACTGTGTTGTAGGCCGTCGGATCGGCAGATGCCGGCATCGGCACGATGAAGTTCTCGAAGGTTTTCACATCGCCTACGCGCAGCATCTTCGGCTTCAGCCGCAGGAAGTCGGCTTCGGTCTGAACGAACTCCGGAGCGAGATAGAGCTTGTAGTCAGGCCCGGGCGCGATCTTGCCTTGCAACGATACCGCGCTGCGGCTCACCGCCACCGTGCCCTCACCCCAGTGCAGGGCATCGCTGTCTGTCAGGTCGCGCCTGAACCGGCCGGTGAACTGCGCTTGCGCGGCCAATGCCGTGACTTCGGCCTGCGCGGGCCCGGGCGGCGCCGTGAGAATGGGTAAGGCATAGATACCCGCGCCGAAGCCCGTAGCGGCCACGAGAGCGTGCGAAACAATGAGCAGGAGGATCTTCTTCATGAGTCTCCTTCGAATGCGTCGCAGTTCACGGGTTTGAGAAAGACGCCGACATGGGGCGCGCGCCCAAGGCGTCGCTAGGGTCAGCCCATTCTGATCCGCCATGGCGCTCTCGAAAAGATAGCGATTGCCGCCTTGCGCGAAGTTCCAGCGCGTTGCCGCCTTGGGTGCATCGACTCCACGTCCGTTCCAACGCATGCGCTGACACAAGCCAGCGTGAAATGAAGCAACGCCCCATCCCCTTCGCCAGACTAGGGTGCTGCGTCAAGCGCCTTGATCGCCGCGATTGCCTCGTGCCTGGCCTCGATGAGCGCCTGTTCCTCCGAGTGCGTACCGGTTTGAACATTCTCAACCGGCAACCGATCATCGATCTGGAACGACCACCCCCAACGCGATTCAGTTTGCCAGACTTTGATCTCGACCTGGTGCCCGTGGTGTTCGAAGCTCGTGTCCGCCATGTCGTGCCTCCTGCAGTTGGAGTCACAGTATGAAGCAGCGGCCTATTCGCTTCTCCCGCTCCCATGGTCCATGACCATGCCGGGTTCGAACGGCAGGAAGGTCAGGCCCCCGCCGCGATGCTCCAGAGCGGTGATGGGATCGACCAGCGACACGCCGAGGCCGGTGGCCACCATGGCGCAGACGCCGACCGACACCTGCGTTTCGACCTGCAGCCTGCGTTCGATGCCGTAGGAAGCGAAGAGCGCGTCGATATGCAACCGCGACTCGAGCGGATATGGTTGCGAGACGAATCACTCGCCTGCCAGGTCCGCCGGCCGGATCCGCTTTCGTTTCGCGAGCGGGTGATCGCTCGGCATCACGCAGACCATTCGAGTCGAGATCGGCCGCTCGCCGTGCGTGCTCGAGTGGCTCATTGGAAGAATTACGAAGCCGACATCGCAGCGCTCGACTCCGCTCGCGCGCGGCATGCTGTCCGGCAAGGTCCGCAGCCTCGACCAGCTGGAGCCGAACGATGTGCGCCGGAAGTACCCTCGGTTTTCACCAGAGACTTTCCGAGGAACGTGGCCCTGGTGGATCGCTTGGGTGATGTGGCGCAGAAGGAGTTCCGCATTTTGCAAGCAACGCGCTCCCGCTGTGGAGCGGAAGTTCAGATGGAGGTTGAAGGAGGATAAGGGGTCTGTTGCCGCCCGGCGGTCATGGAACTCCGGTTCGCCCGCGAGTCTGTGGAACCCCGAGGCCCCCGAACAGCGCGCTGCCGAGATCATTCGACTTCGCGTCGAACGCGCTGGTTTGAAACAGATTCGAGAAGTCGCAGACCTCCTGCGCCAGCTCGGCAATCGACGACATCAACGAGCTCTGGCCGCCGCTTCGGTACAGCGCCACGTAGTTCACCAGGGGCAAGGCGGGCGATGTCTTCAGAACCGCCAGCGCACGTCGATCGATGAGAGGCTTCAGACAGGCGCGCGGCAGGTAGCTGACGCCGATGCCTGCCACCGTGAATCCGATGAGTGCGAGCATGTTGTTGCTGTTGATGGTCCTCGCCTGCGCGAGGGCCAATGGGCGCAGCCAGGGTTCGAAGAGGATCGCGGTGCCGGACGTTCCGCCCCTGTGTAAGGATCGTGGTGGTGGCAGCCAGCTCGTCCTGCGTCACCAGTCGCGAGCTTGGCAGGAGGCCGGGCTTGCACATCCAGACGACCTGCACCGTGCCCAGATGCAACTTTGACAGTCGGGGCTGTGCCACCGCCTCGGGAACGATGATGAGATCCATCTCGTCGGCCAGCAGCCTGTCGCGCAGGCTCGCGCTCGCATCCACGTCGGGTTCGATCAAGACCTTCGGGTAGTTCTTGCGAAGCAGCTGGACGAAGCGAGGCAGCCAGGTGATGGCCGTCAGTTCGGTGACGCCGATGCGTACGCGGCGCGAGATGACGGCCGGATTGCTCAGTTGCTCGACTGCGGCATCGTGCTGCTCGAGCAACCGCTGGCCAGATGCAGCACTTCGGCGCCCTTTTCCGACAGCTTGGCATTCCGCTGGGCGCGGTCGAACAACGGCGCGCCGAGCGAGGACTCCAGCTCCTGCACGCGCTTGGAGATGGCCGACTGGGTGGTGTTGAGCTTGCGCGCTGGCATAGCGCAATGCCGCAGGATGTGCCCCAAATTGTGGATTCAGCACAGCTGCCGCCAAGCCGCGCCCAACGAAGGCAAGCCAAGTGAACCTTGGCAGAACGCGACATTCAGTGCCGGTGGCTGCTTGCACGCGCGCGGCGGTAGTGTTCGCCGAGCACGTCGCGCCCCCAGTCACCCTGGAAGTCGCGCCACACGCTGTGGATGTGGTTGCCGCCCGAGTTGTCCCATTCGATCAAAAAGCGCGCGCCCTGGACGCGCCAGTAGTGCGGCTGGCCGCGCTCGGTGGCGCCGGCCCATCCGAAGCGGATGCCGTCCAGGCCGCCCGCACGCACGCGTTCCAGTCGTTGCTGCGCCAACGACGATTCGGCCACCGAGGCCTGCGACTCGATGATGCGCAGCAGCAAGGCTTGCTGCGCTGCGTCCATGGCGCTGAAGGCCACACCCGCAGGTGCCAACGGGTCCGGCTGGGCGGCATTGCGCGTGACGATGTCACCGAACGGCCGGGCACTGAAGATGGCCTGCTGGCGCTGCGCCGGCGAGAGCGCGGCCAGCAGCGCAAAGGCGCGGTCTTCCTCCTCGCCCAGCGCGCGCTGGCCCTTGCGCGGGCCCTTGTTGGCGATGTCGCGCGGCACCTGCGCCGGATTGGCACCCAAAAACTGCGGCAGCGTGGCCACTACCTGGCCGTCGGCCAGCGTGAAGTGCAGCGAGAGATGGTGCCCTTCAATACGCCAGCCCCAGGGCGAAGTGGAGTCCGGCGTGCCGAACAACGCGATGGCGTAGTTCTCCGGATCGCGCGAGAGGCCGAAGGATTCGATCTCGCGCAGCGCGATCTCCAAGGCGATGATGGCCTGCACCTTGACCAGCCCCGGCTCCGACAAGGCCGCGGCCAGCAACTGCTGCGCTGCCTGGCGCTGTGCATCCTCCATGGTCTTGAACGCAATGCCGGGCCGGCTACGCGGCGTGTAGTTCCAATCGCCGCGCGCCTCCAGCGTGAACGGCCGCAGCAGCTCTGGCTGCTGCCCCGCCGGCGTCGCCTCCAACAGCGCCCGCGCCGCGGCCGTCATCGCCTGAGCCGCGCGGCCGGTGTCGGCTGCGGCGGCGGCAAGGGGCACCACGGTGAGCAAGGTCCAGCAGGTCATCCAGGCGGAGAGAGTGCGCAGCAGCATGGTTGGTCTTCTACCTGAAATGACCAATGAACAGGTGCAAGAATGCCTGAGTTGGGGTGGCGAGTCGAGTTGGGGGTCATAGCACTTGCGACTCACGCGGCACAAGGGCGGGTGCGGCGGTGAGGATCCGATATGCAGCGGGAGGCTGTCATTGAGATAGCCACCGCGAACCCTTCTCTGTGCTCGCCATGATGCTTGCCTTCATGTGCTGGATGCGCTCGATGCGGTCACCCACATACTCGGGCTCGATGAACGGATGAGCTTCTTGCACACGCCAGGATGGCCCAAGCGTTTCGCAAGGCAGTCCACCGGCCGAAACGCTGGGGAGGGTCGCGCCTGCTTCGGCTCCGGCGCGGGGCCAGTACGCCATTCATGATGCCGACTGCGGGCGGCAGAACGCTCAGGGCACCGGCTTCGACGAGAACGCCGCCACGTCGCCTGGCTTGCGCAGCATCTTGTCGACGTCCGCGGCGTGCAACTCCTCGGCGTGGATCATCTGCCGCGCGAACTCCTCCAGCGCCACCGAGCGGCCTTCCACATGCGACAGCAGCTCGCGGTACAGGGCCAGCGCGCGCGCCTCGGTGTCAAGCGATTCGCGCAGCATGGCGGCGATGTCGTGTTGGTGCGAATCGAGCAGTGGCCCGATCGCGAGCGAGGGGTAGTCGCCGAGCGTGGTGATCCACTCGCCGACCTGCTGCGCGTGCAGCAGCGATTCGTTGGCCTGTTCGCGCAGCCACGAGACGATGGGAATGCGGCCGAAGCCGAACACTAAGAAGGAGTAGTGCGTGTAGCGCACCACGCCGGCCAGCTCGGCTTCAAGTAGCCGGTTGAGCACGGAGACGACCTTCGCTTGATCGAACTGTTCCATGTCAGCGCTTCCGGTGAGGGGGAGCAAATTATGCGCCGCGCGCCGCACTGCTGCGAGGTGAGCGTAGTCGCGGCACGATCACGGCGAAAGACAACGGATCCAACGGCGTCTTGACGAGTCCGACCCGCATCACGTTCCGTCGACCAAGAAGCACGGGGGATCATTTGTCGCCCATAGAAGCTTGTCGACACGGTTGTGCGTGTATTTAGCAATCTCATCCATTCCGAGCGCCAAAGCAGCATGCGGCCCTGGCCAGAATGATCAGATTGCATCCCAACTGCCAATGCGACTTCATCAGGATGCGGTATCACTTGCCCCAGCCTGCGCCGCCGCTGTCCGCCATCACAAGCGCGAGCGGGATGATCATCATGTCTTCGACGACCATGCAGGGCGGCGCTAAAGCCTAAAGCCACGGTGCTCATTTGGCGTTTCGGCGCTCGGGCTTGACAATGGCGCAGACGCAGTAAGGGTTGCTTAGACGCAAGCTGCCATGCAAAACGGCATCCGACATCGACTCCTGGCGATCCTGGCAGCGGATGCGGTCGGCTATTCGCGATCGATGTCTTTCGACGACTTGGGCACGTTGAGCGCGCTGGATGAGGCCCGCCAGGTCTTTCGAAGCCATGTCGAGGCGGCCAGCGGACGAGTGGTCGACACATCCGGGGATTCGGTGCTGGCTGTGTTCGACACGGCGATTGGCGCAGTGCGGGCGGCCGTTGAGATCCAGGAAGATCTCGCGACACGGGCCGACGCTGCGCCCGAGCACCTTCGATTGCTGTTTCGCATCGGCATCCACGTCGGCGACCTGATCGAGAAGCCGGATGGCACGGTCTATGGCGATGGCGTCAACATCGCGTCGCGCCTGCAGGCGGTGGCGGAGCCGGGAGGCGTTGTCGTCTCCCACGCTGTGCAGGAGTTCGCCTCGGACCGCACAGGCGCTGCCTTCGAGGACATCGGCCAACAGAAGGTAAAGAACATCGCAAAGTCCATCAGCGCGTTGCGCCTGCTGCGGGCACCCCGGGTGACTAGGACTGACGAACTGGCGAGGGCTCCGTTGGTGGAGCAGGCAAGAATCACCCACCGACATTTCGCGCCAAACGCAGTGGACGTGACCGTTCGGACATCCCGGCGCGCGCGCCGTTGGCGCTGGGTGGGTTCCGGCGCTCTGGTTGTCGTCACCTTCCTTGCCGCCGGTGCCGCCTGGCAGTGGCATGCGACCCCCACGCTGAATATCGACGAGGAGGTGATAAATCGGCGAGCGCTCGCCGTGCTCGCCCTCAATGACAAGCGGGGCAAGGCCGCGGGGTCATCGCTCGGCGATGACCTGGCGGACAGCATCGGCGCCCAACTCGTGCGCGGCGGCGTGCGAGTGATCGAGCGCGGCGCTACCGTCCGGCAAGATCCAGCGGCACCGGAGTTCGAGCGAATCGGTCGGGAGCAAGCTGTCCGGTTCGTGCTGGGTGGGCGGGTGATCCGCGACCGCGACGCAGTCCGGGTGACCACCTACCTGACGGAAATTGCTTCCGGCGCTGTCTATCGGCTGCACGAGGCCGAGTTCAAGAGCGACGACGACGCCACTCGGTCGAACTATGGGCATCAGGTGGCGATCGCCTTGACGGCGCGCTACTACGAGATAGAGACCGTTCGGGCAAGGCTCCCCGGCCACGAAAAGGATCCCGTGGACGCCATCGTGCTGGCTTGGCGCGACCTGAACCGAGGGAACACAAAAGAGGATCTGGAGCGGGCCCGCCACCGATTTGAGTTCGCGGCGAAAGCCGATCCGAATTCGGTCGACGCGTCTGTTGGCCTGGGCGTGGCGCACATGATGGAGTTCTACTACTTCTACAGCGAGTCGCCCCGCGATAAGCTGGACATCACCGAGAAGGTGCTGAAGAGAGCGCTCGATCTCGGGCCGGGCAATGCTCAGAATCTCTCGGCCTGGGCAGAAATGCTGATTCTTCGACAAAAGCCCGAGGAGGCGTTCTGGGTCTGGCGAAGAGCGTTCGAGATCAACCCCGACTATCAGATCGGCCATCTGCGCATGGCGAGTGCACTGATCCGACAGGGACGCTTGGCGGAAGCCCTGGAGCACATCAACAAAGTCAACGACCTGCAGGCCTATCAGACGCACCCGCAGCAGTGGCTCATCCAAAGCCGGGCCGATGCCGCGTTTGCCCAGGGGCACGACGACCAAGCCTACGAGATCCTGCGGAACTGGGCAGCCGAGTTCCCGAACAACGGCCGGCCCTACCTCATGCTCGCTGCGATCGATGCGTTGCACGGCCGGAAGGCCGCCGCCGCGGCCAACATGGCCAAGCATCGTCAACTGGTGCCCCTGAGCAATATCGATTACGTCGTTCTAACTTACCCGTCGACAGACCCAGGCTTCCTTGCACAACGCGAGCGGCTTGTGGCAGGTCTTCGAAGGGCAGGCCTTCCGGAGGACAGCAAATGACAAGGGTCTATTCGACTTTCTACCGAACGATCGCGCTGGCAGTGACGGCACTCCTTGCGGCTGCCGGACATGCGCAGATAGAGCAGCTCGTACCGCCGCCGTTCGGGGGGGGGAGGCCGACGGTTCCGGTGCCGCTTACCTACGCACAGCCCCAGGGAGGTGCGTTGATGACTTTCAAGTCCCCTCGAGAAGGTGCGCCCGAGTTTGCGATCAAAGGTGTCCTCTTCAAACCCACCGGGGCAGCCAGGGGCGCAGTGGTGATCGTCAATGCATCGGACGGATGGAGCGACGTCCGAGAGGGCCACTACGCCAGGTCCATCAGTTCAGCCGGCTACGCCGTGCTGGCCGTCGATACGTACGGTCCGCGAGGCGTCACGGGTGCGTCAACCGATAACACGACGATCACCACATATGAGCAGACCCGTGACGCATTCGCAGCGAAGAGGTACCTGGCCTCCCTCGGCTATCCGGGCGACCGCATGGCCATCATGGGAGCCGGCCGAGGCGGAACCATTGCCCTGCTTGCTGCCGACCGGACCTTCATGCAGGAGGAGAAGGAAGAGCGCTTCGCCGTTGCAATGGCCGTCGGCGCGGCATGCTTTCTTCACCCACGGGAGCCGAAACCGAGCGCAAATGTGTTCATGGCGATCGGCGACAAAGACCAAGTCGCAGGCGTCAAGCCATGTCAAGACCTAGCGAACGAGTACGCCGCGGCCGGCGGCAAAAGTACGGTCAAGGTGTATCCCGGGGCCACCAGCGGTTTCGACGGGGACCCGGTGAATCGAACGATGTACCGCTACGCGCGAACGGAGACGTTCGTCAACTGCAACGTGGTGGTCGAGCCCGACGGACGGTCTATCTACGGGGGCAAGACATTTGCGGAAACCGACTCCCGCGCATTGTTCGTGGAGATGCGCAAGTCCTGCATCAAGAATGGTGTATCTGGCTATACGAACGTAACTCAAAAAGCCAATGTCACGCTCGATTTGATCGACTTCCTGGACGCCAACTTTCGGCATTGACAGGACCGCCGCATGAACACCTTCATCCACGAAACGGTCGGAACGGAAGATGTTTCATGCCACGGCGCTCTCGCCCCAGACCGGGCCGACGATGCGCGAGCTCGCGGGGCGCCGGCAATGTGCCCGCGCGCCGGGAAATGTGTTTGTGTATGTCAGGTTTGGGACAGGCAGGCTCAAAGCCCGAACGACCGGATAGGGCCCGAGAGATGCAGTCGTTACCACCGCTAGGCGGAGATGACGCCAGCCGGCCCTTCGTTAGGCCAGTTGCGGCGCCAAGACATTCACGAGGTGCTGGAGGAAGTTCGCCTGAGGCTGGGTGGACTCGGTATCGCGGCTGAAGGCACCGACATCTACGCCAGCAAGGCGTGTATCCCCGCAAGCCCGAGGAGCATGGCCGCGCCAAGGAAGCCGAGCGCTGCCGGCGTTCGCGACGCGGGCTGTAGGGCCAGCGTTCCCAGGCAGCCCAGGAAGAGGAATGGCAGCGGGACAATGACTGGAAGTGAAAACACCAGGGCGTCCGCGAAGGAAGACCATGTCGCCATACCCTCCGGCGTGGTCCAGCGAGTGCCTATCAACGGCAGAGCGGTTACCGCCATGCACAGGAAGAAGCTCGGAAAGACCCAATCACCGGGCGTCTGCCGCTCGCTTTTGCTAGCCGACGCGCAGCCCCAGTCCACTTCATCGAGCTCGTCCAGCGCCTCCACCCTGCTGGCAGCACCGCGACGGCGGTAACTGCGGCCGCGCAGAACAGGGGCTGCGAGCACGTGGAACCCGAGCACCAAGAGCTTGAACCAGGCAGGCGGTCGTCGCGAGCTGCGGTGATGACGGTCCTCGTCAATGCCGTCGGCGCGTTGGAAGGCCTTTTCCTCGGTAGCTCGTGGGGTATGCGATGTCATGCCGCGCAATGTACTGAGGGCGGGCTAGCCTGCCATCGTCCGAGTTGTGCAGTATCGGCTGGCGCTACTGGGCGTTGCAACGCATGGGTCCTCTCGGGAGGCCGCCTACTCCCCCTTCGGTTCAGCGGGAAGGACAGAATGCGGCCAGGAGCCGAAGTTCGCCAACGGCTGTTTTCGGGTAATCCTGCGACGGCGTTCGGCAAACACATTGATCCCTCGCTGGACACCTGCTTCACGACTGAAAAGGTTTCATCCAGCCCGCGGCCTCGTGACCGCCGCCAGCCGTCAACCCCGTTCTCGGCGTCGGTGGGTTCCGGCTATCTGCGCGAAGCGTGCGACAGACGTGTCGGTTCCTCCTGGGACCCCAAACAACACGCAGCGGCGGGTCTGGCCATAAACGAGTTGCGTCGGATGGCGCGCTCGGTGACCAGCGCGAACCATCGCTCAACCTGGTTGAGCCAGGAACTGTAGGTCGGCGTGAAGTGGATGATCTCTGCGGCCTTCGGGCTCAGTCCTCCTTCATGGTGCTGATTGGTGCGTCTCAGGCACCACTGTGCGCCCGCTTGCAGGCCTACCGCTCGTGCCCCCTCCCTATCTACGATGGAACACATACGGCCTTCTGCCGTGATCCGTGCCCGACAACCCTGAGGTGTTGAACGGAGACTTGCTGCCAGTCGTCCGACTGGTGTGGCCCGGGCAATCGGGCCGTCTATTGGAGATTTCACTATGTTTTCTGTAGATGACACCTTGCGCCCCGGTAGCCAGAGGCGCGACGAGCTGGTTCCGTCCCGTTACGCGCTGCGGGTCGGCGAGATTGACGTGCTGGTGATCAGCGATGGGGTGTTTCCGCTGCCAGCCACGACGTTGGCCACCAATGCCGCCCCGGCCGACCTGGCGGCCTGGCTGGACGACAGGCTCCAGCCGTCGGACGTGTACAAGTGGCCGCTGAACGTGGTCGTGGTGCGTAGCGGCGGCCGGACCGTACTCATCGACGCTGGGATGGGGGCGGAGTACCCGGACTTGCCGCGGGCCGGGGGGCGTCTGGCCATGCGACTGGAGGCCGCCGGCATCGATCCCGCATCCGTGACCGACGTGGTGCTTACCCACCTGCACGTGGACCACGTTGGCGGGCTGCTCGCCGACGGGCTGAAGGGCAGGCTGCGTCCGGACGTGCCGATCCACCTGGCGGCCGCCGAGGCCGAGTTCTGGGCGTCGCCCGATTTCTCCCGCAACTCTTTTCCGCCGCGGATGCCGGACGTGCTTCGGTCGGCCGCCGGGCGGGTCATGGACGAGTACCGCAGCCAGCTGCGGCCGTTCGAGGCGGAGTACGAGGTGGCGCCGGGGGTGGTCGTCTGTCGCACCGGCGGCCACACCCCCGGGCACAGCGTGGTCCGCCTCGCGTCCGGCGACGACCGGCTGACGTTCCTCGGCGATGCCGTGTTCCCGGACCATTTCGACCGACCCGACTGGTACAACGCTTTCGACCACGACCCCGAGGAGGCGGTCCGCGTCCGGGTCCGTCTCTTGCGGGAGCTGGCGGCGACCCGCGAGCCGCTGGTGGCCGCTCACCTGTCGTTCCCGTCCGTCGGCCGGGTGGCGGTCGCCGGCGACGTCTTTCGTTGGGTACCCGTCAACTGGGATTTCTGACCGCTTGTCAAGGAAATAGGCCGAAAGGGGCCTGCTTTAGGGAGCTTCGCCCCCCGGGGAAAGAACAGCACCCTCGACAAATTCATGCCCCATCGCCGAGGCGCGCACGGACCGACCAGACAACCTTCTTTGGCACCTACTGCACCGGATGCAACCGATCGGTCGGCAGGCCTCGGCAGAAGTTGTTCAGTCGCGCAGCTCGAGGACACGGCTGCTGGCGTTCCTCTTCATCGTGGCCATCAGCCTTGTAGCCAGTGTCCTGACGTGGGAGGGCTGGACCTCCGTGTACGCAGCTGCCGGCTCCTTGGTGGGTACCTAGGCCATGCATCGCTGAGGGCCTTGAGATCGATGAGGCATATCAAGCCCGCAGCGCCGCCCGTGCGAGGCACCGTGCAACCGCCATCTCGCCCCGCCTGCCCTGGAGGCCCCAGGCGCTGCCAAGATCGAGCCCCCAGCCTCCACAGCCGGAATGGCAAAGGCTCCGCCGCCCTGGATTTCCAAGGCGCAGGGCGCTCGCGGCCAGCCGGCCGCACCCGCCCGCCTGCTGCGCGTTCGAGATCCGAAGCGCGCCCCCTGCTTCGACGGAGTGGTGCTGATGGCATTGAACAGAAGGACGCGTGGAAGCGAAGCGGGCGCTTCTCTCAGCGGCTATGCAGCGATTGCCGAGAATCGACATCGCCGGCATCGAAGACATGCACATGGTCAACATGGGGCAGTTGGCGTATCCCAAAGGCCAAGTCACGGCCGCTGCCCACCAGTTCTACAGCCTGGCGTTTTGAGCCCAGTGCCTCGCAGCCGCCTTCGCTCGTTACAACCTCCTCGTTGCGACAGACGTGATTTCACCGCCAGCGCCCAAAATCCGTCCACCGCCTTCTGAGTCCCCACCCCGCCTACCTGCCATGGTTGCGACCGCGGTCCGTCAACGTGGCAATGCGCTATCACCGTCATAGGCAAAGCGTTTGCCCTATTCGTCCGTGCGGATCCAGAATGTGTAGTTCTGAATCAAAGAACTGGAGATTCACCATGAGCGAGATACAAGCGGAAGCCAAGTGCCCCTTCCACCATGCGGTGGGCCGCGGCAATGTTAATCGTGACTGGTGGCCCAACCAGTTGCGGGTGGACCTGCTTCACCAACATTCCTCCAAGTCCGATCCGATGGGCAAGGACTTCGACTACGCGAAGGAGTTCAAGAGCCTCGACTACGAGTCGCTGAAGAAGGATCTGCGTGCGCTGATGACGGACTCACAGGACTGGTGGCCGGCGGACTTCGGCCACTACGGGCCTCTGTTCATCCGTATGGCCTGGCATAGCGCCGGTACCTACCGTACCGGCGACGGGCGTGGTGGCGGCGGCCGGGGCCAGCAACGCTTTGCGCCCCTCAATAGCTGGCCCGACAACGTCAACCTCGATAAGGCTCGGCGTCTGTTGTGGCCGATCAAACAGAAGTACGGGCGCAAGATCTCGTGGGCCGACCTGATGATCCTGACCGGCAACGTGGCCCTGGAATCGATGGGCTTCAAGACCTTCGGCTTCGGCGGCGGCCGTCCGGACACCTGGGAGCCCGACCAGGACGTCTACTGGGGCAAAGAGACGACGTGGCTGGAGGACAAGCGCTACACCGGCGACCGCGACCTGGAAAACCCGCTCGCTGCAGTGCAGATGGGCCTGATCTACGTCAACCCGGAAGGCCCGAACGGCAACGCGGACCCGCTCTCGGCGGCCAGGGACATCCGCGAAACCTTCGCCCGCATGGCGATGAACGACGAGGAAACCGTCGCCCTGATCGCCGGCGGCCACACCTTCGGCAAGACCCACGGCGCCGGCCCAGCAGACCTCGTCGGCTCGACCCCGGAAGCGGCCGACCTGGAGGAGATGGGCATGGGCTGGAAGAGCACTCACGCCAGCGGCATCGCCGGCGATGCGATCAGCAGCGGCCTGGAAGTCACCTGGTCACAGACGCCGACGCAGTGGAGCAACCACTTCTTCGAGAACCTGTTCAAGTTCGAGTGGGAACCGGTCAAGAGCCCGGCCGGCGCGGGACAGTGGCAGGCCAAGGGCGCTGCGGCGGACATTCCGGATGCCCACGACAAGTCGAAGAAGCGCGTGCCCACCATGCTGACCACCGATCTTTCACTGCGCATCGACCCTGCCTACGAAAAGATCTCGCGGCGCTTCCTCGAGCACCCCGAGCAGCTTGCCGACGCGTTTGCGCGTGCCTGGTTCAAGCTGACGCATCGCGACATGGGCCCGCGCTCGCGCTACCTCGGCCCGGAAGTGCCCGCCGAAGAGCTGATCTGGCAAGACCCGATTCCGAAGGTCGACCATCCCCTTATCGACGACAAGGACATCGCGGCGCTCAAGGCCAAGGTGCTGGCCTCGGGCCTGTCGGTGTCCGACCTGGTGTTGACGGCCTGGGCCTCGGCCTCCACCTTCCGCGGCTCCGACATGCGGGGCGGCTCCGACGGCGGCCGCATCCGCCTCGCGCCTCAAAAGGACTGGGAAGTCAACGAGCCGACCAAGCTGGCCAAGGTGCTCAAGACGCTGGAAGGAATCCAGGGCGAGTTCAACAAGGCACAATCGGGCGGCAAGAAGGTCTCGATGGCCGACCTTATCGTCCTGGCCGGCTGCGCCGGCGTCGAGCAGGGGGCCAAGAACACCGGTCACAACGTGACGGTGCCCTTCACCCCGGGCCGCATGGACGCGTCGCAGGAGCAGACCGATGTGCAAGCCATGGCGGTGCTCGAGCCGGTGGCCGACGGCTTCCGCAACTACCTGAAGAAGGACTATGCGGTTCCCGCCGACGCGCTACTGATCGACAAGGCCCAACTGCTGACGCTGACAGCGCCCGAGATGACGGTGCTGGTGGGCGGCATGCGCGCGCTGGGCGCCAACGTCGGTGCCACCAAGCACGGCATCTTCAGCCAGAAGGAGCACGCGTTGACCAACGAGTTCTTCGTGCGCCTGCTCGACCTGAACACGACCTGGAAGGCTGTGCCCGGCGAGTACAACCTGTACGAGGGAGTTGAACGCAAGACAGGCGAGCGCAAGGGAACCGCGACTCGCGTGGACCTGGCGATCGGCTCCAATTCAGTGCTGCGCGCCCTGGCCGAGGTCTACGGCAGTTCGGACGCGCAGGAGAAGTTCGTGAAGGACTTCATCGCGGCGTGGACCAAGGTGATGAACCTTGGCCGGTTCGACATGGTCTAGACAATCCTCATGGTTGCCGATTCGACGTAGCTTCAAGGCAGTCGCCGTTGCGAGCGCCCGGCGACGCCATCGCATGCAACGCCGTGGTGCTGGCCCTTCGCCAACTGGACCTTGCAGGAGGCCAACGAACGATGGCCTCCTCAAACGCGGCCTGCCGATCGCCAGGCGAAAGCTATGTCTGGTCGCGATTTTCACGAGCAAGATGGTCTTGCCCCGTATGTCCGGACACGGCCTATTCGCAAGTTAACGCCGCTACGCCTATGCAGCCAAGCGCGCAGGAGACAACGATGACGGCCAGCTACGTAGAAATACAAGGCGCCCAGGCGGATATTGACCTCTGGGATGGGTTGATCACGGATCAAAACGCCCTCATCGGCGTCATGATGCAGAAGATGTCCCAAGTCGGATGCACGGATGCAGCATGGCTCGACGAGCGAATCACGGAGGCGGAAAGTATCGAGAATCGCTTAGTCGTCGGACTCGACCGCGCCCAGCGCCGACTGCGGGCATTGATCTAGACATCCCGAGTGCTCGACTCAAGCGGACCAACGTCCGGGAATGATGCGGGGCAAAGGTCGGAATGCGGGCCAGACTGAGGCGCGAGACGAGTATCAAAGCTACCTGTAGCGGGTTGGAATCCGAATCCTTCCGGCTCGCAATCAGCGAGCTCTTCGGCTCACATTCGAAGCGACTGCCGAAGCAACCAACCGGTCCGACCGCATGCAAGGCAGGACGAACGGAGAGCACCCGCCCGCGACAGCCGTCTGCAAGCAAATGTCCCCAGACTGCTCGAAATGCGCCCTCGTCCTGCACAAGTCGACGCCTCGCCCCCCGCCCAAGGCCGTTTCGAGGTGGGATGGTCAAGCTTTCAGCGAAGACCGATGTGCCCCACCATCTCTTGACCATCGACGCGCAGGGCGCTGCGCCAGGCATCCGGAACTCTTCGCTCTATCTGACAGGGCTGCCGGGCACCGAGCAGATCGCACTGCCGGAAGACTCAGATCCGTATGCCTCGGCGCCCGAGGCGTGGCGGCATGCCGAACAGCAGGCCGTGCGCTGGGTGCACGACCGCACCGGCGATGGTCGAGGCTAGTTCTGACGGCGTCCGCAGCTCGCGCACACCGTGCATGGTCATCGCGGCTTGGACGGATGCACGACGTCGCCCCTTCAACATGCGTGTAGCCGAGCGCGAGTTCGACGTGCTCGTCGAGACCGAAGGAGTTGAGGCCGGCGCTAAGGCCATCCAAATTCGGCGCAGTCTCCCGCAGTTCAGCAGCCCGGCCGCGCCGCCCGCAGGGTTGTTAGGCCCGGGTCTCCGAGGAAAGTCGAAGCCGGCGCGCCGCCTCCTCCGCCCGCGCATCGTCGATCTCGCGCATGACATTTCCCAGGTCGACGGCTCCGCTCGCACTCACGTAGGTGCCGGTCAACATCGACTCGGGACGCAGTCCGCCGCTTGCGTAGAGCGCCCACATCTCTTCGCCGTAGTGCGTGCCCAGCAGTTCCGTCGCGAACTGCCCGAAGAAGCCGCGCAGGTTGTCGACGTCTCGCAGCAGCATGCGCTTGGCGTGGTTGTTTCCCGCGGCGTCCACCGCCTGCGGCAGGTCGATGATCACCGGGCCGTCGGCCGCCATCAGCACATTGAACTCCGACAGGTCACCGTGCACGATACCGGCGCAAAGCATGCGGATCACTTCCTTCAGGAGGGTCGCGTGATGGAGGCGCGCCTGTTCGGGTGTGAAGGCGACGTCGTTCAGCCGCGGCGCCGCATCACCGTCGGCATCGGTGACCAGTTCCATCAGCAACACGCCGTCGCAGAAGTTGTGGGGCACCGGCACACGCACACCGGCGGCGGCAAGGCGATAGAGTGCATCGACCTCGGCACTTTGCCAGGCCGCTTCGGTCACTTCGCGGCCGAAGCGGGTGCCTTTCGCCATCGCTCGCGTCTCGCGCGAGTTCCGGACCCGGCGGTTCTCGGTGTAATCGACCGCCTGACGGAAGCTGCGCTTGCTGGCTTCCTTGTAGATCTTCGCGCAGCGCGTCTCGTCGCCACAGCGCACCACGTAGACCATGGCTTCCTTGCCGCTCATCAGCTGGCGCACCACCGTGTCGACGAGGCCTTCGTCAACCAGTGGCTGCAGTCGTGCCGGCGTTCTCACCGGCCGGCCACCGCGCGCACCGGCCCAGCATCGGGCCGTAGGTGACGGCGACCGTCGCACAGCGCGGCGTCGGCTTCGATCACGTTAAACAGGGACCTCTTGAAGTTCATGGTGCATTGTCCCCTGCCCACTTGCTACACGCGGCCCCTGTATAGAGGAACCCTAAAGTCGCGTTTCGCGCGCTCTGCGCGGCAACCTTGCGACCGCCCCATGGCTTGGCCCCCGGTCGCTGTCAGGCCCCGGCTGTGCCGCTAAGGCGATCGGTGCAGGCGTGGCGCGGAGAGCGCGTCGAAACTGTTCTGGATCGCCTCGTTGACGTCGCGCCATCGCGCCGACAGGTTGCCGGCCTCCAGCGCGGACTGCAGCGCGCGCACGTCCTTCGCGCTCGGCGCCACCTTGATTTGAGCGATCGCCGCCGTAGTGTTGCCGGCCTGCAGCAGCACCAGGACCTTTTTCACCCACTCGTTCGGTCGTGCCATGAGTTCCGCTAGTTGTGCATCGGGCGACCAATGTACATCTGCGCTGCGATGCTGGCTTCGTCGTCCCCGGCTGCGGTGCGAGCAGCCGACAAGTCGGGATACCGTTTCGACTTGCCCATGTGCGCAGGCGAGCCGCCAAAAGCCGGTCTCGTCGGTTTCGTTGCCCGCGCGAATGAGGCGGTCGAAGCAGTGTCTACGCTACACGGCGACCAATTGCTCCATGTTCAGATCCGCCAGCCTCTGCACGCCGAGCAGCGCCATGTCGCGGTGCACTTCGTCGCGCAGCAGCCCGACAGCATGCGCGACACCGGCCTGCCCACCTATGGCCGCTGCATAGGCCATGGGCCGCCCCACGAACACATGGTCCGCCCCCAGGGCGAGTGCCTTGAGCACATCAGTGCCGCGCCGCACGCCGCTATCCAGCATCAGCGCCATGGCGCCCTTGGCTTTGGCCGCCTCCGGCAACACCAGCAAGGGAGGTGCGGTGCCGTCGAGTTGCCGGCCGCCGTGGTTGGACAGGATCACGCCGTCCGCGCCCGCCTGTTCCGCGCGCTTCACATCGGTCGCGGAGATCAGCCCCTTGATCACCAACTTGCCGCGCCAGCGTTGGCGGATCAATGCCAGATGTTGCCAGCTCAGGTGATCGCGCAGGCCGAACTGCCGCACCACGCTGCGCGAGATGATGGGGACACCACGCCCGGCACCGGCGTTCTCGAAGTGCGGCATGCCGTGCTGCGCCAAGGTGCGGGCCAAGGTGCCCAGTAGCCAGTGCGGCCGCGTCATCCCGTCCCACGCCAGGCGCAGGCTGGGGCGCAGCGGCGTGGAGAAGCCGACCCGCACGTTGTTCTCGCGATTGGCCAGCGTGGCCGTGTCGACCGTCACGACCAGGGTCTTGAACCCTGCCTTGTCGACGCGCTCCAGCAGGCCTTCGATGTGCTCGGGCTCGCCAGGGGTGTAGGCCTGGAACCAGCCGCAGGTGGGGGCCGCCTGAGCGACGCGTTCCATGCGTGTCAGTGATGCGCCGCTAAGCACGTAGGGAATGCCGGCCGCCTCGGCCGCGCGCGCCATCACGACATCGCCGTCGAAGGCGAACAGCGCGCACAGGCCCATGGGCGCGATGCCGAACGGCGCCTTGTACGTCTGGCCCATCAGCTGACGGCTCTGCTCGCGTTCGGATACGTCCACCAGCACATTGGTGCGGAACATCCACTTGCGGAACGCCGCAGCGTTTGCCTGGAGGGTCACGTTGTCTTCAACGCCGCCTTGCAGGTAGCCGAAGATGGGGCGGGGCAGGATGCGGCGCGCGGCCGGCTCCAGATCGCCAAGGGAAAGAATGCTGCGTAGCCTGAGTGGCAGGTGGCGGCGCGCATTGGGCGCGGGGCCGAGTTGTTTCCGCGGTGGGTTTGTCGTCATGGGATTCCGTCGAGGACCTGCAATCGTGCAGGAAGCGCCCGGATTGGAATCCAGTCGGCCCCTGCCGGCAATCTGTTACGCAGAGCGTAACGTCAGGGGTGCCATGTGGCGCGCAGCGAGGTCGCGGAAACGCCTCCCAGCGCAATGCCCAGCTGCCGTGCCGCGGCCATCGTGATGGGCGCCAGCCGGCGCAGCACCGGCGTGGTCAGCCGCTCCACCGGCCCGGAAGTGCTGACCGCACCCAGCACCACACCGTGGGCACCCCGGACCGCTGCCGCCACGGCCGCTGCGCCCGTGGAGCGCTCTGCTCGAGCGTAATGGAACCCACGCCGCCGGATGCGTTCGTACAGATCGCCTGGCTCGCCCAGGGCGGCCAAGATGGCGCGGCCCGGTGCACCCAATTCCAAAGGCAGCAGTTCGCCCGAGCGCGGGTGGTCCGGCCTTGCGTTCGGTCCGTCGCAGCGCATGAGGCAGCTGCGCAGATTGCCTTCGTGCACGTAGAACGAAGAGCTTTCGCCGGTTTCCGCTGCCAGCCGGAGCAGGATGGGCTCGATGACCGAGCCCACGTCGAACTGCGCCTGATAGCGCGATCCGATCCAGCCAGCGAACGGCCCCAATCGCCAGGCGCTGTCCTCGCGCTGCACCAAAAAGCGCGTCAGTGCCAGCGTTCGCGCGAGCCGCAGCGCGGTGGGTTTGTGCATGCCGGTACGTCGCGCCATCTCGGTCAAGGTCAGGAACACCTCGTCCGCGCTATCAAAGGCCTGGAGCAATGACATGGCACGGATCACCGCCTGGATGTGGTCGCGTCCCGGCGCTTGCCCGGTGCCGGCCAGGCTCTTCGACGGCGGGCGGACAGCTGGCGCGGCTGGGGAGTTACGACTGCGGGTACTTTGGGCCATGGCCGGATGGTAGCTGTTACGCCTGTCGTAACACGTTGTCCCGGCTTGCAACTCGCACCATCATCCCGGCCCTGACAACTCCAGACAGAGACGAGGCCGTGAACATTCCCATGCATTTCAGCCGACGCCGCGTGCTCAGCGCGGCCGCACTGCTGCCCCTGGCCGCCAGGGCGCAGGCAAGCTATCCGAGCAAACCGATCCGGATGATCATCCCGTTCGCCGCTGGCGGCGCAACCGATGTCCTGGGACGCGATCTGGGCCAAGCGATGACGCAAAGCCTGGGCCAGTCCTTCGTCATCGAGAACATGGGCGGCGGCGCGGGCGTGCCGGCGCTCAACACGGTGGCGCGCGCTGCACCCGATGGCTACACCGTGATGTTCTGCGCGTCCGGCAACATCACGGCGCAGCCCCTGCTGAGCAAGAACCGCGTCGACATCCTGAGCCAGGTGGCGCCGGTTGGCTTGGTCGCATCCGCGCCGCATGTGCTCGTGGTGAACGGCAACGCGCCCTTCAAATCGGTCGCGGACCTGATCGCCTATGCCAAGGCCCACCCGGGCGAGCTGAACTTCGCCTCTGCCGGGGTTGGGGGCCTCGCCCACCTGGGCACCGAACTGTTCGCCAGGATGGCCGGCATCAAGGTTACGCACATTCCGTACAAGGGGGCAGCGCAGGTCAACACCGACCTGATGTCGGGCCAGATCCAGGCGATCTTCGGCACCATGCCTTCGTTCACCGGCTTGATTTCGCGTGGGGGGATACGAGCCATCGGCATCACCGCACCGAGCAAGGCCAGCCCGCTGAAGGGCCTGCCTCTGATTTCCCAGACCGTCCCGGGCTTCACCTACAGCACCTGGAATGCCATCTTTGCGCCCGCGCGCACCCCTGCAGCCCCTATCGCCAAGCTGTACGAAGCCATGCAGATTGCGGCGCGCAATCCCACGCTGGCCCATCGCTTCGACGAGCAGGGCGTGGACATCGCACTGGCGTCGCCTGAAGAACTGCGCAACCTCGTGCGCAAGGAATCGGTCATCTGGGACAAGGTGATCAAGGACGCCCGCATCGAACTGAACTGAAGAAGCGGTGGCGCCCGAAAGTTAAGTGCCGCGTTCCACGAAGGTCCAGTGTCGTTCCGCAGCAGCAAGTTCAAATGCCAAATGTCTCGCGGATCGCCCCTCGCGTTCGCGCAGGCCCCGGACCATGGCGTTGAAACCTTCGGCAACGGCGCCGATCTCGTCGTTTGAGACCACCCCGCAGCGCGCGTCCAGCCCACCGCGCTGCACTTGCGCCATGGCTGCCTGCACCTCGCTCAGCGGTCGTGCCACGCTTGCCGCGACCAGCAGGGCCAAGGCGACCGAAACCACGACCCCGCCAAGTGCGAGCACGATGATCACAAGATTGAGGTTGTGGATGATCGCCGCCGCTGTCGCCGCGTCGGCGGTCCGTAGCGCGTCGGCGCGCGTCAGCGCTGCCATCGACAGCACCGCCAGCGGCAGCAACCCGAGCAGCTGGAATGCCACGAGCATGCGCGTGCGCACACGCATCCGCGGCGCGCGCACAGCGCTCAGTTCGCCTCCTGGAATCAGGCGCGGCAGTTCGTCGCGCATCAGGCGTTCGCTGCCAAAGAAGACGATCGCGGCAACGAACGTGCCGAGCACGGCCAAGCTCCGAATGCGGGCACCGCGGGTCAAGGTTGAGGAGAACATGGTTTGGCGGATCCGGCACCGGTTTGGCGCCGCAGCAATTCTGCGGCCGCTGCCAGGCGCAGGATGGGTGCGGCAATCGACGCGCGCGGGTTCGAGATCGCGGGCGGCATGGGGTGCGTGCGGGCTGCTTGGACAAGCAGGACCTTCCGCTGCCCTGTGGATGGCGTCAGAATTGCGGCGAACGCTCGCTTCCAGGCGATGCGGTTCGGAACCGAAGCCATGAGACGCTGGTTGACCGCCCTCTTCGTGCTGCTGCTCGCCGGCTGCACAACGCTGCCGCCGCGCATCGCGCCGCCGACCAGCAGCGCCATCGCCGATGGCGGCGGCACGCCCCTCGGGCGCATTGCTGCGACGAGCCTGGCTGACGCACCCGGCGGCAGCTCGGGCTTCAGGCTGTTGCCCAGCGGCGAAATGGCCTTCGATGCGCGCCTCGCGCTGGCCGAGGCGGCCACACGCTCGATCGACGCGCAGTACTACCACATCCATGCCGATACCGCCGGCGCAGCGTTTCTGGCGGCGCTGCGCGATGCCGCGGTGCGCGGCGTGCGCGTGCGGCTGCTGGTGGACGACTACCACGCTGGCGATCTGTACCCCGCGCTGCGAGGGCTGGCCGCGTTCCCGAACGTCGAAGTGCGCCTCTTCAACCCGCTGCCGGAGCGCTACGGCACGCCGATCCGTCGCTTGCTGCTGTCGCTGCACGAGTTCACGCGCGTCAACCGTCGCATGCACAACAAGCTCTTCGTCGCCGACAACCAGTTCGCCGTCTATGGCGGGCGCAACATCGCCGACGAATATTTCACGCGCCACGGCGAGGCCAACTTCATCGACCTCGACGTCCTCTCCGCAGGCGCCGTCGTGCGCGACCTCTCGGCGAGCTTCGACCGCTACTGGAACAGCGAACAGGTGTGGGCGCTGGAGCAGAGGCTGCACGCTTTGGAACGCGCCTCGAAACCCGCCGAGCGGCGCGCCGACTTCGACCTGCGGCTGAAAGAATTCGCCGGCCCACCGCCGGTCGTGCCACCGCTGGACTACCTGCGCCAGAGCACGGTCCGCGTGCAGCTCGCGCAGGGTCGGTTGCAACTGCTGGCCGGCAGTGCCCGCGTGCACGACGACCCGCCCGACAAGGTGCTCCAACCCGTGGACACGAACAAGGCCAGCCCGGCGATGCGCGCCAAGCTCGACGTGATCGCCGCCGCGCGCGAGGAAGTGGTCGTCGTCAATCCTTACTTCCTGCCCGGCCCGGTCGGCCTGCGCATGATGGGCGAGGCCCAAAAGCGCGGCACGCGTGTGCTGATCGTCACCAACTCGCTCGGCTCCACCGACGAGCCCCTGGTGTACCGCGCCTACTCACGCTACCGCGCCGACATGCTGCGGCTGGGCGTGCAGCTGTACGAGTTCGGTCCCGAACTGGTCCAGCGGTCGAACACCTTCGGGGTCTTCGGCAAATCCACGCCGCGCCTGCACGCCAAGGTGGTGGGCGTGGACCGGCGCTGGATGGTGGTGGGCTCGGTCAACCTCGATCTTCGCTCGGCGGTGCTGAACACCGAGTTGGGCGTCACCATCGACTGCGCGGCGCTCACGCGTCAGGCGCTCGGCCTGCTGCGCGCCGATGCCTTCGCCAGCATGTACCGGCTCCAGCTTGGTGAAGACGGCCAGACGGTCGAATGGCATCTGCGCGACGACAGCGGCAAGACGCAGGTGCGGCACGACGAGCCGCACGCGAGCCTATGGCAAGGCATTTCGCTGTGGCTGCAATCGTTGTTCGTGTCCGAGAACGACTTGTAGCCGGCCCCGGCCAGGGTCCCTTGAATCCGAGGTTCATCAACGCGCGATGCGCACGATGCGCGCCGCGCCAATGGCCGTCACTGCCATCGCCTGCTTCGTATCGAAGAGGGCGGGCGCGCGCACGACGGTCGATGTGCCAACCTGCTCGACCTGCACGGTGCCCAGCAGCACGAGCAAGAGCTCGCCGGCGCTCACCTCGGCGCGCTCGCCGGCGGCCAGCGGCCGGTGCTGCCCCGCGTCGACGACCGCCAGCCGCGCCGCGCGCTCCATCGTCTTCCACGTCGGCAGGCCACGCACGCAGTCGTCGAAGCGCCGCGCCGCGAAGTTCTTCCAGAGGATCTCGCTCAGTTTCGGGTGCGCTTCGAGGATGGAGAACAACGCCGCGCGCGAAATCTGGATGAGCAGCGTGGCGGTGGCGGTGCGCAGCGTGGCACTGCGCCGTTCGCCGCTGAGCATGGCGATCTCGCCGAACATGTCGCCGCTGGCCAGCTCGTCGATGATGGCGTCTTCGCCTTCGCCTGCGCCCTCGCGATCGGCCAGCACATAGACGGCGCCGCGCGCAATCACGTAGAGCTCGTCGCCGGGGTCGCCGGCACGAAAGACGGTCCTTCCCGCGGGAAGCGCAACGATTTGCGCGCTGCGTGCCAGCGTGGCCAGGCTGGATGCGTCGAATGAGCCGAACAGTGCGGTCGCCTCGAGGCGCCGGACGACCTCGGCCGGGCGCAGCAACTGGCCGCCGATGGGCAGGCGGTACAGCATCGCCGTCAATCCCTCCCTGCGCCGCGCGTAGCGCTCGGCGAAGAAGGTCGAGATCATGTGCCAGAGGTTGTGCGGGTCGATCCTGACGAGGGTGACGAGTCCGTCGCCTTTGCCGTAGCCGGGGTTGGCCTCGATGAAGAAGCGCGCCGCGGGCTTGTCGCATTGGCGCCAGTAGTAGCGCTCGACCTCGGAGTCGCGCGTGATCCAGTGCACCTGGCGAGTAAGCGGGTTGTCGGAGGTCACGCGCTCGAGGCCGAACGAGTTCGCCAACTCGTCCATGACGTCGACCACGGCCGGCGGCGGCGGATGCCGGGTGCTCGGCCAGATCACGTCGAAGTGCTTGGCAAACAGGCAATAGCTCGAAGGGTGCACCAGCGAGCCGAGGTAGTAGACGCGCCGCCCGGGGTAGCGCAGCAGGTAAGGCACGCCGAGCTTGAGGCCGAAGCGTGTGTTGGTATTGCCACCCCGGTAAGCGCGCAGCATACCGGCCTCGGCACGAAAGATGGCGCTCGCCTTGCCGGCCAGTTCACGCTCGAAGATGTGCAGCGCGAAGTAGCCGACGATCTCGCCTGCGTGGTTGCGGTGCACGTTGATCCAGGTGTGCTCGGCCGGGGACTCGACCACGTACTTCGCGAACGAGTCGCGGCTGACGCCGTCAAACACCTCGCAATGGACCTTGTAGAGCGCATCGATGAACTCTTGCCGCGCGGCGGGGTCGAGCTTGGTCGGGACGACGATGGCGGATTTGGCGATCTTCGGCATGGGTGTCGGGCGCGCTGCGGACCACCCGTCGAACCGCCGGGAATCCGAAGGCCGGCGGGTTGCACGCGTGGCGGATGGGACGAACGATTTTGCCCCACGGCACGCCCGACCCGATCACCGAGGCGCCCTCGCGCCGCGGCATACTGGCGGCCATGCTCGCCGAACCGCCGCCCCTTTGCAGCCGCCGGACGCTTCCGGCCGAGGCGCTCGCAGTCCTCGCCGAAGGTTGCGGGTTCCTGCTGCTCGGCGTGCTCGCCGCGCCGATTGCCCTGCCGATCGAGAACGTCGCGCGCCGGGACGCCCTGGTGCCCGGCCTGGCGCGATGACGCCTGCGCTCGCCCTGCACCCGCTGTTCGCCGGCATTTCGTCCGAGGCGCTCGCCTCCCTTGAACGATACCTGCAAACGCGTCGCTTCGAAGCGGGCGACATCATCCTGCGCGCCGGCGTGCCGTCGGCCGAGCTGTTCGGGCTGATCGACGGCGCTGTGCGCGTCGAGCTGGCCGGGGGTGGCCGGCGGCTACTGCTGTTGCCGCCCCAGTGCTTCGGCGAGCTGTCGGCGCTGACCGGCGATCCGGTCTCGGCCAACGTCGTCGCCCAGCGCGATGTGCGAACCTGGGTCCTCTCGGCCCCCGTTCTCTTAGAGGCGATGGCGCAGGAGGTCGCGTTCTTCCGCAACGTCGCGACCTTGCTGGGGCTGCGCCTTCGCGAGCGGACGCGCCGTGCGCCGGCGGCGCGGCCGCGCGTCGTGCTGGTGCCGACGGAGGAGGAAGGCGCCCCGATCCTGCTGGCGGCGCTTGCCCGCGGTTTGCAGCACTACGCGCCCGGCTCCGAGCACGACGAGTCGCACGACGACGCGGCAAGCGGCGCGCAGCGCATTCGCCGCTGGCGGGACGTTGGGCCGAGCGACGCAGTGCTGCTGCTCGGTACCGGCCAGGCCGGCAGCGCGGCGTTGCTGGCGGAGCTCGATGCCGATGACGCGTTGCTGGTCACCGCAGACGATCTGCGCCGCCTCCCGGATACGCACGCCGCCCCTGTCGTCTGGCGCCCGGGTGCGCTCTCCGGGGCGGCGGCACTGCAGCGCTGGTGCCACGCGGTGCCGCGCGACGAGATCGACGCTGCGGCATCGGGCGGCGAGTGGTCGCGGGCGCGCCAGCCGGCGCTCGATCACCTCGTGCGGCGGCTTTGCGGCCGGGAGGTGGGCGTGGCCATGAGCGTGGGCGCGGCTGCCGGGCTGGCGCACCTGGGGGTGCTCGAGGTCCTGGAAAGCGACGGGCTGCCGATCGACTTCCTTTGCGGCTCGAGCATGGGGGGTGCCGTGGCACTGGCCTTTGCCCGATTCGGCAGCGCGCGCGCGGCGACCGAGAACGTCCTGCGCGTGGTCGCGGACTTCGCGCGCGCCAGGGGCATGCAATGGCTGCCACGCGCCTCGCTCATCTCCGCATCGCGCATGACGACGCTCACCCGCGAGCTGTATGGCGATGCCACGTTTGCGCAGTTGCGGTTGCCGGTCGCGGTCGTCGCGGCCGACCTGACGATGGGCAAGCGTGCCGTGCTCGACAGCGGCGCCGTGGCGCCGGCGGCACGGGCCACGGCGGCGATCCCGGGGGTGTTCGCCGCGGTCCGGCTCGGCGACTCGGTACTCGTCGACGGTGCGGTCGTGTCGCGCCTGCCGGTCGACCTGCTCGCCGCGCGCGGCTGCGGCTTCAGGCTCGCCGCGCTGGTCCGACCCACCTATCCCGAGGCGCCCCCCGATGCTGCGCGCGCCGCCGATCGCTTCGAACAGCGACTGCGTCGCCCGTTCGGCCTGCGCGCCGCGATGGGCGGTGCCTGGCGCTTGCAGGGCTGGTGGGACGCCGCCGCCCAGGCCGATCGCGCCGACCTGTCGCTGACCGTTCCGATCCCGGTCGGCGAAGGCTTCAACTTTGCGGCGGCCGAAGCCATGGTCGATTGTGGCCGACGCACGGCGCTGGAGCGTCTGCCGCAGATCCGCCTGGCGATGCAGCAGGTGCTGGCGCCAGGGGTGCCTTGACAATACGCAGCCGGGCGTGGGTCACCAGCACCCAGTAGTTGACCTGCGCCATAGACCGGTCAACCTCAACAAAGCTTCCGGGCAAAGTTGCCTTGATCGCCGGCAGGCAAGCCGGAGCAAACAGTAGCCCGACGGCAGTGAGCGTCCATAGGTCGTCTGTAGCTACCCTGCGAACGCAGGCGACATCACTGCCGCGTCCGATCACGACGGGAAGCTGTTCAGAGTCGATCCAACGAAGTACGAGCATGGACACGCCGCTACGTTGAGGCTCCTGCCTGATCGAACCGTCAAGTGGGTGCCGCAATTCGTGACATCTTGCCGAGTCACTCGGGTTCGTTCTGATTCCCTCTCTTCAGGATGCGAAGCTCGGTGCCAATTGGGAGCCTCTCAGGTCTGCCAAGCGCTCTTCAGGAGCGACGAGACTGCCGAAGTTCCTCGTGGCTCGCTCTCTGTCGCGGCGGACGCAGCTCGGATTCAAGGCGATCGGCGGAAGGTCGGGGCGCCGGGTTCAGGACCCAACTCTGGCGCATTGCCGGTCATCATCTGGCTGAGCAGCTTCGATAGCGTATCGCGCTGCGACGCATCGAACATCCGCAACAGATGCAACTCCGCCGCGGCATGCCGAGGCATCGCTTCGTCGGCCAGACGAACCCCCTTGGGCGTGAGCTTGACCAGAACTCCGCGGCCGTCGTTCGGATCGATCGACCGCTTGATCCAGCCCTCCCTCTCCAGCCGTTTCAAGAGGTTTGACAGCCCGCCCGAGGTGAACAGCAATGTGGCCTGCAGGCGCGAGGGCGACAGCCTGTAGGGCGCACCCGCCACGCGCAGCGTGGCCAGCACCGCGTACTCCTGGTACTTCAGACCAAAAGGCTCCAGCACGAGATTGAGCGTGCGCAGCACCACTTCTTCCAGCCGCAGCAACCGTCCAACCACGGCCTTGCCGCTGCTGTCGATATCTGGCCTCTCGCGCTGCCACTGCCGAATGCCGCGCTCCACCAGGTCGCCGCCCTCCGCCACCATCTCAGGGTCCGTTTGGCGCAAAGCGACCAAATCGTCGCGATGCGTCGCATCGCCTTGAGGCGGACGTCGATTCGATGCTTCATCCTTGTGCGGCATGGCGTGTTTTGTAGCGGAGATCGCGGTCTCAGCACTCTCGAAACCGCGCCGGCATGAGCAGGATCGCCTGGCTGTAGGCAGCTTCATCAACAGTCTGATATGAACGATCAACTATTAATAGCTAAGCTAAGCTAAGCTAATTCGAAGCGATGGCCGATCTGCAGCGGTTCCTGTCTCTCGCGGCCGCTAGGCGAACTCACGCTGTGATGCCGATTTCAGTCATTCAGGTGCCGCCGAAATTTCAGAATCGGCGACCGGTTCCGAAGCGGTGCAGACATAGACGGTCGAGGGCGCTCAAGTGGCAGCGCGATCCCGCTATCGAAGGCCGATCGAGCGTCCGCTCGTCAGGCCGCGGAAGTGGCAGTCCGGGCCCGTTGCGGTCTTTCAGTATCAAGAGAAGCTGACCTTCGTCAAAGTTACTGACGGCCACCAACTGCCGGTCGCGACCGACGGCTTGGCGACCGACAAGGGATGATCGCCGCCATCTTCGATGCCCCGGCGATTGAGCGCATCGACGAGGACCTGCGCTTGCGGCCCAGCTGACCTGCCCGACGGGCCCGCTCGCGCTCGCGTAGGGCCGCCGCGACTTGGGTCTCCGAGAACTTCGACTTCTTCACTGCCATCTCTCCCCTCCCGGAGGTGGCCCGGGAAGGTCGAAACTTAGCGGTTCAGAAGTCGTCCAGAATTTGGCAGGCAGCTCAACTACGCATACCCGGCAAGACCGGCTCGACTCGTGGTGCTGCCGAGTGCCAGCTACTTGTTGGCTTCATACTGCCATGCACCCACCTTGAAGACGTTGTCGGGATCGTGCTTTTCCTTCAGAGCCCGCAACCGTTTCATGGTGTCCTGCGGGAACACGCCCAGCATTTCCGCTTCGCTCTCCGGCATGGCGTTGTTCAAATACGTGGTCACATGAAAGCGGCTCAGCTTCGCCACGAACGCGTCGCACCACTTCTTGCTCGCCGCTCGTTTCGAGACGTCGTCGTCCGCCCAGCTGGTGATGCAGGAGCACCAGAGGCGCCCCTGGCGACCTGCAAATGAAGTGGAGGCCGGATCAGCCCTGCCCACCGCTCCATTGACCTCCATGAAGAGGATGAACGTGGAAAGCTTCGAGGCAAACTCGGGCTGTTCGCTCCAGTGCTTCACGACCCCATCCACGATGCTGTTCAACGCGCCGGAGTCGCGGGGATCCCAGTCGATGAACACGCCCTTGTCCCAGTAGTTGGCGTTGAAGGGGAAGCATCCGTCCAGCGCCGCCTGAAGGGCCGTGTAGGGCAGCTGCGCGTCCTGCCGCACCAGGGCCCCGCCGCCGAACGCCGCCAACTCGTCGCATGCGGCCTTGGCCGCGTCTTCGGTCTCGCCGACGATCAGCGGGACCACACCGCACACCGGTTGACCATCAGGGGCGTGCATCAACACGAACTGAAGCGTTTCCGTGTCCTTGCGGTCGGCCCGGGCGATCCGCCCCATCCATGACGCCATCACGTCCCTCGCCCGGTCCACCGGCCACAAGATCGGGGCGCTGCGGATGATTCCGCCATTGGGCATGTCGCGCAGCTGGACGACGAATTCGGTGACGATGCCGAAGCTGGCTCCGTTGCCGCGCATGCCCCAGAACAGCTCCGGGTGCGTGGCCGCGTTCACGCGGACGACCTGTCCCGCGGCGGTGACCATCTCGTAGCCGACGATGCTGTCGACGACCGGCCCCAACCAGCGGCTCAGGTGACCCAGGCCGCCTCCGAGCGCGACCCCCGCGAATCCGGTGTGGGAGACCGAGCCGGTCACACATACCAGGTTGTGCAGGGCCGTCTCATGATCGATGTCGCCCCCATCGGCACCCGCCTGGATGAACGCCAGCTTCTTCTCGGGGTCGACCCTGACGGCGGTCATCTTCATCAGGTCGATCACCACGGCGTCGTTGGCCATGCCGTAGGGCGAATGCGCGCCCTTTCCTCGCACCGCGATCGGGATCTTGTTCGAGCGACAGTAGTCAACCGTCGTCACGATGTCCCGCACACCCGAGACGACGGCGAAGCCCAGCGGGTTCGCTCGCGAGTTCAGGTCCCGGTTCCACCCGCGCAAGCGCGCAGCGGTGAAAGCGTCCTTGTCGTCCCGTGTGATCAGCGCTCCGCGGAGCGTGGCTTTGAGGCCAGCTAGTGGATCTTCTGCCATGGTGTTGGTCCTGACATGATCAAATGCCGCTTGTGTGCGGCGGGGTTCCCAACTTACCGGTACGCAAAGCAATGGGCAAGCCCTTCAATCCGATGCCCCCTGAGCCGACGAACTCGGCGACGATGACTTCATGGTGCGCCGGCGCTGCGGTGGACTACGGCGGCGAGTTGAAGATCATTGCTGCGATCGTCGAGCTGCAGGTGATGCAGCGCGCGTGAAGGCACAGCAGCGGGCAAGTCGTCCACGGTCAGCTTTCGGGCGCTGAACCTTGAGGCTGCTCTGGGTCGTGGGCGGCGTCGAGCGGCTGCTTCTATGAGGACTTGTTTGTCAAGCCTTTTTGATCAACGAATCGATGGGCGGTAGTTCATGGCGGCACCTGCGTGTTGCTGAGCGGGTGAGGCAGTGGCGTGGCATGGGTGATGCATCCTGATCCAAGGTCGGGGTATGGCGAGCGTTCGAGCCAGTGCTCGGACGAACTTCTATCCGTGCAGGGCGTGCAAGCCCTGCACCTCATGCTGCATGCGCGCGAGCGCACTGACGTGCAGGCTCATCTCGGTGCTGACGTGCGTCAGCGTCTTGGTCAGGAAGTGGGTTGATCCCATCCAGTGCTTGAGCGTGCCGAACACGTGCTCCACGGTGCTTCTTCGCAGCGTCATTGCGTCAGGGTTGCGATCCAGACGTTGCTGAACGCGCTCCAGCACAGCTTCATGCTCCCATCGGCGGATGCGCCGGTACTTGCTGGTCGTGCATTGGTCCTTCAGCGTGCACCGGGGACAGTTGCTGCTCCAATAAACATGCACATCGAGCTTGTCCTCGATCGTCTCGAAGCGGTGGATCGCCCGCTCGCCCGCCGGGCACTGGTACTCGTCATCCTTCGCGATATAGATGAAGTCGCTCTTGTCGAATCGGCCCTCAGCCTTGGCGTTCGATGTCATCGGCTTGGGCACGAAGGTCGTGATGCCGGCGTCCTCGCACACCTTGAGCTCCGGGCCGCTGAAGTAGCCGCGGTCGGCGAAGGCTTTCAGCTTGTCCTTGCCCATCGCCTCGCGCGCGGCCTTCGCCATCTTGCTCAACTGAGCACGGTCGTTGCCAGCGTTCGTCACTTCGTGCGAGACGATCAGGTGGTGCTTGGCATCGACCGCCGTCTGCACGTTGTAGCCACCAGGCCCGAGCCCTTGGCCTGGGAGTTCATCGAGCGCGCGTCGGGATCGGTGGTCGAGAGCTGCTCGTCGGGCTCGTGCTTCAGCTGTTCCTTGGTTTTGTCGAGCTGGCGCATCTGCTCGCGCAGCTTCTTGATCTTGTCCGTCAGTCGCTCGGTCTTAGCCTCGACCTCTGCGGCCTGCGTGCGATCGGCGGTCTCCATGGCGTCGAGGTAGCGCTGGATACTCTGCTCGATCTGCTGCTTGCGCCTGTCGATCTTGCCAGCCGTGAAGTTGCGATCGCGACTGTTGACGGCCTTGAATTTGCTCCCATCGACGGCCACGATGGCTTGAGAGAACAGCTTGAGTTCGCGGCACATGCCGATGAAGCGTCGGCAGACGTTGCGGATGCCTGTTGCGTTGTCGTGGCGGAAGTCGGCGATGGTCTTGAAGTCCGGCGCCAGCCGGCCCGTCAGCCACATCAGTTCAACGTTGCGTTGCGCTTCGCGCTCAAGGCGCCGGCTCGACTGGATGCGATTGAGGTAGCCGTAGATGTACAGCTTCAGAAGGACGGCTGGGTGGTACGAAGGGCGACCGGTTGCCGCGGGATCGACGCCTTCGAAGCCCAGTGCATAGAGATCCAACTCCTCGACGAAAGCATCGACGACTCGCACCGGGTTATCTTCACCGATATAGTCGTCAAGGCACTCTGGCAGCAGAGTGACCTGCTGACGGTCCTCGCCTTCGATGAATCGCTTCATGGGCCACCTCGCTCAGACGGGTTGGCTCTATATAGGCGACCATCAAAGATGTTTCCACACAGCCTCGGCCATGACCGGACGCTCACAAGCTCGCAAGAACTTGTGCGCCATCCCAGATATGCCAACCGCATGGGTCCTACCAACGGCGCGGACCCCCTGGTTTCGGCGCCCGTCAAGGCCTTGTAGCGCTCCGTTACCACCCGAACAACGCGATTCGAAACTGACGAAAGCAGCCTCAAAAAGCCCCACTTTTCCTCAGCTTGTTCACAGCCTTATCCACAGGCCCAAGCGCTTTCCGGCCCGGCCGGCATCAATAATGGATGCACGGCCCCGAGCCCGCACGCCACCCTCCCCAGCTCGGAGGAGCGGGCGCCCTCCCGGCTAGGTGAAATCCGCCGCCACAGCAGTGATTCCCGATGCGACGCGGCCCTTGTATTGACCCAGGACAGCGCCCGCGGCAGCAGCGACCCAAGCCGATCCGCAGCATCGAGCCCCGTCCGCCACTGAAAGATCACCATGAAGCAGCCTGCGACCCCGAAAAAGCTCGACCCGAAACTCCAGGCCCCGTCGGGCGAGCTGCTGGCGCTCATTCAGAACGCCTACAGCCAGCTCATCAAGGACATGAGGAAGTTGGGCGGCGGCCTGGTGTCGGAGTTGGACCTCACCGTCACCTTCAAGAGCCAAGCGGGCGTGCACCACTACCTACCGCTGCTGGCGGATTCGACGATCAGCCGGCGCAAGAAGAAGGAGCCGGGCCAGAAGCTGCTGGCCTCCGTGCAGCGCCAGGGCATGGCGTTCTGCGACTGCCTTCTGGAGTTCGGCGAAGAGAAGATCGAACGCATCTACCTGATCGCGCGCTACGCGAACGGCAACGCCTTCACTTACGAGAAGTGCGTGCCGGAGGAGGCGGTAGCGCTGGAAGACGACGAGGACGATTGAGCGCGCCTCTGGGCTCGAACTGTGCGGGCCGGCCGGCACTCGCCGCTACTTTGTCGACGGCGAGCCTCAAGGTGCTGTTAGAGCACGTTGACCTTCTCGTATCTCGCTGAATGCAGCGCCGAGTTCGCTCCCGTATATGCCAGAGTTCGCGATTCCCTTCGACCGCTATAAGACGGGAGTCGGCCATCACCAGCCGTTCATGTGGATGCCATAAAGATGCTATGTGGGACTACCCGAGCGAGACCCGCTTAGCTAAAACGGGATTTCCTCAACCTCTTGGCAAAGGAGATGGAAATGTCGACAACCCAGACAGCCCCACAGGTCAAGGA
>NZ_FMZU01000012.1 GCF_900101545.1 Variovorax sp. CF079 | reverse complement strand
AACACCATCGTGGCCAAGGAGTTCGACCTGCGCGGGGCCTTCCGCTTCCACGAGGAGTTCGCGGTGGCGGTGGAACTGCTCAACAAGGGGCTGGTCGACGTGAAGCCGCTGATCTCGGCGACCTTGTCCTACCGCGACTCGGCGCGCGCCTTCGCGCTGGCGGCCGATCGCTCGCAGGCCATGAAGGTGCTGCTGAACTTCGATTGATCAGGTCGCGCTGCGCCGATAGAAGGCCAGCGAGCCCGCCAACGCCAGCAGCGCGCCGCCGCAGCAGCGGTCCAGCCACAGCACCGCACGCTGCCGCAGCAGCTTGACGGCGCGCGCGCCGATCACGGCATAGGCCAGCATCACCGAGAAGTCGAGACCCGCGAACACGATGCTGATGGCGGCGTACTGCGGCCACTGGGCTGCAGCGGGATCGATGAATTGCGGCATCAGCGCCGAGCAGAAAAGATAGCCCTTGGGGTTGGTCACGGCCACCAGAAAGGACTTGGCGAAGATGGCGCGCGGCGTCGCGCCGCTCGGCACCTCGCCTTCCTGCCGCGAGAGGTCCAGCCCGCCCTGCGAGCGCAGCAGCCGGATGCCGAGCCACGCCAGGTAGGCCGCGCCCACCCACTTGAGCACCGAGAACCAGAACTCCGACGCCGCCAGCAAGGCGCCGAGACCGAGCGCCACCGCGCCCACGAGCACGAAGTCGGAAGCGACTGCGCCCAGCATGCCGGGCAGCGAGCGTCGCACGCCGAAACGCGAGCCGTTGGCGAGTGCGAGCAGCACGGTGGGGCCGGGCGTGGCGATGGCCACCAGCGCGACGAAAGCGAAGACGAGCAGGGTTGCGGTATTCATGCGGCGCAGCTTAGCCGAGGCGCGCGATCAAGGGCTTCTTTTGCAACTCTTCGTTGCAGGCTTCCGTCCTACATCTGCTGCGGCGCTTTTCCGAAGTTGGTGTTGCAACAAGGCTTCGTTAATTCGTTCTGTGGTCGAGCTCCCTGGCGAAGAGAAGGAGCCCGGCTTTTTCGGGAACAGGTATCTCATCCATGCACTGACTCGATCTCATCATGACTGCCCTCACCGCCAACTTCGTCCCCCCGCCCGGCCCCGTGTCTGCAGAAGCATTCGGGGGCTTGATCGACCTGTCGAGGGTGCTGCTGCACAGCGACCCGTCGACCACCGTGGTGTGCGAGACCTGCCGGACCATCAATCGGGATTCGGCCCTCTTCTGCAAAGGCTGCGCGGGCAAGCTGCCGGCCTTCTACGCGACGGGTGCCGTCGCGGACAACGCTTCGCACGCGCCGGGCATCGACGACGAGCGCACGCCTACCGTGCTGACGCTCGCGATCTCGGTGCTGGGCTTTACCGCGGCGCTGGCCACGATGCTCGCCTTGCTCGGCCTCTGGTACGGCGGCGGCACGACGGTGGAGCCGCCACCGGTTTCGACGGCCACCTCGCCCGCGGCCGTGACGCCGGTGGCTGCGCCCAGCGTGCTACCGGTCGCGCTACCGGCGATGGCTTCGAGCCTCCACGCCACCTCCTCGGGCGAGAACCCGAAGGCAGCGGTGTTCGTCGACGAGCGGCCGGCACCTCCCGCGACAAGCCCCGCGCTGAAGCGCGAGCCGCGCGCCCACGCCCAGACCGTGCGCAAGACTTCGGCGCTGCCGCCCGAACAGCGGGCGGCGAGCTTCCGGCGCTCCGCGCCGGGCCCGCTGGCATCGTGCGATGGACGCAACTTCATTGCGCATGCCGTCTGCGTCAACAACCGCTGCGCCCAGCCCGGCAGTGCCCACCACCCGCAGTGCAAGAAGCCGCTGAGCCAGCGCCGCCAGGACGAAGCGCGCCGCAATCTGTTTCTGGGCAATTGAGCCCCGCGGGCAAGGGGGCGGAAGGAACGACGGTGACCTTGCAGAAACTCAAACCGGCCCTGGCGCTGTGCGCAGCGAGCGCCATCCTGTCGCTGGCGGCGTGCAGCGACCAGGCGAGCCAGCAGAGCGCCGAAAGAAAAGTCGACTCCGCGGTGGAGCAGACGCAGGACGCGACCGTGGCCGCCGCGCGCAAGGCCGCCGAGCTGGCGGAGAAGGCGCGCGACAACACCAAGGCCTATTTCGAGTCGCCCGAGGTGAAGCGGGACGTCGCGGCGGCCAAGGATGCGCTGAAGAACGCCGGCGACGCGTTGACCGCCAAGACGGACGACGCCGCGATCACGGCCTCGGTCACGGCCGCGCTGGCGCGCGATCCCGAGCTGAGCGCCCGGCGCATCGACGTGCGCACCAACGCCGGCACGGTGCAGCTCGCCGGCCCAGCGCCGAGCACCGAAGCCAAGGCGCGGGCGGAGACCATCGCCCGCGCCGTGAAGGGCGTCAGCTCGGTCGACAACCGGCTCGAGGTGCCCGCGGCGAACTGAGGCCGCGCTCCTCGATCAGCTCCGGCTCTCGGCGTGCGCCGGTTTGCCGACCTGGATCGTCACTTCTTCGCCCTTGATGCGGGCCTGCACGGCACGCACCGCGTTGTTCACGCGCTCGCCGTAGTCGGCATCGGCCTGGCGGAAGTGGTTGACCGCGCGGTCGATGATGTCCTGGCGCGTCACGGCGCCCAAGCTGCCGGCGATGCTGGCGACCAGGCGGCTCTTGGCCGCCTCGTCCATCAGGCGGTAGAGGTCGCCGGCCTGCACGAAGTCGGTGTCCGCTGGGTGCTTCGTCCAGGCATGGCTGCCGGTCCAGCCGCGGATCTCGAGCGGCGCATACACCGGCTCGTTGCTTTGCTTGGGCGCATCGCTGAAGCTGTTGGGCTCATAGTTGGGACTGCGGCCGCCGTTGTCGTAGCGCATCGCGCCGTCGCGTCCGTAGTTGGCGGCCTTGGTCGCGTGCGGGCAGTTCACCGGCAGCTGCGTGTGGTTGATGCCCAGGCGGTAGCGCTGGGTATCGCCGTAGCTGAACAGACGGCCCTGCAGCATCTTGTCCGGCGAGGGGCCGATGCCCGGCACGAAGTTGGCGGGGTTGAAGGCGGCCTGCTCGATCTCGGCGAAGTAATTGTCGGGGTTGCGGTTGAGCGTGAGGGTGCCGATGTCGATCTTCGGATAGTCCTTGTGCGACCAGACCTTGGTCAGATCGAAGGGGTTGAAGCGGTAGTTCTGCGCCTCGGCCACTGGCATGAGCTGGACCTGCACCTTCCAGCTCGGGAACTCGCCGCGCTCGATGGAATGCAGGAGGTCGAGGTGGTGGTGGTTCGGGTTCTCGCCACCCACGCGCTGCGCCTCTTCGGCGGTGAAGCAGTCGATGCCCTGGCGGGTCTTGAAGTGGTACTTGACCCAGAAGGCCTCGCCCTTGGCATTGACCCACTGGAAGGTGTGCGAGCCGAAGCCGTCCATGTGGCGGTAGCTCTTCGGGATGCCGCGGTCGCCGAACAGCCAGGTGAACTGGTGCGTGGCCTCGGGCGAGTGCGAGAAGAAGTCCCAGGCGTTGTTGGGCTCCTGCACGTGGCTGTAGGGGTCGCGCTTCTGCGAGTGGATGAAGTCGGGGAACTTGAGCGGATCGCGGATGAAGAAGACGGGCGTGTTGTTGCCGACCAGGTCGTAGTTGCCCTCTTCCGTGTAGAACTTGAGCGCGAAGCCGCGCGGGTCGCGCACGGTGTCGGCCGAGCCGAGTTCGAGCGCCACGGTGGAGAAGCGGGCCAGCACCTCGGTCTTCTTGCCGACCTGGCCGAGGAAGCGGGCCTTGGTCCATTGGCTGAGGTCGGCCGTCACTTCGAAAGTGCCGAAGGCGCCCGATCCGCGCGCATGCACCACGCGCTCCGGAATGCGCTCGCGGTCGAAGCGCGCGAGCTTCTCGATCAGGTGGTGGTCCTGCATCAGCACCGGGCCGCTGGGGCCGGCGGTCTGCGACTGCTGGTTGTTCTCGACGGGGGCACCACTCTCGGTGGTGAGCTTGCGGGATTCGGTCAAGGGGCTTGTCCTTGTGCAGTGTTCAGGAGCCTTGCATTCTGGCCATGAACACCCCGCCCGTTGATGACATCCCCCTATCTCGGCGATAGAGCCGAACCCCCGGTTCGCCCTGAGCTTGTCGAAGGGCTCGCCCCGGCTTCGACCCTTCGGCCAAGCTCAGGACAGGCCAAGCTCGGCCCGAACGGTTTTTAGAGCATCAAGGCGACCGCGGCTTCCAGATGCTCGGAAGGCGCACGGCGGAAGCCCGAGCGCGCGAAGCGCTGCAGGCGGCCGACCACGAAGGCGGTGAGCGTCGAGGCGCGCACCTGCGCATCGACACTCGGCGTGGCCGAGCCATCGGCCGCCGCCGCGCCGCGCAGCGACTGGCGCAGGGTGGACTCGATCTTGTCGAAGAACTGGTTCATGCGGTTCTGCAGGCGCTCGTTCTCGTAGACCAGCGCATCGCCGACCATCACGCGGGTCATGCCCGGGTTCTTCTCCGCGAACTGCACCAGCATCGCGACGACGCGCGCGGCCTGCTCGTGACCCGGCGCCTCGCGCTCGGTGATCTGGTTGATCAGCGTGAACACGCTCTGCTCGATGAAATCGATCAGGCCCTCGAACATCTGGGCCTTGCTCGCGAAGTGGCGGTACAGCGCGGCTTCGCTCACGTCGAGCCGCGCCGCGAGCGCCGCGGTCGTCACCCGCTCGGCGCCAGGCTGTTCGAGCATGGCGGCCAGGGCCTGGAGGATCTGCACGCGCCGCTCGCCCGGCTTGGGGCGTTTGCGCGTCGGTACGGCCACCGGACCTGAACTGCTGTCTTCAGCGCGCGAGGCGCTTGTCTCATCGTTCTGCATGGGCGCGTGCAAAATGTAAAAAATTGATTCTCGCACAGCGCAGTGAGCGCGTGCCTACTGGGCATGCACTGTACGTCGCGCAGAATGGCTGGGCTTTTTTCACACAATCAGCGAAAGAAAAACGATGGGTTCGACGATTCTCGTGACCGGCGGGGCCGGCTTCATCGGCAGCCACACCTGCGTGGCACTGGCGGCGGCCGGCTACACGCCGCTGATTCTGGACAACCTCGGCAACAGCGACGCGCGCGTCGTCGACCGGCTCGCGCGCATCATCGGCACCGCGCCGCGCTTCATCGAAGGCGACGTGCGCGACCGCGCGCTGCTCGACAAGCTGTTTCGCGAACAGCCGATCGGCGGCGTGATCCATTTCGCAGGCCTGAAGGCGGTGGGCGACTCGGTCGCCGACCCGATCACCTATTACGACAACAACGTGCACGGCAGCTTCGTGCTGGCGGCAGCGATGCAGGCGGCGGGCGTGCGCACGCTGATCTTCTCGTCCTCGGCCACCGTCTATGGCGACCCCGACAGCTCGCCGATTCCCGAAAGCGCGGCGCTCAGGCCGGCCAATCCCTACGGCCACTCGAAGCGGATGGTCGAGCAGGCCCTGGCCGACCTGCAGCATGCGCACCCGGCCTGGCGCATCGCGCTGCTGCGCTATTTCAATCCGGTCGGCGCGCACGAGAGCGGCCTGATCGGCGAACACCCGCAGGGCAAGCCCAACAACCTGATGCCCTTCGTCTGCCAGGTGGCCGTGGGGCTGCGCGACAAGCTCGCGGTGCACGGCGGCGACTATCCGACGCCCGACGGCACCGGCGTGCGCGACTACGTGCACGTGATGGACCTGGCCGAAGGCCACGTGGCGGCGCTGCGCCATGCCGAGAAGAAGCCCGGCCTGGTCACGCTCAACCTCGGCACCGGCCAGGGCGCCTCGGTGCTGGAGGTGGTGAAGGCCTTCGAACGCGCCAGCGGCAAGACCATCGCCTACGAGATCGGCCCGCGCCGGCCGGGCGACGTGCCGGCCTACTGGGGCGACCCCTCGCTCGCGCAGGCCACGCTGGGCTGGCGCGCGCAGCGCGGGCTGGAGCAGATGTGCGCGGACAGCTGGCGCTGGCAGCAGGGGAATCCGAAGGGATACGCCTGAAGCAGCGCGCGCAGAGCTGTTTTCACCAAAAATTCCGGTTTTTCGGAATCATGTTGAAAACCCTTTGATGGCAGGTACTTAGGGTCGCTACCTGGCCCGAATCATGGTTCCGTAGGCCTGATCCGTGAGGATTTCCAGCAGCATCGCGTGGGGCACGCGCCCGTCGATGATGTGCACGGCATTGACGCCGCTCTTGGCGGCATCGAGCGCGCCTTCGATCTTCGGCAGCATGCCGCCGGAGATGGTGCCGTCGGCGAACAGGTCGTCGATCTCGCGCGCGCTCAGGTTGGTCAGGAGCTTGCCGTTCTTGTCGAGCACGCCGGGCGTGTTGGTGAGCAGCATGAGCTTCTCGGCCTTCAGCACGGTGGCGAGCTTGCCTGCCACGACGTCGGCATTGATGTTGTAGCTCTCGTTCTCCTCGCCGAAGCCGATCGGGCTCACGACCGGGATGAAGGCGTCGTCCTGCAGCGCGATGACCACGCTCGGGTCGATCGTGACGATGTCGCCGACCTGGCCGACGTCGTGATGCAGGTTGGGGTCGTTGCGGTCCGCCATCTTGAGCTTCTGCGCGCGGATCAGGCCGCCGTCGCGACCCGTGAGGCCCACCGCCTTGCCGCCGGCCTGGTTGATCAGGCCCACGATGTCCTGCTGCACCTCGCCGGCCAGCACCCACTCGACCACCTCCATGGTCTCGGAGTCGGTCACGCGCATGCCCTGGATGAAGTGGCCCTTCTTGCCGAGCCGGTTGAGCGCCGCCTCGATCTGCGGGCCACCGCCGTGCACCACCACCGGATTCATGCCGACCAGCTTGAGCAGCACCACGTCTTCGGCAAAGTCGGCCTGCAGCGCCGGGTCGGTCATGGCGTTGCCGCCGTACTTGATGACGATGGTCTTGCCGTGGAACTTGCGGATGTACGGCAGCGCCTGGGCCAGGATCTCGGCCTTGTCGCGCGGGGGGATGTTGAGGACGGGATCGGTCATGGTCGGCGGTGGAGTAGACGGATGCGGCGGATTGTGACGGAACTCAGGGCCGGAGCCAGCGCGGGACCTTGAAGCGAACGATCATCAGATAGGCCGCCACGTACGTGGCGATGAACAGCGCGCAGAAGGCCATCAGGATCGGCGTGTTGTTCCAGAACAGCACAGCCGGCACCACGGTCAGCGCCGCGAAGATCCACAGGTAGGGCGAGGTCCGGTTGTTGCGTGCCAGCAGCTGCCGGGCCTCGTCGTCCGCGAAGGCCACGCGGACGATGCGCCGGAAGATCAGCTGGTGGAAATGCAGCGCGTCGGCGTCGCCCGGCGACTGGCCGCGCGCCAGCTTGCGGTAGATGGAGAACACCGTCTCCCACACCGGGTAGATCAGGAGCAGCATGGGGAACCAGGGCGAAACGACGCGGTGCCGCTGCACCAGCGTCACCACGGCGATGGCGATCACCATGCCCCAGACGTAGGCGCCGCCGTCGCCGGCGAAGATCTTGCCGCGCGGGTAGTTCCACACCAGGAAGCCCGCCGTCGCGCCCACCAGGCAGATCACCATGGCGGCGAGCTGCCGGTCGCCGACCTGCAGCGCCACGTGCGAGACCGCGAGGCACACCAGCACGGCCACGGTACCGGCCAGGCCGTTGTAGCCGTCGATGATGTTGAAGGCATGCGGCAGGCCGCCGATGGCGAAGGCCGCGAACAGGATCGCCGCGTAGGGCCAAGCCTGCAGCCAGCCGTCAACTAAGCCGATGCCGGTGCGCGAGACGCCGAGGCCGAGCAGCCAGCACAGGAGCAGCGCCGAGCCGATGGTGAGGCCGAGCCGGTAGCGCACCGAGACCCGCTGGGTCAGGTCCTCGATGATGCCGCCCAGCACGGCCGGCGCGATACACAGCAGCGTGAAGGCGGAGGCCTTGAGCGGCCACGAGACGTTGAAGGGGTCCGAGCCGATGCCGGCCACCAGCCAGGCGGCGCCTGTGCCGAGGAAGATGCCGGCGCCGCCCAGCCGCGGCACGTGGCCCTTGTGGAAGCGCTGCGGCATGTCGGTGCCGTAGCGCCGCGCATGGCGGCGCGCCCGGCGCATGAAGAACAGCACCGAAATGGCGGAGACGAGAAAGCTGATGACGATCAGGGTAAGCATGGATGGAAATCGGGAACCCTAGAATCCCCGAGCGAAATTAGACCATGTCCACATACCCCTCCCCCTCGCCCGCCGTCACGGTCTCGATCGTGAGCCATGGTCAGCTCGAACTGGTGCGCCCGCTGCTCGAGCAGCTGGACCGCTTCAGCCGCGCACTCACGGCCAAGGTCGTGCTCACGCAGAACATCCCCGAGCCCGACCTGCTGGCGGGCGCCAGCTGGGGTTTCGAGATCGAACGCATCGAGAACGCGGTGCCCCTGGGCTTCGGCGCCAACCACAACCAGGCGTTCGATCGCTGCACTACGCCCTGGTTCCTGGTGCTCAATCCCGACATCCGCTTCGACCGCGACGTGCTGGCGCCGCTGATCGCGCAGGCGGCGCCCGACAGCGGCCTGCTCACCCCGCGCATCCTGGAGCCCGGCAAGAGCGAGCCGGAGCAGCACCGCGCGATCATCACGCCGCTGGAAATCCTGCGGCGCAAGCGGCCGGACTATGTGCGCCCGCTGGTGCCGGACTGGATTCCCGGCCTCTTCATGCTGTTTCGCAGCGAGGCCTACCGGCAGGTCGGCGGCTTCGACGAGCGTTTTTTCATGTACGGCGAAGACTTCGACATCTGCGCGCGCACGCGGCTTGCCGGCTGGAAGCTGCAGGTGGCCGAGGACCTGATGGCGCTGCACGATGCCCAGCGCGCCAGCCGAACGAGCCTGCGGCATCTGTACTGGCATGTGACGAGCCTGCTCAAGGTCTGGCTGTCGCGGCCCTTCTGGCGCTATCGGCGGATGCATCCGCCTCGTCCCTGAGCGGATGCCGGCTAGCGAGCCAGGCGCCGCAGGCTTCGCAGCCCGGGCAGCCGCGTCACGGCGGCGATGAGCCTCACCAGGGCGGGCGAATCGTGCTCGAGCAGGAAGGCGATCACGCGCATCTTGAGCTTGACCCGGCGGCTCACATAGGGATTGGAAAGCACGATCCCCACGTATTCCGTGAAACGGGCGCGCATCTCCTCCTGATGCTCGTGCCGCAGCTTGATGGCCTGGATCGCTTCGTCCACGAACACCTGGCCGAACCTCGGCACCAGATAGTCGCGCAGGTAGAAGCGGTTTCGCCGCGGCTCGTCGGGGAACATGGCCAGCAGCTTCTTGAAATATCTGAAACGGCTTCTGACCATGCGGATGCTGAAGGAGGTGCTCTCCGTGTGGATGCACCACACCGTCACGGCCCGATCGACAAAATGGTTGCTGTAGCCCTGGCGAAAGATCCGCAGGAACAGATCGTCGTCTTCATAGCCCATGAACTGCGGATCGAAGCCGCCCACGGCCTCGAAGGCCTCGCGGCTCACCAGCGCCGCCGAGGGCAGCACGAACATGTCTTCGCGCAGCAGCTCGAAGATATCGCGCTTCGGATGCGTCGAATGCTCCTTGACCACGCCGGTGCGGATGGTCTTGCCGTCGGCGTGCGCCTCGTAGACGTCGGCATAGACGAAGCCGAACAGCCGATCGCCGGCCGGGATGGCCGACACCAGCGTCTCGATGTGGTTGGGCAGGTAGAAATCGTCCTGATCCAGGAAGCAGAGATAGTCCGAAGTGGAAGCCGCGACGCCGGCATTGCGCGCCGAGCCCTGCCCGCCGTTTTCCTTGTCGACGATACGGAAGGGATAGCGCAGCGCCAGCGCATCCAGCGCGGCGCGCTCTTCGGGGCGCGAGCCGTCGTTGACGACGATCACCTCGGCGGCCGACACGGTCTGCTCGAACACGCTCTTCACCGAACGCTCGATGAAATCGGCGCCGTTGTAGAAGGGGATGACGACCGCGACGCTTGGCCATCGCGTGGGCTGATCGATCGGCGTGTCAGGCGAAGCATTCATGGGGTGCATTGTCTACACGGATTCAAACAGGTCGCGCACCACGCCGCGCACGCCGCGGCCGAACTTCTCGTAGCGGCCGGTCATGGCTTCGCGCAGCACCGGCAGGCAACGCGCGATGCGCGACGCCGGCAACGCCGCCCGAAAGCGCTGGTGGGTCACCTTGCCGCGCACCTTCTCGATGGTTTCGGGCGCCACGCGGTCGCCGAATTCGAGCAGCCTCGCCAGCAGGATCTCGGCCTTGATGGCGCGTTCGACGTGAATGCGCCCCCTGGAAGCCAGTGCCTTGCGGACCTTGCCGGCGAACGAATCGCGGCGCGCGCCGATCTGGTTGGCTTCGTGCTGGCGGTACTCGATCCAGGGCTGCTCGAGCATGTCGACCTGCCCGGTGGCCGCGGCGATGATGCCCAGCCATTCGTCGTGCACCCATTCGGACGGCAAGGGCATCGCCTGAGCGAGCAGGGAACGGCGGAAGACGGTGGTTGCGCCGGTCACCAGATTGCGGCGAAGGAAGACATCGAAGGCCCGCCCGCCATGGATGCGCTCGGCTTCGAAGGGCTGCACCTCCAGCGCGTGGAAGAGCGTCTGGCCCAGGTCTTCGCGGTTGGCGCCCACCAGGCGCGCATCCGTGTGCAGCAGGAGCAGCCCGGGCCGGGCCTCGAATTCCGACACCATGCGCGCGAGCCTTCCCGGCAGCCACACATCGTCCTGGTCGGAGAGCGCGATCAGTTCACCGGTGCAGGCTGCGATGGCCTGCTCGAAATTCTTCGTGACGCGCAAGGCTACGGCGTTCTGCAGCACGCGCATCGGCACCTCGAGCCCCGGGTGCTCGCGCTGGCACTCCTCGACGGCCGCGCGCACCACGGCGACGGAATCGTCACGAGATGCATCATCGGAGAGCACGATCTCGGCCGGCGGCGGGACCTGCAGGCAGATGCTGCGCACCTGCTCGCGCAGGAAACGTGCACCGTTGTGGGTGCACAGCGCGACGGAGACCCGGAGCGCGGGCGCGGCGATCTCGATCGCGTTCACGGCCGGGCCTCCGGGGTGTGGATGCGAAGCGGGGTGTCGAGCGGGGCAACGCGCGGCGGCCAGGCCAGGCCGAAGGTCTCGTTGTCGAGCGTGAGATTGGGGTTGTAGGCGGGGTCCGCCGCCAGCATGTCGCCCCAGCGCTGCCGCATGTAGGCCGCCTCTTTGTCCAGCCGCTCGCGCGCCTCGGCCTCGACGTCGGCGCCGCGCGTGGCCGACTCGTGGTGCAGCAGTTCGGCGTACGGCGTCCAGACGTTGCGATAGCCGGCCTGGCGCAGGCGCAGGCAAAAGTCGACGTCGTTGAAAGCCACGCCCAGGTTGACGTCGAGGCCGCCAAGCTGCTCGTAGAGGCTCTTGCGTACCACCAGGCAGGCGGCCGTCACGGCCGAGAAGGACTGGATCAGCCGGGCGCGGCCGCCGTGCCCGGGCTGCCAGTCCTCCAAGTGCTTGTGGGCATGGCCCGCGATGCCGCCGACCCCGAGCAACACGCCGGCATGCTGCACCGATTGATCAGGGAACAGCAGTTTCGCGCCTACCGCGCCGACACCGGGCTGCAGCGCCAGGGAAACCATCTCGCCCAGCCACTCGGGCGAGACGACCTCGATGTCGTTGTTGACCAGGGCCACGAGTTCGCCCCGCGCGCGGGCGACGGCGAGGTTGTTCAGCGCCGAATAGTTGAAAGGCCGATCGTCGCGGATCACGGTGAAGCCCGGTTGTGCGTCCAGGCTTGCGAAGTAGGCCAGCGCCTCGGGGTCATCCGACCCGTTGTCCACCAGCAGGATCTCGTAGTGCGGGTAGGCGGTCTTGTCGACGATGCTCTCGACGCATTGCCGCACCAGCGTCGCGGCATTGCGGGTCGGAATGATCAGCGACACCAGGGGCGGCGACTCAGGCAGCGCATAACGCACGCAGTAGCCCTCTGGGACTGCTTCCGCGGCGGCCCTCACGCCCACGCGCTGGAAATGCTCGTTCAACGCCCGCTCGGCAGCGAGCTTTGCATAGGGCTTGGCATCGGATGACTGCGCTGTGCTCTGTTCGTGCGCGCGCCAGTGGTAGAGCACGCGCGGCACGTGCCGTATCTGCGCGCTCTCCACGCGCTCCATGCATCGCAGCGCCAGGTCATAGTCCTGCGAGCCTTCGAAGCCTTCGCGAAATCCGCCTACCTCCTCGACCAGCCGTTTCTGGTAGGCACCGAGATGGGACAGCAGGTTGTGCGAACGGAAGAGGTCCAGGTTCCAGTCAGGCTTGAAATAGGGGCTACTGCGTCGCCCGGCAGCGTCGATCACGTCCTCATCCGAGTAGATCATGCGCGCATCGGGATGCTCGACGATCTCGCGCGCCATGCAATACAAGGCATGCGGCGACAGCAGGTCGTCGTGGTCGAGCAGGACGATCCATTCGCCCGAGCACAGCGCCAGCGCGGTGTTGGACGCGGCCGAGATGTGGCCGTTGCGCGTGCGGAATTCCACCTTGATCCTCGGATCGCTGCGTGCATACCGCTGGAGCAGGGAACGGACCTCTTCGCTGGTGGAGGCATCGTCGGCAATGCAGAGCTCCCAGGCCGGGTAGATCTGCGCGCGCACCGATTCGATCGCCTGGCGAAGCCAGGCCGGATGGCCGTTGTAGCTCGGCATGAGCACCGACACCAGTGGCCGCGAGGGCCAATCGGCGATCGCGCTCGACAGGGCCGCGCGCATGCCGCGCCCCGGCGTGTCGTAGGCCGCGATCCATTCGGTGTAGCTGCCACCCGGCCTGGGGCCCCGCAGGGCATGCAGGACGTGCACGGCGCGCCGCGCGCGCTCGACGAATCGCCGCAGGGGGGCGGTCACGCGCCAGCTGGTCGACTGCCGCATGGCATTCGCCTGCGCCAGGAGGGCCTTGTTCTGCGATTCGAGAGTGCTGATGCGGCGGCGGAACTGGGCGCCGTCCGGGCGGCCATCGGGCTGCGGCCGCACGTGCGGCGATGACGCTGCCGGCAGCGTCGGCTTACTGTGCATCGAGTGAGATCAAGAGAATTGCGGGCATGGGTGCCGGGGGTGGTGGCCGATCATCGGGTGTTCCCTGTAGCGGGACCGGTAAAATTATCCCCTTCTTCACATCCCGTCCAAAAAATGCGCTTGCTTTCTGTTGTGCTCTCGGGAGGCGCAGGCTCCCGTCTGTGGCCCGCATCGCGACAAGCCTTCCCGAAGCCCTTCATGAAGCTCGGCGACTCGACCCTGCTCCAGCAGGCCATCGAAAGAGGGCAGGCCTGCGGCACGGGCGATCTGATGGTGGTGACCAACAAGGACCACCAGTTCCTGACCAAGGATGTACTGCGCCAGATGAGCGATCCGCCCACGGCCACCTTCCTGCTCGAACCCAAGGGCCGCAATACGGCGCCCGCCATCGCTCTGGCGGCCTTGCAGTGCGAGCGCCAGTTCAGCGGCGACACCGTGATGCTGGTGCTCTCGGCCGATCATCTGGTGCCAGACGTTGAAGCTTTCGTCGCCAGCGCGAGCGAGGCGTTCCGGCTGGCCCAGGAAGGTGCGCTGGTGCTGTTCGGCATTTCGCCGACCGCGCCGGAGACCGGCTTCGGCTATGTGGAAGTCGAGCGCGTCTCGCGCGACAGCCAGCCGGTCAAGCGCTTCGTCGAGAAGCCGGACCTCGCCACCGCGCAGGAATACCTGGCGACCGCCCGCTACTACTGGAACAGCGGCATGTTCTGCTTCACCGCGGCCGCGATCGTCTCGGCGATGGAGCTGCATGCGCCGGAAGTGCTGAAGGCGGCGCGCCATGCGCTGGACACGGCGCAGACCAAGGGCGAGGCGATCAGCTTCGACCTGCACGCCTTCGGCCTGCAGCCCGACATCAGCATCGACTACGCGGTGATGGAACACGCCGACAACGTGCGCGTGGTGCCGGCCCGGTTCGCCTGGAGCGACGTGGGCTCCTGGCCCGCCGTCGCCAAGGCGCAGCCGGCGGATGCCAGCGGCAACACTTTTCCCGACGATCACGTGGTGGCCGTGGACACCACGGGCACCCACATCCAGGTCGAGAGCCATGGTCCCAAGATCGTGGCGGCCCTGGGCCTGCGCGACCTGGTGATCGTCGACACGCCCGATGCGCTGCTGGTGGCCCACAAGGACAGCGCGCAGCAGGTCAAGAAGGTGGTCGACATCCTCAAGGCGCGCAAGCACGAAACCGTGAATCTGCCCGCCGTCGTCCACCGCCCCTGGGGCACCTACGCCTCGCTCAAGGAAGAAGACGGCTACAAGGTCAAGCGCATCACGGTGAAACCGGGCGAGGCGCTTTCGCTGCAGTACCACCACCAGCGCGCGGAGCACTGGGTGGTCGTCCAGGGCACGGCGATCGTCCAGATCGGCGATGTGGAGCACAAGACCTTGCCCGGCGAGTACCGCTACATCCCGCTCAAGGAGAAGCATCGTTTGACGAATATCGGACAGGATGAACTGGTTCTCATCGAAGTCCAGTGCGGTAGCTACCTCGGCGAAGACGACATCGTGCGCCTGGTGGACACCTACGGACGCGTATGAGCCAGGCGCACTCCAACCTTCATCGCAACGCTTGGGCCGATTGGTGGGAAGGCACCCGCCGCACCGACATCTGGTGGACGCTGGCCTGGTTCGACATCGTGCTGCGCTACCGGCGCTCGATGCTGGGGCCCTTGTGGCTGACCCTCAGCATGGGCGCCATGATCGGCGGCATGGGCCCGCTGTACAGCTCGCTGTTCGGCACCGAGCTGTCGAAGTTCTTCCCGCATCTGGCGCTTGGCATCATCTTCTGGAGCTTTTTCTCCAGCATGGTGACCGATGCCTGCAATGCCTTCATCGGATCGAGCAACTATCTCAAACAGGGCTACTTCCCGATCAGCCTCTTCGTCTGGCGGAGCATGGCGCGCAACCTCATCCAGTTTTCCCACCATATCGTGCTCTACGTGCCGGTGGCCCTGTGGGCCGGTATCTCGCTGTCGTGGTCTGCGCTGCTCTTCGTGCCTGCCTTCTTCCTGACGCTGATCAACGCCCAGGCGCTCGGCATGGTGCTCGGCCTCGTCTGCACGCGCTTTCGCGACGTGACCCAGATCGTCACCAGCGTGATGCAGATGCTGATGTTCCTGACGCCCGTTTTCTGGCTGCCCGAAAGCCTGCCTGGTCGTGCCCAGTACATCCTGTGGAACCCGTTCGCGCAAATGCTCGACTTGCTGCGTGCGCCACTGATGGGCGGCATCTCGGGCGCCCACAACTGGTGGGGGATTCTCTTGTGGACGGCGCTGAGCTTGATCGCTTCGAGCCTGCTCTTCGCGAAGTACCGCCGCCGCGTCGTCTACTGGCTGTAAGGAACCATGGCTTTCATTTCCCTCAAGAACGTCTCGGTCAACTTCCCGATCTACGGGGCCGGAGCGGCCTCGCTGAAGAAGACGCTCGCGGCATCCGTGACCGGCGGCCGCTTCGGCAAGGAAACCGGCGTCAACGTGGTGCAGGCGCTGAGCAACATCAACCTCGAGTTGAAGAGCGGCGACCGCCTCGGCCTCGTCGGCCACAACGGTGCGGGCAAGTCGACACTGCTGCGCGCGCTCGCCGGCGTCTACGAGCCGTCTTCGGGCGAGTTCATCCGCCAGGGCACCGTCTCCAGCCTGATCGACCCGGCATTGGGCATCGAGCACGATGCGACGGGCATCGAGAACATCATGCTGCGTGGGCTCGTGATGGGCATGAGCAAGAAACAGATCGATGCGCTCACGCCCGAGATCTGCGAATTCAGCGGACTGGGCGAATACGTCAACATGCCGGTGCGCACCTATTCCACCGGGATGCTGATGCGGCTGGCCTTCTCGATCTCGACCAGCGTCCAGGCCGACATCCTGCTGATGGACGAGTGGCTGTCCGTCGGCGACGCGGAGTTCACCGAGAAGGCCGAGCAGCGGATGAAGGACGTGGTGTCCAAGTCCGGCATCCTGGTGCTGGCCTCGCATTCGCCCGACCTGATCGCCAAGGAATGCAACCGGGTGATCCACCTGGAGCACGGGCGGATCGTGGAGGTCGCGAAGACCGAAGAGATCAGCGCGCAGCGCGCCGCAGCGCTTTGATCTCCTCGAGGCGGGCGGCGATTCTTCGGCCTGCAGCATCCAGCGACAGGTTGGCTTCGGCGCTTGCCTTGCCTCGCGCGCCGACCTCGCGCGCCCATTGCTGGTTTTCGTAGACGCGGCGCATGAGCTGCGCCGCATGCTCGACGGAGGGTTCGGCCCATTCGAGCTTGGCGTCGTAGGGCGGAATCGGCTTGCCGAGCTTCACCAGCTTGTAGGGCACGAGCAGGCTGTTGCTCTCGTCCATGAAATCCACATTGCCGGAGAAGTTGGTGGCGATCACCGGCTTGCCCATGAGCATCGCCTCGGCCATCGTCAGGCCCAGGCCTTCGCTGCGGTGGAGCGACACGTAGGCATCGCAGGCGTCCATGAGGGAAAGCACCTCGTCGGGGCTGTAGACTTGGTCGATGACCGTGATGTTGGCGCCGGCGGCGGCGTCGCGCAGTTCCTGCAGCTGCACCGGATGGCGCTCGCCGAAGGAGGTCTTCAGGACCAGGCGCACGTTCTCGTCGGCGCCGAACGCCGTGCTGAAGGCGCGGATCAGGCCGAGCGGGTTCTTGCGCTCCATCACGCTCATCATGTGGAAGGTGAACAGGAAGGTGAACGGCTCCTTGCTCAGCCCGAAGTAGGACTTGCTCCGCCGCTCATAGGGCGCCAGCTTGACGCCCGGGAACAGCGTGCGGACCGGAATGGCGAGGCGATCTCGCAGCCCGCGGGCCACGAACTCAGTGGCGGCCCAGACCTCGTCGACCTTCTCGGCATGCCCCACCCATGAATCGGGGATGGAATCGAACTCCCAATACCAGTAGCCGATGCGGTAGCTGCGGGGGCTGCGTTCGAACAGGTGCGTGCGCTGGTAGGCCTCGTCGAAGAAGGGCTCGGGCTGGGTGTGGACGATAGTGACGTCGTAGTACTCCATGCCGCGGAAGTCGACATGGTGAGGGTCGTCCTTGGCATCGGTCCACACATCGCGCAACGATGCAGACACCCCGACGCGCCCCATGGCCTCGACCATGGACTCGGCCGAGACGCGCAGACCCGACGCATAGCAGAAGTGGCCGATCATGTTGACGCCCGGCTGCGCGAGCTCGCGAGCGACCGATGCCGCATCGAGCCGCCCGCACCAGGCGCGGGCCGCATCGGACAAGCCTGCAGCCGGAGACGACAGCCAGGCCAGCAACGCGCGCGCATGCTCTTCATCGGCCAGCGCGTCGGGATGCGCGGCGCGCCACGTGCTGCGCGCCCAGTAGCCGTTTCGAATCTGCAAGGCCGGCCTTTCCCAGTCCGGCCAGGTCGACGGATCCACCCAGCGGCCCGAGGCGCCGTACTCGGCGGCGAACCAGGCGCAGAAAGCTTCGCGGCCGAAGACGGTGAGACCGTCGGGATGCAGTTCCTGCCATGCTGGCGTGAACGCGTAGGCCAGCATGAGCTCACGCGCGGGGTTCTGGGCCGCCTGCAGGAAGAGCCACCAGAGCGCCTCCTGCGGCAAGCCGGATTCGCTCCCACCGTATTGCATGAGCCATCGAAAGAGGTCGGGCATGCCGGCCGGCGTCAAGCCATGCGGCGACAAGGGCCACAGCACCTTGTTCGAGAGAAGCGCCTGCCGTGCGGGATCGGCGACGCCGGCAGCCAGCGCGTCGAGCACCAGCTGCAAGGCCGAATCGCCCAGGCGCAACTCGGCAGCGCCTTCGTTCTGCAACCATTGCGCGAACCCGCCGTGGTGCCCGCTTTCGAGCGCCAGTGGAAAGCGGGTCCGAAGATCGGCGCGCTTGCGCCACAGGTCGATCAGGAACCGCGTGGCCGACCCGCGGTCCGCCACGCCTTGAGGCGAAACGGCGGACCACAGAATGCCGCTTGGCGGCAGGCCGGCGGCCTCGCTCACGGCGGCATCGTCGAACAGGTCGAGCGGCGCAACGGCCGGCACCGGCATTCCGCGCTCGCGCAGCACGAGCCGATTTCGCTCGGCTTCGACCAAGGCCGTGAACAGGGTCGCACGCGCCTGCGCCGCCGCGCGCTGGCGCAGGAACTCCAGCCGCTCGCGCATGAGCCAGGGCGTGGCAAGCCACCAGGCGCCTTTGGCGACTCGCCTCGCATAACCTCTCAGCAGGTATTCAGACATGGCGCTGGAGAAAATCCTGATACGCATTCTTGAGGCCGAGGCCGAGCGGGGTGCGGGCTTTCCACCCAAGCGCGGAGAGCCGGCCCACATCCAGCAGCTTGCGCGGCGTGCCGTCGGGCTTGCTGGCATCGAGTTGGAGTTCGCCCTCGTAGCCCACGGTCGCCTTCATGAGTTCGGCGACCTCGCGGATGGTCACGTCTTCGCCCACGCCGATGTTGATCAAGGGCGTCACTTCCGGGGAAGTGAGCGCTGCGAAGCGTTCGTCGGGAAGGTCAAGTAGAAACAGGATGGCCTCGCCGAGGTCGGACGAGTACATGAACTCCCTGCGCGGCGTGCCGGAGCCCCAGACGACCACCGCGGGATCGGCTTTGATCTTGGCTTCGTGAAACCGGCGAATCAGTGCCGGCAGCACATGCGAATGCTCGGGGTGGTAGTTGTCGCCGGGGCCGTACATGTTGGTCGGCATGGCGGCGAGATAGCGCGTGCCGTACTGCCGATTGAAGGCCCAGCACGATTCCACACCCGCGATCTTGGCCAGCGCATAGGAGCGGTTGGTGGCCTCCAGCGGACCGGTCAGCAGGTACTCCTCCTTGATCGGCTGAGGGCATTCCCGCGGATAGATGCACGAGGAGCCAAGGAAGAGCATGCGATCGATGCCGGCCTCGTGGGCCGCATCGAAAACGTTGAGCTGGATGCGCAGGTTGTTGTGCAGGAAGTCGACCGGGAAATTGGAGTTCGCGAGGATTCCGCCCACCTTGGCCGCGCACATGACGACGTGGTCTGGACGGTGCTGCAGAAAAAACTCACGCGTGGCATCGCGATCCTCGAGGTCTAGCTCGTCGTGGGTGCGCGTGAGAACCTGATAGCCCGGCTGCCCCTTCAATGCCTGCAGCGTTGCCGAACCGACGAGGCCGCGATGGCCTGCGACGAATACTTTCTTTGTTTTCATCTGGAACCTCAATTGCTTCGCAGTCAATACGATAAAAAGTTGTGCGACACACGCTCAGCGCCCCATGATCTGGCGGGCGAGCCTGATCATCGGATGCCAGATAAACCGAGTCGCCTTGAAAACTGCGTAGCGCTGGGCGAGGCGACGCAACCCGGTAGGGGCAAGGGCCTGGGGCTGGACTGGCGCCGCAACGGGCGCAAGAGTCGGATGAGGCTGTGTCGAAGTCTCTGCGCCCCAAGAAGCATGCTGGTACTTGCCAACGTAAAGTGCCTCGCTGGGCGTAAGGATGAAGCGCACGAGGTCTTCCTCAGCCTTCTCCCAAGAAGCACGACCCGCCAAGGCGCCTGCTCTGGCCTGAGCCCCCAACTTCGCCACATCGGAAAAATCGAGCGGCTGCGGATTGTGGTTGTCATAGAGCAATCCATTGACGCCGGGCACGATGTACTCGTTCATGGTTCCTTGATTGGGCGCAACAACGCACTGCCCGCGGCACATTGCCTCAAGAAAAGACTGCCCAATCCCTTCCTCCAATCGAGGTGCAAAGTAGACGTTCGCGCGTTCCATCAGCGCGTTCAGGTCGGCCTTGTTCTCGAACCATGTAGAGGTCGTGATGTTGTGTCTGGCGATGTCATCAGCCGAAGGCAGTTCAGGTGGTTGCGTACCCGGGTCAGTTGCGAGATGGATATGGAAGCTGTCGAATTTCGTGTTTTCGATGAGCTTTCGGATCACTCGCCAAGGGAGTTGCAGTTCACGACGCAGCCAGAAGAAGCCATGCAGACCCTGCGGGGGCGGCGGCAACAGTCTCGTGGCCGGCTGATAGTAGCGAGCGAAGTGGCTCACGATGCCGAAGCCTGTCGTCATGCAGTGCACGGCGCTCGAGAAATTCAATACCTTGGATCCCTGGAACGGCTCCCAGAACGCAGACAAATTGAAGATGGGGCCTTGCCAGATGCCGAATTGATCAAGCATCGGGACATACACGACATTCGGATGCGATTCCCGAAAGTGCTGACGGTCTGGCAAACAGAAGGACTGAAACATAATCACAACGTCATGTGACCGGACGTCCGTCCATGCGACCGGCGTGCCGCCCCGCCACGCATCATCCCAGAAGAAGTCGACACTGTGACCGTGTCGGCTCAGGATCTCAGGCAAGAAAGCCGTTGATTTGGTTGTTCGATGAAACGAATGATCCAGGTATGCAATTCTTGCCACAGCGTTATCTTTTCAGCATCGATGAGTACAGGCGTTGAACGACCGTGTATGCGCCCGGATATTTTCCCAACGCCGCCTTCACGGCCTCTTTGGCGGACGCGCTGACCGGCGGAATGCGCGCTTCAACCAGGGGAAGTGTGATGGGCTGGTTGTCGGCGGGATGCTGAAGCTTCTCGATGGAAGCCCAACCGAGCGCATGAAGGAAATCGGGGTTCGCCGAGTGCCTTGCAAATACATCTCGCAAGAACTCGGTGCGGTTCGCCGGATGATCGGGCAGGTTTGCCACACCGGCAAACAGGAAGAAGCAATGATAGAGCCCGGAGATGTCGGTTGGCGTCAGAAATGGAAAGCGTTCGCCGACCACCCTCATGCACTCCATGCTGTGCTGGCGTACGTCACCGGAGGTGCCGCCGAGCGAATAGTTGACCGACACTTCCCTCGTGTAAGTAAAGGTCACGCCAGCCTCGAGGCACGTCATGATCCATTTGAAGTCAGCGACGATCTTGTACGAATCATCGTAGGCGCCTGAGCTTTTGTAGGCGGCCCGAGTCGCATAGATGCCATTGTGACAGTCGTTGGCACACATGAAGTAGCAGCCTGGGTGCACGAATGCTGGATACCACTCCTGAACCACCTCGCCTCCTTGCACCACATTTGCAGCCGTCAACAAGATCGCTGATCCATCGCAATCTCCCATCCGGTGGACAGCGATTTCAGCGGCGTCCGGTTGGAGCCAATCGTCCGAATTGAGAACGCAGATCAGTTGACCTCTTGCGAGCGGTATGGCCTTGTTCACTGCGTCATAAAGGCCCTTGTCAGGTTCCGAAGCGTAGTAGTCGATCCTGTCCGCGTACTGTCGAATCAGGTCGAGGGTCCCATCCGTAGAGGCACCGTCGAGCACCACATGCTCTACATTCGGATAGGTCTGGTTCTGGACGCTTTCGATCGTGCGTGACAAGGTCGCCGTGTTGTTGCGGACCACGGTGACATATGTCACCAGAGGCATGGAGGCGGTGCCCGTCTTGAAGCGTCCTTCCGTTCGCAAACCGCCTTCTTCCAGTCTCGAACTCTTGGCAGGCAGAGCGTCGATCCAGTAAGGCCAGTCGGCGCCATATGCTTGAGGACGTTGGCTCTCGTGCAGCGGGAAGCGTGGACCATGGCTGCCGTTCTGATAGTCGAGGACGTTGGCTTCGACAATGCCATCGGGGCGACCGTACTTCGCAGCCAGAGTGCCCGGAGCCAGCTTGCGTGGTCGGCGATTTGCAGGCCGCTCGGAATGGCGAGCATAGGCAGAGCAAAGCGTCTCACCAACGATCTCTGCACAACGTTCCCAGCTGAACAGCCGGGCCCTCTCGACGCCTGCATGCGAAAGGTCCCTCCGAAATTCCTCCGACGCGGAGATCTTCCGTATCGCGTCCACCACGCCCTGCACGTCATCGGCATCCAGCAGCAGCCCCGCTTCGCCGACGACTTCGGGAAGCGACGAGTTGTCAGCGCACACAACGGGCGTACCGCAAGCCATCGCTTCCAGAGGCGGCAGGCCGAAGCCTTCGTACCGCGACAAATAGACGAAGCACAATGCATCGCTGTAGAGCGCCGACAGATCCTCGTCCTCGACGAAGCCGGTGAGAACGATGCGATGTCGCCACCGCCCAGCCGCCGCCAGAGCACTCTGCAACTGCTCCAGCTTCCAGCCGGACATACCAGAGAGCACGAGGTGCATCGGGCTCGATTCAGTCTGCTCCAGGTACAACACGAAGGCGTTGACTACCTGGTCGAGGTTCTTGCGTATCTCAAGAGTGGCCAGGCTTAGAACGAATGGAACCTGCGGAGGAATTCCATACTTTGCGCGCACCCTGCTCTTCATGCTTGCGTCGTCGCAGGGCCCGAAGGAAGGACCGGCTGCAAGAGGAATGACCGTGATCTGCCTCGGGCTCAGATCCGGCCTGCTGGCCAGCAGATCCTTTTTCGTGAATTCCGAGATAGAGAAGATGACGGTGTGCTCATCCAGACTGTCAACAATGTTGCGAACCTCCGCCGCAGCCTCGGGCGAGAAGAAGTCGGGTCGATTGATGCCGATGAGGTCGTAGACGATATGGGCGTGCAGCAGTCGCGGATCGAGCAGCCACTTCCGGGGCGCAACGCCGAATGGCGACAACAGAATGTCGGCATCCTGGGAGGGCTCCGCGTCGGACGAAGCGTGCTGCTGCGCAGGCAAGCGCTTTTCGAGAACGTATTCGGCCGCGCGCGCTTCATCCCCCGGGCGGTAGAAAAGCCTGGGCCTGAATCTGTGTGAACGAGCAAGCAAGGGAAACAACTCGTCACAGACGCGATACACGCCGGTTTTGACACCCTGCGCCAGCACATACATATCCAGCGCTAAGCGCGGGTTCAGCTCACTCATCATCAAATTCAAGTTGGTTTCAACGACAACAGTAGCAGGACAAGGACGTACGCCTACGTCAGCAAAGATCGGAGTCGCTGGCTGAGAGGCACGCCTCCTGTCAGGCCTGGATCACGGTGACCCTTTGCGCCTTGATTTCCGCCAGCCGTTGTGCAACTTTCCTGCCAGCGACATGCACGGACAGGCTCGCTTCCGCACTGGCCTTGGCTCGTGCGCCGAGTTCGCGAGCCCAAGCGGGTTCGTCGAAGACGCGGCGCATCAGAGCTGCTGCATGCTCGATCGAGGGCTCCGCCCACATCAGATCGGCATCGTAGGGAGGTAATGCTCGGCCCAATTTGACCAGCTCATAGGGGACCAGCAAGCTGTTGGAATCGTTCATGAAATCGACGTTGCCGGAGTAATTCGTCGCTATCACCGGCTTGCCCATCAGCATCGCCTCCGCCATCGTGAGGCCGAGGCCTTCGCTCCGATGAAGCGAGACGTAAGCATCGCAAACATCAGTGAGCGATAGCACCTCGTCCGCGTCATACGTCTGATCGATAACTTGCACGTTGCAATCAGCTGCCGCCTTGAGCAACGCATCCATCTGAGCCGGATGATGGTGGCCGAACATCGTCTTCACCACCAGTGATACCGACTCGTCCGGCCGAAAAGCCTGCTTGAAGGCCCGAATCAGGCCGAGCGGATTTTTTCGCTCCATGACGCTGTTCATATGAAAGTTGAACAGGAACGTGAAGGTGTTGTCCGGGATCCCGAAGTATTTTCGATCCCGCCGCGTGTAGGTGCCGAGCTGCACCCCCGGAAACAAGGTCTTGACCGGAACAGAGAGCCGCTCGCGCAAACCTTTTGCGACGAACTCTGTGGCGGCCCAGACTTCATCGACGCCCGATGCATGCCCGATCCAGCTCTCCGGCACGGAGTCAAACTCCCAATACCAGAACGCAATCCGATAGGTTCTGGGCGACCGCTCTTGAAGATCACTGCGCGCGTACGCCTCGCTGAAAAAGGGCTCGGGCTGGGTATGGATGATGGTTGCATCGAAATCCTCGAGCCCCTGGAAGCGAACGTGATTCGGCTCGTCCTTGACGTCCGTTCTCAAATCGCGCAACGAAGTTTGTATACCCAGTTCTTTCATGCCCTCGGCTAGCGCCTCCGCCGACACACGCACACCCGATGGGCAGCAAAAATGGCCGATCATGTTGACGCCCAACGAGGCCAGTTCCTCGGCGACCTTCCGGACGTCGAGCGCGGCGCACCAGGCCTGTGCCTCTTCCGTCAACGCAACTTCGCCGGATTGCAGCCAGACGAGCAAGGACATGGCCGTTGAGACGCTGTCAAATGCACCCGGCTGCCGTCTCTGCCAGTCTTCACGCGCGTAGTACGCCTCGCGCAGCTGGCGCGATACCGAAATGTCTACTGGCCAGGTGGATGGCTCTAGCCAATTCGCAGGCGCCGCTTGGTAGCTTGCAGCGAACCACTCTGAAAAAGCTCTGCGCCCGAACACCGTTAGGCCGTCCGGGTAGAGCTTTTGCCATTCGGGCGTGAACAGGAATGCGCGCACGAGCTCAAGTGCAGGATTCTCAGCGGCTTGCATGAACAACCACAGAATCTCCTCGCTCCTCAAGCCACGCTCGCTTCTTCCCTCGCGCATGAACCAGCGAAACAACTCGGCCTGGCCGGGCGGCGTGAGCCCATGCGGCAAGCCGGCCCTGACGTCTGCACGAAACAGAAACATCTGTCGAGCGGGTGCCGCGACGTCCTGATGCAGCAATTCCCGCAGCTCTTTTTTCGCGCGCTCCGACAGATCCAGTGGATTGCCGTGATCGTCGGTCAGCCACTGCGCAAAGCCACTTCTTTCGGGCTCGGACAGCGCCCTGGGAAACCGTGTGCGCACATCGGCCCGCGCCCGCAACATGTCGATGCAGAACCGCGCTGCCGACCACGTATCGACAATGGCTTGCCCAGACTGCACGGGCCACAGCACCTCGTCGCGTGAGAGTCCGCATGCCTGCAGCAAGCCTTGATCCGTCGTCAGGTCGAGCATCGGTGGATTGCCCGACCTCTTGACGCTTTCGGCCTGCAGGGTCACTCCGTTTCGCTCGCGAAGAAAGCGCAGGCGCGCCGGAAGGCGCCAAGGGGTGGCGATCCACCACGCGGCCTTTGCTGCGCGACGCGCATGGCGCCAAACTGAACGCGGAACCGCTGAGGCGACCTTGCGCAAAGGCGCCGTGATGCGCCAGGAGCTCGATGACAGCACCTCGCGGTAGTGCCGAGCCACTTCCTCCGCTCGATGATTCGCCTCGACAATCAATGCGCGAAGTTCGCTCGCTTCGGCATTGCCCTGGAGCCGCGCTTGCCGTTCGCGCGTTCTCGCCTCGATCGCGCTCGCCTCTGCCAATTCGATGCGTCGTTGGGATTCGATCAACGTCGTCTCGGTGAAGGCGATGCGCGCTCGGATCTCTGACAATTCCGCCTCGACCATACTCAGTCGATGCCGGGAAGCCTCCAAATCTGCTGTGACGAAGCCATCAAAAACGTTCGGCGGATACTTGAATGCGTTGCCGAGCTCCGCATGCTCCTGGGCGACGTAGAAGCGATTCAGGCCGTCTGAATAGACGTGCTCGTAGCCGCCATTCAAGAGTGTGCCCTCCCATTCGGCATGGCTCTCTGTTCGAGAGTTTGGAAGCGTGGCTTCTACAACCACGATCCAGGGACGATGGCAGGCCCAGTCGTTGCCCGCCAGTACAGCCGCTTCAAATCCTTCGACATCCACTTTGAGGAAATGAACCGCTTGCTGGGGCGGGACATGCTCCTTCCACAGAGCAGCCAACGTGGTAAGGCTTACCTCCGCGCGGTTCAACACATAGCCAGCGGCCGCATGACCGGCCGCGATCCCATCGTCGGCAGTGGACAGTCCAGTGACCTCGACAAAGTTCATGGTCAGAGCGCCAGTACGGTCGCCAACCGCGGTGCAGAGATTGATGTCGAGCGGACGACGTTCCGACAACTGGGCAAAATAAAGAGGATGCGGCTCGATGTTGATGCCGCGCCAACCTCTTTCACTGAACGCGCGCGTGACCGAATCCAAATCCGCAGACTGCGCCCCCACATCGATGTAGAAGCCTCGTTCGACGTGGCTAAGCGCGCGCCAGAGCATCACGTCTTCAAAGTTCTGGGCGTAGGACACAAAGAGCATGGCTGGATCAGAAGGCTGCGTGTGAGTGGAGGTTTTGACCACGCCACGCGCAAGAATATTGTTGTACAGCGGCGGAGCGAATGTGTTGTCGATCGATCGGCAACGCGAGAAGGGGCGCTGACCATTTTATGGGCATCGCACGGCTGGGCTTGAGTTCGAAGTGCCGCGTTAGCTCGAAAGGCGTGCTAGAGGACAAGGCAGTGCGTCCTTGAGTAACACACGGACACGCCTTCGCTTTCGGGCAAAATTGACAGCTTTGCGCAGAGTGCGGCCTTGAAGCGGTCTGCTCTGAGCCATCGACCAGATCTACAAGGAGTTCCGATGAAAAAACGTGCTGTGGTTACAGGCATCACCGGCCAGGACGGCGCCTACTTGGCGGAGCTGCTGCTCAGCAAGGGCTACGTCGTCTATGGCACCTACCGCCGGACCAGTTCCGTCAACTTCTGGCGTATCGAGGAACTGGGCATCCAGGACAACCCCGACCTGCACCTGATCGAGTACGACCTCACGGATCTCGGCAGTTCGATGACGCTCATGAAGGAAGCAGCCCCCGACGAGGTCTACAACCTGGCCGCGCAGAGCTTCGTGGGCGTGAGCTTCAACCAGCCCGACGCCACGGCCCAGATCACGGGCATGGGCGCATTGCATCTGCTCGAAGCGATTCGCCTGACCAATCCGAAGATCCGCTTCTACCAGGCGTCGACCTCCGAGATGTTCGGCAAGGTGCAAGCCATTCCTCAAGTGGAAGAGACCCCCTTCTACCCCCGCAGCCCCTACGGCGTGGCGAAGCTGTTTGCGCACTGGATGACCATCAACTACCGCGAGAGCTACGACATCTTCGGCTGCAGCGGCATCCTCTTCAACCATGAAAGCCCGCTGCGCGGCCGCGAGTTCGTCACGCGCAAGATCACCGACGGGGTGGCCAAGATCAAGCTCGGCAAGGCCGACGTGCTGGAACTGGGCAACCTAGGCGCCAAGCGCGACTGGGGCTTTGCCAAGGAGTATGTCGAAGGCATGTGGATGATGCTGCAGGCCAAGGAACCCGACAGCTTCGTGCTTGCCACCAACCGGACCGAGACGGTCCGCGAGTTCGTCGACATGGCCTTCAAGGCGGCGGGCTATGAGCTGCGCTTCGAGGGCGAGGAGCAGAACGAAGTCGGCGTCGACGTGAAGACCGGCAAGACGCTGGTGCGCGTGAATCCAAAGTTCTACAGGCCGGCAGAAGTGGATCTGTTGATCGGCAATCCCGCTCGGGCCAAGGAAAAGCTGGGATGGGAGCCCAAAACCACACTTGAACAACTCTGCAAGATGATGGTTGAAGCAGATCTTCGCCGCAACGCTGAGGGGCGTTCGTTCTAGGACGAGGCGAGGCGGCAGCGCCGACGGGCGCGAGAAGGTGCTGCGGAAGTGAGCGCGTGAGTTGCCGGCTCACCCCGGGGCAGGACTCCCTGGCCCGCCCCCCTCGCCAGTGCAGGGAAGGGGGCGAGGCTGCGGCGAATCACTACTCAGCCCTGAGCCTCAAGTTCCTTTGCGCTTGAGAACAATCACCCTGCCCGGAAAGAGGCCACCATCCACGGTTGCAACGGGTTCGAACGAGTTGGATGCAGCCACCGCCGCGCCAATCTCCTTGCGAATGACTGAGCTGGCGGGCCAAGGCATGGGCAACGTGCTTTCGTCTGAGAACAGCACCACCAAATCGGACTTGGCAAGGAGAGCCTCGTGATAAGAGATGTCTCCGTTCAGGTACACGCGCGGCGTCCCCGGCACGGGGAGTGCACGGCGCCGCAACGCGAACTCGATATTGTCGGGGTTGAGATACTGCGAGATGACCGGGAAGTAGAGCTGGCGTCGCTCTAGATCTGGTATTGATGCAATCGCGCCGGCCGTCTGTGCGTAGATCCTCGAGTGGTGCTGGGCCTGTGCTGCGTTGGCGGGCGTGGCAGCGTTGCGCAGCGCCAGGGCGACTGGGCGCCACATCAGGATTGAAAATGCGAGAAGAGCGATGGCGGCCACAAGCGAGAGCTGTCGCGGCAAGCGATCCAGCAACGTCACGATCAAGACCGCAAGAATGCAAAGCACGAAAGCAGAGACGATCACGCCAAGAAACGGACTCTTCATTGCTGGCATGGTCACGCTGGCATACCCGGCCAAGGCAACGAGGAAAATGGCCAAGGCGGTTCGGCGAGTTCGGATCAGTATCGGCAACGCCAAAATCAATGTCGCACAGCCCAGCGCAAGCCAGCCGAGGCTGATGGCGACCTCGCCGCCGGAGCCGCTGAGGTAGTAGAGAACGTGTTCCGACCAGGGGATGTTCGCGCGCCATAGGTTGGCGTTGGCTCCAAATGCGTTGGACGAGATGTAGCCAATGAGCCGCGGCAGAACCGCAACATAGTAGGGAAGAACGATCAACGCCCCGAGACCGCCGCACATGACAGCGATCCAGGCGATCCGTTTGGTGTCATCCCGCGAACTTGAATGGAGGGCAATGACGGCAAGGACGGCTACGCCAAACACCGCCACCGTCACGGGAGCCAAGGTTGGTTTCGCCAGGAGTGCGCCGACGAACAAAGCGATCGTCGCCCCCAAAGCGGCTCGCTGGCCCTTTCTCCAACGTGAATCTGCAACCACGATGAGTGCACCGATGGCCGTGAGCAGTGCGCACAACATGTCGGGACGAAACTCGAGAACGAGCATGCCCAGAAGCGGAAATCCGAGCAATGCGACTGCCAACACCGCCGCGACCGCCAAAGGCAAAGAGCGGCGAGCAAAGCCGAGAAATAAAAACAGAACGACAGATACAGGAAGCGCATTCATGGCATCCGCCGCCCAGGGTCTGGGGCCGAAAAGGCCAAAGCCCGCTAGCGCCAAGACCGTCTGCAGCGGAGCGTGAGGAGGATTGATCCAGAAGCTCCTCAGAAAGGTCCAGCCGTCGTTGCGGTACAAGAGATCGAGCCTGCCCAGGGCGTCATTGAAATAACCGACGTCGTCGTACGTCACGGGCAGCGACAAGGAGCCGCTGTGCAGCGATGACTGGATCTGAAACGCGGCAAAAAGGGCTGCGAGGACGATTGAGAGCAGCCAGAGGACCGCCGGGCGCGTCGATTTTTCGATCATGCGGCGATGCAAGCGCTCGATTTGAAGGCACTCGCGGGCGCTGCAAAAGCTTGATATGTCCTTGTCGTCGCATCGCACGTGAATGTCTTTGGCATGGCGTTCTTGATCTTCATTGAACTGGCAACCGCTTCGCTGATCAACTCGGAAGTCAATCTATCCTGTCCGCTTGAGGTAGCCATGGGGGGCCACGCTAATCAAAAGCTTGTGATCGATCGTGTGGTCGATCACGAAGTTGGAAGTAGTAGCCATGAACTCGCGTACGGCCGTCTTCGGGTTGTCTCCCGGCCCCCATGGGCGATCCGGGAAAAGCTCGGCTGGCAGGTCTTCGACGACGGTGTCGAAGACCACGCAGTAGCTGCCGATCGTCACCAACGGTGCGTATGCCTGGAGCTCGCCGAGTACGTGAGCGTGCGTGTGATTGCTGTCGAGGCAGACCAGCACGCTGCGTTTGCCAAGCGCTTGTTGGCGGACTTTCTCAATCACCTCGGGGGCGACGCTGGATCCCTCGATCATCGAGATCCGCTTGAACATCGGATGCGCTTCGATCGCTGCGCGGTTGTGGGCGCGAATGTCGATGTCGATGCCGAGCACCTCCGAATCGGCAGGCCCTCCGCAGGCCGCATTCAGTTCCAGCATCGCGGCTGAAAATATCAACGAGCCGCCGTGCGCGATGCCGGTCTCGATGATCAGGTCAGGCTGCACGCGCCAGATGATCTCCTGCATCGCGACGATGTCCTGCGGGTACTGGATGATTGGCCGGCCAAGCCACGAAAAGTTGTACGAATAGCCCGCCCGGATGGACGAGTCCATCAGAGCCTGCGCATCGGTCTTCAACTTCGCGTTGGTGTCGTTGGCTGCGATGCGTGCTGCGACTTCAGCTTCAAAGTTCATTCTGGTCTACCTTCACGAGACGAAACCGGCCGCGGGACTGCGCCGCGATCTCGTCGAAATAATTGGAATTCATTACGAACACGAGCGAGCCGGCGGGCAGCATCTGCAGCGCGTTTTCCGGCGAAACGATTTTCAGCGCGGTGCCGGCCATGTACCTGTCCTGCTTGACGGGATTGATGTCGATGCCGAGATCGAAGTCGATGCCCGCATGCTGCAGATGATGGGAAAAGATCACCCCCTTGGAAGAGCAGCCCCAGATCGCCTTTGAGCCCGGTGTGCTGCGCGCAAGGGCCTTGCTTCGCTCGATACCTGCCAGGAAATCCGAGGGCAGTTCGGCGCGGTCGGCCCGAACTGCAGCGGGATCTCGCAGCGAGCCAAGGTCGGCAACGACATAGAGGTACTGGCCGCCGAAGACATGGCCTTGTTCGTGAACGCGCCCGAATATGCGTTGAAAATCCGATGCCCGGAAGTAGTTGACGTGCTCATAGAAGATGTCGAACCAGGCACGCCGCGCGCAGATCCACTCGAAGCACGGGACCTCGATGTAGATGCTTCCCCGGCCTCCATTGGCATGCGCAATGGCATTGAGGAACTGCACCGGATCCTGGATGTGCTCGAGCACGTGTCTGAGCACGAGCGCGTCGGCGGAAAGGCCCAGGGCGGGCGAGAACGGCGCCTTGACGACGTGCGGGCTGTCGCCTTCGTAGGCGGGATCGATGCCAGTCGCCTCGAAGCCAGCACTGCGCAGGTGATTGAGGAAGTAGCCCTTGCCGCAACCGACCTCGATCAAGGATGGCGTGCGGAAATGGCGTCGGATGATGGACAGCACATCATCCAAGTGCTGCCGGAAGACCGGCGAGCACGCCTGCTCGTTCTGGTAATCGGCGTCGTAGCTCAGCAGGCCGGCATCGAAGGCGGCGTTGAAGACCAGGCCCGTAGCCTCGTCCTGGATCAGAACCATGTCTCCCTTCGGCGAAGCCTTCGCCGACGACATGCTCGCATACACCCTGTTCTGCAAAACCGGCAGGCCGGCGATGCGCAGAAGCTCGTTCTGCATCATGTCGGCTCCAGGAGTCGGGTCAGCTTGGCGCTGGAGCCCCAGAAAGCCATGGGCTCGTAAGCTGGATACGGGTAGTGTCCCAGCGCGAGCTTCATCGGCCAGCGATGGACTTCCAGCCAGCCTTCGACCAAGGCCCGCACGGATGTGGGCCGGCCGGAGCAGACATTCACGATTCCGGCGCCCGGCGCATCGCACGCCAGGCGGACGAGGCGCTGTGCCACGTCGGTCACGTGAAGGAAGTCACGCAGCTGTTCTCCGCCGGACATCGGAAACTCGGCCGCGCCGGAGATGCCAGCGGCGATGAACTGACTGTACAGCGAGCCCGGGGCTTGCCCCTCTCCGTACATGTAGAACAGCCGCGCCCAGCTCAGCTTGAAGCCGAGGTCGGCGGCAAGGAACTCCAGCTCGCGGCGCAGCGCGTCCTTGGCGAAGCCGTAGGGGTTACGGGGGTCGGGTGGGAGCGACTCATGCAGTTCGCCCGACCGCATGCCGTATTCGAAGCAGGTGCCGGCGCACAGCAGGGACGGAAGCCCCGCGGCTGCGAGCAGCTGGAGGAACCGGTACTGCTCGGCGAGGTGCGTCTCGTAGTGATGGCGCGACTGGTAGTTCGGGAGTCCGCTCCAGGCCAGATGGATGAGCACATCGGGCTGTCCCAGCACGGCAAAGACATCAGGCGGCGGCGCGGCCAGATCGAGCGCGACATGCCGCATGCCAGACGGCAACCAGGCGCCTGGCGCGTGGCGAGACACGGCGACCACCTCGACATCCTTGCGTTGTGCGGCCGCGTGCAGGACATGACGCCCCACGAAGCCGCTGGCGCCTGTGATTGCGATCTTCATCGGACTTCGATCTCCGGCACCGCGCACACGAACTTCCCGCCCCAGTCCCGGATGTAAGCAAGCTGGTCCAGCACCTCGGCCTTGAGATTCCACGGCAGGATGAGCACGTAGTCGGGGCGCTCGCGCTTCAGGTGCTCTTCGTCAACGATCGGGATCCGGCTGCCGGGCATGTACTGCCCCTGCTTGGCGGGATTGCGATCGACAACCCACGGCAACAGGCCCGTTCGCACGCCGGCATAGTTCAGCAGCGTGTTGCCCTTGGCTGCTGCGCCGTAGGCACCGACGCGCTTGCCGGCACGGCGCGCCTCGATCAGGAACGCCATGAGGCCGTCGCGGATGTCGTCCGCGCGCTTCTGAAAGCCTGCATAGTAGGCGACCGAGCTCACACCGGCCTCCATTTCAGCCTCCAGCAGTCGCGCCACTGCGTCTTCGACGGGGCGTTCGCCCGTTGCGCGCCGCTGCGCATAGACCCGCAAGCTTCCACCGTGCGTGTCGACCTCCTCCACGTCAAAGAGGCCGAGGCCATTGGCTTCGAAGATCCGGCGAACCGCTGTCAACGACAGGTAGGAGAAATGCTCGTGATAGATGGTATCGAACAGGCACTTGGCCACCAGTTGCGTCAGGTGTGGGAACTCAAACGTGGCGATGCCATGCGGTTTCAGCAGCCTGGCGAAACCGGCTACGAAGTCGTTGATGTCCGGCACATGTGCCAGCACGTTATTGGCCACGATCAGGTCCGCGGCCTTTCCGTCGGCGACGAGTTGCTCAGCCAGGGCCACGCCGAAAAAGGCCTCAACGATGTCGAGGCCCTTGGCGCGCGCCGCGCGCGCCGTGCTGGACGTCGGTTCGACACCGGTGCACGGAATTCCTGCTTGCTGCACGTACTGCAGCAAATATCCGTCGTTGGCAGCCACCTCCACGACGCGCGACGCCGAGGAAAGCGCAAAGCGCTGCGTCGCTGCCTCGACATAACGCCGACTGTGCTCGAGCCAACTCGTCGAATAAGAACTGAAATAGGCATAGTCGTCTGAGAAGAGCTCGGCGTAGTGCGCACAGTCCTCGGTCTGCACGAGCCAGCATTGCGTGCAGGTGAGCACCCGCAAGGGATACCACTTCTCCGGCGCCGGGAGCTGCGCCGCGCTCAGGTAAGCGTTGGAAGGCGGAGAGGAGCCTAGGTCCATGAACTGCAGTTTCAGCCCTGCATGGCAATGGCGACATTTCATCTAGATACCGCCGAAATCAGGTGTGAGATATGGGTGCCTGGCATCACGGTCGGAGAGGTCGGCGAACGGGAGCGGCCAAGCGATGGCGAGCACTGGGTCAAGGGCATTCAATCCGCCCTCGGCACCCGGGGCGTAGGGCTCAGAATGCAAGTAGATCAACTCCGCATCTTCGCTGAGCGCCTGGAACCCGTGAGCGAAGCCCTTGGGAATCAGCAGGCTGCGCATGTTGTCGGCGTTGAGAAGCTCTGCATGCCACTGGAGAAAAGTCCTGGAGCCCTTTCGCAGATCGACCGCCACGTCGAATACTTCGCCTCGGATGCAACTGACCAGCTTGTCTTCGGCATGGGGCGGATGCTGAAAATGGAGTCCGCGAACGGAGCCGCGCCGGCGCGTCAATGTGTGGTTGATCTGGGAGATAGGCTGGCGAAAGCCGGCAGCGCCCAGTTCGTCGGCACAGAAGAAGCGGCTGAAGAAGCCGCGTGCGTCCTCATGCCTTTGGCGCTGGATGTACACGAGGCCATCCAGCGCCGTCGCAGCGACCGTGAACCTGGACATTGGCGACAGCACGCTCACGCCGCTTTCGAATATCGAAGAAGCCGAAGCTTCTTCATGGCTTTCAGCAATGGATGGGCGCCGAGCGATTCCAGCTCGGTTTCGGCATCCATCCGCTTGCGATCATTCTGCTCTGCGAGCGTCCTGGCGCGTTCCTCCCTTTCGATGGCACTGGACAGAGCAATCTGAAGCTCGGCCTTTTCGGCCTGCAGGCGAACGTTGTCCTGCTCCAACCGACCGATGGCCTGCGTCGCCTGTTTGATCCAGCGCAGAACTGAAGCAACCAGATCGGTGCTGCTGTCCGCGGATGCCGCTTGATGGGCAACTCCCTTGCGCCCGATCTGCGGCAACCGGAAGACGGTCCCCTCGACCGCCAGAGGCATCGCGCCCGCCCCATCCTGAACGCCTTGGATCAGCGAGAAAGCCGTTTCCCAGTCGCCCAGCCTGAAACCCGCCAGACATGCAGCGGCAACTCGATGTGCCGCAGACAGGTCGGACCTTGCCGGGGCGATCCAGGCGGCTCGTAACCGTTGTTTCATGATTTCCCGGAGGGGCAAATACTCGTCGCGAGAAAGGATTTTCTGACGTTCGATCTCTCGATCCAGGCGCTTGAACAATCGCGCCCAGGAGCGAATATGCGAGACATCGAAGCCGCCGCTCGCCTGGTTGTCGTGAAGGGAGTACACCGCGCCCGGTCGATTGCACAGGTAAACCGGATAGCGGCAAAAGATCTGGACTTGAAAGTCCACATCGCTCGGAAGTCCGGTATGCAGATATGGCGCCCCGAGGCATTCGAGCGTTTGAGTGCGCCAGAGAATGGAGCTCCATCCATAGTGACCGAAGCGCAACCAGTCATCCAGATGCTCGCGCGGCTGAAGCACGCCAAACCGGATCTGATCAAGAGCGGCTGGATAGGTAGTCGCGAGAACTCCCTGCGCGTTGCGCGCCTCGGTCACAAATACCGCCGCGCCGAGTTTAGGCTGCTGCTCCAGAACTTGATGGGCGTCGTGCAAGAACCCTGGCAGCAACCAGTCATCATCGGCCAGCGGCACAAAATACTCGGTCGAAACACTGGCAAGCGCTTGCGAGTAGTTTCCGGTGGCACCGATGTTTTCGGGCCTGCGCGTGTACGAAACACGAGGGTCCATCGCAGCAAGTGCTCGGGCGTATGTTTCAGTCTCGTCTGTCGACGCGTTGTCGAAAATGTGCAGGACAATCGGCACGCGACGCTCCTGAAGCACGCTCTCGACCGCCGTTTGCAGCTGCACTCTCCGGTTGAAGGTCGGAATGACAACCATAATGGTGTGATCGGCTTGGCTAGTCATGCGAGGTATCTATATCAATGGTCGGCCACGCTCGTCTGCGGGCCTGCAAAAACGTAGTACTTGTTCAACACAAAAGACAGTGCGAAATACACGACGCCTGCTATCACCTGCGCCACGCCTTCGTGCACACCGGCATGGCGGATCAGCAGGACGAGCGCCGCAAGATTGGCCAGGTACGCCAGCAGAAAGATCGCGACGAAGCGGATGATCTCCCACCGCGGCGGCGCAGCACTGCGAAACGTGAAACTGCGATTCAGCAGGTACGAAACGATCAGGCCGACGGCGTAGCCGATCACGTTGCTGATCACTGCACCCAGGCCGGCCAGGTACATGCACGCAAAGATCACTGCGTAGCCGAGCGCGGTATTGATGACGCCTACCGCGGCGAACCTGAGCAGCTGCTTCATCGGGAGTGGCCTGCACTGACCCAGTACTGGCCGCCAAGCGGAAGCCAGCCGAGGAACCTTTCGAGCGGAAGGAACCACGAAAGCCGCGGCGGTACGAACAGGCAGTAGGTCTGACGCTGCAGTTGGAGACCGGCGTGGCGGAACAGCGAGCGCAGCTCGTTCGGCTTGAGCAAGATCGCGTCAGCATCAAAGGGGCAGGTGCTCACGATGCGCCGCGTCACGGGGTTGAAGGGGTTGTGTTCGAAGATGTCGATCGAGCCGCCCGGTGCAAGTCGACGCGCGAGCGTCTCCATCACGGCGGCCCGCTGGATGGGTGGAATGTGATGAAACACGCTCGCCACGAAAATCAAATCGAAACAGCCAAGTTCCAGGTCTTCGCTTTCTACTTCGAAACGTGCCTGCGGATTGCTGGCAGCCGCAACCTGCAAGCTCGCCGCAGAGACGTCGGTACCGACGATCTTGGCGTCCGGAAATGCAGCCTGGAGATAGCCGATATTGCGGCCGGTTCCGCAACCGTACTCAAGCACGCGGGCGACCGGGCGGCGCACGGCGCCGCGGATCAGGTCGACCTTGTAGTGCGCGAAGTACTCCGAATCCTCCGCGTAGAGCTTGGTGCTTTCGCGCAGCAGCTCGTCGTAGTCGGCCGAATAGTCGTCGAAGTCGATCTTGCCGGTCGCAGCCGTCTCGCCCTCGCCTGAGGGCGCTCCGATGCGGGATGGCGCCTTTGCGCCGCGCTCAGTCCCAGACACGCCAGGGAGCCTTTCCACTGTTCCAGAGATCTTCGAGCTCGCGCTTGTCTCGCAGCGTGTCGCAGGGCTGCCAGAAGCCCGTGTGCTGGTGAGCGGCGAGCTGGCCGTCGTGCGCGATATTCATGAGCGGTGCACGCTCCCAGGAGGTTGAATCGTCTGCGATGTAGTCGATCGCCTTCGGCTCGAGAATGAAGAAGCCGCCGTTGATCCAGCCGATTTCGTCGCTGGGCTTCTCCTCGAAGCTCGTGACGTGATGGTCTGCATCGAGGTTCAGCACCCCGAAGCGCCCGGGCGGCTGCACCGCGAGCACGGTCGCCAGCTTGCCGTGATGGCGATGGAAGGCGAGCTCTGCGCCGATGTCGGCGTCGGAAAGTCCGTCGCCATAGGTCAGGCAGAAGGTCTCGTCGTCCAGGTATTTCGCAGCGCGCTTGAGGCGCCCGCCGGTCAAGGTGTCGGCGCCGGTATCGACCAGCGTGATGCGCCAGTCTTCGGCATGGCTGTCGAGGATCTGATGATCGCCGGTGCTGAGGTCGATGCGCATATCCGACATGTGCCGGTAATAGTTGAAGAAAAATTCCTTGATCACATAGCCCTTGTAGCCGAGGCAGATCACGAAGTCATTGATCCCGTGGTGGGCGTAGATCTTCATGATGTGCCACAGCAGTGGCCGGCCGCCGATCTCGACCATCGGCTTGGGCTTGGTATCGGACTCTTCGGCGATGCGCGTGCCGAGGCCACCGGCAAGAATGACTGCTTTCATGTGCTCTCTTTGTTGGCTAAAGCTTGAGTTCGTCGGGCTGGATATTGAGGCTGCGCTCGACGATGGCGATGGGGTCGGATCGCAGAACGCGATAGATCCGCAGGATGTACTCGCCGATGATTCCCAACAGGAAGGCGTTGAGCCCGATGCCGAAAAGAACCAGCAACTGAATGCTCACGAAACCCCGCGGAAGATCGGGCTGCAGCAGGCGCAATATCACGTAGTACAGGGACGCCGCAAGGCTGCCTAGCAGGATCACGATGCCCAGGAAGGACGCCATGCGCAGCGGCACCGTCGAGTGGTTGAACACCGCGGTCAGCCCGAGCCGCATCAGCCGCTTGACGTCGAACTTGCTCTCGCCTGCGGTCCGTGCATCGCGGTCGTAGGGAATGCCGGTTTGGTTGAAACCGAGGCCGGCGATCATGCCGCGCAGGTAGGGGTTCGCCGTACGGAATCTGGCGATAGCCTCGATCACCGCCCGATCGACGAGGCGGAAGTCGCCGACGTCGCGCGGGATGGGATGCTCGCTGACCTTGTCGATCACCCAATAGCCGCATTTGCGGATCAGGTTCAGCAGCCAGCCTTCCGGGCGCTTGCGCCGGATGCCGTAGACCACATGGAAGCCTTCTTGCCACAATGCGAAGAACTGCTCCAGCATCTCCGGGGGATCCTGCAGGTCGGCATCGATCTGCATGACCGCATCGCCTCGGGCATGCATGTAGTTGGCGAGGATCGAACTCTGAAATCCGAAGTTGCGCGAGAAGCGCATGGCGCGCACGCGCGGATCGGCGGCAGCAAGTCGAACCAGCATCGACCAGGTCTCGTCGTCCGAATGGTTGTCGGTGAAGACGAACTCGAGGTCGCAGCGATCGGCCATGCGATCAGCCACGGCAACGAGCCGTGCGTACAGGGTGTCCAGATTGCCGGCCTCGTTGAGAACCGGAATGGCGATCGAGATCAACGGCCGGCGCGCCGGCGCAAGCGTGGGGGCATCGTTCATGCTTGCCTCGCTGCGCCGGCCAGCACGGAGCGCACATAGGCCGTCACGCCCTGTAGCGCCGACCGAAAGTGGATGTGTTCGAGCTCGCGCGGCCGCTGCAGCACGGTTGCGTAGTTGTCGTCGGGCGGCTCGGGTCGCGCGCCGATGCGCAGCAGCTCAAGCCGCTCGACCGAAGTGAAGACATGGGTTGCCAAGTCGCGCAGCGTACAGGGTGCACCGTGGCTCAGCGCCGTCACGCCGTTCGCACCGGCTGCAAGCACGGCATGCATCGCGGCCACGTCGTCATTCACATGGTGATACTCACGCAGCTGGCGGCCTGGAGACATCTCGAAGGGGCGCCCCTCGCGCAGTGCCCTGCAAAGCTGCCCCAGGAACATGAAGGGGGCGGGCTCGCCACCGCCGTAGAGCGTATGCAGTTGCAAGTGCGTGACAGGGTCGCCCGCCGCCGCCCGCTCCGTCGCAAGGCGACCGAGGTCGGCCTTGGTGGCGATGTAGGCGTTCGGATGCTCGAGCAGCCGCTCCATCACCGTGCCGAAGGTGACCACACGCAGTCCAGCGGCGCACGCGCCATCGATGATGCGAGCGGGCAAATCGACGTTGACGCGCTGGTGCTCGGCGCGCGGCAGTGCCGGGTCGAGCACGCCCGAGACGACCAGAACCACCGATCCGGGCTCCGCGCAATCGAAGTAGCGCGCGATCGAGGCGCCGGCATTGCTTTGCCACCAGCGCTCGTAGACCTCGCGCTCTAGCGCGACGATTTCCCCCGCAGGACGCGACGCGCAGATGGCACGCCCGAGCCGCCCGCGTCCACCAATCACGTAGATCATGGGGCGATGTCCTTGCGCCAGGCGTCGATTTGCCCCAACGTAAACGCCTTCGCGGTGCCGGGCGCCCCGTAGTAGTTGCGATACCAGGCCGCCGTCTCGCTGATCACGCGCGGCGTGTCCCAGGCCGGCCGCCAGTCCAGCAGGTTGCGCGCCAGCGAACTGTCCAGCGCCAGCGCGCCGGCTTCCGGCAACGGGTTGTTCATGAACTCGAGTACCGGACGCCGCCATGCGCTGCTCATGAGTTCGAGCACCTCGCGCACCGGGTAGTGCTTGAGCTCCTGCGGACCGAGGTTCCATGCACGCGCGAAGTCCTGCGGACGCGGGCCCACCAGCTTCGCCAGCAGCAGCAAATAGCCATGCACCAGCGCAAGAACATGCTGCCAGGGTCGCGTGGCGTCGGGATAGCGCAGCGTCAGCTGAGTCCCGTTGACCACGCTGCGTACGAAATCGGGGATGAGCCTGTCCTCCGACCAGTCCCCGCCACCCACGATGTTGCCGCCGCGCGCGGTCGCGATAGCCGGCCCCTTGCCGTCGACGAAAGGATAGGACGCGGCATAGCTCTGGATCACCATCTCGGCCGCCGCCTTCGAGGCACTGTACGGGTCCTTGCCGCCCAGCGGATCGTTCTCGCGATAGGGCCACGGCCATTCGTTGTTGCGGTAGACCTTGTCGGTGGTCACGCAGACCACGCCGCGCACGCTGCCGATGCTGCGCGCCGCTTCGAGCACATGGGCTGTGCCCTGGGCGTTGACCTGGAAGGTCAGGAGCGGCTCGCGGTACGAGCGGCGCACGAGCGGCTGTGCGGCCAGGTGCAGCACGAGCTCCGGCTCGAACTTGCGCATCGCATCGAGCAGAGGCGCGTACTCGCAGATGTCGCCGAGCGTGCTCGAGTGCATCTCGGCCTCGATGCCCGCCGCGGCGAAGAGCGATGGGGTGGTGTCGGCCGGCAGCGAGTAGCCCGCGACGATAGCGCCGAGCGATCGCAGCCAGAGGCACGCCCATCCGCCCGTGAAACCGGTGTGGCCGGTGACGAATACCTTGCGGCCCTTGAGAGTCGCTTCGAAGTCGGTCGCCACCGTCATGCGAACAACTCCGCGTCGTCCAGCATCGAAGCCTGCTGGTCCTTCGCCGACAGCTGGGGCGCAACGCCGGTATCCGGCCACCGGATGCCGAGGCGCGCATCGTCCCATCGGATCGCCCGCTCATGCGCCGGCGCATAGTAGTCGGTCGTCTTGTACAGAAAATCCGCCGACTCGCTCACCACCAGAAACCCGTGCGCAAAGCCCTCGGGCACCCACAACTGCTTGTGATTCTCTTCAGTGAGCTCCACGCCCACCCATTGCCCGAAAGTCGGCGACGACTTGCGAATGTCCGCCGCCACGTCGAACACCGCGCCGCGCACCACGCGCACCAGCTTCCCCTGCGGCTGCTGGATCTGGTAGTGCAGCCCGCGCAGCACGCCTTTCGCCGAGCGCGAATGGTTGTCCTGAACGAACTCCACATGGCGCCCGACGGCTTCGTCGAAAGCCTTGCCGTTGAAGCTCTCATAGAAAAATCCCCGCGCGTCACCAAACACCTTAGGTTCAATGATGAGCACCTCGGGAATGGCAGTAGGCGTGACCTTCACGAGCGCACCTCGTCCGTCAGCAGGTGGTTCAGATACTTGCCGTACCCACTCTTCTCCAGCGGCTTCGCAAGCGCTGCAAGCTGCTCGGTGCTGATGTATCCGTTTCGCCATGCCACTTCTTCGGGGCAGGCGATCTTGAGTCCCTGCCGGTGCTCAAGCGTGGCGATGAACTGACCGGCCTCCAGCAGGCTGTCGTGCGTGCCGGTGTCGAGCCATGCATAGCCGCGCTGCATGATCTGCACGCTGAGCTTGCCGAGGTCCAGGTAGGCCTGATTGACGGCGGTGATCTCCAGTTCGCCGCGCGCGCTCGGCTTCACGGCCTTGGCGATGTCGACGACTTGGTTGTCGTAGAAGTACAGCCCGGTCACGGCATAGCTGCTCTTGGGCTTGACGGGCTTTTCTTCGATGCTGCTGGCCTTGCCCTGGGCATCGAAGGCCACCACGCCGTAGCGTTCCGGGTCATGCACGTGATAGGCGAACACGGTCGCGCCGGCTTGCTTGGCATCCGCATCGGAAAGAAGATGCACGAAGTCGTGGCCGTAAAAGATGTTGTCGCCCAGCACCAGCGCGCTCGGTGCGTTGCCCACGAACTTGTCGCCGATGATGAAGGCCTGCGCCAGCCCGTCCGGGCTCGGCTGCACCGCGTACTGCAGGTTGATGCCCCACTGGCTGCCGTCGCCCAGCAGCTGCTGGAAGCGCGGCGTGTCCTGCGGCGTGCTGATGACCAGGATGTCACGCATGCCGCCGAGCATCAGCGTGCTCAGCGGGTAGTAAATCATCGGCTTGTCGTACACCGGCAGCAGTTGCTTGCTCAGCGCAAGCGTGGCCGGATGCAAGCGTGTGCCGGAACCGCCGGCGAGGATGATGCCTTTGCGTTGCGTCATGGATTTCTTTTCGGGTCGTGAGTCAGAGCGTCTCGTGCAGCATGCGCGCGACGCCGGCCTGCCAGGGCGGCAGCTTCAAGCCGAAGCTCGACTGGAGCTTGATGGTACTCAGGCGGGAGTTGTGCGGCCGCTTGGCGGGCGTAGGAAAGGCGCTGGTGGGAACGGCATCGATCATCGCAGGCCCAGCCTTCAGTTCAACACCCGCCGCTTCGGCCTGTTCCAGCACGAAGCGCGCATAGCCATGCCAGGTGGTCTCGCCGCCGGCCGCCAGGTGATAGAGCCCGGCCTTGGCGGGATCGCGCAGCGTGTCGCGGATCGCATGGGCCGTCACGTCCGCGAGCAGCTCCGCGCCGGTCGGCGCGCCGAACTGGTCGTTGATCACGGTGAGACGCTCGCGTTCCTTGGCCAGCCGCAGCATGGTCTTCGCGAAGTTGCCGCCGCGCGCGGCATAGACCCAGCTGGTGCGGAAGACCAGGTGCTTCGGGCAATGCGCGGCGATCAGCTGCTCGCCCTCGAGCTTGGTGCGGCCGTACACGCTGAGCGGCCCGGTCGCATCGTCTTCCTGCCAGGGCCGCTCGCCGCTGCCGTCGAACACGTAGTCGGTGGAGTAGTGCACCATCAGCGCGCCGACTTCCTGGGCGGCCTGCGCGATCGCGCCGGGCGCGATCGCGTTCAGCGTGCGCGCGAGCTCGGGCTCGCTCTCGGCCTTGTCGACCGCGGTGTGGGCGGCGGCATTGACGATCACGTCGGGCCGCAGCGCGAGCACCGTCTGCGCCACGCGCTCGGGATCGCGAAAGTCGGCATGGCCCTCGGTGCTTTTGGAATCCAGCGCGACCAGTTCGCCGAGCGGCGCCAGGCTGCGCTGCAGCTCCCAGCCCACCTGTCCCGTCTTGCCGAGCAGCAATAGCTTCATGCCGCCTCGTACTGTTTCTGCACCCACTCGCGGTACGCGCCACTTTGCACGTTGCGCACCCAATCGGCATGGTCCAGGTACCACTCGACCGTCTTGCGGATGCCGGTGTCGAAGGTCTCGGCCGGCTTCCAGCCCAGTTCGCGCTCCAGCTTGCGCGCATCGATGGCGTAGCGCCGGTCGTGCCCGGGGCGGTCGGTCACGTAGGTGATCTGCTCGCGGTAGCTCCTGCCGTCGGCGCGCGGGCGCAGTTCGTCGAGCAGCGCGCACACGGTGTTGACGATCTCGATGTTGGGCTTCTCGTTCCAGCCGCCGACGTTGTAGGTTTCGCCGAGCCTGCCGGCCTCGAGCACGCGGCGGATGGCGCTGCAGTGGTCCTTGACGTAGAGCCAGTCGCGCACCTGCATGCCGTCGCCGTACACCGGCAGCGGCTTGCCGGCGAGCGCGTTGACGATCATCAGCGGGATCAGCTTCTCGGGGAAATGGAAAGGGCCGTAGTTGTTCGAGCAGTTGGTGGTGAGCACCGGCAGCCCGTAGGTGTGGTGCCATGCGCGCACCAGATGGTCGCTGGCGGCCTTGCTGGCCGAGTAGGGGCTGTTGGGCTCGTACTTGTTTTCTTCGGTGAACGCGGGGTCGGCGGCCGAGAGCGAGCCGTAGACCTCGTCGGTCGAGACGTGCAGAAAGCGGAAAGCGGCCTTCTGGTCGGCCGGCAACGCGCTCCAGTAGCCACGCACGGATTCGAGCAGGCGGAAGGTGCCCAGCACGTTGGTCTGCACGAAGTCCTCGGGGCCATGGATCGAGCGGTCCACATGCGACTCGGCCGCGAAGTTGAGCACGGCGCGCGGCTTGTGCTCGGCCAGCAGGCGGTCGACCAGGGCGCTGTCGCCGATGTCGCCCTGCACGAACACGTGCTTGGGGTTGCCGTTGAGCGAGGCCAGCGTCTCGAGGTTGCCGGCGTAGGTCAGCTTGTCGAGATTGACGACCGCTTCGTCGCTTTGCGCCACCCAATCGAGGACGAAATTGGCGCCGATGAAGCCGGCGCCGCCGGTAACCAGGATCATGGAGTCTCCCGCTAGTGGAAAAAAACCGCCGGGTGGCGGTCGAGCCGCGATTATCCCATTGGGGAATGTTTCAAGAGATGGCTAGAGACCAGTCCCTACCGGGCAACCCGAAGCGCGGATAGAGTGCTTCCGACGTACTTCAAGGAATGCCCATGGCCAGCAAAGACGACGACAAACCCGACCGCATCAAGGACTCCGCCCAGCAGATCTGGCTAGCCGGCCTGGGCGCCTTCGCCAAGATGCAGCAGGAAGGCAGCAAGGCCTTCGAGGCGCTGGTGAAAGATGGCATCGGGGTGCAGAAGAAGACCCAGCAGGCCGCCGAGGAAACGCTGGCGCAGGCCCAGGCCCGGATGGCGGGCTTCGCGAGCGAGTTCGGCACCAAGGCCGCCGGCGGCTGGGGCAAGCTGGAGACCATCTTCGAAGACCGCGTGGCGCGCGCCCTCGAAAAGCTCGGCATGCCCTCGGCCCAGGAAGTGGCCGCGCTGCAGGTGCGGGTAGAGGCGCTCGAGGCTCAGTTGAAGCGGAAGAACGCGACCGGCACCACGCGCAAGACCGCCGCGCGCACGCCGCCCGAGGCTGCGAAGCCGTCGCGGCGGCACAAGCCGGGCAGCGGGGCCTGAGGGCAGGAAGAACACCGACCCCCGCCGGCGTGTACTTGCGCTAGAGTGGCCCCAGGAGACAAAAACCAGGGCTACGAATTGGCCAAGAAAGCGCCACGCCGCACTGCACAACGCATCCTCGAAGCCGCGCTTGACCTGTTCAACCGCTTCGGGGAGCCGAACGTCTCGACCACGCTGGTGGCGGGCGAGCTCAACATCAGCCCCGGCAATCTCTACTACCACTACCCCGCCAAGGACGAGCTGATCAACCGGCTCTACGAGGGCTACGAGACCGAGCTCAACGAACTGCTGCATGCCAGCGAAGGCGTGCACGACGTCGAAGACGCCTGGTTCTTCATGCACAGCCTGTTCGAGCTCATCTGGCGCTACCGCTTTCTCTATCGCGACCTCAACGATCTGCTGAGCAAGAACCGGCACCTGGAAACGCAGTTCCAGCTGGTCCTGAAGAACAAGGCGCGCGCCATCCGCACCCTGCTCGCCGGCATGAGCCGCGCCGGCCATCTCGACATCGACACGCGCGAGGTCGACCCGCTGGCGCAGAGCATGGTGGTGGTGCTGACCTACTGGCTCAGCTACGAGTACGTGCGCAACCCGCGCGAAGCGCTGGAGCCGGCGCACGCCCAGGGCGCCCTGCTGCGCGGCGCCCACCACACGTTGCATCTGCTGGCACCCTACTTGGCGACGGAACAACGGCGGCATTTGCTGACACTGAGCAGCGCTTACACAGGCGAAGATCACAGAGCAACGGTCTGAAAATTCCATCCTTCCATCGCATGCCCCACCACGACATCCAACCCCTTTCGCTGTTGTCGACCGGCACGGTGCCTGCCACGGAGCCATGGACACTTTTGCCCTACAGAGACGCGCCGTACTTCGACACGGCCAACCTGCTCAGCCACTGGCCGCAGCTGCATGCCGGCCAGGGCCTGCAGCCGCCGGTGCCCGGACCGCTGGCCGAGGGTTGGGCGCTGTACCACAGCGGCGAGTTCGAGCGTGCTGCCGCCATGGGCCTGCGGCACGGCCGCGAGGGGCTGGCGCTCGCGAACCAGGCCACGGCCATCTATGCCAACTATCTGGAACCGCGCGAGGCCGTGCGGCAAGCCCTGTTCAGGCAGGTGGTCGAGCGCGCCACCGCGCAGGTCGCCGCGGAGCCCGACAACTGCCAGGCGCTGTACTGGCAAGCCTATGCGCTGGGGCGCTACAGCCAGGGCATCAGCGTGGCACGCGCGCTGGCGCAGGGCCTGGGCACCAAGGTCAAGGGCGCGCTCGAGCGCGTGATCGAGCTGCAGCCGCATCATGCCGATGCGCACATCGCGCTCGCGGCCTTCCACGCCGAAGTCATCGACAAGGTCGGGATGCTGGTGGGCCGCATGACCTACGGCGTGCGCGCCGAAACCGCGATCGAGCTGTTCGGGCGCGGCCTGCAGCTCAATCCCCATTCGGCCAGCGCGCTGATGGAATACGCCCGCGGTCTTTTGATGCTGGAGGGCGATTCGCGCATGGCCGAAGCCACGCGCCTCTACGAGAAAGCGGCCGCCCTGGAGCCGGCCGATGCGCGAGAACGGCTTGACGTGGAACTGGCGCGCGCGGGGCTCTCCGACTGATCTTTATCAACGACAGCGTCACTTAAGATGCGCGTCCTTGTTCCAACCCGCCTGCCGCCATGTCCGATCTGAACGCCCTGTTCGAAGCCGCCCAAGCCAACTCCAAACTGCTCGCCGAACGGCCGGACAACCCGACGCTGCTCAAGATCTACGGCCTCTTCAAGCAGGCCACCCAGGGCGACAACACCGAGAAGAAGCCCAGCTTCAGCGACATCGTCGCGCGCGCCAAGTGGGACGCCTGGACGGCTCAGAAAGGCCTGGGCGCCGACGAGGCCAAGCAGAAGTACATCGACCTCATCAAATCGCTGCGCTGAACGCGCCCGCGCCTACAACCAATCTTTATCGTTGTAGGCGTCGTCGTCCGCCTCGCTCGTGCCCAGCAGCTCATCGAGGTTGCGCTGCAGGCGCTGCTCGATCTGATCGCTGAAGCTGGCGTACAAAAGACCGAGCGTCGCGCGCAACCTGAAGCTGTCGGCGGTGACTTCGACGCTGCCGTCGATGCCGGGGCGCGTGAACTGGGCGACATCGCGGCGCTCGCCTTCGTCGTAGCTGCAGGCAAGGCCGTAGTCGCGCTCGACCTTCTGCATCCACTGGCGCGCCACCGCGCGCGCGGCCTCGATGCCCAGCGTGTGGCTGCGTTCGATATGGATGTCAGGCACCGCGGCCTCCCTTGTCGTGGTTGTGGGGTTGTGGGGTGAGCGTGTCCGCCGTGGCGGGGACGGCAGCGGCTTTCAGCGCCTGCGCACGCCCGGCCTTGGGCAGCGCGGCGAAGCGCTTGACCGCGGCGTAGAAGCGCGGCCAGTCCCGGCCCTCGCGTTCGAACAGCGCCTCGAAGGCAGGCACCAGTTCGTCGTAGGCGGCCTGCGCGCCGAACATCGCATTGTTGGCGCGCGCCACCCAGGCGTCGTAGGCGCCCTGGCGCGGGCCGGTCCAGCCCGCGCGCAGCACGGCGTAGCGCTGGCGGAAATCGTCCATGGCCGCCTTCTTCATCGCATCGACCGCCGGCCAATCGCCGGCCTGCGCCTCCTTCGAGGCATAGATGCCCGCGAGCGCGCGGCGCGTCTCCGCCGCAAGGGCGCGGAACTGCTGGCGCCGCCCATCGAACTGCGCATATTCGAGCCGCGCCGCGTCGCCGGCCTGGGTCTGCAGCCAGCGCGCACCGCCGATGCGCTCCACCGCGGTCGCAAAAGACTCGTTGAACATGGTGTCGTCCGGCACATAGAGCACCTGGTGCGCGAGCTCGTGGAACACGATGCGCGCCAGCTCGCCTTCCGGGTAGCCGATGAAGGTGGAAAGCAAGGGATCGCCGCCGGCCCAGTTCATCCAGCCGAGCGTGGAATAGGCCGGCACCGGATAAACCGCCGCCTCCAGGCCCAGCGCGCGCTGGGCCTCCGCCTCGGCCCTGGCATCGGCGTCGTTGTAGTAGCCGCGATAGCCGACGCAGCCCGCGACCGGGAAGCACCAGGTCTTGAGCGTGAGCGAATAGGGCGGCGCGGCCACCACGTTCCAGACCGCGGCCGGGCGATGCAGGTTGGCATAGGCCTTGTAGCTCGGGTTGTCGGGCAGGCCGAGCTCGGAGGAGGCGAAGCGGCGGATGCGCTGCGCGAGTTCCAGCTTGGCCTTGAGCGCGTCGGGCGCGCCGGGATCCTGCAACCATTCGGGCACCGGCCGCGCCGCGCGCATGAGCCCGAGATGGCCGCTGGCCGACTGCCAGTAATAGCCGAGGTCGGCGCAGCCGGCCAGGCACAGCATGGCAGCCGCAGCGAAGACCGCGCGCCTCCTGTTCACGCGTACCTCTCAGGCATCTGGAGCTACCTCGACCAGGCAGTCGTAGAAGGTCGGCCCACGCCCGATGTCGGTCAAGCGCTGGCTCGTGAGCTGGTTGACGTTGGTGCCGTCGAGCCCGAGCTTGCGCCACCAGATGCCGAGGCCGTGCACCACGCCGGGCCGGGCCCGGCGCGAGACTTCAGCGCGGCAGCGGTGCTCGCCGCGCTCGTTGAACACGCGCACCGTGGCGCCGTCGACGATGCCGCGCGCTGCCGCATCGGCTTCATGGATCTCGAGAAGCGGCTCGCCCTCGATGGCACGCAGGCTTTTCACGTTGACGAAGCTCGAATTGAGGAAGTTGCGCGCCGGCGGCGAGATCATCGCGAGCGGAAACGCCTTGGAGCTGCCCGCGGGTTCGTAGTTCGGCACATGGTCGGGCAGGCCGTCCTGGCCCAGCGCAGCGAGCCGGGCGCTGAAGAACTCGCAGCGGCCCGAGGGCGTGGGGAATGCGCCTTCGGCAAAGGGTGCATCGGGCAGCTTCAGGCTGGTGAAGCCCTGCGCCTGCAGCTCGTCGAAGTCGATCGCGCCGGGCGCGAAGGCGCTGCGGCACAGCGTCTCGTCGTCGTCCGAGAAGCAGGGCTCGTCGAAGCCCATGCGCCGCGCGAGTTCGCGAAACACCCAGGTGTTGCTGCGGGCCTCGCCACGCGGCGCCACGGCCGGGCGGTTCAAGAGCACGTCGGTGTGGCCGTAGCTGGTATGGATGTCCCAGTGCTCGAGCTGCGTGGTGGCCGGCAACACGTAGTCGGCATGGTCGGCGGTGTCGGTCTGGAACTGCTCGAGCACCACGGTGAACAGGTCCTCGCGCGCAAAGCCGGCCACCACCTTGCCCGACTCCGGCGCGACCGCGACCGGGTTGCTGTTGTAGACCACCAGCGCGTGGATCGGGTTCGCAGTATCGAGCAGCGCATCGCCGATCGCGCTCATGTTGATGGTGCGCGGGCGCCGGCCGGCCAGCAGGTCGGGCCGCTGCAAGGCGGCGCGGTCCACCGGGAACAGGCCCGAGCTGCTCAGGAGCAGGCCGCCGGCCCGATCCCGCCAGGCGCCGACCAGCGCGGGCAGGCAGGCGATGGCGCGTGCCGCATTGCCGCCGCCGCGCACGCGCTGCATGCCGTAGTTGAGACGGATCGCGGCCGGCTTGGTGGTTCCATAGGCGCGTGCGAGCGCCACGATCTGCGCCTCGGGCACGCCGCAGACTTCAGCCGCGCGCGCCGGCGGCCATTGCAGGGCGCGCTCGCGAAGCTGCTCCCAGCCCAGGGTGTGCTGCGCGATGTAGTCGCGGTCCAGCCAGTCGTTGACGATCAGCTCGTGCATCAACGCCAGGGCCAGCGCCGCGTCGGTGCCCGGCAGCAAGGCGACGTGCTCGTCGCACTTGTCGGCGGTCTCGGTCTTGCGCGGATCGATGCACACCAGCCGCGCGCCGGCGCGCTTGGCGGCTTGCGCGTGGCGCCAGAAATGCAGGTTGCTCGCGATCGAGTTGCTGCCCCAGATCAGGATCAGCTTCGCTTCGGCGAAAAACTCGACCCGCATGCCGACCTTGCCGCCCAAAGTAAAACTTAAAGCTTCACCGCCAGCGGTCGAGCAGATCGTGCGGTCCAGCAGCGACGCGCCAAGCTTGTGAAAAAAACGACGGTCCATCGATTCGCCCTGCACCAAACCCATGGTTCCGGCGTAGCTGTAAGGCACAATCGTTTCCGGATTGTTACTTTTGCACTCGCTCAAGCGCGCGGCGATGTCATCAAGGGCAGCTTCCCATGTCACCGCTTCGAAGCGGCCGCTGCCCTTGGGGCCGATGCGCTTCAAGGGCTGGACAAGACGCTCGGCATGGTCGTTGCGTTCGATGTAGCGCGAGACCTTGGTGCAGAGCACGCCGGCCGTGTGCGGATGCGCCGGGTTGCCTTGCAGCTTGACGGCGACGCCGTCCTGCACGGTGGTCACGAGTGCGCAGGTGTCGGGGCAATCGTGCGGGCAGGCGCCGAGCACCTGGATCGAAGAAGTCATGGTGGGGCGGGGACAACGAGTATTCAGTCGAGTCTAAGTTGTGCGCCGAGGATGCGCTGAGGGGTTTTCACGATGATCAATCGCAGGCACTTTTCGGTCGCAGCGGGCGCTGCAGCGCTCGGCGGCTTTCATATCGCGCGGGCACAGAGCGAAACGCCGATCGTGCTCGGGCAGTCGGCGCCCTTCTCGGGGCCGGCCGCGCAGCTGGGCATCCAGTTCTACCAGGGTGCCAAGCTGTTCCTGGACCAGTACAACGCGACGCCGGGCCATCGCGACGTGCAGATCAAGTTCCTCGACGACGGCTACGAGCCCGACCGCTGCGTCGCCAACACCAGGAAGCTGATCGACGAGGAAGCCTTCGCGCTCTTCGGCTACATCGGCACACCCACCAGCCTGGCGGCCCTGCCGCTGGCCGTGGGCGCGAAGATCCCGTTCATTGCGCCCTTCACCGGTGCGATGGCGCTGCGCGAGCCCTTCCACAGGAACGTGTTCCACCTGCGCGCCTCGTACAACGACGAGACCGCGCTGATCGTGAAGCAGCTCACCCACCTGGGCCTGAAGAAGATCGCGGTCTTCTACCAGAACGACGCCTACGGCAAGGCCGGTCTCGACGGCACGACGCTCGCGCTGTCGCAGCTGGACCTGAAGCCGGCAGCGCTCGCGACGGTCGAGCGTAACTCGGTCGACGTTGCGGCGGCGGTCAAGACCATCGTGGCCGCGAAGCCGGATGCCGTGGTCCAGGTCAGCGCCTACAAGTCCTGCGCCGCCTTCATCCGTGAGGCGCGCAAGGCCGGCTATGGCGGCACCTTCTACAACGTGTCTTTCGTCGGCACGCAGGCGCTGGCCGACGAACTCGGCAAGGACGGCGCCGGCGTCGTCGTCACCCAGGTCGTGCCCTCGCCCTACTACGCCGCGAACGGCATCACGCGCGAGTTCAACGACGCGGTGAAGAAAAGCGGCGGCGCCACCAAGGCCAACTTCTCCAGCATGGAAGGCTATCTGGCCGCCAAGGTGCTGACCGAAGGCTTGCGCCGCGCACCGGGCAAGCTCACGCGCGACGGGCTGATCGCGGGACTGGAATCCATCGACCGGCAGCAGTTCGGCGGCTTCGAAGTGTCCTTCTCGCCGCGCAACCATGTGGCGTCGAAGTTCGTCGAGCTGTCGATGATCACGGGGGATGGGCGGATCCGGACTTGATGACTCCCTCTCCCAGAGGGAGAGGGAGCAAGAGAGACTAAGCCCTCGTCACCTGCGTCAGCGCGTGAATGGTCAATCCCACCAATCCCCCCACCAGCGTGCCGTTCACCCGGATGAACTGCAGGTCCCGCCCGATGTGGCGCTCGAGCTCGAGCGTCATCTCGTCCGCGTTCCACGCTTCGACGCGTTCGACGATGTAGCGCCGGATGTCCTCGCGGTAGCGCTCGATCGTGCGCGGCGCCGCGTCCACGATCTGCTCGTTGATCCAGCGCCGCATCGCCGCGTCGGCCGCAAGGCGCGCGCCCAGCGCACCTGCCATCGCGACGATGCGCTGGCGAATGCCCGAATCGGTCTTCGTCAGGTCGTCGTGCAGCCAGGCCAGCAGCTCGCCCCACAGGCCATGCAGGTAGTCGCCCAGCGCAGGATGCGCCTGCAGCTCGGCGCGGATCGCTTCGCCCCGGCGATGGAATTCGGGGTCGGTCTTGAGCTTCGCGATGAAGACGTGCATGAAGACATCGAAGCGCAGCCGCAGCGGATGCCCGGGCTCGGCCGCCATCTCCGCGATGGTGCGCGCCACCGCGGCCACGATCTTGCGCGTGGCGAGCTTGGCGGCGACCTGGTCCAGGCCCACGTAGCGCAGCGCCCTGATCTCGCGCGCGATCGCCTCGGTGATCTGCTCCTGCACCTCGTCGCCTTCGACCACGCCGGCGACCTGCGCAAGCACGTCGTCGAGCAAGGCCTGGTGCCGCCCGTCTGCGGTTAGCGCATCGAGCGCCTGGCCCGCCAGCCGCGAGATGTCGACCTGCGCCAGGCCCGCGGTCGCGATGCGGCCGAGGAAGGCGCGCACGCGCGCGTCGTCGAAAGCGCTGAGCCCGTAGCGCGCAGCAGCCACCAGGTGCTCGCCGAGCTTGGCCGCATGCTCGGGCGCCGAAAGCCAGTGGGCCAGCCGCGCGGCCGGGTCGAGCTGCTCCAGCTTGGCCAGCACCTGCGGCGTGCTCAGGAAGTTGTTGCAGATGAAGCCGGCAAGCTTGGCGCCGATGCGGTCCTTGTTGGCCGGGATGATCGCGGTGTGCGGGATCGGCAGCCCCAGCGGATGCCGGAACAGCGCGACCACCGCGAACCAGTCCGCGATCGCGCCGATCATCGCGGCTTCGGCGAAGGCGGCGACATAGCCCCAGGCGGGGTGTTGCGCCTCGAGCGCAGTCGCCGCCGCGTACAGCAGCGCGGCGGCGCAGAGCAGGCCGAAGGCGATGCGCTTCAGCGGATTTCCTTCGTCGCCGCGAGCCCCCGCAGGAACTGTTCGCAGCGCGCCAGCTGCTCCAGCGTCACGTACTCATCGGGCTGGTGCGCCTGATTGATGCTGCCGGGGCCGCAGACCACGGTCGGGATGCCAGCGTTCTTGAAGATGCCGGCCTCGGTGCCGAAGGCGACCAGCGTGGTGCGCGACTCGTTCGCCAGACGCTGCGCGAGGCGGGTGACGGGATCCTCGGCCGTGGTCAGGAAGCTCGGGATCTCGCAGATGGTCTCGAAGCTGAAGCCGGCGTCGGGTGCGACCTTCTTCATGCCGGCCTCGATGCGGCTCGCGTAGCCGCGCAGCTCCTTCTGCATCTGCTGCGCATCGGCGGTGGGAAGGTCGCGGAATTCGTAGCGGAATTCGGCGTCGCGCGGCACCACGTTGTCGGCGATGCCGCCGTGGAACTGGCCCACGCTGGCAGTGCTGAAGGGCACGTCGAAGCCGGCGTAGCGCGGTTCGTCGCGTTCGAAGCCCTCGGCCATGTCGCGCAGCTTGCCGACCACCCGCGCCGCCATCTCGATCGCGTTGACCGACTGCGGCGTGAGCGAGGAATGCGCCTCCTTGCCGCGCACGCAGCAGCGGTAGCGGTAGACGCCCTTGTGCGCGATGGCCGGCACCATCAGGGTCGGCTCGCCGACGATGCAAGCCAGCGGCTTGATGCCCTGGTCCTTCATGTCGGCGATCATTTCCTTGACGCCGAAGCAGCCAACCTCCTCGTCGTAGCTGAAGGCGAAGTGCACCGCGAACGGCGACTCGCTTTCGAGGAAGCGCTCGGCATTGGCCAGCGCGATCGCGATGAAGCTCTTCATGTCGGCCGACCCGCGGCCATAGAGGCGCGGCTCGGCATGCACCGCCTCGCCGTCATGGCCGCCCTGCGGCCAGTCCTGCACGGTGGCGGAGAGCGGGTCGACGCTCCAGTCCTGGCCGTCCCAGGGCACGGTGTCCGTATGGCCCGAAACGATGACGCCGGCCTTCTTGCCGGCGCCCAGCGTGGCGAACAGGTTGGCCTTGGTCTTGTCGGCGTTGTAGGTGAGCCGGCTGCGCACGCCCAGGCCGGCGAGGTGGTCGCGCGCGAAGTCGATCAGCTCCAGGTTGCTGTTGGCGCTCACGGTGTTCATGCGCACCAGCGTTTGCGCGAGTTCGAGGCTGCGGGTGGAAAGCACATAGGACATGCGGACGATTGTCCCGGAAGTCCGGCCAGCCCGCCGCTGCCGCCGGGAAACTGTCACCGCATGGGAGTAGGCTGCGCCTTTTTCAAACCGGATGGAGAAGAAGCTCATGACGCTATCGAAGATCGCGGCGACCGCAATGGCCGCCGGCGCCGCCCTCGGCCTGGCCGCCTGCAGCCTGCCGGGCACCGGCCCATCGGGCAAGCTGCCCACGCTCGACGGCCAGCCGCCGCTGGTGGTGGCGCACCGCGGCGCCTCGGGCTTGCTGCCGGAGGAAACGCTGGAAGCCTACGCGCGCGCGATCGAACTCGGCGCCGACATGATCGAGATGGACCTGGTGTCGACCAAGGACGGCGTGCTGATCACGCGCCACGACCCCAACCTCGCGATCAGCACCGACGTCGCCAAGCGCCCCGAATTCGCGGCGCGCAAGAAGACCATCCAGGTCGATGGCGAAACCCAGACCGGCTGGTTCAGCAACGACTTCACGCTGGCCGAGATCAAGCGCCTCGGCGCGATCTCGACCGATGCCGAGCGGCCGCAGCAGTTCAACGGCCAGTACAAGGTGCCGACCTTCCAGGAAGTGATCGACCTGGCCAAGGCCAAGTCGCGCGAGACCGGCCGCACCATCGGCATCTATCCCGAGACCAAGAACCCGACCTACTTCCGCGACCTGGGCATGCCCATGGAAGACAAGCTGATCGCCATGCTCGAGGCCGCGGGCTGGAACAGCCGCACGGCGCCGGTGCTGGTGCAGTCCTTCGAGCCCGGCAGCCTCAAGTACATGAAGAGCAAGGGCCTGAAGACCCGGCTGATCCAGCTGATCGACGGCGACGGCATCGACATGAAGACCGGCGCCATGACCTATGCGGTGCCGGTGGACCGCCCCTACGAGTGGACCAAGGCCGGCGACAAGCGCAACTTCGACGTCATGGTCACGCCCGCGGGCCTGGCCGAGATCAAGACCTATGCCGACGGCATCGGCCCGTGGAAGCGCTACATCGTGAGCATCAAGGGCACCGTCGGCGCCGACGGCAAGCCGGTCGACGTCAACCGCGACGGCAAGGTCAACGATGCCGACGCCACCTCCACCGCGCCGACCAGCCTGGTGGCCGACGCGCACAAGGCCGGCTTGTTCGTGCACCCCTTCACCTTCCGCAACGAGTCGCGCCGGCTGGCGGCGGACTACAAGGGGGACGCGGCCAACGAGTACCTGGCCTACTACCGGCTCGGCGTCGACGGCGTCTTCACCGACTTCACCGACACCGCGCTGGCAGCCCGCCGCAGCTGGCTGAAGGAAACCGGCCGCTGAGTCGGATGAGGGGGCACGGTCTTTGCGAGCCGCTTGCGCAAAGCCTAGACTCGTGCCCATGAAACTCATCGATTCCCTCGTCACCGAGGCGGCCGGCATCGCCGCGGTTCGACGTGACTTGCATGCCCATCCCGAACTCTGCTTCCAGGAAGTGCGCACCGCCGACGTGGTGGCGGCCAAGCTCACCGAATGGGGCATCCCGATCCACCGCGGCCTCGGCACCACCGGCGTGGTCGGCATCGTCAAGAACGGCACCAGCGCACGCGCCGTCGGCCTGCGCGCCGACATGGATGCGCTGCCGGTCACCGAGCTCAACACCTTCGCGCATGCGAGCAAGCACCCCGGCAAGATGCACGCCTGCGGCCACGACGGCCACACGTCGATGCTGCTGGCAGCGGCGCAGCACCTGGCGAAGCACCGCAACTTCGACGGCACGGTCTACCTGATCTTCCAGCCCGCCGAAGAAGGCGGCGGCGGCGCGCGCGAGATGGTCAAGGAAGGTCTCTTCGAGCAGTTCCCGATGGAAGCCGTGTTCGGCATGCACAACTGGCCGGGCATGAAGGCCGGCCAGTTCGCGGTGAGCCCGGGGCCGGCCATGGCCTCGAGCAACGAGTTCACCATCACCATCCGCGGCAAGGGCGGCCATGCGGCGCTGCCGCACACCGGCATCGACCCGGTGCCGGTGGCCTGCGAGATGGTGCAGGCCTTCCAGACCATCATCACGCGCAACAAGAAGCCCACCGACGCCGGCGTGATCTCGGTCACAATGATCCATGCGGGCGAGGCCAACAACGTGATTCCCGACAGCTGCGAGCTCAAGGGCACGGTGCGCACCTTCACGCTGGAGGTGCTCGACCTGATCGAGGCCCGCATGCAGAAGATCGCCGAGCATGTCTGCGCGGCGCACGACGCCGAGTGCGAGTTCCGCTTCCACCGCAACTACCCGCCCACCATCAACACGGCCGACGAGGCGAACTTCGCGCGCCGCGTGATGGCCGGCATCGTCGGCGCGGACAACGTGCTGGTGCAGGAGCCCGCCATGACGGCCGAAGACTTCGCCTTCATGCTGCTGGCCAAGCCGGGCGCCTATGCCTTCATCGGCAACGGCGACGGCAGCCACCGCGACATGCACCACGGCGGCGGGCCCTGCATGCTGCACAACGCGAGCTACGACTTCAACGACGATCTGATTCCGCTGGGCGCGACCTGCTGGGTCCGGCTGGCCGAAGAGTTCCTCCAGGGGCCGAAGGCGCCTGAAGGGACGGCCGCATGATCGGCGTCGGCGAGGCCTTCTCCCCTCGCTACGCGCAGGCACGCCAGAAGTTCCTGCAGGGTTGCGCGAGCGCCGGGCTGGCCGTGCGCTCCCATGTCCATCCGCTCAAGGGGCGCGACGGCGAAGCGCTCGCGATGGATGTGGCGCTCGATGGCGAAGCGAAGGCCGAGAACCTGTTGATCGTGAGCAGTGCCTGCCACGGCGTCGAAGGCCATTGCGGCAGCGGCGTGCAGGTCTTCGCGCTGCACGATGCCGAATGGCGCGAGAAGGTGCGCGACCAGGGAGTGGGCGTGCTGTACGTGCATGCGCTCAATCCGTACGGCTTCTCGTACAGCCGGCGCGTGACGCACGAGAACGTGGACCTGAACCGCAACTTCCTCGACTTCTCGCAGCCGCGGCCCGTCAACGAGGCGTACGCCCGCTTGCATCCGTTGCTCCTGCCCGATGAGTGGCCGCCGACGCCGGCCAACCAGGCCGAGATCGGCAGTCTCATCGAACGCGAGGGCCTGGGCTTCTACCAGGCCGCCGTGACGCGCGGGCAGTACCAGTTTGCCGACGGCCTGTTCTACGGCGGCGACGCGCCGACCTGGAGCAACAGGACCCTGCGCGAGGTGTTGCGCACACACGCCGCCGGCGCCCGGCGCATCGGCTGGATCGATTTCCACACCGGCCTCGGACCCAGCGGCATCGGCGAGCGCATCTTCGCCGGCAGGGACGACAAGGCCGCCTATGCGCGCGCCAATGCCTGGTGGGGCACGGCGGCGGCGCCGGTGACCTCGATGTACGACGGCTCGTCCACCTCCGCCTTTCTGACCGGCTTGATGTGCTATGCGCTCGACGACGAATGCCCGCAGGCCGAGCACACGTCGATCGCGCTCGAGTACGGCACCTTGTCCATGCTCGAAGTGACGCAGGCCCTGCGGGCCGATCACTGGCTCCACAAGCATCCGGAGGCGCCGGCCGAACTGGCCGCGGCCATCCGATCGCAGATGCTGGAGACCTTCTACACGGACACGGATGCCTGGCGAGGGCAGGTCATCAGCCAGGCGCGGCAGGCGATGTTCCAGGCGGTGGACGGGCTGGCTTCTTAGGACGCCAACAGGCGCTCCTGCGCAATCACCAGCAATCCGTCCATGATCAACCCATCCACGAGCTCGAACTCCCCGTTCATGCTCGGCGCCATCTTCCAGGCCGCCCCGCCCGTCATGTAGCAGGCCGGCTCCACGCCGCAGTGCGAGCGCACGTGCTGCACCATGCGCTCCACCGCACCCGCGATCGCATAGGTGCCGCCGCTGGTCAACGCATCGCTGGTGTTGGTGGGGAATTCGCGCACCTCACCGGTCGGCACGTGCAGGCCCGCGGTGCCCGATTCGAGTGCGCGCAGCATGATGCCGTGGCCCGGCAGGATCAAGCCGCCGAGGAACTTGCCGTTCGCATCCACGCCCTCGACCGTCACCGCGGTGCCGATCATCACCACCACCATCGGACGCGTCGGCCCCTGCGAGAGCATGCGGTGGCGCGCGCCGATCATCGCGACCCAGCGATCGGAGCCCAGGCGCGTCGGATGGTCATAGCCGTTCACGATGCCGGCTTCGGCGGCGCTCGAAACCACCCAGCGCGGGGAGCAATCGAAGCGCTCCACCACCTGCTCCTCAGCCCGCCGCCGCACCGTGTCGCCAGCCACCACGCAACCGAGCATCGACGCCGGCGCGGGCAGGTCCGCCCAAGGGCCGTCGGCCAGCCGCTCGATGTGATCGAGAAACTCGGCACCGTGCGCCAGCAACGACGCGCCCGGCCGCGCCGCGTCGTAGAGGGACCACTTGAGGCGGGTGTTGCCGATGTCGATCGCGAGGAATGCCATGCGCGGCATTATTGCTAGTTGTTCTTACGGGCGCTTGCACATGCGGTCGCAGCCTACGCGCCGCGGTCACTTTCCGACGGTACAGTGCCCTTCCGATCAACCAAGGCGCAAGGAGAACACCATGGGTTTGCTGAGTTTCATCAAAGAGGCGGGGGAAAAACTGTTCGGAGGCTCCTCGGCCCAGGCGGCGGAACCGGATGCCAACCAGAAGGCAGCCGCCGCGATCAAGACCTACATCGAGACCCAGAACCTGGGCCTGACCGGTTTGGAAGTGACTTACGTCGCCGCCTCGGGCGTGGTCACGCTCGCGGGCAACGCACCCTCGCAGGAGGCCAGCGAAAAAGCATCGCTCGCGGCGGGCAACGTGGCCAACGTGAGCCAGGTCGACAACAAGCTGGTGGCACCCGCGGCCGATCCGGCGCAGTACCACGACGTGGTCAAGGGCGACACGCTGTCGGCCATCTCGAAGAAGTACTACGGCGATGCCAACAAGTACAACGCGATCTTCGAAGCCAACAAGCCGATGCTGAGCCACCCGGACAAGATCTACCCCGGCCAAAAACTCCGCATCCCTCCCCTCAAGTAAACGGTCAGTTCTGCTTCCAGGGCAAGCCGCGCAGGCGCCAGCCGCCCTTGCGCCCGCGATGGCCCTCGGCGTCGGCGTCGCCCTCGAAACCTTCGAGGATGTTGTAGGCCTCGAGGCCCAGTTCGGTGGCGCGCCGCGCGGTCGAGATGGAACGCACGCCGCTGCGGCACAGCATCACAACCTTCTTGCCCGCCGGCACGGCGGCCTTGAGACCCTCGTCGAATCCCGCGTTGAGCGCCATCCCCGGCCACTGCTTCCAGGCCAGACCCACCCCGCCGGGCACAAAACCCACCCATTCGCGCTCGGCATCGCTGCGCACGTCGACCAGCACGGCTTCGCCGCTGGCGACCCACGCGTAGGCCTGTTCGGGCGTCACGTCGCCGGCATAGCCCTCGGCCGGCCGCACGCCCGCTCGTTCACCGGCTGGTGCGTTGCCTGCGCTGGTTGGGTTCGGGTCCGGCTGGGTCATGGCACTGTCATCCTTCAGTTCGATAGGGTTATTGCTTAGAAGCGGGCGGTCTTTGCGTCAGAAGTCCGTTCCGCATCCCACGATTTTTCACCAGTTCGTGAAAACCCTCTTTGTCGCGAATGTTCACGTGTCAAAGATGGCAGTCTGGGGTTTTCCAGACATATCAACGGAGAAATACGCAATGACCGAGAACAAACCGAACCGCCGCCGCAGCCTGCTCAAAGGTGCAGCCGTGGCGGCCGGCGCCATGTCCGCGCCCATGGTCAGCATGGCGCAGACCGCGTCCTTCCGCTTCCAGAGCACCTGGCCTGCGAAGGACATCTTCCACGAGTACGCCAACGACTTTGCCAAGAAGGTCAATGACATGGCAGGCGGGCGCCTGAAGATCGAGGTGCTGCCCTCGGGCGCGGTGGTGCCGGCCTTCCAGCTGCTGGAGGCAGTGAACAAGGGCACGCTCGATGGCGGCCATGGCGTGGTCGCCTACCACTACGGCAAGAACTCGGCCCTGGCGCTCTGGGGCTCGGGCCCCGGCTTCGGCATGGACGCCAACACGGTGCTGGCCTGGCACAACTACGGCGGCGGCAAGGCGCTGCTCGACGAGATCTACAAGAGCCTGAACATGGAGGTGGTGTCCTACCTGTACGGCCCGATGCCGACGCAGCCGCTGGGCTGGTTCAAGAAGCCGGTGGCCAAGGTGGAGGACATGAAGGGCCTCAAGTTCCGCACCGTCGGCCTGGCGGTCGACGTGTTCACCGAGATGGGTACGGCCGTGAACCCCTTGCCGGGCGGCGAGATCGTGCCGGCGCTCGACCGGGGCCTGATCGACGCGGCCGAGTTCAACAACGCCTCCAGCGACCGCGTGCTCGGTTTCCCCGACGTGGTGAAGAACTGCATGCTGCAGAGCTTCCACCAGTCGAGCGAGCAGTTCGAGATCCTGTTCAACAAGGCGAAGTACGGTGCGTTGCCGCAGGAGCTCCGCTCGATCATCGACTACGCCGTGCAGGCGGCCAGCGCCGACATGAGCTGGAAGGCCGTGCAGCGCAATTCGCAGGACTACGCGGACATGAAGAAGGCGGGCATCAAGTTCTACAAGACGCCCGACGCCGTGCTGCGCGCCCAGCTCGCGGCCTGGGACAAGACCATCGCCAGGAAGGCCGAGGAGAACCCGCTCTTCAAGAAGGTGCTCGAGTCGCAAAAAACCTTTGCCGAGCGTGCCCTGCAGTGGCAAAACGACTACAACGTCGACTTCAAGATGGCCTACAACCACTACTTCAGCAAGAAGAAGGCCTGAGCTTCAGGGGCCGCCGCTGCCATCAGCCATCCGGGCGTGTCCGGGTGGCTGATTTTTTTGATATGTGAATCTTCCGCGTTCCATGACCATTCAACGATTCCTCCACACCGTCGACCGCTTCAGCATGGTGGTGGGCAAGACCTTCTCCTGGCTCATCGTGGCCCTGATGCTGCTGGTGTGCGGCGAGGTCTTCAAGCGCTATGCGCTCAACGCGCCGACGGCGTGGATCTTCGACGCCAACAACATGCTCTACGGCACGCTCTTCATGATGGGCGGCGCCTACACCCTCGCGCAGGCGGGCCATGTGCGCGGCGACTTCTTCTACGGCAGCATGAAACCGCGCACCCAGGCGGCGCTCGACCTGGCGCTGTTCGCGCTGTTCTTCCTGCCCGGCGTGGTGGCGCTCACCTGGTCGGGCTGGACCTATTTCAATGAATCGCTCGCGATGCGCGAGCAGACCTTCAATGCCGACCCGATACCGGTCTACCCCTTCAAGTTCGTGATCCCGGTCGCCGGCGTCGTGCTGCTGCTGCAGGGCTTCGCCGAGATGGTGCGCTGCGTCGTCTGCCTCAAGACCGGCGAGTGGACGCCGCGCCTGAAGGATGCCGAGGAGATGGACGTGGTCGGCGACCAGCTTGCCAGCAGCAGCTACGTCGACGAGGCGGCCAAGCGCGAGGTGATGGAGCGCGCGAAGGACATCGAACACGCGGCCCAGCAGCGCAGCACCGGAGGCCAGTCATGAGCGAGGCGGTACTCGGCCTGACGATGCTGGGCCTGATCGTGGTGGTGATCATGCTCGGCTTCCCGACGGCGTTCACGCTGATGGGGCTGGGCATGTTCTTCGGCTTCATCGCGTTCTACGACCCGTCCGTGCCCTGGCTCGACAACAAGGTGTTCGACCTCATGGTGCAGCGCGCCTTCGGCGCGATGACCAACGAAACCCTGCTGTCGATACCGCTCTTCGTGCTGATGGGCTACGTGATGGAGCGCGGCGCGCTGGTGGACAAGATGTTCCACAGCGTGCAGCTCGCCTTCCGCCGCGTGCCGGGCTCGCTGGCGGTCACGACGCTGATCGTGTGCACCTTCTGGGGCATCGCGAGCGGCCTGGTCGGCGCGGTGGTCGTGCTGATGGGCGTGATCGCGATGCGGCCGATGCTGAACGCCGGCTACGACACGCGCCTCGCTGCCGGCGTCATCACGGCTGGCGGCACGCTGGGCATCCTGATCCCGCCTTCGGTGATGATCATCGTGTACGCGGCCGTCGCCGGGCAGTCGGTGGTCAAGCTCTATGCGGCCGCGATGTTCCCGGGCTTCTTCCTGGCCTTTCTGTACCTGATCTACGTGATCGGCTGGGCCATGCTGCAGCCCAAGGTCGCGCCCAAGCTGCCGATCGACCAGCAGCGCGCGCCGGTCTCGCCCTGGGTCGCCCACCTCGCGGCCAGCTATTCGCCGCGCATGCTGCCGGCCCTGTTCGCAGCCGTGCTGGCGCCGGCGCGCGCGCTGCGCGGCAGCGTCGAGGGCATGAAGATCACCTGGGCGTTGCTGCTGCGCAACCTGCTCACCGCGCTGGTGCCGCTGGCGCTGACCGCGGTCATGCTGGGCGCCGTGTGGTGGTACGTGACGATCTATTCGCAGAAGGACAGCAACCCGGCCAGCCCGCCCGTCGCCACCCAGTCGGCGGAGGCCGCGAAGGCTGGCGCGGGCGCATCGCTGCCCGAGCCGTCCGGCGGCGGACTGGCTGAGCCGCCCACGACCGAAGGCGCGCAGGAGCCGGAATCGTCCGGCGGCGTCGAGGAGCCGCCCGGCAGCGAAAGCGCCGCGCCGCAAACCCAGGAGGGCGGCCTGCAGCAACTTGGCGAAGCCGTCGACGCGCCGAAGACGGCGGCCGTGCCGGAGGCCTTCTACATCGGCTTCGCGGTGGCCTGCGCCTTCGCGCTCGTGCTTCTGGGCTGGTACTACTGGCGAATGGACGCCGAGCAGTTCGAGATCCTGCGCATGCTGGCCTCCTCGGTCATGCCGCTCGCGACGCTGACGCTGGTGGTGCTGGGCGTGATCCTGTTCGGCATCACGACCGCGACCGAGTCGGCCGCCGTAGGCGCAGCAGGCGCCTTCCTGATGGCGTGGCAGGCCAGGACGCTGAACTTCAAGAAGATCAAGGAGGCGGTGTTCCTGACGCTCAAGACCACCTCCATGGTCTGCTGGCTGTTCGTCGGCTCGGCGCTGTTCTCGGCGGTCTTCGCGCTGCTCGGCGGGCAGCGGATCATCGAGGAATGGGTGCTCGGGATGAACCTGAGCCCGCTGCAGTTCCTGCTGCTGTCGCAGGCGATCATCTTCATCCTGGGTTGGCCGCTCGAGTGGACCGAGATCATCGTGATCTTCGTGCCCATCTTCCTGCCCCTGCTGGCGCACTTCCAGATCGATCCGCTGCTGTTCGGCGTGCTGGTCTTCGTGAACCTGCAGGCCGCCTTCCTGTCGCCGCCGGTGGCGATGTCGGCCTTCTATCTGAAGGGCGTATCTCCGCCGCATGTCACGATCAACCAGATCTTCGCGGGCATGATGCCGTACATGCTGATCGTGATCCTGTGCATGGTGTTCATGTACGTCTGGCCGGGCCTGACGCTGTGGCTGCCGCAATACCTCTACGGGGGTTAGCCGACGCCTGATGGCTTCCCTGTTCGAAGGATTCAAGCGCCGCCTCGCACAATGGGCCGGCGCCGTCCCGCGCGCGCTGCGGCGCGCCGGGCTGCTGGTGCCTGCGCGCGAAGTCGAGGCCGACCAGTGGCTCGACGGCAGTTTCACGCACCAGCACCGCAGCATCGCCTACAAGCTCTTCGTCCCGGCCCGCAACACCGGCCAGCGGCGCCCGCTGCTGCTGATGCTGCACGGCTGCACGCAGGATCCGGATGACTTCGCCGCCGGCACGCAGATGAACCGGCTCGCCGCCGAGCGCGGTTTCCTGGTGCTCTATCCGACGCAGACGAAGCAGCACAACGCCGCGAGGTGCTGGAACTGGTTTCTGCCGCAGCACCAGCAGCGCGAGCGCGGCGAGCCGGCGCTCCTGGCTGACCTCACGCGATCGGTGATGGCCGATCACGCGGTCGATCCGGCGCGCGTCTACGTGGCGGGCCTTTCGGCCGGCGGCGCGATGGCCCACATCCTCGCGCGCACCCACCCTGAGCTCTTCGCCGCGGTCGGCGTGCACTCGGGCCTGCCGATCGGCGCGGCGAAAGACCTCATGTCGGCAATGGCGGCGATGAAGAACGGCGCGGCGGCCGCGACGGCGGGCCCGGTGCGGCCGACCATCGTCTTCCACGGCGACGCCGACGAGACGGTGCATCCGCGCAACGGGGAAGAGGTGGCGGCGGCCGCGCTCGCCGCCGGGGCCAGCGGCAGGCCGCAAGCGCACGAGACGCAAGGCCGGTCTAAGCAAGGCCGCGCCTATGCCCGCCGCACCTATGCCGATACCCATGGCCGCATCACGGTCGAGCATTGGCTGCTGCACGGCGCCGGCCACGCCTGGGCCGGGGGCAGCGCCGAGGGTTCGTTCACCGATCCCACCGGGCCGGACGCGAGCGACGAAATGCTTCGCTTCTTTCTCTCGCATCCGCAGACGCCCTAGCCCGCCACCCGGCTCGCGCTTACATCAGGTTGCGCACCGGGCGCGATATTTCCAAAGCTTTGCAAAGCGGATGCCAGCGCCGGGCCCGCTCGCGCGTTAATAGGGACATCACGAAGGGAACGACCCATGAAACACCGCACCACCTCGACGTCCGGCCGCCGCGCGGCCGGCTGGCTGCTGGGTCTGGCGCTGCTCTTCACCGGGCTTGCAGCCTTTGCCCAGCCGGATCCGCCGGGCCGCGTGGCCCGCCTCAATTTCCATCAAGGCACCATCAGCTTCTCGCCGGCGGGCGACGACAGCTGGTACGACGTGGTCCCGAACCGGCCGATCACCACCGGCGACCGCCTCTGGACCGACCGCAACGCCCGCGCCGAGCTGCACGTGGGCTCCGCCACGCTGCGCCTGGACGACCAGACCAGCATCGCGGTGTCCGAACTCGACGACGACACTGCGCGCATCACCGCTCAGCAGGGCCGCCTGCAAGTGCGCGTGCGTGACGAGCTGGCAGGCCAGCGTTTCGAGATCGACACCGGCAATCTTGCCGTGGTGATCGACGCACCCGGCGACTATCGCATCGAGGCCGACCCGGCTGCCGGCACCACGCGCGTGGCCATTGCCGCCGGCAGCGCCACGCTCTATGGCGAGGGCGGCGAGTCGATGCGGCTCGGCGCGCGCCAGCAGCTCACGGTATCGGGACGCAATCTGGCGACGGTGAGCGGTGGCCCAGTGCGCGCCGGCAACGACGCCTTCGAGCGCTGGGTGGCCGAGCGCGACCGCATCGAAGAGCAGTCGATCTCGGCGCGCTACGTCTCGCGCGAAGTGGTCGGCTACCAGCAGCTCGACAACTACGGCGACTGGCAGAACGTTCCCGAATACGGCAACGTCTGGTACCCGCGCAATGTGGACGCCGACTGGGCGCCCTATCGCGACGGCCAGTGGGTCAATGTGGCGCCCTGGGGCTGGACCTGGGTCGATGCCCAACCGTGGGGCTTTGCGCCTTCCCATTACGGCCGCTGGGCCCGCATCGGCTCGCGCTGGTGTTGGGTGCCGGGGCGGCCGAATGTGCGGCCGATCTATGCGCCGGCGCTGGTCGGCTTCGTGGGCGGTGCCAACATCGGCGGCGGCCGCAACGGCGTGGGCTGGTTCCCGCTCGCGCCGGGCGAGCCCTGGCGGCCGGGCTACCGCGCCAGCCAGCGCTACATCGACGAGGTCAATCGCGCGATCGCCTACCAGCAGCAACTGGCGCGCGCCGAGTACCTGCACCGCAACACGCCCGGTGCGCTCTCGCTGGTGCCGGTGGACATCTTCGGCCGCGGCCCCATCGCCCGGCGCGACTTCCTGCGCATGCCCGAGGACCGGATCGCGCAGATGCAGGTCGCACCGGCGGCACCGATCCCGCCGCGCGGCGATCGCCACTTCGGCGGCTTCGGGCGCCCCGCCGCTTCGCTGCCGCCGCCTGCTTTCCAGGCACGACAACAGCAGCAATTCCAGTTCGAGCAGGCACGGCAACAGCAGCAGGCACAGCAAGCGCAGCAACAGCTCCAGCAGCGCGCAGCACAGGCGCAGGCGCAGCAGCAACTTCAGTCGCAGCAGGCACAGCGCTTCCAACAGGCCCAGCAGTTGCAACAAGCACAACAGGCGCAGCAACTCCAGCAGGCGCAGCAACTTCAGCAGATGCAGCAACGCGACGGGCTGCGCCAGCAGCAACAGGAGCGCGCCGCGCAGGCACAGGCACAGGCACAGGCACAGGCACAGGCACAACAGCAGATGCAGTTGCAGGCCATACGCCAGCAGCAGGAGATGCAGCAGCGTGCCGCTACCCAGGCACAAGCCCAACAGGCCCAACAGTTGCAACAGCAGCAGGCCTTGCGGGCACAGCAGCAAATGCAGGCGCAGCAACAGGCTCAACAGATGCAGCAGCTGCAACAGCAGCAGGCCCTGCGGGCACAGCAGCAGATGCAGGCGCAGCAACAGGCCCAGCAGATGCAGCAGTTGCAACAGCAGCAGGCCTTGCGCGCGCAGCAGCAGGTGCAGGCGCAGCAGCAGGCCCAGCAACACAACGCGATGCGCCAAGCGCAGGAAGCCCAGCAGCGTGCCTTGCAACAGCAGCAGTTGCAGCAGCGCGCCGGCGATCCGCGTGTGCAGCAGCGCTGGACGTCGCGGGACTCCGCGCAGCAGGGCGATCGCCCCTGAGTGAGCCGCGGCCGATCACGAAACCCGCGCGCAGCAGCCGCTCCTTCGGCCGGCTACAGTCGGCCGCAAGGAGCACCCATGCGCACATTCGACTTCGACCTTTTCGTGATCGGCGGCGGCAGCGGCGGCGTGCGCGCGGCGCGCATGTCGGCCCAGCGCGGCGCTCGCGTGGCGCTGGCCGAATGCGCCGAGCTGGGCGGCACCTGCGTTAACGTCGGCTGCATTCCCAAGAAGCTCTACAGCTATGCGGCCGGCTACGCCGAATCCTTCGAGGAAGCGGCCGGCTTCGGCTGGCAGGGCGGTGAACCGCGCCTCGACTGGAACCGGCTCAAGGTCAATCGCGCACGCGAAATCACGCGGCTCAACGGCGTCTACCGCAGCCTGCTCGAAGGCGCCGGCGTCACGCTGATCCAGGGCTGGGCGCAGCTGGCCGACGCCCACACGGTGCAGATCGGCGAGAAGAAGTACACCGCGCGTCATGTGCTCGTCGCCACCGGCGGCATGCCCTTCGTGCCCGAGGTGGCGGGTCGGGAGCACTTGGTGGTCTCCGACGCGATGTTCGACCTCGACCCTTTTCCGAAGCGGCTGCTGGTGGTGGGCGGCGGCTACATCGCCTGTGAGTTCGCCTCCATCTTCAACGGCCTGGGCGCACAGGTCACGCAGCTGTACCGCGGAGCGCACCTGCTCAACGGCTTTGACGAGGACCTGCGCCAGTTCCTGGCCAAGGAGATGACGCGCACCGGCATCGACATCCGCTTCAACTGCGAGATCGACATGATCACGCGCACGGACAGCGGCCTGTGCGCGCTGCTCTCGCGCGGCCAGCGCGTCGAGGCCGACAACATCCTCTACGCGACCGGCCGCGTGCCCAACACGCAGGGCCTGGGCCTCGAAGCCGCGGGCGTTGCGCTCGACGAGCGCGGCGGCGTGGTGGTCGATGCGCACTACCGCAGCTCGGTGCCCTCGGTCCTCGCGGTGGGCGACGTGTCGACGCGCCAGCAGCTGACGCCGGTGGCGCTGGCCGAGGCCATGGTGGTGGTGGACACGCTCTTCGGCAAGGGACCGCGGCAGCTCGACTACGAATTCACGCCGACGGCCGTCTTCACTCATCCGAACATCGGCACCTGCGGCTACACCGAGGCCGCGGCGCGCGCCAAGTTCGGCAAGGTCAGCGTATTCAGCAGCGAGTTCAAGGCCCTGCGCCACACGCTCTCGGGGAGCGGCGAGCGCACCTTCATGAAGCTGATCGTCGAGCACGCCAGCGACCGCGTGGTCGGCCTGCACATGGTGGGGCCCGACGCGGGCGAGGTGGTGCAGGGCTTCGCGGTCGCGATGCGCGCCGGCGCCACCAAGGCGATGTTCGACAGCACCATCGGCATCCACCCGACCGTTGCAGAGGAGTTCGTCACGATGCGGGAACCCATGCCAGGATAGCCCCGCGCAAGTCGCCGCCGGCACGCTGCACAATGAGCGGATGCCCTACATGCCCGCCTTCGTCGCACCCGCCCGCTTCACCGACCCCGACGCAGCCCTCGAACAGGTCCGGCTCATCTACAACGGCGGCCTGCAGCACCTGCGCGACGCGATGCAGCGCTTCGTGGCCGGCGACCGCCTGGCCGGCCGCGTGCGCGCCTGCTACCCCTTCGTCCGCGTTCATACGCACACGGTCTCGCGCCGCACGCCGGCGGCCAACGCCTGGCTGAGCTACGGCTTCGTCGCCGGGCCGGGCCGCTATGAAACCACGCTGACGCGGCCCGATCTGTTCCACCGCTACTACCGCGAGCAGTTCCGGCTCTTGCTCGAGAACCACGAGGTCGAGCTCGAAATCGGCACCAGCACGCAGCCGATCCCGGTCCACTTCTCCTTCGCCGAGAACGACCACATCGAAGGCACGATGAGCGCCGAGCGCCGCGCCCTGATGCGCGATGTCTTCGACCTGCCCGATCTCGGCGCCATGGACGACGGCATCGCCAACGGCACCTTCGAGCCCAAGCCCGGCGAGGCGCAGCCGCTCTCGCTCTTCACCGCGGCGCGCGTGGACTACTCGCTGCACCGGCTGCGCCACTACACCGGCACCGCGCCCGAGTGGTTCCAGAACTTCGTGCTCTTCACCAACTACCAGTTCTACATCGACGAGTTCGTGCGCCTCGGCCACGAAGCGATGACCGACGAGCAGAGCGAATACATTGCCTTCATCGAGCCCGGCAATGTGATCACGCGCCGGCGCGGGCTCGCGGCGGGTTCGAGCGGCACCTTCGGTGTGCTGCTCGACGGTACGCAAGGCACGCCGCCGGGGCGCCTGCCGCAGATGCCGGCCTACCACCTGGTGCGCGAGGACTACAGCGGGATCACGATGGTCAACATCGGCGTCGGCCCGGCCAATGCCAAGACCATCACCGACCACGTGGCGGTGCTGCGCCCGCACGCGTGGATGATGCTCGGCCACTGCGCCGGCCTGCGCCAGGGGCAGCAGCTCGGCGACTACGTGCTGGCCCACGCCTACGTGCGCGAGGACCACGTGCTCGACGAGGAGCTCCCGCTGTGGGTGCCGATCCCGGCGCTGTCCGAAATCCAGCTCGCGCTCGAGAAGGCGGTGGCCGACGTCACCGGCATGCAGGGCACGCAGCTCAAGAAGATCATGCGCACCGGCACGGTAGCCAGCACCGACAACCGCAACTGGGAGCTTTTGCCCGGCAACCAGCCGCAGCGGCGCTTCAGCCAGAGCCGGGCGGTGGCGCTCGACATGGAAAGCGCCACCATCGCGGCCAACGGTTTCCGCTTCCGCGTGCCCTACGGCACCTTGCTGTGCGTGAGCGACAAGCCGCTGCACGGCGAGATCAAGCTGCCCGGCATGGCCAACCAGTTCTACCGCGAGCGTGTGGAGCAGCACCTGCGCATCGGCATGGCCGCGATCGACGTGCTGCGCAGCGAAGGCTCGAGCCGGCTGCACAGCCGCAAGCTGCGCAGCTTCGCCGAAGTGGCCTTCCAGTAGGCGAAGCGCCGCTTTTCGAGATTTTGTTGGCGCGAGACTGGCGTTTCCTCGCGACAGTCGTCACCGAACTCTGCGGATCGTGGGCTAGGATTCCGCCTGTCAGAAACAAAATGACACAGCTTGTGTCCCCACTCCACCATGGTTGACCCGACGCGGCGCATCTTCACCTCGTGGCTTGCTGCCACCGCAGCCGGCGCCCTGCCGGCATCCGCATGGGCCCAGGCGGCGCGGCCCGCGCCCGCAGCAGCAGCAGCAGCAGCGACCGCCGCAGCAATCCCGCGCCTGCGCATCGTCATCCCGGCCAACGAGGGCGGCGGATGGGACCAGACCGGCCGCGCCCTCGGCGCCGCGCTGATCGCCGCTGGCGCGGTCGGCCAGATCGAGTACGAGAACGTCGGCGGCAAGGGCGGCACCATCGGCCTCGCGCGCTACGTCGAGAAGTACGACGCCGACCCCGACACCCTGCTGATGAGCGGCATGGTGATGGTCGGTGCCGTGGCGCTGCAGAAGCCGCCCGTCGACATGAGCCGCATCGCACCCGTGGCGCGGCTGACCAGCGACTACGAGATGGTGGTGGTCAAGAGCGACTCGCCGATCAAGACCGCGAAGGACCTGATCGCGAAGATGCGCGCCGAGCCCACCAGCGCCGCCATCGCCGGTGGCTCCGCCGGCGGGGTCGACCACATGTTCGCCGGCCTGCTGGCACGCGCGGCCGGCAACACCGCGGCACTCGTCTACCAGCCCTTCCCCGGCGGCGCCCAGGTGGTGTCGGCGGTGGAGTCCGGCCAGGCCGTCGCCGGCATTTCGGGCTACAGCGAGTTCAGCGAGCACATCGCCAGCGGCAAGCTGCGCGCGATCGGCGTGTCGTCGAAGAGCCCGTTCCAGGGCATCCCCTCGGTACGGCAGCAAGGCGTGGACGCGGATCTCGCCAACTGGCGCGGCGTCTTCACCGGTCGCGCGGTGCCGCCGCAGCGCCAGGCCGCGCTGCTCGAAGCCGTGCGGCGCGCGGTGGCCACGGACGCCTGGCAAAAAACCATCAAGCGCAGCAACTGGGACAGCTACTGGATGGAAGGGAAGGACTTCAAGTCCTTCCTCGAACTGGACGTGGCAACGGCCGGCGTCCTGACCTACATCCTCAAGCTCAAAGCCTGAAGAAGTCCCTCAGGCCAGGCCGAAGAGTTCCGGCATTTCGCGCTTTGCCTTGGGCGTGAGCGCGAGGGCCCGGCCGTCCAGTTCCTGGCGCACCCAGCCGCGCCGCAGCGACAGTTGCAGCCAGGCCGCGCCCAAAGCGCCGCCCAGGTGCGGTCGCCGCTCGCTCCAGTCGAGGCAGGCGCAGGCAAAACGCCGGCGCGAACTGCGCGCGCTCTCGATGTCCAGCCCCAAGCTTTCTAGCGCCATCGCGCCTTCGGCCGTGAGCTCGTAGGCGCCGCCCTCCGCCGTGGCCTGCAGCCAGCCCTGCGCATGCAGCCGGTCGTGCAGCGCGACGCCGGCCGTGCCGGCCATGTGGTCATAGCAGGTGCGCGCCGCACGCAGGCGGCTGGGTGCGGTCGGCTGGAATTCGCTGCGCGGCGCGCCGGCGACCACCAGCAGGCCTTCGAGCACGGCGGCGACCTCGCTGCCCGCGAGCCGGAAATAGCGGTGCTTGCCCTGCGCCACCGACTCCACCAGCCGCTGCTCCTTGAGCCGCGCCAGGTGCGCGCTCGCGGTCGAGGCCGCGACCTCGCCCACGGCCGCCAGCTCGGTCGCGGTGCGGGCGTGGCCGTCGAGCAGGCAGCACAGCATGCGCGCGCGGGCCGGTTCGGCGATGGCGCCGGCCAGGCGCGCCAAGTGAGTGTCGGCCGTGGATGCATCCATACTTCGATGCTAAGCGAAGTGTGTGCGTGCGGGAAGCATCACACTTCGGACATGAACCACGACATCGCCCCGCCAGCCGACGCCATCGCGGCCGTCACGCATCCCGACCCCTACCCCTGGTACGCCGTACTGCGCCAAGGACCCGCGCTGATCTACGACGAAGGCCTTCGCCTCTGGGTCGCGAGCCGTGCCGAGACCGTGCGCGAGCTGCTCGCCAACCCTGCGCTGCGCGTGCGGCCCGCGGCCGAGCCGGTGCCGCGCGCCATCGCCGGCACGCCGGCCGGCGAAGTGTTCGGCCGTCTCGTGCGCATGAACGACGGCGCGCCGCATGCCGCGCACAAGCCGGTGCTTCAGCGCGCGCTGGCCGGGCTCGATCTGCAGTCGGCGCACTCGGGCGTTCTGGAAGTCGCGACGCGAATGCCCGCCGCGTCGCTGTCCGACGCCTGCTTCGCGTTGCCGGTTGCGGGCGTTGCGCACCTGTTGGGCTTCGCCGACGAGGAGTTGCCGCGCATCTCGGACTGGATGCGCGACTTCGTCTCCTGCCTGTCATCGCTGTCCACCGCGGCGCAGCTGCAGGCCGCGAGCGAGGCCGCGCAAGCGCTGATGGCGCGCTTCGAGCAGCTCGTCGCCGCGCAGCCCGCGCGCGACGGCAGCTTGTTGGCTGCGGTGCGCGCCCAGGCGCCGGACGACAACTCGCGTGCCCTGCTGGCCAACCTGGCCGGCCTGCTGTCGCAGACCTGCGAGGCCACGGCCGGCCTGCTGGGCAACAGCCTGGTGGCGCTCGCACGCGAGCCGGGGCTCGGCCGAACGATCGAATCGCAGCCCGAGCTGTTGAACGCCCTCGTGCAGGAAGTCGCGCGACACGATCCCTCGGTGCAGAACACGCGCCGCTTCGTCGCCGAAACGACCCTCGTGGCCGGGACTGCGCTCGCGCCGGGCGATGCAGTGCTTTTGGTGCTGGGCGCCGCGAACCGCGACCCGGCGCTGAACCCCTCGCCGGCGACCTTCGAATTGGCGCGCCCCGATCGCCAGACCCTGGGTTTCGGCCATGGCCTCCACAACTGCCCCGGCCAGGCCCTGGCCTGCACCGTGGCAGCGGCGGGCGTGCAGGCGCTGCTGGCAGGCGGCGCCGACACCGCATCGCTGCGTGAACGCGGCTGGGATTACCGGCCCTCGGTCAACGCCCGCATCCCTGTCTTCCACTGAGCTGCTTCACGCGGGCGCCGGCCAGCGTCCCGTCGCCTCCAGATGCGGCGACAGGGCCGCGGGCCCGAAGCGCAGCGGCAGCGCGGCCGGCGCATGCTGCGCGGCCACCACCTGCATGCGCAGCAGGCGCTCTGCGCCGGCGAATACAGCGACCTCCGGCCCGTCCCAGACAATCTCGGCCTTGACGAAGAGCTGCAGCAGATCCCCGGTCTCGAAATCGATAAACAACAGGCCGGCGACCGGATTGATCGCGATGTTGCCCAGGGTGTTGAAGAAGGTGTTCCCGACGAAGTCCGGCACCGTGAGCGTGTCCTCGCCGCTGAACTGCACGAAGCCGGGGCGGCCGCCGCGGTGCGAGACGTCGATGCCATGGGCCGGCGAGCCTGCATCGCCGGCCGAAGGATGCGCAGTGGCGATGAAGAAGGTGTCGGCCGCGCGCACCATGCGCTGCGCCTTCATATCGAGCCGGTCGCTGCGGGGCCCGACATGCGCGTCCTGCGCACCGCCGACGAACAAGGGCTCGCGCGCCTGAATGTACTTGGGGCAGTTGCCGAAGCTCTGGCCCACCGCGACCGAGAAGCCCCGCGCGTCGAGCGCCTCGACCACGCCGTTCATGCGATTGCGCCGGCGCGTGTGCGGCTCGATGCCGAGCAAGCCGATCGGCGCGCCGGGCGCGAGCGCGGCGCCCAGCGGGTCGTCCCGCAGCGGCCGCGCATCGATACGCAAGTGCATCGGGTCGGGCGCATGCGCGAAGCCCGGCGGCGCCGCCAGCACGCTGGCCCAGGGACGGCCTTCGGCATCCAGGCTGCCCGCGATCAGGAAGGGCAGCTGCGCGAAGAAGCTGCGGTGCTGGTCGGGCATGTGATCGCGCACCACGCGCGGGCCGATCTCGGCCATGCGTTGGCCGATGCCGGCGCGCGACTGCAGCGCACGCTCGCCCTCGTGCCAAGTGGCGGCAGCGGCGTTCATGCTCTCAGCCCAATGCGCGATGCCACCATCGGCACGAAGCCCGGCAGCGCCTCGATGCGTGCCAGCCATTCGCGCACCTTCGGATAGGGCTCCAGCGACACATTACCTTCGGGCACATGCGCGACGTAGCTGTAGTTGGCGATGTCGGCGAGCGTCGAAGAGTCGCCTGCGAGGAAGGGGCGGTCGCAGAGTTCGGCCTCCATCACTTTCAGCAGGTTGTGGGAGCGCGCGATCACGTCGGACGGGTCGGTGGCCAGGCCGAACAACACGATCACGCGCGCCATCGAAGGGCCTTGCGCCAGCGGCCCGGCCGCGACCGAGAGCCAGCGCTGCACCCGCGCCGCGCCGAGCGCGTCGCGCGGCAGCCAGCGCGATGGATCGGGTGCGTAGCGTTCGTTGAGGTAGAGCAGGATCGCGTTCGAATCGGCCAGCGTGACCTCGCCGTCCTCGATCACCGGCACCTGGCCGAAGGCGTTGCGGCGCAGGAACTCGGGGCTGCGCTGCGCGCGCGCGGCGAGATCGATCTCGATGACTTCGAAAGGCAGCCCGAGCAGCCCGAGAAACAGACGCACGCGGTGCGAGTGGCCGGAGATCGACGAGCTGTAGACCGTGATGGGGCGGGCGGGACGGGTGGGCATGGCTTTCTCCTGTCGGGTGGGTGGATGAAGCCGATTCTTCTTTGATACGTCCTTCGGAGTAATAGGCTTTCCTGTATTTCACTGCTGCGATTTCCGGTCTAATCGCCTCATGGACCGACTCAAAGCCATGCAGACTTTCGTGCAGATCGCCGACCAGGGCAGTCTGACCAAGGCCGCCGATGCGCTGGACAGCTCGCTGCCCGCCGTCGTGCGCTCGCTGGCTGCGCTCGAAGCGCACCTCGGCGTGCGCCTGTTCCACCGCACGACGCGGCGCATCTCGCTGACCGAGGAAGGCCGCCGCTACCTCGACAGCGCACGCGAGGTGCTGGCTGCGGCCGATGCCGCCGACCGCGCGCTCACGGTCGATGCGGCTGAGCCCGCCGGGCAGCTCACGGTCACTGCTCCGGTGTTGTTCGGCCACATGTACGTGGCGCCGGCGATCGTTCGCTTTCTCCAGCGCTACGACAAGATGCGCTGCAGCGTGCTCTTGCACGACCGCAATGTGAACCTGCTGGAGGAAGGTATCGATGTCGGCATCCGCATCAGCCCGCTCGAAGATTCGTCGCTGGTCGCGCAGCAGCTCGGCAGCATCCGCCGCGTGGTGGTTGCGAGCCCGGCTTACCTGCGGCAGCACGGCATCCCGCGGCATCCGCGCGAGCTGCTGAAGGCCAACTGCGTGCGCATCCATCCGAGCGCCCCGGTTCACTTCCGGGAGAACGGCCGGAGCTTCGCGGTCGCGGCCAAGGGCAACCTGGAGTTCAACCACATCGCGCCCGCGGTCGAGGCCTGCGCCGCGGGCATGGGTTTCGGCATGTTTTTCTCCTACCAGGTGCAGCCCTTCGTGGCGCAGAGGCGGCTTGCGATCGTGCTCGAGGAGTTCGAGCTGGAGCCGAGGCCGGTGAGCGTGATCTATCCGCACGCACGGCTGCTGCCGGCACGCACACGCGCCTTCATCGACTGGATGAAGAAGGAGTTCGAGGGGTTGCATCTTTGATGCGCGAAGGCGCCGCCCGCTTGCGCCACAATGCCGCGGTGCCCAGCCCTGCTTCCCCTCTTTTCCACGCCAGCCACCTGCACAAGCGCTACGGCGCGACCACCGTGGTCGACGACCTGTCCTTCGAGATCGCGCCCGGCGAGTGCCTCGGCGTGATCGGCCCCAACGGCGCCGGCAAGACCACCACCATCCGCATGTGCCTGGGGCTCACCACGCCCGACGGCGGCACGATCGATGCGCTCGGCGGGCTCTCGATGCCGCGCGATGCGCGCGCCATCAAGGCGCAGCTCGGCGTGGTGAGCCAGTTCGACACGCTCGACCCCGACTTCAGCTGCGCCGAGAACCTGATGGTCTACGCGCGCTACTTCGGCATGCGCCGCGCGCAGATCGCACCGCGCATTCCGCAGCTGCTCGAATTCGCGGCGCTCTCGCACAAGGCCGATGCGAGGCCGGGCGAGCTGTCCGGCGGCATGCGGCGGCGCCTGTCTCTCGCGCGCGCGCTGGTCAACGATCCGAAGCTGCTGATGCTCGACGAGCCCACCACCGGCCTCGATCCGCAGGCGCGGCACCTGATGTGGGAGCGGCTGCAGCTGCTGCTGCAGCAGGGCAAGTCGATCCTGCTCACCACGCATTTCATGGACGAGGCCGAGCGCCTGTGCTCGCGCTTGCTGGTGCTCGACCACGGCCGCAAGATCGCCGAAGGGCGGCCGCGCGACCTGATCGCCGAGCACCTGGAGCCCGACGTGGTCGAGGTGTACGGCAACGGTGCGCTCGGGCTCGCGCATTCGCCGCTGAAGGAGTTCGCGGCCCGCGTCGAGGTCAGCGGCGAAACGGTGTTCTTCTACACGCAGGATGCGCGCGGCCTGCTGGCAGCCTTGGCGAGCCACAGCGGCTTGCGCACCTTCCATCGACCTGCCAATCTGGAGGACCTGTTCCTCAAATTGACCGGCCGCCAGATCCGCGAAGACGGCTAGTCGGAGCACATCATCATGTCGAGTCCAGCTTCTTCTCTGCCGGGCGCTTCCTCCGCCCCTCGAGCGCCGTCGGTCTGGCGACCGCCCGAGCTCTCGATGCGCTGGTGGCCCGTGTTCCTGCGCAACCTGCTGGTATGGCGCAAGCTCGCGATCCCGAGCCTGATCGGCAACATCGCCGAGCCGCTGATCTGGCTGGTGGCCTTCGGCTACGGCATGGGCGCGCTGGTCGGCCAGGTCGAGGTGGGCGGCAGCAGCGTGCCTTACATCCTGTTCCTCGCGAGCGGCTCGATCTGCATGAGCTCGATGAACGCGGCCTCCTTCGAGGCGCTGTACTCGGCCTTCTCGCGCATGCACGTGCAGAAGACCTGGGACGGCATCATGAACGCGCCGGTGGGGCTCGACGACGTGGTGCTGGCCGAAATGCTGTGGGCCGGCTTCAAGGCCATCTTCACGACCACCGCGATCCTGTTCGTGATGCTGGGGCTCGGCATCAGCCACAGCCCCAGGCTCCTCGTCGCCTGGTTCGTGCTGGCCGGCGTGGGGGTCACCTTCTCGTGCATCGCGCTGATCTTCAATGCGCTGGCGAAGGGCTACGACTTCTTCACCTACTACTTCACGCTCTTCATGACGCCGATGATGTTTCTCTCGGGCGTTTTCTTTCCGCTGGAGCAGTTGCCGGGGGCGGTGCGCGCAGTGGCTGGCTGGCTGCCACTCGCCAGCGCGGTGGAGCTGGTGCGACCGCTGTTCATGGATCAATGGCCCGTGGATTGGTGGCGGCATGCGGTGGTGCTTGTGGCCTACACCGTGGTGTCGTTCTGGGTGGCACTGGCCTTGACGCGCAAGAGGTTCAGGGCCTGATCCTGCCCCGGCGACCAAGAAAAGGAGACAACACATGCCCCGAATCCTCGACGCAGCGCTGCTCGCCTCGCTACTCATCCTCGGCGCCTGCACCACCACCGCCCCGCCCACCCGCCCCACGGGCTGGGCTCCACCCGAAGCGCTGGTCGCCCCCTCCTCCTTCAGCGGCGTCCACGGCCTGGCCGTCGACCGCCAGGGCCGCTTGCTCGCTGGCTCGGTGGTCAGCAATACGATGTGGGAAGTCGACCGCAACAGCGGCGCCACGCGGGTACTGATCGAGGGCCTCGAAGGCCAGGCCGACGACATCGCGGTCGGGCCCAAGGGGGAGCTCGCGTGGACCAACTACCTGATGGGCATGGTCCGCTACCGCGAGAACGACAGCGCTCCGATGCGCGTGCTCGCCAAGGACCTGCCCGGCATCAACTCGCTCGACTTCGACCGCCGCAACGGCAAGCTCTACGCCTCGCAGGTGTTCCTCGGCGACGCCCTGTGGGAGATCGACATCGCGGGCCAGAAGCCGCCGCGCCTGATCAAGAAGGACATGGGCGGCTTCAACGGCTTCGAGGTCGGGCCGGACGGCATGCTCTACGGCCCGCTGTGGTTCAAGGGCCAGGTCGCGAAGATCGATCCGGCCGACGGCAGGCTCACGGTGATCGCCGAGGGCTTCAAGATCCCGGCGGCCGCCAACCTCGACGGCAAGGGCAATCTGTGGGTGGTCGATACGAGGAGCGGCGAACTGGTGCGCGTCGATCTCGCGACCGGCCGCAAGACGGTCGCCAAGCAGCTCAAGCCCTCGCTCGACAACCTCGCCATTGCGCCCGACGGGACGATCTACGTCTCGAACATGGCCGACAACTCGGTCGAGGCCTTCAGCCCGGCGACCGGCGAGGTGCGCATGCTGACCAGCGGCAAGCTCGCGGTGCCGGCCGGCCTGAAGATCGACGGCAACGACTTGTGGGTGGCCGACATCTTCGGCTTCCGCCAGGTCGACGCGAAGACGGGCGCGGTGCGCGACATCTTCCGCATGCAGCGCGATCCGGAGCTCGAATACCCGTTCGGCGTGGGCCTGTCGGCCACCCACTTCGCGCTGTCGTCGTGGTTCACCGGCTCGGTGCAGCTGGTCGATCGCAAAACCTTCAAGACCACTGCGATGCTGCATGGCCTCAAGGCGCCGGTGGATGCGATCCCGATGCCCGACGGCAGCCTGGTCTATGCCGAGATCGCGACCGGCAGCGTGACGCGCGCGAGCGGCCCCAAGTTCGAGACCCGGCAGGTGCTGGCCAGCGGGCTCGGCGGGCCGGTGCAGATGATCCTCGGGCGCGACGGCGCGCTCTACGTCACCGAAGCCGCGGGCAAGCTGACGCGCATTCCGCTCGACGCCAGCGCGCCGCTGCGTGCCATCGCCGACGGGTTGGCGCTGCCCGAAGGCCTGGCACAAACGCCCTGGGGCAGCTTCATCGTGGCCGAGAGTGCGGCGCGGCGGCTGGTGGAAATCGATCCCGCGAACGGCACGCGCCGCACCGTGGCCCAGAACCTGCCGATCGGCCTGGTCGGCGGGCCCGGCATGCCGCCGCCGTACGTGCCGACCGGGGTGGCGGTGGGCAGCGACGGCACCATCTACATGACGGCCGACCGCAACAACGCGCTCTACCGGATCCGGGCGCAGCGCTAGAGCGGGCGGCCTTCACCGCCGCTGCAGTAGGCGGACAGCGCTTTCACCAGGTGGCCGAAGGTCGTGCGCACGCGCCGCACGCGCCGCAGGTCCTCGTGCATCGTGACCCAGGTTTCGAGATCGTGGGTGAACAGCTCGGGAAGCACCGGCACCAGCGCCGGGTCGCGCCTCGCCAGCGCCTTCTGGCAGATGCCGATGCCGAGTCCGGCCCGGATGGCGCCCAGTTGTGCCAGCTGGTTGTCGGCGCGGCAGCTGAACATCGCGCGGCGCAGATCCAGGCCCCGGGCTTGCAACGCGCGCAGGACACCGGTGTCGCGGTCGGGCCCGATCAGCGCGAAGCGGCCGAGCTCTTCGAGGGCGCGCGGCGTGCCGTGCTTCTCCAGATAGGCGGCCTTGGCAAAGAGGCCGAGCTGCACCGCGCCCACGTGCGTGGCGACGACCGCCGCCTGCGTGGGCCGCACCATACGCACCGCGATGTCCGCCTCGTGCCGCAGCAGATCTTCGGTGCGGTTGGTCAGGCTGAGTTCGAACACCAGCCCCGGCTGCGCCTCCTGCAGCTCGGCCAGCACCGCGGGCAGCACCTCGGCGCCCATCACATCGCTCGCGGTGATGCGCACCGTGCCGAAGGCAGCATCGGTGTCGGCCGAGGCCGCTCGCGCGAAGGCATCCGCGGCGGCCGCCATGGTTTCGGCATGGGCGCCGAGTTCGCGTGCGGCTTCGGTCGGCGAAAGACCGCTGGGCGAGCGCGTGAACAGCGCGACCCCGAGGGAGCGCTCCAACGCATCGAGCCGCCGCCGCACTGTCGGTTGAACGACGTTGAGCGCTCTTGCCGCCGCGGAGAGGCTTCCTTCGCGCAGTACGGCGAGGAAGGCGCGCTGATTTTCCCAGTCGAGATGACTTGTGCTCATCCATTTGATACTAGCCGATAGCACTGCTATGACAATTGTGTTTAGCGCGAGCCGCCTCAAGAATCGAGTCCTCGACATGAAAGGAACAGCGAAATGGAACAAGGTACGGCATTGGTGCTCGGTGCGACGGGCGGTATCGGCGGCGAAACGGTGGCGGCCTTGCTGCGGCGCGGCTGGCAGGTGCGGGCGCTGGCCCGCGACCCGGTCCAGGCTGCGGCGCAATGGCCGGCCGGCCTGGCACAGCCGGAATGGGTGGCAGGCGATGCGCTCGACGCCTCGAGCGTGGTGGCGGCGGCGCGCGGCGCGGCGCTGATCGTCCACGCGGTCAATCCGCCCGGCTACCGCAACTGGGAGACGCTGGTGCTGCCGATGCTGGAGAGCACGATCCGGGCGGCCGAGGCTTCAGGCGCCCGCATCGTGCTGCCGGGCACGGTCTACAACTACGGGCCGGATGCATTCCCCGACATCGCCGAGAGCGCACCACAGCGTGCGCTGACGCGCAAGGGCGCGATCCGCGTGCAGATGGAACAACGGTTGCGCGAGGCAGCGCAGCGTAGTGTGCGCACACTCATCGTTCGCGCCGGCGACTTCTTCGGGCCCAGGGCCCGCAACAACTGGTTCTCCCAGGGGCTGGTGAAGCCCGGCCAGGCGCTCGCGGCGATCAGCGACCCCGGACGACGCGGCGTCGGCCACCAATGGGCCTACCTGCCCGACGTGGCCGAAACCATCGTTCGCCTGGTCGAACGCGAAAGCGCGCTGGCGGTGTTCGATACCTTCCACATGAACGGCCACTGGGACGCGGACGGCACCCAGATGCAGGCCGCCATCCGGCGCGCCAGCGGACGGCCGGAGTTGCCGGTCAAGCGCTTTCCCTGGTGGCTGCTGACGCTGAGCTCGCCCTTAGTGCCGATGTTTCGCGAGCTGCGCGAGATGCGCTACCTGTGGCAGCAGCCGGTGCGCCTGCGCAATGCCCGGCTGCTGTCGGTGCTGGGGACCGAGCCGCATACGCCACTCGACGTTGCGGTAGGGGCCACGCTGGCCGGGCTGGGCTGTTTGCGCGGCACAGCCGTCCACGTTCAAGCGCCGCAAAAAGCGGAAATAAGTCACACGTCGGCATCGATCTGAGTAACAAGCGCTTAATTTACTTACAGAAATGGCTGTTACAGACTGGCGCAGCCCTCGGGCGCCGCGTCGGTCTTCTCATGTAGACCGACCTTTCTTGGTTTTTCTTGAAAGGAAAGTCATGGACCCCCTCATCGGCCAATTGCTGACCCCGAAATACGCCCTCGGGACGGTGGTGCTCTCCTACGTGATTTCGTTCTTCGGCTCCTTGCTGGCCCTGTTGTGCGCGAGAAAGATGGTCCGTGCCGACGGCACGGTGGACTTCGCCATGCTGGCCTCCGGCGCCGTGGCCCTGGGCGGCATCGGCATCTGGTCGATGCACTTCATCGGCATGGTGGCCTACCGCCTGCCCATTCCCATTGCCTACAACGTGCCGCTCACCGTCATTTCGCTGGTGGCTGCAATCGTCATCTCCGGCGTCGCCCTGTACCTGGCGGGCGGCAAACGCTTCAACGCCAAGGGCTGGGTCGCCGGCAGCCTGCTGGCGGCGGTGGGGGTCTGCGTGATGCATTACATGGGCATGTTCGCGATGAGCATGCGCGCGACGATGAGCCTCGACTGGAGCATCGTGGCGGGCTCGTTCGCCATCGCCGTCATCGCCGCCGCCTCGGCGCTGTGGCTGGCCTTCAACCTGACCGAGCTGACGCACCAGGTGGTGGCCGCGGCCGTGATGGGCGTGGCCGTCTGCTCGATGCACTACGTCGGCATGACGGCGGCCAGCATGGTTTGCATCGCGCCCACATCCCCCAGCGCCTTCGCCGTCGGCGGCAGCAACATCGGGCTGGGCGTGTTCGGCATCGCGGGCATCGTGCTGATCTTCATCCTCTGGGTGGTGACGGGCCGCGCGATCGACAACTCGCCACGGGCCACGGCGCACGCATAGCCAGTTGGCGCAAGCGGCGCGCCGCGCGGCGCGCCTAGAGTGGGGCATGCAGTACACCCACGAACACCTCGAGATCCAGAAGACGCTGCGGCGCTTCATCGACGAGGAGATCAACCCGCATGTCGACGCGTGGGAAGCGGCGGAGAGTTTTCCCGCACACGAGGTGTTCAGGAAGCTCGGTGCGCTGGGCCTGCTGGGCCTCAACAAGCCCGAGGAATACGGCGGCGCTGGGCTCGACTACTCCTACGCGATGGCGCTGGCCGAGGCGCTCGGCCATGTGAGCTGCGGCGGCGTGCCGATGGCCATCGGCGTGCAGACCGACATGTGCACGCCGGCGCTCGCACGCTTCGGCAGCGACGCGCTGAGGCGCGAGTTCCTCGCACCCGCGATCGCCGGCGAGACGGTGGGCTGCATCGGCGTCAGCGAACCCGGCGCCGGCAGCGACGTGGCCGGGCTCAAAAGCCATGCGCGCAAGGACGGTGGCGACTACCTGATCACCGGGCAGAAGATGTGGATCACCAACAGCCTGCAGGCCGACTGGATGTGCATGCTCGTCAACACCAGCGACGGACCGGCGCACCGCAACAAGTCATTGGTCATCGTGCCGATGGACAGCCCCGGCATCGAAAAGGCGAAGAAGATCAAGAAGATCGGCATGCACTCGAGCGACACCGGCCTCATCTACTTCGACAACGTGCGCGTGCCGCAGCGCAACCGCATCGGCGAGGAAGGCCAGGGCTTCGTCTACCAGATGCAGCAATTCCAGGAGGAGCGCCTGTGGTGCGCCGCCAGCTCGCTCGAACCGATGGAAGCCTGCATCGCCGACACCATCGAGTGGGCGCAGCAGCGCAAGCTCTTCGGCGGCACGCTTTCAGACCAGCAGTGGGTGCAGTTCAAGCTGGCCGAGCTCCAGACCGAAGTGGAGGCCTTGCGCGCGCTGACCTACCGCGCCTGCGACCTCCATGTGCAGGGCGAAGACGTGACCGCGCTGGCCTCGATGGCCAAACTCAAGTGCGGGCGCCTCACGCGCGAGGTGGCCGACACCTGCCTGCAGTTCTGGGGCGGCATGGGCTTCACCTGGGAGAACCGCGTGTCGCGCCTGTACCGCGACGGCCGGCTGGCCTCGATCGGCGGCGGCGCCGACGAGGTGATGCTGGGCATCCTGGCCAAGACCATGGGGATCGCAAAGCGGCCACCGCAGTCATGATGCGGATGCCTTGGCCGCCCTCAGCTTGTCTTTCTTGCTCGGCCTCTTTCCCTTGACGCCGCCGTTGCTGTCCGGCGCTCTTGCAGGCGCTTGGGTTTCCACCGGCTCGAAGCCCGCCACCCGCTCCCGCGGCACGTTCAAGCCCTGGCGCTTCTCGATGAGCCGGAAATGCGCCTCGCTGTCCGCGCTCACGAAGCTCAGCGCCACGCCGCTCTCGCCCGCGCGTCCCGTGCGGCCGATGCGGTGCAGGTAATCGACGGCCGAGCGCGGCAGGTCGTAGTTCACCACCGCCGGCAACTGCACCACGTCGATGCCGCGCGCGGCGAGGTCGGTGGCGACCACCACCTGCACCCTCGAAGCCTTGAAGTCGGTCAGCACCTGCGTGCGCTTGCCCTGGCTCAGCACGCCGTGGAAGGGTTCGGCATCGATGCCGGCCTTGCGCAGCTTGTCGGCCACGATCTCGGCCGCGTGCTTGGTGGCAACGAAGACCAGCACCCGCGCCCAGCCCTCGTGCTGGACCAGGTGGCGCAGCAGCTGCGTGCGCCGTCCGGCATCGACCTCGATCGCGCGCTGCAGAATGGCGGGCGCTTCGGCCGGTTCGGCCTGCACCTCGACGCGCACCGGCTCGCGCAACAGCCCCTCGGCCAGCGAACGCACCGCCTGCGCGAAGGTGGCCGAGAACAGCAGGTTCTGGCGCTCTGCCGGCAAGAGCGCGAGGATGCGCGCGAGCTCGTCGGCAAAACCGAGGTCCAACAGCCGGTCGGCCTCATCGAGCACCAGCATCGACACCGAGGAGAGCTTCAGCGCGCGATGGTCGACCAGGTCCAGCAGCCGGCCCGGCGTGGCGACCATGACATCGGCGCCGCCGCGCAGCGCCATCATTTGCGGGTTGATGGAGACACCGCCGAATGCCACGGCAATCCTGATCGGCGCCGACAGATGCCGCGCAAGGCCGCGCATCGATTCGCCAACCTGCGCCGCAAGTTCGCGCGTCGGCACCAGGATGAGCGCGCGCAGCCGGCGCAGCGCGGCCGGGCGCTCGCTCGCGAGCCGCTGCAGCAGCGGCAGCGAGAAGGCGGCGGTCTTGCCGGAACCGGTCTGGGCCGCGCCCAGGATGTCGCGGCCCTGCAGGATCGGCGGAATGGCCGCGGCCTGGATCGCGGTGGGCACCGCATAGCCCTTGTCGGCCGCGGCGCGCGCCATGGCAGGATCGAGGCCCAGAGAGCTGAATGGCATGAATGAGGAAGTTGGAGAGAGTGAAGGAGCATAGCCAGCATGAAGCCCGATGACCTCGTACGCTTGGTCACGCTCGAAATGCCCTTCGGCAAGCACAAGGGCTGCGTAATCGCCGACCTGCCGGGCAACTACCTCCAGTGGTTCGCGCGCGAGGGCTTTCCCAAGGGCGAGATCGGCCGCCTGCTGGCGCTGATGCACGAGATCGACCACAACGGGCTGAAGGGCCTGCTGGATCCGCTGCGCAGGCCGCGTTAACCCTTAAAAAAGCATTTCTGACAAATTCGGAATAGTGAACGACAATACCGGGACGTCCTGGCATTTTTTCTGCCAAAGACGTGATCCGGTGATCGGTCAGTTTCGCGCCACAGCGCTGCTTTAGTTTGTTGTGATACAGGGACTCCATCGCTTTGTTTTGTTGGTTTGAATTAGGAGTCCTTCTATGGGCAAGAAACTTTACGTAGGCAACCTCGCTTACTCCGTGCGCGACGACACACTCGAACAGGCTTTCGGCCAGTACGGCTCGGTCGCCAGTGCCAAGGTCATGATGGAACGCGACAGCGGTCGCTCCAAGGGCTTCGGCTTCGTCGAAATGAGCAGCGACGCGGAAGCGCTCGCAGCCATCGAAGGCCTGAACGGCCAATCGCTCGAAGGCCGCAGCCTGACCGTCAATGAAGCCCGTCCGATGGAGCCCCGTTCGCCCGGCGGCTTCGGCGGCGGCGGTGGCCGCAGCGGCGGCGGTGGTTACGGCGGCGGCGGTGGTGGCGGTTACGGCGGCGGCGGTGGCAACCGCAGCGGCGGTGGCGGCTATGGCGGCGGCGGCGGTGGCCGCGGCGGCTACTAAGCACACAGCTCACGCTTCACAGCGTCGATGAAAAGGCTCCTTCGGGAGCCTTTTTCGTTGCGGCCGCGACAGGGAGAGAAGGGCCGATACGTGGAAGTCCGTACAGTACTGGTCAGCAAGCAGTCAGGCACGGGCGACGACCCTCGGGTGCACATCAACGAGGGTCGAGACAATGCGCATCAAGAGTCAGGCTGACTTCTATTCGGGAGTCATGTTCACCGCGGTGGGAGGGGCCTTCGCCATCGGCGCCACCACCTACAACATCGGCGACGGGGCCCGCATGGGGCCCGGCTACTTCCCCCTCATGCTGGGAATCCTGCTGGCGATCCTGGGCGCCGCGATCATATTCCAGGCGCTGGTGGTCGAGACCAACGACGGCGACAAGATCGGCAAGTGGGCCTGGAAGCCGCTTGCCTTCGTGCTCGGCGCCAACCTCGCCTTCGGCGTGCTGCTGGGCGGCCTGCCCAGCATCGGGCTGCCGGCGATGGGAATGATCCTCGCAATCTACGCGCTGACCATCATCTCCAGCCTGGCCGGCGCGCATTTCAAGCTGCGCGACGTGCTGATTCTTTCGACCATCCTGGCGGCCGGCAGCTACGTGGCCTTCATCTGGGCGCTCAAGCTGCAGATCCAGGTCTGGCCCACTTTCATTTCGGGCTGAGGACCGGCGCACCATGGATCTAATTCACAACCTGGCGACCGGCTTCGGCGTCGCCTTCACGTTCACCAACCTGCTGTACTGCCTGGTGGGTTGCATCCTGGGCACGCTGATCGGCGTGCTCCCCGGCATCGGCCCGGTCGCCACCATCGCGATGCTGCTGCCGGCGACCTACGCGCTGCCGCCGGTGTCGGCGCTGATCATGCTGGCCGGTATCTACTACGGGGCGCAGTACGGCGGCTCCACCACCGCGATCCTGGTCAACCTGCCGGGAGAGTCCTCGTCAGTCGTGACCTGCATCGACGGCTACCAGATGGCGCGGCAGGGCCGTGCCGGTCCGGCGCTGGCGGCCGCGGGCCTGGGCTCCTTCTTCGCGGGCTGCGTCGGCACGCTGATCCTTGCCGCCTTCGCGCCACCCTTGACCGAGCTGGCCTTCAAGTTCGGCCCGGCCGAGTACTTCTCGCTGATGATCCTGGGCCTGATCGGCGCCGTGGTGCTGGCCTCGGGCTCACTGCTCAAGGCGGTCGCGATGATCGTGCTGGGCCTCCTGCTCGGCATCGTCGGCACCGACGTCAATTCGGGCGTGGCGCGCTACAGCTTCGACATCCCCGAACTAACCGACGGCATCGGCTTCGTGGTGATCGCCATGGGCGTGTTCGGCTACGGCGAGATCATCGGCAACCTCTCGCAGCCCGACGACGAACGCGAAGTGTTCACCTCCAAGGTCAAGGGCCTGTGGCCGACCAAGGAGGACTTCAAGAACATGGCGCCCGCTGTGCTGCGCGGCACCACGCTGGGCTCGGCGCTGGGCATCCTGCCGGGCGGCGGCGCGCTGCTGGCGGCCTTCGCGGCCTATGCGCTCGAGAAGAAGATCAAGATGCGCCCCGGCGAAATTGCCTTCGGCAAGGGCAACATCCGCGGCGTGGCCTCGCCCGAATCGGCCAACAACGCCGGCGCGCAGACCTCCTTCATCCCGCTGCTCACGCTCGGCATCCCGCCCAATGCGGTGATGGCGCTGATGGTCGGCGCGATGACCATCCACAACATCCAGCCCGGCCCGCAGGTGATGACCAGCAACCCCGAACTGTTCTGGGGCCTGATCGCCTCGATGTGGATCGGCAACGCGATGCTCATCATCCTGAACCTGCCATTGATCGGGATGTGGATCAAGCTCTTGACCGTGCCCTACAAGTTCCTGTTCCCGGCCATCGTGCTGTTCTGCGCGATTGGCGTGTACTCGACCAACAACAACACCTTCGATGTCTGGATGGTCGCGATCTTCGGCTTCGTCGGCTATCTCTTCCTCAAGCTGCGCACCGAGCCGGCCCCGCTGCTCTTGGGCTTCATCCTCGGGCCGATGATGGAAGAGAACCTGCGCCGCGCGCTGCTGCTGTCACGCGGAACCTGGAGCGTGTTCGTCACGCGGCCGTTGTCGGCCGGGTTGCTGGTGGCGGCGCTGGCGCTGCTGGGCATCGTGCTGCTGCCCTCGATCAAGGCGAAGCGGCAAGAGGCTTTCGTCGAGGACTGAGCAGTCCCAGCAGTTGCAAGGCCCGCCGATGCGTTGGCGAGTGCGGGTCCGCCAGCTCGTTGAGCACGTCCATGTGGTTGCGCTGCGGAACGCGTTCTGCAGCGATGACGACGCGCGGACCCCAAGCCTGCGAGATCAGCGCCGCCTGCCGCAGAAACTCCTCGCTCTCGTCGCCGCCGACCACCGTCACCAGCGATCCGCGCGACGGCGGTGGCATCGCGGCCGGGCTCAGGCGCTGCGCCGGTGCTGCGCTCAGGCATAGGTCTGGAGCCAGGAAGGGCGCGTGCCGCAGCGGTTCGAGCTCGTACAGCCCCGAGATGGCCAGCGCCGACTTCACCAGGTCCGCAGGCAGGTCGGGCGCCACGGCGCGCCAGTCGCAGGCCAGCAGCATCGTTGCCAGGTGTCCGCCCGCGGAGTGGCCGGCCACCACGATGCGCTCGGGATCGCCGCCGTGTTCCGCCGCATGCCGATAGACCCAGACCAGTGCCTGCACGAGCTGCAGCAGGATGTGCTCGATGCTGACCGCCGGGCACAGCGCATAGTTCGCCAGCACCACCATCGCCCCGGCATCGACGAAGGGCGGGGCCACGAAGCTCTGGTCGCGCTTGTCCAGAGCACGCCAATAGCCGCCGTGGATGTACACCAGCACCGGCGCACCGGGACAAGGCGCCGCCGATCGAACGCTATTCACTGAACGCCGCGGCAGAGGCGCACGCGCGGCTCGAATCGCGCGCCACCATCGGCGCGCTGGTGTTGCTGCCATGAACAAGGAGAGAGCGAAATGATCGTCGGGAGAATCACTTCACCGTCACGGCCGAGGACGAGAAGAAGACCCTGGATTTCTACACGGGCCTGCTCGGGCTCACCATCGGCCATCGACCGGACCTCGGCTTTCCCGGCGCATGGCTCTACGGCGAGGGGCCGCAGGCGGTGCTGCACCTTTACTTCGAGCGGCCGGTGCCGGCGCAGCGCACCGGCGTCATCGACCACATGGCTTTCACCGCACGCGACCTGCGTGCCGTGAAAGCCCGCTTCGACCAGAGCGGCACGAAGTACGAGCTGCGGCAGCAGGCGGGTGCGGGCACCTGGCAGCTGTTCTGCCACGACCCCAACGGAGCGAAGGTCGAACTCGACTTCGACGCCTCCGAGAAGCCGTAGCGGCAATCGCGTTTTGGCAAGGCTTGTCAATGAGACTAAAGTCGAGTCTTCCCAAATCTCGGAACCAAGGTCAATGACTCAAAGCTACAAGCAGATCCAAAAGCAAATCGAGACTCTCCAGCGCCAAGCTGAGAAGTTGCGCAAGCAGGAGGTCGATGGAGTAGTTGCGCGCATCAAGGTGGCCATCGCCCACTACGGGCTCACTCCAGAGCAGTTGGGCTTCGGAGCGACTGCCGGCAGTGTGAAGGCGAAAGTAGGAAAGACTGCCCCAACTCGGTCAACGAAGTACAGCGACGGTCAAGGCAATTCCTGGTCAGGCATTGGGAAACGCCCGTACTGGCTGCGCGACGCTCTCAATGCCGGCAGGGCGCTTGAAGAGTTCGCCACCGCGGCTTCGTCGTCGGGCACGTCGAGCGCAAAAAAGCTCAATAAGTCCAAGAAGCGGAAGTCCAAGGTTGTGTATCGAGATGAGGCTGGACACACATGGTCGGGAATGGGCCCACGGCCGCGCTGGTTGAAAGAGGCGCTGGATGCGGGAAAGACACTCGATGAGATGACTGCCTGAGACACGGCTGACGCGCCGCACCGGGTGTCTGCAATGCAGGTTCTGAGGAGTTTCAATGGCAGTGTTCGTAGCGACCGACCCTGAGGGCTATGAAGCATATGTCGGTCGAGGAAGCCAACGCCTTGCACCGTCCGTTGTTCGATTCGCAGGTGTTTCGGCAAACGAGGCCGTCCTTGACGTGGGTTGCGGCACAGGCCATCTGACGCGTGCCATATCGCTCGCCGGGGCGCGCGCAACCGGGGTCGATCTGTCTCCCTCTTACGTTGAATTTGCACAGCGTGTGACCGCAAGGCAGGACGTGGTCTTCGAAGTCGGCGATGCCCTTAACCTTTCGTACCAGGATGGGGTTTTCGACCGCGCCCTATCCATGCTCGCGCTGGACGTGCTTCCGGACTCCGCCCAGGGCCTGCGCGAGATGAAGCGGGTCACGCGCAAGGGCGGCATGGTCACTGTGGTCGTCAACAATTTCCGCTGCGGCTGGACGCCATTCAGCCTGGTTTGGGACGCCGCTGCCGTCCTCGATGCAGACGGCGCTGCAATGCGCGACGAAATGGTCTCGAAGGCGCTCGGTTGGCCCGGAGGACTCGCGGACTTGTTCGAAGCTGCGAGCTTCACCGCCGTCGTGGAAGACCAACTTGCCGCCCTATTCGAGTACCAGTCGTTTGATGACTACTGGTCTACGTTCCTCACCGGGCAAGGAAAGACGGGCAACTACGTGACGCAGCTTGCAATGTCGAAACGCGACGAACTGAAGCATCGTGTCCGAGCAGCGTATCTCTGCGGCTTGCCTGACGGACCACGCGCCCTGACAACGTCGTTTTGGGCTGTACGCGGAGTTGTCTAGGGCGCGTTGCAGCAAGAGCAATGTCTGTTTAGGGCCAGAAGCTCGCCGGCCGCGACCGGCGACAGTCGGCCAACAGATGCTATGTGGACTACCCGAGTCATCCCCGTTTAGTTAGAGTCAAGGCGCAGGCGCCCCTAACTCGCAATCAGGACGCGAACAAGAATGACGAGGAACCCCACAGCAACGAGCGCGGTGACTGCCGCCGTCACGGGGTTGGGCGATCCGTCGTCCGCGTTTTGTCGTGTCGACGTGGCGTAGGCGTGAGGTGTTGACGCGGCCATGTCAAAAGCGGTGCTGAACGGGCTATAGAGCGCGCCGCCATAGCTTGCCAAGCCAGACTCGTCGACCTGGACTTCGACGCCGGCTGATTGTTCGATCCGATCGGCTTCAGTGGAGGAAGGCCGTCGAGCTTCGGCTGCGAACAGCGGTGCACCCGCGGTTGCCGACAGGGCTGCCAGGCAAATACCTGCAAGCGCTAGGCGCGCTCCACGTTGTCCATGCACCACGACGATGTCCTTGGTGTTGGCCGAGATGGCCGTTATTACTTGCTGCCGGTTGCCTGGTGCGCTTGATGAGTGTCGAAGATCAGGACGTTGGCTCGATCGCATCCGGGCACGGCGAAACCACAACGGGGAAGGGCCCCGAGCTTGCCCAGGGTCCCTTGCGACGCGGACTCTTGCTTAGTTGGGACAAGAGCCTGGGATGCTGAAGAAGTTTCTGGAGAAGGTGCCAGTTGGCACAATCGAGACGCCGTTGGTCAAGTCAGTGAGCAGCACGTCTGTGTATCTGACGCATGCGATGATGAGATCTTGACCGGATGGGCAGGCAAAGTTGCCCTCGTCCGGAGGGCCGGCTTCCAGGCTCCCCCTGACTCGGCCGTTCTTGGTGGCCGGGAATGTGCCGTCAGCCCGAACGGCTCCCGTGACGGTGGTCTTGTTGCTGGCGCTCGGATTCTTTCCCCCGTGGTTGATGCACGCGTACACCGCCGTGCCCTGAGCTGTAAGGCTTTCAAGCACTGTTGCATTCCCCACTCCGGCTTCATCAAAACTGACCACTAGGGCCCCATTCGAATTTACGGATGCGTCGGCACTGAAGAAGTGTGCCGCGGCGAGCGCCTGTCCGGCTCCAAACGTCAGCATTGCCGCTATCAGTAGTGTCTTCTTCATATTGAGCCTCCAAGTAAGATTGAAAAATCATCTGTTCTTGGGTGCGTCTCGGTGCTGGCGATGAGGTCAACGTCGCGGCGACCTGAGAACACATGGCATGCTGAACTTAATAATAAAGTTTGACATCGGACAAACGAAATAGGCGCTGGCGGAACTTATCCCCGTTGAAACACGCAACAGATTCCGGACGCAAATTCCTTGCATGCGCAAACTCATTGCCTGCGAGACAGGTATCGTTTCGGTGTACTGCGCTCTATGGGTTCAACAGGAAGCCTTGCAGCTCAATACCCGTTGGCGCCCGGAGCCGGGACGCAGTGCATGTTGGACCTCCTCGGGCCAGTTACACGCGTTGTAGCCGGTTACGGCAGTTTCGTTTTGTCGGTTGCGAATTGATGCCTGCCGTTTCGAAAAGCTACGAGTCGCAGACGCGGTCGTTTACGTTGGCACGTTCGAAAACTCGATTTATGGACGCTGCCTCTTTGCAGCCGCACGGCGACCCTTCACTCTGATGCGTTGGTGCCAGTGACGGCGTACACCTCGACCGGCGCCGCCTTGCCCCGGAACGACGCCGCCCCGAGGGGCTCGACCGGAATGCGTCCACCGAGTGCCATGCAGGTTGCCGGATCGATCAGGATCGTCCGCTTCGCAAGCTTGGTGTGCGCCTCGAGTCGTGCGGCAAGGTTCACCGTGTCGCCGATGCAGGTGTAGGTCGCGCGCTGCTGCGTGCCGGTGTAGCCCGCCACCATTTCGCCGGTGGCGATTCCCACGCCGATGCGGATCGCAGGCTTGTCCGCAGCGATGCGCTCTGTGTTCAGCAGCTCGATCATCTCGACCATGTCGAGCGCCGCGCGCACCGCGGCCGCGCTGTGGTCGGGCAGCGGCAGCGGGGCGCCGAAGATGGCCATCAGCCCGTCGCCGATCATCTGGTTCACCACGCCGCCATGGCCGTTGATCGCGTCGAACATCAGCGTGTAGTACGTGTTCAGCAGTTCGATCGTCTCTTCGGGCGGCTGCGACTCGACCAGCGCGGTGAAGCTGCGAATGTCGGAGAACATCACCGCGCCTTGCACGCGTCGCCCGCCGAGCGCGAAGCCGGATTGCTGCAGGTCCTGCGCGACCTCGGAGGTGGCGAAGCGGCGCACCAGTTCCTTCTGCTGGTCGCGCAGGCGCTTCTTCTCGAGGCTGGCGCCGATGCGCGCCTTCAGCAGTACCGCATTGACCGGCTTGTGCAGGTAGTCCTCAGCGCCGAGCTCGATGCAGCGCACGATGGTGGCCACGCCCTCGAGCGACGAGGTCACGATCACGGGCAGGTCGTGCAGCTTCGGATCGGCGGTCAGTTGCTCCAGCACCTGGAAGCCGTCCATCTCGGGCATTTCCATGTCGAGCAGCAGCAGGTCGTAGGTGTCGCGCCGCAGCAACTCCAGGGCGAGACGTCCGTTCTCGGCGCTGTCGACGCGGTGGCCCTGCAGTTCGAGGCTGCGGGTCAGCAGCAGGCGATTGACCTTGTTGTCGTCCGCCACGAGGAGGCGGGCTGGCGCATGGCGCAAGTCAACCATGAGTCAGCTCCGTCAGAGCCGCGGCGACCCGGGCGTACTCCAGCGCCAGCGCGTCGAGTGCATTCGATTGCTGCGCGGCCGCCAGCCCCCCGAGTTCCTGTTCTCGCGCCATCGCGCCCAGCCTATGCGCGCCGAAGGTGAGACTGTTCGACTTGAGCGAATGCGCCGCGCGGCGGAAGTCATCCGCATTGCCCGAGTCAATCGCGTCGCGAAGCTCCTTCAGCATCGCCGGTGCCTCTTCGAGAAAAGTCTGTACGAGTTCCTTCACGAAGTCGCCCCCCGCGGTGTCCTGAAGTTCCGCGAAAGTCGCGAGGTCGATAGTCGCAGCGCTCATGTCATCGCTCCTTTCATCGGTCCTTTCGTGCGGGCACGCTGTTCAGCGCTTCGACCAGCCGATCGACGCGGATCGGCTTGGTCAGGTAATCGTCCATGCCTGCGGCCATGCACATCTCACGGTCGCCCTGCATGGCGTTGGCCGTCATCGCCACGATGCGCGGCCGTTGCGGCGCCTCCAGCAGCTTGCAGATCTGCCGCGTCGCGTCCAGTCCGTCGAGTTCGGGCATCTGCACATCCATGAGCACCACATCGTAGGCCTGGCGCTGCACCGATTCCACCGCCTCGATGCCGTTGGAGGCGAGGTCGGCCCGGTAGCCCATCTGCTGCAGCAGGCGCATGGCGAGCTTCTGGTTCACCGCGTTGTCTTCGGCGAGCAGGATGCGCAGCGGGTGGCGTGCGGCCATCGTCGGGTCGATCTGCGGCTTGGCCGCATCGGCGGCTGCAGGTTTCGCAGGCGTGTCGTGCGCGAGCAGGCTCGTCAACGTGTCGAACAGGTGCGACTGGCGGATCGGCTTGGCCAGGTACGCATTGAAGAACGATTCGGTGGCATGCGTCTCGTGCCGCCCCAGCGAGCTGAACAGCACGAGTGGCAGCACGGCGTGGCTCGCCCGGATGCGTCGCGCGAGGTCGATGCCGTCCATCTCGGGCATGTGCATGTCGAGGATCGCGAGGTCGAAGCGCTCGCCCTGTTCGAGCCAGCGCAAGGCTTCGAGCGGCGATTCCGTGTCGCGCGAACTCATGCCCCACTTGCCGGTCTGCAGCGAGAGCACGCGCCGGTTCGTCGCGTTGTCGTCGACGATCAGCACGCGCTTTCCCTGCAGTCCGGCCTGCACGCCGACATAGTCGCGGCGCCGGCTCGGCGGCAGGTTCGCGGTCGGCGCCTCGATGGTGAAGAGGAACGTCGAGCCTTTGCCCACACCCTCGCTTTCCACCCACATGCGTCCGCCCATCAGTTCGGCCAGCCGCCTGCTGATCGCCAGGCCCAGGCCGGTGCCGCCGTACTTGCGCGTGGTGCTCGAGTCGGCCTGCGTGAACGACTGGAACAGCCGGCTCATGCCTTGCAGCGACAGGCCGATGCCGGTGTCGCGCACGGCGAAGGTCAGCGCCACCTTGCCGGCGGAGGCGGCCTCCGAACTCACCGTCAACACCACCTCGCCGGCCTCGGTGAACTTCACCGCGTTGCTCAACAGGTTCAGCAGGATCTGCCGCAGCCGCGCGAGGTCGCCGCTCACGGCCGCGGGCACGTCACCCTCGAACACATAGGCAATGTCGAGCTGCTTCTCGGTCGCGCGCGTGCTGACGAGGTCGAGCGCCGCCTCCACGCAGTCGCGCAGGTCGAACGAGTGCGATTCGATGTCCATGCGCCCGGCCTCGATCTTCGAGTAGTCGAGGATGTCGTTGATGATGGTCAAGAGCGCATCGCCCGAATCGCGGATGGTCGCGACGTAGTCCTGCTGCTCGGTGTCGAGCCTCGTGTCGAGCAGCAAGCCGCTCATGCCGATCACCGCGTTCATCGGCGTGCGGATCTCGTGGCTCATGGTCGCCAGGAACGAACTTTTCGCGTCGTTGGCGGCCTCGGCCGCGGCACGCGCCTCCTGCGTCTGATTGAACATTCGGGCGTTCTGTATGGCAATCACGGCCTGGTCAGCGAAGGTCTTGAGAAGTTCCACCTGGTGGCTGGAGAACGGCCCGGCCGCGCTGCGGGTCACGCTGATCATGCCGATGGGAACGCCCTCGTGCACCAGCGGGACGCCGGCCTGGCCGCGCCATCCCCTGCGGCGCGCCAGCTCTCGCAATGCATCCGAGACTTCAGCATTCGCCTCGATGTCTTCCATGACAAGCGGCTTGCCCGTCACCAGGGGCTGGTAGATATAGTCCGACGTCACCGGGGCGGGAAAGTAGTTCTTCAGCGCCTGGTCGCCCTCCTCGCTGGTGGGTGTGTATGCGGCAAGATGGATCGAATCGTCGATGAGCCGCAGCAATGTCGCGGAGAACCCGCCAACCAACTGCCGCGCGCTTTGAACGATGGCGCTGAAGACAGGTTGCACGTCGGCGGGCGAACTTGCAATGACCTTCAGGATTTCCGCTGTCGCCGTCTGCCGTTCCAGCGCTTCCTGGGTCTCACGGAACAGGCGCGCGTTCTCGATCGCGATCACGGCCTGGCTGGCGAAGGTCTGCAGCAGGGCGACAGACTTGGCGGGGAAGGTACCGGGCTGCTCACGCGCAACGCCGACCGTGCCGATGGGGCGGCCCTCGCGCAGCAAGGGCACCGACAGCACACTGCGAAAGCCCGCTTGCCTGGCCTGTTCATTCAGTTCGTAATCAGCGTCCGCGTGCACATCGGGAATCTGCACTGGCGCGCGTTCCATGATGGCGCGGGCGTTGCTGGAGCCGCGCCCGAGCTTCATCGGAAATGCGGCGCGCATGGACGCCTCCGCTTCCGGTGTCGTGCCGTGGTAGCCCACCATGTGCAGCAGTTGGCCGTCGAAACGCGTGGCCGTGCCGATGGTCGCGCCGCACAACGCCCTGGCGCGCTCCGCGATCGCTTCGAACACGGGCTGCGCATCGGTGGGCGAACTGCTCATCACGCGCAGGATCGCCGCCGTGGAGGTCTGCTGCTCCAGTGCCTCCTTGGTCTCATTGAACAGTCGCGCGTTCTGGATCGCGATCACGGCCTGGTCGGCAAAGGTCTTCAGCAGCCCGGCCTCCTGCTCGCTGAAGGGCACGGGCGGGTTGCGGGTCACGTACAGCATGCCGATGCCCCGCCCTTCCCACTGCATCGGCGCGAAGACCTGCGAGTAGTTGCCGGTCCCGAGCATCACCGCGGCGTTGCGCACGCTCTTGGGCGTGTCGGCCCCGTTCATCACGTCGGCGTAGCGCAGCACGCGGTTTTCGCGGATCGCCTGGTGGACCGGCTCCTCGCGCAGCGGGAGCGGAAAGATGCGCGCCACCGCCGGCGCCGACTCGCCGCGGTAGGCCGCGGAGCGCAACAGCTGCTGCTCCTCGTCGATGATCACGATGCCGAGCTCGGAGCTGCGGAACAGGCGGGCGCAGCTCTCCAGGATCTTGTCGAACACCGGCGCGGCGTCGGCCACCGAGCCGCTGATGACCTGCAGGACTTCGGCGCTTGCCGTCTGCCGCTCCAGCGCCTGCCTGGTCTCGTTGAACAGACGCACGTTCTCGATGGCGATCACCGCCTGGTCGGCGAAAGTCTGCACCAGGCCGATCTCCGCTGGCGCAAAAGGCCGTACCTGGTTGCGCAGCAGCGCGATCACGCCGATCGATTCGCCATCGCGAATCATCGGCACGGCCAGCACCGTGCGAAAGCCATTGCGCGCCTGAAGTTCGCGCACGTCCGGATATTCGGTGTCGAGAAGGGGGACGACGTCTTCGACATGCACGCTACGGCGCTCCAGGAACGCACGGCCGCCGATCGAGCTGGCGCGCAGCGGCAGTTCTGTGCCCCGTGAGTCTTCGTACGCCGGCCCGTAGCTCGTCATCGCGCGCAGGTGCTCGCCGGCGGCCAGCCACACCCGGCTGCCGTCGGCTCGACACAACAGGCCGGCGCGCTCGGCCACCGTGTCGAGCACCGGCTGCACGTCGGTCGGCGAGCCGCTGATGACCTTCAGCACCTCGGACGTTGCGGTCTGGCGCTCCAGCGCCTCCCGGGTCTCATTGATCAGCCGCACGTTCTCGATCGCGATCACGGCCTGGTCGGCAAACATCTTGAGCAGGTCGAGCTGCCGTCGCGGCGTCTTGCCGGGTTCCAGCCACGCGGTGACGATCACGCCGATCGGCGCGCCATCCTTGAGCATCGGTGCAGCGATCATCCGGCGCCAGTTTCCGGTCTTCGCCATCGTGCGGTCGTAATTCGGGTCTGACCCCGCATCCTCGTTGCTCAGGGCCCTTCGCTCGATGATGGCGCGACCGCTCATCAGGTGCGAATCGGGAGGCGCCGGGTACCGGGTGCGTGCCGCCTCCAGCGCCGATGCAGCCCAGTTCCGGGTGGCTGCCAGATGAACCAGGCGGCCGTCGAAGCTCAAGATCGCGGAAGTCGGGCTGCCGAGCAGCCGCGTCGCGCAATCCAGGATCGCCTCGAACACGGGAGCCACATCGGTCGGCGATTCGCTGATGACGCGCAGCACCTCACTGATCGCGGTCTGGTACTCGAGGGACTCTGTCAGCTCGGCGGTGCGTTCCTCGACCTTGTGCAGCGCCTCCTGGGTCTCGTTGAACAGCCGCGCGTTCCGGATTGCGATCACCGCCTGGTCGGCGAATGTCTTGAGCAGAGCGCGCTCACTGGGCCTGAACGGACCCACCTCGTCGCGCTGCATGCTGAGGATGCCGATGCCGCGGCCCTCCCACATCAGCGGAGCGGCCAGGTTCGCGAAGCTTCTTCCCAGATGCTCGGCGTTGCGGCGCAACACCAGTGGCGCCCCGACGTCGTTCAGCACGTCGGCAAACTCCACCAGGTCTCCGGTGCGGAACGCGGGTTCGGCAGACGTATCGGCCAGCGGCATCGGGTAGTTCGACTGCATCAATGGCTCGAGCTCGGCTGCGCGTGCCTCGCCGATCGCGGCGCGGCCGGCCGCCGTCATCCGCCAACGCGTCAGCGCGAGCTGGCCCTGAGCGTCGACCATCAACAAGGCGAATGAACCGGCGTCGAACAAACGGTCGCAGCACTCGAGGATCTTGTCGAACACGGGCCCGGTGTCGGCCACCGAGCTGCCGATGACCTGCAGCACCTCGGCGGTCGCGGTCTGGTGCGCCAGCGCCTCCTTCAATTCGCGGGCGCGGCGCTGCGTCTCGTCGAACAGGCGGGCGTTCTCCAGCGCCAGGCCCATGCTCGCCGCCACCGTTTCGAGCAGCCGGACCTCGTTGCTCCCGAAGGCGTATTCGCGCTCGTGGTTCTGCAGCACGATGGCGCCCAGAGCGCGATCGCTGCCGATGATGGGGACCGCGACGATCGAGTGCGCCCAATCGGTTCCCGGTGCCGGGCTCATGCCGATCCGGGTCTGTTCCTCGCGCGTGTTCGCCACGCCGGTCCGGCGTTCGCGGAGGATTCGTTCTGCCGCCTCGCCGGGCTTCAACGGCCGCGCCGGCGGGAGCGGCAACGGCACGTTGTGTTCGTAGCGATACAGCGCCTGGATCAGGTTGGTCTTGTCATCCCACCACACGATGTTCAGGTCGCCGGTGGCAAACACTTCCCGCAGCTTGTCGCCCACCAGGTTGATGATGGCCTGAAACTCCAGCCTTGCGGCCACGCCTTGCTGGATACTGTTGATGAGTGTGAGCTCCCCGGCGCGTTGCGCGAGCTCGCCCGTGCGCTCAGCCACCTTGCGCTCCAGGCCCTCACGGAAGCGGATATTGGCCAGGGCCACGGAGGCCTGGCTCGCAAGCATGGCCAGCAGGTCGCGGTCCGCGTCATGGAAGCGACCGGCCGCGCCTTCGATGTCGGCGTAAAGGTAGCCGATCAGCTCGTGCCGGGCGATCAGCGGAGCGATGAGGCACGAGCGCTGGGCGGCGGGTTCGGCACCATCGGGCCCGTGCCGCAGGCTCACGGCGCGGGTGCGGCGGGTTTGGGCGAGCCAGGGTCCAATGGCGCTGAGCAGGCCGGCGGCGTCTTCGCCTTGCGGCAGCATCGAGGCGACGATGCGCGGGCCGTCGTCGCTGTCGAGCACCAGCAGCACGCGCTGCGCGCCGCTGAGTTCGATCGCCTCGTCGATCAGGAATTCGTGCAGCTCACTCTCGCGGCGCAATTCATTCAGGCGCAGCCCGCTGTAGACCAGGCGCTCGAAGGGCTCGCGCCGGTGGGTGTCGGCGCGCAACGCGCGCATCGACAGTGGCCGGGACCGGGACCTTGCCATATGGCAATTGCCTCCTGCGATCAGGGGGTGATGCGCGAGTGGCGCACACGGCGTGGAGTCTAACGGCGAAGCGGCGAGCGGGTGTGAGGCCCTATGGCCGGTGCTTCAATTGCTTGAAACCCCATTGCCCACGCGGCCAGACCTTCAAGGCAAGCGCGCAGGAGTAAGCTGGCACAAAGGGGACAGGAACATGCTGGCGGCCGAATGCGCGTGGATCATCTTGCGTGCCGAGCACACTCGCATTCGTGAGCTGTTGGCGCTTGTCGACGGCACGCTGAAAACAGGGGATTGGACACGACCGGGGCCGCAGGCGGCGTCGCTCGTCGAACTCATCGAACGCCTTCAGGCATTCGACGAAACGACGCATCGCCCGAAGGGCGTCGTCCTGCTCGAGATACTGCGCGGCAGGTCGGCAGAGGCCGACCAACTGCTCGATGAGCTCGAACTGGAAAGCAAGCACTGTGACGGCCTGCTCTCACGGGCAAAGGCCATGTTGAAGCCTGCCGAATCGGGGGAAATGGGCGACGCCGGGACCGTCGAAGCCCTGTTGCAAGAGCACCGCCAGCTGATGCATGCCCATCTGGACCGAGAAGACACGCTGCTCCATTCCCAAACGGCGCTGTTGCTGACGGGCGAGGAGTGGGCTGCCGTGGTGTCGTCGATGTCCGCGGCCATGGAGGCCGCGAAAGAACGCGACCGTGGCCGCCCGCCCTCCTGAGAATGGCGCCGCCGCTATTGCGGCTGCAAGCCGATTTCCTTCGCCACCTTCTGCCAGCGTTCGGCTTCCGCGCGCATGAAGGCGCGCAACTCGCCACTGCTGGACGCTTTCAGTTCCACGGCCAGGGCCGACAGCCGCTCCTTGACGGCCGGCTGAGCCAGGGCTGCCGCGGCCTCCTTGCGCAGGTGTTCGGTCACCTCGAGCGGCGTGGTGGCCGGCGCCACCATGGCCCACCACTGGTCGATCTCGACGCCCTTGATGCCGGCCTCCGACAGCGTGGGCACGCCCCGCAGCGCCGGCAGGTCCACACGCTGCGGGCTGGCCACGGCCAGCGCGCGGATCTTGCCGGCCGCGAGCAGGCTGGAGCCGCTTGCCAGCGTGGCGAAGTGGCCCGCCACCATGCCCGCCGCCACGTCGTTGAGCGCAGGCGCCGAACCTCGGTACGGCACCATGTTGAACCTGATCCGGCTGCGGGTCGCCAGCAGCTCCGCGGCCAGGTGGCTGACGGTGCCGGCGCCGCTGTGCGCGATGGCGGGCGGCGACGCAGCAGCGGCCGCGGCCGCCTTCATGAAGCTCCTGAAATCCTTGCTGTCGGCACCGGTGCCGCCGAAGAAAACCAACGGCGAGGTGCCGATCATCGTCATCGGCGTGAAGTCGCGCAGCAGGTCGTAGGGCAGGCGGGTCATCACCGCCGGCGCGATGGCATGCGGGAGTTCCACGATGGCGATTGTGTAGCCGTCCGGCGCGGCCCGGGCGGCGGCTTCGGTGCCGATCTGGCCCGCGGCGCCGGGCCGGTTGTCCACGATGACCGAGATGCCCATCGCGCTGCTCATGCCCTGCGCCATGGCACGCGCAATGGCATCGGTGCTGCCGCCGGGAGCCCAGGGCACGATCAGCTTGATCGGCTTGTCGGGAAAGGCGGCCCAGGCCTTCGGCCCAGCGGCCATCAGCGCGGCTGCGCTCAGGAAGGTGCGGCGATGCATCGGCGACATGGGAAGCTCCTTGAAACTCAAACAGGATCGGGCCAGCTCGGATCGCGCGAGGCGTCCGCGGTGAGCATCAGCAGCACGTGTTCGTCCGCCGCGATCGCGCTGCGTTCGCGCAATTGCGAAAGCGCAGCCAGGCCGCCCGCGGCGCAGAGCTCCGCGCTGACGCGCGCCTGCGCGAGCAGGCGCCGGGATGCGCGCGCCTGGTCGTCGCCCACGACCACGGCGCCGCCGCCGGTGGCGGCGACCGCCTGCCATTGAAGATACGTGACGGTAGCGCCGGCCGTGGAGAACTGCGCGGTGCGGCCGGGGTAGTCGGCATCCAGCGCGCCGCCTTCGAGCACGCGCGAGAGCCGCGCGAAAGGCTCGACCGCCCAGATGCGCGGCAGCTTCGCGATGCGGCCGGCGACCAGCAGATCGCGAAAGCCGGCAAAGAGGCCCCATGCCAGGTCGCCGCGTGCCGTCGGCACCACCACATGGTCGGGCAGGCCGCCCTGCTCCAGGCATTCGTCGGCGATGGGCTTGTAGCCTTCGATGGCCAGCGGTGCGCTGCCGAGCGCTGGCAGGCTGTAGTTGGTGAGCGCGAAATAGCCCGCGAGCGCCGCACGCTCGCGCACGAAGGCCCAGCGGCCGGCGTTGTCGGCGAAGGCGAAACGCCTGGCGCCCGCGGCGTCGAGTGCGCGCGCGTAGGCGGCGGGCATGCCGTCGTAGGTCGCGACCTCGCAGGCCAGGCCCGCCGCCTGCGCGTAATGCGCGGCCGACACCGCGGCGTTGCCCGAGGAGGCGAGCACCAGCGTGTGAGCGCCGAAGTCCAGCGCCTGCGTGACGCCAATCGCGGTCATCCGGTCCTTGTGCGAGCCGGTCGGATTGCAGGACTCGTCCTTGAAGCTGAGGCGCGCGACGCCGAAGCGACGTGCGAGATCGGGCATCGCGTACAGCGGCGTGCCGCCCTCGCCCAGGCTGAAGCCCCGTGCATACGGCATGAGAGGCGCTGACGTCGCGTCGGCCCGATAGCTCGCGCGCAGGCCGACATGCACGCCCTCCGCGCGGCAGGCCGGGCAGCCCTCGTGCGCAAGGCGGATCGGGTACTCGGCGTCGCAGCGCAGGCATTGCAGTCCGCGCAGCAGCGGATTCCTGATCGGCCGGATCGGCTGGGCCAGGGCGCAAACCGGGTGGGTCATCTCTTTGGCCTTGTCGCTGAAATCGATGCCCGAATGCTAGGCGCAGATAAATAAAATAAAGTCGATTGATCTATTCATCCGATAACCAAACTTATCAATGCGATTCACCGAGATCGAGACCTTCCGGGCCCTGATGCGCAGCAGCACCACGCGCAAGGCAGCGGCTCAGCTGCATGTGACGCAGCCCGCCGTCAGCCAGTCGCTCAAGCGACTCGAGGCGCAGGCGGGCATGGTGCTGTTCCAGCGCAGCGGCGGGCGGCTGGTGCCGACACCGGAGGCGAACGCGCTCTGGACCGAGGTGGAGCGCGTGTTCATCGGCATGGACGCGATCGAGCACCGGCTGCGCAGCCTGCGCGACTTCGGCGTCAACCAGCTCGAGCTCAGCTGCTATCCGGCCTTCGGGCTCGGCTTCATGCCGCGCGCGCTGGCGCGGCTGAAGGCGCAACGCGGGGACGGCGCGTGGCCGCAGGTGTCGCTGCAGGTGCTGAGCTCGAAGGATGTGCGCGACCGCGTGGCCATGGGCATTTCGGATTTCGGGCTCATGGCCGACGAGCTGTCGCTGGAGGGCATCGAGCATTCGACCTTTGCGCGCATGCCCGGCGTGATCGTGATGCGAGAGGGCCACGCGCTGGCGCGCTTCAAGACCGTCAAGCCCCAGCAGCTCGCGGAGCTTCCCTTCCTGGCCTTGAACCCCGAGGACCCGGCGCATCGCCGGCTCGAGGCCGCCATGGCGCAGCAGGGCATCGCGCTGCGCGTGGCCGCGCAGACGCCTTATGCGGCCAGCGTCTGCGAGATGGCGCTGCGCGGCCTGGGCGTCGGCCTGGTCAATCCGATCACCGCACTCGACTACGCCGAGCGTGGGCTGGTCGTGCGCAAGCTGTCGATCGACGTCTCGTTCGCCTGCCTGCTGGCCCTGCCGGCGGGCAAGGTGCTGTCGGCCACGGCCAGGGAATTCCTGTCCGTCATGCGCCAGCAGCTCGAGGAGGATAGTCAGCGGCTGCAGCGCCATTTGCGCTGAACCGCCGCGTGAACCACACTGCCGGAAGCATCGACATGGTGACCGAACTTGCCCACTCCTGGTTGACCCGCAGCGCACCCGTGGCCGCTGCGCAGGCCGCCGGCCGCCCGCTCGTGGCGCTGGAGTCGACCATCATCGCCCACGGCATGCCCTATCCGGAGAACGTTCGCACGGCACGCGAAGTGGAGGCCTTGATCCGCAGCCTGGGCGCCGAGCCCGCGACCATCGCGCTGATCGGGGGGCGAATCCGCATCGGCCTCGCGGACGACGAGCTCGAACTGCTGGCCCGCTCGGGCGATGCGCACAAGGTCAGCCGCCGCGACCTGCCGGCCGTCCTGGCCGGCGGCGGGCTCGGCGCCACGACGGTGGCCGGCACGATGATCTGCGCGGCGCTGGCCGGCATCGAGGTCTTCGTCACCGGCGGCATCGGCGGCGTGCACCGCGGCGCGCCGGAGAGCTTCGACATCTCGGCCGACCTGCAGGAACTGGCGAAGACCTCGGTGGCCGTGGTGTGCGCCGGTGCGAAGTCGATCCTGGACATCGGGCTCACGCTGGAATACCTGGAAACGCACGGCGTGCCGGTGCTCAGTTGCGAGCAGGACAACTTCGCCGCGTTCTACACGCGCGACAGCGGCTTTCGCGCGGACTTCAGGCTAGACGACGCGGCGGCGCAAGCGCGCTTCATCCGCACCAAGTGGGACCTGGGCCTCGCGGGCGGCGTGGTGTTGAGCACGCCGGTGCCGGAAGCGGCCGCGATGCCGCGCGAGGAGATCGACGCGCTGACCCGGCAGGCGCTCGCCGAGGCCAAGGCGCAAGGCATCACCGGCAAGGCGGTGACACCCTTCCTGCTGGCTCGCATCAAGGCGCTGACGGGCGGACGCAGCCTGGCGACCAACATCGCGCTCATCAAACACAACGCCGAGGTGGGGGCCAGGCTGGCGCTGGCGTTGGCACGTGCGGGACGGGGAGCAGGCGCACAATGAGTGCCTCATGCGCCAGCTCCTCTTTCTTGCCATCCTGAGCACGCTCGCTCCCCTCTCCAGCGCGGAGGTGATCCGCTGCGCAGACGCGGCCGGCAACGTGAGCTATACCGACGGCAAATGCCCGCCGGGCGCCACGCCGGTGGGACGCGTGTCGGAACCCCCGCCTCCGGTACGAGACACAGCCGAGCGGCAGCGTGAGGAGCGCGGCCCGACGGCAGCGGCCCCGAGCCCGTCTCAGGCGCCGGCAGGCCCGGCCATCATCGACTCTCGCGGCGCCAGCAGCAACGAGCGGCCCGGCGATTCGCGCTGGAGCGAGCGCGGCAGCGATCCCGTGGCGATCGACGATGGATATCCCTACCCCGGCACCTATCGCCAGCCCATCCCGCGTCGCGACATGCGGCCGCGCATCCGCAACTGCGATGCGGCGGGCTGCCAGGACACACAGGGCAACCATTACAACCGCTCCGGCCGGCTGGACCGCTACCAGACCCCCGATGGAAAGACCTGCCGGCCGGTGGGTACCACCACGATCTGCCGCTGAGCCGGAGCTTCACGCTGCTCTTGCTGCGGCGCCTCAGGGCGCCACGTAGTCCGACACCACCTTCCACTTGCCATCCACGATCTGCGACAGGCGCGACTGGTCGTTGCCCAGGCGCTTGGTGGCGGTGTAGCTGCTCTTGGGACCGCCGAACATGTCGGGCTCGAAGGTCATGCTGTCCATCGCCTTGATGAAGCTGTCGGTCGTGAGGTTGGGGCCGGCCTTCTGCGCGGCCCTGATGAACTGGTCGATGATGGTGTAGCCGTAGACCGAGAACACGGTCGGGTCCTCGTTGAACTTGGTCTTGTACTTGTTGGCCCAGAAGCGGATCGGTTGCGACTGCTCGTCGGTGTAGGGATTTTGCGCGGTCATGGTCGCGTAGAGGCCGTCCATCGCCTTGCCGCCGAGCTTGTGGATCAGGTCGGTGTAGGCCGCGCTGGAGCCCAGGAAGGTCGGGTTGAAGCCGGTCTTGCGCGCCTCGCCGATGGTGCCGATGGTTTCGCGGATGATGGTGCCCATCACCACGAGATCGCAGTTGGCCGCCTTCATCTTCGCGACCTGCGAGGAGAAGTCGGTCGCGCCGCGCTTGAACGAAGTCTTCTCGGTCAGCTCCATGCCGGCGGTCTTGAGGCCGGCTTCGGCGCCGCGCTGCACTTCGAGCCCGAACTCGTCGTCCTGGTAGATGGTGCAGACCTTCTTGGCGCCCTTCTCCTTGATCATCTTGGGCAGCGCGTTGCGGATCTGGTCGTAGTAGGTGGCGGCGAAGGAGTACTTGAGCCGGTGGAAGGGCTCGTACATTTCGCGCGCCGCCGTGATCGGCATGAAGTTGATCACGTTCTTGTCGAACTGCACCGGCATCGCCGCCATGTTCTGCGCGGTGCCGATGTGGCCGGCCATGATGAAGATCTTGTCCTGGTTGACCAGCTTCTGCGCCGCCAGCACCGCCTTCTTGGGGTCGTAGCCCGAGTCCTCGACGAAGAGCTTGAGCTTGCGGCCATGCACGTTGCCCTGCTCGTTGAGCTCGTCCACGCGCAACTGCATGCCGTTGCGCGACTGTTTGCCGAAGCCCGCGATCGGGCCCGAGAGATCCTGGATGGTGCCGATGCGGATCTCGTCCTTGGTGACGCCCTGCGATTGCGCGCCGGCCAGGCCGCAGCCCAGCGCGAGACCGGCGACTGCGGCCAGGGGAAACAGTGTCTTGATCTTCATACAGGAATCTCCTTGGTTGACGAACTGAACGAGTCGGCTATCGGTACATGGCCTCGATGCGGGGGGAGTATTTGGTCTGCACCAGCTTCCGCTTGAGCTTCATCGTCGGCGTGAGCTCTTCGTCCTCGGCGCTGAGCTGCGTTTCGAGCAAAAAGAACTTCTTGATCTGCTCCACCCGCGCGAACTTGGCGTTGACGCGGTCGATCTCGCCCTGGATCAGGTCCTGTACTTCCTGTGCGCGCGTGAGGCTCTCGTAGTTGCTGAAAGGCACGTCGTGGTCCTGCGCGAATTTCTCGACGTTCTCCTGGTCGATCATGACGATCACCGTCAGGTAGGGCCTGGCATCGCCGATCACCACGGCATCGGTGATGTAGGGGCTGAACTTGAGCTCGTTCTCCAGCTCGCTCGGCGTGATGTTCTTGCCGCCTGCCGTGATGATGATGTCCTTCATGCGGTCGGTAATGCGGAAATACCCGTCCTCGTCGACGGTGCCGACGTCGCCGGTGTGCAGCCAGCCGTCGGCGTCGATGGTCTCCGCCGTCTTCTCGGGCAGGTTGAGGTAGCCCATGAAGACGTTGGTGCCGCGCACCAGGATCTCGCCGGTGGCCGGATCGAGCCGTACCTCGTTGTAGCCGGCGGCCGGGCCGATGGAACCCGGCTTGATGCGCGCGGCCGGCACGCCGGTGGAAGCGCCACAGGACTCGGTCATGCCCCAGACCTCGAGCATCGGCACACCGAGCGCCAGGTACCACTTGACCAGCTCGGGCGAGATCGGCGCCGCGCCGGTGACCAGGAAGCGCGCGCGGTGGATGCCGATCAGCTTGCGCGCGTTGTCGAGCGCGAGCCAGCGCGCGAGGCGGAACTTGAAGCGCAGCAGGCCGCCCACCGGCTGCCCCGCGAGCACGCGCTCGGCGATGGCGCTGCCCACGCCGATGCTCCAGCGGTAGGCCGCCTGCTGCACGCTGCTCGCTTCCTTCAATGCGATCATCACGCCCGAGTAGAACTTCTCCCACACGCGCGGCACGGCGGTGAACACGGTGGGCGCGATCTCGCGCACGTTCTCGGGCACGGTCTCCGGGTTCTCGACGAAGTTGAGGATGGCGCCGGTGTACATCGCGAAGTACTCGCCACCCATGCGCTCGGCGATGTGGCACAGCGGCAGGAAGCACATGCGCTCGTCGTGCTCGTCCTGCGCGACCAGCATGTTGTAGCCGCGCATGGTGTGGACCAGCCCGCGATGGCTGTGCATCGCGCCCTTGGGCTTGCCGGTGGTGCCCGAGGTGTAGACCAGGATCGCCAGGTCTTCGGGGCGGCAGGCGGCGATGCGCCGTTCGAGTTCCTGCGGGTGGCTCTGGAGGTAGTCGCGGCCCAGGGCGCGCAACGCATCGAGGCTCATGACGCCCGGATCATGAAGCTCGCGCAGGCCTTCCATGTCGAACACGATCACGCGGCGCAGAAGCGGCAGCCCGGCGCGCACTTCGAGCGCCTTGTCGAGCTGCTCGTCGTCCTCGACGAAGAGCACGGTGGTGCGCGAGTCCTCGCACAGGTACTTCACCTGCGAGGCCGCGTCGGTCGGATAGATGCCGTTGGCCACGCCGGCGCAGCTGAGCACCGCCAGGTCGCACAGCACCCATTCGACGACGGTGTTGGCCAGGATCGATGCGCACTCGCCGGGCGCGAAGCCGATCGCCATCAGCCCGCCGGCGATCTCGCGCACCGCCTCGGCGGTCTGCCGCCAGCTCCAGCTGTGCCAGATGCCGAACTCCTTCTGCCGCATCCAGACCTGGTCGCCACGCGCGCGCTCGGCGTTCCAGAAGACCGCGGGAACGGTGTCGCCCTGCACCACGATCTCCTGCCGCGGCTGGATGTGAGAGAGGTCCCAGAGTCCTTGCTGCTGCTGATGCTGCTTGGCCATGGTCTTACCTCCAGGTCTTCTTCTTTTTCCAGCGCCGCTCGCCGCGCACGCCCTCGTCCTTGAGGCCGAGGTAGAACTCCTTGATGTCCTCCTTTTCGCGCAGGCGCTCGCAGGTGTCTTCCATCACGATGCGGCCGTTCTCTAGCACGTAGCCGTAGTCGGAAGCGTTGAGCGCCATGTTGGCGTTCTGCTCCACCAGCAGGATGGTGGTGCCGCGCTCGCGGTTGATGCGCACCACGATCTCGAAGATCTCGCGCGTGAGCTTGGGCGAAAGGCCGAGGCTGGGCTCGTCGAGCAGGATGAGCTTGGGCGCCGCCATGATGGCGCGCGAGATCGCGAGCATCTGCTGCTGGCCGCCGGAGAGCAGGCCGGCGTCCTGCGTGGCGCGCTCGCGCAGGATCGGGAAATAGCCATAGACGGTTTCGATGTCGCGCGCGACGCCGTCGCGGTCGGTGCGAGTGTAGGCGCCCATCAGCAGGTTGTCTTTCACCGACAGCAGCGGGAACACTTCGCGGCCTTCGGGGACGTGCGAGAGGCCTTGCTGGACGATATGGGCAGGATCCTTGGCGGTGATGTTCTGACCTTGGAATTCGATGCTGCCTTTTCTCGGATCGATGATTCCGGAGATCGTCTTGAGGATGGTGGTCTTGCCGGCGCCGTTGGAGCCCAGCACGGTGGCGATCTCGCCCTGGCGCACCTTGAGGCTGACGCCGCGGATGGCCTTGATGGGGCCGTAGGCGCTTTCGACGTTGAGGAGCGCAAGGACGACGTCGCTCATGCCGTCCTCCTCAATCCGCTCACATCCCCCACAGTCCCCAGATAAGCCTCGATAACCTTCACATCCGACTGCACCTCGCGCGGCGTCCCCGAGGCCAGCGCCTCGCCCATGTTCATCGCGAGCACGCGGTCCGACACCTTCGACACCAGCGACATGTCGTGCTCCACCATCAGCACCGAGATGCCGAGCTCCTGCTGGATGTCCTGGATCCAGAAGGCCATGTCCGCCGTCTCCTCGACATTGAGCCCGGAAGACGGTTCGTCGAGCAGCAGCAGCTTGGGCTCGGTGCATAGCGCGCGCGCGAGTTCCACCACCTTGCGCACGCCGTAGGGTAGCCCCGCCACCATCGAATCGCGGTGATGCTGCAGGTCCAGCAGGTCGATCACCCGCTCCGCTTTTTCGCGCGCCTCGATCTCGGCGCGGCGCGTGGCGGGCGTGAAGAAGACCTCGCTCCAGAAGCCGGTCTGGCGATGCGTGTGGCGGCCGATCAGGAGGTTGTGCAGCACGGTCGCATGCTCGAACAGCTCGATGTTCTGGAAGGTGCGCGCGATGCCGAGCGCGGCAATGGCATGCGGCGCCTGCTGCGTGAGCGAGAGCGCTGCGCCCTCGCCGTGCCAGACGATCTCGCCCGTGGTCGGCGTGTAGATGCGGCTGATCAGGTTGAAGACCGTGGTCTTGCCGGCGCCGTTGGGCCCGATCAGCGTGAACACCTCGCCGCGCCGCACGTCGAAGCTCACCTTGTTCACGGCCAGCACCCCGCCGAAGCGCACGCTCAGGTCTCGGGCTGCAAGCAAAACGTCCGCGCTCATTGGCTGTCCATTCCAGGAACACCGCGGAACCGGCTTTGCCGGGCCGCTGGTGTTGCCCCCGGTGAGGTGGTTGGCGAAGCGACACGAAGTGCGCGAATCCTGGGGGAGAGCTTCATCTCAATCTGTCCGACTTGGTGAAGGACTTCTGCCGCCTGAACAGTCCGCGGCGGTAGAACGGAAAGAGCTGGAGGTAGGTGCGGATCTTGAGCCAACGCCCGTACAGGCCCAGCGGCTCGAACAGCACGAAGCCGATCAGCACCAGCCCGTAGACCAGCCCCTGCAATCCGGGCGCCTGGCCGATCACCGGCGGCAGCCAGTCCTTGCCGAGCGCGATCAGCTGCGGCATCGCGATCAGGAAGATCGCGCCGAGGAAGGCGCCGTGCACCGAGCCCAGCCCGCCGATCACCACCATCAGCAGCAGGTCGATCGATTGCAAGATGTTGAACTGGTCCGGCGAGATGAAGCTGAGCTTGTGTGCATAGAGCGCCCCGCCGAGCCCTGCCAATGCGGCCGAGATCGCGAAGGACATGGTCTTGTAGCGCGCCAGATGGATGCCCATGCTCTGCGCCGAGATCTCCGAATCCCGGATCGCGACGAAGGCGCGGCCGGTCGGCGAGCGCAGCAGGTTCAGGATGGCCAGCGTGCAGACCACCGCGATCACCAGGCACACGATGTAGAAGCCTTCGCTCGAACTGATGTCCAGCCCGAAGAGCTTGGGCGACTTCACGTGCAGTCCCGAGTTGCCGCCGGTGACGCTCTCCCAGCGCGCGAACACCTCCTCGACGATGAAGCCGAAGGCCAGGGTCGCGATGCCGAGATAGATGCCCTTGACGCGCAAGGCAGGCAGCGCGACCACCACGCCGACCGTGGCCGAGAGCGCGGCGGCCGCCACCATCGCGATCGGAAAGGGCACCCCCATGTTCGCGAGCACGGCCTGCGTGTAGGCGCCGGTGCCGAGAAAGGCCGCATGCCCGATCGAGAACTGCCCGGTGAAGCCGGCCAGGAGCATCAGGCCGAGGCCCACGATGCCGTAGATCAGCACGAAGGTCAGCTGCGCGAGCCAGTACTCGGGCAGCAGCCATGGCGCCGCGATCAGCGCCGCGCCGAGCAGGCTGTACCAGAACACGTGGCCGCCGTGCTTGGCCAGGCCGATGTCCTGCGCGTAGGAGGTCTTGAAGATGAAGCGCATTCAGACTTTCTTGCGCAGCTTCTCGCCGAACAGGCCGTTGGGCTTCACCATCAGCATGATCAGCACCACGATGTAGGGCGCCGTGTCCTTGAACCCGTCGGGCAAATAGAAGCCGGCGAAGGATTCGACGATGCCGATCACCAGCCCGCCGACGATCGCGCCCGGCAGGCTGCCGAAGCCGCCCACCACCGCGGCCGGAAAAGCCTTGAGGCCGATGAAGCCCATGTTGGCGTGCACGAAGGTGATCGGCGCGAGCAGCATGCCGGCGATGGCGGCCACCGCGGCCGCGAGCCCCCACACCAGCCCGTTGAGCCGCTTGACCGGAATGCCCATGTAGTAGGCCGCCAGCTGGTTCTGCGACGAGGCCTGCATCGCGATGCCGAGCTTGCTGTAGCGGAACATCGCGAACAACAGGCCGCACAGCAGCGCGGTGGAAAGGATGATGGCCATCTGCTCCACGTTGACCACCAACTCGCCCAGCTTCCAGATCTGGTCCTTGTAGGGCACAGGCAGCGTGTGCGTCTCGGTGCCGATGGCGGGAATCATGGTGATCAGCCCGCGCGCCACGTAGCCGATGCCGATGGTCAGCATCACGATCGAGAACTGCGGCTGCCCGAGGATTGGCCGGATCACGACCAGTTCGAGCAGCACGCCGAAGGCGGCCATCGCCGCCACGGCCAGCAGCGCCGCCAACCAGAAGGGAAGGCCGAACAAGGACATGCCGGCGAAGGCACAGAAGGCGCCCAGCATCATGAGCTCGCCCTGGGCGAAGCTCACGGTTTCGGTGGCCTTGTAGATCAGCACGAACCCCAGCGCGATCAGGCCGTAGATGCAGCCTTGCGCAATGCCTGAGAGCAGGAGCTGGAGGACTTGCAATCAGGCCTCTTTCATTGATACACCGCGAGTCGTCGCGAGCCGGCGAGGATGTCGCTGGGACGCAGGCCGTAGACTTGGCGGATCGAGTGGCTGAAATGGGTCGAATCGGGATAGCCGGTGTCGAGCGCGATGTCGGTCAGCGTGGCGGACTCCCGCACATGGCGCAGCAGGCTGCGGGCCCGCTTCCAGGCGCGGAAGGCACGGAAAGGCACGCCGATCTCCTGCTTGAACAGATGCAGGAAGCGCGAGAAGGAGAGCTGCACCGAGGCCGCGCATTCCTCGGCCGAGGCCGGCAGCGCCGGGTCGGCGACGATGCGCTCGACCACCTGGCGGATGCGCGCGTCGATCGGCCGCACGACGAGCGGCTGGCCGAAGAACAGCGTGTCGAAGTCAAGGGCGTCGAAGCCGTCGCGGCCGGCGGCGGCAAGCAGTTGCGCGTGGGCCGCGCGAACGCGCTGGACGAAGTCCGGCGCCTCGACCGCGCCGCAGTGCTGCAGAAAGTCTGGCAGCTGCGCTGGATCGACCGACTCCGATTCGATCAGCAGGTTGAGGATCAGCGGCTCTTCGCTCACGACCTGGTGCGGCACCTGCGGCGGCACCACCAGCAGCTCGCCGCTTTGCCAGGCGCCGCCGCCGATGCGGATGCGCATCGGCTGTCCCGTCGGCGACACGTAGACGCCATGGCCTCCCAGGCTGCGCTCGGCCGCCGCGCCCAGCAGGCCGGCGTAGAAAACGCGCTCGCGGGTCAGCCACATGAGGCGCTCGCCCCTGGTGCCGTTGCCGCTGCGGTCGGTGTCCGTCCTGGTGCCCAAGATGAATGTCTCCTGCGCTCGCGTCGCGCTCGCAGGATCGTAGCGGCGCCGCAGCGGCGCGGCGATGTCGAGGTGCGGGGACTTTCCCTACATGCGCCCTGACTTCGACAAGCTCAGTCCGAACGGTTCCTGGTCATGCTGCCAGCGCCCGCCGCAGTTCGCCGGCGCACAGCGCCACCGCCGCGTTCGCCTCGTCGAGCAGCCGGCCCATGGTGATGAAGCCATGGATCTGGCGCTCGAAGCAGACGTAGACCGCGCGGTTGCCGGCCGCAGTCAGCGCCCGCGCGTAGTCCAGCCCCTCGTCGCGCAGCGGGTCGTAGCCGGCGGTGAGCACCAGCGCCGGCGGCAGGCGCGACAGGTCGGGGTGCAAGAGCGGCGAGGCGCGCCAGTCGAGGTCGTGCTGCGGGTCGGTGATGTAGTGGTCGTGGAAATACTTGATCGTGTCGCTGGTCAGCACATAGCCCTGACCGTTGCTGGTGTGCGAAGGGTGCACGCAGCGCATGTCGGTTGCCGGGTAGATCAGCAACTGGAAGGCGATGGGCAGATCGCCCGCATCGCGCGCCGCGATCGCCACCACCGCCGCGAGGTTGCCCCCGGCGCTGTCGCCGCCGACCGCGAGGCGATTCGCGTTCACGCCGAGCGAATCCGCTTCCTTGCGCACCCAGTAGGTGGCGGCGAGCACGTCGTCCACCGCGGCCGGGAAGCGATGCTCCGGGCCCATGCGGTAGTCGACTGCGATCACCGCGCAGCCCGAGAGGTTGGCAAGCTCGCGGCACAGCGTGTCGTGGGTGTCGAGGTCGCCGATGGTCCAGCCGCCGCCGTGGTAGTAGACCAGCACCGGCACCGAGGCGCCGGCCGTGCTGCCCAGTGGACGGTAGAGCCGCAATGGGATCGCGCCGTGCGGGCCGGGCGCGCTGAGCTCGCGCACCTCCGCCACTTCGCCGGGCTCCGGCTGCGTGACCGCGCGCCGTTCACGGTAGAACTTGCGCGCATCGGCCGGCGTCAGCGTGTGGGTCGGCGGCACGCCGCGCTGCACCAGCAGGTCGATGAAGGCTTGGGCTTGGGGATGCAGCATGGCGGACTCCTGGAAGGGCCGGAACTCAGGCCTTGCGCGGCTTGACGCGCGAAGCGGCTTCCTTCGCGTTGCGGCGCGCCGTCTCCACATCCGCCGCATGCGCCAGCGCTACGCCCATGCGCCGCTTGACGAAACTTTCGGGCTTGCCGAACAGGCGCACCTCGCTGCCCGGCACCTGCAGCGCGTGGGCCACGCCTTCGAAGGCAATGCCGGTCGCGTCCACGCCGCCGTAGATCACCGCGCTGGCGCCCGGGCTCTTGAGCGCGGTGTCCACCGGCAGGCCCAGGATGGCGCGCGCATGCAGCTCGAACTCGTTTTGCCACTGGGTCGCCATGGTCACCATGCCGGTGTCGTGCGGCCGCGGGCTGACTTCGCTGAACCAGACCTCCTCGCCTTTCACGAAAAGCTCGACGCCGAAGAGCCCCTGCCCGCCGAGATCTGCCGTCACCGCCTGCGCGATCTGCTGCGCTTTTTGCAGCGCGGCCGGCGCCATCGGATGCGGTTGCCAGCTCTCGACGTAGTCGCCGCTCACCTGCACGTGGCCGATGGGCTCGCAGAACTGCGTCTGGACCCGGCCTGCCGCGTCGAGCGCGCGCACGGTCAGGAGCGTGATCTCGTAGTCGAAGTCGATGAAGCCCTCGACGATCACGCGGCCGTGGCTCACGCGGCCGCCGGCCATCGCGTAGTCCCAGGCCTTCTGCACGTCGGCCGGGCCGTCGATCTTGCTCTGGCCCTTGCCCGAGCTGCTCATCACCGGCTTGACGATGCACGGATAACCGATGCCGGCGTCGATCGCCGCCTGCAGCTCGGCCACCGAATCGCAGAACTTGTAGGGGCTGGTCGGCACACCCAGCGTTTCGGCGGCGAGGCGGCGGATGCCCTCGCGGTCCATCGTGAGGCGCGCCGCGCGCGCGGTCGGGATCACGCGCACCGTGCCCGCGTCTTCCAGCTGCTGCAGCATGGGCGTAGCGATGGCCTCGATCTCGGGCACCACGAGCTGCGGCTTCTCGGCCTCGATCAGCGCCTTCAGCTGATCGGGGTCGCTCATCGTGATGGTGCGCGCGTGGTGCGCCACCTGCTGGCCGGGCGCGTTCTCGTAGCGGTCGACGGCGATGGTCTCCACGCCCAGGCGCTGGAGCGCGATCAGCACCTCCTTGCCGAGTTCGCCGGAGCCGAGCAGCATCACGCGGGTTGCAGAGGGGGAAAGAGGGGTTCCGAGGGTCGTCATGGTGACCACTTTAAATCACGGGCTGACCCACAATGGCGGATTTTCAAGGAGCATTCGAAATGACGATTCAGACGGTCGGCATCATCGGCGCGGGCACGATGGGCAACGGGATCGCGCAGGCCTGCGCTGTCGCAGGCGTGAAGGTGGTGATGGTCGACATTGCGCAAGCCGCGGTCGACAAGGGCTTGGCCACCGTGGCCGGCAGCCTCGAGCGCCTGATCAAGAAGGACAAGCTCACCGCCGCCCAGAAGGACGCGGCGCTGGCGCTGATCAAGGGCTCGACGAACTACGAGGACCTGAAGAGCGCAGAGCTCGTGATCGAGGCCGCGACCGAGAACCACGAACTCAAGCTGAAGATCCTGAAGCAGGTCGACGCCATGCTCGCGCCCGAGGTCATCATCGCGTCCAACACCTCGTCGATCTCGATCACCCAGCTGGCGGCGGCGACCTCGCGGCCCGACCGCTTCATCGGCATGCACTTCTTCAACCCGGTGCCGATGATGGCGCTGGTGGAGATCATCCGCGGCTACCTGACCAGCGACGCCACGCACGATGCGGTGAAGGCGCTGGCCGAGCGGCTGGGCAAGTCGCCGATCACCGTGAAGAACGCGCCGGGCTTCGTGGTCAACCGCATACTGGTGCCGATGATCAACGAGGCCTTCTTCGTGCTGGCCGAAGGCATTGCGAGCGCGGAAGACATCGACGCCGGCATGAAGCTGGGCTGCAACCAGCCCATCGGTCCGCTGGCGCTGGCCGACATGATCGGGCTCGACGTCTGCCTGGCGGTGATGGAGGTCTACCTCGAGCAGTTCGGCGATTCGAAGTACCGGCCCTGCCCGCTCTTGAAGGAGATGGTCGCGGCAGGCCAGCTCGGCCGCAAGACGGGTCGCGGCGTCTACACCTACTGAGGCCGCCATGACCGCCATCCCCACCACGCCCCCGCCCGAAGGCTGCATCGACACCCAGGTGCTCGATCACGTGCTGCTGATCGGCATCAACCGCCCCGCCAAGCGCAACGGCTGGACGCCGCGCATGTTCCGCGAGCTGGCCGAGGCCTACACGCGGCTCGACGACGACCCGGGCCTGCGCGTGGGCGTGCTGCATGCCTTCGGCGATCACTTCACGGCCGGGCTCGACCTGCCGGCCGTGGCCGAGTACATGAAGCGTGGCGAGAAGGCGATTCCTGAAGGGCTGGTGGAGCCGCACGACTTCGGCCTGCCCGGCTACCGGCGCCGCGAGAAGCCGATGGTGGTCGCGGTCAAGGGCATCTGCTTCACCGTCGGCATCGAGCTGATGCTGGGTGCCGACATCGTGGTGGCGGCCGACAATTGCCGCTTCTCGCAGATGGAGGTGCAGCGCGGCATCATGGCCACCGGCGGCGCCACGCTGCGCATGGCCGAGCGCGCCGGCCTGGGCAATGCGATGCTGCATCTGCTCACGGCCGACGAGTTCGACAGCGCCGAGGCTTATCGCCTGCATTTCGTGCAGAAGGTGGTACCGGCCGGGCAGGAGCTGGACGAGGCGCTGCGCATCGCCCAACGCATTGCGGCCCAGGCACCGCTCGCGGTGGTCGCGACCCGGCTCAACGTGATGAAGGCGATCGAACAGGGGCCGCTCGCGGCGGTGGCGGATTTCATTCCGGTCCAGCAACGGCTCGCCAACAGCGAGGACGCGGCCGAAGGCGTGCGCTCCTTCGTCGAGCGGCGGCCGGCGCGTTTCAGCGGGCGGTGAGCACGGCGGCGCAGGACGCCGCCTTTTCCGGCAACATGCGCTTACCATTTGAATTGCGCACAATTCAATTGACAGCTACAATTCGGCCCATGCCTTCCACGCCCTCCGCCGACGACATGCTGCGGCTCGACAACCAGCTCTGCTTTGCGGTCTATTCCGCCTCGCTGGCGATGACCAAGCTGTACAAGCCGCTGCTCGACAAGCTCAAGCTCACCTATCCCCAGTATCTTGTGATGCTGGTGTTGTGGGAGCGTGACGGTCTCATGGTGTCGGAGCTGGGCGAGCGGCTCTCGCTCGATTCGGGCACGCTGACGCCGCTCCTGAAGCGCCTCGAAGCCAACGGCCTGGTGGCGCGCATCCGCGACGTGGCCGACGAGCGGCGCGTGCACGTCAGTCTCACGGCCGCCGGCCGCAAGCTCAAGGCGCGTGCGGCGAGCGTTCCCGCCTGCCTGATGGCCGCCTCCCAGTGCTCGGTCGAGGAGCTGGTGGCGCTCACGCAGCAGATCCAGCAACTGAGGGATCGCGTCAAGGCCGCCGCATAGGTTTTCCCCCGCTTCGGCCCACCGAAGCATTTTTTCTCCCCCCAACCAACCTGAAGGAATCACCATGGCCACGAAGCTCGACAAAGTCCTGTACACCGCCCAGTCCCACACCACCGGCGGCCGCGACGGCGGCGCCGGCAAGTCCAGCGATGACGCGCTCGACGTCAAACTGAATCCGCCCGGCTCCGGCAAGCCCGGCACCAACCCCGAGCAGTTGTTCGCGGTCGGCTACTCGGCCTGCTTCATCGGCGCGATGAAGGCCGTGGCGCCCAAGATCAACGTCAAGGTGCCCGAAGACGTGGCGGTGGATGCCAGCGTTTCGCTCGGCCCGATCAACGAGGGCAAGGCCTACGGCATCGCGGTCAAGTTGGCGATCACGCTGCCGGGCCTCGACGACGCGCAGAAGAAGCTCCTGGTCGACACCGCCCACCAGGTGTGCCCGTACTCGAACGCCACGCGCGGCAACATCGACGTCGAACTCTCGATCGCCTGATCGCTCCCGTCGGAACTGCGGCCGGCGTCACGCAGGTGACGCCGGCCGCAGCTTTGGACATGACAGGCGTCATGCGCCTGCGCTAAGGTGGTTTCCATGAACACCACCACCCTCCTGATCCGCAAGGACGATCTCTCTGCCACTCGCGTGCGCGCCGACGACGACGCGCCCCTGGCCGACGGCCAGGTCCGGGTGCGCATCGACAGCTTCGCCCTCACCTCCAACAACATCACCTACGCCGCCTTCGGCGAGTCGATGAACTACTGGCAGTTCTTCCCGACCGGTGAAGAGGGCTGGGGCTCGATCCCGGTCTGGGGTTTCGGCTCGGTGGTGCAGTCGCTGCACCCGGGTGTCGCGGTGGGCGAGCGGCTCTACGGCTATGTGCCGATGGCATCGAGCGTGGTGCTGACCCCCGAGCGACTGTCTGCCGCCCGCTTCACCGACAGCGCGCCGCACCGCGCGGCGCTGCCGGCCGTCTACAACCAGTACTTCCGCTCCGCGAGCGATCCGCTCTACGGCGCCGACACGGAAGACCTGCAGGCCCTGCTGCGGCCGCTGTTCATCACCTCCTGGCTGATCGACGACTTCTTCGAGGACAACGATTTCTTCGGCGCCAGGCCGGGCGTCGCCCTGCTTTCGAGCGCGTCGAGCAAGACGGCCTACGGCACCGCCTTCCAGATGCATCAGCGCCCCGGCATCGAGGTGATCGGCCTCACCTCCTCTGCCAACAAGGCCTTTTGCGAAAGCCTCGGCTGCTACCACCGCGTGCTGGCCTACGAGGAGCTCGACCAGGTGGCGGCCGATGCACCCTGCGTCTACGTGGATTTCGCGGGCAACGGCGAACTGCGGCGCGCCATCCACACGCGCTTTACCCAGTTGAAGTACAGCTGCTCGATCGGCGGCACGCACGTCGAGCAGCTGGCCGCGAGCGGCAGCGGCAAGGACCTGCCCGGCGTGCGCGCGACGCTGTTCTTCGCGCCGGCCCAGATCAAGAAGCGCACCGGGGAATGGGGCGGCGACGAATTCGGACGGCGGATGGTCGAGGCCTGGCGCGATTTCATCGCGCAGGTGACCCGGCCCGCCACGCCGTGGCTCGTCGCCCAGCACCACGAGGGGCCCGAAGCGGTGCAGGCCGCTTACGCGCAGGTGCTGTCGGGCCGCGGCGATCCGCGCACCGGGCACATCTTGTCGCTTTCCAGGGCTTTGAGCTAGCGACAATGGGCGGATGACCTCATCCGCCGAGAAAGCCAGCGCCCATCCCTACCAAAGCCTCACGCCCGACGTGGTACTGGACGCGCTCGCCGGGCTCGGCCTGCACGGCGATGGGCGGCTCATGGCGCTGAACTCCTACGAGAACCGCGTCTACCAGGTGTACTTGGAGGACCGCAGCGCGGTGGTGGTCAAGTTCTACCGGCCCGGCCGCTGGAGCGATGAACAGATCGCCGAGGAGCACGCCTTCTCCATCGAGCTCACGGCCGCCGAGGTGCCGGCCGTCGCGCCGCTCGAGTTGCAGGGCGCCACGCTGCACCACCACGGCGGCTTCGCCTTCAGCGTCAGCCCCTACCGCGGCGGGCGCGGGCCCGAGCTCGACGACTTCGAGGTGCTCGAATGGGTGGGCCGCTTCCTGGCGCGCATCCACACGGTCGGCGCCGCGCGGCCCTTCGAAGTGCGGCCGGCGCTGGACCTGCAGAGCTTCGGCATCGCCTCGCGCGACTGGCTGCTGGGCCACGAGATGATCCCGCTCGACGTGCAGCGCGACTGGGAGAAGGCCTGCAACACCGCCTTCGAGATGATCGAGGGCACCGCGCTGGGAACGGCCGCCGATACCGACCTGAAGAAGCTCCGCCTGCATGGCGACGTGCACCCCGGCAACATCCTCTGGACTCCGACCGACCGTCCCGACGGCGGCCCGCACTTCGTCGACCTCGACGACGCGCGCACCGGCTTCGCGGTGCAGGACCTGTGGATGCTGCTGTCGGGCGAGCGCCCGCAGCGCACCGCGCAGCTGAGCGGCCTGCTCGAGGGCTACGAGCAGTTCCGCGAATTCGACCGCCGCGAGCTCGCGCTGATCGAGCCGCTGCGCACGCTGCGCCAGATCCACTACAGCGCCTGGCTCGCACGGCGCTGGCGCGACCCGATCTTCCCGATCAACTTCCCCTGGTTCGGCTCGAGCGATTACTGGAAGGAGCAGATCAACATGTTGCACGACCAGTGCGAGGCGATGGCGGAAGAACCGCTCTACGCGTGAGCATTCGGACGTAGCCCTGGGCCGAGGCCTCACCTTCAGCGCGGCCGCACGAATCCCATTCCAGGAACACCACGGAACCGGCTTTGCCGGGCCGTTGGTGTTGCCCCCGGTGAGGGGTTGGCGGCCACACGAAGTGGGCAAGCCTGGGGGTGAGCTTCATGACTCGATCGGCAGCCCCAGGCTCAGCGGCACATGCAGGTAGCCGCGAAAGCGCGCACGGCCGCCACGCACCACCGGCCCGCAGAGCCCGTAGTCGGGAAAGCGCGCCAGGAAGGCCGCAATCGCGACCCGGCCCTCGAGCCGCGCGAGGTTCATGCCCACGCACTGGTGCGTGCCCGAGCCGAAGGCCAGATGCCGGTTCGGCGAGCGCGTGATGTCGAGCCGATCGGGCGCATCGAACACCGCCGGATCGCGGTTCGCCGCGCCGATGGCGAGCGTGATCTGCGTGCCGGCCGGCACCTCGATGTCGCCGACCTTGGCGGCGACGGTCGTGATGCGATTGCCCAGCTGGTTGGAGCTCTCGAAGCGCAGGAATTCTTCGATCGCGCTTCGGATGAGCGAGGGGTCATCCAGCAGACGATGCTTCTCCTCGGGCCATTCGAGCAGCGCGACCAGGCCGTTGCCGATCAGGTTGGTCGTGGTCTCGTGGCCGGCGTTGAGGATGAAGATGCAGTTCTGGTAGAGCTCGTTCTCGCTCAACCTGTCCTGTCCTGAGCCGGTCGAAGGAGCCTCCTCGCCCTGGATCAACCGCGTGAGCACGTCGTGCGCCGGATCGCCGGGATGGCGCCGCCGCTCGGCCACCAGCGCGCGCAGATAGGCCACCATCTCGGTCACGGCACGGTTGCCGGCTTCCATCTGCGCCTCGGTCAGCCGCGGCTCCAGCGCGCCGAGGATCGCGAGCGACCAGTTGCGCAGCGGCTCGCGCTCGTCGCGCGGCACGCCCAGCAGGTTGCCGATGATCTCCACCGGAATCGCGGCCGCGAAGTCCTCGATCAGGTCGACCTCGCCGCCGGCGCGCTGCCGCTCTTCCATGCGGTCGAGCAGGCCGTTCACCAGGTGCACGAGCCCATCCTCCAGCGACTCGATGGCCTTGGGCGTCAACGCACCGGCGATCAGCCGGCGCACGCGCGTGTGCAGCGGCGGGTCGTTGAACACCAGGCTGGTCGTGTGATGCGCGTAGAGCGGACTGCCGGCGCCGTACTTGGGCGCGTACTCGGCGCGCTTGTCGGAGCTGAAGGTGTGCGTGTCCTTGTAGACCGCCACGCAGTCGGCATGCCGCGTCAGCAGCAGCGAACCGTCGGGCATGCGCCGCACCGGCGTCGATTCGCGCAGCGCGGCGTACCAGGGATAGGGGTTCTCGTAGAAGGCCGGGCCGAGGCTGCGCAAGTCGAAGCCCGACAGGTCGGGCGTTTGCGAGGACTCGGCCAAAGTCATTGGATCACCTCCGTGCTCCGCACTGCGGTGCGAGCCCCTTCGGGCGGCCGGGCGGGCTCATGTCACACCAGCAAAGCGTTGACGCGCCGCACGTACGCGGCCGGGTCGGCCGGCAAGCCGCCCTCGGCCAGGAGCGCCTGGTCGAACAGGATGTTGGCCAGGTCCTCGAAGTGCTCGGAGCCATCGAGCTTCTTGACCAGCGGGTGCTCGGCATTCACTTCCAGCACCGGCTTGAGTTCCGGCGCCGGCTGGCCGGCCTGCTTGAGCATGCGCGCGAGCTGGGTGCTCATGCCGCCGTCCTGCACCACCAGGCAGGCCGGCGAATCGACCAGGCGCGTGGTCACGCGCACGTCTTCGGCCTTGTCCTTGAGGGTCAGCTTGAGCCGCTCCAGCATCGGCTTGAAGGATTCGGCCGCCTCTTCTGCAGCCTTCTTCTCGGCCTCGTCCTGCAGCTTGCCGAGGTCGACCGCGCCCTTGGCCACGCTCTGCAGCGGTGTGCCATCGAACTCGGTGAGGTAGTTGAGCGCCCACTCGTCGACGCGGTCGGTCATCAACAGCACCTCGATGCCCTTCTTCTTGAAGATCTCGAGCTGCGGGCTGTTCTTGGCCGCGGCCGGGGTGTCGGCCGTGATGTAGTAGATCGCTTCCTGGCCTTCCTTCATGCGCGACTTGTAGTCCGCGAAGCTGACGCTCACGGTGTCGCTGGTGCTCGATGCGAAGCGCAGCAGCTTGGCGATGCGCTCGCGGTTGCCGAAGTCTTCGCCCAGGCCTTCCTTGAGCACGGCGCCGAACTCGGCGTAGAACTTGGCGTACTTGCCCGATTCGTCGCTGTACTCGGCCGCGGCTTCGGCGGCCAGCGTGGTGTCCGCGTCCTTCTTGTCGACCGCATCGGTCACACCCTCGCCCGGCTCGGGCGCCGGCACGCTCTCGCCGGAGCCGACATCGAGCTTGCCCTCGTGGCTCTGGCCGGCCGCCTTCTGCTTTTTCGCCAGGTCTTCCAGCATGCCGAGCACGCGCTTGGTGCTGCCTTCGCGGATCGCCTTCACATCGCGGCTTTCCTGCAGCAGTTCGCGGCTCACGTTGAGCGGCAAGTCGGCCGAATCGATCACGCCCTTGACGAAGCGCAGGTAGCTCGGCAGCAGCGCCTCGGCGTCGTCCATGATGAAGACGCGCTTGACGTAGAGCTTGACGCCCGCGCTCTTCTCGCGGTTCCACAGGTCCATCGGCGCCTTGGACGGGATGTAGAGCAGCTGCGTGTACTCGGTCGTGCCCTCGACGCGGCTGTGGCTCCAGGCGAGCGGCGGCTCGAAGTCGTGGCTGATGTTCTTGTAGAACTCGACGTACTGCTCTTCGCTGATGTCCTTCTTCGGCCGGCTCCACAGCGCATTGGCCTGGTTGACCGGCTCCCATTCGCCGGTCTTGACCATCTGGCCGCCCTTGTTCTCCTCACCCTCTTTCCACTCCTCCTTCTCCATCAGGATGGGCAGCGAGATGTGATCGGAGTACTTGGAGATGATGGACTTGAGCTTCCACAGGTTCAGGTATTCCTCGGCATCCTCGCGCAGATGCAGCGTCACGCTGGTGCCGCGCTGCGCTCGCGCGATGGTGTCGACTTCGAAATCGCCAGCGCCTGCGCTGACCCAGCGCACGCCTTCCTCGGCGGGCAGGCCCGCGCGGCGCGACTCGACCGTGATCTTGTCGGCCACGATGAAGCCCGAGTAGAAGCCCACGCCGAACTGCCCGATGAGCTGGGCATCGGCCTTCTGGTCGCCCGAGAGCTTGCTCATGAACTCCCGGGTGCCGCTCTTGGCGATGGTGCCCAGGTGGTCGATGGCCTCCTGCTGCGAGAGGCCGATGCCGTTGTCGGCGATCGTGATCGTCTTGGCTTCCTTGTCGAAGGAAACGCGCACCTCCAGCGTGGGCTGGTCTTCATACAGGGCCGACTGGTCGATGGCTTCGAAACGCAGCTTGTCGCAGGCATCCGACGCGTTCGAGATCAGCTCCCTCAGGAAGATTTCCTTGTTGGAGTAGAGCGAATGCGTGACCAGGTGCAGCAGTTGCGCGACTTCGGCCTGGAACGGGAGTTTGGTCTTGGAAAGGGTCATGGCACGAGAAGAACGAAGAAAAAAGACGTCGCCTCAGGCGAATCGACAACTTTACAAGACCCCGCCGCGGCGAGCCATCCGAAAGAAATGCCCGGCTCCGCAGATGGAATGCTGCACGGTGCGTGGCAAAGGCACGACAGATCCCAAAGTACTACATCGTAACTATTTAACGAAAGTTCTCTTCTCGTTATTCATGAGAACTAAATAGCGCCCGAACTTGTAGGCCATCGCCTACATTTCACCCGGCACCGAAACCAACCACTTACTCCACCGCTCATGAAAAAACTTATTCTGGTCACCGCGCTTGCCGCCATCGCTCCCCTGGCCGCGCAAGCCGAATCGAACTTCGTCACCGGCTCGGGCGCCCAGAGCGCCGCCGCGAAGCTCGACTTCAAGGTCGTCGTTCCGAAGGTGCTCTTCCTGCAAGTCGGTACCGGCACCAATCTCGCCAACAACGCGACCGTGGACAACGTCACCTTCGACGTGCCGGCGGGCGCCATCGGCAACGGCACTGCCGTGGCCGGCACCGGCGGCGACCTGGCCGGCGGCGGCGTCACGGTGCGTGTGCTCGGCAACAGCGGCACCGTCAGCCTGACCAACGCGACCACGGGCCAACTGAGCAGCGGCGTCGCCGGCAACCCGACCGTGCCGTGGGCCGACATCGTCGTGACCGCAGGTGCACTGGCAACGACCACCACCGGCTACACCAACGCGGCCATCGCCCACCCGCCGTTCAACGACGCAGCCGGCGGCGGCGCGTCGGCGACGGCCACCACGCTGGCCGCCTCGGCCGGCCTCGTGCGCCGCGAAGGCAGCTGGACCTTCGCCTATGCCAACACGGCCACGCTGCCGGCCGGCACCTACGGCGACACCGTGGGCAACAACGGCCGCGTGACCTACACCGCGACCGCGCCCTGATCGCCAGCACGACTGTCCGGGACGCGCGGCTTTCGAGACGCGATGAACGAAGGCAGGCCCGTCCTGCCTTCGCCGTCTAGGAAAAAGCCGCATGGAACCTTGGTTGTCACCACCTTCCCGCGCCCGGCGCGCCGCGCTGGCGCTTGCCGTGCTGGGCGGCGTCTGGCTGCCTGCGGCACACGGCTTCACGATCGGCATCACACCCGGCACCCGCGCGCTTTTTCTTCAGGTGGGCGCCGGCACCATGTCGGGCGGCAATTTCAGAACCGGCGGCACGCCCGGCAACAACACGACCGTCAACTCCGTGTCGGTCACCGTTCCGGCGGGCCAACTGGGCTCGGGCACGGCCCAGGCCATGACGACCGACAGCACCGTCACGATCAGTCCATGGGACGGCTTCGCGTTCTGCAATTCACCGGCCACCACGGGGCAGGTGTACGTGGGCGGCTTCTATCGCATGCCGGGTTCGAGCAACGCCGGCGCGGCGACCCTGTCCGTCACCACGCCGGCGAGCCTGACCGATGGCGGCAACACGATCCCCTTCAATAGCATCGCGTGGACCTCTTCGGGCAACGGCGACACGGGAACAACGATCCCCAGCGCCACCTTCGCAGGCGGCGCCCAGACCTTGCTGTCGGTCACCCGCAACACCTGGTTCGAAAGCTGCCTGGCCTTCCGCTACCTCAACACCCAGCTGGTCCCCGCCGGCACCTTCACCGGCAGAGCGACCTACACGCTCACCGCGCCATGAAGGCCCGCGCTTCGCTTGCCATGCTGGCCGGCCTGCTGGCCCTGGCCACGCCGCCGACGGCCGGCGCCGCGACCTTTCGGGTCGACGACACGGGCACCTACGTGAGCCAGCCGGTCACACCGATGCGCTGGCGCCAGCTGGCACCCGGCCGCGCGGGCGACCACACGATCGAAGGCCGCGTGGCCGTGGCGCTGCGGCTCAACCTGTCGCCCTGGCTCAACCGGCCGGCGCGCATCTACATGTCGCTGGCACCGACCGAGGGCGAGCAGCTGATCGCCACGTGGCGCACGCAGGGCCGGCTGCTTCCGGGCACGGTCCGCGGCGGCAACCGCACGCTGGTGTTCGAAGGCGTGGTACGCGACGCTTTTCTGCAGGAAAGCATCGTGCTCGATCTCACCGCCGATGGCCGGAGGGTGGAGCGCGCGCAATCCCTGCAATTCTTCTTTGAGATCGAGGTATCGCCGTGACGCGCCGTGCCGCACTTTTCCGCCGCGTGCACTGCGCGGCCTTTCTGCTTGCGACCGGCATTGCCGCCCTGACGACCGGCGCGCCGGTGCAGGCACAGTTTTCGCTCGCCGTATCGCCGCCGCGTTTCGAACTGTCGGCGAAGCCCGGCGAACGGGTGCGCGAGGTGATCGAACTCACGCACCGCGACACGCGCGCCGGCGCCTACAAGCTCAAGACCACCGACTGGACCTTCAGGCCCGACGCCTCGGTCGACTTCAGCGACGAGCTGCTGTCGGGCAGCTGCCGGCCCTGGGTCGCGATCGAGCGCCGCGAACTCAGCATCACGCCCGGACGCCCCTACCGCTTCCGCTTCGAAGTGACGCCGCCGGCCGGCACGCCGCCGACGGAATGCCGCTTCGCGGTGATGATCGAAGGCCAGCAGCCCGCGGCGGCACCGGGCGTTCCGGTTGCACTGGGGGCGCGCATCGGCGTCATCGTCTATGTCGCCGTGGGTGACGTGGCGCCGGTGCTGGAGCTCGCAGGCAGCTCGGTCCAGACGGTCGACGGCCAAGCCACGCCGATGCTCAAGATCCGCAACACCGGCACCGCGCACGGCCGGCTGGCCGGCTTCCTCTCCGGTACCGATGCAAGCGGCACGGCCTTGGAGCTGCAGGCCAGCACCACCCCCGTCATGGCCGGCGAGACACGCGACATCGCGCTCGTGGCCAACAAGCCCGGCGACACCGAAACGGCCGTCGCCGTGCGCTTCCCGATCACGATCACCGGCAAGCTGGAGTGGGGCAAGAACGGCTCGATGCCGATCCATCAACGCTTCGCCCCATGAGACGCTGGCTCCGATGCAGCGCCCTCGGACTGTGCGGCGCGGGCCACGCGCTGGCCGGCGCGCCGGCATGGGCACAGGCCGCGCCCGCTACCACGGTGGTGCAGCCCGAGGCGGCCGGCTATGCCGACCGCGTGCTGGACGACAGCCCGCAAGCCGAGCCGGCCGATGAGCCCCAGGTCCGCGACACGGGCTGGCCGCGCGGCTGGAGCATCGAAGGCCAGTCGACCCAGCAGAGCGGCATCGTGCGCCAGCGCAGCCAGTCGCTGTTGTTCTCCGGCTACCTCGACACGCCCGACTACGGCACCTTTTCGGCCAATGCGAACCTCAACCGCGACGCCGCGCCGGTGAACGGCCTCGGCCTGGTGGGCACCACCGGCACGCCGTATAGCGTGGTGCCCTACAGCTACCGCACCGGCAGCACCTGGCGCATCGACCAGCGCCGCATGCCTTTCGACGGCGGCTGGTTCGGCAACAACAGCGTCGGCAACATCAACATGGCGGCGACGCCGCTGGCGCGCGGCGTCGGCCGCGTCTACCTGCCCAGCCTGCCGATCGAGGGCGTTGCCGCCAGCCTGGAGCAGCCGGGCAGGACCACCTTCAATGCCTCGGCCGGCCGGCTCGGCTTTTTCGACGGGCTCTCCTTCCAGGGCTTCTCGGCCAACCAGGGCACGGCCACGAGCGCCGGGGCCCAGACGCAGCTGACCGGCGGCGACGGCCCGCTCGCGCTGGGCCGCACCGATGCAGCCGTCCAGCTGATCGAGACGCGCGACTTCAACGCCAACGGCGTGCCCGGCTTCGCCCAGAACACGCGCTCGCTCTGGACCGCCGTGTCCTGGCAGGGCCTGGCGCCCTGGGCCGATTCGCTGGGAACCGGCTTCGGCGGCGTCGCCGACAAGTTGGGCGGCCTGCGCGTCCAGGCCAACCTGGCGCAAAGTTCCGGCCGGCCTTCGGACGCGTCCTCGTTCGCCCCGCGCGATTCGGCCACGGGCGCTTGGGTCGATGCCGCCTGGCGCACGGAGCTGATGCAACAGGCCGCCTCGGTGTTCTATTTCGAGCCCTCGCTGCGCTGGGGCGGCGATTCGCTGCCGAGCGATCTGCGCGGCGCCTCGTGGCGCGGCGACATCTCGACGCGCCAATGGCAGCTCGGCACCAACCTCGAAGTGAGCGACAGCGTGAGCGGCCTGCGGCGCAGCTCGGTGTTCGGCAACCTGTTCGGCCGCTATCGCTTCGACTCGCGCGACGCACTCTCGGCCACCCTCGCCGCGCGCACCGGCACTTTCGCCGCGCAGTCGGCCCAGCTGACCTGGGAGCACAAGTCCGACTGGGGCTACACGCAATGGCGCACCGACGCGGCGCACGGCACCGGTCTGCGCGTGCTGCGCACCGGCGTCGACCATGCCTGGAGCGTGAGCGAGACGCAGACCCTCTCGACCTCGCTGGCGGTCGAGGAGTCGCGCGAGATCGGCCTCAGCAAGCGCACGGTCCACTGGGGCGTGCTCGGCACCACGCCCCTGGTCGCCGGCGCCCGGCTCGACCTGAGCCTGCGCGGCAGCAACGGCATCGGCGGCAACGACTCGCGCTTCCTGAGCGCCAATGCGCGCCTGACCTGGCCGCTCGGCCTGGGCTGGTCCTTCATCGCCCAGTACACGGCGGCGCGCGGGCAGGAGTCGCTCAATCCGGCGGTGGTCTCGGCGCTGACGGCGGCGACGCTGCAGCCGGTGCTCGTCACGCCTTACAGCAGAACCTTCATGGTGGCGCTGCGCTACGAGAACCGGGCCGGCCTGGCCAGCGCGCCCATCGGCGGCGCACCCGGTGCCGGCGCGGGCCGGCTCGAAGGCCATGTGTTCTTCGACCAGGACAACAACGGCCGGCGCGAAGCGAACGAGGGCGGCGTAGCCAACGTGACGGTGGTGCTCGACCGCCGCTACGTGGCGCGCACCGACGCCCAGGGCTTCTACAGCTTCCCGTCGGTGGCGGCCGGCAGCCACGAGATCGAACTGATCCAGGACAACCTGCCGCTGCCCTGGAGCAGCGCGGGCTCGCCTTCGCGCCGCGTCGACGTGTACGTGCGCGACACCGCCTCGGCGGACTTGCCCGTGCAGAAAGAGCGCTGAAGCGCGGCCTTTGTCTCGCGGCGGCGCGTTGCGCACGCGTCCTACGACTTAAGTCGGTTGCGCTGCGCCGCGGCAGGGTATTTACTGGCCGGCAACGGAGGCCACGGATCCCGCCGACCCTTCATTTTTCCGTGACTCCGCCGATATCCAAAGGACCGGTCGTCGATGCGACGCCTGCCTGTCCTGTTTTTTCTTGGGTGCCGCCATATGTACGGAAGCGCGTTCTCAAAGGGGGTTTGCATGAAAAGCGCCCTCACCGCCCTGCTGCTGCTGCCGCTGGCCTGCACAGCCGAGACCACGCTCGGCGTGAACAGCGCGACCGGAGGCCTGAACTTCACGGTGATCATTCCGCCCGTGTTCCGCGTGCTGCAGGTGACGCCGGTGACGGACGGGTACGAGTACCGCGTCTGGACCAACAGGCCCAGCGTGATGCTCAACGGCCGCGAATACCGGTTCCACCGCGTCGGCGAGACAACGCTGAGGATTCCGACGCCGCCGCAGGGCCTGTTGCTGGTTCACGGCCTCTGAGCGGGCTCAGTGGCTGCTGCCCGAGGGCGGCATCGGCGAGGTCGACCGGCCCGGCAGCTCGGTGCCGCTCGCATGGGAAGCGGCGAGCGCGCCGGCATAGACCTCGGTCTCGGACACCTTGGAGCTCATCGCCGGCGCAGCCGTCGACTGGCCCTCGACCTCGGTGCCGGCCGGATGCGCGGCCGCCACCGCGCCGGCCTGCACCTCGGCGCTCGGCGGCGAGTTCATCATGAGCGGGTGGTAGTCGGAGCCGTCGGTGATCTCCTGCGCCTGCGCGAATGCAGCGCCGAAGGATGCGAGCGCGGCGAGCGCCATCCAGCGTGTGGAAGCATGCATGGTTGTCTCCTCGACAAGGATGGGCCGATCGCGCCGCGGCGCGACATGCGCCGCGACGGATCGTCCATCGAGGACTCTAGGAAGCCACGCTTAGGACAAGCTGACCTCGCTCGACGAAGGCCTTGAGCTCTTCTTCCCTCAGCATGTCGGCGCGCACGCAGAGCGCCTCGCCGCCGGCCGCCCGGATGGCGGCCTCGACCTCGGGGCCCAGCGCTTCGCCACGGCGACAGAAGAGCACGCGGCCGCCTTCGACCGCGAAAGCGGCCCCCACGGCGCGGCCGATGCCCGAGGCGGCGCCGGCCACGACGATCAGCTTGCCTTCGAAACGGCCCGCGCGGCCGATCGTGCTGCGATCCCAGTTCGCTTGCGACATGGCTTGGCTTCTCGTGTCCTCAGTCGGCCCGCGCCCACCAGGCGGTCACCGCCGACGGCGCCTTCATGTCGACCGCCTGCCCGATCTGGGGTGTCATCAGGTCCACGCCGCGCGCCGCGGCGAGGGTGGTGATGCGCGCCAGCGGGTCGTGCCAGTCGTGCAGCGCCAGATCGAAGGTGCCGTTGTGCACCGGCAGCAGGCGCTTGCCGCGCAAGTCCAGATGGGCCTGCAAAGTCTCTTCGGGTTGCATGTGGACGCCGGACCATTGGCGGTCGTAGGCGCCGCACTCGATCAGCGTGACGTCGAAGGGCCCGTACTTCTCGCCGATCGCCTTGAAGCCGTCGAAGTAGCCGGTGTCGCCGCTGAAGAAGAGCCTGAACGATTCCGACTGGATGACCCACGAGGCCCACAGCGTGGGGTTGTCGCTGAACAGGCTGCGCCCCGAGAAATGCTGCGCCGGCGTCGCGACGAAGCGGATGCCGTCCACCGTGGTGGATTGCCACCAGTCCAGCTGCCGGACCTTGGCCGGATCCACGCCCCATTCGACGAGCAGGTCGCCGACGCCCAGCGGCGCCAGGAAGTGATCGACTCTTGCCGCCAGCTGCAGGATCGCGGCACGGTCCAGATGGTCGTAGTGGTCGTGCGACAGCACCACGCCCCTGATCGGCGGCAGCCCGTCGATCGAAATCGGCGGCGCATGAAAGCGCTTCGGCCCGGCCCACTGCACCGGCGAGGCGCGCTCGGAGAACACGGGGTCGGTCAACCAGAAGGCGCCTTGCAGCTTCATGAGCACGGTCGAGTGCCCGAGGCGCACCAGCGTCTGGTCAGGCGCGGCCAGCAGCTGCTCGCGCGTGAGGCTGGCCACGGGCAAGGGCGCGGCAGGCGAGGCCTCGGCCGGCTTGTCGAACATGAAGCGCCAGAGGACCCTGGGCATCTCGCGCCAGCCGACGGTCTGGGGCGTCACGGGATTGCGAAAACTGCCGTCGCGGAACTGCGGCGATTCGGGATAGCGGGCGGTCCCGCAGGCGCTCAATCCGAGAGTGGTCATGAAGGCAATCAGAATGAAAAGCAGCGCGGCCGCAAGCGGCCGCGTTCGGTGGACGGGCGGCGCCAATCAGAGCCTGCTCGCGCCGGCCGCGGTGCGCTGGTCCATCGGATTGCGCATCGTCGAGATCACCTTGCTGTTCACGCGCGAACCGGAGGACACGTTCTGGTCCGGCGCGTAGGCTGCGCGCATCGCTTCCTGGGCCACGGCGGAACGGTCGGCGACCGCCTTGAAGGGTTCCGCGCCGCGCGAGCCGCGCACCACGTTCTGATTGGGCGCGACGGCGCTGCGAACCGCTTCCGCGTCCACATCGGCGCGGCTCAGGGCCGACACGTGGCTGTGCACGCCGTCATAGCTTTCGGCCTGGGCGGCGACCGAGCCCAGCGCGGCAAGGGCGCTGAAAGTGGTGACGGCGAGAAACTTCAGGGAGGCTGCTTGCATGGTGATGAACTCCAAGACTGGGATGACCGGCAGGTCTCGCGCCGCATGCGACATGCATCGCGGCTGACCTGGGCTTCACTCTAGGCAGGCAGATTGAGCCGATCGTTAGCGAAGAGTTAGGCGAGAGTTAGGCGAGTCCACCCCACCACCGCTTCAACCGGCGCAGCAGCTGAGCCGGGCGCTCGCCTTTGCCGACGCCGGCAACTTGGTCGAGTTAGTGCGCGCGCTGCATGCTCAATGCCGCCTTGAGCGCGGCACGATTGTGTTCCGTGCAGGACATGCGCCGGCTGACGTACTCGATCAGCGCCTTCAGTTTCGAAGGCTGGTCGTGCCTGCTGGGGTAGTACAGGTAAAAGCCAGGGAACGTCGGCGAGAACGAAGTCAATACGCGCTTCAGGCGCTTGGCTCGGATGTAGGGCCGCGCCAGCTGCTCGAAGGTGTAGGCCAATCCGACGCCTTCGAGCGCAGCTTCCAGGCCGAACATCGTGTCACTGATGGTGAGGTTGCCCGTGATCTCGTAGTCCACCGGGCGACCGTCCACCTCGAATTCCCATTTGTAGATTGCACCTGTGGCCGCAAAGCGAAAGCGCACGCAGTTGTGCCGCACAAGGTCATCCGGATGACGAGGCGCGGGAATCCGCCGCAGGTACTCCGGTGACGCAACCACCGCGACGGCGACCGGTCCGCCGATGGGCACTGCGACCATGTCCCGGTGGATGCTCTCGCCAAAACGGATTCCAGCGTCGAAACCTTTCTCGACGATGTCTACGAAGCCCTCATCGTTGGTGAGTTCAAGCTGAACGTAGGGGTGCTCTTGGAGGAAGCCGGCCAGTATGGGTTGCAGGACCAGCGCGGTGGAAATCCGCGCGGCGTTCAGGCGCAATGTGCCGGCAGGCCGCCCCTGAAGGACGTGCAGTTCCTCCCCCGCATCGATGACTTGACCGAGGGCGGGGCCGATGCGGGCGAGGTAGGCATGGCCGGCTTCAGTCAGGCTGACGCTTCGCGTGGTCCGATTCAGCAGGCGCACGCCCAACCGTGTCTCCAGCTGCCGGATAGCCTGGCTCAGGGCAGAAGGTGATACCTCCAGGTCCGCAGCAGCAGCGGTGAACCCGCGATGTTCTGCCACTTTCCAGAACGCCATCAATCCATCCAGTTGGCTGAGTTTCATACCTTGAAGCTTAGCTTCACAAGGCATTCAGCATTGACCACTTTTTCTTTTTTATGCCAGCTCCTAGAGTCGACCCACCCCATAGAGGATGAAAGAGAAATGACACAAGACTGGAAACAGCAACGCAGCACTGACCACGGCACGGCCACCCACGGCTCCTTGGCGGCCTCTCTCGTTGTGGTTCTGGGTATCTGTGTGAGCGTCGCGTGGCCGACCCGCGCAGTGGCCAGCCAGGCACTGGCGCAGAAGTACGCGTGCGTCGCATGCCACCAGCCCACGGCCAAAGCGGTTGGCCCATCCTGGAAAGACATCGGGGCACGGTATGGCGAGGGAAAAGGAACTGCCGCACAGCTGGCTGCAAGCATCAAGGCCGGCAGCTCGGGAAAGTGGGGCGCGATGCCCATGCCGGCGCAAGCCCAGATCCCCGATGCCGATCTGCAGTCGCTTGCGCAATGGGCGCTCGACGGCGCCAAGTAATCACAAGGAACCCATCATGCGCAAAGTCTGGTTCATCACCGGTGCGGGAAGCGGTATCGGTGCCGGCACTGTCAAGGCCGCATTGACGGCCGGTGATCGCGTCGTCGCCACCGGCAGGAACATGCAGAAACTGCGCAATGCCCCGCGCGACGTTGCGAGCGACGACCTGGAGATTCTCCAGCTGGACGTCTCCGATGAGGCGCAAGCAACGACTGCCGTCGACCAGGCGGTGAAAAGGTTCGGCCGCATCGACGTGGTGCTGAACAATGCCGGCTACAGCCTGCTTGGCAACTTCGAGGAGCTGAGCACGCAAGACATCGAGCGCCAGTTCGCAACCAATTTCTGGGGCGTGAGCAACGTGATGCGGGCAGCGCTGCCGGTCATGCGCAAGCAGCGCTCCGGTCACATCATCAACATGAGTTCCGTTGCCGGCGTTGTCGGGCTGAAGCACTGCAGCGCATACGGCGCGAGCAAGTTCGCCGTCGAGGGCCTTTCACTTGCGGTGGCCGAGGAAGTCGAGAAGTTCGGGATCAAGGTCACGGCTGTAGAGCCGGGCTTCTTCCGCACGGACCTGCTGGACGCGGCCAATGTCAAATGGCCGAGCGGCCGCATCGACGACTACGCTGCCGCGGAGCAAGGCGCCCAGGAGATGTGGTCCCCCTACGCTGGCCAGCAGCCGGGCGATCCCGAGAAGCTCGGCCAAGTCCTGGTGAAGCTCTCGGGCATGGCGATTCCGCCGCGGTTGTTCGTGGCGGGGAGCGACGCGATAGCAGTGGTTGCGCCGGCCGTGGAGGCTCGACTGAAGGCAGTGCACGCCCTCGAGGACCTTTCCACGTCGACCGACGGGAGCTTCCGATGAGCGCGCTCAACATCAACGGCCGTGAGCGCACGGTCGACGCCGACCCCGGCACCCCCATCCTCTGGGCCCTGCGCGACACGCTGGGCATGACCGGCACCAAGTTCGGTTGCGGCGCCGCGCTGTGCGGCGCCTGCACCGTGCATCTGGACGGCCAGGCCATCCGGTCGTGCGTCACGCCCATTTCCGCCGCCGAGGGCAAGAAGATCACCACCATCGAAGCCGCGACCGATGGCAGCGACCGGGTCGGTGCGGCGGTACACGCCGCATGGGTCAAGCACGACGTGGCGCAGTGCGGCTACTGCCAGAGCGGCCAGATCATGAGCGCGACGGCCTTCCTCAAATCGCTGCCTCGGGGCAAGCAGCCCAGCGCTGCGGAGATCGATTCGGCCATGGCCGGCAACATCTGCCGCTGCGGCACCTACGCCCGCATCCGCGCCGCGGTGGCCGATGCCGCCAAAACCCTCGCCTGAAGGAGGCGCCATGTTGCCCAACATCGACTATCGCGAACTGCCACGCGCCATGCAGCGCCTGATGGCCGGAGGCCCGGCCGACGAAGCCGCCACGCTGCCTCGCCGCAGCTTCCTGAAGCTGGCCGGTGCCGGCGGCCTGGCGCTCGGCGCCTTTCCTCACCTGGCAACGGCGCAGGCCAACGGCGCCGGCCAGGCGGCCAGCGCCCTCAAGCCGACGCAGCAGCCCTCGGCCTTCGTTCAGATCGCCCCCAGCGGCGAGGTCACGGTGACCATCAACCGGCTGGAGTTCGGCCAGGGTGTGCAGACCGGCTTGCCGATGATCCTGGCCGAGGAACTGGATGCGGACTGGCGCCTGGTACGCAGCCGCAACGGCTCGAACGACGCCGCCTACCTCGACCCGGCCTTCGGCATTCACATCACCGGCGGCTCGAATTCGATCAAGAACAGCTTCACGCAGTACCGCGAGCTCGGTGCGCGCGCCCGGGCCATGCTGCTGGCGGCGGCGGCGGCACACTGGAACGTCGACGCGGCCACGCTGCGCACGCAGGCCGGCACGGTGCTCGGCCCGGGTGGCCGCAGGCTGGGCTACGGCGAGCTGGCCGAAGCTGCCATGGCCCTGCCGGTGCCCGAGAAGGTGACGCTGAAGGACCCCAAGGACTTCCGCCTCATCGGCCGCCCCACCACGCGCCTGGACGCGCGCGCCAAGAGCAGCGGGCGCCAGGACTTCGGCATCGACGTCAAGCACCCTGGCCAGCTCACGGCGGTCGTGGCCCATCCGCCGGTGTTCGGCGCCCGCCTGGCCTCGGTGGACGACAGCGCGGCGCGCGCCGTCAAGGGCGTGAAGGCCGTGCTGCGCGTGCCGCTGGATCGCGGTGCCGAAGGCGTGGCCGTGGTGGCCGACGGCTACTGGCCAGCCAAGCTGGGGCGCGACGCGCTGAAGCTGCAGTGGGACACGGCCGCCGTCGAGAAGGTGGACAGCGAAAAGCAACTGGCCCAGTACCGCAAGCTGGCGGCTCGGCCCGGTCCACGCAAGTTCGACGCCGACATGGCGCCGCTGGCCACGGCGCCCCGGCAACTGGAAGCCGAGTTCGTGTTTCCCTACCTGGCCCATGCGCCGATGGAGCCGCTGAACTGCACCGTCAAGCTGTCCGAAGGGCGCGCCGAGGTGTGGACCGGCTCCCAATGCCCCGGTCTGGACGCTGCCGCGGTCGCGCGCGTGATGGGCCTCAAGCCCGAGCAGGTGGCAGTGCATGTGCAGATGGCGGGCGGCGGCTTCGGCCGGCGTTTCTCGAGCACGAGCGACTTCGTGGTCGAGGCCTGCGAGATCGCCAAGGCCGCGCGTGCCGCCGGCCTGAACGTGCCGGTGCGCCTGCTGTGGAGCCGCGAGGACGACATCAAGGGCGGCTACTACCGCCCTATGCACCTGCACCGCGCACGCATCGGCTTCGACGAGCGCGGCAAAGTGCTGGCCTGGGACCACGTCATCGTCGGCCAGTCCATCACCACGGGCTCGGTGTTCGAGCCCTTCCAGGTGAAGAACGGCATTGACGCCACGGCCACGGAGGGCATGCGCGATCCCTACGCGCTGCCGATGCGGCTGACCGTGCATCACCCCAAGCTCAACGTGCCGGTGCTGTGGTGGCGCAGCGTGGGTTCCACCCACACCGCCTTCGTGATGGAGACCTTGATCGACGAGATCGCCCGCAGCACCCAGCAGGACCCGGTGGCCTACCGGATGCAGCTGTTCGGCGACAAACACCCGCGGCACCGCGCCGCGCTGCAACTGGCGGTGGACCAGAGCGGCTACGGCAAGAAGCAGCTGCCGGCCGGCCGAGCCTGGGGAGTGGCAGTACACGAGTCCTTCAAGTCCGTGGTGGCCTACGTGGCGGAAGCCTCTGTGCGCGACGGCCAGCCGGTGCTGCACCGGGTCACCGCCGGCGTGCACTGCAACCTGGCTGTGAACCCGCGCAGCGTGGAGGCGCAGGTGCAGGGCGCGGCGGCCATGGGCCTGTCGATGTGCCTGCCCGGCGGCGCCATCACATTGAAGGAGGGCGTTGTGCAGCAGAGCAATTTCGGCGATTTCACCGTGGCCCGCATCACCCACATGCCGGAGTTCGATGTCCACATCGTGCCCAGCGCTGAGCCGCCCACCGGCATGGGCGAGCCCGGCCTGCCGCCGCTGGCCCCCGCGTTCGCCAATGCCGTTGCGCGACTGACCGGCAAGCCGCTGCGCCAGTTGCCTTTCGACCTGGCGTGACCGTATCAACCGCAGCCCACGATCCTGAACTCGACCCGGCGGTCCAGCGCATCGACCGCATCGTCGGTGCCGCTGCCGATGATGTTCTCGCGAAAACCCTTGCCGCTGGGGGTGGTGCGCTCGCCCAGCACGGTGGATTCGCCGACCAGCCGCTGGCGGATGTAGCGCGCGCGCTGCATCGACAGCGTGTCGTTGAACGCCACCGAGCCGGTGCGGCTGGTATGGCCGACGATGTCCATGCAGACCCTGGCATCGGCGCTTGCTCTGGCGATCTCGCGCAGCCACATGGCGTAGGGGCTGCTGATCTTGGCGTCCGACCAGAACGCGGTGCCGCCCGGATTGAACAGGAACTTCACCCCGAGCTGCCGGTTGGCGATGCCGTAGGCGACGATCTTGCCGAAGGCCTGCTCGGCCTCGGCCGTGCGGCCCAGCTTCGCCGAACTCAGATAGATGCCGTTGAGCACGCGCAGCTGTTCGCCGTTGGACGTTGCGCCGGCGGCGCTGTACCGGGTCAGCGCCTCCTCATAGCGCTCGGCGTTGTAGTGTGTGGTGGCCTCCTTGATCACCGGTGCCACCGCGAGGCGCTCCAGGTAGTACGGATCGGCGCGCTGGCCGGGCGGCGTGGCGGTGGTGCGCACGTAGCTCTCGATGACCAGGTCCTTGGTGGGCACGGGCGTGTCGCGGTCGTAGGGCAAGGGTGTGTGGTCCAGGCCGTCGTCGCGCGCCACGGCCGAGGACTGGGCGGCCACGATGCCGGTGGCCAGTTCGGTCAGCGCGAGATCGATGCGCAGCGGGCTGCGCGCCTCGCTCACCGACAGCCGCGTCATGGTGCCCGTGAGCAGGTAGCGGGCCTTGCCCAGGTTCGCGCTCTGGAAGGGCAGGATCTCGATCGCGTCGTACTTCGAGCCCAGCCGCTCGCCGACCCGCTCCTGCAGCAGCTGCGTGGCCACGGTCTGCTGCGCGCTGCCGGCATCGATCATCGGATCGAGCACCACGCCGCGCTTGGCGCCCATCCTGGCGATGAAGGCCGGCTGCTTCTGCGTCTGCGCGACGAGGCCGTCGGTGGCCTGCGCGACGGCCTGCTCGAAGGACAGTTCGCCCTTGGACGGAGCGGCAGGCGGCGCGGCGCAGCCGGCCAGCCCCCAGACGAGCAGCACGGCGCCGGACCCGAACACGGCCGGCAGCCAGCGAGCGAAGGTCGTGGTGGTCATTCGCATCCCTTTCTCAGTAAGGCGGCCTCGCCGGGCGACAGGGGTTCGAGCGAGGCCCGTTGAAGAATCTCGGCGCACCGGTTGTCCTGCGGCACGGCTTCGGTCCGGGCGATCTGGGCCGGGGCCGGACGCGGGGCTTGCTCGAGCTCCGGCGCCAGCGCCGGTGCCCGCGCCTCGCGCCTCGCCTCACGCCGCGCCTCGCGTCGTATCTCGCGCCGCGCGGGGGGTGTGGGCTCGGTGAATACGCTCGCCGCCGGCTTCGGCGCCGGCTGGATGCCCAGCGCACGCAGCGCGGCTTCGGCCGCACCGGACGGCTCTTCCAGAGAGTCGAGCGGGGCCGGGGGCAAAGCAGCGATCGCGCGCGCCGGTGCCTCCGGCGTCGCCCGCTGGGGACTGGCCGGCATCACGCGTGCCTGCACCGGTTTGGCCGGCGCGGGACTGGTCGCCACGGGACTCGCCTGCAGCGAACTCGCGGGCAGGGCCGCGAGCGAGGCCTGCGGCGCCGTGCGGATCGGATCACCGAAGCGGGAATAGCCGGCCGCAGCCAAGCCGACCACCAGCACTGTCGCCGCCAGCGCGGCGATCTTGCCCTTGCTGCCGCGCCGCTTCGACGGGCGCGGCGCGGCGCGGGAAGCTCGCGCGCCATCACCGCCCAGCTGCGCCCAGAACTCGGCCACGCTCTGCGGACGGTTGTGCGGGTGCAGCGCCATCGCGGCGTCGATGGCGGCCAGGAAAGACACGCTGTAGCGGCCGCGCGCGAGTTCGGACAGCGGCTGCAGCGGGGTGCCCATGAGGCGCTCGATCGAGGGGACCGGCGGCCGCCCGCTGATCGCCATGTACACCACGCTGGCCAGCGCGTACAGGTCGGTCCATGCGCCCTGCTTCATCGAGGCGCCGTCTCCGCACTGCTCGATCGGCGCGAAGCCGGGCTTGAACACCACCGTCGGCGAGGCCCCCATGCCGTCGATCACGCGCCGCGCCGCGCCGAAATCCAGCAGCACCGGGCCGTCGTCGGTCAGCAGGATGTTGTCGGGCGCGATGTCGCGATGGAAGCAGCTCAGCGCGTGCATGGTGCCGAGTGCGTCCACCAGCGGACGCAGCCAGCCGATGAGCTCGTCCTCGTCGGGTGCGCGGCCCATCTCGGCCAGCGCGCGCGCCAGCGTCGGCCCCGCGTAGTACGGCATCGCCATGTAGGCCGTGCCGTTGCCCTCCCAGAAGTGCAGCACCCTGACCAGCGCCGGATGATCGAAGCGCGCCAGGATCCGCGCCTCGTTGACGAAACTGCGCAGGCCGATGCGGAAGCTGTCGCCATGGCGCTGCGACTTGAGCACCACCCCGGGCGAGGCGCTGGCGCGCGAAGCCAGGACGGCCGGCAGGTATTCCTTGATCGCGACATGCCGCTCGCGGACATGGTCCCAGGCCAGGTAGACGATGCCGAAGCCGCCCTCGCCAATCGGGCCGACGATCTCGTAGTCGAGCAGCCGTGTGCCCTCGGGCAGGATGTGCGCGCTGTCCCGGTTGGGGGCGTCCCAGGCCGGTGCCGGCGTGTCGTGTGCGCCGAAGCCCGTCACCGGGCCGGGCACGGTGCGCATGTCGAGTGTGATCACGGAGGACCCCCAGTCGTGAGCGCCCACTCTACTGCGCACAGAGTACGAAAGCATTCACCGGAAGCACTAGCCGAAAGGAGGCCCCGGCCCGTGCCCTGGGGCCTGTTCAGGCCCTAGCCTTCGTCGGCCGCCTGCTGCGCCCTCATCTTGGCGTGCACATAGGCGCCGTGCGGGATGTAGAGCAGGTCGGCGACCTTGCGCATCAGGTGGTTCTCGTGCGCGCTCAGGGTGCCGTCGGCATAGGCAACACGCCACATGTGCTCGATCATGCGCAGCTTCTGCGCCATCTCGAAGCTTTCGTTGATCCTGGAAGTGAAGCTGAAATAGTCCGTGGCGGTCCGGGCGGTCTGCTCGGCCAGTTCGAGCAGGCGCTCGATCTCGTCGTCGGCCAGCGCGAACTTGTCGCGCAGCGCGGCGATGACGGCGCGGCGCTCGGCCGCCCCGAGTTCGGGATCGGCGCGCATCACCTCCACCAGCAGCACGGCCGTGGCCAGCTGCAGCAGGTGCTGCTGGTTCTGCGCCGAGTCGGCGGCCTCCGGCGGCCGCAGCGCATCGAAAAGGTCTTTCAGGGTCTTCAGCATGGCAGGGTCAGCCGCTCAGGTACACGCGCGCCACCAGCCCGGTGCCGCCCCGCTCGTCGTCGCTGCGATTGCTGAGTGCAATGCGCAGGCCGTTGCGCAGCGCCGCGGTGCGCGCAATCGCGAGGCCGAGGCCGCTGCCGCCGGCGGAGGTGCCGGGAACGCGGAAGAAGCGGTCGAAGACGCGGGCCATGAACTCCTCCGGGATGCCCGGCCCGTTGTCGACCACGTCGACCACCGGCTGGCCCTGCACCTCGTGCAGCCGCACATCGACCACGCCGCCCTCGGGCGCATGGCGCAGCGCGTTGTCGATCAGGTTGTCGAACACGCTGCGCAGTTCGGCCGCCGGCGCGCTGACCACGGGCGCCACCTTGCCGTCGAAGCCGACGTCGATGCGGCGCCGGTCGGCCACCACCATCAGCTGACCCAGGCTTTCGCGCAGCAGCGCCGCGACATCGACCTGCTCGGGCGCCGCGGCCGGCGCCGCGCTCTCCTGCCGCGACAGGCGCAGCAGCTGCTCGATCAGGTGCTGGGCGCGCGTGACGCCGGCCTCGAGCTGCCCGAAGCGCTCGGCCGCATCGCCGGGCGGCACGTGCGCGCGCAGGTTCTCGAGCTGCAGCCCGATGGCGGCGACCGGCGTGCGCAGCTCGTGCGCGGCGTCCTGCACGAAGCGCCGCTGCGTCGCGAAGGCTTCGCGCAAGCGGGCGAGCAGGCTGTTGAAGGCGCTCACCAGCGGCGCGATCTCGTCCGGCACGCGCGCGAGCGAGAGCTCCGACAGGCTGCGCTCGTCCTGCGCCGCCACCTCGCGCGCCACCGCATGCAGCGAGTACGAGGTGAGCCACACCACGAGCCACAGTACCGCCAGCGAGACGGGCAAGAGCAGCACGATCGGCAAGGCCGCGAACAGGGCGCGGTGCTTCACCTCGTGGTGCAGGAAGCTGCCGCTCTGCGCGATCTGCACGCGGGATTGCCCGGCCCGCGTGCCCGGCGCCGCGGTGTAGACGCGCCAGACATCGTCGTGGCGGGTACCGGTGCGCACGTCGCGCAGCCCGGGCTCAGCTTGCAGCGGCACGGCCAGCTTCGGCCACGAGCTCGCGAGCAGGCGGCCGTCGGGGCTCCAGATCTGCACGATGAAGGCGCCCCACTTGAAGACGCTCTGGTCGCCGAGCGGCTGCAGGTCCGGCGTGCTGTCGTTGGCCGCATAGGAATTGGCCAGCAGCTGCATCTGGTCGTCCATGAAGGTATGGACCATGCGGCCGTAGCTCATGTACGAGGTCCAGGCCGCCGCGCCGGCCGCAATCAGGTGCAGCGACACCAGCCACAGCAGCAGCTTGCCGCGCAGCGAGCAGGGCATGTACCAGGGACGGGGATAGGCTTTCTTCATGCCGCCGCCACCCGCCATCCGAGCCCGCGCACGTTGCGGATCGCCTCGGGCCCGAGCTTGCGCCGCATGCCGTGGATCAGCACGTCGACCGCGTTGCTCGTGACTTCTTCGCCCCAGCCGTAGATGCGGTTTTCCAGCTGCTCGCGCGAGAGGATCGCGCCGGGCCGCTCCAGGAGTGCGTGCAGCAGCGCGAACTCGCGCGCCGTCAGCGCTTCGCGCGTGCCGTTGCGCAGCACCTCGCGCGTGGTCAGGTCCAGCTGCAGCCCGCCGCCGCCGATCACCGAATGCGCGGCGCCGTCGCGGCGCCGGATCACGGCGCGCATGCGCGCCAGCAGCTCGCGGAACTCGAAGGGCTTGAGCAGGTAGTCGTCGGCGCCGAGGTCCAGGCCCTGGATGCGGTCTTCCAGGCCGTCGCGCGCGGTGAGCACCAGGACCGGCGTGGTGTCGCCGCGCTCGCGCGCGCGGCGCAGCACCTCGGTGCCGTCCTGCTTGGGCAGCCCGAGGTCGAGCAGCACGCAGGTGTAGCCGCCGTCGGCAAAGGCGCTCTGGGCCAGCGCGCCGTCGCGCACCCAATCGACCGACCAGCCTCCGCCCTCGAGCGCCTGCCTGAGGCTGCGCCCGATCATTTCATCGTCTTCCACCAGCAGTACACGCATTGCTTTTTCTCTCTGGCCGCGACGGTAGCACGGCCCTCCCGATCGTTTCGACAGGCCCTATGACGTCGTGGCCTTTGCGAGCCGCCGCGCCGAGGCGCTGGCCGCCAGCTGCGGCAGCACCGGCAGCGCGCGGATGCGCAGGCCGGTCAGCGCGAACAGCGCATTGCCGAGCGCCGGCGCCACCGGCGGCACGCCGGGCTCGCCCAGGCCGCCGAGCGGCCCCTCGCTGGCCAGGAAGTGGATGTCGAGCTCGGGCGGCACCTGCGCCATGCGCAGGATCGGATAGTCGCCGAAGTTGCGCTGCTGAACGGCGCCGCCCTGCACGGTGATCTGCTCGCCGAGCGCCGCGCTCAGGCCCATGAGGATCGCGCCCTCCACCTGCTGGCGCGCCGTGTCCGGATGGATCACGCGGCCGCAGTCGACCGCCGAGGTGATGCGGTGCACGCGCGGCACGCCCTCGTCCGACAGCGACAGCTCCAGCACGTGGGCCACGGCGGTGCCGAAGCTTTCCACCAGCGCGATGCCGCGGGCCCGCCCGGCCGGCGGCGCGCTGCGCCAGCCGGATCGCCGCGCGGCCTCGTCGAGCACGCGCGCGAGGCGCGAGCCGGCCGGCAGCAGCGCGCGGCGGTACTCGACCGGGTCCTGCCGCGCGGCGTGCGCGAGCTCGTCGATGAAGGTCTCGGTATAGAAGCCGTGCTGCGTGTGCGAGACGCTGCGCCAGGCGCCGGTGCGGATCGGGTGCGGGTGGTCCACCGCTTCGATCGACTGGTTCGCGATGGCGTAGGGAATCTCGAAGGCCTCGTTGCGGCCCGCGGTGTCGATGTAGCGCTGCTCCCAGCTCAGGGGCCGCCCGTCCGCGTCCAGCACCGCCTGCACGCGGCTGCTGAGCGCTGGCCGGTAGGCGCCCTGCGCGAAGTCTTCCTCGCGGCTCCAGATCATCTTGACCGGATGCGGACTGGCCTCGGCGGCCAGGCGCACGATCTGCGGAATGTGGTTGGACATCTCCGGCAACCCGTGGCGGCCGAAGGAGCCGCCGAGCGGCATCGGGTGCATCGTCACCTGCTCGAGCGGCAGGCCGGCGAGCTTCGCCAGTTCGCTGCGCGCCCACAACAGGTTCTGCGTGCCGCCCCAGTAGCTGAAGCGGCCTTCGGCCTGCTGCGCCGTGGCGTTCATCGGCTCCATGGCCGCGTGATGCAGAAAGGGCACCTGGTAGTGCGCATCGACGCGCTGCCGGCCGTCCACGGAGGCCTGCACCACGTTGCCGATCGCAACCCGGCTCTTGCCCTCGCTCTCCAGCGCCGCACGCTGGCCCGCGAACAGGCGTTCGCTGGAGAGGCTTTCGTCGCCGCCCTCGAAGCGCGGCCGCAGCGCCGCCAGCGCGCGGCGCGCGGTGGTGTAGCGCGTCGCGATCACCGCCACCGCATCGGGCAGCGAGACCACGCGCTCGACGCCAGCCATCGCGAGCGCCGGCGCGGGATCGACCGCCACCAGCCGGCCGCCGTGCCGCGGCGTCGCCAGCACCGCGGCATAGCGCATCTCGGGCAGGCGCACGTCGATGCCGTATTGCGCACTGCCGCCCACCTTGGCCGGGATGTCGAGCCGCGGCACGGAAGTGCCGATCAGCCGGTAGTCACCGGGCCGCTTGAAGCGCGGCTGCGACGGCAGCGGCAGCCGTGCCGCTTCTGCGGCCAGTTCGCCGTAGCGCAGGCTGCGGCCGCTGGCGGCGTGCAGCACCCGGCTGGCCGCCGTGCTCAGTTCGCCGGCGGGCACGCCCCAGCGCTGCGCCGCCGCGTCGACCAGCATCATGCGCGCCAGCGCGCCGGTGATGCGCATGCCGCTCTGGCCGGTGAAGCGCACGGCGGTGGAGCCGCCGGTGATCTGCAGCTTGATGAAGCCCGCGATGGTGCCGAAGGTGGTGTCGATGACGCCGTCGAACAGCGCCGGGATCTGCCGGTTCTGCAGCACCCAGCCGCGCGCCAGAAAGCGGTTGGCGAAACGCGCGTCGCCCGGCGCCGGCTCGGTGCGCACGCGCGGCCAGTCGGCGTCGAGCTCCTCGGCCAGCATCATCGCGAGCGCGGTGCCGACGCCCTGCCCCATGTCGGCGTGCGGCAGGTAGACGGTCACGCTGTCGTCCTCGCCGATCTTGACCCAGCCGGCCAGGATCGCTTCGCCGGGGGCCGCGGCCGAGGCCGGCAAGCCGCGGCCGCTGCCCATGGCCGCCATCCCGACATAGCCCAGGGCCAGCCCGCCGGCCGTCGCGACGGCCGAGCCGATCAGCAGCGTGCGGCGCTTCATGCGAAAGCTCCAGCTGCGACGGCGTGGATGGCCTTGCGCACGCGCGGGTAGGTGCCGCAGCGGCAGATGTTGGTGATCGCGCCGTCGATCTGCTCGTCGTTCGGTTTCGGCGTGTGCGCCAGCAGCGCGGCAGCGGCCATCAGCATGCCGGACTGGCAGTAGCCGCATTGCGGCACCTGGTGGGCGATCCAGGCGCGCTGCAGCGGATGCAGCAGCGCCTTGCCGCTTCCGCCCTGCGCCGCCGCCAGGCCTTCGATGGTGAGGATCTGGTGCCCGACCGCCGCGGCAACGGGCAGCGCGCAACTGCGCACGGCCTGGCCGTCGAGGTGCACCGTGCAGGCGCCGCAGGCCGCGACGCCGCAGCCGAATTTGACGCCGGTATGGCCGAGGTCCTCGCGCAGCACCCACAGGAGCGGCTCCTCGGGCGCGACCGCCACGCGATGGCGCGTCCCGTTGACCTGGAGTTCGAGGGTGGCAATGGATGGGGAATTCATGTGGGGCTCCTGCATGAAGGAGTCCCCGAGCCTAGGCCGCAACTATTAGCAGCGCGTTAGACCGTCAGAAGCGCTCGTGCGGCCCCAGGTAGCGCCACAACCCCACCGGCAGGTTGCCCAGCACCACGCGGCCGATGCGGATGCGCTTCAGGCCCACGACCTTGAGCCCGACCAGCTCGCACATGCGCCGGATCTGGCGCTTCTTGCCTTCGGTGAGCACGAAGCGCAGCTGCTCGGGGTTCTGCCATTCGACCTGCGCCGGCTTGAGCGGCTGGCCGTCGAGGGCGAGGCCATGGCGCAGGCGCGCGAGCTGCTCGCGCGGAAAGGCGGCCTGAGAATTCTGAGCGACCGGCCCGTAGGAAACGCGCACCAGGTATTCCTTCTCGATCTCCGAGTCCTCGCCGATCAGCTGACGCGCCACGCGGCCGTCCTGCGTGAGCACCAAGAGGCCCACCGAATCGATGTCGAGCCGGCCGGCCGGCGCCAGGCCGCGCAGCTGCGGCGGCGAGAAGCGGTGGCGGCTCGGGTCCTCGCGCCAGTGGGTGCGCGGGTTGATCAGCACCACGGCCGGCTCGTGCCCGTCCTCGGCCTGACCGCTCACATAGCCCATCGGCTTGTTCAAGAGGATCGTGACCTGTTGCTGCTGCTGGTTCTGCGCCTTCCTGTCGACCTCGATGCGGTCGGCCGGCCCCACCTTGACGCCCATCTCGGCCACCTGCCCGTTGACCTTGACCCAGCCCTGCGCGATCCAGTCGTCGGCTTCGCGGCGCGAGCACAGGCCGAGTTCGGCCATGCGTTTGTTGAGGCGTGAGAGTGCGGGCGCGTCGGTCATCCGGCGATTGTCACGGCATCAAGCGGTAACCCACCGCGGTTTCCGTCAGCAGGTGGCGCGGCTGCGCCGGGTCGGCCTCGAGCTTCTGCCGCAGATGGCCCATGTAGATGCGCAGGTAGTGGCTCTGCTCGCCGTGCGACGGGCCCCACACCTCGCGCAGCAGCTGGCGCTGCGTGAGCACGCGGCCGGCGTTGGCGACCAGCACCGAGAGCAGCCGGTATTCGGTGGGCGTGAGGTGCACCTCGGTGCCCGCGCGCCGCACCAGCCGCGCCGTGTGGTCGACCTCGACTTCGCCGAAGCGGAACACCGGCTCGGGCTCTTCGGCGCCGCTTGCCGTGCGCGGCCGGCGCAGGTTGGCGCGCACGCGGGCCAGCAGCTCGCCGGTGCCGAAGGGCTTGGTCAGGTAGTCGTCGGCGCCGGCGTCGAGCGCAGCGATCTTGTCGGCCTCGTCGGTGCGCGCCGAGAGCACGATGATCGGTACGCTCGACCAGCCGCGCACGTCGCGGATCAGCGAAACACCGTCGCCGTCGGGCAGCCCGAGGTCGAGCACCAGCAGGTCCGGCTGGCGCGTACCGGCCGCCGCCAGGCCGTCGCGCAGCGTCGCGGCCTCGTGCACCTGCCAGCCCTCGGCCTCGAGCGCGCCGCGCACGAAGCGGCGGATCTGCGGCTCGTCCTCGATCACGATGGCGGTGGGGCTGGGCATGGTTCAGGCGGCAAGGTCGCTCGACTCTGCCGGCTCGGGTGGTTCCCGGCGCGGCAGCGTGACGGTGAATTCTGCCCCGCCGCCGCCCGCATTGGCCGCCGTGATCTCGCCGCCGTGGGCGCTGACCACCGCCTTGCAGATCGCGAGACCGAGCCCGACACCCGGTGTGGCCGATTCGGCCTGGCCGCGCGTGAACTTGTCGAACAACGTCTGCTCGCGGCCGTGGAGCGCGGCCGGCAGACCGGGGCCGTGGTCGCGCACGCTGAGCACCAGCGCGCGCTCGGTGGCGCGCGCGCCGACCTCGATCGGCGCCGCGCCGTACTTCACAGCGTTCTCGAGCAGGTTGACCAGCACGCGCTCGATCAGCACCGCATCGAACTCGACCAGCGGCAGCTCGGCCGGCAGCGCGGTCTGCACCGCCATGTCGCCGAGCGCGGGCCGCGCGGCGCGGATCGCCGAGCCCACCACCTCCTCCACCGACTGCCACTCGCGCCGGAGGTTGACCGCGCCGCCGGCGATGCCGCTTTCCAGCCGCGCCATGTCCAGCAGGTTGCTGACCAGCGCATGCAGCTGGTGCGCCTGCGCGACGATGGCGCGCGCGATGCGGCGCTGATCGCCGGGCGCCTCCGGCAGCGCCTGCAGCGATTCGGCCAGCGCGATCAGCGCGGTGAGCGGCGTGCGCACGTCGTGCGAAATCGCGCCGAGCAGCGCGTTGCGCAGGCGCTCCGATTCCATCTCGACCACCGCCTGCTGCGCCACGTCGACATAATGCACCCGCTCCAGAGCGATCGCGATCTGCCGCGCCAGCGTGTCGAGCTGCTGCGCCTGCTCGGGGATCATCAGCCAGCGCGGTTGCGCGGGCTCGAGCGCGAGCACGCCGCGCACGCGCATCGGCGCCTTGAGAGGCACGTAGTGCCAGGGCTGCGCGGCCAGCGTGGCGGTGGCGAGGCCGGCCGACTGGCCTTGCCTGAAGGTCCAGTCGGCCACACTGGCATCGAAGCCGGGCGGCGGCTCGGTGGGCATCACCAGGCGGTCGGATGCGTCGGGCACCAGCACCAGCGCGTGGCCGCCGAAGTGGCCTTGCACCGCGGCCGCGCCGAGCGCCACGACCTGGTTCGTTTCGAGTGCCGCCGAGAGCTCGCGCGTGAGTTCGAACAGCGACTGCGCGCGCCGCTCGCGGCTGGTCGAGACGCCGGCCGCGAAGCGCAGGCCCGCGGTGAGTTGCCCGACCAGCAGGCCGACGCCGAGCATGACGGCGAAGGTCACGACGTACTGCGCATCGCTGACCGCGAAGGAGAAGCGCGGCGAGACGAAGAAGAAGTCGAAGGCCGCCACGTTGAGCGTCGCGGCGAAGGCCGCAGGCCCGCGCCCGAATCGCATCGCCACGCCGACCACGCCCAACAGGAACAGCATCACCATGTTGGCCAGCTCCAGCACGCCGACCAGCGGCGCGGCGAGCAGCGTGATCGCGACGCTGCTGGCGGCGGCCCAGGCATAGCCGGGCCAGCGCGCATGCGGGCGGTCGCTGTCCTCCACCTCGGGGTCGCCGCGCCGCCCGCCCGGGCGCGCCTGCGCGATGCGGCGCGAGCTGTCGGCGCGCGCGACCTCGACGATGTCGATGCCCGGCGCATGGCGCGCGAGCTCGCGCGTGAGCACGCGCTGCGGCCACCAGCGCTGCCAGCCCTGGGCCGGCTCGGCGCGACCCACCACCAGCGTCGCGCAGTTCAGGCGCTGGGCCTGCGCGGCGAGCTCTTCGGCCACGTCGACACCGGTCAGCACCGCCGTCTCCGCGCCCAGTTCCTCCGCCAGCTTGAGCACTCCGAGGATGCGGTCGCGCTGCGGCGCAGCCAGCCGCTGCAGGCGCGGGGTTTCGACGTAGGCCGCATGCCAGCGCACGTTGAGCTGGCCGGCCAGCCGCGCCGCGGTGCGCACCGTCTGGCCCGCGCCCTCGTGCGGGCCGACGCAGGCGAGGAGCGCGCCCGAGGTGTTCCAGGCCGGCGGCCCGACCTCGCCCTCGCGGCCGGACTGCTCGATGCGCCAGCCGCGCACGTCGTCTTCCACGTGCTCGGCGGTGCGGCGCAAGGCGATCTCGCGCAGCGCGATCAGGTTGCCCTTGCGAAAGAAGTTCTGCGCCGCGCGCTCGGCCTGCTGCGGGATGTAGACCTTACCGGCCGCGAGCCGGGCGGTGAGTTCGTCCGCGGTGACGTCGACCAGCACCACTTCGTCGGCCTCGTCGAGCACCGTGTCGGGCACGGTCTCGTGCACGCGCACGCCGGTGATCGCGCCGACCGTGCCGTTGAGGCTTTCCAGATGCTGGACATTGAGCGCCGACCAGACCTCGATGCCCGCGGCCTGCAGCTCCTGCACGTCCTGCCAGCGCTTGGCATGGCGCGAACCCGGCGCGTTGGAATGCGCGAGCTCATCGACCAGCAGCACGGCCGGCTTGCGCGCGAGCGCGGCGTCGAGATCGAACTCGGCCAGCGTGCGGCCGCGGTAGGCCACGTCGCGCAGCGGCAGCGTTTCGAGACCGGCCAGGAGCGCCGCGGTCTCGCTGCGGCCATGCGTTTCGACCACGCCGATCACCACGTCGCGACCGGCCGCGTGCTCGCGCTGCGCGGCGCTGAGCATGGCCCAGGTCTTGCCGACGCCGGCGCTGGCGCCGAAGTAGATGCGCAGCTTGCCGCGCTGGGCGCGCTCCTCGTCGGCACGCAGCTGGGCCAGCAGTGCGTCGGGGTCGGGGCGGGCGATTTCGTTCATGCGATGCATTGCAGGTTATCGCATCGGCCGCTCCTTGCGCCTATCGCGACGGGCGTGCCGCCGCGCGGTGCGCGACACCATGAACCACGCGAAGCCCATCGGGATGAAGAAGGCCGCGAGGGCGCACAGCGCATGGAGCAGCTCATCGGGCATGGCAGGTGCTCCTTGCTCAGCGTGCGGCGTCGAGCGCCAGGTTGAGCGCGAGCACGTTCACGCGCGCTTCGCCGAGCAGGCCCAGGAGCGGCGTTTCGGTGTGGTCCTCGATCAGCCGGGTCACATGGTCGGCCGGCATGCCGCGCAGGCGCGCCACGCGCGCCGCCTGGTAGCGGGCCGCGGCCGGGCTGATGTGCGGGTCGAGCCCGCTGGCCGAGGCCGTGACCAGGTCCACCGGCACCGGCTGCGTGTTGCCGGGGTCGGCCGCGCGCAGTGCCTCGATGCGGCCCTTGACCGCCTCCGTCAGCGCGGGATTGAGCGGGCCTTGGTTGGAGCCGCTCGATGCGCCCGCGTTGTAGGGCATCGGCGCGGTGGCCGATGGGCGGCCCCAGAAGTGCTTGGTGTCGCTGAAGTTCTGCCCGATCAGCGTGGAGCCGACGGGCTTGCCGTCGCGCACGATCAGGCTGCCGGCCGCCTGCGCCGGGAACACCGCTTGCGCGGCGACGGTCACGGCCAGCGGATAGACGAGGCCGGTGATCACGCTGAGCAGCACGAAGAGCACGAGCGCGGGACGAAGAATGGTTTTCATGATGATGATGTCCTCAGACCAGACCGACCGCGACCAGCAGCCAGTCGATGAGCTTGATGCCGATGAAGGGCACGATGAGCCCGCCCAGGCCGTAGATCGCGAGGTTGCGGCGCAGGAGCGCCGCGGCCCCCACCGGCCGGTAGCGCACGCCCTTCAGCGCGAGCGGGATCAGGAACACGATGACGAGCGCATTGAAGATCACCGCCGACAGGATGGCCGACGAGGGGCTCGCGAGCCGCATCACGTTGAGCGCACCGAGCTGCGGATAGGTCGAGACGAAAATCGCCGGAATGATGGCGAAGTACTTCGCCACGTCGTTGGCGATCGAGAAGGTGGTGAGCGAGCCGCGCGTCATCAAGAGCGCCTTGCCGGTCTCGACCACTTCGAGCAGCTTGGTCGGGTTCGAGTCGAGGTCGACCATGTTGCCGGCCTCCTTGGCAGCCTGGGTGCCGGTGCCCATGGCCACGGCCACGTCGGCCTGCGCGAGCGCGGGGGCGTCGTTGGTGCCGTCGCCGGTCATCGCCACCAGGCGGCCTTCGGCCTGGTAGCGGCGGATCAGCGCCAGCTTGTCCTCGGGCGTGGCCTCGGCCAGGAAGTCGTCGACGCCGGCTTCGGCCGCGATCGCGGCGGCCGTGAGCTTGTTGTCGCCGGTGATCATCACGGTCTTGATGCCCATGCGGCGCAGTTCGGCGAAGCGCTCGCGGATGCCGGTCTTGACGATGTCCTTGAGCTCGACGATCCCGAGCACGCGCGAACCCTCGGCCACGGCCAGCGGCGTGCTGCCGCGGCGCGCGACCTCGTCGGCGGCGCGCAGCACTTCGGGCGCCATCGAGCCGCCGAGCGCTTCCACATGCCGGCGCACCGCGTCGACCGCGCCCTTGCGCAGCGGGATCGCATCGGTGTCCAGGCTGTTCGGCGCCGCCGGCAGGTTGACGCCGCTCATGCGGGTCTGGGCCGTGAAGGGCACGAAGTGCGCGCCTTCCACGCCCCTGTCGTCGGTGCCGCCGCGGCGGGCCAGCTCGACGATGCTGCGGCCCTCGGGCGTTTCGTCGGGCAGTGAAGCGAGCAGAGCGATGCGCGCCAGCTTGTCCTGCGGGACGCCGGGCGAAGTCAGGAAAGCGCTGGCCTGGCGGTTGCCGTGCGTGATGGTGCCGGTCTTGTCGAGCAGCAGCACGTCGACGTCGCCTGCGGCTTCCACCGCGCGGCCGGAGGTGGCGATCACGTTGGCCTGCATCATGCGGCTCATGCCGGCCACGCCGACGGCCGACAGCAGGCCGCCGATGGTGGTCGGGATCAGGCACACCAGCAGCGCGACCAGCGCAGTGAGCGACACCACGGTGCCCGCGCCCATCGCACCGACGCTGAAGATCGAGTACGGCAGCAGCGTGACGGTGACCATCAGGAACACCAGCGTCAGCGCCACCAGCAGGATGGTCAGCGCGATCTCGTTCGGCGTCTTCTGGCGCTTGGCGGCTTCGACCATGCCGATCATGCGGTCGAGGAAGGATTCGCCCGGGTTGACCGTGATGCGCACCACCAGCCAGTCCGACAGGACGCGCGTGCCGCCGGTGACTGCCGAGAAGTCGCCGCCCGACTCGCGCACCACGGGCGCCGATTCGCCGGTGATGGCGCTCTCGTCGACCGAGGCCACGCCTTCGATCACCTCGCCGTCGAGCGGGATCACGTCATGGGCCTCGACGAACACCACATCGCCGCGGCGCAGCTCGGGCGCCTGCAAAGGCAGCCACTTGCCGCCGTGGAAGGGCTCGACCATCTTCTTGGCCCAGGTGTCCTTGCGCAGGCCGCGCAGCGACGCCGCCTGCGCCTTGCTGCGGCCCTCGGCCAGCGCTTCCGCGAAGTTGGCGAAGAGCACCGTGAACCACAGCCAGATCGAGACCGCGAGCACGAAGGCCGGCGACATCCCGGTATCGCCCGGGAAGCTCAGCGCATGCACCCACAACAGCGTCGTGAGGATGCTGCCGATGTAGACGATGAACATCACCGGGTTGCGCCACTGCACCCGCGGGCTCAGCTTGGCGAAGGCGCCCCACAGCGCGGGCTTGACCAGCGCGGCGTCGAAGAGCGAGAGGTGCTTTTTCTGCCGGGCAAAGGCCTTGGCTTCGGCCGCGGCGGTGGCTTCAGCCACGGCCGCCTGGGCGGGCTCGCCCAGGGCAATAGGAGAAGGGTTCTTTTTCATGGTCTGCGGTCTCATTTCCACAGCATCAGGTGTTCGACGACCGGCCCGAGGGCGAGTGCCGGCACATAGTTGAGCAAGCCCACCAGCAGCACCGTGCCGATCAGGAGCGTCACGAACAGCGGGCCGTGCGTGGGCATGGTGCCGGCCGTGACCGGCAGGCGCTTCTTGGCGGCCAGCGAACCCGCGATCGCGAGCACCGGCACGATCACGCCGAAGCGGCCGAACCACATCGCGATCGCGAGCAGCGCGTTGTAGAAAGGCGTGTTGGCCGACAGGCCGGCAAAGGCGCTGCCGTTGTTGTTGCCGGCCGAGGTCAGCGCGTAGAGGATTTCGGAGAAGCCGTGGGCGCCCGGGTTGGCGATGCCCGCGCGGCCCGCCCCCATGCCGACTGCGAGCGCGGTGCCGGCCAGCACCAGGATCGGCGTGACCAGGATCGCGATCGAGGTCAGCTTCATCTCGTGCACCTCGATCTTCTTGCCCAGGTATTCGGGCGTGCGGCCGATCATCAGGCCGGCGATGAAGACCGCCAGGACCGCGAAGATCAGCATGCCGTAGAGGCCGGTGCCGACGCCGCCGAACACCACTTCGCCGAGCTGCATCAGCACCAGCGGCACCATGCCGCCCAGCGGCGTGAAGGAGTCGTGCATCGAGATCACCGCGCCGCACGAAGCCGCGGTGGTGATGGCCGCGAACAGCGCCGAGGCGCCGATGCCGAAGCGCACTTCCTTGCCTTCCATGTTGCCGCCGGCCTGCAGCGCGCTCGCGGCCTGGTCGACGCCGAGCGGCGGCAAGAGCGGATTGCCGGCCTGCTCGGCCGGAATGACCGCGACCACCGCGAGCACGAACATCACGGTCATCGCCGCGAGGATGGCCCAGCCCTGGCGCTGGTCGCCGACCACCCGGCCGAAGGCGAAGCACAGCGCGGCCGGAATCAGGAAGATCGCGATCATCTGCACGAAGTTCGCGAGCGCGGTCGGGTTCTCGAACGGATGGGCCGAGTTGGCGTTGAAGAAGCCGCCGCCGTTGGTGCCGAGCATCTTGATCGCCTCCTGCGAGGCGACCGGGCCCATGGCCAGGGTCTGGGTGGTGGTGCTCGCGTCTTCCGTCACCGGGTTGCCGGCCGCATCCTTCAGCGGCTGGCCGGCGGCGTCGAGCTTGGGGTTCTGGTAGGCCGTGGCTTCGATGGTGGTGACGGTCTTGTAGGCGTCGAAGTTCTGGATCACGCCCTGGCCGGCGAAGAAGATCGCGAGCACGAAGGAGATCGGCAGCAACAGCCAGACGGTGATACGCGTCATGTCGACCCAGAAGTTGCCGACCAGGCCCTTGCCATCGGTGCTCCGGGCGGCGAAGCCGCGCGCCAGTGCGTAGGCCACCGCAATGCCGGTGGCGGCCGAGAGGAAGTTCTGCACCGTGAGCCCCAGCATCTGCGTGAGATAGCTCATGGTCGATTCGCCGGCATAGCCCTGCCAGTTGGTGTTGGTCGCGAAGCTCACCGCGGTGTTGAAGGCCGAATCGGGGGACACGGCCGCCATGCCCGCGGGGTTGAGCGGCAACACGGCCTGCAGCCGCTGCAGGCCGTAGACGGCGAGCGCACCGACGGCATTGAAGGCCAGCAGGCCCAGCGCATAGCTGCGCCAGTGCATCGACTGCTCGGGTGAAACGCCGGCGAGCTTATAGAGCGGCGCTTCGGCACGCTGCATCCAGCGCGGCAGGCGGCCTTCGCACAGCGCCGCCAGGTACCGGCCGAGCGGCCAGGCGAGCAGGCCCAGCACGATGAGGTAGAGGGCCAGCAAGGTCCAGGCGGAGGCGTCCATCTCAGAACTCCTCGGCGCAGATCAGCGCGAACACCAGGTAGGCGAACAGGATCACGGCGATGAGGCCCGCGAATCCATAGAGAGCATCGGGGCCGATCACGTGCGCTCTCCCTTGGGCGCGTCAAGCTTGCACAGCCCGACCACGGCCTCGGCCATCACGACCCAAAGCCCCGCAATGGCGGCAATCCATATGAAGTCCATTCACCACTCCTGCATCGAGAAACAATGCAGTCAGTGTCCGCACGGTTGCATAAAAGCGGGAAACAGAGTGCGCTGAGAGGCGTAAAGAAAGTATAAAAATCGCAAGCCCCCGCCAGCGCATGCCGAGCGCTCGCCTATAACCGCAGTCTCGACAACAAACGGTATCTGCGTATGCATCCACCTCGGCAAGGTCTTGGAATTCTCACGCTGAGCGCGCTGGGGGTCGTCTATGGCGACATCGGTACGAGCCCGCTGTACACCATGAAGGAGGTCTTCAACCCGGCCCATTCGCTCGCCCTAAATGCTGCGAACGTCATCGGCGCTGTTTCGACGATCTTGTGGGCGCTGATGGTCGTTGTCACGCTGAAGTACGTGGTGCTGATCTTGCGTGCGCACAACCGGGGCGAAGGAGGGATCATGGCGCTGACCGCTCTCGCAGCCAAAGCGGCGGGGAGCACGCCCAAGCGTCACACGCTTCTCCTCCTGATTGGCGTGCTCGGCGCAGCACTCTTCTACGGCGACGCCGTCATCACGCCGGCAATATCCGTCCTGGGTGCCATGGAAGGCTTGGAAACCATCACGCCTGCGCTCAAACCGTATGTGCTGCCCATCTCGACGGCCGTGATCATCGGATTGTTTCTTGGGCAGCGCTTTGGCACCGCGGCGGTAGGCAAGCTGTTCGGCCCCATCGTCGTCGTGTGGTTCGCTGTCCTCGCTATCACCGGTGTGGCGCAAATCGTCGAGCATCCGGCCATCCTGGCGGCCCTCAATCCGTTGCGGGCCATTGAATTCATGCAGGCGCGCGGGTGGCACCTGTTCGTCGTCATGGGTGCAATCGTCCTGGCGCTGACGGGTGCCGAGGCCCTTTACGCGGATATGGGCCACTTCGGCAAGAAGCCGATTCGCTTGGCCTGGAACACCTTCGTACTTCCGGCCCTGGCGCTCAACTACATGGGACAAGGAGCCCTGCTCCTCAGCGATGCCAGCGCGCTCGAGAACCCATTCTTTCGGCTCTTTCCAACGTTCTTGCTGATTCCCGCCGTCGTGCTCGCGACGATGGCCTCGGTGATCGCATCGCAAGCCACGATCTCCGGAGCCTATTCGCTGACCAAGCAGGCCGTCCAGTTGGGCCTGCTTCCACGAATGCAGGTGCTGCACACCTCAGAGAAGGAATTCGGGCAGATCTACGTGCCTTTCGTCAACTGGGTCGTGATGGTTGCGGTACTGCTCGCGATGGTGGGCTTCGGAAGTTCTTCTGCGCTCGCGTCCGCATATGGAATTGCGGTCACGGTAACGATGTTCATCACGACCTTGCTCACCTTCTTTGTTGTTCGGCATGCGTGGGGGTATCCCCTGCCGCTTGCTTGGGCAGCGACCGGCGCATTTCTGTTGGTCGATGCTGTGCTCGTGGTTTCGTGTGCTCTCAAGTTCTGGCAGGGCGGTTGGTTTCCGATCGTCCTCGGCAGCGTCATATTCGCGATCATGGCGACCTGGCGGCGTGGCCGCGAACTCCTGATCGAGCACATTCAAAAAGACGACCCGGACCTGTTGCCCTTCATCACGGAGCTGGCAGCCGACGAACATGTGCGCCGCACTCCCAGAACTGCGGTCTATGCCGTGGCCAATCCGGACACGGTGCCACAGGCCCTTCTGCACAACATCAAGCACTACCAGGTGCTGCACGAGCAGAACGTGATCCTCACCGTGCGCTTTCAGGAGGTGCCGTGGGTGCCAGAGGAAGAACGCTTGCAAGTGGAGCCCCTGGTCGATGGATTCTGGAGAGTGCGGGTGAACTACGGCTTCAAGGACGAGCCCGACGTGCCGCGCGCATTGCGCCTGTGCATGCGCGAGGGGCTCAAGGTCGACGAGGCCGCGATTTCATACTTTCTCAGTCGTGAGATCGTGATTCCGACGCGCGGACCCGGAATGGCCCATTGGCGCGAAGCCCTGTTTGCCACGATGTCGCGCAATGCCGGCAGCGTGGGGGATTTCTTTCGACTCCCCCACAACGCTGTGGTCGAACTTGGGACGCGAGTGCAAATATGAATGAAGGCACTGCCCCGTGCGTATTGCACACATGCGCGGGCTTTTTGCGACCTCGGGTGTCTTCCTGTGAATTCGTTGCTATCGATTCGTCCTCTGCCTGCGTACAACCCGACGCATGGATTGAAAGATGAGGACACCATGGACACCGAAGCCATTGCACTGATCGTCGACGAGCCGATCGCCGGTCATTTCTACTGGGTGCTGCAGAAGCAGGACGGCTCGGACTGCCGCCCCGTCGATGCCGCCGAAGGGCCGATGCCGACCTACGGCGCGGCGATGATGGCCGGCATCGCGGCGCTGCAGCGCCGCAGCGATGCGCGCACCAAACCCGGCGCGCAGACCCTGCACTGAGCCCCGGCTTCCCGCGCCCCGCGCCCCGCGCGCGGGAATTCTCGATTCGAGAAGGCAGCCATCTCGAATCGCGTACTCTTCGTTGCCCCCGATCCGGCACACTCGCCGGCCCATCGCGCAGCATTCAGGCTGCGCCTGAAACGAAGAGACAACCCCATGATCCGAAAGCTGCTGACTTCCACGGTCCTGGCACTGGCGTTCGCCGCCGTGCAGGCCCAGCCCTATCCCGCCAAGCCGGTGCGCCTGATCGTGCCCTTCCCGCCCGGCGGCGGCACCGACATCCTGTCGCGGCTGGTGGCGACCAAGCTCACCGAAGTCAGCAAGTGGACGGTGGTGCCCGACAACCGCGCGGGCGCCGGCGGCACCATCGGCATCGCCGAAGCGGTGCGCGCCGCGCCCACCGGCTACGAGATGGTGATGGGCCAGAAGGACAACATGGTCGTCGCGCCCTGGCTCTACAAGAACCTCAGCTACGACCCGACCAAGGACCTGACGGCGGTGGCCCACGTGGCCTACACGCCGGTCGTGATCGTGACCCGCGCCGAGTCGAAGTTCAAGACGCTGGCCGATGTGGTGAGCGCCGCGCGCGCCGCGCCGGACAGCATCACCTACGGCTCGCCCGGCAACGGCACCACCATCCACCTGGCCGGCGAGATCTTCAAGACCGCAGCCAACATCAAGATGCGGCACGTGCCCTACAAGGGCTCCAACCCCGCGATGATGGACGTGCTGGCCGGCAACGTCGACCTCATGGTGTCCTCGCTGCCCTCGGCCATGGGGCAGATCAAGTCCGGCAAGCTGCGCCCGCTGGCGGTGACCTCGGCGCGCCGCAGCAGCTCGCTGCCCGAGGTGCCGACCGTGGCCGAGCTGGGCTACAAGGACTTCGACGTCAGCACCTGGTACGGCATCTTCATGCCGGCGGGCACGCCGAAGGAGATCATCGTCACGGTGAATGCCGAGGTGAACAAGCTGCTGGCCACGCCGGAAATGAAGGCCGCGATCATCGCCCAGGGCGCGGAGCCGCAAAGCATGACGCCCGAGCAGTTCGGCACGCTGCTGAAGAACGACTACCTGAAGTGGCGCGACATCGTGAAGGCTTCGGGCGCGACGATCGAGTAGTGATGTCCTCCTCCGCGCCCCACCATCTGTGCCGCGTGATCGCCTCGCCCTGGCCGGGCGTCCACAGCGTCCACACCGACAGCGCGCGCAGCTTCGCCAGGCATTCGCATGCGAGCTTCGGCATCGGCGTGCTGGCGCAGGGGGCGCACAAGTCCGCCAGCGGACGCGGGCAGGTGGAGGCCTGCACGGGCGACCTGCTCGCGAGCAATCCCGGCGAAGTGCATGACGGGCGGCCCGCGCGGGGCGAGACAGCCCGGCGCTGGCACATGGTCCACCTGGAGCCCGAGGTCCTGGCCTCGATGGGCGGGCCGGAGCGGCCGGCCGGCGACGTGGAATGGACACGCCCCGTGATCCGCGATGCGCGGCTGCGCGCGGTGCTGGTCCGCCTGCTGCAGCGGCTGGACAGCTGGGACGCGGGCCGGCGCACGGATGCGGATGCGCTGGCGTGCGAGGAATCGCTGGTGCAGGCCTGCGGCCTGATGCTCGCGCACCACGCCAACGTCGCGCCCCCGGCGGATGTGGATCGCGGGCTCGCGCAGGTGCGCGAGCGCATCGCCGACGACCTGCTCGCGCCGCCCTCGCTCGCCGAACTCGCGGCCATGGCCGGGCTCGGCAAGTACCAGCTGCTGCGCCGCTTCGCCGCCGCCTACGGCATGCCGCCGCACGCGTGGCTGCTGCAGCAGCGCGCGGAGCGTGCGCGGTGCCGCATCCGCGCGGGCGACACGCTGGCCGCGGCCGCGCTGGCCAGCGGGTTCGCCGACCAGAGCCACATGACGCGCGTCTTCGCGCGGCACTTCGGCTTCACGCCGGGCGCCTGGCAGCGCGCCGCCACCGCGGGCCGGCTGCAATAACGTTCAAGACGCGAGCGGGCGCGCGGCTCGAGACTCGGCGGCTGATCAACTCAGGACAAGCGCCGTGCCGAATGCATTCTTTCATCGTGACGAGATCTGGTCCGCACATCCCGCGCTGGTGCCTTGCGCATGGGTGGTCGATGGCGTGACGCCCCGGCTGGCCGTGGCCGCGCAGGTCGAGGCGCAGCAGGCGATCGCGCGTGCGCGCCTGGCCGCCGGCCCGGAAGGCGAGTTCCCGGAGATCCAGGCCTGGCGACGCGTGTTCTCGTCCATGGGCCTCAAGCCCACCCAGGTGCGCTGCGCGGCGGAATCGCTGCTGCGCCGCTTTCGCAAGGAGGACGCCTTGCCGCCGCTGCATCCGCTGGTGGATTTGTGCAATGCCGTCTCGATGGCCTTCGCCACGCCGATCGCGGTCTTCGACCTCGCGCACATCGCCGGCTCGCTGGAGGTGCGCTTCGCAAGCGGCAGCGAAAGCCACGAGGATTTTGCGGGCGTGCACGAGGCGCCCGGCGCCGGCGAGATCATCTTTGCGGACGCGCATTCGCATGCGCACGCGCGGCGCTGGTGCCACCGCCAGAGCGCGCGCTCGGCCGTGCGCGGCGAGACGCGGCAGGTATTGATCGTGGCGGAAGCCATCCACGCGTCGGCCGGCGCGGACATCGCGCGCCTCAAGGACGTGCTCTCGCGCGCGCTCGGCGATGCAGGCTGCGCGGTCGAGGCGTGCAGCCTGCTGAGCCGCGCCGCACCGCGCATCGCGCTGCCGGAACCGTCGGCAATGCCGGACTGACAGCGTCAGCCCGCGTCCCGGACGTCGGCCACCGGCTGGGTGCCGAAGTCCGCACGCGCCAGGTACTTGAGCACCTTCGCCGCCGCGGTGGCCGGCGTGTCGAGCTGGCCCTCGGCCTTCAGCCGCTCGAAGCGCGCGCGCTCGGGGAACATCTCGGCCTCCGCCCCGCGCAGCTGCACCTGCATGTCGGTGTCGATGACGCCGGGCGCGAGCGAGACGATCTTCGCGCCGCCGCCCAGCGCCGCCTCCTCCAGCGCCACCGCGCGCGAGAAATGGTCCATGCCGGCCTTGGCCGCGCAGTAAGGCGCCTGGCTGGCCATCGCGTTGCGGCCGAGGCCCGAGGAGATGTTGAGCACACGGCGCTCGGCGTGCCAGCCCTGGGTGGCGGCGAGGAAGGCGGAAGTCAGCAGCATCGGCGCCTCCAGCCCCACGCGCAATGCGTGCGCCAACTCCGCTGCGATCGCTTGCGACAAGGGGCGCGGGCGGCCGATGGTGCCGGCGTTGTTGATCAGGGTGGCGCTGGTGAAAGCCTTCGCATCCAGGTTTTGCAGCCAGGCGGTGAGCCGCGCCGCGGCCGCGACCGGGTCGGTCAGGTCCTGCTGCCACTGTTCGAGCTCGGCGCCGGCCTCGCGGGCGCGCGCGGCGAGCTGCTCGTCGGCCTGGCGCGAAATGCACAACAGGCGCTGCCCGGGCTGCAGCAATTGTTCGGCCATGGCGCGGCCAAGGCCGCGGGAAGCACCGGTGATGACGGTGAGCTGGGATGAATTCATGCGATCTCGTGAAATGGTTCATTGACGGCGAAGCGCCGTGCGGCATTGATGCTAAAGGCGAGTTGACTAAACGCGAGTCGGCTTTCTAAAGTCACCCATGCCGATCCAATACGAGCCCGCCCGCGATCAGCGCCACTACGCTGCGCACTTCGGTCTCGCGTGTCCCGCGCAGGCGCCGCTGGTCCGGCCCGGCGGGCAAGGGCTCTTCATCCGCCGGCCGCGCGCCGACCGCGAGGGCAGCGCCGCGGCGGCGCGATTCGAGATCGCGCCGGGTCGCTGGGGCCTGATTCCCCTCTTCGCCAAGGAGCGCGAATACCCTTTCACCTTCGAAGCGCGCGGCGAGACCGCCGCGAGCGAGCGCAACTTCTACCAGCCCTGGAAGCGCGGGCATCGCTGCGTGATCCTGGCCGATGCGCTGTTCCGCCGCGGCGACAGCGAAGACTCGGTGGTGCGCGTCTCGCGTGCCGACGGCCAGCCGCTGGCGATGGCAGGGTTGTGGAACGGGTGGCGTTCGCCCGAGGGCGAGTGCGTGGAGAGCTTCGCCTTGCTGACGCTGCCTGCCCTGGATCAGCGCGAGCTCCGCTGGGTGGTCTTTCTTCGCGAGGCGTGGATCGACGACTGGCTGCACTGCCCGGTGGAGGAAACGGCCGCCTATCTGCGGCCCTACGCCCTCGACAAGCTGGTGCGCCGGACCATCGTGCACGACCCGAGCATTCCCCTGCCGGAGCGGGCGCCCGCCGCCTGAGGCCTCAGGCGGCGTCCTTGCCTCCCACCGCACCCTCGCGCAGGGCCGCGAGGTCGAGCACCCGAAGCCCGCCGTATTCGACACGGATCGCGCCCTGCGCCTGCAGCGTGCGCAAGGCCTCGTTGACGCGCTGGCGCGAGAGGCCGATGAGGTAGGCCAGCTCCTGCTGCGTGATGCGCAGCAGCTCGCCCACGCCGGGGAACAGCACCGGGTTGAACAGCGCAGCGAGGTTGCGCGCCACCCGCGCATCGGGGTTGTTGAGCCGGTCGGCCTCGCGCGCGGCGATGAACTGGCCGAGCCTTTCGTTGAGCTGGTTCATCACGAAGCGGTTGAAGCCGATCGAGTGGTCGAGCAGCCAGTGGAAGTCGTCGATCGGCAGGCCCGCCACCACGCTGCGGCGCAGCGCCTGGATGTTGTAGCGGTAGGGCTCGCGCTTGAGCGCCGTGCCTTCGCCGAACCAGCCGCCCGGCGGCAGGCCGCTGTAGGTCATCGAGGTGCCGTCGGCGTTGTCGTTGCTCATCTTGAGCAGCCCTTCGACCACGCCGAACCAGTAGGTCGGCGCGCGGCCGATGCAGCACACCAGGTCGCCCGGCTCGGCCTCGCCGACCACCACGGCCGCCTCTGCGCGGCGCCGCTCGGGGGGCGTGAGCGTGCGCAGCCAGGGGATGTTGGCCAGCTCTTCGAGCGTGGCCGGCCGCACGCGATCGCGTATCGACGAAGTGCCGCTGGAACTGCCGGGGGTCATCGGGAAACTCCGGGGAGGGGTGTCCCTAGGATTGTCGTTGAAACGACAAGATGACGACAAGCTTGGTTCTACAGTCCGGCCCATCGTGCAGACCAAAGCCACCACTTTTCCCCGCCTGCTGCTGGCCCATGCCCAACAGCAGCCCGACGCGCCGGCCGTGCGCGAGAAGGACCTCGGCATCTGGCAAACCTGGAGCTGGGCGATGGTGGCCCGCGAGGTGCGCGAGATCGCCTGCGGGCTCGCCAGCCTGGGCTTCAAGGCCGGCGACAACCTCGCGATCGTGGGCGCCAATCGCCCGCATCTCTATATGGCGGTGCTGGCGGCGCAGAGCCTGCGCGGCGTGCCGGTGCCGCTCTACCAGGATGCGGTGGCCGGCGAGATGGTCTTCATGCTGGAAGACGCATCGATCGAGTTCGTGATCGCCGAGGACCAGGAGCAGGTCGACAAGCTGCTGGAATGCCGCGAGCTGAAGAAGCAGGGTGCCGGCATCGGCCACATCGTCTACGACGACCCGCGCGGGTTGCGCCACTACGACCAGCCCGGCCTGCTGGGCTACGACAAGCTGCGCGAACTGGGCCGCGCCTTCGATGCCGCGCATCCGGGCTTCTTCGACGAGAGCGTGGCGAGCGTGGAGCCCGGCGATGTCGCCGTGATCCTCTACACCTCGGGCACCACCGGCCGGCCCAAGGGCGTGTGCCAGACGCATGCAAGCTTCATCGCGGCGGGCCGCGGCGGCGTCGAAACCGATCGGCTCGGCCCCGGCGACAACGTCATGAGCTACCTGCCGATGGCCTGGGTCGGCGACCACCTGTTCTCGGTGGCGCAATGGCTGGTCGGCGGCTTCACGCTCAACTGCCCCGAATCGAGCGAGACGGTGATGAACGACATGCGCGAGATCGGGCCGAGCTACTACTTCGGCCCGCCGCGCACCTTCGAAGGCCTGCTGACCGCGGTGTCGATCCGCATGGAAGACGCGGCCGCGCCCAAGCGCTGGCTCTATGCGAAGTTCATGGCGCTGGCGCGGCGCGTGGGCTCCGACATCCTCACCGGTGCGCCGGTCGGCCTGGGCGACCGGGCGATGTATGCGCTCGGCAATCTGCTGGTCTACGGGCCGCTGCGCAACGTGCTGGGCATGAGCCGCATCCGCGTGGCCTACACCGCCGGCGCGGCGATCGGGCCCGACCTGTTCCGCTTCTACCGCTCGATCGGCGTCAACCTCAAGCAGCTCTACGGGCAGACCGAGACCTGCGCCTACGTGTGCCTGCAGCAGGACGGCAAGGTCAAGCTGCAGACCGTGGGCAGCGCGGCGCCGGGCATCGAGTTGCGCATCGCCGACGACGGCGAGGTGCTGGTGCGCGGCGTGTCGGTGCTCAAGGAATACTACAAGCGGCCCGACGCGACGGCCGAAGTGCTCGATGCCGACGGCTACTTCCACACCGGCGACGCCGGCGTGATCGATGCCGAAGGCCACCTGCGCATCATCGACCGCGCCAAGGACGTCGGCCGGCTCGCCGGCGGCGCGATCTTCGCGCCCAACTACATCGAGAACAAGCTCAAGTTTTTTCCGCAGATCAAGGAAGCCGTGTGCTTCGGCAACGCACGCGACGAGGTCTGCGCCGCGATCAACATCGACTTCGAGGCGGTGGGCAACTGGGCCGAGCGGCACGGCCTGGCCTATGGCGGCTACGTCGACCTCGCGGGAAAGCCCGAGGCGCTGGCGCTCATCGGCGAATGCATCGCCAAGGTCAATGCCGATCTCGCGAGCGAGGACGGCATGGGCGAGACGCAGATCGCGCGCTTCCTGGTGCTGCACAAGGAGCTCGACCCCGACGACGACGAGCTCACGCGCACGCGCAAGGTGCGGCGCGGCTTCATCGCGGACAAGTACCGCGTGCTGGTCGATGCGCTCTACGGCGGCAAGACCGAGCAGTACATCGAGACGCAGGTCAAGTTCGAGGACGGGCGCACGGGCGTGGTGAATGCCACGCTGAAGATCGTGGAAGCGAAGACCTTTCCGGTCCTGAAGGCGGCGGCATGAGCAGTCATCGCAAGATCGGCGAGGTCATCCTCGACGTGCAGAACATCAGCTTGAGCTTCGGCGGCGTCAAGGCGCTGGCCGACATCAGCTTCGACGTGCGCGAGCACGAGGTGCGCGCGATCATCGGCCCCAACGGCGCAGGCAAGAGCTCGATGCTCAACTGCATCAACGGCGTCTACCAGCCGCAGCAGGGCTCCATCACCTTCCGCGGCCAGACCTTCCATCACATGAACTCGCGCCAGGTGGCCGAGATGGGCGTGGCGCGCACCTTCCAGAACCTGGCGCTGTTCAAGGGCATGAGCGTGCTCGACAACATCATGACCGGGCGCAACCTCAAGATGAAGAGCGGCCTGCTCGCCCAGGCGCTGCGCTGGGGCCCGGCCGAGCGCGAGGAGATCGCGCAGCGCGAGTTCGTCGAGCGCATCATCGACTTCCTCGAGATCCAGCTGCACCGCAAGACGCCGGTGGGCCGCCTGCCCTACGGCCTGCAGAAGCGCGTGGACCTCGGCCGCGCGCTCGCGATGGAGCCGCAGGTGCTGCTGCTCGACGAGCCGATGGCCGGCATGAACGTGGAAGAGAAGCAGGACATGAGCCGCTTCATCCTCGACGTGAACGACGAGTTCGGCACCACCATCGTGCTGATCGAGCACGACATGGGCGTGGTGATGGACATCTCCGACCGTGTGGTGGTGCTCGACTACGGCAAGAAGATCGGCGACGGCACGCCGCACGAGGTGCGCAACAACGAAGACGTGATCCGGGCGTATCTCGGGACGGAGCACTAGCATGGCCTTCTTCCTCGAGACATTGTTCGGCGGCCTGATGGTCGGCATGCTCTATGCGCTGATCGCGCTGGGCTTCGTGCTGATCTTCAAAGCTTCCGGCGTGTTCAACTTCGCGCAGGGCGCGATGGTGCTGTTCGCCGCGCTGGCGATGGCGCGCTTCGCCGAATGGGTACCGGTCTGGAGCGGCATCGCCAACCCCTGGTTCGCCAACATCGCGGCCTTCGTGCTCGCGGGCGCGCTGATGTTCGCGCTCGCCTGGGCAATCGAGCGGCTGGTGCTGCGCCACCTGGTCAACCAGGACGGCGCCACCCTGCTGATGGCCACGCTGGGCATCGCCTATTTCATCGACGGGCTTGGCCAGACGATCTTCGGCAGCAACATCTACAAGATCGACATCGGCATGCCCAAGGATCCGATCTTCGCCTTCGATTCGGTGTTCCAGGGCGGCATCCTGCTGAGCAAGGAAGACCTGATCGCCGCCGCCATCGCAGCCGCGCTGGTGGCGCTGCTGTCGCTCTTCTTCCAGAAGACCGGCACCGGCCGCGCGCTGCGCGCCGTGGCCGACGACCACCAGGCGGCGCAATCCGTTGGCATTCCGCTCGCGCGCATCTGGGTCACCGTGTGGTGCGTGGCGGGCATGGTGGCACTGGTGGCCGGAATGATCTGGGGCAGCAAGCTGGGCGTGCAGTTCTCGCTGGCGACGGTGGCGCTGCGCGCGCTGCCGGTGGTCATCCTCGGCGGGCTGACTTCTGTGCCCGGCGCCATCCTCGGCGGGCTGATCATCGGCGTGGGCGAAAAACTGTCCGAGGTCTACCTCGGCCCTTACGTGGGCGGCGGCATCGAGATCTGGTTCGCCTACGTGCTGGCGCTGGTGTTCCTGCTGTTCCGGCCGCAGGGTTTGTTCGGCGAGAAGATCATCGATCGCGTTTGAGCGAAGGAACCCACACATGCTCTACCGCGAAAACGGCCAGTTCAAGACCACCTACCGCGCCGACCAGCAGGTCTTCCCGATCCTGCAGGACCGCGTCTTCATCGCCCTGGTGCTGGCTTTCGCCTTCGTCGGCGTGCCGCTCATGGCAAGCGACTACCTGTTCCGCGCCATCCTGATTCCCTTCCTGATCTTCTCGCTGGCGGCCGTCGGCGTGAACATCCTGGTCGGCTACTGCGGCCAGATCTCGCTCGGCTCGGGCGCCTTCATGGCCGTGGGTGCCTACGGCGCCTACAACTTCTTCGTCCGCGTGCCGGGCATGCCGCTGATCCCCGCATTGATCCTGGGCGGGCTGTGTGCCACCGCCTTCGGCATCCTGTTCGGGCTGCCCAGCCTGCGGGTGCGCGGGCTGTACCTGGCGGTGGCGACGCTGGCGGCGCAGTTCTTCGCCGACTGGATGTTCCTGCGCATCAAGTGGTTCACGCTCGACACGCCTTCGGGCTCGGTCGCGGTGTCGAACCTGCAGGTGTTCGGCCTGCCGCTGGAGAGCGCGCTGAGCAAGTACCTGTTCTGCCTGGTGGCGCTGGTGATCATCGCGATCCTGGCCAAGAACCTGGTGCGCGGCGCGATTGGCCGCGAATGGATGGCGATCCGCGACATGGACGTGGCCGCCGCGGTGATCGGCATCCGGCCGATGTACGCCAAGCTCAGCGCCTTCGCGGTCAGCTCCTTCATCATCGGCGTGGCCGGCGCGCTGTGGGCCTTCGTGTACCTCGGCGCCTGGGAACCCTCGGCCTTCTCGGTGGACTACTCGTTCCGCCTGCTGTTCATGGTGATCATCGGCGGGCTGGGATCGATCATGGGCAGCTTCTTCGGCGCCGCCTTCATCGTCGTGCTGCCGATCGCGCTCAACCAGCTGCTGCCGATGCTGGCCGGCGTGTTCGGGATCGAGATTTCCACCGCCGGCATTGCGCACGCCGAGCTGATGATCTTCGGCGGGCTCATCGTTTGGTTCCTGATCGTGGAGCCGCATGGCTTGGCCAAGCTCTGGTCGACCGCCAAGCAGAAGCTGCAGCTATGGCCGTTCCCCCATTGACGCCGCCGCGCATGTTTTTCTGTTGACCGGGTAGTGCTTCGTTCATTCATTCGACTAGGAGACACACATGAAAAAACTTCGCAAACTGATGATCGCCCTGGCTGCCGGCGCTGCCTGCCTGACGACGACGGGCGCCTTGGCCCAGGACAAGGAGCAGTTCATTCCCGTGCTGTCCTACCGGACCGGCGCCTACGCCCCCAACGGTGCGCCATGGGCCAACGGCTTCGTCGACTACATCAAGCTGGTCAACGCGCGCGGCGGCCTCAACGGCGTGAAGCTCACTTTCGAGGAATGTGAAACCGGCTACGACACCGCCCGCAGCGTCGAGTGCTACGAGCGCCTGAAGGGCAAGGGCGGCGGCGCCTCCTTCGTGCAACCGCTGTCCACCGGCGCGACATTCGCCATCACCGAGAAGGCGCCGGTCGACAAGATTCCGGTGGTGACCGTGGGCTACGGCCGCAGCGAGAGCGCCGACGGCACGGTGTTCAAGTGGAACTTCCCGATCGGCGGCACCTACTGGGTGGCGGCCGATGCCATCCTCCAGGCCATCGCCAAGAAGGAAGGCGGGCTCGACAAGCTCAAGGGCAAGAAGTTCGCGCTGCTCTACCACGACAGCCCCTACGGCAAGGAGCCGATCCCCCTGCTGCAGGAGCGCGCGAAGATGCACGGCTTCGACCTGCAACTGCTGCCGGTGACGGCGCCCGGCGTGGAGCAGAAAGCGACCTGGCTGCAAGTGCGCCAGAACCGGCCCGACTACGTGTTGCTGTGGGGCTGGGGTGTGATGAACTCCACCGCACTGAAGGAAGCGCAGGCCACGGGCTACCCGCGCGAGAAGATGTATGGGGTGTGGTGGTCGGGCTCGGAGCCCGACGTGAAGGACGTGGCCGACGGCGCCAAAGGCTACAACGCGGTGGCGCTGCAGCATGGCGCGGAGCCGCAATCCAAGTTCGTCAAGGACGTCCTCGCGCTGGTGCACGACAAGGGCCAGGGCACGGGACCGAAGGGCGATGTTGGCCAGGTGCTCTACATGCGCGGCGCCATGAGCGCGATGCTCGCGCTGGAAGGCATCCGCTCGGCGCAGGAGCGCTTCGGCAAGGGCAAGATCATGACGGGCGAACAGGTGCGCTGGGGCCTGGAGAACCTGAACCTGACGCAGGCCAAGCTCGACGCGCTGGGCTTCGCGGGCGTGATGCGGCCGATCAGCACCTCGTGCGTCGACCACATGGGTGCATCGTGGGCGCGCATCCACACCTGGGACGGCAAGGAGTGGAAGTTCACCTCCGACTGGCTGCAGGCCGACGAGCAGGTGATCAAGCCGCTGGTCAGGAGCACGGCCGCCAAGTACGCCGCCGACAAGAAGCTCACGGCGCGCACGCCCGCGGAATGCCAGTCCTGACGAAGCACAGCTCATGAGCGCAGCGAACATCGTTCTCAACGTCAACGGCATCGAGGTCATCTACAACCACGTGATCCTGGTGCTCAAGGGCGTTTCGCTCCAGGTGCCCGAGGGCGGCATCGTGGCGCTGCTCGGCGGCAACGGCGCGGGCAAGACGACCACGCTGCGCGCGGTGTCGAACCTGCTGGCCGGCGAGCGCGGCGCGGTGACCAAGGGAACGATCGAGCTGCGCGGCGAGCGCATCGAGGCGCTCACGCCGGCCGAGCTGGTCAAGCGCGGACTGATCCAGGTGATGGAGGGGCGCCACTGCTTCGCCCACCTGACGATCGAGGACAACCTGATGACCGGCGCCTACACGCGCACCGATGGCAAGGCCGCCGTCGCCGAGACGCTGGAGAAGGTCTACGCCTACTTCCCACGGCTGAAGACGCGCCGCGCTTCGCAGGCCGCCTACACCTCGGGCGGCGAGCAGCAGATGTGCGCCATCGGCCGCGCGCTGATGGCCAACCCGAACATGGTGCTGCTCGACGAGCCTTCCATGGGGCTGGCGCCGCAGATCGTGGAGGAGGTGTTCGGCATCGTGAAGGACCTGAACGAGAAGGAGCGCGTGACCTTTCTTCTGGCCGAGCAGAACACCAACATGGCGCTGCGCTATGCCGACTATGGCTACATCCTCGAGAACGGCCGCATCGTGATGGACGGCGAGGCGCAGAGCCTGCGCGAGAACGAGGACGTCAAGGAGTTCTATCTCGGCGTCGGCGGCGCGGACCGCAAGAGCTTCCGCGATGTCAAGAGTTACAAGCGGCGCAAGAGGTGGCTCGCATGACCGATTTCTATGACAAGCTGGAAGCGCGCGATCCAGCCGAACGCGAGCAGGACTTGCTGGCCGCGCTGCCCAAGCAGATTGCGCAGGCGCAGACCGCGGCGCCGGCCTTCGCGAAGATCCTCGACGGCATCAAGGCTCGCGACATCACGAGCCGCGACGCCTTGGCGAAGCTGCCCGTTACGCGGAAGTCCGAGCTGCTCGACTTGCAGAAGGCGCACCGCGCGAACGATCCCTTCGGCGGTTTCGCGGCGATCCACTTCGGGCCGCGCATGACGCGCGTGTTCGCCAGCCCCGGCACCATCTACGAACCCGAAGGCGAGGCGCGCGACTACTGGCGCACCGCACGCGCGCTGCACGCCGCGGGCTTTCGCGGCGGCGAGCTGGTGCACAACTGCTTCAGCTACCACATGACGCCGGCCGGCGCGCTCATGGAAAGCGGCGCACACGCGCTCGGCTGCACCGTGTTCGCGGGCGGCACCGGCCAGACCGAGCAGCAGGTGGAAGCGATCGCGGATCTCAAGCCCGCGGGCTATGTGGGCACGCCGAGCTTCCTGAAGATCATCCTCGAGAAGGCGGCCGAGAAGAAGGTCGCGCTGCCCTCGATGACCAAGGCGCTGGTGTCCGGCGAGGCCTTTCCGCCAAGCCTGCGCGACTGGATCGCCGAGCGCGGCGTGGCCGGCACGCAGTGCTACGCGACGGCCGACCTGGGCCTGGTGGCCTACGAGACCTCGGCGCGCGAAGGCCTGGTGCTCGACGAGGGCGTGATCTTGGAGATCGTGCGCCCGGGCACCGGCGACCCGGTGCCCGAGGGCGAGGTCGGCGAGATCGTCGTCACCACGCTGAACCCCGACTACCCGCTGATCCGCTTCGGCACCGGCGATCTCTCGGCCGTGCTGCCGGGGCATTGCCCCACGGGCCGCACCAACACGCGCATCAAGGGCTGGCTCGGCCGCGCCGACCAGACCACCAAGGTGCGCGGCATGTTCGTGCATCCGGGCCAGGTGGCGGAGATCGCACGGCGCTTTCCGGAAGTGCAGCGCGCACGGCTCGTGGTCGAAGGCGAGATGGGCGACGACCGCATGACGCTCAGGCTCGAATGCGCCGCGGCCGCGCAAGGCCTGGCAGAGCGCGTGGCCGAGGCCATCCGCGATATCACCAAGCTGCGCGGCACGGTCGAATTCGTGGCGCTCGGCAGCCTGCCGAACGACGGCAAGGTGATCGAGGACGCGCGCAGCTACCGTTGATACGGAACGCCCGGCGACGCTGCGATCGGCTTGCCGGCATCGACGAAGGCGCGGCGGCGCGAGGCTCGCGGCATGCTCCTTGCAACGCCGGGAGCTCGCTACGATTCTTGCGATGACCCACGCCTTCTTTCATCCGCCCACCACCCCGCGCTTCGCGCTGCGCAATCTGCGTGCGCCCCACTGCCTCGTCCAGGCCGATGTGCCGAGGACCGGGGCCGACGATGAACTCGCACCCGTCGACCTGCTGGTGGACCACGGCCGCATTGCCGCCATCGAGCCCGCCGGCACGCTGCCGGCCGAACTCGGCCCCGATCTCGACGCATCGATGCTGCTGCCGGGCATGGTCGACTGCCACACGCACCTGGACAAGGGCCACATCTGGCCGCGCCAGGCCAATCCCACCGGCGATGGCGCTGGCGCCTCGATGGCCACGCAGCGCGACCGCAACGCGCGCTGGCATGCCGAGGACGTGCGCCGGCGCATGGAGTTCGGCCTCGCCACCGCTTATGCCAAGGGCGTGGTCGCGATCCGCACGCACCTCGATTCGCTGGCGCCGCAGGCCGCGATCTCGTTTCCCGTGTTCCGCGAGCTGCGCGAGCGCTGGGCCGGACGCGTCGAGCTGCAGGCGTCGTCGATCGCGCCGCTCGACATCTTCCTGACCGAAGAAGGCCGCCAGCTCGCCGACATCGTCGCCGAGAGCGGCGGCCGCCTGGGTTGCGTGACGCGTTCGGGCGCCTACCCCGGCGACCCGATGCCGCCGGACCTGGACGCGGCGCTCGTGCGCGTGTTCGAGCTCGCCGCCGAGCGCGGGCTCGACCTCGACCTGCACGTCGACGAATCCACCGATCCGCGCTCGCGCGCGCTGATCCGCGTCGCGCACACCGCGGTGGCGCAGGACTTCGCCGGCCGCATCCTGTGCGGCCATTGCACCGCACTCGCATTGCAGACCGACGAGTTCATCGAAGAGACCATCGCGGCCTGCAAGGACGCCGGCATCGACATCGTGAGCCTGCCCACGGTCAACATGTACCTGCAGGACCGCAGCCAGGAAGCGCGCACGCCGCGCTGGCGCGGCGTGACGGTGCTGCACGAGATGAAGGCGCGCGGCCTGCGCGTGGCGGTGGCCGGCGACAACTGCCGCGATCCCTTCTATGCCTACGGCGACCACGACATGCTCGACACCTTCACCCAGGCAGTGAAGATCCTGCACCTGGACCATCCGCTTTCCGACTGGATCCGCGCCGCCACCGAGACGCCGGCCGCGATCATGGGCACCGCCCACGGCGTGCTGAAGGCCGGCGCTGTGGCCGACCTGCTGGTCCTCAAGGCGCGCAGCTATTCCGAGATGCTCGCGCGCGCGCAGTTCGACCGCACGGTGCTGCGTGCGGGACGTGCAATCGACACGCGCTTGCCGGACTACAGGCTGCTCGACGACCTCATGCGCGCCTGAACAGCGGCCCGCCCCACGGCGGCGAAACCCTACACGCGCCGTCAGGCGGCACTGACGTTCCCGGCACGGTGCGGCGCAATCATGAAAGCTCCAGCAACCCTCCTCGCGGAGGCAACCAAGGAGTATTTTCATCATGGCAATGGACACCGACATTCTGGCCGCCGGCGATGTGGTCGACGTGCTGAACGACTTGGTCGAGAACGCGCGCGACGGCGAATACGGCTTTCGCACCTGCGCCGAGGAAGTGAAATCGGCCAGCCTGAAGCAGCTGTTCAACGACCGCGCCGCATCCTGCGGCCAGGCGGCCAGCGAACTGGCGCAGTTGATCCTGGGCTACGGCGGCAAGCCGGCCGAAGGCGGCACCGCCAGCGGCGCGGTGCACCGCGGCTGGGTGCATGTTAAGGGCCTGGTGGGCGCCAACAGCGAACTCTCGATGCTCGAGGAATGCGAACGCGGCGAAGACGCGGCCGTGGCGCGCTACCGCAAGGCCTTGAAGCAAAACCTGCCGGCCGATGCGCGCGCGGTGGTCGAGCGCCAAGCCGAGGGCGCCCAGCGCAACCACGACCAGATCAAGCTGCTGCGCGACGAGGCGCGCGCGCGCCGCTGACCGACGGGGCTGCACGGCGCGCCCAAGGCGCTCCACAATGTCGGCGCCATGGCCTATTCGCGCCGCATCGTTTTCGAGAGTGCCTTGCTGAGCTGGCAGCAGCTGACGCTCGCCGCGCCCGACCCTGCGTGGAGCGACAGCTACCGGGGTCGACGGCCCGCGCCTGCTGCTGCCGCTATCAGCCTGCTTCGAGTGCCGTATCGGCGCCCACGGATTCGTTTGCGATCCGGCGTCCGCTCTGTGGCTCTCCCCGTCGCAGCGCTACCGCCTCTGCCGGCCCTGGGCGGACCAGCGCAGCGCGCTGCTGATCGTCGGCGAGGACCTCGGCCCGTCGGGCCGATCGCCGCTTCCGCTCGCGGTGCATCTGCAGATGGCCGGCTGGTCGCAGGCGCTGGCGGCGCAGCAGCTCGAGCGGCTGGATATCGAAGAACGGCTGGCCGCCGTCGTGCGCGCGCTGGTGCCCACGACCGGCGAGGCGTCGATGCGGCGTCCGCACCGCGCCGTCGAACGGGCTCGCGAATACATCGCCGCCGCGCCGCAGCGAGACGACACGCTCACGGAGATCGCCAGGGCGGCAAACTGTTCGGCATTCCACCTGGCGCGGCGCTTCCGGCTGCAAACCGGCCTGAGCCTGCACGGCTTTCGCACGCGGCTGCGGATGACGCTGGCGCTCGACCGGCTGCGGCAGGGCGAGCGCAACCTGAGCGCACTGGCCGCGGAACTCGGCTATGCCAGCCACAGCCACTTCACGGGCGTGTTCCGCCACAGCTTCGGCCTCACGCCGAGCCGAATGCGCACGAATCTGGCAGCGCCCGCACTTCGCTGACCCGACACTGCCGGCTTCGCAGCTGCCTGTGGAGCCGACCTTGTTGCACCCTTCCCGTCTCGCTACCGGCATGCTGGCCGGCGTCGCCGCCGCGCTGGTCGGCGGCGCATGGCAGGTCGTGACCCGCCAGTCGACGACGACCACGATCGCTCCGCCCGACCTGGCGATCCTGCGCTACGGCATCGCCGCGCTGGTGTTGCTGGCGCTGCTGCTGCGCACCGGCCTGCTGCCGCGCGGCATGCCGCGCCGGTTGCTGGCCGGCATGGTGATCGGCGCCGGGCTGCCCTTCGGGCTCATCGCGATGACCAGAACGATGTTTGCGCCCACTGCCCACATGGGCGTTCTGATGGCGGGCGCCTCGCCGCTCTTCGCCGCCGTGTTCGCGTGGGTTCTCTGGCGCGAACGCCCCGACCGCTGGCGCACGCTCGGCCTCGCGTGCATGGCCCTGGGCGTGGCCCTGCTCGGCAGCAAGTTCGGCACGGCGGGGCACGCCGGCGCATGGCGGGGCGATCTGATGTTCCTGCTGGCCGCCGCGTTGTGGGCCGGCTTCACGCTCTCTTTCCGGCAGAGCGGCCTCGGCGCATGGCAGGGCGCCGCGCTGGTCAACGCCTGGTCGACGCTGCTCCTGTTGCCATGGCTCGGGTGGCTCGGCAGCGAGATCCACCTCTTCGATGCGCCGGTTCGCGATCTGCTGTGGCAGGCCCTGTGGCAGGGCGTGCTCGCCGGGTTGCTGGGGCTGTGGTTTTTCGCGGCCACCATCGCACGGCTGGGCGCTGCGCGGGCGGCGGCCTTCGGCGCGCCGGCGCCCGTGGTCTCGGCGCTGGGCGGGTGGTGGTGGCTCGGCGACCGGTTGACTGCCGTCGATGCCCTGGCGGTGGCCAGCGCCGTGCTGGGCGTCGCGCTCGCCAGCCGCGGGATTCCCGGCCGGGGGGATGTGCCGCGTCAATAGCGTGAATGCGCGTCGGCTGATTACGACGGACGGCCGGGTAATACCAATGGCCACTACCGACAGCAGACAGGCCTGAACACAATCGCCGCAGCGAACTCTGGGAGAAAGCGATGCAACCTGCCGTTGAAATCACCAAGCGCGGCGAAAGAGACTTCAACTCGTATGTCGGGATCGGCGACGGCACACGGCGCTACGAGCGCGAAGGCCTGCCCTCGGTGGCCGAATGCCTGCAGGACGCAGCGGCTGCGCTGGGCGCCGAATTCAGCTACGCCACCATCACCTACGACAGCGTCATGATCGGCAGCTATCCGGTCGCGGTCATGGGACACCGCGCCGTCGAGGTTGCCGACGAACTCCTGGTGAAGCGCTCCAACCGGCGCATCCGGTACGCCTGAGCGCGCTTGCGCGGGTGCGTCGCCCGTCCAGGACATCTCTTTTCGCCCACCTGCTATGACGACGCGGTGGAGATCCTCCACCGGGCAACCACCAAGGTTTCGATGTCATGCACGTGGCGCCCCGTCGCTCGCGCAACAGCCTCGCGGTAGGGTGGCATGTTGGTGCACTCGAGCACGATGTCTTCGACCGAGGGAAACAGATTCACAAGGCGCCGTGCGGCGTCGACCACGTTCCTGCGCGCTTCGATAAGATCGAGCCGATCTTCGTTGTTGAGTATGCGCCGGTGGAACTCGCATCCTGGCTCCACGCCCTGCACAGGCGTCGCCTCCGGAACGCCGACCGCCTTGAGAATGCTTGCGTTCAACGCAGCCGCGTCGAAGGTGACGATACCGGGACGCGCGAACTCCCGGCAATGCAACAGGCTCGAGGTGAAGACCGGCACGGGCACTGCTTCGGCCAGCGTGTTCTGGTAGGCGGCCAGGAAACCGCAACTGGTCGTGATCATCGCGGCACCCTCCTCGACCAGCTGCAAGGCGGCGTCGACGAATGGTCGAAGCAACGCGGGATCTGCCTCCTTCACGATCCGTCGGGGTGACGCGCCCTCGACAACCCGGAAACGAACCGGAATGCCGTTGCGGCTGAAGGTCTCCGGATTGCCGATGTCGCCAGGCGGCCGCGGGAACCGCGTATCGAGCATCAGAACACCAAGGAATCTGTCAGGGCTGGGGGTCATTTCTGGCTGGGATGGCTATCCGCTTTTCGAGACGGTGCTGCGACGATCGATCTTTCGACTGAGCACGATGGAGGTTTGTGTCTGGTTGATGCCGTCGATCTGACCCAGCTGATCGAGCAGCTTGTCCAATTGTTCAGGCGTTTCGCACCGGAGAAGGACCATGTAGTCGAACTGGCCGCTCACCGCCCAGACCTCCTCCACCTCGGGCAGACGCTCGAGCGCCTTGATGACCGCGGGCGCAGCCTTGGCGTTGACGCTGAGCCCGCAGAACGCTCGAACCGCCGCTTGCTCGAGCCGCTGGCCGAGGCGAACCCCATAGCCCGAGACGACGCCCTCCCGCTCCAGTCGCGCGATTCGCGCGACCACCGTGGTCCTGGCTATCTTCAGCTTGCGCGCCAGGTTGGCCGCTGGCTCGCGGGCATTGGCCTGCAGCAAGGTCAGAAGGTGGCGATCAAGGTCATCGAGTCGTAGGTCCATGGGCGGCCTTGCAGCGGAGATCAGCGATTGTGGCGCGGCCGAGCAGGTGCTCGTGGGTCTACAGGAAGCGCAGCGCCTCTTCAAGGCGCGACACCCCGATCGCGATGCCCGCCTCGTCTTGGCCGGCGAACGAAAGTCGAAAGGTCGCGTTGTCCGCTTCTTGCGCATAGAAGGCAGCCCCCGGCACAAAGAGCACACTGCGCTCGATGGCCGCCTTGAGCCATTCAGCCGTATCGACCCCCGGCGCACGACCCCAGACGAACATGCCGCCGCCCGGCGCGGTGAACTCGATGCGGTCGCCCAACTGCAGGTTCAAAGCTCGCACCAATGCCTTGGCGCGCTTGCCGTAGATGGAGCGCAGCCGGGGCAGGTTCTCGGCGAAGAGGCCCTGGGCCAGGTACGCAGCCGCGGCCGCCTGCGTCAGCGTCGACGCGTGCATGTCGTCGGTCTGCTTGGCGAGCACGCACGCGCGTCGCAGCTCTGCAGGCCCCAGCATCCAGCCGAGCCTCAGGCCCGGCGCAAGCGTCTTCGAGAGGCTCGACAGGTAGGTCACTACGCGTTCGGCACCATCGACCGCATGCCGCATCGAATAGAGGGAGGGCGGAGGAGCCTGGTCGAACCAGAGGTCGCCATAGGGGTCGTCCTCGATCACGAGGCATCGATGCCGAACCGCCAGTTTCAGCAGCTCGCGCCGTCGGCCTTCGCCGAGGGTGCGGCCGCTCGGATTGCCGAACGTGGGTACGGTGTAGAGGGCCTTGGGCTTCAGCCGGATCAGCGCCCGTTCCAGATCCTCGAGAACGAGTCCCTCGTCATCGGTGGCGACCTGATGGATGGCTGCGCCTGCGAAGCGGAAGGCGGAGATCGCGGCCGGGTACGTGGGCGCCTCGACCAGGACAGTGTCGTCCTTGGACAAGAGCGTGCGCGCCAGCAAATCGATCCCTTGCTGCGAGCCGCTCAAGGTCAGGACTTCGCCGGGTTCCACGGTGATACCGCGCGAATTGGACAGCCGCGCCAGTTCCGTGCGGAGGGCAATGGCGCCCTCGGTGCCGCCGTATTCGAGCGCGCTTGCGAATGCAGGTCCGCTCAGGCTGCTGAAGATCTTCTGCAATCCAATGGAATCCATCAGTTCGGGCGCTGGGTACCCGCCGGCCAGCGAGATCATCCCAGGCAGTTCCGTGAAGCGCTTCAACTCGCGTATGGGGGACCCCGGTGCATTGGCGTAGCGATCATTGACGAATGAGATGTGGGTCATTTGCTTCCTTCAATCGAGCCGAACGTTCCCGAGTCGGCCCTGGGGGTCGAGCTGGGCATGAAGTGCGCCAGCCAGCGCGCGCGTCGGCTGATCGGTGAAGCACCGGTAGAAAGCCTGGTTGTAGGGGCCGACTCCATGCTCGGCGCTGAAGCTTCCGTCGAACTCCTCGACGACAACTTGGTACAGCTTCGAGCGCAGCCGAACAATGGCATCGGCGCTGGTCTCCGGAGCAACGACGATGTTGAGATGCACCCCGCCGTCGCCCAAGTGACCGAAGTCGCACACAAGGGCGGACGCAACTTCGGCGGCGATCAGCTCCACGGAACGCGCGCGAAATGCGGCAAAGCGCGAGCGACTGACGGACACGTCGAAGGCGACGAGCTTCCCGAGCGCCTGCACCGATTCGCTGATGGCATGGCGGATCCGCCAAAGACGTTCTGGCTTGTCCACCACGGCGTCCAGCATCCCTGGGCGCTCGATCTGCGTCTCGAGCCAGCCCATAAGAATCGACTCCAGGTCGAGCCCGGAGGCCTTCGATACCGCGCTCGACACCTCCAGCAGGACGGCATACGGCGGCGCGACCGGGAAAGGGGCAGACACGCCCGGAAGATGCTCGACGGCTGCAGTCAACGCGCTGCCGGACATACCTTCGAACGCGCTCACGAACTCGCCGAGCGCATCCTCGAAAGAGCAAAGAAGCTCCATAGCCACTTCCGCGGAATCGACCGCAACGAGCGCAGCGGCGGTTTGCCGCTGAACAGGATGGAGCTTCAGCGTGGCATGAGTCACGACGCCGAAGGCACCGAAGGTGCCCGTCATCAGCTGGGTCCAATCGAGACCGGTATTGTTCTTGCGTAATCCGCGCGTCGATCCGACACGTGCGCCCGGCGGATTCGCGAGAACCCCAGCAATGGCCAGCACGTTCTCGCGAACACCGCCATAGCGGATCAGTCTCGAACCTCCAGTGTTGGTGGCCGCCATCCCGCCAATGGACGGATCCGCACCGAGATCGATTGGAAAGGTCAGACCATGCTCGGCGGCGGCGCGGTTGACGTCCGACAGCCGGTACCCGGCAGCCACGACCGCGCTTCGATTGACCGGGTCGATCTCCAATCTGTCTCGCAAGCGCTGTGTGGACAGCACCCATTGCGTGCCGCTGCCGCTCGGCGTGGCCGCTCCGACGAGGCCCGTGGCAGCGCCCTGGACAACGAAGGACGCATCTGCGCCGACGAGTTCCTGGACCACCCATGCCAGCTCTTCGGCGCTTGCCGGCCGCACCACGGCACGCGCGATGCCCCGCCCGTGTCGAGCGGAGGCCTCAAATGGCGCCTTGTCGCCCGCGTCCGTCAGAAGTCCCTGCACACCCAATCGGCTGGCCAGCCTGTCGATGAGGCCATGGTCCGGTGCTTGCGCCGCAACGGAAGAATGATGGGTTTCCGAGTTCATGGCGTTCAGTTCGACGCCATGACCGGTACGTTGGCCAGTTCGCGCCTGCACTCTTCGAGTGAGGCTGCTTGCGCGGCCTCGTACAAGGCGAACTCGTTCATGACGCTCGTGCCCAACGCGGTTTCAAAAGCTTCCCGGTTGCCGCCGGCGACGTAGCGCGCGGCTCCTTCCGATCCCAGGTTCGAGCGGAAGATGCCTGCGGCGCTGACAGGGAGGAAGTCTTCATACACAAGCGGCTCCGCACGCACCAGGCTCTGGTCCAGAAGCTCGTCGACGCTCGCGTTCGCCGATACCGGCCTCGAACGGACCAGGTTGCGTCGGTCGACCGAATAACGGAAATATGCAAGTCCCGCCCGCTGCAGCGCCCGTGCATCATCCGGGAAGGCTTCGAAGACTCGCGCCAGAGCCGATGCCCTCGACCCTGCATCGCGCCCGGCCTCCAAAGAAGCTTTCAATAGATCGTCGTAGAGCGCACGCCCTTTGGGCGTGAGCGCGCAACCGCGCTGTTCGATCTCGCCGAACCGGGCCGTGTGAGTGCCGTCAGCGCCTTCGGCTCCCTGGAAGCGGATCGGCTCTTCCAGGGCGAGAAAGCTCGTTTGGCGCAACAGGATCGGGCACTTGCGCTTCGGCGGACCTTCGATCGCGTCTTTCGCACGGATGCCCTTCTCCAGCATCGCCGCCTGCGCCTGGTCGATGTCGAGCACGCGGGGGGTCAGATGGTTGATATGCGGCCCCTTGAAACACACCACATCGGCGATGAGCGGATGCGACGCTCTCAGCTGCCGATAAGTCTCGATGTCGACGGTCGCCTCGCTGTGCCAGCGAAAGGTCTCGAGCGCCTGCGCGACGAACTCTTGCGTGTCCCGGCCGGACAGGCCGCCATCGCGCTCCGCGCGGTCAATGAGCTCGAGGCAGCGCGGCGTGAAGATGCTGCGCCCGACGAGGATCTTCGCGGCACGCTCGCGCAGTGCGGCGTCGCCGATCAAGTCCAGACGCAAGAGCGACGTGAACACCCGGAAAGGGTTTCGCTTGAGCGAAGAATCTTCGACGGGACGGAAGGCTGTCGCGTGCACCGGAACGCCGGCCACCGAAAGGTCGTAGTAGCCGACCGCTCGCATGCCCATGACGGCGAACAAGCGGCGCATGACCGCGAGCTCCTCGACGGTCCCGAGACGAATCGCGCCGTGACGCTCCACGTCCAGGCGATCGAGCTGGCCGGCCACACGCAGGCGGTCGGCGAGCTCTTTGCTCTCTTGCAGCACCTCGGCATTGATATCGGCGACGAGATCGAGCAGGGCACCGTACTGAGGCACCTCGGTCTTGTACATGCCGGACAGTGCCCGCGAAAACAATGTACGGATGTCGTCGGGTTCCACAAACGCGTTCGTCTTCATGGGCGGTTCCTGTGAAGAATTCGGAGGGGTAACTATCGTCAAAAGGGCGAGCGATTGATAGCGATATGTTGGAACGATTTCATGTCAAAATGGAATCAACTCGCTCAGCAGGCGCGCACGCCGTATATAGGGCAGCCCTTCAACCTATTGCGCATTGATCATCATGTTCAGACGAGAATTTCTTCCCTCCATGGCGCAGCTCATGGCGTTCGAAAGCGCTGCACGCCATGCAAGCGTTTCGCGCGCAGCACAGGAACTCCATCTCACGCAAAGTGCGATCTCGCGCCAGATCAAGCAGCTGGAGGATCAGCTCGGCACAGCACTCTTTCATCGCGTGCGTCAGCGCATCGTGCTGACGGATGCGGGCCGCGTCTATGCGGCGGAGCTGCGCGCAGGCCTGGAGACAATGTCGAACGCCACCCAGCGCGTGATGACCATGGGCGGCATCGGCGAGGTTCTCAATCTGGCCGTGCTGCCGACGTTCGGGACACGATGGCTCATTCCCCGGATGAGGCGCTTCGCTGCGCTGCAGCCTGGCGTCACGGTCAATTTCGCGTCAAGAACGGAACCCTTCGACTTTGCGCGCGAGCCCTTCGACGCGGCCATCCACTTCGGCGTCGACTTCTGGCCGGGCGCCTCCTGCGATTACCTTCTCGGCGAAAGCGTCGTCCCTGTTTGCAGTCCTGAGTTCAAGCGCCGCAGCGGCATTCACACCCGCGAGGATCTTGCGGGTCAGTGCCTCCTTCACCAATCGTCGCGGCCCATGCAGTGGGCGGAATGGTTCGAGCAGGTCAAGATCGCGGCGCCGCATGCCATGCGCGGCCCGCGCTTCGAGCAATTCGCAATGCTCGCGCAGGCCGCGGCGAATGGACTCGGGGTGGCGCTGGTACCCAAGTTTCTCGTCGAGGAAGAGCTCGCATCGGATCGATTGATCGTCCTGTTCCGTGAGGCGCTGATCACCCAGCGGGCCTACTACGTCGTCGTTCCAGAGACCGGCGCAGAAAATCGCCTTGTGCTGGCATTTCGGGACTGGCTCGTTGGCGAGGCCGCCGCGGCGCGGCCGCGCGGCCAGACGAAATCACGCGAGCCAGCTGCGGCCGTCGTACGCTGAAACCTCGATGGCGCGGCCCGCTGTCGCGACCTCGTCGACGCAATTCAGGTTCACGTTCACCTGTTCAGGCGCCGAGCGCGGGTTGCAGTGCGTGTGGATGCCACAGTGCCGACAGAAGTAATGATTGGCGCGTAGCGTGCCAAAGCGATACACGGACAGCTCGTCTGCTCCCGACTTCAGAACGAAGCGCTCCGCCGTGACCCGGTGATGCAGTGCAGCCTTGCGCACGCAATAGCTGCAGTTGCAGCGCACACCCTTGGTGAGATCCGAAGAAAAACAGAAGCGGACCGCACCGCAGTGGCATTGTCCAGGGTGCCAGGACAGTCGCGCCTCCACGCTCATGCCAACGCAGCGTTGGCAGACTCCGACGCCTTGAATCGCCCGAGAAAGGCGCGCGTCGATTCCTGCCGCGGGTTGTCGATCACAACGCTCGGCGGGCCGCATTCCGCGACAACGCCGTCGCGCATGAAGATCACCTGATCGGCGACCTCTCGCGCGAAGCCAATCTCGTGCGTCACCAGGATCATCGTCATGCCTTCTTTGGCCAGGGCCTTGATGACGTTCAAGACTTCCCCGACCAGTTCCGGATCCAAGGCCGAAGTGGCTTCATCGAACAGCATGACCGTTGGCTTCATGGCGAGTGCTCGCGCGATCGCGACGCGCTGCTTCTGTCCGCCGGAAAGCTTGTCCGGGTAGTAGTCCGCTCGGTCCAGCAAACCCACCTTGGCCAGCAGCGCGCGCGCCTCGGACTCGGCTTGCGCCTTTGGCGTCTTGAGGACGGTGACCGGGCCTTCCATGACGTTCTGGAGGGCCGTCATGTGCGGAAAGAGATTGAAGTGCTGGAACACCATCCCCGTAGACGCCCTGAACCGCGCGAGCTTTCGCTCGTTGGGCAGCGTCGTGTGCGCACCGTTGAACTCGATCGTCTGCTCACCCACCGTGATGCGACCACCGTTCGGGACCGACAGGAGATTGATGCAGCGCAGAAGCGTCGACTTGCCGGACCCGGACGGCCCGATCATCGCGACGACTTGGCCGCGCTCGATCGTGAGCGTGATGTCCTTCAGGACCACGTTCTGTCCAAAGGCCTTTTTCAGGTTGGAGATTTCGATCAGGGGACGGGACACTTCACACCTCCTTCGGGCCAGCGCCGAATTCCATGCGTTTGGCCCAGATCGTGATGGGCAGCAGAACCGCGAAGTACGTGATCGCGATGAAGGTGTAGATCTCCAGAGGACGGTAGGTGTCGTGTGCGATCACCTGACCTTGATACAGCAGGTCGGGGACGGCCAGTACGGAGAGCAGCGAAGTGTTCTTCAGCTGCATGATGGATTGGTTCATCAGCGGCGGGACCATCTTCTTGAACGCCTGAGGAAGGATGACGCGTCGCAGCAGTTGCAGGCGCGTCATGCCGAGCGCCTTCGCTGCCTCCGTTTGTCCGGCGTCGATCGAGATGATCCCCCCGCGAACGATCTCCGAGTAGAAGGCGCCGCCATAGAGCGTCAGGCAGAGCGTGGCGGCCACCATGGCCGACATCTCGATGCCGGTCAGAACAGGCAAGGCGTAGTAGAACCAGACAAGCTGAACGAGCACGGGCGTGCAGCGGAACACCTCGATGTAAGCGCGCAGTGGCGCGGTCAGCAAGGGACTGCTGGAGAGCCGGCCCAGGCCGGTCACCAAGCCAACCAACAGCCCCAGGATGACGCAGACCACCGTGAAGATCAGCGTGTACATCAGGCCGCTGAGCAACAAGCCCCGGTACTTCCACAACACGGCGAAGTCCCAGTCATACCCTGCTGCCCCGGGGACCGGACCACCGCCGGAGAAGTGCTTCATGGCCGCCCAGATGCCAGCAAGGGCGAAAAGCACCAGGAGCGCTATGCCAAGTTGAGAACGGCTCTTCGGCTCGTTCGAGGTGTCCGCGTAATCCATGAGAGTCTCCTCAGAACTTGATTTCAGGCGGGAATGCGCTTGCGGGAACGCCTGCGAGCTTCTCCATGTTCTTGAGGATCACGCCGCGGACTTCGCCCTTGCCGCGAACTTCGGACAACCAGGCGTTGACCGCCTTCTGCATGCCCGGATCCGACTCCTTGCGCAGGCCGATGCTCACCGGCGCGGTGTAGACGGGCTGCGGGATGTACATGGTACCGATGGAGCCGCGCTTCGCGAGCAACGGCTGCGCCAGCAAGATCACGAGAATCTGGCAATCAGAGCGTCCCGCTTGCAGGGACATCGTGGCGGCGCCCGAGTTTTCCAGGCGCGTGACCTCAGCCTTGGGCAGCACGCGCGTCGCCAGTTGGTCATGACTCGAGCCGACGTCCACGACGATCTTCGTCTCGGGCGTGTTCAGCTGCTCCCAGGTCTTCTGCGGACTGCCCTTCTTGCAAACCACGGTGTAGGTGTTGTCGAAGAGCGTCTCGGAGAAGTTCACAACTTCCTTGCGGGCCGGCGTCGGCGCCATGCCGAACATGGCATCGATCTTGTTGGATTGCAGGTCGAGCACGGCGTTGCCCCAGGTGGTCTCGACGTACTCGACCTTGGCCCCGAGCTTTTGTGCAAGGCTTTCCGCGAAGTCCGGTCCGAAGCCTTCCCACTTGCCACTGCTGATGTCCTTGGCGAAATACGGAACGGCGCCGGCAACCGCACCGACGCGCAGGACCTTGGTTCGTTGCACCCTTGCCAACGAGCTTTCAGGCTCTTGCGCGGAAGCCGAACCGAAAGCGCAGACGGTAGCCACGGCCACGAGAGCGCGGAAGAGGTTTCGTTTGGTAAACACGGTATCTCCAAGCAAGAAGCTCGCCATTGAAAAAAAGGAAAGAACGCTTTCCAGCTCGGGATGAAGTCTAGAAGTCAGTGCTGTCACAAACAACGTGGCACATCGTCAATACGACGAAAATCTATCGTCATACCGACAGCGTTCTCGGCGAAACGTATGCTATCTCGCCTTTCCGCGGTTTCTTAGCCGCTGACTGCCGCAACGGGTGCGCAGGCCGACTTCAGACCTAAAGCTCATCAGCCTCGGCGATCTTGCGTTCGGAATGCGTCTGCGATGGACAACTTGAGGCGCGTGGTGCACCAGTTGCAAGCGGCACGAGGATCTCAACCGCGACGCATCCAGCCAATCGGGAAAAACGCGAGTGCGCTGCGTGCTCACACACGCTCAACCTCGCGCGCTGGCAACTCGACGAACACCCTCGTCAGTTTGACGAAGCGGCTGGCTCTTTCGACGATCTGCTCTCTACCATCTGTCAAGACTCGCTTCTACATTTTCATTCAACGGGCACACATGCTCACTGGGGAATGAAATGACGAAGCTGCAGATCGACAACGTTCTGGTTCTGGGTGCTGGCAAGGTCGGCAGCACGGTGGCGGACATGATCGCGGAGTACCACCGCTTGCCAGTCACGCTCGCCGATGTGAAGCCGGGTCGCGGTGTTGAGAGCGACACGTTGGTGCGCCGAATCGCGCTCGACGTTGAGAGCGCGAAGGATCTGGGCGCGGCGCTCTCGGCCCATTCGGTCGTGATCAACTGCCTGCCCTTCTACCTCGCGCAGCGCGTGGCCACCGAGGCTGCAAGGCGCGGCGTCCACTACTTCGACCTCACCGAGGACGTGGCTGCGACGAAGGCCATCCGAGAGATCTCGAAGGACGCGACTTCGGTCCTCATGCCGCAGAGCGGCCTGGCGCCCGGCGTGATCGGCATGCTCGGAGGCTACCTGGCCGGCCGCTTCGACGAGCTCTACGACCTGCGTCTGCGCGTCGGCGCCCTGACGCGCAACGCAACGAACAGCCTGCGGTACAACTTCACGTGGAGCATCGACGGCGTCATCAACGAGTACTGCAACCCGTGCGATGCCATCGTCAACGGCCAGCTCGTATCGGTGCAACCGATGGAGGGACACGAGACCTTCACGCTCGACGCAGAAGCGTTCGAAGCCTTCAACACGTCGGGCGGCCTGGGTACCCTGTGCGAGACCCTGAAGGGGAAGGTCAGAAACCTCGACTACAAGACCATCCGCTATCCGGGGCACCGCGCCGCGATGGACTTCCTCCTGCACGACCTGCGCCTGATCGAGCGCCGCGACCTGCTGCGCCAGGTGCTCGAGCACGCCGTCCCGCACAGCCGTGAAGACGTCGTGATCCTGTTTGCCTCGGCGTCCGGCCTGCGCGACGGCCGCTTCGAACAGGAGACGCGCGTCGGACGTGTGTTTGGTGCTCCGCTGCGCGGAAAGGACCGCACAGCCATCGAACTCACCACCGCCGCTGGCGTTGTCGGCGTGTTCGAGTTGCTGCAGCAGGGGAAGCTTCCGGCGCGCGGCTTCGTCGGCCAGGAGCAGGCCCCGCTCGAACAGTTCCTCGCGACCAAGGTCGGTCACTACTACAAGGGCCTCGGTGTCTCGTCCGCCGCCAGCGCGGCCACAGGCGAACCCGCGCACGCCTGATCAGTTCTTCGGCGGTGCCGGCATCGGGTCGGCACCGCTGCCCTCTTTCGCAATCCAAAAGTGGAGCTTCCCATGCGTGGTGCAGATGTGCTCGTGCAAATGTTGATCAACTACGGCGTCGACGTTCTCTTCGGCGTCCCCGGGGACACGAACGTTCCCTTCTATGAAGCGCTCCAGCGCCGCACGGGCGATATCGAACACGTGATGGCGCGCGACGAGCGCTCCGCCGGGTACATGGCCGACGCATACGCGCGCCTGACCGACAAGCCGGGCATCTTCGAGTGTCCGTCGGGAGCCGGCGCGATGTACTCGATTCCTCCGGTTGCCGAGTCGAACGCCTCCTCGGTGCCTGTCATTCTCCTGACGATCGACCTCCCGCTGCCGGGCGAAGGCCGCGGCATGATCACCGAACTCGATTGCGCGAAGCTGTTCGAGCCGGTGACGAAGATGTCGGTGCAGATCAAGTCGGCGGACAAGCTCCCCGAGATCATCCGGCGCGCGTTCCGGGTCGCCTGCTCCGGAACCCCCGGCGCAGTGCACCTGCAGATCCCGGAGGACATGCTCCTCGCCGAGATCGACCCGAACACGATCTCGCTGCACGCCGAGCCCGAGTGCAAGACCTTCCCCGCATTTCCGATGGCGCCGGCTCCTGGAAAGCTGGACGAACTTTTCGGCCTGCTCAAGGCGGCGCGCAAGCCGCTGTTCGTTGCAGGCGGTGGCGTGAACCGTTCGTGCGCCGGAAGCGCTCTCACCGACATCGCGGCCAGGCTCAACGTTCCGGTCGTCAACACGATCACCGGGCAGGGCTCCTTGCCGGACGACCATGTCCTGGCCATCGGCGTCATCGGCGACAACGGCTTCCACCCCCACGCCAACCGCGCCCTGGAAGAGTCCGACCTGGTGATCTTCGTCGGCTCGCGGATGGGCTCCGTGGTCACGGTGGGGTGGACCTTCCCGAAATCGACGCTGAACAAGCGCGTGGTGCAGATCGACATCAATCCCGAGCGTCTCGCGAACAACTACGAGAACCTGCTGTCGATCGCCGGCGATGCGCAGCTCGTTCTGCAGCAGATGTTGAAAGAGACTCCCGTGGACTTCGACACGTCGAAGCACCAGAAGTGGGTCGACCACCTCAACGAGTACCGTTCGAATTTTTGGGAGCATGCCGAGTCGGTGCTGTCCCTGGACGACGTGCCGCTGCGGCCCGAGCGCGTCGTTCGCGAGTTCAACAAGCGCCTGGAGAAGTACGGCAAGGCCGTCCACATTCTTTCGGACGCCGGCACGCCGACCCCCTACATGACCCGCTTCCTGCGGATCGGCGATCGTCGCACTCGTTTCGTGATTCCCCGCGCATTCGGTGGCTTGGGTTCGGCCATCCCGGCGGTGGTCGGCGCCTGGTACGCGGACAAGAACCGACGGCCGATCGGCATGTTCGGCGACGGGTCTTTCAACATGACCGTAGGCGAACTCGAGACGCTGGTGCGCAAGAAGGTCCCCGCGCTGATGATGCTGTTCAACAATGGCTGCTTCGGCTGGATCAAGGGGCTTCATCGCCTGAAGGGTCACGACGAGTGCTTCGGCGTCGACTTCCTGCCGCCGCGCGGCCAAGCCATTGCAGAGGCCTTCGACATCAAGGCCTGGACCGTCACGACGCCGGACGAGTTGATCGCGGCGCTGGACGAAGCTTTCGAATACGACGGCCCTTGCCTCATGGACATCCGCGTCGAATCGCTCGCCGATCGAGTGCCGCCGGTCTATTCCTGGCTCACCAAGAAGGGGCTCGACCCCCTGGCGCTGCAGCCCGAAGACGTCGCCTACCTGTAAACCCGTGGGCGCGCGCAGCCGCACGCCCAGTTGCCGATGAGTCGAGGAAACAACATGAGTGAACTGCTGTCCGTCTTCCAGCGCTGCGGCATCGAGCCGGGCGAATACCAAAGCGGCTCGCTTGCCGTGCGCTCTCCCGTTGACGGCGCCGAGCTGGCCCGCCTGCACGAAACGCCTGCGTCGCAAATGAACGGGATCATCTCCAGGTCCAAGGCCGCCTTTCTCAAGTGGCGCACCGTGCCGGCCCCCGTGCGCGGCGAACTGGTGCGCCTGTGGGGCGAGGAGTTGCGCCAGGCGAAGAAAGACATCGGCTACATCGTCTCGATCGAGGTCGGAAAGATCATCGAAGAAGGCCAGGGCGAGGTTCAGGAAGGCGTCGACATCTGCGAGTTCGCGCTGGGCCAATCGCGGCAGCTTTGCGGCAAGACCATCGTGTCCGAGCGTCCTGGCCATCGGATCATGGAGCAATACCATCCGCTGGGCCCGGTCGCGGTCATCACCGCGTTCAACTTTCCGAGCGCGGTGTTTGCGTGGAATGCGGCGCTCGCCCTGGTGTGCGGCGATCCGGTGATCTTCAAGCCGTCGGAAAAGGCACCGCTGTCGGGGCTCGCCACATTCAAGGCGCTCGAGCGCGCCATCGCCCGCTTCGGCAACAAGGCGCCTGAAGGACTGGCCCAGATCGTGATCGGAAAGGCGCCACTGGCCGAAGCCCTGGTCGAAAGCCCATCGATTCCGCTCATTTCGGCGACCGGATCCACGCGGATGGGTCGCGCCGTCGGCCCCAAGGTCGCCAGCCGGTTCGGCAAGCGCATCCTTGAACTCGGCGGCAACAACGCCATGGTCGTCACGCCGGCGGCAGACCTTGACATGGCGCTGCGTGCCATCCTGTTCGGCGCTGTCGGCACCGCGGGGCAGCGCTGCACGTCGCTGCGCCGCCTGATCGTTCATCGCTCCGTCAAGGACGCGCTCCTCCAGAAGCTGTTGAAGGCCTATTCGACACTGCGGATCGGAAATCCCCTGACATCCGGCACCTTGGTCGGCCCGCTGATCGACGAAGACGCCTACAACGCGCTGCAGAAGTCGATCGCGGCCGCCAAGGAGCAAGGCGGCAAGGTGTTGATCGGCGGAGAGCGCGCGCTCGAGCAGGAGTTTCCGAAGGGGTTCTACGTGCATCCAGCCATCGTCGAGATGCCTGAGCAAACTGCCATCGTGCGTCACGAGACCTTCGCCCCCCTGCTCTATGTGCTGACCTACGACGACTTCGACAACGCGATCGAAGTGCACAATGATGTGCCGCAGGGCCTGTCATCCTGCATCTTCTCGAACGACATGCGCGAGGTCGAGACCTTCATCTCCGCAGCCGGCTCGGACTGCGGGATGGCCAACATCAACATCGGGCCGAATGGCGCCGAGATCGGCGGCGCCTTCGGTGGGGAGAAGGAAACCGGCGGCGATCGTGAAAGTGGCTCCGATTCCTGGAAGCAGTACATGCGTCGCACCACCAACACCATCAATTACTCGACCGAACTGCCTTTGGCCCAGGGCATCAGCTTCTTCTGAGCTCAACCGGCGCTGCACCCCTCTTCCTTCCCTTTCCTCAACGCATCCGAAATGGAGTCGATCATGAAACGTCGCAATTTTGTTGCTGGTTCGATGTTGGTGGCCTCCGCCGCTCCGTGGACGGCGGCGTTCCCGCAAGCGAACGAATCGACTTGGGAGCGCGTGACGCGCACCAAGGTCATGCGCGTCGGCGCCGTGGATGGCGGACTCCCGTACTACAAGAAGGATCTCGTGAGCGGTGAGTGGCTCGGCTGCATGGCCGACCTTTACCGCGGTCTGGCGAAAAGCATGGATGCAAAGCTCGACATCACACCGACCAGCTGGGGCAACTCCGTGCTCGAACTGCAGTCGCAGAAGATCGATATCTTTTTCGGCCTGAATCCGACGCCCGCACGCTTGGCGGCGATCGACTTCACAGATCCGATCCTCAATATCGCATTCACCGCGGTGTGTAGAAAAGGCTTCACGCCCAAATCCTGGGCAGATCTCGATCAGCCCAACATCAGGATCGTGGTGGACAAGGGCTCTTCGCATGACACCCTCGTCACGCGGCTACTCAAGAGCGCGAACATCACGCGCCTGGAAAGCGCGGTTGATGCGACGCTCGCGTTGCAGGTCGGTCGCGCTGACGCTCAGATCCTTGTCTTGCCGTTGGCCCTGAGCCTGGCCAGCAAGAATCCCGCGGTGGGTCAAGTGGTCATACTGACGCCCGAAGAAAATGCGACCTCTAATGGCGGCGTTCGCAAGGAGGCCGACTCGAGGTGGCTCAAACATGTCAATGGTTGGCTTGCCGCCGAACGCGCAAGCGGCAACATTCGCAAGATCTTCATCTCGAACCTCAAATCTGTCGGGGGCGTCAGCGAAGACAAGATTCCGCCCCAGATCAAGGTCTGACCGTCGGGGCCCATGGTCTCAGCAGAAAACGGACCGCGTTTGACCTTTAAAGATCACGATTACACATCATGAAAATCCAAAACATTGAGGTACACCTGCTCGAATCGCCCATCAAGATGAAGCGTTCGCAAGGTGTCGGAAGCATTGCCGCCTCCATCAAACGCGTGGTGGTCCGTGTTCGAACCGACCAAGGCATCGATGGCATCGGCGAAGGGCAGGCATGGGAGGTCTTTTCGGGAACCAACGAGAACCTGTTCCATGGGATCGCGCAGTACTTGCGGCCCGTGCTCTTGGGCAAAGATCCACGCGATATCCCACTGCGCATGATGGAGTGCGACCGCGCGCTGGTCGGTAGCCCAGAAGCGAAGGCGGCCGTGGAAATGGCGCTGTTCGACATTTGCGGCAAGGCGGCAAGCTTGCCCCTGTACGCGTTGATCGGCGGCAAGGTAAGGGACAAGATTCCCTTTTCCTTCTCCATCGCCAATCCAGACATCGACGACGACATCGAGCTGGCAAAACAGATGCTGTCCGATGGACATCACATTTTCAAGATAAAGACTGGATTCGCATCGCATGCCGAAGACATGCGCAGGCTCTCGCTACTTAGAGAACATCTTGGCTTCGAATTCGATCTCCGGATCGACTACAACCAGGGTCTTCAGCCCTACAACGCGCTTCAGCAGCTGCGCGATGTCGAACAGTTTAAGCCCACTTTTATCGAGCAACCGGTGCCGCGAGATGCCATCGCGGCGATGACGCAGATCGCGGCGGCATTGGACACGCCTGTCATGGCCGACGAAAGCGTATTCTCGCCGGCCGAGGCGCTTCGCACTATCGTGGAGCGCGCCGCCGACATCATCAGCATCAAGCTCATGAAAGCCGGCGGAATTGGCAAGGCCATGAAGGTGAATGCGGTGGCCGAAGCTGCAGGTCTTCCATGCTACGGCGGCACGCTATGGGAGGGCGGCGTCGCGCTCGCTGCGGCTTCTCATTTCATTGCCGCGAGCTCCAACGTGTCTTTGGGCTGCGAGTTCTACATGCCCAAGTATGTCTTCCAGGAGGACATTCTTGTGCAGATGACACCGGCCGAAGCAGGGCACGTGCATGTGCCGAGCGGCCCGGGAATCGGCGTCGAGATCGATTGGAAGATCGTAGAAAAGCAACGCATCGCGCTCGCCGCGTAAATGTGGATATCAGCGCACGCAGCGAGACCGCGCCATCCGGCGCCATGGACCGGCCGAGTGTGGGCATCCAGCCATTGGGCAGCATCTATGGACAATAGCGTTCTGCTCGTGGGCGTCGATCTGGGGGGCTTTCCCTGCGCTCTCGAACTCCAGCGTCGGCGCGCCACCATCACCCTGCTGGAGCGCATGGAATCGGTCCGGGAAACGTCACGATGCAATGTCGGCGCCATCGCATGCAGCTCGTTGATGCTGGTCAGCAGTCCCTGCCAGCGGCGCTCCCGCTCCAGCCTTCTGGGGAATTGCACGACCCCGTCTCGCAACTGCCGCTGGCGCAGGCCATCACGGTCGATTGATCCGACTGCGCCCTGCGCCGCCGGCATGCAAACTCGGATGGATCTGTTCACCCGATGAAAAACACCGTTGCCATTCTGGGCGCCGGCATCGTTGGCGTGTCGTGCGCGCTCGAGCTGCAACGGCGGGGCCATGACGTGACGATCTTCGATCGCGTGGCGCCAGGTCGCGAGACCTCGTACGGAAACGCCGGCGTCATCGCACGCAGCTCGCTGATGCCCTTCAACAATCCCGGGCTGTGGGCATCTCTTCCAAAGCTGTTGAAGAACAATTCGGCGCAGTTCCGCTACGACCCACTGTTCCTGGCAAGGAACCTGCCTTGGGCGCTGGGCTTTCTTTCCAGCGCGCGCTCGAGCGTCTTCAATGAGACCACCGCCGCGCTCGACGCATTGATCCAGCTCTCGACCAAGGAGCACCAACGCTTGCTCGCCGAGGCGGGAGCCGCACACCGATTGCGCGCCAATGGCTGGCTTTTTCTCTATCGAAGCGAACAGGGCTTCGACGGCAGCCGGCTGTCTCGCGACACCTTCGACAAGTTCAGCATCTCGACACAGGCGCTCGATGCGCAAGAGCTTTCGGACCTCGAGCCTGATCTGAAGCATCTTTTTCCCCGTGCGCTCTGGATCAAGGACACGTCCTCTGTCGACAGTCCCGGCCGAGTGGTGGAAGCGTACGCGAAGCTTTTCGTCTCACGAGGAGGACGGATCAAGCAGGCCCTCGTCGGCGGACTTCGCCGGGCGGCTGCAAATGACGCGTGGCAGATCGTCGAGGAGGACGGCAGAGCCCATGAGGTCTCTCGGGTCGTGCTCGCCCTGGGACCATGGACCAAGGAATTTGCCAGGAAGTCGCTCGGCATATCGGTGCCGATGGCGTTCGAGCGTGGCTATCACATGCACTATGGCGCCGCCGGCGGCGCCACGCTCAGTCGCCCGATCTACGACACCGGCGGCGGGTATGTGCTTTCACCCATGGAGCAAGGCTTGCGCTTGTCCACCGGTGTGCAACTCACCGCGCGCGATGCGCCGAAAAACCTGAGCCAGCTCGAACTCGCAGAACGATCGGCACGGGAAGCTTTTCCCTTGGACGGACGGCTCGAAACAGACCCTTGGCTCGGAAGCAGACCCACGCTTCCGGACAGTCGGCCGATGATCGGTGAATGCCCTCGACATCCCGGCCTGTGGCTCGCGTTCGGTCATCAGCACATCGGCTTCAGCACCGGCCCCGGCACTGCCTCCTTGCTGGCGTCCATGATGGTCGGCGAAGCTTGCGCCTTCGACCCGGCGCCATTCCGGCCTTCTCGTTTCATTCACTGAGGACAAGCGTGGGCCTGGCGCTCGCACGCCCGGTCTCTATGGCATTGCCAGGTGCCAAGCCTGCATCCAGATCGCCATGCCGTCGATCACTTCTTCCATCACCTCGCCGTCGTCGCGGCCGGAGCGCCGGGGCACGTGAAAAGAGTGGTCCGCATAAGCGACCTCCATCAGCGACCCGCGGTCTCCCAGTTCCTCGACCACCGAGCGAATCCTGCAGAGCTCGGCGAGCTTGTCCTCCGTGCCTTGAATGAACAGCATGGGCAACTGCACGTCGAACAGGTGCGCCGCGCGGTCGGTCGAAGGCACCCCTGCCGGATGCAGCGGAAAACCCAGGAAGACGAGGCCGGCCACGCCGGGCAGCGGCGCCAGCGCCTGCGCCTGCGACGTCATCCGGCCGCCGAACGACTTGCCGCCCGCGAAGAGGGGAAGCGCGCCGAACATCTCGGAGGCCCGCGCGGCAGCGGCCCGAACCGCGGCATGGGCAACGCGAGGTGAATCAGGACGTTTGCTGCCAAGCTCCATGTACGGAAACTGGTAGCGCAAGGTCGCGATCCTTCGTGCGGCCAAGCCGTCCGATACCGCGCCCATGAACGGATGCGCCATGCCCGCACCCGCGCCGTGAGCGAACACATAGCAGGCAGTCGGATCAGCCGGCGCCTGCACGAGCGCGGAGACGCTCACGCTGCCGTCGACGGGAATGGAGATCTTCTGCGTTTCAGGCGTCATGCAGAGTGGGAGGGAGTTGAACCCCAAGTATGCAGCGCACCGCCCCTACCAGCGCAGCGCCGCCGTGTGCACCGGCGCATCCCACAGCGACACCAGTTCGTCATCGAGCAAGCTCACGGTCAGTGAGGCGCCCGCCATGTCGAGCGAAGTCGTGTAGTTGCCGACCAGCGATCGGACCGGCTTGAGTCCCTCGGCCTCGAGGCGCCGGTTCGCCGCATGGTGCAGCAGGTAGAGCTCCATCAAGGGTGTGCCGCCGAAGCCGTTGACGTGCAGCAGCACCTGGCGCCCAGCCTGGGCCTTCAGGTCGCCGAGGATCGCATCCATCAGCGTGCGCACGATCTCGTCGGCCGGCATGTGGGCGGCGCGCCGCCGCCCGGGCTCGCCATGGATGCCGACGCCGATCTCGATCTCGTCGGGCCCGATGTCGAAAGTGGGCCGCCCGGCCGCCGGCACCGTGCAACTCGTGAAGGCCACGCCCATCGATGCGGTGGCCGCGTTCACGCGGTCGCCCAGCGCCTTGCACTCAGCCAGCGTCGCGCCCTGCTCGGACAGCGCCCCGACCATCTTCTCGACGACCAGCGTGCCGGCCACGCCGCGGCGGCCGGTCGTGTGGGTTGAGTTCTCCACCGCCACGTCGTCGTTGACCAGCACGGTCGCGTTCTCGGTTTCGAGCATCTCGCTCGCCATCTGGAAGTTCATGCCGTCGCCGGCATAGTTCTTGACGATGAAGAGCACACCCTGGCCGGTTTCGGTGGCGGCCGCGGCGGCCAGCATCTGGTCGGGCGTGGGGCTGGTGAACACCTGGCCCGGGCAGGCCGCATCGAGCATGCCGCGGCCGACGAAGCCGGCGTGCAGCGGCTCGTGGCCCGAGCCGCCGCCGGAGATCAGCGCCACCTTGTTCGCCGCGCGCTCGCGCCGGGCGACGAAGGTGGGCTCGAACTCGACGCGCAGCAGCTGCGGATGCGCCTCCACCATGCCGGCCAGCGCCTCGCGCAGCATCGCGTCCACGTCGTTGACGAACTTCTTCATGCGATTTCCTTCCATGTGTCGCACACCGCGGTAATGGCGACTTCGCAGGTCTTCGAGCCCGGGTCGATGTGGCCGAGCGCGCGTTCGCCGAGGAAGGAGGCGCGGCCCTTGGTGGCGGTCATGTCGCGCGTGGCGAGCATGTTGCGGTGGGCCTCGGCCGTGAGCTGCTCGCACACCTGCGGCAGCGGCGTGTTTTCTTCGGCGAGGCGTTGCAGCAGGCGCGAGACCGGGATCAGCACGTCGAGCATGGTCTTCTCGCCGAGGTCGGCCTTGCCGCGGCTCTTGATGGCCTCGACGCCATCCGCGAAAGCGGCGGCGAACTGCCGGCGGTCGGGCTCGTCGATGCCGGCGAGGGTCTTGCCCATCGCGATGAAGAAGCTCGATATCAGCGGACCCGAGGCGCCGCCGATGGTCGACAGCAGCTTCAGGCCGATCTTGCCGAAGGCCGCACCGGGCGCGAGCGGCGCCAGCTCGTCGCGCATCGCCATCAGCACATCGCAGCCGCGGCGCACGTTGATGAAGTGGTCGCCGTCGCCGATCGCGCGGTCCAGCGATTCGATCTGGCTCTCGTTGGCGAGGATCGCCGCCTGCACGGCTTCCAGCGCGTCGATGATGTGTACCGTTTTCATGGGACTTCCTGGATTCGGGGTGCGGCGATGCGGCATCCGGCCGCATCGAAGAAAAGACAGCGCTCGGCGGGAAAGCCGAAGCGCGCCTCGGAACCCGGCGCGAGCGGCGCGTCGAGCATCACGCGCGCATGCACCTCCACGCCCTGCCGCTCGGCCACCAGCTGGTGCTTGACCAGTGAGCACTCGATGATCTGGAAGCCGGCCGCCTCGCCCTCCGGCGAGAGCAGCACGTCCTCGGGGCGGATCGCAACGTGCGCGGTGCCGGCCGGCGAGCGGCCGTCGAACCATTGCGCCGGCAGCACGTTGATGGCCGGCGAGCCGAGGCGCTGCGCCACCGGCAGCGTGTGCGGGTCGCCGTAGACCGCGAGCGGTGTGCCCACCTGCTGCAGCACGCCGCGTTCGAGGATGCCGATGCGGTCGGCCATGGTGGTGGCCTCCACGTGGTCGTGCGTCACGTAGATCACGGTGGCGCCGGTGCTGCGCTGCAGGCGCCGGAGCTCGACGCGCAATTCCTCGCGCAGTTGCGCATCGAGCGAGGAGAGCGGCTCGTCCATCAGGAACACGCGCGGCCGGCGCACCAGCGCGCGGCCGATGGCCACGCGCTGCATCTCGCCGCCCGAGAGCTCGGTGGCGCGGCGCGTGAGCTTGGCCTCGATGTGCAGCATGGCCGCCACTTCCTCCACCCGGCGCTTGACCTCGGCCGGCTCGCTGCGCCGCAGCGGCGAGCGCAAGGGGAAGGCGAGGTTGTCGAAGACGGTGAGATGCGGGTAAAGCGAGTACTGCTGGAACACGAAGGCGCAGTCGCGGCTCGCGGGCAGGCTGTCCGTGATGTCGTGGCCGTCCATGCGGATGCGCCCGGCATCGGGACGCTCCAGGCCGGCGATGAGGCGCAGCGTGGTGGTCTTGCCGGCGCCGCTCGGGCCCAGCAGCACGAGGAATTCGCCGTCGGCGACGTGGAGGCTCAGCTCCGTCACCGCCTTGACCTCGCCGAAGGCGCGGCTCACGCCGCTAAGTTCAATGCTGGCCATGGCGCAAGGCCTCCCGGTGGTGGCGCGTGGTCGCGCTGGCAAGCAACTGCTCGGTGCCGGCGTCGAAGAGCACGATGCGCGCGGTGTTGAAGCCGATGGCGACACGGTCGCCCAATGCCGGCCGTTGCGACTTGTCGATCAGCGCCTTCAGTGTGCCGGCCGCGGTGGCGAGCTCGGCGATCCAGTGCGAGCCGAAGTACTCGACATGCCGCACCTCGGCCGCGAGCCCTTCGCCCGGTGCAGCGACCTGCACGTGCTCGGGCCGTACGCCGAGGACCGCTGCGCCGGCGCCTTGCTCGATGCGCGGCACCGTCACCGGCAAGCCGGCCAGCGAGACCGCGTCATCGCCCGCGCGCACCGCGCCCGAGATCGGCACGAAGTTCATCGGCGGCCGGCCGATGAAGCGCGCGACGAACATGCAGCTCGGAAAGTTGTAGATGCCGCCCGGCTCGTCGGCCTGCAGGATCTCGCCCTGGTTCATCACGACGATGTGGTCGGCCAGCGCCATCGCCTCGTTCTGGTCGTGCGTGACGAACACGGTGGTGGTGCGCAGGCGCTCGTGCAGCTTGCGCAGCTCTACGCACATCAGCTCGCGGAACTCGGCGTCGAGTGTGCCCAGCGGCTCGTCCATCAGGAAGGCCTGGGGCTGCCGCACGATCGCGCGGCCCAGCGCGACGCGCTGCCGGTCGCCGCCCGAAAGCCCGCCCACGCGCGCGCCGAGCAGGTGCTCGATGCGCAGGATGGCCGCGACATCGGCCACGCGCCGATCGATCTCGGCGCGCTTCAAGCCTTCGTTGCGCAGCGGGAACTCGAGGTTGCCGCGCACGCCCAGGTGCGGGTAGAGCGCGAAGAGCTGGAACACCATCGCGATGTCGCGTTCGCGCGGGCGCAGGTAGGTCACGTCCTGGCCCGCGAGCGTGATCGAGCCGGAGGTCGGGAACTCGAGGCCGGCCAGCATGCGCAGCGTGGTCGTCTTGCCGCAGCCCGAGGGGCCGAGCAGCACGACGAACTTGCCGTCTTCCAGCGTCAGTGTGGAGTCGCGCACGGCGACGAAATCGCTGAAGCGCTTGTGCAGCTTTTCGATGCGGATCTCGGCCATGTCAGTGCAGCTTTCCGGCGACCGTATAGCCCGCGACCCCGGCCAGCAGAACGGCGAAGGACCAACTGTAGATCTCGAGCGACCAGGGCTGCATCAGCATCGCGAGGCCGAGCCCGATGAGGGCGATGCTGGCGGGCTCCCAGCGCGCGCGGGACAACCAGTTCTTCTTCATTTCCGAATCGCTCCGAAGGTGATGCCGCGCAACAGGTGCTTGCGCAGCAGCACGGTGAACACCAGCACCGGCAGCAGGAACAGCGTGGTGCCCGCGGCCATGGCCGGCCAGTCGAGGCCGCCCTCGCCGATGATGGTCGGGATGAAGGGCGGCGAGGTTTGCGCCGTGCCGCTGGTGAGCAGCAGCGCGAAGGCGTACTCGTTCCACGCGAAGATCAGGCAGAAGATCGCGGTGGTCGCGATGCCGGTGGCGGCCTGCGGCAGCACCACCTTGATGAAGGCCTGGAAGCGCGTGTAGCCGTCGACCATGGCGGCCTCCTCGTACTCGCGCGGGATCTCGTCCATGAAGCCCTTGAGCAGCCAGACCGAGAGCGAGAGATTAACCACCGTGTAGAGCAGGATCAGCCCGAGGTGCGTGTCCGACAGGCCGACCGCGCGGTACATCAGGTAGATCGGGATCGCCACCGCGATCGGCGGCATCATCCGCGTCGACAAGATGAAGAACAGCAGATCGTCCTTGCCCGGCACGCGAAAGCGCGAGAAGGCATAGGCCGCGAGCGTGCCCAGCACCACCGACAGCAGCGTCGAGCCGAAACCGATCAGCACCGAGTTGAGATAGCGGTCCGAGAAGCGCGAGGGCCCGGCCAGGATCATCTGCTGCTCGCGCACCAGGCCTTCGTACCAGGTGGCGGGCGGCGGCAGCGCGGCCAGTTCCTGTGCGCCCACGCGCGAGCGGGTGGTGAAGAGGTTGACGTAGCCGATCAGCGAAGGCTGCGTGATGACCTGCGGCGGATAGGCGATCGCATCCTGCGGCGTGCGGAAGCTGGTGAGGAGGATCCACACCAGCGGGATTAGCGAGATCAGCGCGTAGCCGATCACGACGATGCCGGCGAAAGCCTTCGCGCGCGGCGTCGGGTCGAGCGGGCTGTGGACGGCGTTCTTCATCGTTGCTTCACCCGATCGAGGAATCGCACCGTCACGAGCGAGAGCCCGTAGATGGCCACGAAGAGGATGATGGCCAGCGCCGAGCTGTAGCCGGTGCGCCATTTCTCGAAGGCCTCGCGCTTGAGCTTGATCGACGCCAGCTCGGTCACCGAGCCCGGGCCGCCGTTGGTGAGCTGGTCCACGAGGTCGAACATCTTGAAGTTCTCGATCACGCGGAACAGCACCGCGAGGATGATGAAGGGCATCACCATCGGCAGCGTGATGCGCCAGAACTTGGTCCACTCGCTCGCGCGGTCGATCTCCGCGGCCTCGTAGAGATAGGGCGGGATCGAGCGCAGGCCGGCCAGCAGCAGCAGCATCACGTAGGGCGTCCACATCCAGGTGTCGACCAGCACGATGGCCCAGGGCGAGAGCTTCGTATCGCCGAGCATGGTGAAGGTGCCGGGCCCGCCGAAGAAGTTGACGATGTAGTTGAAGATGCCGTACTGCGGCTCGAAGAAATACTTCCAGAAGGTGCCGACCACCGCCGGCGCCAGCATCATCGGCAGCAGGATCGCGGTGCTCCAGAAGCTGTGCGTGCGAAAGCGCCGGTTCAGCATCAGCGCCAGGCCGAAGCCGAGCAGCAGCTGCAGCGTGATCGAGCAGGTGAGGAAGTGCGCGGTGGCGCGCATGTTCTCCCAGATCGACTCGTCGTTGAGCACCCGCGAGTAGTTGCCGATGCCGACCCACAGCACCTCGGCGCCCGGCCGGTTGGCGCGGAAGTTGGTGAAGGACAGCCAGATCGTCCAGATGAGCGGGAAGATGTTGAAGGCCAGCAGCAGCAGGATCGTCGGGCCGACGAAAAGCCATGCCAGCGCGCGGTCGGAGAGGCCTTGGCCGGGCACCCTGCCGCGAACGGCGATGCCCGGCTCGGCGCGAACGGTGGTGGCCAACGGGAGGGCGCTCATGGTCGGCTCCGCCGTCTCACGCTTCAAGGCTTGATCTTCCCGTCTTCCTTGAAGACCTCGGTCCAGTCCTTGAGCAGACCGTCGAGCGCTTCCTGCGGCGTGCCCTTGCCGGCCACCACGTAGTCGTGCGTGCGCTTCTGCATCGCCAGCAGCAGTTGCGCGTAGCTCGGCTCCTGCCAGAAGTCACGCACGATCTTCATCGAGTCGAGGAACACCGGCGCGTACGAGGTGCTCTTCTCGAAGCCCGGCTTGCCGAGCACCGCGTTGTGGCACGAGAAGCCGCCCGCGTCCCACCATTTCTGCTGCACCGAGGGCTGCGCGAACCACTTGATGTAGTCGAGTGCGAGCTCCTTCTTGTCGGAGTACTTGACGACCGAGATGCCCTGGCCGCCGAGCTGCGCCGCGGCGACCTTGGCCTTGGGCATGGTGAAGAAGCCGGTCTTCTCGCCGCCCACGTTCGGGTCCTTCGCGATGCCGGGGAAGAAGGCGATGAAGTTCATCTGCATCGCGACCTGGCCCGACTTGTAGGAGTCGAGGTCCTCGGTCATGTAGGCGTTGGAATGCCCGGGCGGCGTGCAGCAGTCGAACAGCTCCTTGTAGAACTTGAGGCCGGCCACGGCCTCGGGGCCGTTGATGAAGCCTTTCATGTCGTACGGCTTCTTTGGGTTGTCGTACTGCATGCCGTAGGCGTACAGGGTGTTCGTCACGCCCATCGTGATGCCCTCGGAGCCGCGCTCGGTGTAGAGCGCCGCGCCGTAGACCTTCTTGCCGTCGATCGTGCGGTTCTGGAAGAACTGGCCGATCTGCTTGAACTCGTCCCAGGTCTTGGGCGGCGCGAGCTCGCGGTTGTACTTGGTCTTGAACTCCGCCTGCAGCTCGGGCCGGGCGAACCAGTCCTTGCGGTAGGTGAAGGCCACGGCATCACCCATCGCGGGCAGCGCCCAGTAGTTCTTCGTGCCCTTGGGCCAGGTCGAGTAGCCCTCGACGGTGGCGGGCATGAAGTCGCTCATCTTGATGCCGTTCTTGTCGAAGAACTCGTTGAGCTTGATGTAGTGGCCCTCGGTCGCGGCCGAGCCGATCCACTGGCTGTCGCCAATCAAAAGATCGCACAGCTTGCCCTTGGAGTTGAGCTCGTTGAGCATGCGCTGCGCGAAATTCGGCCAGGGCACGAACTCGTACTTCATCTGCACGCCGGTCTGGGCGGTGAAGTCCTTCGACAGCTCCACCAGCGCGTTGGCCGGATCCCAGGCCGCCCAGCACAGCGTGAGCTGCTTGGTCTGGGCCTGCGCGGCACCGGAGGCCAGCGTCAGCGCCGCGAGGAGCGCCGTGCCGAAAGTCGATCGCTTGTTCGTCAACCACTTCATTGCTTCATCTCCTGTTGGTCATGGGACGATTGAAGAATAAAGATTGCAGTAAATAAATCAATCAACGCAAACCCTAAGACCTCAGACGGATCGGGATAGTCCGGTGAAACCCGGCGATCGACATCGGCGACACTCCTGATTGATTTATTGAGGCGCTTTCCGCACTTGGCCACTTCCGTCACCATCACCCAGATCGCCGAGGCGGCCGGCGTCAGCACCGCCACCGTCGACCGCGTGCTGAACAGCCGCCCCGGCGTCAACCCGGTCACCGTGCAGCGCGTGCGCGACGCGATGAAGGAACTGGGCGGCGCCGTGCCGATGCGCGGCCGGCCGCGCTCGACCGAGAGCTATCGCTTCGCCTTCGTGCTGCCTTCGACCCGGCGCGGCTTCTTCGACCTGGTGGATCGCGTGATCGCGCAGGCGGCAGGCGACTTCCGCCACCAGCACATCACCGAAGTCACGCGCCGCCTGCCGGCCCACGATGCGGCGGCCTTCGCCGAGGAGCTCGCGCGCCTCTCGGACATGGACGGCGTGGCCCTGCTGGCGCCCGACACGCCGGCGGTGAAACTGGCCGTCAACGAACTGGTGCGCGCCGGCGTGCACGTGGTCACCCTGTTCTCCGACGTCGCGGGCTCGATGCGCGAGACCTTCATCGGCGCCGACAACCGCGCCGCCGGCCGCACCGCGGGCCTGCTGCTCGGGCGCGAGGCGCCGGCCGGCCAGGGTCACTGCGCGCTGCTGTCGCCGGCCACGCGCTATGCGGCGGAGATCGATCGCGGCATCGGCTTCGCGCAGGTGCTGGAAGAGCGCTTCGCGGGCGCGCGGCTGCTGCGCGTGGACGACATGCCGGAATCGGAAGACGAGGCCTACCGCCGTGCGCGCGAGGCGCTGGCCCCCCAGGCCACGGGCGGGCGCCTGACCGCGGTCTACAACGTCGGCCCCGGCAGCCACGGCGTGCACCGCGCGCTGGCCGAGCACGGCTACGACGCCTCGCTCGGCGTGATCGCGCACGACCTGCTCGACATGCACCGCGCGATGCTGATCTCGGGCGCGTTGAGCTTCGTGCTGCACCAGGACGTGCATTACGTGGTGACCACCGCGGCGCGCGTGCTGCGCGCGCTGTGCGAAGGCGTGCGCGGCGCGCTGGCGGTCAGCAACCCGCGCGTCGACATCCTCACTGCGGAGAACCTCGCATGACAGCCGCACCCGATCGCCCCACGATGCCCTCTTCATGTTCGCCCCGCGAGGACACGCGATGAAGAAATTCATCAACTACGTCGACGACGCGGTCGTCGAAAGCCTGTCGGGCCTCGCGTCGGCGCACGAGGCGCTGCTGGCCGTCGAGTTCGACCCGACCTTCGTGTGCCGGCGCGTGCCCAAGAAGGACGCGGTGGCCGTGGTGTCCGGCGGCGGCTCGGGGCACGAGCCGCTGCACACCGGCTACGTGGGCCGCGGCATGCTGGACGCGGCCTGCCCGGGGCAGGTCTTCACCTCGCCCACGCCCGACCAGTGGATGGCCGCGGCGCACCGCGTGAACGCCGGCCGCGGCGTGCTCTTCATCGTCAAGAACTACGCCGGCGACCGCCTCAACTTCCAGATGGCGAGCGACATGCTGGTCGATCTCGACCACCTGATGGTGGTGGTCGACGACGACGTCGCGATCGACCATTCGACCCACGGGAGCGGCCGCCGCGGCGTGGCCGGCACCGTGATCGTCGAGAAGATCGTCGGCGCCGCGGCCGAGGCCGGCGCCGACCTGTTCGACTGCAAGGCGCTGGGCGACCGCATCAACAGCTGCACCGCCTCGATGGGCGTGGCCTTCAACAGCTGCATCGTGCCGGCCTCGGGCGTGGCGACCTTCGAGATCGGCGAGCAGGAGATGGAGCTCGGCGTCGGTATCCACGGCGAACCCGGGCGCCAGCGCCTGCCCTTCGCGCCGGCGGTCGAGATCGTCGACCTCTTGCTCGACCCGATCCTCAAGGATCTTTCGCTCGCGCGTGGCCGCGAGGTGCTGCTGCACGTCAACGGCCTGGGCGGCACGCCGCTGATGGAGCTCTACCTGCTGCAGCACCATGCGCGCCGGCGGCTCGCCGCCGAAGGGCTGACGGTGGCGCGCACGCTGGTGGGCAACCACACGACCTCGCTCGAGATGGCGGGCGCCTCGCTCACCGTGACCGCGCTCGACGACGAGGCCAAGCGGTTGTGGGACGCACCTGTGCATACGCCGACACTGCACTGGTAGCGCTATCGCGCCGCTAGAATCCGGCCCATGAACCCCGAGGCCACCCCGGCGCGCCGCACCCGTCGCGGCAGCGGTGCCGTCACGCTGCACGACGTCGCCAAGCTCGCCGGCGTGGCGCCCATCACCGCGTCGCGCGCGCTCAACACGCCGGCGCAGGTGTCGGCCGAGGTGCTGAAGAAAGTCACCGACGCGGTGGCCCGCACGGGCTATGTGCGCAACGGCCTGGCCGGTGGCTTGGCATCGACGCGCAGCCGGCTGGTGGCCGCGGTGGTGCCGACCATCGCCGGGCCGGTGTTCCTGCAGACCGTGCAGGCGCTGACCGAGGCGCTCGCCGAGAGCGGGTACCAGCTCATGCTGGGCCAGAGCGGCTATGCCGAATCGCGCGAGGATGCGTTGCTCGAGGCCATCATCGGCCGCCGGCCGGATGGCATCGTGCTCACCGGCATCATGCATTCGGCCGAGGGACGCAAGCGCCTGCTGGCCGCGGGCATTCCGGTGGTCGAGACCTGGGACCTCACGCCCACGCCGCTGGACATGCTGGTCGGCTTCTCGCACGTCGAGGTGGGGCGCGCGGTGGTCGACTTTCTACGCAACAAGGGGCGCAGCCGGCTCGCGGTGGTGGCCGGCGACGACGAACGCTCGCGGCGGCGTCACCAGGCTTTCCAGGATGCGGCGCGCGCCGCCGGCCTGCGCGAGGTGCGCCTGATCTACGTGCCGGCGCCCACCACGATGAAGAGCGGCCGCCGCGCGCTGGCCGAACTGCTCGCGGTCGCGCCGGGCATCGACGCCGTGTTCTGCAGCTCCGACCTGCTCGCGCTCGGCGTGATGACCGAGGCGCAGGCGCGCGGCATCGCGGTGCCGGCGCAGCTGGCGGTGGTCGGCTTCGGCGACCTCGAGTTCGCGGCCGACCTGAATCCGGCGCTGAGCACGGTGCGCATCGACAGCAAGGCCATCGGCCGGCAAGCCGCGCGCTTCATCGTGGACCGCGCGGAAGGCCGCCAGGTCGACCCCCGTGTAATCGACATCGGCTTCTCGATCGTCGACCGCGACAGCGCCTGATCCGTACAAACCCCTAGATTTGGCTGCTTGACGCCGCATTTGGTAGCGCTATCATTTAAACCATCGAATGGTAGCGCTACCCAAGCCATCGACCTCTTTCAATTTCAAGAAGACAAACCCATGAAGAAGCTACTCAGCGCCCTCGCCATCGGCCTGGCCGCCAGTGCAGCCGCCTACGCCCAGGCCACTTCGACAAGCTCAGGACAGGATTGGCCCCAGAAGCCCGTGACGCTGGTCGTTCCCTTCCCGCCCGGTGGCTCCACCGACATGGTGGCGCGCGCCATCGGCCCCAAGCTCACGGAGAAGCTCGGCCAGCCCTTCCTGGTCGACAACAAGGCCGGCGCCACCGGCACCATCGGCGCGACGCTGGTCAAGCGCGCGGCACCCGACGGCTACACCTTCCTCGTCACCTCGCTCGGCCCGCTGGTGATCGCACCCCACCTCATCAAGGGCATGCAGTACGACGCGCTGAAGGACTTCGACCTGATCACGGTGGCCGTGCAGGCGCCCAACGTGCTGGTGGTGCCTGCGAGCTCGCCGCACAAGACAGTGGCCGACGTGATCGCGCACGAGAAGAAGAACCCCGGCAAGATGAGCTTCGCCTCCTCGGGCAACGGCTCCAGCGACCACCTCACGGCCGAGCTGTTCTGGCAGCAGACCGGCACCACCGGCCTGCACGTGCCCTACAAGGGCGGCGCGCCGGCCATGACCGACCTGCTCGGCGGCCAGGTCGATGCCTCGTTCCAAAACGTCAACGCGGTGGTGCCGCACATCAAGTCCGGCAAGCTCAAGGCGCTCGCGGTCACCGGCGACAAGCGTTCCCCGGTGCTGCCCGAGGTGCCGACGATGAGCGAAGCCGGCGTGAAGAACGTCGAGGTCTATTCCTGGCAGGCCGTCGTCGCGCCCAAGGGCCTGCCGCCGGCACTGCGCACCAAGGCCAGCGAGTCGGTGGTGGCCGCGCTCAACGACCCGGCCATCAAGCAGCAGTTCACTTCCATCGGCCTCGAGGTGGTCGGCAACACGCCGGCACAGTTCGCGACTTTCCAGCAACAGGAGTTCGCCCGCTGGAAGAAAGTGATCGAGACCGGCAAGATCAGCATCGATTGAGAAAACCCATGTCCCTCAACGCCACCCCCCTGATCACCGACCTGCGCGTGATCCCCGTCGCCGGCCGCGACAGCATGCTCTTGAACCTGAGCGGCGCCCACGGCCCCTTCTTCACCCGCAATTTGCTGATCCTGACCGACAACGCCGGCCGAACCGGCGTCGGCGAGGTGCCCGGCGGCGAGAAGATCCGCCAGACGCTCGAAGATGCACGGCCGCTGGTCGTCGGCCAGCCGATCGGCGCGCACCAGCGCGTGCTGCAGCACATGGGCAAGCAGTTCGCCGATCGCGATGCCGGCGGCCGCGGCCTGCAGACCTTCGACCTGCGCACCACGATCCACGCGGTGACCGCGGTCGAATCGGCGCTACTCGACCTGCTGGGCCAGCACCTGGACGTGCCGGTCGCCGCGCTGCTCGGCGAAGGCCAGCAGCGCGAGGCGGTCGAGATGCTGGGCTACCTGTTCTACGTCGGCGACCGCGACAAGAGCGATCTGCCCTATGCGCGCGAAGCCGATGCCGGCAACGACTGGTTCCGCCTGCGCCACGAGAAGGCGATGACGCCCGAGGCCATCGTGCGCCTGGCCGAAGCGGCGCGCGAGCGCTACGGCTTCAACGACTTCAAGCTCAAGGGCGGCGTGCTGCGCGGCGAGGAAGAAATCGAGGCCGTGACTGCGCTGCACGAGCGCTTTCCGCAGGCGCGCGTCACGCTGGACCCCAACGGCGGCTGGCTGCTGAAGGACGCGATCCGGCTCATGCGCGACATGCGCGGCGTGGTCGCCTATGCCGAAGACCCCTGCGGCGCCGAAGAAGGTTTCTCCGGCCGCGAGGTGATGGCCGAGTTCCGGCGCGCCACCGGCCTGCCGACCGCCACCAACATGATCGCCACCGACTGGCGCCAGATGAGCCATGCGCTCGCGCTGCAGTCGGTTGACATCCCACTGGCCGATCCGCATTTCTGGACCATGGCCGGCTCGGTGCGCGTGGCGCAGACCTGCCGCGACTGGGGCCTCACCTGGGGTTCGCATTCGAACAACCATTTCGACGTCTCGCTCGCCATGTTCACGCACGTCGGCGCCGCCGCGCCCGGCCGCGTGACCGCGATCGACACGCACTGGATCTGGCAGGACGGCCAGCGCCTCACCAAGGAGCCGCTGCAGATCCAGGGCGGCCTGGTGCAGGTGCCGAAGAAGCCGGGCCTGGGCATCGAGCTCGACATGGCCGAGGTCGAGAAGGCGCATCAGCTCTACCAGCAGCACGGGCTGGGTTCGCGCGACGACGCGGTGGCGATGCAAGCCCTCATCCCCGGCTGGAAATTCGACCCCAAGCGGCCGGCCTTCGACCGCTGAACCCACCATCCATCAAGGACGCCCCATGAGAGAAAACCGCCTGCGCACGCTGTGGAAATCCGGTGGGGCTGCCGTCAACGGCTGGCTCGCGATTCCGAACAGCTTCTCGGCCGAAACCATGGCCCACCAGGGCTGGGACTCGCTGACCATCGACCTGCAGCACGGCGTGGTCGACTACCAGGCCATGCTCCCCATGCTGCAGGCGATCTCGACCACCAACACGGTGCCCGTGGTGCGCGTGCCGTGGCTGGAGCCGGGCATCCTCATGAAGACGCTGGACGCCGGCGCCTACGGCGTGATCTGCCCGATGGTCAACACGCGCGAGGACGCGCAGCGGCTGGTGGCCTACACACACTACGCGCCGCGCGGCACGCGCAGCTTCGGCCCGGTGCGCGCGCTGCTCTATGGCGGCGCCGACTATCCGCAGCATGCCAACGACACCATCGTGACCTTCGCGATGATCGAGACGGCACAGGCGCTCGACAACCTGGACGACATCCTCTCGGTCGAAGGCCTGGACGCGGTCTACATCGGCCCCTCGGACCTCTCGCTCGCGCTCGGCTGCCGGCCCGTCTTCGACGACGTGGACCCGCCGGTCGCGCAGGCCATCGACCACATCCTCGAACGCGCCAAGGCGCACGGCCTGGTCGCGGGCATCCACAACGGCCGGCCCGACGTGGCGCTCGCGCGCATTGCCAAGGGCTTCCAGTTCGTCACCGTGAGCTCGGACGCACGGCTCATGGCCGCGGGCGCCCAGCAGATGCTCGCAGCGATGCGGGCCACGCCGGCGCCTGCGGCTTCTTCTTCCTCCACCTACTGAACCAAGGAAATCGAAATGAAAGTCGGATTCATCGGCCTCGGCATCATGGGCGCGCCGATGGCGCAGAACCTCCTGGCCGCCGGCCACGAGATGTTCGTGCGCACGCGCAGCAAGGTGCCCGAGGCGCTGGCCAAGGCCACGCAGTGCAAAACCAACGCCGACGTCGCGCGCGCAGCCGATGTCATCGTGCTCATGCTGCCGGACACGCCCGATGTCGAGTCGGTGCTGTTCGGCAAGGACGGCGTCGCGGACGGCCTGAGCGCCGGCAAGATCGTGATGGACATGAGCAGCATCTCGCCCATCGAGACCAAGGCCTTCGCCAGCAAGATCAACGCACTCGGCTGCGAGTACCTCGACGCGCCGGTCTCCGGCGGCGAAGTCGGCGCCAAGGCCGCCAGCCTGACCATCATGTGCGGCGGCTCGCAAGCCACCTTCGACAAGGTGAAGCCGCTGCTCGAAGCCATGGGCAAGAACATCACGCTGGTGGGCGGCAATGGCGACGGCCAGACCACCAAGGTGGCCAACCAGATCATCGTCGCGCTCAACATCGCCGCAGTCGGCGAGGCGCTGCTGTTCGCGAGCAAGGCCGGCGCCGATCCGGCCAAGGTGCGGCAGGCGCTGATGGGCGGCTTCGCGGCCAGCCGCATTCTCGAAGTGCATGGCGAACGCATGATCAAGCGCACCTTCAACCCGGGCTTCCGCATCGCGCTGCACCAGAAGGACCTGAGCCTCGCGCTCGCCGGCGCCAAGTCGATGGGCGTCGCGCTGCCGCAGACGGCTTCGGCCGCGCAGCTGATGCAGTCCTGCGCCGCCCACGGCTGGGACCAGCTCGACCACTCGGCGCTGGTCAAGGCCCTGGAGCAGATGGCGGCGCACGAGGTGGCGCCGGCCGCCGGCTGAGGGTGGCGCCGCGCCCAGCGCAGGGCGCGGCTTGCATGCGGCCGAGGCGGGCTTCGTTAAAAAGTAAGTAAAAAGATTAGATTGGGGACTTGTTACGTTGTGTCAGGATAGGCACAATGTATTACATGGAACGTCAAAACCTCTCCCAACCGCGGTGGTCCCCCGAGGGACTGCTCAGTCTCTTGCGCGCCAGCCTGCCGCCTGCGGGACCCGGGGCGACCCCACTCCCTCCGCCCCCGGCGCGCCTCGACAGCCGTCAGTTGACCGAGGTGGCCAGCCAGTGGCGCAGGCGTTCGGAGTCGGGCGACGAAGGGGCAGAATCCGTGGCGGCTGCACTGGACTACATCGCCACGCGCCGCGCGCGGGAAAAAGGCGCGCGGATCCAGGCGATGGGGAAGCGTCTTTCGCAACTGATGCAACTGAGTTGAGGCGCGCCATGAAGACCCAGACCGAAGCCATTCACGAAGGCTACGAAGTCGATCTGTCCGGACCCGGCCGGCCGTTGGGAGCGCGAGGCAGATACCCCGACTACGAAATGATTCCCTTGCTGACCGACATGGAAGCGGAACTGCTCAACACGCTGAGCCTGGTGCGCAAGATGCTCGCCGAAGGCCCGCCCAGCAGGGACGCGCAGCAGGGCGTGGTGCTCGCGATCGACGGCCTGCTTTCCGTCGCGCGCGCCTGAAGGCGCTCAGCGCCGCGCGGCCGCCGGCTGCACGCGCTCCTGCGCCGTGACCGTGCGTGTCACGAGCCGCCCTTCCCGCAGCAGCGACACCTGGACCGGCCGCCCGATGCGCTCCGCATTGAGCAATCGCAAAAGATCGTCCGCACCGGCGATCGTCACGCTTTCCAGCGCGACGAGGATGTCGCCCACCCTCAGCCCTGCCAGGTCCGCGGGGCCGCCGGCCTGCACTTCGCCGATGCGCACCGCGTTGGCGCCCGCATGAATGGCCAGGGCCACGCGCCGCGCCAGCGGCACCGTCTGCGCCGCGATGCCGAGATGCGCGCGCCGAACCCGGCCATGGGCGATGAATTCGCCGATCACGAAGCGGGCCGTGTTGCTGGAGACGGCGAAGGCGAGCCCCTGCGCGCCGGCGATCATGGCGGTGTTGATGCCGACCACCTGGCCCGACGCAGCCACCAGCGCGCCGCCGGAGTTGCCAGGGTTCAGCGCCGCGTCGGTCTGGATGACATCGTCGATCAGGTGCCCGCTTTGCGAGCGCAGCGAGCGGCCCAGCGCCGAGACGATGCCGGCCGTGACGGTGGATTCGAAGCCCAGCGGATTGCCGATGCCCACCACCAGGTGGCCGCGCTTCAGCACCTTCGAATCGCCCAGCGTCGCAGTCGCGGCGCCGCGCGGGAGTTCGACGCGCAGCAGCGCCAGGTCGGTGGCCGGATCGTCGCCGAGCACCTCGGCCTCCCGGTCGCCGCCTTCCGGGAGCCCGACACGCACGCGCCGCGCCGCTGCCACCACATGGCTGTTGGTGAGCACCAGCCCGTCGCCGGCGATGACCACGCCGGATCCGAGGCCGCCGCCGCGCCGGCCGGGCGCTGCGCTTTGCACCCGCACGACGGCCGGTCCGGCGCTGTCGGCCACTGCGGCGACCGCGCGCGAGTAGGCGTCGATCAGGGCGTCCTGGGCCGGCTCGGGGCCGGTGCCTTCCGTGTTGAGCATGGCTTCAGATGACTTCATTGTGTGAAGCCACAAGGGCTGAAGCCACTGCCCGGATGGGCAGGTACCCGCTCGCAGCGTCGATCACCCCAGCCGCCCCTCCTCCCGCAGCCGCGCGCCGATGCGTCGGATCTCGGCCTCGCCCTGATCGAGCGCCGCCTTGCTCGTGTGCACCGAGTAGTAGCCCATCACCATTTCGTGCGGATGCTTCACGGCCGAGCCCAGAACGAAGGCCGTGTCGCCGTGGGCCACGAAGTCGATGGCGTCTTCGGATTCCTCGAACACCGCGAGCTCGCCGGTAACGACCGGCCCACCCGCATCGAGCCCGCCCGCATTGACCGCGACCCAGCCCACCGTGTGGCCGGCGGGCGGCGTGTAGCGCCAGCGCTCGCCGTCTTTCAGGCGCACGGCCAGATAGTTCATCGACGCCGGCGCCGGAATGGCGCTTTGCGCCTTGCCGTAGCGCCCGAGGAGCACGCGCACCGGGCCCTCTTGCGGCACCTGCGAGGGCGCGAGGTAGAGGCTCTGAGCCGGTGCGTTCTCTTCCGAAGCGGGCAACGCCACCCAGAGCTGGAAGCCCAGGACCGGCGAGTTGCCGACCGGCGCGCCGGTGTGCCACACGCCGTTGCCGGCGCGCATCCACTCCACGCCGCCAGCGGGCAGCACACCCTTCTTGCCGGTCGTGTCTTCATAGCCCACTTCGCCTTCGATCATGAAGGTCAGCGTCGCGATGCCCGAGTGCGGGTGCATGCCGAAGCCCTTGTGGTCGGGCTCGGGCTGCAAGCCGAAGAGGTCGAGAAAGACGAAAGGCTTGAGAAACTCGCCGAGGTCGCCCGGACTCACGAGCCGCGTGATCGGCCCGTGCGTGCTGCCGCTTGTGCGGTAGACGATGGCACGGGCTTCGGTGGCAACGTCGGTCGTCATACCGCTTCCCTCGCCGACTTCAGCGCCTTCGCCCACCAGGCCATGTCGTCTAGCAACCCGTTGGCGGCCTGCGCCAGGTGCGGAAAGTCTTCGAAGCTCTTGCCCTGCTGCCAGATGCCGAGGAACTCCACCATGCCGATGTGAACGGCATTGCGCACCGGCGCCATCTGAAGCTCGGTAGCCACCAGCCGAAGCTGCTCGACGGCACGTGCCGCGCCCACGCCGCCATAGCCCACGAAGCCGATCGGCTTGCGGATGAATTCCTTGTACGCGTAGTCGAAGGCGTTCTTCAGCACCGCGCTCGGGCCGTGGTTGTACTCGGGCGTGACCACGATCAGGCCGTCGGTTGTCGCGAGCTTGTCGGCCCAGCGCCGCGCGGCCTCGTTCTTCACCGGCGCCCAGGCCGGCGACATCGGCTCGTTGAAGAAAGGCAGCGGGTGATCGCGCAGGTCGATCAGCTCGAAGGCGAGGTCGGTGCGCTGCCTGGCGATCTCGCGGATCCAGTGCGCGGGCTTTTCGCCGAAGCGGCCTTCGCGAGTCGAGCCGATGACGATGCCGATGCGGGGTTGTTGCTGTTGGGCCATGGGTACCTCTGACAAATTGATGAGGGGAAATGAAAGGGTCAGCCCGCCGCCAAGAGCGAGACGGGCCGCAGCCGCCAGGCCACGAAGGCGGCGAGCGCACCGAGCACCACGGCCGGCGCGGGATTGCCGCCGATCAGCACCACGTGCGTCGCCACCGCACCGACCATGGTTGCGGCGAGCAGCAGGCCGCCGAAGAAGCCGGTTGCAGGTACGAGCAGCAGCACGGCGCCCACGACTTCGACCGCGCCCGTCAGGTAACGAAACCACTGGCCGAAGCCGATGGCATCGAACACCTGGACCATCTGCGGCACGCCGGCCAGCTTGGAGAGGCCAGCCGCGCCGAAAGCCAGCGCCAGAAGAATGCGAACGCCCCAGACGATGCGGCGCTGCGTGGGGGAAACCGGAAAAAGAGCCATGGAAAGAGGTGTCCTTGCGTGTGCGTTGAGGCGTGGGAGCCCGATGCGCAGAAGATTAGGGTCGCACCCATTGATCGACTAGACGGCACAATCGGATTGCACTCGTCCACAGATAGAAGGAATCGCCTCGTGTTCGACCTGAACGACATCGCCATGTTTGTGCAGGTGGTGCGCTGCGGCAGCTTTGCCGAGGCGGCGCGGCGGCTGGGCGTGCCGCCCAACACCGTGAGCCGGCGCATCCAGCAGCTCGAAGCCCGGCTCGGCACGCGGCTGATGCAACGCTCCACCCGCAAGCTCACGCTCACCAGCGCCGGCCAGGCCTTCCACGAGCGCTGCGCAGGTGCGGTCGACGGGCTGGTCGAAGCCGGCCAGGCGTTGTTGACGGGCAGCCAGGAACCCAGTGGCCTGGTGCGCGTGGCGGCGACAGCCGATTTCTTCGACTTCTTCCCGATGGAGTGGGTGGCCGACTTTCTGGCCGCGCATCCGCTGGTGCGGCTCGACTTCGTGCTCAGTGATGCCAAGGCCGATCTGATTGCCGAGCAGATCGACGTCGCGTTTCGCGGCGGCCCGCTGCGCGACTCGGGCTATGTCGGCCGCCGGCTCCTCGGCGCCCGCAGCGGCGGCATGGTGGCCAGCCCCGCCTACATCGCCGCGCGCGGCGCGCCCGCCACGCTGCAAGACCTGGCGAACCACGACTGCGTGAGCTCCGCCCACCCCAGCGGCCGCACCACCTGGCGCCTGGCCGGCCCCGATGGGGTGGAGGAGGAAGTGCAGGTCGCCGGCCGCTTCAGCGGCAACACGGCCCAGGCGCTGCGCAAAGCCACCCTGGCCGGCCTCGGCATCGCGCTGCTGCCGCCCGCCATGGCCAGGCTCGACATTCAGGCCGGCCTGCTCGTGCCGGTGCTGCCGCAATACCAGCGCACCAGCCAAGGCCTGAGCGTGCTCTACCCGAGCCGGCGGCACCTGCCGCTGGCGGTGTCGGCGTTCATCGGGTTGGTGTTGGAGAAGCTGAGTGCGGTAGAGACGTTGCCGGAGGTGCTCCGGTCCTAGGCCGGCACACCGTCCACGTTCGCCCGGTCCCAGTGCCGGTGCTTCGCGATCGCCGCGATGAAGTCCTGCGCGATCTGCGTGGCGGCGCTGGTGTCGCCCAGGTTGGTGGTCGGCGTCGCGGCCACCACCACGCCGGCCGGCGCCTTGCCCGGATCGGCGCCGACGCCCAGCGTCGCGAGCAGCTTCACGCCCTCGCCCACCGTGCAGATGGCCTTGCAGTGCTTGTAGGCCTCGAGCACGAAATGCAGCGCATCGCCGTTGCGCGCCAGCGCCTCGGCGCCCTGCGCGCCGGCCGGCACGAGCACGGCGTCGAACATCACCGAAGGCATGTTGGCGAAGGTGGCATCGACACCGAGCTGGCGCCTGGATGCGCTCGCGACGGTGCCGAGCCGCGGACCGACCACCTTGCACTGCGCGCCCGCCTGTTCGAGGGCTTCGCGGATCGGCTTCAGCGAGGCCGAGTCGATGCCGTCCATCACCAGGACCGCCACCTTGCGTGTCTTGATCGAGCCATCGCCGGTGTCGGCCATGCTGAGCGCACGCGATTCCTCGATCGGCAGCGTCATGCGGTGTTCGCGATAACCGGCCCGGCCCGCGGCCGCCTTGGCATCGGGGGCGTCGATGCCCAGCGGCTCGGCCACGCGGCGCGCGAGCTTCTCGTCGACGTGCGCGAGGTTGTCCACCATGCGCTGGCGTATCGCCGGCGCCTCGACCTTCGAAAGCTCGAAGCGAAAGGCCGCGATGATGTGCTCCTTCTCGGCCGCGCTCTGGCTGTTGAAGAACAGCCGCGCCTGCGTGAAGTGGTCGTCGAAGGAGGGGCTGCGGCGCCGCAGCTTGGGCGGGTCGATTTCCTCGGGAAAGGACTGGAAGCCGCCGCTAGCGCCGTCGATGCGAAATTCCTTGCCGTCGAGGAGCGAGTGCGGTTCGTAAGCCACCTGGCCGCGCGCGATGGTCTGGCGGTGCATGCCGTCGCGCTGGAAGTTGTGGAAGGGGCAGACGCTCCTGTTGATCGGCAGCTCGTGGAAGTTGGCGCCGCCCAGGCGCGAGATCTGCGTGTCGGTGTAGGAAAACAGGCGGCCCTGCAGCAGCGGATCGTTCGTGAAATCGATGCCCGGCACCACGTGGCCCGGATGGAAGGCCACCTGCTCGGTCTCGGCGAAGAAATTGTCGGGGTTGCGGTTGAGCACCAGGCGGCCGATGCGCTGCACCGGCACCATCTCCTCGGGCACGATCTTGGTCGGGTCGAGCAGATCGAAACCGAAGGCATGCTCCTTGTCCTGCGGAATCAGCTGCACGCCCAGCTCCCACTCGGGGAAATCGCCGCGCTCGATGGCCTCCCACAGGTCGCGCCGGTGGAAGTCGGCATCCTTGCCGGCGATCTTCTGCGCCTCGTCCCAGGCCAGCCCGTGGATGCCGAGCTTGGGCTTCCAGTGGAACTTGACGAAATGGCTCTCGCCGCGCGCATTGATGAAGCGAAAGGTGTGGACGCCGAAGCCTTCCATCATGCGCAGGCTGCGCGGGATCGCGCGATCCGACATGATCCACATCAGCATGTGGGTGGTCTCGGGCATCAGCGAGGCGAAGTCCCAGAAAGTGTCGTGGGCGCTCGCGGCCTGCGGCATCTCGTGGTGGGGTTCGGGCTTGACGGCGTGGATCAGGTCGGGGAACTTGATCGCATCCTGGATGAAGAACACCGGGATGTTGTTGCCCACCAGGTCGTAGTTGCCCTCGCGCGTGTAGAACTTGACCGCGAAGCCCCGCACGTCGCGCACCGTGTCGGCCGAGCCGCGCGAACCCGCCACGGTCGAGAAGCGCACGAAAATGGGCGTGCGGACCGCCGGGTCCTGCAGAAAATCGGCAGAGGTGAACTGCGACATCGACTTGTAGACCTCGAAGTAGCCGTGCGCCGCCTCGCCGCGTGCATGCACCACGCGCTCGGGAATGCGCTCGTGGTCGAAGTGCGTGATCTTCTCGCGCAGGATGAAGTCTTCGAGCAGCGTCGGCCCGCGCGCGCCCGCCTTCAGCGAGTTGTGGTTGTCCGGGATCTGCAGGCCCTGATTGGTGCTGAGCTGCGGGGTGTTGTCGCTCGTGAAGGCGGCCAGTTGTTCCTGCTTGGCATTGCTGCCGTCCCCCGGCTTGGGGCGACGGGCGGCGGCCGCCTTGTTCTGTGGCGTCATCGAGATTCCTTCGTTCTCTTGGAATGCGGCGCCTCGAAGCGCCGCAGGATCAGCCGGCTTCCGCGTCGAAGAGCACGTCCAGTGCGCTGACCACCGCCACGAGTCCGACGACGCCGGCCGCAGCCGCTATGGCCCAGAACAGGACATCGTCGATCCAGGCATCTCCGAGCGCGCCGAACAGTGTGGAAAGCTCCATGATTCGCTCCAGATCATCGTTGCGGGACGGTTCGACAGGCGCTGCATGCCGGCTGCGAGCAAGCCATGAGCTTAGATTTGACACCGCGCAAACCCCGTAGTGGCCGCGCGCTCCGGCGTGTGGGAGCGGCGAGGAGTACACAGTAGGACCGCACTGACGGCTTTGTGGGCTTGCCTACGCCGCTTCGCGTACCTATCTATGCCCGCCAGCCGCGGCGGGCTATAGGATGAAGCGGCTGCGCTCGGCACCAAACCTGCTTGTGCGGCATCACACCTCTGACCTTCGCAACCGGCCCGCGCCACCATGCTCATCAAAATCGGTTTCGACATCGAACTCGGCGTCACGGCGCCCACGGCGTTGCTCTACATGCTGCAGGTGCATCCTTCGCGCGCCGCCGACATCGCGGACGGCGAGCACATCACGATCAGTCCGCCGCTCTACACCGACCACTACCGCGACGCCTTCGACAACCATTGCGCGCGCGTGCAGGTGCCCGCCGGCGTGAGCAGCGTGCGTCTGCGCAACGAAGCGGTGGTCTTCGACACCGGCTGGGCCGACCCGATCGACCTGGGGGCCGTCGAGCACATGCCGGCCGATCTGCCGGTGGAAACGCTGCCCTTCCTGCTGCCCAGCCGCTACTGCGAGGTCGACAGCGAACTGCTGCAGTTCGCATGGAACACCTTCGGCCAGGTGCCCAAGGGCTGGCCGCTGGCGCAAGCCATCTGCGACTACGTGCACCAGCACTTGCGCTTCGACTACCAGCGTGCACGCGCCACGCGCACCGCACTCGAAGCGTGGCGCGAGCGCGTCGGCGTGTGCCGCGACTTCACCCACCTGGCGATCACGCTGTGCCGCTGCATGAACATTCCGGCGCGCTACGTGACCGGCTACCTCGGCGACATCGGCATTCCGCCCGTGCCCTACCCGATGGATTTCAGCGCCTGGTTCGAGATCTACCTCGGCGAGCGCTGGCACACCTTCGATGCGCGTCACAACACGCCGCGCATCGGCCGCATCACCATCGCGCGCGGCCGCGACGCGGCCGATGTGCCCATCACGATGGTGTTCGGGGAGAACACGCTTCAGCGCTTCGAGGTGACCACCGACGAGGTGGTCTGAAGTTTCAGTCCGGCGGCGGCGTGTAGCCGAGCGTCTTCATCGCCGCGCCCAGGCCCTTTCGGCTCTTCTCCATCGCAGCCCACGGCTTGTTGCCGATGGCGATGCGCTCGCCGATGTTGCCGACCGTCCATTGCGATGCGCTCTTCAGCTCGGGCAGCTCGTCCCATTCGAGCGGCACCGACACGCCCAGCCCCGGCCGCGAACGCGCCGACCAGGCGCTGACCGTGGTGGCGCCGAAGCCGTTGCGCAGGTAGTCGACGAAGATCTTGCCGACCCGGTTGCGCGGCCCGCTCTTGGCGACGAAGCGATCGGGGATGGTCTGCGCCAGGTGCTGGACCGCCGCCTGCGAGAAGCCCTTGACCGCATCCCAGCCGTGGTGGCGCCGGATCGGCACCAGCACGTGCAGGCCCTTGCCGCCGCTGGTCTTCAGGAAGGCCGGCAGGCCGAGTTCGGTGAGCAGCGTGCGCACCAGCATCGCGGCCTCCAGCATCTTCGGCCATTCGACGCCATCGCCCGGGTCTAGGTCGAAGGTCATGCGGTCCGGCTTGTCGATCGCATTCGAGGTGGCATTCCAGGTGTGCAGCTCGATCACGTTCATCTGCGCGGCCGAAAGCACGCCTTTGGCGCTGTCGATCTGCAGCATCGGCTCGTGGTCGGGGTCGAGCGCCGGGTCCAGCAGCTTCACGCCCGGCAGCTCGCTCTGGTTGGCATGCTTCTGGAAGAACAGCTCGCCGCCGACGCCCTCCGGCGCGCGCACCAGTGCCACCGGCCGGCCCTTCAGATGCGGCAGCAGGAGCGCCGACACCTCGTGATAGAAGGCGACGAGCTCGCCCTTGGTGGTGCCGCTCTTCTTGTCGATCACGCGCTCGGCGTGGGTGATGCGCAGGTCCATGGTGCGGCTCGCTCCTTTGTTGCTGCTGCTGCCGGCGCGCGCGGCGGCAGCCGGCTTGGGCGGCGCCTGCGCTTTCTCGCGGCGGATCTCGGTGGCCGGCTTGTCGGTGCGCAAGCCCTGGAAGACGGCCTGGCGCACGCGACCATCGCGCGTCCACTCGCCGAAGGAGATCTCGGCCACCAGCTTCGGCTTGACCCATTGCGCCTTGACGCCGGCGGGCCGCTCGTCGAAGGGGCAGTCGTCGCTCGCCAACTTGTCGAGCCGGGCCTTGATGTCCGCCAGGCGATCGGCGTCGAAGCCGGTGCCGACGTTGCCGCAGTACTTGAGCGCGCCCTGGTCGTCGCACACGCCGAGCAACAGCGAGCCGAAACCCGTGCGCGCGCCCTTGGGTGCGGTGTAGCCGCCGATCACGAACTCCTGCCGCTGCTGGTTCTTGAGCTTGATCCAGGTCGGCGAGCGGCGCGAGACATAGCCCGAACCCTTCAGCTTGCCGATGATCCCCTCGAAGCCGAGCTGCGCGGACGACGCCAGCAGAGCGCGCGGCGCGGCCTCGAAGGCCTCGGACAGCCGCAGCGACGCCGGCGGCTTCTTGCCCAGCAACTTCGCCAGCAACGCGCGGCGCTCTTCCACCGGCGTCTCGCGCAGGTCGCGGCCGTCGAGGAAGGGCGCATCGAAGAGCCAGTAGACGATCGATGAGGTGGCGCCGCGTTCGAAGGCGTTCTGCAGCGCCTGGAAATCCGGCGCGCCGTTCTCGCCATGCACCACGATCTCGCCGTCCAGCCAGGCCGAGCGCGTGGGCAGCTTCGCGAGCGCCTTCACCAGGCCGAGAAGCTTCGCGCTCCAGTCGTGGCCGTTGCGCGTGATGCATTGCACCTTGTCGCCGTCGATGCGCGCCAGCAGACGGTAGCCGTCGAACTTGAGTTCGTACAGCCAGTCGTCGGCCGCCGCGGGCGGCGCCGCGACCAGCGTGGCGAGCTGGGGTTCGAGGCCGCGCGGCAGCGCGGCCCTGGGTGCGGCTTTCGCCTTCTTCGCTGCAGGCGGCTGCTTCGTCGTCGTCTTTGCGGCCGGCGGCACCGGGTCGTCGACGCCGCGGCCGCTCAGCACGCTGTCGGGCAGTTCTTCCACCACGTCGAAGTCGGCCAGCGGGCGCGCTTCATCGTCGTTCTCCTTGATCAGGAGCCAGGGCTCCTGCTTCTCGTCCTTGCCGCGCATGCGCACCAGCGTCCAATGGCCGCGCAGCTTGTCGCCGTACAGCTCGAACTTGAGCTTGCCCTCGGCCAGCCCCTGGCGCGCATCGCCCTCGGCCGCCCACTCGCCGCGGTCCCAGACGATCACCGTGCCGGCGCCGTACTGCTTGGGCGGGATGGTGCCTTCGAAGTCGGCGTAGGAGACCGGATGGTCTTCCACGTGCACCGCCATGCGCTTGACGCTCGGATCGAGGCAGGGGCCCTTGGGCACGGCCCAGCTCTTGAGCGTGCCGTCGAGCTCGAGCCGGAAGTCGTAGTGCAGGCGGCTCGCATGGTGCTTCTGGACCACGAAGGAATGCGCGCCTCGGCCGGCACGGCCGGCCGTGCGCGGCTCCGGCGTCTTCTTGAAATCGCGCTTGCCGTGATAGCGCGCCAGCGCTTCGCGCGCACTCGGTTTGCTCGCCACGCGCTGCCTCAGGCCGCCTTATGGCGCGATGCGGACTTGCGGGCCGGCGCGCGCTTGCGTGCCGTGGCCTTGGCGGCCGGCTTGCGGGTCGGCTTGGCTTCTTCCGGCTCTTCCTCCTCGTCTTCAGCCGCCGCCTTGCCGCCCTTGCGCAGGCTGCGCTGCAGCAGCTCGGTGAGGTCGAGGATCTTCGCGCCAGAACGCCCTGCCTGTTCCTCGATCGGCTCGAGCTTCGTGACCTCCTCGGTCTGGCCCGCTTCGACCTTCTGGTCGACCAGCCGCATGATCTCGTCCTTGAACGAGTCCTTGAATTCATCGGGGTCCCAGTCCGAGCTCATGTCCTTGACCAGTTCCCCGGCCATCTTGAGTTCGCGCTCCGAAAGGCCCACCTGCTTGGCGCTTTCGGAAGGCAGGGGCAGGTCTTTCCATGGCCGGATGTCGGCACCCCAGCGCAGCAGGTTCAGCACCAGCCCCGGCCCCACCGGCACCAGCGCCGCGAGATGCTGCTTGGTCTGGATCACGACCCGGGCGACGCCGATGCGGCCGGCGCGCTTGAGCGTTTCGCGCAACAGCGCGTAGACCTTGCCGCCGCGGTTGATCGGCGCGACGTAGTAGGGCCGCTCGAGGTAGACGAAGGGGATGCTGTCGGCCGGCACGAAGGTCTCGATCTCGATGGTCTGCGTGGTCTTGGGGTAGGCGTCGGCGATTTCCTTGTCGCTCAGCACCACGTACTCGCCGTCCTCGTACTCGATGCCCTTCACGATCTGCTCGCGCGCGATCTCCTTGCCGGTCTTCTTGTTGACGCGCTTGTAGCCCACCGGGTCCATGGTGCGCTTGTCGAGCCAGTCGAAGTCGATGTTGTGGTCGACGGTGGCCGAGTACAACGCCACCGGGATGTGGACCAGGCCGAAACTGATGGCGCCCTTCCACAGGACGCGCGGTGCGGGGGTTTTGGATGTGGGCATGACGGCGATCCTCCGGAGCGCCACCGTAGGGCGGGCGGCCGGCGCCGCATGTAGGAACGCGGCGTTGCGCGTCGTAAGGCCTAGGCGGCGAAGCCGTAGAGCTCGGCCGGGTTGTCCACCAGCAGCTTGCGGCGCGCGGCTTCGCTGTCGAAGAGCGCCAGCGCCCAGTCGAGCAGGGCCGCATTGGAGGGCTCGGGCTTGACGTTGGGATGCGGCCAGTTGCTGGCCCAGACGCAGCGCTCGGGATAGCGCCGGGCCAGCAGGCGCGCGAGCGGCACAGCGTCGGCGTACGCGGGCGGGCCGCTCTTGGAGGTCTCGTAGGGCGCGGCCAGCTTGATCCAGCAGTTGCCCTTGTCGAGCAGGCGGCAGAGTGTGCCCACGGCCTCGCCGTCGAGCGCCACGGGTCCGAGGAACTTGCCGATGTGGTCAATGACGAAGCGCCCCGGCAGGCGCGCCAGCATCGCCATGTGCTGCGGCAGCTCGCGCCCGTCGAGCTGCAGGTTGATGTGCCAGGAAAGCGGCGCGATCCGCGCGGCCATGCCCTCCAGACTGGACCAGGGCAGCAGGCCGCCCGACAACATCATGAAGCGCACGCCGCGCATGCCGGCACGGTGCAGGCGCTCGAGCTCGGCATCGGCCACCTCGGGCGGCACCACCGCGATGCCGCGCGCCTCGGCGCCCAGCTGCTCCAGCGCCGACAGCGTGCAGCGGTTGTCGAAGCCGTAGCCCGTGGGCTGGACCACGATGGTGCGCGTGAGGCCGAGCGCCTGCTGCACCTCGCGGTAGGCCGAGGCCGGCGCATGCGGCGGCTTGAAGGTCGCGGTCGGCGCGAGCGGCCAGGCGTCTTCGTAGATGTGGACATGGCAATCGCAGGCGCCGGCGTAGTCGATGGGAGCAATCGTCATGCGGCAAGCCTCCATTGCGCAATCCGCGTGGCATGCGCCGCATTCACGGCGCCGGGCGGCATCTCGCCGCGCATCAGCGCGGCGATCTGAGACACGGTCTCGAGCGCCTGGTGCTCCACCGCCGGCAGCGTGAGCCCGCCGATGTGCGGCGTGGCGACGACGCGCGGATGGCGCGCGAGCGCCGGCGCGGGCATCTGGTCGGGCGCGCGCCCGACGTCGAGCGCGGCGCCGGCCAGGCGGCCGGATTCGAGCGCGGCGAGCAGGGCCTCGTCGTCAACCAGCTCGCCGCGCGCCGCATTGATGAAGAAGGCGCCCGCCTTCATGGCCGCGAAGGCTTCGGCGTTCATGAGCTTCTCGGTCTGCGCGTTGGCCGGCGCCAGGCAGACGACGAAGTCGGACTGCGCCAGCAGCGCCGGCAGCGCGACCTGCTCGCGCATCGGCTGCCTGGCGATCGGCTGCGGATCGTTGACCAGCACGCGCATGCCGAAGGCCTGCGCCAGATCGCCGAGATAACGGCCGATCGCACCGAAGCCGATGATGCCCAGCGTCGACGCGCGCAACTGCCGGCCCATGAAGGGCGCCGGCGGCTCGCCGCGGTGATAGGCCTGCGTGTAGCGCCCGATGCCGCGGGCGAGGTCGACCATCGCGGCGACGATCCACTCGGCAACCGCCGGCACGAAGCCCGGGCTGGCCTGCGTCACCAGCACGCCGTGCCGGCTCGCGGCCTGGACGTCGACGGTGCGGATGTCGACCGCGCAGCGCACGAAGGCGGCCAACTGCGGCAGGTCGCGGAAGAGCGATTCGGGGCCGGGCGTCTGCCGGTACGCGATCAGCGCATCGCAGCCCTGCGCCGCGGCCACCAGTTCGGGCGTCGAGAGCTCGCGCGCCTCGGGATTGAAGCGCACTTCGGCGATCGCCTCCAGCGCCTGGGTGGCCTTGGGGCCGAAGTACTGCGTCAGCTTGTCGGCTGGATGCGTCACGAAAACGGTCGTCATGTGGCTGCCTTCTCGGGCTTTGTTTTTCTTGTGCTGCGGGGCCGGCCGGCCGCGGGCGGCGGCGGCGCGACGGACTCGCGTTCGATCAGTTGAACTTCGGCGAAGACCTGCTCGCGTTCGTCCTCGCCGGCCTCGCTCGGGTGTTGCATCACGCGCTCGACCATGGCGCGCGCCATCTCGCGCACCGGCAACTGCACCGTGCTCAGCATCGGGTTCGACAAGGTCGCGAGGAACAGGCCGTCGATGCCCACCACCGAAACCTCCTCCGGCACGCGCAGGCCGGCTTCGCGCAGTCCCGCCATCAGCCCGAGGGCCATCAGGTCGTTGAGCGCGACGATGCCTGTCGGATGCTCGGGTAGGCCTGCGATCTGCAGCGCGGTCGCGCGGCCGACCTCGGCGATCACCGAATCGCCGTATTCGTTGAGCGCGCCGCCGTCGAGCACCTGAGCACTCGCACGCAGGCCTGCGGCCTCGGCGGCGGCGAAGAAGCCGTCGATCTTGGCGCTGCGGCTCATGGTCATGCCGGCCACGGTGGCGAAGGCCAGGCGCCGGTGGCCCTTGTCGATCAGGTGCTGCGTCGCCAGGCGCGCGGCCTCGAAGTTGTCGGGCATCACGTGGCCCACCTTCGAAGGCTTGCCCGGCGTCGCGCCGCGGTCGTAGCTCACCACCACCATGCCGCGCTCCACCGCCGACTCGAAGTGGCGCTCGTCGGCCAGCGAGGAGATCACGATCACGCGCCGCACGCCGTGCGCCAGCAGGTCTTCGAAGAAGGCGCTTTCCTTCTCGCGGTCGCGGTAGGTGCTGCCGATCAGGAGGCGAAAGCCGAAGCGCTCCTGCGCGATGCTTTCGATCTCGCGCGCGATGTAGCCGTACATCGGGTTCGCCATCGACGGCACCAGCAGGCCCAGGAGCGGCGTCTGTCCGGTCTTCAGCTGCTGGGCCAGCTTGCTGGGCCGGAACTGCAGCGCCTGGATCGACGCCTCGACGCGCGCCAGCGTTTCGGCGCGCATGCGGTCGGTGCGGCCATTGAGCACGTTGGACACGGTGCTCACCGACACGGCGGCATGGCGGGCGACGTCCTGGATGGTGGTCATGAATTCGGTTTTCTCGGCTACAGCCCGAGCCGGTTCGGGAGCCACAAGGAGAACGACGGGACGAGCACCAGCACGACCAGCGTCACCAGGAGCACTGCCAGGTATTTCATCATGGGCCGGGCCACGTTCTTCACCTCGGTGCCGGTGATCGCGCAGGTGGCGAACAGGCCGAGACCGATGGGCGGCGCGAACAGGCCCAGGCCCATCGCGATCACCATCACCGTGCCGAAGTGCAGCGGGTTGATGCCCAGCTGCTGCGCGATCGGCGTCAGCAGCGGGCCGAAGATGATCAGCGCCGGCGCGCCTTCGAGCACGGCGCCGAAGACGATCATGATCGCCACCGACAGCAGGATGAACATCACGCTGCCGTACTGCTGCGCGAAGGCGATCATGGTGGACGACACCAGCTGCGGGATCTGCTCGATGGTCAGCGCGAAGGACACGCTGGACGCGGCCGCGACGATGAACAGGATGCTGCCCGCCATCGAGGCCGAGCGCACGAAGAGCTGCGCCATGGCGCGCGCGCTGAGCTCGCGGAAGGCCAGGCTGCCGACCACCAGCGCATAGACCACGGCGAAGGCCGAGACCTCGGTCGAGGTCGCGACGCCCGAGGTCACGCCTTTGCCGATCATGCCCACCATGACGATCGCGACCAGCGCGCCGCCGAGCAGTTTGAAAAGCGGCGTGCGCTTTTCGAAGGCATCGTCGGGATTGATCTTGCGCCCGACGATGATCGCCAGCGCGCCCAGCGTCAGCGCCATCACGGCCGCGGGCACCAGGCCGGCCATGAAAAGGCCGGCGATCGAGATGTTGGCCACGAAGCCCATGATGATCATGTTGATGCAGGGCGGGATGGTCTCGGCCATCACGGCCGTGCAGGCCAAGAGGCCCGCGGCTTCATTCGGGTCCTGCTTGGTGCGGCGCACCGCCGGCATCACGATGCCGCCCACCGCGGCGATGTCGGCCAGCTTGGAGCCCGACACACCCGAGAAGAAGGCAGTCGCGGTGATGGTGATCAGGCCCAGCCCGCCGCGCACGCGGCCGAAGATGCGCAGCAGCAGCTCGATCAGCCGCGAGGACATGCCGTTGGACTCCATCAGCAGGCCGGCCAGCACGAAGAAGGGAATGGCCAGCAGCACGAAGTGGTCGGTGCCGGCCATGACCTGCTGCGAGTAGATCAGCATCGGCAGCGAAGGATCGGAGAGAAAGTAGAGCAGCGCCGAGAAGGCCAGCACGAAGCCGATCGGCACGCCCAGCACCAGCCCGCCGATGAAGCCGGCCGCCAGCAGCAGGCCGCTCGGGATCGCATGCTGCGGCACCAGCGCGTTCCAGCCGAAGACCGTCGCCGCGAGCAGCACGCAGGCAGCCAGCGTACCGAGCACCACGCGGCGCGGACCGTTGAGCGCATTGGCCAGGCCGAACAGCGTCATGAACAGGCTGCCGATCACCACCGGATAGACGTAGAGCCATTGCGGCAGGCCGATCGAGGTGGTCTGTCCGTAGGTGTCGACGAGCAGCAGGGTCGACGAGACGAAGAGGCTCGCGGCCACGCCCGCGATGATCCAGTGGCTCACCTGCATCAGCGCCGGCTGCCAGTGCGCGGGCAGCAGGTGGCGGAACAGGTCGATGCCCACGTGCTGGCTGCGCGCGAGCACGGTGGCAGCGCCGAAGAAGACCAGCACGATCATCAGCGCACGTGCGATCTCCTCGGCCCAGTCCACCGGGTCGTGCAGGAAGTAGCGGAACACGACCGAGAGGAAGACCACGACCACGTCGGCCGCCAGCACGACGGCCGACAGGATCTCGGTCCAGCGGTTCAGTGCGCTGAGCCAGCCGCCCGAGACGGTGTCGTGGCGAAAGCCCAGCGCGGGTGCGGCAACCGCGGACATGGTCTCAGGCCCTGGCCGCGTTGACGGCAGCGAAGAGCGGCGCCGTCACCGGGTACTGCTTGGCGAAGTCGGCCCAGAGCCTGCTTTCCATCTCCTTGCGCACAGCGGCGCGGTCGGCCGCGGCCATCGGGAAGAAGCTCATGCCCTTGCGCTGCAGTTCCTCGATCGCGGCCTTGCCCTTGTCGCTCGCGATGGCGCGCTGCTGCGTGGTCGCATCGTGGACCGCCTTCAGGAAGGCCGGGCGCAGGCTGGCGGGGATCTTGTCCATGCCGCGCTTGCCGATCACCACCACCATCGGGCTGAACAGGTGCTCGGTGAGCCAGCAGGACTTGACCACCTCGTTGAGCTTGCTGGCCAGCACCGTGGCCGCATCGTGCTCGAAGCCGTCGACCACGCCGGTCTGCGCCGCCATGTAGAGCTCGCCGAAGGGAATCGGGGTGGGGATCGCGCCCATCAGCTTGAAAGTCTCGATGAAGGCCGGCGTGGGCAGCACGCGCAGCTTCACGCCCTTGATCTCCGCCAGCGACTTGACCGGTGCCTTGGTGTAGACGCTGCGCGCGCCGAAGTGCGAGGCCCAGGTCAGGATGGTGCAGCCCGAGCGCTTCTGCAGCAGTTCGTTGAGGGTTGTCCCGGCCGGGCCTTCGAGCGCCTTGCCGGCATGGGCGTAGCTGTCGAACAGGTAGCCCAGGTCGAGCATGCCGATCTCGGGCGAGATGGTGGCGAAGATGGAGGAGCCGGTCACCATCATGTCGACCGAGCCGACCTTCACCTGCTGAACCACGTCGCTTTCCTTGCCCAGCTGGTTGTTGGGGAAGTAGTCGATGCGGATGGCGTCGCCGACGGCCGCCTTGAGATTGGCCTGCAGGCGCTGGCACCACACGTAGTGGGCGGCGTTGTCGTCCGCCAGCATCGAGGAGGAGAAGCGCAGCGCAATGGTCGATTGCGCGCGGACGAGGGCAGGAAATCCTGCAAGGGCGGCCAGCGATGCGGCAGCGCCCGCATGCACGAATCGGCGGCGTGGGATCGAAACCATGCTTTGTCTCCAGTCTTGTATCGAAAGAGTGCACAGAATCGCGGTGTATCGATTTACTGTACCGGTTTACTATATCGATATACAAGCTGGCTGCCGATCAGGGTTTCCCCGCCCTCCGCGGGGAAATGTCAGCGCGAACCGTCCGGCCTCAGGATCAGCCTGCCATCGGGAGCTCGCTCGCAGGTGCCCGAGAGGGTGTCGCCGCGCCGCCCCGGCATCTCGAAGCGCGCGCCTTCGGCTTGGCCGGCGCAGGCGTCCGACACTTCCGGAGGCGGTCCGCGGTAGGCGAAGGGCGGCATCGAAGCGCCGGGCCGGGGCGGCGGCGCGAACGGTGGAGGCGGGGGCGGCAGCATGATGCAACCCGTCAAGGTCGCGGCCAGCAGAAGGGCCGTGCAGGCGTGTGTCGTTTTCATTCGTTCATCCAGTCGAGGGATGGGACGAAGTGTGCGAATCGACTTGGGAGAAATCTGGGAAGGGTTTCCTATTCCTATTCGAGCGGCGCCTCGAACGCGAAGCCCACACCGTAGACGGAACGGATCCAGTCGTGCGAGGGTGCGGCGCACGAGAGCTTGCGGCGCAGGTTCTTGACGTGGCTGTCCACGGCCCGTTCGGACACGTCGGCGTCGTCCTCGTAGGCCAGTTCCAGGAGCCGGGCGCGCGAGAAGATGCGGCCGGGGTGCCGAGACATCGCCTGCAGCAGACGGAACTCGCGCCGCGTCAGGTTGAGCGCGGTGCCGTTCAGCGATGCGCGCCAGTGCACGTCGTCCAACTGGAGGGACGCGGTCGCCTTGTCCGCCGCCTCTTCGGTTTGAACGCGCCGCAGAACAGCCTTCACGCGCGCTACGACTTCGCGCGGCGAGAAGGGCTTGCACACGTAGTCGTCGGCGCCCAGTTCCAGGCCAAGCAGGCGGTCGACCTCCTCGATGCGCGCGGTGAGCATGATGATCGGGTGCCGGGTGTGCACGCGGGCCTGCCGCAGCACACTCAGGCCATCGAGGCCCGGCAGCATGATGTCCAGCAGGCTGAGGTCGGGCGGCGCCTCGAGCATGCGGGCCAGCGCGCTGTGGCCATCGGCCATGTGCTCGGTCTCGTGGCCGGCATGGCGCAGGTAGTCCTGCAGCACCGAGGCGATGTCGGCTTCGTCTTCGACGATGAGGATTCGGCTCATGACGTTGGCGCCAGCGGGAGCCACAGCGTGATCTGCACGCCGCCGAGGGGAGACGCCGAGGCGTCGATCTCGCCGCCGTGCGCCTCGATCGTGGCGTGGCAGATGGACAGGCCGAGGCCGGAGCCGCCCAGCGCGCGGCTGCGCGACCCTTCGGCGCGGAACAGCCGCTCGAACAGCCGCGGCAGCTCGTCGGCCGCGACGCCCGGCGCGCTGTCGTCGAAGCGCAGCACCAGCCGCTGCGCGCCGCTGCTGCCTTCGACGGCGGCGCCGATGCGCAGAGCGCCGCCCGCATCGGTGTAGGAGAGTGTGTTTTCGAGCAGGTTCATGAAGACCTGGTGCAGGCGATGCGCATCGCCGTCGACCACCGGTTGCGATTGTGCCGCCAGGGCCTCGATAGCCTGCGCATCCACCGCAATGCGGTGCTGGGCGAAGCGATTGCGCGTCATGGCCAAGGCCTCCTTCAGCAAGGTGAGCGGAAAGACGGGCGCCTTCGTCAACGATTCGGCCGGCGGATCGCGCATGCTGCTGCGCAGGTCGTCGACCAGCTGGCCCAGCCGCATGACCTGCCGGTGCAGCCGCAATGCGGTGCGATCGTCGAAGCTGCGCACGCCATCCTGCAAGGCCTCGATCTCGGCGCGCATGGCGGCGAGCGGCGTGCGCAGCTCGTGCGCCACGTCCGCCAGCCAGGCGCGCCGCGAGGTCTCGACCGTGTCCAGGCGCTCGGCCATGTTGTTGAAGGTGCGGCCCAGCAAGGCCAGTTCGTCCGAACCGCGCACCTGCACGCGGGTGCCGAGCCGTCCGCGCGCCACGTCCTGCGCACCCTGCGTGAGCGCATCGATCGGGCTGAGCCAGCGCCGCGCCAACTGCCAGGACAGCACCAGCGCGAAGACCAGGCCGACGAGGCCGGTCAGCACGATGACCCCCGACTGGCGCGCGAAGAACGCCCGGTCGGCTTCGCTGTCGAGTCCTTCGACGGGCGCCAGCACCAGATGGCCGATGACCAGGCGGCCGCTGCGTATCGGCAGCAGGGCGGCCGACGCCATATCGACGCTGGCGCCGGCGACCCGTGCGCCGGATGCGTCCACCACGCCCAGCCGCTGGTAGATCGAATCTGCCGCTTCTCGCGGATCGGCGAAAAAGCCGGGCGGAGGCGGAGGCATGAAATGCCTGGGCAAGAGCTCCAGCTGCGGCGCGAAACCAGGCGGAGGACGGTCTTCGAAGCGCCGCGGCCGTGCGTACCACGGCGGCAGCCGGGCATCGTCCTTGTCGCGGGTCTCGACCTGCGCCGTGCCCGGATCCCCCATCTGCAGCCGATGCCAGGCGCCCTCGTCCTTGCGCAGCTTGTCCCAGCTGCCGTTGGCGGCGTAGTGCTTCTGCAGCAACTGCGCCAGCCAGTCCATGCGGCGGATCTCGATCTCCGCGACATAGGGGCCCAGGCCGCGCTGCAGCGCAAAGATGGAAAAGGCCGCGGAAAGCAGCAGCAGGACGACCAGCAGGGTGGCCAGGGCGAAGAAGATCTTTCTGCTGAGCGTCAGGCGTGGCATTGGTGGGGAGGTCGGCGCATGGCCGCATTCTGCGGCACGCGCGTGGCGGCAGTTCCATCACGCGCGGCGGGCGGATGTTGGAAGCCGAATTGGGAGGAAATTGGGAGAAGGTCCGAGCGGAGGCTCCCACGCAAACCCTGCGCCATAGACCGATCGGATCCACTCGTGCGTGGGCGTGACGACGCCAAGTTTGCGCCGCAGGTTCTTGACGTGGCTGTCGATCGCACGATCGGTCACGTCGGCTCCGGCGCTGAACGTGAGTTCGAGCAGGCGTGCTCGCGAATAGATGCGGCCCGGATGCCGCGACAGCACCTGCAGGAGGCTGAACTCGCGGCGCGTCAGATTGAGCGCTGTTCCGTCGAGCGAGGCTCGCCAGTACACGCCGTCGAGCACCAGGCCTGGCAGGTCCTGCCTGGTTCGGGTCCTTGCATCGTTGGGGGAAAAGCGCCGCAACACAGCGCCCACGCGTGCGACCAGCTCGCGCGGAGAAAAGGGTTTGCACACATAGTCATCGGCACCGAGCTCGAGGCCGAGCAGGCGGTCGAGCTCCTCGATCCGGGCAGTGACCATGATGACCGGGTGGTCGGTGTGCTCGCGCGCGCTGCGAAGTACTTCGATGCCATCGAGGCGTGGCAGCCCGATATCGAGCAGTGTCAGGTCGGGCGGCGATTCGACGATGTGCTCGAGCGCACCTTGGCCATCGGCGAAATGCGTGGTTTCGTAACCCGCAGCGCGCAGGTAGTCCTGAACGACCGATGCGATGTCGAGTTGGTCCTCGACGATGACGATGCGGGCCATCAGGTTGCCGGGACGCGACTCATTGAGTCGTCAGGGCCGAGGCTCCTTCCCTGCCTTCCCTGCCTTCCCTGCAGTTGTGCATGTGGTCGTCGATCGTCAGCTCGCCCTGGATGTCCACCAGCAATTGCACCGTCCGTTCGATGGCATCGGCACTCAGGAGCGGATAGCTTCGCGCGGTACGGCCGTTGTTGCGTGCCAGGCGCGCGATATAGGACAGGTCCTGATGCGTGACGATGGCGGCCGGCATCACGCCTTCGAGCTCGACGCCTTCGCAAGGCAGCAGGACGAAATACTGCAGCCTCAGGTCGTCGGGCAGCAGGCTTCGCAGTTGCGTGGTCTTGCGGCCGCCCTGCAAGGCAGGGTCCGAGACCTCGCGAGCCCTGCTGCACCCATGGAGGCGCAAGAACCAGCGCGGCGGCGCCTGGTCGGAGTTCTTCCGGTAGACAAAGGCGTTTCGCCAAGCCTTGATCTCGAAGAGATAGACGCCGGTTTCGCACACGATCACGGCATCGATCCTGGCGGTGCGCACCGGGCAAGCTGCGGGCATCGGGATGACGAGGTCCCGCAAGACGCGCATGTGAGGGAACGCAGGACCGAATGTACGGACGAGCTGCTGCACGCCCAGCGATGCCGCCAGCTCGTGGAAAGACGCTGTGCCGGGGATGCGGTATGGGCTCTGGACCGGGTCCGATGTCGGGTATCCGTGGCGGGGCAGCATGGACACTGCGCCGCCGTGCGTTCTCTGCAAGGAAATGGTGGTCATTCAGGGCTCCTTCGAATCCCGAGGATCACGCGTCTTTTGGGAGACTTTAGGTAGAGCATCGAGCAGCGCCGATCTCGAAGCCGGGCTGCCGTCGATCGACGTTCCGTTGCCCAGCCGAGCAAAGAGTGCGATCCAAGCGACCGCGAGATCGCCGTTGGCGACGGCGACCATTTGCAGATGCTGCAACAGTCCCAGGAAATCCTCCATGAGCTGGATTTCCGACATTTCGCCCCGATCGCGGCGCTTCTTGGCCGCCTCGAATTCGGCATTCGCGTCGCGCATCCGGTTGTATGCGGCGTTCGCGATATCGCTTTGCGTTTGCAGGCGCTGCAAGGCCTCGGACACTTCGTTTCGCGCCTGGGCCACGATGGCGAGATAGAGGGGATGGCCGAGGAGCGCCGCCTGAGCCTCATCGTTCGCCGCGCGCTCGCTCGACGCATCCGTGGTCTCGATCGCGTCGGCGAGTGCTGCCGCCGAGTCGATGCCGTAGAGCGCCGCAGCGAGATTGACATCGTCGCGGTTTGCGAGCAACCCCTCCGGCAGCGCACTCGGCACCGGCGCAAGGAACTTGGGAAGCGTTCTCGTCCGGTCTGCGAGGGCGGCGCCGATGACGTCGGTCAGGGCCGCTTCCGACATGCCGCACTGGGCGGCAAGAAACGCGATATGGATTTCGCGCTGCGCCCTGATCTTCCTGATCGCATCGTCAGCCTTGGTCTTGCGGCCGACGAGTTCCTTGATGAAGTCATCGTGCTCCGGATTGCTCGCAATCATCAGCTGCAACTGCCGTGTGACGGCGGATCGCGCGTTCTCCAGGTACGTCAGGCTGAAGGCCTGTACCCTGAGCGAGACGTATGCGGCGGCAACACCGATCTCGACAGGCACTGCATTCAGCGGCCTCGCAGCGCTCGTCGAAGCTGGATGCCGGCGTGCCATCCCGATCAGCTCGTTCATCGTCTCGTCGTCAAAGCCGGACCACCAAGACTGCGAACGGGAGGGCATCGCGCCGTCGAGGAACGATGCGACTTCGAGGGCCGAATTGGAACTCGTCGTAGCGCGGCTTGTGTCGGCGCAGCCAAGCGCCAGCGTGCCGCAGATCACTGCCATCAGTGGCCAGGAGCGAATCATGTGTGTGGATCTCCAGCAGTCGGTCTTCAACCGCTCGCGCTTTCGCGTTGCGACAGCGGGCGATGCCGACATCATTTCGTGCGAATGGGGAGAAATCTAAGCGGCTCGCTGAGACGAGGTTCCAAGCCGACGCTTTGCAGATGGTGCGTACAAACAACGGGCAATGCGATGCATCCCGCACTTACCAGATTCCTCCAACTTTGAACGAGACCATCCGACCAGCTGCCCGATGAGGGCGGTCGCGATGTTGTCCAGGATCGCCTCGCACCTGGACCAATTTCGGCCTGTTGAGCGGGTCATGGCTCGAAGAGGTCGTGCCTCGTTCGAAACCGGAGAAAACCTGAATGAAAAAATCCCTTACGGCAATCGCCGCTCTCGCTGTGACCGGCCTGGCCGCTGCGCAGTCGTCCGTCACGATGTTCGGCGTCGTTGACGCCGGCGTCAGCTATCAATCTGCGACTTCACGAGATGCGGCGACCGGCGCCAGCTCCAAGCAGACCAGGACGACGCTCTCCAATTCCGGCTACAACTCGAGCCGCATCGGTTTCCGCGGCACCGAAGACCTCGGCGGCGGCCTCGCCGCCAGCTTCTGGCTCGAAGCGCCGATCACCAACGACGACGGCGCGACGGGCATCTCCACCTTCAACCGCCGCTCGACGGTGAGCCTGTCCGGCGGCTTCGGCGAACTGCGCCTGGGCCGCGACTACACGCCCACCTTCTGGAACGACACCGTGTTCGACCCCTTCGGCACCAACGGATCGGGCACCAACGTGATCAGCTCCGTCAACGGCAGCACCGGCCTGAACAACACGAACTACGTGCGCGCCAGCAACTCGATCGGCTACTTCCTGCCGCCGAACCTGGGCGGCTTCTACGGCCAGCTCCAGTACAGCCTGCACGAGAACACCGACAGCAGCACGGCGGCCGACACGGCGTCGACCAACAGCAACGCCGGGCGCTACATCGGTGGGCGCTTCGGCTGGGCGAACGGGCCGCTGGACGTCGCAGTGTCGGCGGGCCAGAACATCGCCGTCGACACCCTGGCACTCACGCGCAAGGTGCAGACCATCAACCTCGGCGCGTCCTACGACTTCGGGCCGGTCAAGCTGTTCGGTGAACTCTCGAACGTGCAGAACAAGTTCGATACCGCGCTCGGCAACGCTCATGACAGCTACAACGGCTACCTGATCGGCGCGACCGTTCCCGTGGGTGCAGGCCTGATCCGCGCGTCGTACTCCACGGTCCGCTACAACGAAGGCGCCGCCGGCATCACCGGCGAGGATCCGCGCGTTCAGAAGTTGGCCCTGGGCTATGTGCACAACCTGTCCAAGCGCACCGCGCTGTACGCCACCGTCGCGCGCGTGAACAACCGCAACGATGCGGCCTACACCGGCAGCCTGAGTTCGGCGATCACCACGGGCTACAGCAGCAACGGCGTGAGCTACACGGGCCTGCCGCGCTCCTCCACCGGCTACGACTTCGGCATCCGCCACGCTTTCTGATAGCGCACTACGAGTCGCGACGGGACTCTGCCCCGTCGCGACCCGGCCTTGTCATCAACCTAGCGCCCCGAGTGGTGCCATTTGCCGTGCCTGGCATCACGGCTCCCCTGCCGATTGCCAAGGCGAGAAACCCCGGAGGTTTCGGGCTGGATGCCTACCTGGCCGCGTTGCGGTCGGCAATCATCTTCGGCGTGATGAAGATCAGGAGCTCGGTCTTCTTCATCTCGCGCGTGCGCGATCGAAACAAGGTGCCGACGACCGGGAGTTCGCCCAGCACCGGAACGCGCGACTCGTCGTTGTTGTCCGTCAGTTCGAAGATGCCGCCAATCACGACCGTCCCGCCGTTGTCGACCAGCACTTCGGTCTGCACATGCTTGGTGTTGATCGCGTAGCCGGCGGTTGTCGATTGCCCGACGGAATCCTTGTTCACGTCCAGCGTCAGGATGATGTTGCCTTCCGGCGTGATCTGCGGCGTGACCTCGAGCTTGAGGTTCGCTTTCCTGAACGCGACCGAGGTGGCACCGCTCGAAGTGGCCACCTGGTAGGGAAGCTCGGTGCCCTGTTCGATCAGGGCCTTGGTCTGGTCGGCGGTGACGACGCGCGGGCTCGCCACGACCTTGCCCTTGCCATCCTCTTCCAGCGCGGATATTTCGAGGTTCAGGATCTTCGACATGCTGGCGTTGTAGAGGGAGACGGCAAAGCTTCCCACCGAGGCGCCGCTTGAGCTGCTCGCCGGCAGGTTGACGAAATTGCTGGTGGAGGTCTCCGAAAAGGAGGCGGTGCCGTCGCTGCTCGTCGTGGGCTGGGTGCCGATCGAGCTGCGGCTGCCCCTGGACGACCCGCCGAACTTGACGCCCAGCGATTTGCTGAAGGTGTCCGACGCCTCGACGATGCGCGCCTCGATCAGCACCTGGCGCACGGGGACGTCGAGCTTCTGGATCAGCTCGGCCACCTGCGCGAGGCGCGAGGGGATGTCCGAAACGAAGAGCTGGTTGGTGCGCGATTCGGCGATCACGCTGCCGCGCGCGCTGAGAATGCGCGTCGTCGTGCCCGCGCCGCCGCCGCTGGAAGTGCCGGTGCCGGTCAGGCCCTGTGCGATCGCGATGGCCTTGGTGTAGTTGAGCTGGAAGGACTGGGTGCGCATCGGCTCCAGGTTCTGGATCGTGGCCTGCGCCTCGAACTTGAGTTTCTCCTTGGCGTTGATCTCGTCCTCGGGTGCGATGCGCAGCACGCTGCCGCTCTTGCGCATGCCCAGGTTCTTGGCCTCCAGGATGATGTCCAGCGCCTGGTCCCAGGGCACGTCCTTCAGGCGCAGCGTGAGCGTGCCGGTGACGGAGTCCGAGGTCACGATGTTGAAGTTCGTGAAGTCGGCAATCACCTGCAGCAGCGAGCGGATCTCGATGTTCTGGAAGTTCAGCGAGAGCTTCTCGCCGCTGTAGCCGGCGCCCTGCGCGAGCTTGGTCGGATCGACCTTGCGCGGGCGCACTTCGACGACGAGCTGGTTCTCGCTCTGGTAGGCGCTGTGCTCCCAGTCGCCCTTGGGCTCGATGGTCATGCGCACGCGGTCGCCGGACTGCTGCGTCGTCACCAACTGGACGGGCGTGCCGAAGTCCGAAACGTCCAGACGGCGGCGCAGGCCCTCGGGCAGGGTCGACTTGGTGAATTCGACCACCAGGTTCTTGCCTTGCTGGCGAATGTCGACGCCCACCTGGTTGTTGGCCAGGTCGACGATCACGCGGCCGGTGTTGTCCGAGCCCAGGCGGAAATCGACGTCGCGCAAGGGCAAGGTGTCCCGGTTGCGGTTCTCGGCAAATGCGGAAGGCGTGGAAGCAACCAATGCGGCGCCCGGAACGGGCTCCAGCGAAATCAACAAGGACTTGCCCTTGATCTCAGCCTTGTACGCGGTAGCCTGCTTCAGGTTCAGGACCAGGCGCGTTCGCTCAGCCGCCTGCACCACGTTGACCGAGCGCAGATTGCCCTGGTTGACGTCGATCGCCGAGCGGCCGACGGCGTTCGCGACCTCCGGGAAATCGAGCGCGATGCGCGCCGGCGACTGGACGGAAAAGCCGTTCGGCGGCGCGGCCAGCGGCTGCGCGAAATCGACACGGATGACTTCCGAGCCGGATTGCATCGAACTCGTGACCGATTCGATCGCGTTCTGCGCCTGGGCTGCGACGGCGGCACCGGCCATCGCGAGCAGAAGAGATGCGGTGCGCAGCAATGGCGCGATGGGCGAGTTTTGTTCGTTCACTTGGAGCTCATGTTGGCAGCGGTTATGGACAGCCAGTGCCGGCATTGATTGGGTGTGACCCCTCTCCAGCGCACTGGTCTTCGCCCTGTGACTTTGTGTGTCAACTGCGGAGACATTGAGGAATTCGCAGATCGGCGCCGTCAGCCTTCGATCGCTGTTGCCGCGGCCCCACGCCGGCGGTGCGGAGCAGCTCCCAGATTTCTCCGAACTCGGCATCGATCATCGGTGCCATGAACTTCGCTCGGCATGTGCGCCGCTCACCCGACGGCACCGCCCCTGCGGCGCCGTGCTTCGCCCCATTCATCCCTGCAACAGGCACTCGCTTCCGCCTCCGTCGCGTGGCGGCGTTCATCGGCATGGCCGTGTCCGCATGCGCCGCCTGGGCCGCCTGGGCCGTCGAGCCCTTCACGGTACGCGACATCCGGGTCGAAGGCCTGCAACGCGTGGAGCCCGGCACCATCTTCGCCTCGCTGCCGC
>NZ_FMZU01000006.1 GCF_900101545.1 Variovorax sp. CF079 | reverse complement strand
GCCGTTCTGCGAGCCGAAGCCGAAGGTGACGCCGCCGCCCAAGGAACGGCCCGAACTGTTGCCCGCGGTGGCGGCGGTGTTCTGGGCGGCGAGCATGTTGATGTCGCGCTTCGGGTCCAGGCTGATGTCGCGCGCCTGCAGCTTGGCGCCGGTCATGTTGATGTCGGTCTCGCGCGCCGCAATCTCGATGCTGCCGGCCTGGATGTTGGTGCCGCGCTGGGTGGTGTAGCTCTCCGCGCTCGTCGAACGTTGTTTGCCGCGTTGCTCGCTCACGCTCACGCCGAAGGCGGCGCCGGCAGGGTCGCGAATCAAATGGGCTTTTCACCCTCAAACAAGGTCACAACCGATCCATCTTCAAAGTAGCTTCTAAATACAGATGCCACCTCCGCAAGTCGGCCTGCAGAAGATTTGTCATTCAGCCTGAGCAGCACAAGTGATGCACCATTTTCGAGCCCTGCCTCGCTCGCAATTTCTCGCTCCACTTCATGCAACGGCCTGGCAGAGGACAGAAGAAACGAGTTGGCAAACAAATCCGTTCGATCTGATTTCATCTGGGCGATCTTTCGATCTGTTTCATCCGCCGAGGCCGCGCTCAGGGCCTGCCGTCGCGCAACACCGCCACCTGCTCCGCATGGCTGCGCTCGATGCGTTCCAGCCGGGCCGCGCGCGCTTCTGCATTGACCCACTTCGCGGCGAGCGCGCGCCGCTTCGCGAGCTGGTAGTCCAGCTCGGCCGCCGCCAGCAGCGCCGTGTTGTCCGCCGCAACGTAGCCGAAGGGCGCATGCAGCGACTTCAGCACCTCGCGCTCGCCGTCGCCGCGCGGCCCCTTGGTGCGGCCGTAGTCGACCAGAAAGTCCTGCAGCTTCTTCTGCAACGCGAGGGGATGGGCGCGCCGCATCACGAACACGGCCGGAGGAATGGGCTCGGACTGCCAGATCACCTGCAGCCGATCGGCCTCGGCCGGAAACTGCTGCCTGAAGCGCTCGAAGTCGATCGTGTTGTTGGTGGCCACGTCGGCATCGCCATTCGCCACCGCGAGCGCGGTGGCCTGGTGCGTGTCGACGATCTCGCTCTGGAAGCGCGTCTCCATCGCGATGCCGTTCGGCAGGAAGAGCTGGAGCTGCGGCACGATGAAGCCCGACACCGAGCGGCTGTCGCCGCGCGCCAGGCGCCAGCGTTCGGGGCGGGCCAGCAGCTCCTTCAGCGAATTGTGGGCGCCTGTCTTGCGCGCGAGCAGCACGGCGCGACTGTCGGGCAGGCCGTCGACCCGCGCCACCTGGGCCACCACGTTCATGCGCCGTTCTGCGACGGCATCGAGCGCCAGTTTGGCCGACAGCAGCGCGAAATCGACGTCGTCGCGCCGGAGGGCCTGGGCCAGCGATTCGTAGGAGGTCACGGAGAGCACGCTCACCGGCCGGCCGAGCGCGCGGCTCAGGTCGTTAAGGAGCGGCGTCCAGTTGCCGCGCGACTCGACCGCACCGCCGACCGGCAGCACGCCGAAGCGGATGGCCGGCGGCGGCTCGGCGCGAAGGCTTTGTGCGAGCGCGGCAGCGGCTTGCCAGCCCAGCGCGGCAGCCAGGGTGCAACGCCACGCCATGCGCAGCACGCACCGCCTCATGCGAGGCTCAGGGTGCGCCGTTGCGCAAGGCCGCCACCTGCTCGGCATACCCGCTCTCGATGCGCTGCAGCCGGGCCTGGCGTGCCGCCTCGTTGACCCACTGCGAGGTCATGGCGCTCTGCCTGGCGAGCTGGTAGGCCAGCTTGGCAGCCGGCAACAGCGAACTGTTGTCGGCCGCGACGAAACCGGCGAGGTCGTGCAGCGACTTCAGCACGGCGCGCTCGGCGTCGCCGCGCGGCCCCTTGGCGCGCGCGTAGTCGACCAGGAAGGCCTGCACCTTCTTCTGGAACTCGGGGCTGTACTCGCGCCGCACCACCAGTTGCGCGTGCGGGATCAGCTCCGACTCCCAGATCACCTGCAACCGATCGGCCTCGGCCGGGAACTGGAGCTTGAAGCGCTCGAAATCGGCCGTGTTGTTGGTGGCCACGTCGGCCTCGCCGTTGGCCACCGCCAGCGCCGTCGCCTGGTGCGTGCCCACCACTTCGCTGGCGAAGCGCGTCTCCATCGCAATGTGGTTCGGCAGGAAGAGCTGGAGCTGCGGCACGATGAAGCCCGACACCGAGCGGCTCTCGCCGCGCGCCAGGCGCCAGCGCTCGGGTTGTGCCAGCAGGTCTTTCAGCGTGGTGAACTTCCCGGTCTTGCGCGTGAGCAGCAGCGCGCGGTAGCCGGGCAGGCCGTCGTGGCGCGTGACCTGCGCCACGACGTTCATGCGGCGCTGCGTGACGGCATCGAGCGCCATCTTGCCGGACAGGAAGGCCATGTCGACCTGGTCGCGCTGGATCGCCTGCTCGAGCGCTTCGTAGGAAGTGACCGAGAGCACGCTGACCGGCCGGCCGATGGCGCGGCTCAGGTCTGCGAGGAGCGGCTCCCAGTCGTTGCGCGATTCGAAGGCGCCGCCCAGCGGCAGGATGCCGAAGCGCAGCGGCGCCGTCTTGGCGGCGGCAGCCGTGCCCGCGGTTTGCGCCGCGGCCGCGAGCGGCGCGCCCAGCAGCAACGCCAGCGCGCAGCGCCCCAGCAGGGCGGCGGCGCGCCGTGCCATCATCCGCAAACGCCCGGAATGCGGGGCGGGAGAAGCAAGGGGAGCACCGGCGGCGCAATGGACAGGAAATTGCATCTTCTTCTGGAACGCGTCGGCTGGGGGCCTTGGGGCTGGTCAAAGCGGTTCTGTCGAGAACACAATTAGAAACCAACTTCGATCAGATTCGTGACGTTTTTCCCTAGACATGTACTTAAGTCGGTGGTTGACACACAAGTCGCCAGGCGTCTGATGCGCCCATGAACTGGCCCTTTCGCGCCCTCCGCCTGCTGATGCGCCTGACGCTGGCGCAGCAGCTCGTGCTGCTGGCGCTCTTGCCCGCCATGGTGGCGACGCTGGGTGCGATCGCGGTGCTGACGCGCCAGCACCTCGCGAGCGTGACCGAGCTGATGCGCGCCAATGCGCAGACCGTGGCGCTGCAGGTGGCGACCGTGGCCCAGATCCAGCTCCACAGCATGGACCGCCGCGCGCTGCAGCGCACCGCGCAGTCCGGCAGCTACCAGCCACACGTGCAGCAGGTGCAGATCTGGTCCGAAGACGGCGAGATCCTCGCCAATTCGGAAACCACCGACCGCGAGCGCAGCGAGGGCCTGCAGGTGGTGGCGCCGATCATCGGCGACGACGGCAAGCACACCGGCAAGGTGATGGTGGAGATCAGCCTCGACGCGGTGGAGCGCGCCAAGCGCTCGGTGTGGATCAACGTGGTGCTGGTGCTGGCGGCCAGCCTGGTGGGCGTGGGGCTGGCCGGCTGGTGGGCGGCACGCCGCATCAGCGCGCCGATCCGCGCCCTCGGCGAGGCGGTCGACCGGCTGGGCGCCGGCGAGGACGCGCAGGTGGCGGTCCAAGGCACGGCCGAGGTGCGGCACCTGCAACACGGCTTCAACGAGGCGGCGCGCGCGCTGTCGGAAAGCCGCGGCGAGCTGGAAAGCCGCATCGCCAACGCCACGGCCGAACTGGCCAGCAAGAACCAGCAGCTCGAGGTGGCGAGCCAGGCCAAGACGCGCTTGCTGGCCGCCGCCAGCCACGACCTGCGCCAGCCGCTGCACGCGCTGACGCTGTTCTCCGACGGCCTGGCCAACGGCGAGACCGACCCGGTGCGCCTGCAGCGCATCGGCCATATCCGCGAATGCGTCGAATCGCTGGACCGGCTGTTCTCGGAGCTGCTCAACCTCTCGCAGCTCGATGCCGGCGTGCTGCAGCCGCAGTGGGCGGACTTTGCGCTCGATCATCTGTTCGACGAGATCAGCCGCAACTTCCGGCCGGTGGCCGAGCAGCAGAACCTGCGGCTGGTGGTGCGCAAGACCGAGCTCTGGGTGCGCAGCGACTACGTGATGCTCTCGCGCATCCTGAACAACCTGGTGTCGAACTCGCTGCGCCACACCACCGAGGGCGGCGTGCTGATCGGCGCGCGCAGGCGCGGCCGCGGCATCCGCATCGACGTGGTGGACACCGGCGTCGGCATCGCGGCCCAGCACCAGTCGCGGGTCTTCGAGGAGTTCTACCAGGTCGAGCCGCACGGCCGGCAGGGCCGCGACGCGCGCGGCATGGGCCTGGGCCTCGCCACCGTGCAGCGGCTGGCGGCGCTGCTCAACACGCGCGTCGAGCTGAGCTCGCAGCCGCACAAGGGCACCTGCGTGCGCGTGATGGCGCGTGCCGCCGAGCCCGCGGCAGCGGCGCCGGTAGGCCCGGCAGCCCTGCCCCATGGCGCCGGCGGCGAAGACGAGCCGAGCCTGCGCAATGTGCGGGTGCTGGTGATCGACGACGAGCGCACCATCCTCGAGGGCTTGCAGGTGGTGCTCTCGAACTGGGGTGCCGAGGTGATGGCCGCGCAGACGCGCAACGAGGCCCTGGCGCTGGCCGACGAGTGGGACCGGCCGCCCGACCTGGTGGTGAGCGACCTGCTGCTGCAAGGCGGCGACAACGGCCTCGACGTGCTGGCGGCGCTGGAGCGCCATCCGCGCGGCATCGGCGAGGCGACGGCACGCCTGCTGGTGACCGGCGAGACCAAGCCCGACCGGCTGCGCGAAGTGGCGAACTCGGGCGTCGCCGTGCTCTACAAGCCGGTGTCGCCGAAGCTGCTGCGGCAGGCGATCAATGCCCAGTTGGCGGCGGTGCGTCAGGCGGTGTTGTAGGAAGGTCCCGCCAGGGATACGACGTCGGAGATAGGCCGACAGGCCGCGAAGCCGTGCAGTCTTCCACGGCAATCCGGTGCCGTGCAGGCCGACATAAGCCCTCTGCCTTATCGCGCGAAGCAGGCCGCGTCCGTACATTGGGTCCATCACCCACTGCAGGTGCAGTTCATGTTTGCGAATCGATCTCCAGCGCTCTTTCAAGGGCTGCGCACCATCGCGGGCATGGCCATCGCCGTCCTGCTCGCCGGCGGCGCGAACGCGGCCGGGCTCACGGTGCTGGTGGCCGACGAGCTGGCGGCCCACACGGAGTTCGTTCGCCTGCTGCGCGAATCCCAGGAGGCCGGCAGCCGTTTCGATCTGGTCCGCCTGCCCGCCGGGGGCCCCGTCCCGGAGCTTGCGGGCGCCGGCGAAGACCGCGTGACGGCCGGCGTGCGCACCCGCGGCATGCGCCCGAGTGCTCCGGCGGAGGTTCCGGTCACGATGGCCGTCGGGCCGGTGGCGGCGCGCGCCGCCATCGAGCGGCCGGGCCAGGACCCGCTGGTGCTCGTGATGCTGAGCCGGCTCGACTACGAAAGCCTCAAGACAAGCCCCGCGCTGCGGCGCACCGACCGCCATGTCGGCGTGCTGCTGCGCGAGCCGGCGATGGCCGACCAGCTGACGCTCATCGACGCGGTGCTGCCGCAGAAGCGCCGGCTCGGCGTGGTGGCGACGGCCGAGTCGGAGCCGATCGTGCGCGAGCTGCAGCGCGCGGCCCAGGGCTGGGATCTGCAGGTCGAATACGCACCCGACGCGACCTCGCTAGCCTCGGTACTGCGCGTGCTGGTGCCGCGCAGCGATGCGCTCATGGTGCTGCCCGACCTGATCGGCGACAGCCAGGCCGCCACGCTCTCGGTGCTGCGCGCGGGCGCCGGCGCCGGCCTGCCGGTGTTCGGCACCAGCGACGGCCTGGTCCGCTCGGGCGGGCTTGCGGCCGCCGTCTCGACGCCGGGGCAGCTCGCGCTGCAGGCGCGCGCGCTCGGGCAGAAGGTGGCCGCCGCGCCGGCGGGCGCGGGCGTGCTGGTCGAGGCGGCGACGCCGGCCACGGTGCGCATCAACGCCACCGTCGCGCGCGGTCTGGGCCTGCGCATTCCGGAAGAGCGGGAACTGACCGAGCGGGTGACCGCCACCCGATGACCGCCCCGAGCCACGGTCTGGCCGTGCCCGCCTCCGCCGCACGACCGACGGACCCGCCCGCAACGGACGGCCGCACCGTCGTGGTCGGCGGCAGCCTCCAGCGCGACCTGTTCCGGCTCGGCGTGGTGCCCTGCGCGGCGGTGGCCATCGCGCTCACCGCCTGGTTCACCCACAGCCGCCTCGAGACGCTCGAAGCTGCCTTCAATGCCGAAGGCCAAGCCGTGGCGCGCCAGGTGGCCGCGATGTCCGACCTAAGCCTCTACGCCGGCGACCTGCCCGCGCTGCAGAACGTCGCCAACGCGGCGCTGCGCGGCGGCCAAGTGACGCGGGTGGAGATCAGCAACAGCGCCGGCGTCTACGTGACGGCCGGCCCCAAGACCGCGCCTCTTGCGCAGCTGCGCATGTTCACCGCGCCGGTCACGCTGCGCGAGGCCTCGCGCGCCAGCGCCTTCGCGCCCGAAGGCTCGACCGCCGCCGGCGAAACGCCCATCGGCCTGGTGCAGGCCTTCCGTGACACCACGGCCTACGCGCGCGAACGCACACGCTCGCTGATGGCGGGCATCGGCATCGCGATGATCGCGCTCCTGGCGGCGTGGGCCTGGGTGCGTCACACGGCGCGTGCGGTCGCACAGCCGCTGCGGCGCATCTCGCGCACCGTGGCGGCGCTGGAGGCGGGCCGGTTCGATGCGCGCTGCAACGTCGTCGCGCGCAACGCAAGCGAACAAAAGGGCGAAGCCGGCAAGCCGCGCGCGCGCCATGAGCTCGCCAACCTCGCCCACGACATCAACCGCCTGGCCGAGCGCCTGCAGCGCAACCGGCAGCAGAGCGAGGAGCAGGTGCGCGAAGCCACCGCCGTCGCGCTGCAGCGCATGGCCGAGGCCGAGCAGGCGGCCTTGTCGCGCGCCCGCTTCCTCGCCGCGGCCAGCCACGACCTGCGCCAGCCGCTGCATGCGATGGGCCTGTTCATCGACGGCCTGCTGCCCACGGCCACCGAAACGCAGCGGCCTGCCGTACTGCGCCTGCAGGAGGGCGCCGAATTCATGGGCGTGCTGCTCGACGATCTGCTCGAGATCTCGCGCCTCGATGCGCAGGTGCTGACGCCGGCGATCACCGACGTGTCGCTCGCCACGCTGTTCGACCAGCTCGACGCCCAGCATGCGGCGCGCGCCGCCGCCGCGCGCGTGCGGCTGGCGTGGATGGACCGCGGGCTCGCGGTGCGCACCGATTCGGCCCTCCTGCTGCGCATCGTCGGCAACCTGGTCAGCAATGCGATCCACCACACCTCGCCCGACGGCACGGTGCTGGTGCTGGCGCGACAGCGCGGCGGCAAGGTGCGCATCGAAGTGCGCGACAACGGCGTGGGCATCGCGCCGATCCACCAGGCGCGGATCTTCGAGGAGTTCTACCAGGTCGCGAACACCGAACGCGACCGCCGCCAGGGCTTCGGCCTCGGCCTCGCGATCTGCGCCCGCATCGCCGCGCTGCTCGGCACGCGCATCGCGCTGCGCTCGGCGCTGCAGGCCGGCAGCAGCTTCGCGCTGGAGCTGCCGCGCGCGAACCCGCGCGACGTGCTGCCGCTGGCCCCCGAGCCGCTGGCCGCGTCGCCGCTGGCCGGGCTGCGCTGCCTCGTGGTGGACGACGACCCGGCCATCCTCGATGCCAGCCGCGCGCTGCTCGGGCAATGGGGCTGTCTGGTGGAATGCGTGGCCACCGGCAGCGAGGCGCTGGAGCGGCTTGCCGACGCCGGCACGCGCTTCGACGTGCTGCTGTGCGACCTGCAGCTGGCCGGCGACGAGGACGGCATGGAAGTGATCGACGCCGCGCGCCGGCTGCAGCCCGATGCGCTGGCGGTGCTGGTCTCGGGCGCCACCGGGCCCGAGGTGCTGCAGCGGCTGCGTCAGGGCGGCGTGATGCTGCTCACCAAGCCGGTGGCGCCGGCCAAGCTGCGGGCCTTGCTCTCCACGCGCCGCAGCAATTCATGAGCCCCCACGCTCCGTCACTGCGTGTACTCGCTGCCCCCGGAGGGGGCCGCAGGCCGCCTTGGGGCGACCCGGCGCCGGCCTGAGCCTGAGTACACAATGCGCCGATGCTCGACATCACGGCCCTGAAAGACATCCGCCCCTTCATCGCGACGCCGAGCTACAACGGCGCGATGAGCTCGACCTACGTGCGCAGCCTGCTCGGCCTGGTGAACCTGGCCTGGAGCCACGGCTTCGCGATGCAGACCCGCTTTCTCGACGGCGACAGCCTGATCCCGCGCGCGCGCAACCGCCTCGTGGCCGAGTTCATGGCCGATGCACGATGGACGCACCTGTTCTGGATCGACGCCGACATCGGCTTCGAGCCCGAGGCCGCGCTGCGGCTGCTGCTCGCCGGCCGCGAGGTGGTGGCCGGCGTCTACCCGCTCAAGAGCGACGGCTGGCCCGCCGAGGGCCTGCGCGCGCCGCTGCCCGCGGGCAGCACGCGCGAGGAGTTCGAGGTCCGCCATGCACGCTTTCCGGCCAACGCGCTGGAGGGCGATCGCACGGTGGACGCGGACGGCTTCGTCGAAGTGCTCGACGCGCCCACGGGCTTCATGCTGATCGCGCGCACGGTGTTCGAGCGGCTGGCCGCGGCCTGCCCCGAACTGCGCTACACGCCCGATGCCGCCACCGGCGACCTCGCCTCGCGCGCCTGGCCGCACTACCGCTTCTTCGACGTGATGGCCGAGCCGGACAACGGCCGCTACTTGAGCGAGGACTATGCGTTCTGCCGCCGCTGGCAATCGGTGGGCGGCAAGGTCTTCATCGATGCGCGCTCCCGCCTCACGCATCAGGGCCTGCGCACCTACACCGGCGACTTCGGCCGGGCGCTGGCGGCGCGATGAGGCGCGCGTGCGGAGGTGTAGGCGGGCCGCTCGTGCTCCTGCGGAAACTGCGGCCGCGTTCAACAGAATCGCCTCAAGCGTATTGCGCGAGGCCGTGGCCGAGGGACCAATTCTCTTTCGCGACCTCAACAAGGCTCACGAACACGTCCTCCGGCCGGATGCCGGGGCTTTCGCCGAGCAGCTCCGCGATCCGCCCGAACAGCGCCTTCTTCTGTTCCACGGTGCGGGTGTTGTTCACGGTCATCTGAACCAGCACGAGATCGTCGCTCCGGGCGATGCCAAGATAAGACGCGCCGTAGCGGAAGTTCGCAGCGTCATGCTCCCTGATGGTCATGAACTGGTTGTCTAAGGGCACGTTGAACGTTTCGTGCATCGCGCGGTAAAGGCTGTCGAAGATCGCCTGCCGGTAGGCTTCCGGCTTTCCGGCGCGCAGTGAGACGTGAGTGAGCGGCATGCAAGTCCTTTCCATGTTGTCCTGGTTTTATGTTATCTATTTTGATATGCTATTAATATTTATATCAGCGATAACAAACAGAAATGATTGAACGTCCCCTCGACTTGGATGCCGTCGAGGCTTTCATCCGCATCGTCGAGCTTGGCAGCTTCACGCGCGCGGCTGAAGCCATGCAGACGACGCAGGCCGCGGTCAGCTTGAAGCTGAAGCGGCTCGAAGAGAGGCTCGGCTGCCGGCTCGTCGAGCGGACGCCCCGGTCGGTGCAGCTTTCGGCGCGGGGCGCAGCCTTCCTCGAACACGCCCGCGAACTCCTGGAGGTACACGACCGCGCGCTCGCCGAATTTGCCGGAGCCCGGCAGCGCCTCACCATCGGCATCAGCGACCATGTTGCGGGGCCGGAGCTCCCCGCGCTGATCGCGCGCATGAACGCGCAAGACCCGCAGCTGTTGATCGAAATCCGGATCGGATCGTCGGGCGACCTGCTTCAAAGCTTCGACCGGCGGGAACTCGACACCGTGATCGTCCGCCTGCATGTCGGGCGGAGCGACGGGGAAATTCTTACCGAAGAAAAATTCGGCTGGTTCGCAGCGCCAAGCTGGCAGCATCGCGCGGGCGAGCCCCTGCCGCTTGCCACGCTTGCCGAGCCCTGCGGCGTGCGTGTGATGGCCGGGCAGCTTCTCGATGCGGCAGCCGTGCCCTGGACAGAAATTTTCGTCGGCGGCGGCGTTGCGGCGGTCGCTGCGGCCGTCATGGCCGGGCTGGGCGTTGCTGCATTGGCTCCGCGCATGCTGCCATTTGGCGCAGTTGACGTGGGCGCCAAGCTCGGGCTTCCCGATTTACCGCGCTTGCCAGTTCTGCTTCACTCAAGGGTCAAGGACGGCCGGCCGCGCGATGCGCTTGCCGCGCTTTCGGCTGCCTTCAGGAGCGCGGTGCGAGGCTAACGAAAGCTCACGAACTGTGAGCAGGCCGGGTCAGCAACTTGACCAAGGCTCACCCACTATGACTCCGGACAGGAGGCTTCGACAAGCTCAGCCCGAACGGATACGCAAGGTGCCTCAGAAGTCGGCGCAGCCGTTGCGGCGCTCCGTGTCGATGCAATTGGTGAGATTGGGCCGCGAGCGCACGCGCGACCATTCGCGCGCCAGCACGTCGCCGCCCTGCACGGCGCGGTCGCCGCCCAGCGGCCCGGTCGCGAGGCAGATCGGCGCCGGCCCGATGTTGCGATCGTAGAGCCAGGTGCTCTGGTTCTCGCGCACCACGTCGGGCTTGATCAGTTCCACGAGTCCACCCACCGTCAACACGCCCGGCACCACGCTGACCGCATATCCCTCGGCCGAGCTGAAGCTGCCGTTGATCGGGTAGCTGCCCGGCAGGCTGAATTGCGTGGCGGGGCTCGACACGGCGCCGGCAAAACCGGCGCCGGTGTCGCCGAGGATCAGGCCGGTGATGCTGTAGGTGAACAGCGGATTCGGCACGCCGCCGGGCCGCGCGGCGTTGTGGACGAGGACGACGGCGCTCGGCTGCTGCGCGTAGATGAAGTGGTTGGCACCGGCGGGAATCGTCACCGTGCAGAGGCCCTGGTAGGCGCAGTGGTAGAGATTGGGCAGCAGGCCCGAGCCTGCGAGCCCGCCGCGCGTCTCGCCAACCCAGGTGTCGGCCCACACGCGCCAGGGCGCGCCGGCGATGGTGAAGGCCCCGAGATTCTGGAAACGCGCTGCCGCCACCAGGTCGGTGCCGCTGCCGCTCGTGACGCTGGTGCCGAGCGAGAGGTCGCCGGCGAGCGTGCGCACGAACACGGTGTCGGCCGCCATCGAGGTGGCGGAGACCGGCTGCGGCAGGTTGCTCGCGGCATCGAAGCCGGTCACCGTCACCGGCCCGACGGTGACCGCGTCTGCATCCACGTAGGCGAAGCTTCCCGCCGCGCCGCCGCCGACCGTGCCCACGCTGTTCTGCGGATTGCGCAACTCCACGCTGCCGCCGGTCGAGCGTGCGAGCAGGGTGCCGGCCGCGATCGCAGCAGCAGCCGCCTGCGTGATGTTGCCGGCGCTCAAGAGGCCGAGCTGCGGCGTCGACACCGCTGCGCCGAGGGTGATGTTGCCGCCCGCGCCGTTCTGCAGCGTGAGCGCCGAAGTCAGCGCGAGCGGGCCCACCACATCGATGTTGGCCGCATGCGCGTTGCTGCCGGCCACGATGGTCGGCGTGGTGAGGCGCGTGAACTCGGCGGCCGAGACCGCGAAGCCGGTGGCCGCCGTGCCGCCGAGCGTGATCGGCACGTCCGGGCGGTCCAACGCGTTGCCCGCGAGGTCCACGCCGCCGGGCCGCAGGTCGAGCGCATTGCCCGCGCGCACCGTGCCGCCGATCGCGAGCGCATCGGTGCTGCCGTCGTTGACCGCGCGCAACACGACGTTGCGGTTGCCGTCGATGCGGCCGGCCGGCGGTGCGGTCGCCGATGCCGCGGGCGCGATGTTCACGCCCGCGGCACCGCCGTCGGACTGGCCCGTGACGATGATGTCGCCGCTGCCGGTGGTCTGCAGCAGCGCGCCGTCGCGCAGCAGCACGCCGTTGCCGGCCGTGCCGCCGGCCAGCCGGCGCCCCGTGACCGTGATGTTGCCGTCGACGGTGGTGATCGTTTCGCCGTTGATCACGACACCGTGGCCCGGCGCTTCGGAGCTGTTGCTGGTGAAGCTGCCGATGCCCGTCACCGACACGTTGCCGCTGGTGGTGACGATGGTGGCGCTGGCCCCGAAGTTTTCGATCTGGACGCCGCTGCCCGCGCTGTGGCTGCCGAAGATCGTCACGTTGCCCGTGGCGGTGGTGATCGTGCTGTTCTGGTAGAACACCGCGCCGTTGGTCGTGGCACCGTTGCTCGGGCCGGTGCTGACGCCGGTGAGCTGCACCGAGCCGCCCGTGCCTGCGTTGCTGCCGCCGGTATAGAACCCAGGAGTCCCGGGGATCAGCTGCTGGTTGCCGGTGCGCGTGTCGATCAGCGCGCCGGTCAGGCAGATGCTGCACATCTCGTTGCTGGCGTTGGCCCAGGCGCCGTTCATCGACACGATGCCGCCGTTGGTGTAGATGGCGCCGTCGAAGCTGACCTGGCCGCCGCCGACGGCGGCACCGGCGCCGTTCGCATCGGCGTTGAAGATCACGTTCAGCGGATCGCCGATCGACGCGATGACCGAGGCGCCGTTGCCGCGCACGCTGCGATGGGCATCGAGCTGGAAGGTGAGCGCGCCCTTGTTGCCGCTGTACTCGATCCGCACGTCGTCCATCACGATGTCGCCGACGGTCGCCGCACCGGCGGCGGGATTGCCGGTGGTGATGCGCACGCTGGTGCCGCCGTTGAGGGCGTTGTTGATGTCGCCGTCCTGGATGGTGGAGTCGGCGATCGGGGCGAAAGGATTGCTCGTGAGGCCGCCGTCGGCCGCGCCGTTGACGATGGTGACGTTGAAGGGATCGATCAGCCAGGTGCCCGCGGTGCCGCGCGGTGCCGACGCGTCGGTGCCCAGGCCCGCGAGATCGATGCCGCCGTTGCTCTCGCCCGCCGGCATGGCGTAGCCGCCCGAGGTCTCGATGTAGCCGCCGTCGCCGCCGTTCGGCCCGCCGCGGGCCGTAAGCGTCCCGTGGGCGCGCAGCGTGCGCTCGCCCATCAGGCGGATGTCGCCGCCATTGCCGGCCACGGTGGCATCGGCGCTGATGCGGCTGCCCGCGGCGACGGCGATCGCGCCGGTCTGCGGATCGCCGCCGACCGCCGTGGCCTGCAGCCGGATGCGGCCGCCGCCGGCGCCGCCGCTGGCGTCGATGACTCCGCCATCGTCCGGCGCGCCGGGCTGCAGCAGGATCGTCCGCCCCTTGACGTCGACCGAGCCGCCCGTCAGACCTGCGCCGTTGCCGGCGGCGGACAGCAGACCGCCGCTGATGGTGACGCCCGCTGCCGAGCCGCCGCTGTCGAGCACGATCTCGCCGTTGCGCGAAGCCAGAGAATCGGCGCGCAGCACGCCGCGCGTGTTGACCACGCCTTGCGCGAGTTCGCTGCCCGCGGTCGCCATCATCACGACGCGCCCGCCATCGGCCTGCACCACGCCGCTGTTGGCGACGCCGCTGTAGAGGCCGGACGAGACCTTGAAGGTGGTGAGCCCGTCACCCGCGAAATCGACCGTCACCGTGTCGCCCGACACCAGCCCGGCGGTGCCGCCCTGCGCGACGATGCTGCCGCTGTTGCTGACCTGCGCGCCGATCAGCGCGATGGTGCCGCCGCCCTGCGCCCTGATGCCACCGCGGTTCTCGACCGTGCCGAAGGCAGTGCCGTCCTGCTTGAATTCGAAGCGCTCGGTGCCGCTCATGAAAGCGCTGTCGCTGGTGCTCATCTTGAGCGTCGACGCGACCAGCCCGCCGACATTCACGCTCGCGCCGTTGCCGAACAACACGCCGTTGGGATTGACCAGGAACACGCGCCCATTGGCATTCAACGCGCCCGCGATGGTGGAAAGCTCGTTGCCCGTGACGCGGTTGAGCAGCACGCTGCTGGCGCCCGGTTGCGCGATGTTGACCGCATGGCCCGGGCCGATGGAGAAGCCCTGCCAGTCGACGATGGCGCGCTGCGTGCCCTGCACGATGCCCAGCTGCGTACCGCCGGCCGTCGGCACGCCGACCGCGACGGCGCCGCCGCGCACCTGGAAGTTGTTCCAGCTCGGCAGTTGCGCGAAGGCCGGTGCGGCGCCCATGCACGCCATGGCCAGCGCCACGGGACGCATGCTGAAGCGCGCGGAGTTGGGGGGGTGTTTCATGTCAGAACGCTTTCTGCGCTTGTACGTAGAGCCGCGGATTGCGGCCGCCGCCGTCGGTCTGCGCCGGGCGGGTGCCGTCGCGCCAGGCGAGCGTCGCGTTGATGGCGAAGTTGCCGGGCCGCGCCCACGAAACGCCGATGCCGTAGCCGCGCAGGCTCAGGCGGTTCACGCCGTCGAAGAGCGCCGGGTCGCGCGCCAGCTTGCCGCGCGCCGCGTCGTAGAACACGAAGGGCGTGAGCTCCTCGTTGTAGGACCAGCGCCATTCGACGATGCCGATCACGCCCTCGTCCGCCAGCACCTCGCCCGAGGGATAGGCGCGCACCGCGCGCGCGCCGCCGAGCGCGAGCTTTTCCGAGGCATCGAGGTTCTTGCTGGCCCACTGGCCGCCGAGCGACAGGTAGAGCGAATGGCGCGGCACGATGGCCTGCAGCCGCGAGACCAGGAAGCTCAGCTTGGTGAAATCACCTTGGGTGCGGTGGCCTCCGAGGCTCTGGTCGAACGCGAGGGTCTGCGGATCGCGGATGTCCAGCTTGCCGCGGTAGAGCGTGCCGGAACTGGCCCAGTAGCCGCCGCCCAGCACCTCGTCGCGCCGCTCCCAGGTCCAGCCGAGGCCGAGGCCCTGCACCCGCTTCTTCGTGGTGAAGCCCACCGCACCGAACTCGTCCTCGAGGTCCTTGACGTCGGCGCCCAGGCGCAGAAACAGGTTCTGCTGGCGCTGGCGGATCAGCGGGTAGTTGAGCGAGAAGTCGAGCACGTTGGCCGTGCCCTGCGCATCGAGGTCGGCGAACTGGCCACCGAGCTCGTAGTTGACGCGCGCCAGGCCCACGCCGGCGCGCCACCCGTTGCTGCCGATCGGCGCCTCGTAGGCCACGCGGCCGAACACCAGCCCGTTGTCGTTGGACACCATCGCGCGCATGTCGAGGTTGTCGCCGATGCCGAAGGGACTGAGCCAGCGCGCGCTGCCACCGACGCGGTAGCGGCCGGACTCCTTGGTGCCGTGGTTGTCGGCCTCGGCGGTGAAGACCCAGCGCCGCGCCGCCGTCACCTCGACCGAAAGATCGGTGGTGCCGGGCTGCGTGCCTTCCTGCAAGCCGGAGGCGACACGGATGCCGGGCTGGTCCGACAGCAACAGCATCGCGCGTTCGTAGCTTTGCGCACTGACCGCGTCCCCCGGCTGCACCGGCGCGAGGAAGGCGCGCACGCGGGCCTCGGCGATCGGCGCATCGGGCGCCACGATCACGTCGATCTTGCCGAGCCGGCCTTCGATCACGCTGATCTCCACCACGCCGTCCTGCACGGTCTGCACCGGCACCACCGCCTGCGCGAGGAAATAGCCGCGCTCGCGGTACCTGGCGGTGATGGCCTGCGCCAGCGCCTCCAGATCGCCGAGCGTCACGTCGCGGCCGATGTAGGGCTGCGTGATGCTTTGCAGCTCTTCGTTGCTGAGCGCCTTGACGCCGTTGAGGCGCAGGTCGTTGAGGCGGAACGCGGCCGCCGGCACGGGCGGCGCGGGCAGGCTTTGCGGCGCGGGCGAGGCCTGCGCGACCTGGCGGTCGCAGCTTCCGCACGGATCCTGGGTGGGCAGCAGCGTCGTGGCCTCTTCGTCCGCGGCCTGCGCGACCTGCGCGGCCAGCGCCAGCGCGACAGCCACCACCGAGCCGACGCCCCTCATGCCGGGCTCCCCACCTTCAACCGCCAGTTGCCGATCAGGTTGAACGGGGCCCAGAAGAACGGATGCGACATGCGGGGTTCCTTCAATACGGCCAGCTGCCCGGCCTGCATGGCCTGCTGGATGTCCCTGCCCTTGGCCAGTTCGGCATAGAGCGTGCTCATGAGAATGGCGGTGGCGTCGTCCGACACCGGCCACAGCGAGGAGATCAGGCTCGACGTGCCTGCGGAGAGAAAGGAGCGCGTGAAGCCCAGCACCTCGTCGCCCTGCGCGATGCGGCCCAACCCCGACTCGCAGGCCGACAGCGTGACCAGCGCGGTGCCCTGCATCGGCAGGCCGAGGATCTCGTGCGCTTCCAGGAAGTTCTGCTTGCCGCCTTCGTTGGCCAGGAGGATGCGCGAGTAGAGTGGATCGACCTGGTCGGCTTCGGCATGGGCCGCCACGTGCATCAGCGGTGCGCGCGAGGCCACGTCGCGAAACTGCGTCTTGGTGGCGGCGGCGCCCATGTAGACGTTGTTGCGCGGGAAGAGCTGCGCGAGCTGCTTGACCTCGACCTCGGCGCCGGGCAGGTCGTACTTGTCTTCGATGCGCGGATTGCCGAAGGCGATGAGCGCGGCGTCGACGCGCGGCGAGCGCTGCGCGAGCTGCACCGCGATGCTCATCGAGGGCGCGACCGAGACCGGATGCGTCTCGATCACGTAGCGCCCGTTCAGCCGCAGCGCCTGGAAAGGCAGGTAATGCAAGGGCCCGTGCGGCACGATGATGAGGCGCTCGCCCGGTTTCAACGCGAGCGGACCGAGCAGCGCGGCGCCCAGCTTGTCGGCATTGGCGATGGCGGCGCGCCGGCCGCGCACCACCGAGTTGCGGAAGGTCTCGACCAGTTCGGTCAGGTCGTCGCGCTTGATCGCGATGCTCTTCGCCTCGATGCCGGAGGGGCTGACCACCCAGGCCTGCAGGCGGTCGGGCAGCGCATGGAACTGCAGCACGCGTTCGTCGGGCGCCAGCGTGCGCTGCAGGGTCGCGAGGTCGACGGTCGCGGCCGCTTCGCTGCTCACGCGGGCCCGGCCGCGCACCGCGTCGAGCAGCGCACGCGAGCGGCTGCGCTCGCTGAGTTCGAAGGCCTGGCGCGCATCGCCCACCTCGCTGTAGAGGCCGACCCCGCGCTCGAACACGGCCTGCAGATCGGAGAACAAACCCATCTTGAATTCTTCGCTGCGGAACTTCGCGCGCACTGCATCGACGCCGCCGAGCGCGCGGCCCACCGCCTCGGCCGCGGCCTGCTTCTGCCCCAGCGCGAGTTCGCTGCGCGCCACGCCGTCCCAGGCCCAGAGCTGGTAGTAGCCGCTGTCGGTGCCGACCGAACGTGTGGTCAGCTGCAGGTACAGGTCGCGCGCCTCGGCCGGCTTGTTCTCGGCCAGCAGCAGCCGCGCGCGCGTGCGCTCGAGCTGCGCGGCCAGCGGCGCCTCGCGCGGCGGCGGCAGCGTGCCGAGCAGCTGGCGCGCGCGTGCCGGCTCGCCCGACTCGATCAGCGCATTGACGAGCGAGGACTGCACCAGCGGCGCATAACGCTGCGAGCTGTTGGCGAGCGCGGTGTCGTAGCTCTGCACCGCGCCGGCATAGTCGCCGCGCCGGGTCTGCACGTCGCCGATGACCTTGTGCACCGGCCCGACGACCAGCTTGGGATCGCGCGCCGGATGCTTGAGCGCCTCGCGCGCGAAATCCTCGGCTTTCTCGAGCTGGCCCGAGTAGCTGTAGACGATGGCGAGATCGCGGTTCGCCATCGCGAGCAGGTTGGGGTCGCGCGTGGCGTTGGCCAGGTGCAGCGCCTTGCTCGCGGCGCGCACGCTCTGGCGGAACTCGCCGGCCTCGGCCAGCGCCACCGCCTGGCTGCAGTATTGATAGCCCGAGAGCTTGGGGCTGTCCTGCGCATAGAGCACCGCGCCGTCGTTGGTGAGCGCGAGCAGCGTGTCGGTGTCGGCGAGCCGCGCCTGCTCCTGCTTGCTGGCCGCCGCCTCGGCATCGGGTGCCTGCGCCATGGCCCACTGGCAGCCAACGAGCGCCCCGAGTCCGAGAGCGCCTGCGATCCACTTGCGCGCAGAGTGCGCCCACACGAACCTCGAAGAACCTTGCATTCGACCCCCGCGCGCAGTCTGTAGGCCCGCATGGCGCAAGCCGCGACGCAGCGGAAGTGCGCGCCTCTCAGACCTCGTCGCGGGAGTCTAGGAGTGGCCTCAGGGGTCGCCTATTCGCAATACGGTCTAGCGCGAAGGGCGTAGGCCTCGGGCCTTGCTCCTGGCGCAGGAGGCTCAACCGGACGGGGCGCTGACGATGACCGCCTTGAAGGCCTCGATGAAATCAGCGGCCTGTTTCGGCGATCGCTCCCCCTGCGGCAACAGCGCCTGAACGCTGACCGGTACTTCCGGCAGCAGCGTGCGCACCTGCAAGGCATCACTGGTGGTGGCGGCTGCCGTGAACGAGTCGACGATGGCCGGCCCGAGCCCCTGTTCGGCAAACACCATGGCAATGTGATGCGTCTGCGCGGTCAGGCCGCCTTCGGGCTCCCCGCCATGGTGGGCACACTGCTCGGCCAGCATGGCGCCGATCGGATCGCGCTCGTCGATGCGGATGAAGCCGCTGCGCATGAGCTCGGTCAATTCCACCGTGGTACGCCGGTCGCTCGCGCGCCCGGACCGGAGGGACACGCAGACCAGACGGCCCGCGGCGATGGGGACCTGCTGGACGCCGGGATGCTGGATGGCGCCATAGACGATGCCCACATCGCCTTCGCGCAGCGCAATCGCCTGGGTCACCTCGTGCGAGTGCAGCATTCGTATCGCCACGGCCAGGTCGGGGTAGCGCTTGCGAAACAGCTTCAAGGCATCCGGCAGCGCGCGAACGGCCAGGGAGGGAACGATCAGCAGGCGCAACTCGGTGCGGCCGCCCCGGCGCAGGCTGGTGGAAAGCCGCCGCACGGATTCGAGCCGCGACACGAGCAACTGCACTTCCGGATAGAGCGCCTGGGCCTCGCTGGTGGGCACCAGCCTGTTGCGCTGGCGAGTGAACAGTGCATAGCCCAGCTGCAACTCGGCGTGCTGCAGCGTCAAGGTGACGGCGGGCTGTGTGACGTGAAGCAGGCGAGCCGCGCCGCTCACCGTTCCGGTCAGCATGATCGCGTTGAAGACCTCGATGTGCTTGAGCCGCATGATCAATCTTGTGCAGTCAGGGTATTAGATCACTTAATGGTTTGCAGCCATCTTTCAATGCGACAAAGGGCGTCTCGCCAACCAGAATCTCCATCCATGACACCGAGGCTCCGATCACTTCTCGTCGTCGGTCCGCCCGAGCATCTCGGGGCGGCCGATATCGCCGCGAAGATGGAAGCGATCTGCGCTGCCCAGGCGCCCCGGAAGTACCGAGTCGTGCTCGATCCGGATTCGGCATTCGAGGATGCACCTGCGACCTGCGAAGCCGAGATCGAGCGCGGCAAGATCGCCCTCTTCGACTCGATCTGGCGGATGGACGATACCGATCTCGCGGGCGTGTTGCTGCCGACGATCGAATCCCATCGATTCGCGTCCGAGCTGGCACCGGTCTCCGAAACGCCGATCGTGAGCATGCTTGACGCCTTGGCGAGGCATGTGTCGAGCCGGTACCCGCGCGTGCGAAGAATCGGCGTGCTCGCATCGGCTTCGGTCAAGTCGCTGGGCCTGTTCGAAAGCCGTTTCGACGGCGGAGCCCTGGAATTGATCTACCCGCGCGCCACGGCGTTGCGGGAGCTCACCGCAACGATCGAAACACTGAGTGCCTCATCCCTCGGGGAATATGCAGTGTCGGCGGCGGATCTTCAGGCTGTCGAGCGCGCGTACGACGACCTTGCGGATCAGGGCGCTGAACTGGTTCTGGTCGGAAGTACCGTGCTGTGCGTCGCAATGGACAGCTTGCACAGCAAGGCCGCGGCGGCCGGCCTTGCGGTCGTCGACTCGAACCAGGTCTACGCCGAGTTCGCCGCAGAAGCCAACCATGCCTCCGGAACGCGGCCGTTCAAGATCGGTGTGCTGGGCGGCGTCGGGCCGGCCGCCACGGTCAGCTTTCTTGACAACCTGGTTCGGGCGACACCCGCGGCACGGGATCAGGACCACCTCAAGTTCGTGGTGGAGCAGAACCCTCAGATTCCAGACCGCACCGAATACCTGATTCGGGATGGTCTCGATCCGACGCTGGCGTTGTATGCCACGTGCAAGAAGCTGCAGGATGCCGACGCCGACATCATCGCGATTCCCTGCAATACAGCCCATGCGTTCGTGAAATACATCCAGCCGATGCTGGACATCCCGATCGTCCACATGCTGCGGGAGACGGTCGAATTCATCACGAGGGAGTACGCGGGCCTCAGGAACATCGGCCTGCTCGCGACCACCGGGACCGTTGCGAGCCGCGTCTATCACGACGAGATCGAACGCGCGATGCGGCAAGTGACAACGCCTGAGCCTGTCGTCCAGCAGCAGATCATGGAGGTCATCTACGGACCCGGAGGCGTCAAGGCAGGCTTCCTGGACGATCACTGCCGGGCCGCGGTAGAGGACGCGATCGGGCACCTGGTGCGTAGCGGTGCAGAGGTGGTGATTCTGGGATGCACCGAGCTTCCGCTGCTGATTCAGCAGAACCTCGACTACGAGGTCCAGGGCAAGCGGGTCCCCGTCATTGACCCGGCCCAAGTGCTGGCCCGGCGATGCATCGAATTCAGTCAATCCGCACGTTAAAACTCTCATGCGCCCGCGCGCGCGGGTCGACCTGTTCTAGTAGCCTCGCGCCCAGTCGACCTGATTCAGCAAGCCTTGGCCTCGCATCGCACGGCGTATGTTCTCCGCAATCTGCGGCGCGGCCGATTCTGGCGAGGTGATGCCGGCGATGTGCGGCGTGATCAGGATGCCGGGGTGGGCCCAGAACGGATGCCTCTCGGGCAAGGGTTCGACCTGGACGACATCGAGCGTGGCCGCGGCGATGCGGCCCTCGTCGAGGGCGCTCAGAAGATCCTGTTCGACAAGGTGCCCGCCTCGCCCCATGTTGATGAGGAAGGCGCCCTGCCTGAAGCTCGCGAACAAGCGCCCCGAGAGGATGCCCTCGGTGGCATCGGTCAGCGGCAGGACATTGATGACGATGTCCACGCCGGCTGCCATCGCGTGCAGGCCGGCGTCGCCGGCGTGGGTCCGGATGCCCGGCAGATCTCTCGCCCTGCGGCTCCAGCCCTGAACGCCGAAACCATCGGCGGCCAGCGCGCTGGCGACGGCGCTACCGAGTTCGCCCAGGCCCAGGACGCCCACGGTGGTCTCGGCATTCGACTTCGGCAGCTCGAAGCGCCATGCGCTTTCCCGCGAATTGCGCTCGAACACGTGGAACCTTCGGTGATAGCGGTACACGGCGGCCTTCGCATACGCGATCATGTGCTGCGTGAGCGTCGAATCGATCGACCGCGACAAGGGCACGCCCGCAGGCAGCATCGCGGGGGAGAACTGGTTGATGCCGGCCGACAGCGAAACCACGGCACGCAGGTTCCTGAACGCCAGCAGGCCCTCCTTCGGCGGCTTGTAGACCAATGCGACATCGATCGCGGCCGGATCCGCGCAATGCGGCCCGACCGTGAAGCTGAAGTCGCCGAGGTGCCGCGCCAAGGCTTCGCGCCAGGCTTGCGGTGAATCGAGGTTGCTGCTGAAGAAGATATGGGGTGCGGTGGCGGTCATCCGGTAGGGAGCGTCGGGCGAATCCACCAATGCTAGGCAGCAGGGAACCAAGCCGGCGCAATAAATCTAAGCCGAGATGCTGAGATTTTTGAAGTCCGCTGCACGCGCGTCTTCCTATGATCGTTCGATCCCATCGCCCGGTTCGCTCATGCCATCCTCGCACCTCCATCCTGAACGCACAGGCTTCAACCAGCCGCTCAGCGGCGACGCCGTGCCGCGTTTCGCGGGCATCGCGACGATGATGCGACTGCCCTTCCAGGAAACGACCGAAGGCCTCGACGCCTGCTTCGTCGGCGTGCCCTTCGACCTCGGCACCTCCAACCGTTCGGGCGCCCGCTTCGGCCCGCGCCAGGTACGCAGCGAGTCCGTATTGCTGCGGCCCTACAACATGGCAACGCGCGCCGCGCCCTTCGACTCGCTGCAGGTCGCCGACATCGGCGACGTGGCCACCAACGCCTACAACATCTTCGACTCGATCGACCGCATCGCCACGGCCTACGACGCCATCATCGCCAACGGCTGTCGCCCCATCAGCATCGGCGGCGACCACACCATCGCGCTTCCTATCCTGCGTGCGATGCACAAGCGCCACGGCCCGATCGGCGTGGTCCACGTCGACGCGCATGCCGACGTGAACGACACCATGGGCGGGGAGAAGATCGCCCACGGCACGCCCTTCCGCCGCGCGGTGGAAGAGGGCCTGCTCGACTGCCGGCGCGTGGTGCAGATCGGCCTGCGCGGCACCGGCTACCACGCCGACGATTTCGACTGGTGCCGCGAGCAGGGCTTTCGCGTGGTGCAGGCCGAGGAGTGCTGGCACAAGAGCCTGGTCCCGCTGATGAAGGAAGTGGTGGAGCGTGTGGGCAAGGGGCCGGTCTACCTCAGCTTCGACATCGACGGCCTCGACCCCGCCTTCGCGCCGGGCACGGGGACGCCGGAGATCGGCGGACTGACGGTGCACCAGGGCCTGGAGATCATCCGCGGCCTGCGTGGCCTCGACCTGGTGGGCGCCGACCTGGTCGAGATCTCGCCGCCCTACGATCCGCACGGAACGACGGCGCTGGTCGGCGCCAACCTCGCGTTCGAGATGCTGTGCGTGCTGCCCGGCGTCGTGTACCGCGACTGAAGCCGAGGCGTGGCGCGCCTATTCGCCGGTTCGCACCTTGCCGAGGATCCAATCGGTGAAGCCCGCGACCAGCGGGTTCTCGCACACTTCGTGGCGGCACACGAGGTAGTACGCGTGCTTGGCCGGAATGCGGTTCTCGAACAGCCGCACGAGCCGGCCTTCGGCCAGGTCGTCGCCCACCAGAAGGCTGTCGCCCAGGGCCGCGCCCTGGCCATGAAGTGCCGCCTCGATCGCGATGTGCGCGTTGCCCATCTCGGTCATGCGAAAGCCGCTGGCCGGCATGCCGGCCGCGAGCAGCCAGCGCGTCCACTCGGTGCCGCCGTCCTCGCACAACAGCATGTGATGCTTCAGGTCGTCGAGCGCGCGCACTCCCAGCGGCCCGTTGATCATCGCGGGGCTGCAGACGGGGAACAACTCGACATGGCTCAGCAGCCGCACCTGCCGCTCGGGCCAGATGCCCGTGCCGTAGCGGATGCACAGGTCGACCGAGGGCAGGTAGACCTCCTTGTCCTCGTTGGAGGCGATCAGCTTGAGCCGCACCTCCGGATGCGCCACCATGAATTCGCCGATGTGACGCGTCAGCAGGCGCGAGGCGAGCCCGACCGGCACCGACACCACCAGGTCGCCCATCATCACGCTGTCGCCCAGCCTGGCGGCCGCGGAAGCAATCATCTGGAAGGCCGCACGGATCGAGGGCAGCAACGCCTCGCCGTGGGGAGTGAGTTTCAGGCGCGTCTTGTTGCGCGTGAACAGCTGCACGCCGAGTGCGTCTTCCAAAGTGCGCAGCTGATGGCTGACAGCGCTCGGCGTCACGCTCAATTCGTCGGCAGCCTTGACCACGGTCAGGTGGCGGGCAGTGGCATCGAAGGCTCGCAAGGCATTGAGCGGAGGCAGCCGGCTGCGCACCGCCAGGCGCTTCGCGATGTCGTGCACGGAGTGTTCTTCTGTGGGTTTGTCCATGGGGGGATGGGATGCCAGCAAGGTTCAGGCCACAACCCTCGTTTCCCCGCAGTTTCGGCAGGGCCGTGTCCTCCGGATGCTGAGATTTTTTGCAGGCAACCCGGTTCTTAATCTCGTTTTCCAGTGCTGGTCATTCTTACTACGATGCAGCCCATTGTCACTTTGTGGTAACGATATGGAAGCGCAAGAAGCGAGTGCCACGCAGCGTCTTTGGGGAGCCCGTTTCAGGTCGGAACCGTCGGCGGCACTGAAGGCGCTGTCGCGATCGGAGCCGAGTTTCTTCAGGCTCGTGCCGTACGACCTGGCCGGCTCCCGCGCCCATGCTCGCGAGCTGCAGCGCGCGGGCGTGCTGAAGGCCGACGAACTGGCCCAGCTCCTCGCGGCCATCGATGCCGTCGAGCGCGAGTACGCCGCCGGCGACCTGCATCCCTCCGAAGCCGACGAAGACGTGCACACCTTCCTCGAGCGCGTGCTGACCCTGCGGCTCGGCGCCATCGGCGGCAAGCTGCGCGCCGGCCGCTCGCGCAACGACCAGGCCGCCAACGACCTGAAGCTGTACCTGCGCGACCGGGCGCGCACCCTCGCCAGCGCCGTGCTCGAGCTGCAGCACGCGCTCGTGGCGCAGGCCGAGCTGCACATCGGCACGCTGTCGACCGGCTTCACCCATCTGCAGCCCGCGCAGCCCATCGTGTTCGCGCATCACCTGATGGCGCATGCCCAGGCCGTCGGCCGCAACATCGACCGGCTGATCGACTGGGACCGCCGCAGCGCACGTTCGCCGCTCGGTGCCGCCGCGCTGGCCGGCTCGGCGATCTGCCGCTCGCCGGAGCTGTCGGCGATGGAGCTCGGCTACGACGCACCGTGCGAGAACTCGATCGACGCGGTCGCGGCGCGCGACCACGTGTGCGAGTTCCTGTTCGTCGCCAGCATGCTCACGGTCGAGCTGTCGCGCCTGTCCGAAGAGGTGGTCCTGTGGTCATCGCGGCAGTTCCGGTGGGTGGAGCTGGACGACGGCTACTGCACCGGCAGTTCGATCATGCCGCAGAAGAAGAACCCCGACATCGCCGAACTGAGCCGCGGCAAGGCCGGCCGCCTGATCGGCAACCTGACGGGAATGCTCTCTGCCCTGAAGTCGCTGCCGCTGGCCTACAACCGCGACCTGGCCGAAGACAAGAGCGCGGCCTTCGACAGCATCGACACCCTGTCGCTGGTGCTGCCGGCCATGGCCGGAATGATCCGGACGATGCGCGTCGATGTCGAGCAGCTGAAGCGCCAGGCGCCGCTGGGCTTCACGCTCGCCACCGAGGTGGCGGATTGGCTGGCGGTGAACGGCGTGCCTTTCAGCGAAGCGCACGAGATCACCGGCGCGCTGGTCAAGGCCTGCGAAGCGAAGCAGATCGAACTGAGCGATGTCTCCGCCCTGCTGCTGGCCGAGGTCGACCCGCGGCTCAAGGCCGCAGTGCTCGAGCACCTGACGCTCGAAGCCGCCGTGTCGGCGCGCCACGGCCAGGGCGGCACCGCGCCGGAGCGCGTGCGCGAGCAGATCGCACGCCTGAAGACCCGGCTCGCGGAACATGGCGCGTGGATCGCCGACTACACGGGGCCGCGATGCTGACGGCCGCAGCAACCGCGCCGCCGGATGCGTCCACGCCGGCCGGCATTTCCCATCTGAAGCATGTGCCGCGCCGCTACTGGGGGCGCTACATCGCCACCACGCTCATCGTGGTGGCGCTGCTGTTCGTGCTCAACGCCTTTGCGCGCGGCAAGATCGAATGGCAGTACGTCGGCAAGTTCCTCACGGCGCAATCGATACTCACCGGCCTGGTCAACACCATCGTGATGAGCGTGCTGGCGATGGGGCTGGGCATCGTGCTGGGCGTGATCACCGCGGTGATGCGCGTGTCGGCCAATCCGGTGCTGAGCTGGGTGGCACGCGGCTACACATGGCTGTTTCGCGGCACGCCCGTGATCCTGCAGCTGCTCCTGTGGTTCAACCTGGCGCTGGTGTTCCCGACCATCGGGATCCCGGGCCTGTGGGAGATGCGCACGGTCGACCTGATGACGCCTTTCCTCGCCGCGCTGCTGGGTCTCGGCATCAACCAGGGCGCCTACACCTCCGAGGTGGTGCGCGCGGGCCTGCTGTCGGTCGACGTCGGCCAGTACGAGGCCGCCAAGTCGATCGGCATGCCGCGCCTGCTCGCGCTGCGCCGCGTGATCCTGCCCCAGGCGATGCGCGTGATCATCCCGCCGATCGGCAACGAGTTCGTCGGCATGATCAAGCTGACCTCGCTGGCCAGCGTGATCCAGTACGCCGAGATGCTGCACAACGCGCAGAACATCTACTACGCCAACGCCCGCGTGATCGAGCTGCTGATCGTGGCCGGCATCTGGTACATCGTGGTGGTCACGGTGCTCTCGCTGCTGCAGTCGCGCGTCGAGTCCTACTACGCACGCGGCGCAGGGCGCGCCGCGGCAAGGCAGTGAGCATGCGCCATACCGATCCCATCGTGCGCGCGGTCGACGTGCGCAAGAGCTTCGGCGACTTCCAGGCGCTGCAGGGCATCACGCTCGACATCGCCGCCGGCGAGGTGCTCTGCGTCATCGGCCCGTCCGGCTCCGGCAAGAGCACCTTCCTGCGCTGCATCAACCAGCTCGAAACCGTGACCGACGGCGCGCTCTGGGTGAACGGCGAGCTGGTCGGCTTTCGCCAGGTGGGCAACAAGCTCTACGCGCTGTCCGAAACCGAGATCGCCCGCCAGCGCCTGAAGACCGGCATGGTGTTCCAGCGCTTCAACCTGTTCCCGCACATGACGGCGCTGGAGAACGTGATCGAGGGCCCGCTGCGCGTGCAGCGCCGCCCGCGCGAGGAGGTGCTCGCCGAAGCGCGCGCGCTGCTCGATCGCGTCGGCCTCGCCCACAAGAGCGAGGCCTTCCCGATCGATCTCTCGGGCGGCCAGCAACAGCGCGTGGCGATCGCCCGCTCGCTGGCGATGCGGCCGCAGCTGATGCTGTTCGACGAGCCCACCTCGGCGCTCGACCCCGAGCTGGTCGGCGAGGTTCTGTCGGTCATGCGCGACCTGGCGACCAGCGGCATGACCATGGTCGTCGTCACCCACGAACTGGGCTTTGCCCGCGACGTGGCGACGCGCGTGATGTTCATGGACCAGGGGCAGATCGTCGAGACCGGCACGCCCGCACAGGTCCTGTCCGCCCCGCAGCATCCGCGCACCCGCGAGTTCATTTCCGCCGTTCGCGGCTGACTTTTTTTCTTTGACCACCTCTGGAGCTCCCGCATGACTTGCCGCCCACTCACACGTCTCAGCCTCCTCGCCGCATCCTTCGCGCTGGTCCTGCCGCTGGCGCAGGCACAAACCGCACGCGCCAAGGGCGCGCCGATCTCCGCCGCGGTGGTCTCCAACTACCCGCCGCTCGAGTTCAAGGACCCGGCCAGCGGCAAGCTGAGCGGCTTCGACATCGACCTGGGCGAGGCACTCGCGGCCAAGCTCGGCACCACGATCAAATGGGAAGAAACCAGCTTCGACCAGATGATGAGCTCGCTCGCCACCGGCCGCGTCGACATCATTCTTTCCGGCATGACCGACTTGCCGGAGCGTCGCGACGCGGTCAAGTTCATCGACTACCTGAAGACCGGCCCGCAGTTCTACGTGACGAATGCGCGGGCGGCCGAGTTCTCCAGCATGACCGCGCTGTGCGGCAAGAAAGTGGGCGCGAGCCGCCGCACCTCGTTCCCGGTCGAGATCGGCAAGTGGAGCGACGCCCAGTGCGTGAAGGCCGGCAAGCCGGCGATCATCGTGACGGGCACCGACGGCTCGGCCGACGCGCGCACCCAGCTGCGCCAGGGCCGCCTCGACGCGGCGGTGCAAGGCGGCGAAACGCTGCCTTACATCATGGGACAGGAGCCGAACACGTACGCGACGGTCGGCAAGCCCTTCGCCTTCCAGTACGTCGGCCTGGCGATCGGCCGCAAGAACGAGGCGCTCGTGGCCGAGCTGAGCGAGGCCATGACCAAGCTCATCGCCGACGGCAGCTACGCGAAGATCGCCGTCAAGTGGGGCCTCGCCGACTACGCAGTGCCCAAGCTGATCATCGACAGCGCCAACTGAAGCGCATGCCCGTGCAAGCGATCGGCGACGCCGCACCGTCCCGTCTCTGGCCCGAAGGCGTGCAATCGAGCGTTGCGCTCGCCTTCGATGTCGACGGCCCCACCGGCAACGCGATGCTCGACGGCTCGATCTGGCGCAATCCTTCCTTCTTCACGCTCGGCGCCTACGGCCCGTGGCGCGCCGTCGGTTATCTACTGGACATGCTCGACGAGTACCGCATGCCGGCGACCTTCTTCGTGCCGACCTGGGTGCTCGAGAACTGGCCGGCGCAGATCCGCGCCATCGTCGAACGCGGCCACGAGATCGGCTACCACGGCCACCGGCATGAGGCCTTCTGGCAGCTGACGCGCGAGCGCCAGCAGGAAGTGATGGCGCTGTCGCTCGCGCTGTTCCGCAAGCACCTGGCCCTCACGCCCGCCGGCTTTCGCACACCCTCGGGCGACTGGGGCGCGGACACGATCGAGATCCTGCTCGACGCCGGCGTGCGCTATTCGAGTTCCATGCGCGGCGATGACCGGCCCTACTTCATCGAGCATGCGGCCAGCGGCCGCAGCCTGGTGGAGATCCCGGGCCGCTGGGAGCTGGACGACTACGCATCGCTGGCCTACCAGCGCAACCCCGACTATCCCGCCGGCCTCGACCGCATCGCGAGCTACGACGCCACCTTCGACAACTGGCGCCGCGAGTTCGACGGCTCGCACCGCGACGGCCTGTGCATGACGACGCTGTTCCATCCGAAGGTCTCGGGCAAGCCCGGACGCATCCTGCTGCTGGAACGCCTGTGCCAGCACATGCGCAGCCGCGAAGGCGTGTGGTTCGCCCGTTGCGGCGAGGTCGCGCAGTGGTGGCGCGAGCAGCATGCCGGCGCGAGGGTGCTCGCATGAAGCCGCCGGCACGCAGCCACTGGCCCGAGGGCAAGCGGATGGCCTTCGTCGTCACGGTCGACTTCTTCGACACTGCCGGCATCCTTGCGCAGGAGCCGCGGATGACGGGGCGCGAGAAGAGCCTGTCGGTGTGGCAGTACGGCGCCAGGCGCGGCGTGGACCGGCTGCTCGGCGTGCTGGAGGAGTTCAAGCTCGGCGCGAGCTGGTTCGTGCCCGGCAGCGTCGCGCTCGAACATCGCGCGACGGTGCGACGCATTCACGAGGCCGGTCACGAGATCGGCAACGCATCCTTCGGCTGCGAGAACTTCGACGCGCTGAGCCTGGCGCAGCAACGCGACAGCCTGCTGTCCGCGCAGGCCGTGCTGGCCGAGGTCATCGGCGAGGCGCCGGTGGGCTTTCGCTCGCCCTTCGGCAACTGGGCGCCAGGCTTCACGCAGCAGCTGCGCGCGGCGGGCATCCGGTGGTCTTCGTCCTGGCGCGGCGACGACCTGCCCTATCTGCATCCGCCCTCGGGCGATGCCGCGCAGGCGCTGGTTGAGATTCCGCTCCACTACGAACTGGAAGACGAGCCCTACTTCGCCTTCAACCTCTATCCGCCGGTGCCGGTGGGCCAGCCGCGCATCGCGTCGTACCGCGAGGTGCTGGGCAACTGGCAGCAGGACTTCGCGGGCTTCCGCCGCTTCGGCCTGTGCCTTCCCTTGCGCCTGCATCCCGAGATCATCGGCACGGCGGGACGCATCGACCTGCTGCGCGAATTCCTCGCCGGCGTGCTGGCGCACGACGACGTGTGGGTCGCGACGGGACGGGATGTCGCCGCGTGGTGGAGCAGCCGTCACACCGGGAACGAGGCCGGCCATCCGGTCGACGTCTTCTCACCGCTTCACGAAGCTTCCGTCGCACCATGAGCGACAGCATTTCCCTGCAGCTGGCGCACTTCTGCGCCGGCACGCGCTACGACGACCTGCCTGCCGAGGTGGTGGCGCGCGCCAAACGCCACATCCTCGATACCTTCGGCGCGACGCTGGCCGGCGCTGCCGCGTTCGAGCCGCGCCAAGTGCAGCAGATGCTCGGCGCCGAACCCAGTGCCGGAACATCGCCGGTGTGGGGCACGACGCGTTCGCTGGGTGCACGCGACGCGGCCTTCGCCAATGGCGTGGCAGCGCATGCGCTGGAGCTCGACGACACCGGCGGTTGCGACCATTCGGGCGCCGTCGTGCTGCCCGCGGCCATCGCGGCCTTGACCGTGCCGGCCGGGCGCGCGCGGCCCCGGCCTGTCTCCGGCCGCGATCTCATCACCGCCGTCGTGCTGGGATACGACATAGGACGGCGCGTGCTCGAGGCCTGCGGCGGCTATTCGGCGCACAACGGCAAGGGCTGGCATTCGACCGCCACCTGCGGCACCTTCGGCGCTGCTGCAGCAGCAAGTCATCTGCTGGGACTCGACGCGGCAGAGACCGCGGCCGCATTCGGCCATGCCGCCAGCTTCAGCAGCGGGCTGTGGGCTTTCATTCACGACGCATCGCAAACCAAGCGCCTTCATGCCGGGCGGGCGGCGGAAGGCGGGCTCACGGCAGCCTTGCTCGCGGCACAGGGCGTCAGCGGTCCGACGCAGGTGTTCGACGATGTGTGGGGCGGCTTCTTCAACGCCTTCGCGTCCGCGTCGAAGCAACCCGAGGCCTTGCTGGCCGAGGCGGGCAGCGTCTGGAAGCTGATGCGCTGCTCGATCAAACCGCATGCTTCGTGCCGCAGCAATCATTCGACCATCGACGCCGTGCTGCATCTGATGGCGGCGAATCCGGGGCTGGCGCAGCAGGTGGGCCGCATCGACGTGCGCCTCAGCGCGTTCGTGCACGACATGTGCGGCGGGCGCGACCTGGCCTCGCTCTCCAGTGCGCAGATGAGCATGCCGTACGCGATCGCCATCGCCTGGGTGTTCGGCGACGCCGGCCTCGCGCGCTATCTCGCGCCGGCACGCAAGGATGCGCGCCTGAGTGCCGCGATGTCACTGGTCCGCCTGCACGTCGACCCGGAGATGGCCGCGCTGGACGAGCCGGTGGTCAGCGTCACGCCCCAGCGTGGCGCGAGCGTTTCGCATCACGTGCCGATTGCGCTCGGCGCACCCGCCAACCCATTGAGCGATGCCGCGCTGCGCGCGAAGTTCAGTGAACTGGCCGCCATTGCGCTGCCGGCCGAGCAAGCCGATGCGCTGGCCGATCGCGTCCTTCACCTCGACGAGCTCGACGATGCCCGCGCGCTGCTGCCTCTCCTGGCCGGCCAGTCCGAACGGCACGAGTTGATTCGCTGAGAGGAACACCCCATGAATAACCCTCCCGAAGGAATCGGCCACGAGGAATGGGCGACGCGCTGCGAACTCGCGGCGCTGTACCGGCTGGTCGCGCACTTTCGCATGACCGACCTGATCGACACGCACATCTCTGCGCGCGTGCCGGGCCCGGAGGCGCACTTTCTCATCAACCGCTACGGCCTGCTGTTCGAGGAGATGCGCGCCTCCGATCTCGTGAAGATCGATCTCGACGGCAACGTGGTCGACGGGCGTGCGCACGGTGCGCCCGATGCGCGCTTCCGCATCAACAGGGCCGGCTTCACGATCCACTCGGCCGTGCACGCGGCGCGCGCCGACCTGCACTGGGTGATCCACACCCATACCGCTGCGGGCGCGGCGGTGTCGGCACAGGAAGCGGGGCTGCTGCCCATCAGTCAGCACGCGCTGAAGTTCCACGGGCGGCTGGCCTACCACGACTACGAGGGCATCGCGCTCGAGCTCGGAGAACGCGAGCGCCTGGTCGCAGACCTGGGGCGCTGCAACGCAATGATCCTGCGCAACCACGGCTTGCTGGTCGGCGGCGCCACCGTGGCCGACGCCTTCCATGAACTCTGGTTCCTGGAGCGGGCGTGCCAGATCCAGGTGAACGCGCTCGCGGGTGGCATGCCGATTCGCACACCGCCCGTCGAAGTGCAGGCCTTGACGGCCGAGCAGTTCGAAAGCGGGGAGTCCGCCGAGATCGTGCAGTTGACCTGGCAGGCGGCGCGCCGGCTCATCGAGGCCCAGGCGGGCCAGTACCAGGCCTGAAGAAACGAACCCATCCACAAAAAGGAAATCGCAGCAATGAAGCACTCCTCCCTTGTCCACGCGCTTCGGGCGTGCACGCTGTGCGCAGGCATCGGCCTGGCGCTGTCGGGACCGCCGGCCGCCCTGGCGCAGATCGCAGCAACGCCTCTGTCGGAAAAGATCAAGGCCACGCGCACCCTCGTCGTCGGCATCGAGTCGACCTATCCGCCGATGGCTTACAAGGATCCCCAGTCCAACAAGCGCATCGGCGTGAATGTCGAGCTGGTGGAAATCATCGCCAAGGAACTGGGCGTCTCGGTGCAATGGGAGGAGATGAGTTTCGAACAGCTCTCGCCCTCGCTGGCGACCGGCCGCATCCACATGATCGGCACGGCGTTCACGGACCTGCCTTCGCGGCGCGAGAAACTCACATTCGTCGACTACCTCGCCACCGGCGCGCAGCCTTTCACGACCAGCGGCAAGAAGGATTCGCTCAAGGCCGCCGGCGATCTTTGCGGCAAGACCGTGGGCGTGCCGCGGACCACCAGCTACTACCCGGTGACCATCGCCTGGAGCGACAAGAACTGCGTCGGCGCGGGCAAGGCCGCCTCCACGGTCAACGGAACCGCCGGCGCCACGGCGACGCGTCTCGACCTCAAGCAGGGCCGGCTGGACGCGGCGGTTCTCGGCCCGGAGTACGTCTCCTATCTGATGAATGAGGAGCCCGGCGTCTACGCCCTGGTCGGCGAGCCCCTGAACAAGACGCTGTTCGGCTTTGCCTTCGACAAGAACGAGCCTGCCCTGCGGGACGCGGTCGCGACAGCCGTGACTGCTGCCATCAAGAACGGGAGCTACAAGCAGGTGCTGCAGAAGTACGGCATCGGGCGGCAGGCGCTCGCGGAAGTCACGATCGACGCGGGCAATTGATGGTATTGCAGCAGGAGCGAAGATGCGTGCGGTAGTTCTTGATCGCACCGGCGAGCCGGAAGTCCTGTCGCTTGCCGGGCTTGCGGATCCTCGTCCGCGCGCAGGGGAGGTCGTCATCGATGTCCATGCGACGGCGTTGAACTTCGCCGACCTGCTGCAGCGGCGCGGAAGCTACGGCACGCCGACGACCTTGCCGGCAGTTCTGGGCATCGAGTGCTCCGGAACGATTCTCGAGATCGGCCCGGACGTGGCGGATTGGGCGGTCGGAGACCGCGTGTGCGCGCTGGTTGCAGGCGGGGCCTACGCAGAGCGTGTCTGCGCGCCGGCAACCCAGCTGCTGCCCGTCCCGCCGATCGTGGATCTGGTGGATGCGGCGGCATTGCCCGAAGCGGCCTGCACGGTGTGGTCCAACCTGCTCGACATTTCCGGGCTCTGCGCCGCAGAGGTTCTTCTGGTTCATGGCGGGGCGGGAGGCATCGGCACCTTCGCCATTCAAACGGCGCGGGCCTTGAATGCACGCGTGTTCGCCACAGCGGGGAGCGCCGACAAGCTCGAGCGCTGCGTGGCGCTCGGCGCCGAGCGCGCCATCTCGTACCGAACGGAGGACTTCGTCGCCGTGGTGAAGAAGGAAACCGGCGGCCGGGGCGCGGATGTGATCCTCGACAACATGGGCGCCTCGTACCTGCCGAGGAACATAGACGCCCTCGCGCCCGATGGCCGCATCGCCATGATCGGCTTGCAAAGCGGCCGGGATGGACAGATACCGCTCGGCAAGATGATGGGCAAGCGCGGCTCTCTTTTCACCACCTCCTTGCGCGACCGGCCGCTGGCGGCCAAGGCACGGATCGTCTCAGGCGTCCGGCGCGCGCTGTGGCCTCATGTCGCGGCAGGCCGGATCTCTCCCGTCATCGACCGCATGTTTCCCCTGGACCGCATGAGCGATGCCCATCGATACATGGAAGAAGGCCGGCATGTCGGCAAGATCGTCGTGCGCATGAAGGATTGAGCTACTTGTCCAGCCCCGCCAGGCATACATACTTGATCTCGAGGAACTCGTCGAGCCCGTACTTCGAGCCTTCGCGTCCGAGCCCCGACTGCTTGACGCCGCCGAAGGGCGCCTCGGCGGTGGAGATCAGGCCGGTGTTCACGCCCACGATGCCGGCCTCCAGTTGCTCGGCCACGCGCATGATGCGGCCGACGTCGCGGCTGTAGAAGTACGAGGCCAGGCCGAACTCGGTGTCGTTGGCCGCGGCGATCGCATCGGCCTCGGTGTCGAAGGCGAAGATCGGCGCCAGCGGGCCGAAGCTTTCTTCGTGCGCCACCAGCATCCCGGGCGTCGCGCCGCCGATCACGGTGGGCTGGTAGAAGTTGCCGCCGAGTGCGTGGCGTTTTCCGCCGGCCAGGACCTTGCCGCCCTTCTTCACCGCATCGGCCACATGCTCCTCGATCTTGGCCACCGCCTTGTCGTCGATCAGCGGGCCCTGCGTCACGCCGGGCTCGGTGCCGGCGCCGACCTTCAGCGCATGGACCTTGACCACCAGCTTCTCGGTGAAGGCCTCGAGCACGCCGCGCTGCACGTAGATGCGGTTGGCGCAGACGCAGGTCTGGCCGGTGTTGCGGTACTTGGAGACCATCGCGCCTTCGACCGCCGCATCGATGTCGGCATCGTCGAAGACGATGAAGGGCGCGTTGCCGCCGAGCTCGAGCGAGAGCTTCTTGATGGTGTCGGCCGACTGCTTCATCAGCGTGCGGCCGACTTCGGTGGAGCCGGTGAAAGTGAGCTTGCGCACGATAGGGCTTCTCGTCATCTCGCCGCCGATCTGGGAGGCGGAGCCGGTGAGCACCGACAGCAGCCCCTTGGGCAAGCCGGCGCGGTCGGCGAGCTCGGCGAAGGCCAGGGCCGAGAACGGCGTCTGCGTCGCGGGCTTGACCACCATCGAGCAGCCCGCGGCCAGCGCCGGGCCGGCCTTGCGCGTGAGCATGGCGGCCGGGAAGTTCCAGGGCGTGATGGCGGCCGTCACGCCGACCGGCTGCTTCAACGCGAGGATGCGGCGATCGGCCTGCGGGGTGGGGATCGTGTCGCCGTAGACGCGGCGCGCTTCTTCGGCGAACCATTCGATGAAGGAGGCCGCGTAGGCGATCTCGCCCTTGCTCTCGGCCAGCGGCTTGCCCTGCTCGGTGGTCATGATGAGCGCCAGGTCGTCGACATTGGCCAGCATCAGGTCGTTGAGCTTGCGCAGGATGGCCGAGCGTTCCTTGGCGGGGCGCCGGGCCCAGTTGCGCTGGGCCGTTTCCGCGGCGGCGATCGCGCGCACGGTTTCGGCGGTGCCGCACTTCGGCACGGTGCCGATCTGCTCGCCGTTGGCGGGGTTGGTGACGGGGATGGTTTCGCGGCTGTCCGCGTCCGCCCATTCGCCGGCGACGAAAACCTGCTGGCGCAGCAGGGTCGGATCCTTCAGTTTCAGCATGCCTGTGCTCCTAGTCTCGGGTTCCAGGGACCACGATAACCACGGCGGCTGCCTGTAAACAGGTGGACGGCGGTATCCCTTAAGGGCAATCCGGTATTCGTCCGGCCATCCGCACCCGATAAGATCGCGGCCCTTGAACTCGGATTGAACACGGAATGACCATGAAAAAACTGCTAGCCTTCACGGCCATTGCCGCCGCGGTCGTCGGCGTCCACGCCCAGGATTTCCCGGGCAGCAAGCCCATCAGCATCGTGGTGCCCTTCTCCGCCGGTGGCCCGACCGACCGCGTCGCGCGCGACCTGGCCGAGGCGCTGCGCAAGCCCCTGGGCGGCGTCAGCATCGTGGTCGACAACGTGCCCGGCGCCGGCAGCTCGATCGGTGCCGCCAAGGTGGCGCGCGCCAATCCGGACGGCTACACGCTGCTTTTGAACCACATCGGCATGGCGACCGTCCCGACCCTGGTGCGCAACGTGCCCTTCAAGGTGGAGAGCGACTTCGAATACCTGGGCATCGTCAACGACGTGCCGATGACGCTGATCGCCAAGCCCAGCATGAAGGCGAACAACTACAAGGAGCTCACCGCCTGGATTGCGGAGAACAAGGGCAAGATCAACCTCGGCAACGCGGGCGTGGGCTCGGCCTCGCACCTGTGCGGCCTGCTCTTCCAGAGCGCGACCAAGACCGAAATGACGCCGGTGCCCTACAAGGGCACGGCGCCCGCGATCACCGACCTGATCGGCGGCCAGATCGACCTCTTGTGCGACCAGACCACCAACACCTCGCCGCAGATCGAAGCCAAGAAGGTCAAGGCCTACGCCGTGACCACCTCGAAGCGCCTGACGACGCCGCTGCTCAAGGACCTGCCGACGCTGCAGGAATCGGGGCTGAAGGACTTCCAGATCACGATCTGGCACGGCCTCTACGCGCCCAAGGGCACGCCGGCCGCGGTGACCAAGAAGCTCAACGATGCGCTCAAGGTCGCGCTGAAGGATCCGGACTTCATCAAGAAGCAGGAAGGCCTGGGCGCCGTGGTGACCGCCGACAGCCGCGTCGAGCCGGGCGAGCACAAGAAGTTCGTCGCCGCCGAAATCGCCAAGTGGAGCCCGATCATCAAGGCTGCCGGCGTCTACGCCGACTGAAATTGATTCCCTCGCACGGCGCGCTCGCGCCGTGCCTTCGAATCCGGATGGAGCGGCCGCAGGTACTCGTGCAAGGCGAGTGCTGCCGCCCCAACCGCCGGCGCCCATTCCCCATGGCGCGCCCCGCGCACCACCGGTGGCGGCATGCCGGCACTCTCGGCATAGCGCCGCACCACCTCGATCGCCCCGTCCAGCAGTTGCGGATTCGCCTGGCATGACTGGCCGCCAACCACGATCGCGCGCGGCTCGAAGGTGACCCAGAGGTTCTGGAGCAGCACGCCCAGGAAGGCCGCGCCGCGCCGCGCGGCGTCGGCGCCCCTGCCCAGCACGCGCGAGCCGAGGAAGGCCTCGGCGCAGCCGCGCCGGCCGCAGGAGCACAGCGGCCCCTCCACCTGCAGGATGGTGTGGCCGATCTCGCCCGCCATGCCGTGCGCGCCGGTGAAGAGGCGGTCGTTGAGCACCACGCCGGCGCCCACACCCACATCGCAGCTCACGAAGACCAGCGGGTCCTCGCCCTCGCCGCCCGCGAACTCGTACTCGCCCAGCGCCGCCGCGTCGGCATCGTTCTGCAGCTGGACCGGCACATCCGCGATGCCCTCCTGCGCCAGCGCCTCGACCAGGCCCGGCAGCAAGCTGACCTCCCGCCACCCGAGGTTGGGGGCGAAGCGCACCTGGCCGGTCGCATCGTCCACCGCGCCGGGCACGCCGACGCCGATGCCCGAGGGCTGAAGCCCCGCGGCGCTCAGGTGCCGGTGTGCGGCGGCCACCATGCGCGCGACCTGCCGGCATACCGCGCGCGGCGCATGCTCGTGCAAGGGCCAGGCTTCCGAATGGAGCAGTTCGCCCAGAAGCGAGACGCACACCACACGCAAGGTCTCGACCGCGATCTCGACACCGACCAAAGCCCGCACGCCGGCGTGGATCTGCAGGGGGATCGAGGGCCGCCCCAGTCCGTCGGCGACGGCCGCGCCAGCCTCGCGCAGCCAGCCATCCTCGAGCAGCTCGCGCACGAGCAGGCTCACAGTGGACTTGGTGAGCCCGCTCTCGGCCGCCAGCCGCGCACGCGACAGCCCTGGCTTGGCGCGCAGGAGGCGCAGCAGCACGCTGCGGTTGATGCGCCTGACCAGCTGCTGGTCGCCTATCGTGGTCATCAAGTAACCTTCGTGCTTCGCACTGCGGTGCGAGCTTGCTTGGGGCGGCCCGGTGCGACGCTCATCCGGCGTGTTCGGCCTGCACCTTGCCTTCTGGCCGCTTGCCCGCAATGATCATTCCCAGCACCTCGTCCTCGGTCACGTCGGCCGTGCGGTAGGTGCCGACCAGGCGGCCGTTCTTCATCACGGCCAGCCTGTCGCTCAAGCCGAACACATCGGGCATGTCGTGGGTGATCAGGAAGATGCCCACGCCGTCGGCCTTGAGCTGCTTCACCAGCCTGCCGACCATCGCGGTTTCTTCCGGGCCCAGCGCGGCGCAGGGTTCGTCCATGATCAGGATACGGGCGTTGAAGTACAGGGCCCGCGAGATCGCGACCACCTGCCGCTGGCCGCCCGACAGGCGCCGCACCGGCACGCGGATGTTGGTGAAGTTCTTGTTCAGGCGCTGGAACACCTTGCGCGCCTGGTTCTCCATGAAGTGGTCGTCCAGCGTGCGCCAGGGCGTGAGCTTCTCGCGGCCGAGGAAGAGGTTGGAGACCGAGTCGAGGTTGTCGGCCAGCGCGAGCGTCTGGTAGATGGTCTCGATGCCCTGCGCCTGGGCCTCCGAAGGCGTGCGGATGTGGACCTGCTCGCCTGCGATCAGCGTTTCGCCCGAGTCGACCGGGTAGGCGCCGGCGAGCATCTTCATCAGCGTGGACTTGCCGGCGCCGTTGTGGCCCAGGAGCGCGACCACCTCGCCGGCATAGAGGTTGACGCTGACGCCGTCCACCGCTTTAACGCCGCCGAAGGCCTTGTGGATGTCGCGCAGCTCGACCAGGGGTTGTGTCGCGGCGCTCATCAACGCTCTCCAAAGTATTTGCGGTAGAGCACGTCGAAGACGACCGCGACGATCAGCACCTGCCCGATGATCACCATACGCTTGCCGATCTGCACGTCCAGCAGCAGCATGCCGCTGTCGAGCGACTGCATGATCAGCGCGCCCAGCACCGAGCCGAAGATCGAGCCGCTGCCGCCGGCGAGCGCAGCGCCACCGATGACGGCCGCCGCGATCACGTAGAGCTCCATGCCGCTGCCGAGCGAATTGGTGCCGGCGTTGAGCCGCGCGATGGAGACGATCGCGGCCACCGTCACCAGCACCGCGAGCAGGGCGAACAGCAGCATCGTCACGCGCTTGACCGGGATGCCGACCAGCGCGGCCGCGTCCGGGTTGCCGCCCATCGCGAACACGTAGCGCCCGAAGCGCGTGCGATGCACGATGAAGGACAGCACGACCGCGACCACGGCCCAGATCAGCACCGGGATCGGGATGCCCTGCGGCTCGGTCTTCGACGAGATCTGGTAGCTGTTCATCGTTGCGGCGAAGGCGAACACGACGGCCACCGGCACGGCCGTGAGCAGCAGGTCCAGCCACAGCGGCTCGACGGGCATCTCGTGGCGCTGGCGCGCGCGCCGCTGCTGCAGCTTGCGCGCGAACAGCACCACGCCCACGACCGCAGCCAGCACCCAGGTGGCCGTGGTGCCGATGCCGCCGTCGTAGCCGCCGCCCAGGCGCTGGAAGAACTCGTCGTTGACCGGCTGCGTCTTGCCGTCGGCCACCAGGAAGGCGGCGCCGCGGAAGGACATGAGGCCGCCCAAGGTGACCACGAAGGAAGGCACGCCCAGCATCGCGGTGAGCCCGCCCTGGTAGAGCGAGACCAGGAGCGCGACCGCCAGGCCCGCGAGGCAGGCCGCCGGCCAGGACCAGCCCGACGTGTACTGCAGGTAGGCGACCAGCACGCCGACGAAGCCCATCACCGAGCCGACCGAGAGATCGATGTGGCGCGCGACGATGACCAGCACCATCACGGTCGCGACGATGCCCACCACGGCGGTCTGCTGCGCGATGTTGTAGAGGTTCTCGGGCGACAGGAAGACGCCGCCCGAGAGCACGTGGAAGACGATGGCCATCACCACCAGCAGCACGCTCATCAGGAGCAGGCGCAGGTCGATGCCGCTCCTGCGCCACAGCCCCGGGGACTGACTCATAGCCCTATTTGCAGGCGGCCGGGGCTTTGTCGCCAGACACGCCCTTGCAGAGCTCGGCCTTCTTGATCCAGCCTTCCTTGACCACCACGTCGAGGTTGTCGCGCGTGATCGGCACCGGCGTGAGGAGGCGCGACGAGATCGCGACCTTCTTCTCGCCGCCGCTCCAGTTGGCGGCCTTCTCCGGCGTCTTGCCCTGGGTCAGGGCGATCGCGGCGGAGGCGGCCTCGCGGCCGAGCTCGCGCGAGTCCTTCCACACCGTCACGGTCTGGGTGCCGAGCGCGACGCGGTTGAGCGCCGCGAAGTCGGCGTCCTGGCCCGATACCGGAATGCCGCGAATGCCCTTGGCCGTGAGCGCCGCCACCGCGCCGCCGGCGGTGCCGTCGTTGGCCGCCACCACCGCATCGACCTTGTTGCTGACCTTGGTGAGGATCTGCTCCATGTTCTTCTGCGCGACTTCGGGCTTCCAGCCATCGGTGTATTCGTCGCCGACGATCTTGATGTCGCCCTTCTTCACGGCCTCGGCGACGATCTCCTGCTGGCCGGCGCGCAGGAAGTTGGCGTTGGGATCGGTGGGCGAGCCCTTGATGAACACGTAGTTGCCCTTGGGCTGCACCTTGTAGACGGCGCGCGCCTGCATGCGGCCGACCTCGACGTTGTCGAAGGTGATGTAGAAGACGCCGGGCGCTTCGATCAGCCGGTCGTAGGCCACCACCGGCACCTTCTGCCGGGTGGCCTTGTTGACCGCCGGCAGGATGGCGTCCTTGTCCATCGCGAGCACGATCAGCGCCTTGGCGCCCTTGGACATCAGGCCTTCGATGTCGCCGAGCTGCTTCTCGGGCGAACCGCCGGCGTCGGCGCTGATGTACTTGGCGCCCAGCTTCTCCAACTGCGCCTTGATCGCGGCCTCGTCGGTCTTCCAGCGCTCCTCCTGGAAATTGGACCAACTCACGCCGACCACCGTTTGCGCAGAGGCGCCGAAAGCGGACAGGGCGAGAGCCAGGGCGGTCAGGGTGCGGTCGAGCTTCATGTGCAGGGTCTCCGAATTAGTTCGAGGGACGAACTATGTCCACCGCGCCGGACGGCGGCCATCCGGGGAATCCCTGCGGGCAAATGGACTACCGGCCTTGTCCTACTTGGGCCGGATCGCGTCCGCCGTGCCCTGGATGAAGGCCTTGATCTTCTCCACGTCTTCGGCGCTCAGCTTGCCGCTGAAGTCGGGCATGCCGCGCTCGACGGCCGGGCCCTTGTAGACGAACTTGTCAAGGTTCTCGATGTAGCTCGGGTTCATGTAGCCCAGGTTGGGGATGTTGCCGCCGCGGTCCACGCCCGGCACGCCGTGGCAGAAGACGCAGTTGCTCACGTAGAGCAGCGTGCCGTCGGGCACCTTGGCCGGGTCGTACTTCACGCCCTGCAGCAGCTTGTCCATGCGGTACTGCACGAACTCCGGCTTGGGCGCATTGGCGCCGACCACGAAGGTGTAGACCGTGCCCGGCCCCTGGCGCTCGGTGGCGCGCGCGGCCAGGCCGTAGACCCCGCCCCAGCCGACCGCGATCGAGACGTACTGCTTGCCGTCGACCATGTAGGTGGCGGGCGCCGCGACCACGCCGGTGCCGGTGGCGGTCTCCCACAGCTTCTCGCCGGTCTTGGCGTTGTAGGCCGCGAAGCGCCCGTCGGCCGTGCCCTGGAACACCAGGTTGCCGGCCGTGGTCAGCGTGCCGCCGTTCCAGGGCGAGACATGCTCGACGCCCCAGGCTTCCTTCTGCGCCACCGGGTCCCACGCGACGAGGCGGCCCATGGGCTTGCTCTTGGGCGGCTCGGCATTGATGAACATGGCGGTGTTCCAGCCGAGCGCTGCATGCGGCCGGGCCGGCATGTTCTCGTTGAACTTCCAGGCCTTGTCGTCCATCAGGCTCAGCGGGATGTTCTGCGCCGGCAGGTAGACCAGGCCGGTCTGCGGATTGAAGGACATCGAATGCCAGTTGTGCGCGCCGAAGGGGCCGGGGATGCTGTCGCCGGGCTTCTCGTTCTGGCGCGCGGCGGCCACCTCGATCGGCCGGCCTTTCTTGTCGTAGCCGGTGGCCCAGTTCACCTCGACGAAATTCTTGGCCGAGATGAACTTGCCGTTGCTGCGGTCGATGACGAAGAAGAAGCCGTTCTTCGGCGCATGCAGGATCACCTTGCGCGGCTTGCCGTCGATCTTCAGGTCGGCCAGGATCATCGGTTGGGTCGAGGTGTAGTCCCAGTTGTCGCCTGGCGTCTGCTGGTAGTGCCAGACGTATTTGCCGGTGTCGGGGTTGAGCGCGACGATCGAGGCCAAGTAGAGGTTGTCGCCGCCCTTGGGGCTGCGCTTGCTGCGCGCCCATGGCGAGCCGTTGCCGGTGCCCACGTACATGAGGTTGAGCTCGGGGTCGAAGGCGAGCGTGTCCCAGGCGGTGCCGCCGCCGCCCGCCTCCCAGTATTTGGCCGAAGGGTCCCAGGTCTTGGCGGCCTTGGCCATCGAGGCGTCCTCGAAGGGCTTGGACGGGTCGCCCGGCACGGTGAACCAGCGCCACTTCTGCTCGCCGGTGGCCGCGTCGTAGGCCGTGATGTAGCCGCGCACGCCGTACTCGGCGCCGCCGTTGCCGATGACCACCTTGCCCTTGAAGACGCGCGGCGCGCCGGTGATGGTGTAGGACTTCGAACGGTCGACGATGGTGTCCTTCTCCCAGACCGGCTGGCCGGTGGCGGCATCGAGCGCGATCAGGCGCCCGTCGTAGGCCCCCACGAACACCTTGCCCTGGTAGAGCGCGACGCCGCGGTTGACCACGTCGCAGCAGCCCTTGAAGCCCTTGGACTTGTCCACCTTCGGATCGAAGCTCCAGATCTTCTTGCCGGTGCGCACGTCGATGGCGTGCACCACGCTCCAGGAGGCGCTGACGTACATGATGCCGTCGACCACCAGCGGCGTGGCCTCCACGCCGCGCGTGGATTCGAGGTTGTAGGACCAGGCGAGGCCGAGCTCCTTCACGTTGCCGGCGTTGATCTGGTCGAGCTTGCTGAAGCGCGTTTCCGCGTAGTCGAGGCCATGGCTGGGCCAGTCGGCCGTCTTCGCGGCGTTGCTGCGGATGAAGTTGCCGTCCACGCGCTGCGTGACGGCCTTGATGTGCTCGGCGGAGCCCTTGGTCTGGGCCGCGGCGGGTGCTGCGGCCAGGCACAGCAGCGCGCCGAGCGCGAGCGCGGCGTGGGTCTTGTTCATCGTGCGTCTCCGGTCGTTGTGTATCGAAGAATGGTGCGCGCGCACGCTTTGTTCACCCTCGGGATTTCCCTAGACCTCGACTGTTCCATTGCGGAACAAATTCAGCCTCCTCGATCACAGGAGACGGCCATGCCCCTGTCCCCCTTCGCCAATACGCGCGCCGAGCGCGTGGCGCTGGCCCGGCAGCAGTTCTTCGAGGAAGGCGTGCGCCCTTCCGGCCTGGTCGGCGAGGCGGTGCTCCAGTCGTGGATGCGCTGCACGCGCGCCCATGCGAACACGCGCCGCGTCATCGCCTTCGACGCCGTCACGCCGAGCCGCCTGCACGGCACGCTGGGCCGCAACCGCGAGCTGCTCGAGGCCGCGCGCCACGAGCTGGCGAGCATGGAGAGCTCGCTCGCCGGCACCGACTGCCGCGTGCTGCTGACCGATGCGCAGGGCGTGATCATGCACGTCACGCACCATCCGGCCGCGGCGCAGCAGCCGATCCTGCAGAAGACCGCTCGCCTGGGCGTCAACATCGCCGAGAGCGTGGTCGGCACCACGGCGCCGGGCATCGTGGCGACCACCGGCCAGGCCTGCACGGTGCAGGGCGCCGAGCACTACTTCGAGTACCTGCGCGAGATGCAGTGCGCGGCGGCACCGATCCGCGACGTGCACGGCCGGCTGGCCGCGGTGCTCGACATCTCGGTCGAGGCGCGGCGCTTCGGCTTCGATGCCGCGTCGATGGTCGCGCTCTACGCGACGACGATCGAGAACCGCCTGCTGCAGGCGCAGTCGCAGGACCGGCTGGTGCTGCGCTTCCAGGCCAGCCCGGCGCTGCTGGGCACGCCGCTCGAGGCCCTGGCCGGCATCGCGCCCGATGGCACCGTGGCCTGGCTCAACACGGCCGGCATGCGGCTGATCGGCCGGCTGCCAGAGTCTGGGGCCTGCGATGCCGAGCAGTTGTTCGGCCTCGACCTCGAGGGCCTGCTGCGCATGACCCGCCACGAGGCCGCGCAGCCGGTGCGGCTCGCAAGCGGGCTCGGCGTCTGGCTGCAGGCCCGGCTGCAGGCGCACGACGGGGTCGATTTCCGGCATGCGGTGAACGTGCCGGCCGAAGCGCCCAACGACTCGACGCCACTCGACGAGGTACAGCCGGTCGCGCCGACCCAGCCGCCCGCCAGCGACGGCACGCTGCGCGGCCACAGCCGCAAGCTGATCGAGGAGACCCTGGCTACGCACTACGGCAACATCTCGCATGCCGCGCGCCAACTGCGGGTGTCGCGCGGCACGCTCTATCGCCGTCTCAAGAGCTGGCAGCAGAACGCGCCTGAATGAAGGTCGGCCTCGCGGCCGGGTTAGCCCGCTCACGCGCATTGGTCACGCCCGATACGATTTTCGGCAAAGCGCAGATGTGTGCTGCGCTGGAGCCGATATGGATTTGCCGATTCCCGAGCCCGCGCGGCGCGCGCTCTACCGCACGATGCTGCGCATCCGCGCCTTCGAGAATGCCGCCGAGGCGGCCAGCCAGGGTGGCGTGAGCGCCTACGGCCAGGAAGCCGCCGGCGTCGCCAAGGTTCGCGGCCCGCTGCATCTGTCGACCGGCCAGGAGGCGGTGCCAGCCGGCGTCTGCGCCCATCTGCTCCCCGCCGACTACCTGACCTCGACTCACCGCGGCCACGGCCACACGCTGGCCAAGGGCGCCGACCTCGTGCGCATGATGTGCGAGCTGTTCGGCAAGGCCAGCGGCTTCAACGGCGGCAAGGGCGGCTCGATGCACATCGCCGACTTCTCGGTCGGCATGCTGGGCGCCAACGGCGTGGTCGCGGCCGGGCTGCCGATCGCGGTTGGCGCGGCGCATGCCCAGAAGCTGCAGAAGAAGGATGCGATCACGGTCTGCTTCTTCGGCGACGGCGCGATCAACCGCGGCCCCTTTCTCGAGTCGCTGAACTGGGCGCGCGTGTACCGGCTGCCGGTGCTCTTCGTCTGCGAGGACAACCGCTGGAGCGCAACCACCGCCAGCGGCCCGATGACCGCCGGCGAAGGCGCCTCCGCGCGCGCCGAGGCGATGGACATCGCCGCCACCCGGGTCGACGGCAACGACGTGTTCGCGGTGCATGCGGCCGCGGGCAGGCTGGTCGCCGAGGTGCGCGCCGGCGGCGGGCCGCGGCTGCTGCACGCGCTCACCTACCGCGTGAAGGGCCATGTGTCGGTCGACCTCGCCGCCTACCGCGACCCGGCCGAGCTGGCTGCGGCGCTGGAGACCGACCCGGTCGCGCGGGCGCGCGGCCGCCTGATCGCCGACGGCATGGACGCCGCTCTGCTCGATGCGATCGAGGACGAGGCGGAGGCAGAAGTCGCCGCCGCACTCGCCGCCGCCGATGCCGCGCCCTGGCCCGAGCCCGGCGCCGCCTTCACCGATGTGCAGACCACCGGAGCGGGCCAATGGACATGACGAGCGACATCGCGGGCGGCCGCGCCGCCGGCAGCACTGTGCACGAACTCAGCTATGCCGAAGCGGCCGCGCTCGCGGTACAGCGCGAAATGGAAGCCGATTCGCGCGTGGTCGTGCTCGGCGAGGACGTCGGCCGCGGCGGCATCTTCGGCCAGTACAAGGGGCTGCAGCAGCGCTTCGGCGCCGAGCGCGTGATCGACACGCCGATCTCCGAGGCCGCGATCATGGGCGCTGGCGTCGGCATGGCGCTGGCAGGACTCAGGCCGGTGGTCGAGATGCGCGTGGTCGACTTCGCGCTGTGCGGCATGGACGAGCTGGTGAACCAGGCCGCCAAGAACCGCTTCATGTTCGGCGGCCAGGGCCGTGTGCCGATGGTCGCGCGCATGCCGGGCGGCATCTGGGATGCCTCGGCGGCGCAGCATTCGCAGTCGCTCGAAGCCTGGTTCGCGCACCTGCCGGGCGTGGTGGTGGTGTGCCCTTCGACGCCGCAGGACAACCATTCGCTGCTGCGCGCCGCGATGCAGTGCGGCGACCCGGTGGTCTACATCGAGCACAAGAACCTGTGGGCCTCGCGCGGCGAGGTCGACGAAACGCGGGTGGTGCCGCTCGGCAAGGCGGCGCAGCTGCGCCGCGGCAACGCGCTCACGCTGGTGAGCTGGAGCCGGCAGATGCAGGCGTGTGGCGCCGCCTGCGACACGCTGGCGGCCGAAGGCATCGAGGTCGATCTGCTCGACCTGCGCACGCTGTGGCCCTGGGACCGCGAGTCGGTGCTCTCCTCCTGCGAACGCACGGGCCGCCTGCTGGTCGTGCACGAGGCGGTGCAGGCCGCCGGCTTCGGCGCCGAGATCGCGGCCAGTGCGGCGGAGGCCACCGGCTGCCGGGTCGCACGCCTGGGCGCGCCGCGCATCCCGGTCGGCTATTCGCCGGTGCTCGAAGCGCAATCGCGCGTCGGCGCCGAGCGGATCGTTCAAACTGCCAGGGCCTTGTGCGGATGAACACCGAGGCTGGCTTCGAGGACTCGGTCTTCTTCAAGCTGGTCCGGGTCGTCAACCTGACGGCGCGGCCTTTCCAGCAGCGGGTCGGGCGCCAGCACGCGCTCACGCTCAACGAGTGGCGCACGATGGCGGTGCTGGGCACGCAGCCCGGCCTGACGGCCACGCAGCTTTGCGAGCTCACCGGCCTCGACAAGATGGCGGTGAGCCGCGCGCTGGCGGGGCTGAAGCGCCACAAGCGCCTGCACCGCCACGAAGACCCGACCGACCTGCGCCGCAGCCGCCTCCACCTGAGCAGCGCCGGCAAGGCGCTGTTCGAGACGGTCCGCGTGCAGGCGTGGGAACGCGAGGCCGAGCTGTTCGCGGGCGTCGGCGCCGAAGATCTGAAGCACCTGAGTGCCACCCTCGACCGGCTGATCGCGTCGGTGGCCGGCCCGGACGCTCAGGCTGCAAACCCACCGTCGATGTTGAGGCCCGCGCCGGTCACGAAGGCCGCTTCCGGGCTCGAGAGGTAGGCCACCATGCCCGCGATCTCTTCGCCGCGGCCGTGCCGCGGAATGGCCATGAAACCATGCATGGCCGAGGCCATCGGGCCGTCCTTGGGGTTCATGTCGGTATCGACCGGGCCGGGCTGCACGTTGTTGATCGTGATGCCGCGCGGGCCGAGGTCGCGCGCGAAGCCTTGCACGAGCCCGGTGAGTGCGGACTTGCTCATCGCATAGACGCCGCCGCCAGGGAAGGGCATGCGCTCGGCGTTGGTGCTGCCGATGTTGATGATGCGGCCGCCCTCGCCCATGTGGCGCAGCGCCGCCTGGATGGCGACGAAGACGGCGCGCACGTTGACGTTCAGCGTGAGGTCGAAGTCTTCCAGCGAGATCTGGTCGGCGGCGCCCAGCTTGAGAACGCCGGCGTTGTTGACCAGGATGTCGAGCCGGCCGAAGGTGCGCGCGCTTTCGTCGATCGCCGTGCGCAGCGCATCGGCATCGGCGCTGTCGACGCGCAGCGCGATCGCGCGCCCGCCCGCGGCTTCGATGCTGCCGGCAAGTTCCTTGGCCGCAGCCTCGTTGCTGGCATAGCTGAAGGCGACGGCGGCGCCGTCCTTGGCGAGACGCCGCACGATGGCGGCGCCGATGCCTCGCGAGCCGCCGGTGACGAAGGCCGTCTTGCCGGCCAGAACGGGCTTGGAAGAAGTGCTTGGGGACATGGTGCGCTTTCGAAGTGGTTGTGGAATGCCTGTAGTTTGGGGATTGCATTGCATTGCCGGTAGCCGTAAAACTGCCCTAGCAATCTCAACCCGTGGTTGAAAATGCACCCATGCAGCCGCTGAGCCATCTCGAATCCTTCGTCCGCAGCGCCGAGGCCGGCAGCTTCTCCGCCGGCGCCCGACAACTCGGCCTGACGCCTGCCGCGGTGAGCAAGAACGTCGCGCGCCTCGAAGCGGGTCTGGGCGTGCGCCTGTTCCAGCGCAGCACACGCAAGCTGACCCTGACCGAGAGCGGCGAGCGGCTGCTGCTGCAGATCGGCGGTGCGCTCGGCACGCTGGCCGACGCCATGGCAGGCGCCGCCGAAGCCGGGGGCCAGCCGGCCGGCACGCTCAAGGTCAGCATGGGCCAGGCCTTCGGGCGCACGTACGTGGTGCCGCTGGTCGGCGAGTTCCTGGCGCGCTACCCGGCGGTCGTGCCCGACTGGCATTTCGACAACCGGCAGGTCGACCTGGTCGGCGAGGGCTTCGACGCCGCGATCGGCGGCGGCATCGAGCTGACGCCCGGCGTGGTGGCGCGCGAGCTCGCGCGCATCCACATCGTGGCGGTCGCGGCGCCCGCGTACATGGCCGGCAAGCCGGTGCCGGAGCACCCGTCCGACCTGGCCGCCTTCGACGCCATCATGCGGCGCTCCTCACCCACCGGGCGGGTGCGGGCCTGGACGCTGCGCAACGCGGCCGGCGACGAAGGCGCGGCGGATGCAAAGCCGCGCCTGGTCTTCAGCGACCCCGAGGCGATCGCCCACGCCGCGATGATGGGCCTGGGCATCGCGTTGCTGCCGATGGCTTTCGCGCTGCACGGCTTGCAAAGCGGCGAGCTGGTGCGCGTGCTGCCGGGCTGGTATGCCGACTCGGGGCCGATCTCGCTCTACTACCCGAGCAAGAAGCTGCTGCCGGCGAAGACGCGCGTGTTCGTCGACTTCGTGGTCGAGAAGTTTCGCGAGCAGCGCTTCGCGGCCCGCATGCAGGGGATCTGAGCACACGGGGTTTCACCCGCGACGAACGAGGCGCTTCGCCTGTCAAACTCGGTGCCATGCATCAACAGGAAACACGCATGACCCTCTCGTTCCAATCCCGCCGCCGCTCTGCACTGGCGCTGGGCGCGATTGCCGCCCTGGTGCTGGCTGCCGGGCCCGCGGCGGCCCAAGGCAGCTGGCCGACCAAGCCGGTGCGCATCGTGGTGCCCTTCGCGCCCGGCGGTACCACCGACCTCCTTGCGCGCGCCGTGGCGCCGGAGCTCTCCAAGGCCTTCGGCCAGCAGTTCATCGTCGACAACCGCGCAGGCGCCGGCGGCAACGTGGGCGCCGAGATCGTGGCCAAGGCGCCGAACGACGGCTACACGCTGCTGATGGGCACGGTGGGCACGCACGGCATCAACCGCGCGCTGTACCCCAAGCTGCCCTACGACCCGATCAAGGACTTCGCGCCGATCACGCTGGTGGCCGCGGTGCCCAACGTGATGGAGATGAATGCCGACAAGGCGCGCGCGCTCAACATCAACAGCGTGGCCGACTTCGTGAAGTACACGAAGGCGAATCCCGGCAAGCTCAACATGGCTTCGAGCGGCAGCGGCACCTCGATCCACCTGGCGGGCGAGCTCTTCAAGACCATGACCGGCAGCTTCATGACGCACATCCCCTATCGCGGATCGGGCCCGGCGCTGCTGGACCTGGTGGGCGGCAACGCCGACGTGATGTTCGACAACCTGCCCTCGTCGATGCAGCAGATCAAGGGCGGCAAGCTCAAGGCGCTGGCCGTGACCAGCTCGAAGCGCTCGCCGGCCTTGCCCGACGTGCCGACGGTCGAAGAGGCCGGCGGCCCCATGCTCAAGGGCTACGAAGCCAGCTCATGGTTCGGCCTGCTGGCCCCGGCCGGCACCCCGCCCGAGATCGTGAACCGCATTCAGCAGGAAGTGGCCAAGTCGCTCGGCACCGCGGCGATCAAGGAAAAGATGCTGGCCCAGGGCGCGATCCCGAGCGGCAACTCGCCGGCCGAGTTCGCCAAGATGATCGACAGCGAACACGCCAAGTGGGCGAAGGTGGTCAAGGCCTCCGGGGCCAAGGTGGACTAAGCCCCTGGCGTTCCTGATCCATTGGTGCGCGCAGCGCGCCGGACCGTGGGCCGCCGCGGAACCGGCTTCGCCGGGCCGCAGGCGGCGCCCCCGGAGAGGGGGTTGGCCCTTCGACAGGCTCCCTTCGACAGGCTCAGGACAGGCTCTACGCGAAGCGAGCAAGCCTGGGGGGTGATCACACCTCCCACATCACGTCCTTGCGGTCGGCCAGCGACGCCTTGAGCATGTGCAGCAAGGGCACGGCGCGCTGGTGCAGCGTGATGTGCTGCTTCTCGGCCGCCTCGTCATGGCCTTCGACGGCGAAATCGTCGTTGTTGTGGGCGTTGTGGGCTTCACGCGCCATGGCCGCCTCCAGCGCCGCGATGGCGGCCGGCATCTGCTCCACCGTCACGATGCCCTTGCGCTCCGGCGCCTTGCCGATGATGTCGAACAACTGACGCGCGTGGGTTTCGAGCATCACGAAGGGGGGGCTGGCCCGCGATTTGAATCGATACAGCATGGTGCCTCGCTCGGTTATTTGTAGATGTAGTCGCGGACAAAAGGGTACACCGATTGCGCGCCGCGCAGCGCGCCGCCCTCGACCTTTCCGTCGGGCCGGGTGGCGAGCATCTGGTGCAGCGAAATCCAGCCCTGCTCGAAGCACATCGCCGAACCGGCCAGATACAGGCGGTAGGCACGCAGGATGCGCTCGGCATTGCCGCCCTGGTGGCCGCCGGCGCGCTGCAGGACCTCGCGCGCCTCGTCGAGCCGGGACTCGAGCGCGTCCGACCAGGCCCAGAGCGTGCGCGCATAGTGCGGCCGCAGGTTTTCGGTGTCGACCATCTCCAGGCCCGCGGACACCGTCTCGCGCAGCACATGCGTGACGTGCAGCAGTTCGCCGCCCGGGAAGATGTATTTCTCGATGAAATCGCCCATGCCGGCTCCGAGCTGCTTGTAGTCGAGCTGGCCCGAAGTGATGCCATGGTTCATGACCAGGCCGCCCGGCTTGAGCAATGAATGGATCTTGCGAAAGTAAGTCGGCATGTTGACGCTGCCGACGTGTTCGAACATGCCGACCGACGAGATCTTGTCGAAGGGCTTGTCGCTGTCGAGTTTTCGGTAGTCGAGCAGTTCGACTCGTACGCGGCCCTGCAGGCCCTTCTCCTCAATCATGCGCGTCACGTGCGCATGCTGGTTCTTCGACAGCGTGATGCCGGTCGCATCGACGCCGTAGTGCTCGGCCGCCCACAGCAGGAGCGCACCCCAGCCCGAGCCGATGTCGAGGAAGCGCTCACCCGGCTGCAGCATGAGCTTGCGGCAGATGTGGTCGAGCTTGGCCTCCTGGGCCTGCGCCAGCGTCATCCCGGCGTCTCGGAAATAGGCGCACGAATAGACGCGCCGCGGGTCGAGCCACAGCGCATAGAAGTCGTCCGACACATCGTAGTGGAACTCGATCTGCGCCGCATCCTTGCCCAGCGAGTGCGAGCCGCGCGACTTGGTGCGCCGCTGCAGCCGGCTCCACCAGTTGGTGTTGGTTTCCGCCGGATTGCCGGGCAGCAGGCTGACCGCGATATCGATCAGGTCGCGCATCTTCCCTTCGATCTGGACCCGTCCCTCGACGTAGGCCTCGCCGATGGCACCGATCTGCCGAGCGGTGAGCTTGGCGAGCGCCGACCATTCGGAGAAGGCGAGCGTGACGCGTGAGCCTGGCTTTGCGACCTTCCGCCCATCGGGCAATTGCAGCGTGATGGGAACCGGCAGCGTGGAAAGCTGGGACTCGATCTTCGGCAACAGGCTTGACATGGCTGATTTTTGCCAGCAGCGGCGAACTTCGTCAACCGACCTCGGCGAAAACCCTTGCCGGGTTGACAACAGATTGTTTAGGCCTAAACTATTGATCCATGAATAGCTTCGCAACAGATCTGCAGCACGTGCTGTGCATCGGCGGCGGTCCGGCCGGCCTCTACTTCGCGCTCCTGATGAAGGCCCGGCGGCCGGCGCTCGAGGTCACGGTGATCGAACGCAACCGCCCCTTCGACACCTTTGGCTGGGGCGTGGTGCTGAGCGACCAGACGCTCGCCAACCTCGCGGCCGCCGATCCCGAAACGGCCGCGCTGATCGGCCGTGAGTTCCATCACTGGGACGACATTCAGGTGTTCTTCAAGGGACGCCAGGTGCGCTCGGGCGGCCACGGCTTCTGCGGCATCGGCCGCAAGCGCCTCTTGAACATCCTGCAGGAGCGCTGCCTGGCGCTCGGCGTCAAGCTGGTGTTCGAGACCGACGCCACGGATGACCAGGCCCTGGCCGCGCAGTACGGCGCCGACCTGGTGATCGCCAGCGACGGCCTCAACAGCCGCATTCGCCAGCGCTATGCGGACGTCTTCGAGCCCGACATCGATCTGCGCCAGTGCCGCTTCGTCTGGCTCGGCACACACCAGACCTTCGATGCCTTCACCTTCGCCTTCGAGAAGACCGAGCACGGCTGGTTCCAGGCCCACGCCTACCAGTTCGACGACAAGACCTCGACCTTCATCGTCGAAACGCCCGAAGCGGTGTGGCAGGCCCATGGCCTCGACAAGATGGAGCAGCCCGAAGCGATCGCCTTCTGCGAAAAGCTCTTCGCCAAATACCTCGGCGGTCACGAGCTGATCAGCAACGCCACGCATCTGCGCGGCTCGGCCAACTGGATCCGCTTTCCGCGCGTGGTCTGCAAGCACTGGACGCACCGCGTCGAGGTGAATGGCAAGAGCGTGCCGGTGGTGCTGATGGGCGACGCGGCGCACACGGCGCACTTCTCGATCGGCTCGGGTACCAAGCTCGCGCTCGAGGATGCGATCGACCTCAGCGATGAGTTCGCGCGCGGCGGCAGCGTCGACCATGTGCTCGAAGCCTATGAGGCGCGGCGCAGCGTCGAGGTGCTCAAGATCCAGAACGCGGCGCGCAATTCGACCGAATGGTTCGAGAACGTGCACCGCTACACCGGCATGGAGATCGAGCAGTTCGCCTACTCGCTCATGACGCGCTCGCAGCGCATCAGCCACGAGAACCTGCGCCTGCGCGACACGCAATGGCTGGGCGGCTACGAGGCGTGGCTCGCGGGCGGCAAGCCGCTGCCTCCGATGCTGATGCCGCTCACGGTGCGCGGCCTCACGCTCAAGAATCGCATTCTGGTTTCGCCCATGGCGACCTACAGCGCGGTCGACGGCGTGCCGCAGGATTTCCTGCTCGTGCACCTTGGCGCGCGCGCGCTCGGCGGCGCCGCGATGGTGTTCGTCGAGATGACCAGCCCGACGCCCGAGGGCCGCATCACGCCCGGCTGCACGGGTCTCTACAACGATGCGCAGTCGGCCGCCTTCAGGCGCATCGTCGACTTCGTGCACACGCAGACCACGGCGAAGATCGGCATGCAGCTGGGCCACAGCGGGCCGAAGGGCTCGACCCAGCTGGGCTGGGAAGAGATCGACGAACCGCTGCCGCAAGACAACTGGCCGCTGATCGCCGCCAGCGAGCTGGCCTACGGCGAACAGAACCAATTGCCCGCCGCCATGACGCGAGCAGAGATGAACACTTTGCGCGACCAGTTCGTCGCCTCGACGCGTCGCGCGGCCGAAGCCGGCTTCGACTGGCTCGAGCTGCACTGCGCGCACGGCTACCTGCTGGCTTCCTTCATCAGCCCGCTGACCAACCTGCGCACCGACGAGTACGGCGGCAGCCTCGAGAACCGCTGCCGCTATCCGCTGGAAGTGTTCCGCGCGATGCGCGCGGCCTGGCCCACCGAACGGCCAATGAGCGTGCGCATCTCGGCCCATGACTGGGCGCCCGGCGGCAACACCGATGCCGACGCGGTGGTGGTGGCGCGGCTCTTCAAGGAAGCGGGCTGCGACTTCATCGACGTCTCTTCGGGCCAGACCACGCGCACGGCGAAACCGGTGTACGGACGCATGTACCAGACGCCTTTTGCGGACCGCATCCGCAACGAGGTCGGCATCTCGACCATTGCGGTCGGCGCCATCACCGAAGCCGACCAGGCCAACAGCATCATCGCCGCGGGCCGCGCCGACCTGTGCGCGATCGCACGGCCGCACCTGGCCGACCCGGCGTGGACCCTGCACGAAACGGCCAAGCTGCAAAGCCGCGACGTCGACTGGCCCAAGCAATACCTGAGCGGGCGCGACCAGATGTACCGCGAGATCGCCAAGCAGCAACAGCTGGCCGCCGCGGCGGCTGCGACGGCCGTGCCGCGCAACAGCGAGGAGGATCAATAGCATGGACCTCGAAGCAAGAGCCCACAGCGAGCACCCCGACGAGCTGCGCCTCTGGCTGCGGTTGCTGACATGCACCCAGCTTATCGAGAAGCAGGTGCGCAACGAGCTGCGCGAGCAGTTCGCCACCACCCTGCCCCGCTTCGACCTGATGTCGCAACTCGAACGCTCGCCGGACGGGCTGAAGATGAACGAGCTGTCGCGCCGCATGATGGTGACCGGCGGCAACGTCACCGGCATCACCGACCAGCTGGTGGCCGAGGGGCTGGTCGAGCGCGTCGACGTCGAGGGCGATCGCCGCGCCTGGCGCGTGCGCCTCACCACGCGTGGCCGCAAGCTCTTCAACGAGATGGCGCAACAACACGAGGCATGGATCGTCGATGCCTTCGCGGGCCTGAACGCGAAGGAGGTCACGCAGCTCCACAAGCTGCTCGGCAAGGTCAAGCAGCATTCACATCAACAATTGGCGGAGGCCCTATGAAGCACTACATCGGCGCAAGCAGTCCCATGCGCGCGCAATTCGAGCCGAAGGCCGACTACGAGGCCGAGCATTTCAGCTGGTCCTTCGAGGACGGCATCGGCACGGTCACGCTGAACCGGCCGGAGCGCAAGAATCCGCTGACTTTCGACTCCTACGCCGAGCTGCGCGACCTGTTTCGCGCGCTGAATTTCGCGACCGACGTCAAGGCAATCGTCGTGACGGGCGCGGGCGGCAACTTCTGTTCAGGCGGCGACGTGCACGAGATCATCGGGCCGCTCACGCAGATGCACATGCCCGAACTGCTCGAGTTCACGCGCATGACGGGCGACCTGGTGAAGGCGATCCGCCATTGCCCGCAACCCATCGTCGGCGCGATCGACGGGGTCTGTGCCGGCGCCGGCGCGATGATCGCGCTGGCCTGCGACCTGCGATACGGCACGCCCGCAGCGCGCACCGCATTCCTCTTCACGCGCGTCGGACTGGCCGGCGCCGACATGGGTGCCTGCGCGCTGCTGCCGCGCGTGATCGGACAGGGCCGCGCCTCGGAGCTGCTCTTTACCGGCCGCGCGATGACGGCGCAGGAAGGCCACGCCTGGGGCTTCTTCAACGCGCTGCACGAGAGCAGCGCGCTGCTCGGCGCCGCCACCGCCGTGGCGCGCGAGCTCGCCGAAGGCCCGAGCTTCGCGCACGGCATGACCAAGACCATGCTGTCGCAGGAATGGGCGATGACCATCGACCAGGCGATCGAGGCCGAGGCGCAGGCGCAGGCGATCTGCATGCAGACCGAGGACTTCAGGCGCGCCTTCGAAGCCTTTGCGGCCAAGCGCAAGCCGGTGTTCGGCGGAGACTGACGCAATGGCTGCTTCGCCCGTACCTCCTTCCACGGCGCACCTGGCGCTGCCCTTCTTCGACGATGCGCATCGGGCGCTGGCGCGCGATCTGCTGCCCTGGGCAGCCGCCCAGTCGGTGGACGAGCGCGACGATCGCGCCGCGTGCCGCGACTGGGTGAAGCGGCTCGGCCAGGGCGGCTGGCTGCGCTATTGCGTGCCGGCTTCTTCGGGCGGCGCGCTGGAACGCCTCGATTCGCGCGCGCTGGTGCTGCTGCGCGAAACGCTGGCCTTCCATTCGCCGCTGGCCGATTTCGCCTTTGCGATGCAGGGCCTCGGCAGCGGCGCCATCACGCTGGCCGGCAGCGCCTCACAGCAGCGCGACTACCTCGGCGCTGTGGCGCGCGGCGACAAGATCGCGGCCTTTGCGCTCAGCGAACCCGAGGCGGGCTCGGACGTCGGCGCGATGGCGATGCAGGCTGTCGCCATCTCGGACGGCTGGCGGCTCACGGGCGAGAAGACCTGGATCAGCAATGGCGGCATCGCGGACTTCTACTGCGTGTTCGCGAAAACCGATCCGGCCGCCGGCTCGCGCGGCATCACGGCCTTCGTCGTCGATGCGAAGACGGCCGGACTCGACACCTCGGCACACATCGAAGTGATGGCGCCGCACCCGCTTGCCACGCTGCGCTTCGACGGCTGCGTCGTGCCGCGCGAGGCCCAGCTCGGCGAGCTGCATGGCGGCTTCAAGCTCGCGATGCGCACGCTCGACATCTTTCGCGCCTCGGTCGCCGGCGCTGCGCTCGGCATGGCGCGGCGCGCGCTGGCCGAAGCGGTCCACCATGCGAGCCGCCGGCGCATGTTCGGCCAGACACTGGCCGACTTCCAGCTCACGCAGGCCAAGCTCGGCGAGATGGCGGCGCTGATCGACAGCGCGGCGCTGCTCACCTACCGCGCCGCCTGGATGCGAGACGACAGCGAAGCCCGTGGCGGGCCCGCCGTCGGCGACCTCACGGCCGCGGCGGCGATGGCCAAGATGTGCGCGACCGAGAACGCGAGCCGCGTGATCGACATGGCGCTGCAGATGCACGGCGGCCTCGGTGTGAAGGTGGGCACCAAGGTCGAGAGCCTCTACCGCGACATCCGTTCGCTGCGCATCTACGAGGGTGCGACCGAGGTGCAGCAACTGATCATCGGCAAGTCCGTCTTGCGGAGCCAGGCATGAGTGCGCAGACCGATCGCTTCGTTCACGACCGTCTGCCGCCGGCGGAGCAACTGCCCATGTTCCGGTACGACCGGCCCGAATTGCAGTTGCCCGACCAACTCAACCTGGTCGAGGTCCTGTTCGACAAGGCCAGCGCCAATGGCCTGGCGGACAAGCCGATGCTGCGCTCGCCGGCCCGCACGCTGAGCTACGCCGAGGCCGCGACCGAGGTCGACCGCATCGCGCAGGTGCTGGTGGAAGACCTGGGCCTGGTGCCCGGCAACCGCGTGCTGTTGCGCGGAGGCAATTCGATCGCTATGGCGCTGGCCTGGCTGGCCGTGGTCAAGGCCGGCCTGATCGCGGTCGCCACCATGCCGCTGCTGCGCGCGAAAGAGCTGGGCGACATCATCGAGAAATCGCGGCCGGTGGTCGCGCTGTGCGATGGCAAGTTGCTCGACGAGCTGCGGATCGCCCAGCAGGCGCATCCGGTGCTGCAGACCCTCGTGGCCTTCAACCAGCCGGATGCAGCCGATTCGCTGAGCGCGCGCGCTGACGCCAAGAGCGGCGTGTTCAAGGCCTGCCCTACAGCCGCCGACGACATTGCGCTGCTGGCCTTCACCTCCGGCACCACCGGCAAGCCGAAGGCGCCCGTGACCACCCACCGCGACGTGCTCGCGATGTGCGAGACCTGGCCGCGTCACGTGCTGCAGGCGCGCAGCGACGACATCGTGCTGGGCTCGCCGCCGCTGGCCTTCACCTTCGGCCTGGGCGGCTTGCTGGTCTTCCCGATGTGGGCCGGCGCATCCGTGTATTTCCACGATGGCCCCTACACGCCGGAGACGATGGTCAAGGCGATCCGCGAGGTCGGCGCCACCATCTGCTACACGGCCCCCACCTTCTACAGGCAGATGGCGCCTTTCGCCAAGGCTTCCGGCGTGCCGAGCCTGCGCATCAGCGTGAGCGCGGGCGAGGCCCTGCCCGACGCGACCCGCCAGCTGTGGAAGGACGCCACGGGCATCGAGATGCTGGACGGCATCGGCGGCACCGAGGTGTTCCACATCTACATTTCGGCCGCCGGCGACCAGGTTCGGCGCGGCGCGGTCGGCAAGGTCGTGCCGGGATTCACCGCCAAGGTGGTGGACGATGAGGGCAATGAAGTGCCGCGCGGCACCGTCGGCCGGCTGGCGCTCATCGGGCCGGTCGGATGCCGCTACCTCGACGATCCGCGGCAGGCCGACTATGTGAAGAAGGGCTGGAACTATCCCGGCGACGCCTTCGTGCAGGACGAGGACGGCTACTTCTTCTACCAGTCGCGCGCCGACGACATGATCATCACCGCCGGCTACAACGTCGGCGGGCCGGAGGTCGAAGACGCGCTGCTGAAGCATCCGGCGGTCGCCGAATGCGGCGTGGTCGGCAAGCCCGACGAGGAACGCGGAATGATCGTCAAGGCCTTCTGCGTGCTCAAGCCCGGCCAGACCGGCGATGCTGCCCTGGTCAAGGCGCTGCAGGACCACGTCAAGGCCACCATCGCGCCCTTCAAATACCCACGGGAGATCGAGTTCGTCGCTGCGCTGCCGCGCACCGAGACCGGCAAGCTCCAACGATTCAAACTGAGGCAAATCACACCATGATCAAACTTTTGCAACCGCCCGGCTGGGCACCCCCGAAGGGCTATGCGAACGGCGTTGCCGCGCGCGGCACGATGGTGTTCGTCGGCGGCCAGGTCGGCTGGAATGCGCAGCAGCAGTTCGTGTCGGACGATTTCATCGAGCAGACAGGACAGGCCCTGCGCAACATCGCCGACATCCTGCGCGAAGCCGGCGCCGGCCCCGAGCACATGGTGCGCATGACCTGGTACGTGACCGACCGCGACGAATACAACCGGCGCCTGGGCGAGCTCGGGCCGGTTTATCGCGAAACGATGGGCCGGAACTTCCCGGCGATGACTTGCGTGCAGGTCGCAGCGCTGGTGGAGTCGCGCGCCAAGGTGGAGATCGAGGTCACGGCGGTGCTGCCCGACTGAGCCCAGCGGCTACCGCGCCCGCAGCCTCAGAGTACTTCCTCGTGGGTCGCTGCCTCGGCGCCCGGATCCGAGAGGATGAGCGCCGCGCGATAGGCAGCGCGCCCCGCAATCTTGGTTTCCGCGGCCAGCTTTTTCCACAGCTGTTCCCGCTCGACCGGCGACAGGGCTGCGGGCTGATCGATCAATGAATGCGCAATCGCCAGCAGCGAAATAGCCGAAGTCAGGCAAAAACTGAGCGCCGACGTCGTGGGACGGCTGCGGTAATTCGCCTGTTCGCCGCGACGAATCTGGTCTTCCTCGCTCGGACTGAGAGAAAGAAGATCGGTCGTCGGGTGAAATGGAACGGCAGGCTCGTCATTGAAAATATAGTCGACCGCCTGCTCGACAGCGCCCATTGCGTTTTCAATCAGATTCCGCGAAATCGAAGGGTCGATCATGAAAGTCCCTTATTTGCGCAATTCACAGACTTCTCGTCCTTCAACTGTTCTCGAATCGGCCAGATGTTACACATGTCACGCGCACGCATCCGTGATCTTTGTCACACGGCGTGGGCGTTTTAGACTCGTTTCACGGCGAAAAGAGTAATTTGGCACTAACAGAAAACTGGGAGCGAAACGCCCTTGGGGCAGATCCCAAAACCGATGGCGCGCAGTCTTTTCTTTAGCAGCCGGAAAGCAAAACGCCCACTCGAAGTGGGCGTTTTGCTTTTTCAGCAACAACCTTTTGGGTTGCCGGAAATTTGGTTGCGCGAGCAAGATTTGAACTTGCGACCTTTGGGTTATGAGCCCAACGAGCTACCAGGCTGCTCCATCGCGCGGCAAGATGGAATTATAGCTTATTCTTCGCCGGCCTGCTCGTCGGCAGGGGCTTCCGTCACTTCGGGACGATCGACCAGTTCGACCAGCGCCATCGGCGCGTTGTCGCCCACGCGGAAACCCATTTTCAGGATGCGCGTGTAGCCGCCCGGACGTGCCTGGTAGCGCGGGCCGAGTTCGCCGAACAGCTTGACCACGCTGTCGCGGTCGCGCAGGCGATCGAAAGCCAGGCGCTTGTTGGCGACCGTCGGCTTCTTGGCCAGGGTGATCATCGGCTCGATGACGCGGCGCAGTTCCTTGGCCTTGGGGACCGTGGTCTTGATGACCTCATGCTCGATGAGCGAGTTCATCATGTTCTGCAGCATCGCGAGGCGGTGCGAGCTGGTGCGGTTGAGTTTGCGGAGTCCGTGTCCGTGACGCATGGTGCTTTTCCTTTACTTTATAAAAACAGGCAGCCGTGTCAGGTACTGCCCGGTGCAACACACAGGTGTGGTGATTCTTAACGCTTATCGAGGCCGGCCGGTGGCCAGCTTTCGAGCTTCATGCCCAAGGTCAGGCCGCGCGAGGCGAGCACTTCCTTGATTTCGTTGAGCGACTTGCGACCCAGGTTCGGGGTCTTGAGCAGCTCGTTCTCGGTGCGCTGGATCAGGTCACCGATGTAGTAGATGTTTTCGGCCTTCAGGCAGTTGGCCGAACGCACCGTGAGTTCGAGCTCGTCGACCGGGCGCAGCAGGATCGGATCGAACTGCTGGGCGCTGCGCGGCGCGGGTGCATCGAACGCAGCGAGTTCGCCGCCTTCGAGCTGCGCGAACACGGCCAGTTGCTCAACCAGGATCTTGGCCGAGGCGCGAACCGCGTCTTCGGCGGTGATCGCGCCGTTGGTCTCGATCTCGACCAGGAGCTTGTCGAGGTCGGTACGCTGCTCGACGCGGGCGCTTTCGACCGTGTAGCTCACGCGCTTGACCGGCGAGAACGAAGCGTCGAGCACGATACGGCCGATCGACTTGGTCGGCTCGTCCGCGTAGCGGCGCATCGTGCCGGGCACATAGCCGCGGCCCTTCTCGACCTTGATCTGCATGTCGAGCTTGCCGCCCTGCGACAGGTGGGCGATCACGTGGTCGGGGTTGATGATCTCGACGTCGTGCGGCGTCTGGATATCCGACGCGGTCACCGCGCCTTCGCCGTCCTTGCGCAGGCTCAGCGTGACTTCATCGCGGTTGTGGAGCTTGAACACCACGCCCTTGAGGTTCAGCAGGATGTTGACGACGTCTTCCTGCACGCCGTCGATCGACGAGTACTCATGCAGCACGCCGGCGATCGTCACTTCGGTGGCGGAGTAACCGACCATCGACGACAGCAGCACGCGGCGCAGCGCGTTGCCGAGCGTGTGGCCGTAGCCGCGCTCGAAGGGCTCGAGCGTGACCTTGGCCTTGTTGGCGGCAAGTTGCTCGACCTGGATGGTCTTGGGTTTCAGCAGGGTGGTTTGCATGCAGAACTTCCTCTCAATACCCCCGGCTCGTTACACCGGTAAGGCTGGTGAAGTGCCCGGCCGCGGTGTCCGCGGCAGGGAACAAAAAATCAAAGTCCGGGCCGCCGGATGGCGGCACGTTTTCGCCTGTTACCTCGAATACAGTTCGACGATCAGCGATTCGTTGATGTCGGCCGCGAATTCGTCGCGATCGGGCACCTTCTTGAAGGTGCCTTCGCCCTTGTCGGCATTCACTTCGACCCAGGCCGGAATGCCGACCTGCTGGGCGAGCTGCAGCGCTTCGGCGATGCGGGTCTGCTTCTTCGACTTGTCGCGCACGGCAATCACGTCGCCGGTCTTGACCAGGTACGACGGGATGTTGACCGACTGGCCGTTCACCGTGATCGCCTTGTGCGAGACCAGCTGGCGCGCTTCGGCGCGCGTGGAGCCGAAGCCCATGCGGTAGACCACGTTGTCCAGGCGCGATTCGAGGATGAACAGCAGGTTGGCGCCGGTGTTGCCACGGCGGCGATCGGCTTCCTCGAAGTAGCGGCGGAACTGCTTCTCGAGCACGCCGTACATGCGCTTGACCTTCTGCTTCTCGCGCAGCTGCAGACCGAAGTCGGAGGTGCGCTGACCAGAAGTGCGGCCATGCTGGCCGGGCTTGGAGTCGAACTTGGCCTTGTCCTGGATCGAACGGCGGGCGCTCTTCAGGAACAGGTCGGTGCCTTCGCGGCGGGAAAGTTTGGCCTTGGGGCCGAGGTAGCGTGCCACTTGATCTTCCTTTGTGTCATCTGCCGCAGAGGCTGTCTGCGGGAGCCATCAGCGGCGTGCCGATGGCGGTGGGCTTGTTGAAAAAACAAAACGCGCAGCCGGCTCGAAAGCTGACTGCGCCGGGCGTCCTCGCCTTAGATGCGACGGCGCTTTTGCGGGCGGCAGCCGTTGTGCGGAACCGGCGTCACATCGGCGATCGAGTTGATGCGGATGCCGAGCGCGGCGAGCGCGCGCACCGACGATTCGCGTCCCGGGCCCGGGCCCTTGATCTCGACGTCGAGGTTCTTGATGCCTTGTTCCACCGCAGCGCGACCGGCGACTTCCGAAGCGACCTGCGCAGCGAACGGCGTCGACTTGCGCGAGCCCTTGAAGCCCTGGCCACCCGACGACGCCCACGACAGAGCGTTGCCCTGGCGATCGGTGATCGTGATGATCGTGTTGTTGAACGAGGCGTGCACGTGCGCGACGCCGTCCGCCACGTTCTTGCGGACCTTCTTGCGAACGCGTTGCGCTGCGTTGTTGGCAGGAGCTTTAGCCATGCTGATCTATCCTTATTTCTTCAGGGACTGCGCGGCCTTGCGCGGACCCTTGCGGGTGCGGGCGTTGGTGCGCGTGCGCTGGCCGCGCATCGGCAGGCCGCGACGGTGACGGAAGCCGCGGTAGCAGCCGATGTCCATCAAGCGCTTGATGTTCATCGTCGTTTCGCGACGCAGGTCACCTTCGATGGTGAAGAGCGCGATCTGGTCGCGGATCTTCTCGAGATCGGCGTCGGTCAGATCCTTGATCTTCTTCGAATATTCGATGCCGCTCGCTTCGCAGATCTTGCGGGCGCGGGTGCGACCGATGCCGAAGATGGCGGTCAGGCCGATCTCAGCGTGCTTGTGCGGCGGAATGTTGATGCCAGCAATACGTGCCATGTGCGTCCTCTAATACTCTTTCAATCAACCCTGGCGCTGCTTGTGGCGCGGGTCGGTACAGATCACGCGCACCACACCCTTGCGGCGGATGATCTTGCAATTACGGCAAATGGTTTTGACCGAAGCCGAAACTCTCATTTCATTCTCCTAAAACTCTGTCCAACCCGGCGACTCATTTCGCCCGAAACACAATGCGCGCCCGGCTCAAGTCATAGGGCGTCAACTCGACGGTGACCTTGTCACCTGGAAGGATGCGGATGTAGTGCATCCGCATCTTTCCGGAAATATGCCCCAGCACGATGTGTCCATTTTCCAGCTTCACGCGGAAGGTCGCATTCGGCAGGTTCTCCTGAACCTCGCCTTGCATCTGGATGACATCGTCCTTCGACATCTCAATCGCCTAGGAAGTCTTGAAATTGGCCTTCTTTAGTAGCGATTCGTACTGCTGCGACATCATGTAGTTCTGCACTTGGGCCATGAAGTCCATCGTGACAACCACGATGATCAGCAGAGAGGTGCCGCCAAAATAGAACGGCACGTTGTATTTCAGGATCAGGAACTCGGGCAGCAGGCAGACGAAGGTGATGTACACCGCGCCGGCCAGCGTCAGACGAACCAGGATCTTGTCGATATAGCGCGCGGTCTGGTCACCTGGGCGAATGCCTGGAATGAACGCACCGCTCTTCTTCAGGTTGTCGGCCGTCTCGCGGCTGTTGAACACGAGCGCCGTGTAGAAGAAGCAGAAGAACACGATCGCGGTGGCATAGAGCAGCACGTAGATCGGCTGCCCCGGCGTCAGCGCGCTCGCGATGTCCTTGATCCAGCGCATGCTCTCGCCGGTGCTGAACCAGCCCACGACCGTGGTCGGCAGCAGAATGATCGACGACGCGAAGATCGGCGGGATCACGCCGGCCATGTTCAGCTTCAGCGGCAGGTGCGAGGACTGACCGCCGTAGACCTTGTTGCCGACCTGGCGCCGCGCGTAGTTCACGAGGATCTTGCGCTGACCGCGTTCGACGAACACGACGAAGTAGGTCACCAGGATGACCACCGCGACGATGAACAGCGCGACGATCACGTTCATGGCGCCGGTGCGCACCAGTTCGAGCAATCCGCCGATCGCGCTCGGCAGGCCGGCCGCGATGCCCGCAAAGATCAGGATCGAAATCCCGTTGCCGAGGCCGCGCTCGGTGATCTGCTCGCCGAGCCACATCAGGAACATCGAGCCGGCCGTGAGGCTGACCATCGCCGTGATGCGGAAGCCGAAGCCGGGCGAAATCACGAGGCCTGCCGACGATTCCAGAGCGACCGCGATGCTGAAGGACTGGAACAGCGCCAGGCCCAGCGTGCCGTAGCGCGTGTACTGGGTGATCTTGCGCCGGCCGGCTTCGCCTTCCTTCTTCAATTGCTCGAAGGTCGGCACCACGTAGGTCATCAACTGCATGATGATCGACGCGGAGATGTACGGCATGATGCCCAGCGCGAACACGGTGAAGCGCGACAGCGCCCCGCCCGAGAACATGTTGAACAGGCTCAGGATGCCGCCCTGCTGGCCCTGGAACAGCTGCGCGAGTTGGTCCGGGTTGATGCCCGGCACCGGAATGTGAGCTCCGATGCGATAGACCACGAGCGCGAGCAGCAAAAAGACGAGCCGGCGACGCAGGTCGCCGAACTTGCCTGTTTTTGCGAGCGTTGCCGCGTTGGTTGCCACGAAGACTTCTTTCAGTCCGATCAGGCCACGCTGCCGCCGGCTGCTTCGATCGCAGCCTTGGCGCCGGCGCTCGCACCGATGCCGGTCAGCTTGACGGCCTTGGTGAGTTCACCCGACTTGATGACCTTGACGACCTTGGCGATCTGACCGACCAGGCCGGCTTGCTTGAGCGCCAGCACGTCGACTTCGGCCAGGCCGAGCTTCTCGAGCGAGGTCAGCGTTACTTCGGCGTTGTACTTGAGCAGCTGCGACTTGAAGCCGCGCTTGGGCAGGCGACGCTGCAGCGGCATCTGGCCGCCTTCGAAGCCGACCTTGTGGAAACCGCCCGCACGCGACTTCTGACCCTTGTGACCGCGACCCGCGGTCTTGCCCAGGCCGGAGCCGATGCCGCGGCCAACACGGCGCTTGGCGTGCTTGGAGCCGTCAGCCGGCTTGATGCCATTGAGTTCCATATACGTCTCTCTCAGCGACTCTGTTTAGAGCACTTTGACCAGATAACTGATCTTGTTGATCATGCCGCGCACCGCGGGCGTGTCCTGCAGCTCGCTCACGCTGTTGAGCTTGCGCAGGCCGAGGCCACGCACGGTGGCGCGATGCGATTCCTTGGTGCCGATCGGGCTCTTGACCAATTGCACCTTGAGGGTTTGTTGTTGCGTCGTCATGTCGATACTCCCGTTCAGGCGAAGAGTTGTTCGACGGTCAGGCCGCGCTTGGCAGCGACTTCGGACGCCGTCGTCGAATTCTTCAGGCCGTCCAGCGTGGCACGGACCATGTTGTAGGGGTTCGAGGAACCATGGCTCTTGGCCACGATGTCGGTGATGCCCATGACTTCGAACACGGCGCGCATCGGGCCGCCGGCGATGATGCCGGTACCCTTCGGGGCCGGGATCATGACCACCGAGGCAGCGCCCCAATGGCCCGTCACGCGGTGATGCAGCGTGCCGTTCTTGATCGAGATCTTCGCGAGGTTGCGACGCGCTTCTTCCATCGCCTTCTGCACGGCGGCCGGCACTTCCTTCGACTTGCCCTTGCCCATGCCGACGCGGCCGTCGCCGTCACCCACCACGGTGAGTGCCGCGAAACCGAGGATACGACCGCCCTTCACCACCTTGGTGACGCGGTTGATCGCGATCATCTTCTCGCGCAGACCGTCTTCGGGGCCTTCGCTCTGCGTTCTTGCCTGAATCTTTGCCATTTTGAATCTCGTGTCCGGTTAGAACTGCAGGCCGGCTTCGCGAGCCGCATCGGCCAGCGCCTTGACGCGGCCGTGGTAGGCGAAACCTGCGCGGTCGAAAGCGACCTTCTCGATGCCGGCGGCCTTCGCCTTTTCAGCGATGCGCTTGCCGACCACGGTGGCCGCAGCGGCGTTGCCGCCCTTGCCGGAACCACCCAGCGAGGTACGCACTTCGGCTTCGGCCGTCGATGCAGTGGCAATCACCTTGGTGCCGTCGTCGGAGATGACGGTGGCGTAGATGTGCAGATTGGTGCGGTTCACCGTCAGGCGCGCCACGCCTTGCGTCGCAATGCGGATGCGGGTCTGGCGCGAACGGCGAAGACGCTGTGCTTTTTTGGTCAACATCATTTTGCTGCCCCTTACTTCTTCTTGGTCTCTTTGATCACGATCTTCTCGTCCGCATAGCGGATGCCCTTGCCCTTGTAAGGCTCGGGCGGACGAATCGCGCGGATCTCAGCGGCCACTTGGCCGACGCGTTGGCGGTCGGCGCCCTTGATCACGATTTCGGTCGGCGTCGCCGTCGCCACCGTGATGCCTTGCGGCATGTCGATGTTGACCGGATGCGAGTAACCGACTTGCAGGTTCAGCTTGGCGCCCTGCGCCTGGGCCTTGTAGCCCACGCCGATCAGGCTCAGCTTCTTCTCGAAGCCCTTGGTCACACCGACCACCATGTTGTTCACCAGCTGGCGAACCGTGCCGCTCATCGCGTTGGCTTCACGCGATTCGTTGGCGGGTTCGAAGCTCAGCTTGCCGTCCTTGCTGACGACATTGACCAGCGCGTTCAACGCCAGGTTGAGCGTGCCGCCCGTGCCCTTGACGCTGATCTGGTCTTCCTTGATCGACACATCCACGCCTGCGGGGATGGCGACCGGCATTTTTCCTACTCGGGACATTTCAGTTTCTCCTCGATGTCTCGTTTAGGCGACGTAGCACAGCACTTCGCCACCGACACCGGTAGCGCGGGCCTTGCGGTCGGTCATCACGCCCTTGGGGGTCGTGACGATGGCAACGCCGAGGCCGTTCTGGACTTGCGGAATTGCGGCGCTGGCCTTGTAGACGCGCAGGCCGGGACGGCTCACGCGCTCGATGCGCTCGATGACCGGGCGGCCAGCGTAGTACTTCAGTGCAATTTCGAGTTCGGTCTTGCCGGCTTCGGTCTTGACCTGGAAGCCGTCGATGTAGCCCTCGTCCTTCAGCACCTGTGCGATCGCGATCTTCACCTTGGAAGACGGGACCGACACGGTGGGCTTCGCCACCATCTGCGCGTTGCGGATACGCGTCAGCAGGTCGGCAATGGGATCACTCATGCTCATATTGTTTGCTCCTGCCTGGCTTACCAGCTGGCCTTGGTGACACCGGGGATGTCGCCAGCGAAAGCCAGTTCACGGATCTTGGCGCGGGCCAGACCGAATTGGCGGAAGGTGCCGCGCGGGCGGCCGGTGATTTCGCAGCGGTTGCGCTGGCGCGTCGGGTTGGCGTTGCGCGGGAGCTTCTGCAGGCCCAGGCGGGCGGCTGCGCGCTCTTCGTCGCTCTTCTTCGCGTCGTTGGCGATCGCCTTCAGTTCCGCGTGCTTGGCGGCGTACTTTGCGACCAGTTTGTCGCGCTTGAGTTCGCGCTCGATCAAAGCTACTTTAGCCACAAATCACCTCAGTTCTTGAACGGGAAACGGAAGCCCGCGAGAAGCGCCTTGGCCTCTTCGTCGGTCTTGGCCGTCGTCGTGATGCTGATATTGAGACCGCGCAGGGCATCGACCTTGTCGTATTCGATCTCGGGGAAAATGATCTGCTCTTTCACGCCGATGTTGTAGTTGCCGCGGCCGTCGAACGCACGGCCGGAAATGCCGCGGAAGTCGCGCACGCGCGGCAGGGCCACGGTCACGAAACGGTCCAGGAACTCATACATCTGCACGCCGCGCAGCGTGACCATGCAGCCGATCGGCTGGTTCTCGCGAATCTTGAAGCCGGCGATCGCCTTCTTCGACTTGGTCACGACCGGCTTCTGGCCGGCGATCTTGGTCAGGTCGGCGACGGCGTTGTCGAGGACCTTCTTGTCGGCGACCGCTTCGCCCACACCCATGTTGAGCGTGATCTTGGTCAGACGCGGAACCTGCATCGGCGACTTGTAGCCGAACTTTTCGGTCAGGTCTTTCGCGACTTTTTCGCGATAGTGTTGTTGGAGACGTGCCATGTAAGTACCCCTTAGGCGGTCTTGATTTCGTCGCCGCTGGACTTGAAGACGCGCACGCGCTTGCCGTCCGTGACCTTGATGCCCACGCGATCGGCCTTGCCGGTCGCGGCATTGAAGATCGCCACGTTGGATTGGTGAATCGGCATGGCCTTCTCGACGATGCCACCGGTCGTGCCCTTGAGCGGGTTCGGCTTGGTGTGCTTCTTGACCAGATTGATGCCGTCGACGATCAGGTGCGAGTCGTCCTTGCGCAGCGACACCGTGCCGCGCTTGCCCTTGTCGCGCCCGGCCAACACGATGACCTGGTCGCCTTTGCGAATCTTGTTCATGGCGTTGTTGTCCTTACAGAACTTCGGGGGCCAGCGACACGATCTTCATGAACTTCTCGGTGCGCAGTTCGCGCGTGACCGGTCCGAAGATGCGGGTGCCGATGGGCTCCAGCTTGGCGTTGAGCAGAACGGCGGCATTGCCGTCGAACTTGACGAGCGAACCGTCGCTGCGACGGATGCCCTTGGCGGTACGGACCACCACTGCGCTGTAGATCTCGCCCTTCTTGACGCGACCACGCGGAGCGGCTTCCTTGATGCTGACCTTGATGACGTCGCCCACGCTGGCATAACGCCGCTTGGAGCCGCCGAGCACCTTGATACACAGGACGGATTTCGCGCCCGTGTTGTCGGCCACATCGAGCCGGGATTCAGTTTGGATCATGTCTAGTAGTTCCCAACTTGTACCGCTCATCTCCCCAGGATTTCCCTGCGAAGGCTCTGCGGTCAGTCTTGGGCCCGTCGTCCGCGCATCAAAACCACTTTGATGCGCCTCCGTTGGGCAGAAGCTTCGCCTTTTGAAAAGCGAAGCCCGCGATTGTTGCACGGCCTACGAGTACTGTCAACCGGCCAATCCGTGACGCCGCACAACACTCAGCGATTATTTTTAGATGTGAGCGCGCGCTTTCAAAAACTGCCTGCTTCTGCATTGCCGGGCACTGGCGAGCGGCGACAATTTCGGTCCGGCCGCTGCCGCGAGAGCGCTGGGCCATCGTTGAGTGTCACGGAACAAGTCATGAACATCGCAGTCACCTTCCTGCCCCGCCGGGAACCGACCCCTTTGCCGCCGATCGGATTCATCGGCGGCGGCAACATGGCCAGCGCCATCATCGGCGGGCTCATCAAGCGGGATGTCCCTGCAGAGACCTTCGAAGTGGTCGAACCTTTTGCCGAAGCCCGCGCACGGCTCCTGCACGACTTCGGCATCACCGCCCAACCCGAGGCCGGTGCCGCTCTCGCGCGTTGCGCCGTCGTGGTCTGGGCCGTCAAGCCGCAGAGCTTTGCGGAGGCCGCGCGACCGGTCCGCGCTCTGGCGAGCGAGGCGCTGCATCTCAGCGTCGCGGCGGGCATCCCCTCCGACAGCATCGCGCGCTGGCTGGCCACGGAGCGCGTGGTGCGTGCCATGCCCAATACGCCGGCCCTGGTCGGCCAGGGCATGACCGGCCTGTTCGCGCGCCCGGCGGTCGATGCCGCCGGCCGCAAGCTGGCCGAACAGGTGCTGGATGCCACCGGCGACCTGCTGTGGGTCGATGCCGAAGGCGCGCTCGATGCCGTGACCGCGGTCTCGGGCTCGGGCCCCGCTTATGTCTTCTATTTCATCGAGGCCATGACGGAGGCCGGCGTCGAGCTGGGCCTCTCGCCCGAGCAGGCGCATCGCCTCGCCGTGGGCACCTTCAGCGGCGCATCGGCCCTGGCCGGCAATGCGAGCGAGCCGCCCGCGGTGCTGCGCGAGCGCGTGACCTCCAAGGGCGGCACCACCTATGCAGCGATCAGCTCGCTCGAGAGCGCGGACGTCAAGGCGAAGTTCAAGGCCGCGATCCGCGCCGCACACCAGCGCGCCGGCGAACTCGCCAAGGAATTCGGCCGCGATTGAGGCAGCGCGGCTTCAGCGCAGCGCGTAGCCGGCCACGACACCGGCAAACACGGTGAAGCCCAGCCAGTGGTTGAGCCGGAAGGCCTTGAAGCAGCCGTCACGCGTGCGGTCGCGAATCAGCCGCCAATGCCACAGCGCCTGCGCCGCCGCGATGCCAATGGCGGCGAAGAAGGCGGGGCCCAGGGCCTCGCTCGCGCCGGCCGCGGCCCACACCGCCAGAAAGATCGCGTAGCTCGCCATCACGGCCGCAACATCGAAGCGGCCGAAGGTGATGGCCGAGGTCTTCATGCCGATCTTCAGGTCGTCGTCGCGATCAACCATCGCGTACTCGGTGTCGTAGGCCAGCACCCAGAACAGGTTGCCCGCCAGCAGCCACCACGCGAAAGCCGGCACGCTGGACTGCACGGCCGCGAAGGCCATCGGGATGCCGAAGCTGAATGCGATGCCCAGCACCGCCTGCGGAATCGACACGAAGCGCTTGGCATACGGATAGATCAGGGTCACAGCCAAGGCCGCGAACGACCACAGCACGGTGACGCGGTTGGTCGTGAGCACCAGCGCAAAGGCGGCCAGCGCGAGCACCGCCCCCACGGCGAGCGCCTCCTTGACCGAGATGGCTCCGCTGGTGACGGGCCGCTGGGCGGTGCGCTTGACATGGCGGTCGAAATCGCGATCGGCCACGTCGTTGACGCAGCAGCCGGCGCTGCGCATGAGGATGGTGCCCAGCACGAACACGGTGAGCAGGTGCCAGCCCGGCCAGCCTCCGGCGGCAAACCACAGGGCGCCGAGCGACGGCCACAGCAGCAGCAGCCAACCGGCGGGACGATTCCAGCGGATCAGGTCCAGGTAGAGCGAGAGGCGGCCGCGCGGCGCGGCAGCAGTGGATGCGGACATGGGCCGATTTTGCGTCACGCCAAATAGACGCCCTCGTTTGCCACACTAGAATCCGGCGGTTCGCGCGACGCGATCACCCTTTGCATCGAGCCCGGCCCAGCGCCAGGACCGCGCAAAAGGCACCCAACCCAGACATTTCCAGGCAGGGCACATCCGGTTTAGTCATCGCTTCGATGGCGAGCCGCGTGGCGCTTCGCGATCCGGTTCTTGCCCTGAAGGAAATCCATGTCTCTACGCCCACGCGCGCTGCGCCCACGCCTGCGCCATCTGCCCCTGACCGCTGCCGCGCTCGCCTTGCTGCATTGCACGGCGCAGGCCCAGAACAACACGCTGAAGGAAATCACGGTCAGCACGGAGCAGGACGCCGGGTACGCCCCGGCCGCCAGCAGCACCGCCACCAAGGGCAGCGCACCGCTGCGCGACATACCGCAAGCCGTCAACGTGCTGCCGGCGCAATTGCTGCGCGATCAAGGCGTCACCTCGATGCAGGATGCGTTGCGCAATGCGCCGGGCGTCTCCTTCAGCAGCGGCGACGGCCAGCGCGACCAAGTGGTCATCCGCGGCTTCACCGCCATCGCCGACTGGTTCGTGGATGGTGTGCGCGACGACGCGCTGTACTTCCGCGACCTGTCGGATACCGAGCGCATCGAGGTGCTCAAGGGGCCGGCCGCAGTGCTCTACGGCCGCGGGTCGTCGGGCGGCCTGATCAACCGCGTCACGAAGAAGCCGGTATTCGGAGAGTCCTTCGGCGAGGTGTCGCTCGGCCTGGGAAGCCACGACTTCAAGCGCGCGACCGCGGACCTCAACACGCCCATCGGCGAGAACATGGCGTTCCGACTCAACGTCGCCCGCGAGAAGTCGGGCAGCTACCGCGACCAGCAGTTCATCGACCGCTACAGCATCGCGCCCTCGCTCGCGATGAAGTTCAGCCCGCAGACCGACCTGCTGCTGCAATACACCAACGCCCACGACCAGCGACTGACGGATTTCGGCATCCCGGCGCTCAACGGCCGGCCGGTCGACGTGCCGATCGGCACCTACTACGGCTCCGCCCTGGCCAAGCGCGACGACACGAGCACCTCCAAGGTCCAGTCTTTCACCGGCACGCTGAACCATCGTTTCAGCGATGAACTGAACCTGCGCAACACGACGCGCTACTCCAGCTACCACCTGGATCGCTACAACACGCTGCCCAGCGGCACCACCGACCCCGTGCGCCTGACCGTGGGCCGCACCCGCGGCTTCGTCGATCGGGACGAGAGCGGCTGGTTCAACCAGACCGACTTGACGTGGCGCAACGACATCGGCGGCTTCAAGCAGGAATGGCTCGTCGGCACGGAGTTCGGCGTGCAGGACAAGCGCGCCTATTCCGTGTCCTCGGGCGTCGGTTTTCAGCGCGTCAGCATCTTCAATCCTGTCGCTGTTCCGCCACCCATCCCGCTCGCCAATTATCTGGCGACGAGCGCGATTCCCAGCAACTCCACCTTCAAAACCTCTGCGCTGTACGCGCAGAACCAGATCACGCTGGCGCCGCAATGGAAGGCGCTGGTCGGCGGGCGCTACGACGTGTTCGACCAGGAGACCTCGTTCGAGCGCAGTCTCCCGCCCCTGACGCGCACCGACAAGAAGTTCAGCCCGCGCGCCGGCCTGGTGTGGCAGCCCGGCGAGGCGCAGTCCTACTACCTGTCGTACAGCCGCTCCTTCCAGCCCTCGGCGGAAACCTTCGCGCTCTCGGCCAGCAACGCGGACAACGCACCCGAGATCACGGTCAACAAGGAGATCGGCGCCAAGCTGGACTTCCTGGACGGTGCGCTCAGCTTCACGGCCGCGGCCTTCAACCTGGAGCGCTCGGGCATCAAGAACAGCGATCCGGCCAATCCGGCGCGGCAGATCAACGTGGGCACGCAGCGCACCAACGGACTGGAACTCACGCTCGCCGGCAAGCTGCCGGGGCGCTGGGACGTGAGCGCGGGCTATGCCTACCTGGACGGGCGGATGGTCAAGTCGGTGGCCACCGTCAGTTCACTGCAACTGCCGGTCGGTGCACCCATCCCGGTCCAGGGCAAGGTCGCACCGCTCACGCCGCGGCACTCGGCCTTCGTCTGGCTCATGAAGGACCTGGGCCATGGCTTCAGCGCGGGCGGCGGCCTGAACTACGTGGCCGCGCGCTACGCCTCCCTGACCAACCTGGTGACCCTGCCAGGCTACATGACGGCCGACCTGGCGGGCAGCTACAAGACGGATCGCTACGAGTTGGCGCTGAACCTGAAGAACATCTTCGACAAGAAGCACTACATCTCGGCCCACGGCAGCGTCGACAACCTGATCATTCCGGGTCCGCCGCGCGAACTGCAGCTGACCCTGCGCGCCAAGTTCTGATCGGGGCGGATCAGTCCTCGAGCAGCGAACGCAGCATCCAGGCCGTCTGGTCGTGCACCGTGCAGCGCGCGGTGAGCATGTCGGCGGTCGGGTCGTCGCCGGCCTCCTCGGCCACCGGGATGAACTCGCGCGCGATGCGCGAAACGGTCTCGTGGCCCTTGACCAGGATGCGCACCATCTCCATCGCCTTCGGCGGATCTTTCGGCACGTCGGGCACGGTCGCGATCTTGCTGAACTCGGCATACGAGCCCGGCGCGTAATGACCCAGGGCGCGGATGCGCTCGGCAATGACGTCGGTCGAACCCCAGAGCTCCGTGTACTGCGCCATGAACATCGCATGCAGCGAGTTGAAGTGCGGGCCGGTCACGTTCCAGTGGAAATTGTGCGTGGTGAGGTAGAGCGTGTAGGTGTCGGCCAGCACGCGGCTCAGGCCTTCGGCGATGGCGGCGCGGTCCTGACGCTCGATGCCGATGTTGATGATCGGCGCATTGCGGCTGCCCGACTCCAGGGCCACCACGGCGCCGCCCTTCTTGGGCACTTTGCCAGTGGAGGCCGAGGGTGCAGCGGAGATCGGGGACTTGGATTTCTTCACGACTTTGGCCATTGCGCGAGTTCTTTCTTCAAGGTTGGATTGGCGGTCAGAAACTTTAGAAGCCAAGGGCGGGCTTCACAACAGCCAAACTCTATCGCAGCGATTGCCCTCGGCCGGGGTCGAACGCGCAGGCCGATGACAGCAAGTCCTACGAGAGTCGTTTGACGCCCGGCAGCTCGCAGGCGTAGATCGCGTTGCGCAGCGCCGCGATGGCCTCGTAGCGCGTGAAGCTGCGGCGCCAGGCCAGCACCACGCGGCGCGTCGGCTCGCCGCCCTGCTCGTCGCGCACGGGGAGGTAACGCACGATCTGCTCGGGCTCCTTGCCGCGGCCTTTGGCCTTGGACTTGAGCGCACCGTTCGGCACCGACAGGCGCGGCACCAGCGTCACGCCCATGCCGGCCGCCACCATGTGCTTGATGGTTTCGAGCGACGAGCCCTCGAAGCTCTTGCGGATGCCCTCGGCATTGCTTGAGAAGCGCGCGAACTCGGGGCAGACCTCGAGCACGTGGTCGCGAAAACAGTGGCCGGTGCCGAGCAGCAGCATGGTCTCCTTCTTGAGCTCGTCGGAGCTCACGGATTCGCGCTCCGCCAGCGGATGATGGACGGGCACGGCCGCCATGAAGGGCTCGTCGTAGAGCGCTGCCATCGCCAGGCCGGTGTCGGGAAAGGGCTCGGCCATGATCGCGCAGTCGATCTCGCCGGCGCGCAGCATCTCGAGCAGCTTGACGGTGAAGTTCTCCTGCAGCACCAGCGGCATCTGGGGGGTGCGCGCGATGTTCTGGCGCACCAGGTCGGGCAGCAGGTACGGGCCGATGGTGTAGATCACGCCCAGGTTGAGCGGCCCCGACAGCGGGTCCTTGCCGCGCTTGGCAATCTCCTTGATGCTCGCGGCCTGGTCGAGCACGCTCTGGGCCTGCTGCACGATCTGCTCGCCCAGCGGCGTGACCGTGACCTCGCCCGCGCTGCGCTCGAAAAGCTTGACCTCGAGTTCGTCTTCCAGCTTCTTGATCGCGACCGACAAGGTGGGCTGCGACACGTAGCAGGCCTCGGCCGCCTTGCCGAAATGCCGCTCACGCGCGACTGCAACGATGTATTTGAGTTCGGTGAGAGTCATAGCCTGCGTCAATTATGCGCAGACGCTGCGACCTCTGCCGAATTCAGGCTTTGAGGTACTCCGCCTTGCTGCCGAGCCAGCGGTCGACGTGCTTGATTGCGAGTTCCGGATGGCGGTCGAGCATGCGCGGCGCCAGCGCCCGCGCCCAATCGAGCAGCAACACATCGGTGCTCAGGTCGGCAAAGCGCAGGAGCGGCGCGCCCGACTGCCGCGCGCCGAGGAATTCGCCGGGCCCGCGGATCTCGAGGTCGCGCCGTGCGATCTCGAAGCCGTCGCTGGTTTCGGCCATCGCCTTGAGCCGCGCGCGCGCCGCCTCGCCGACCCGGCCGCCTTCGTTCGGCGCATAGAGCAGCACGCAGGCCGAAGCGGCCGCGCCACGTCCGACACGCCCGCGCAGCTGATGCAGCTGCGAAAGCCCGAAGCGCTCGGCATGCTCGATCACCATCAGCGAGGCATTGGGTACGTCGACGCCGACCTCGATCACCGTGGTGCTGACCAGCACCTGGAGCCGGTTGGCCGTGAAGCTCTCCATCACCGCCTGCTTCTCGGCTGTCGGCATGCGCGAGTGCAGCAGCCCCACGCTGACCCGCGCGCCGAGTGCGGCGGCCAGCTCGTCACGCGTTTCAGTCGCGTTGCGCAAATCGACCGCCTCGCTTTCTTCGATCAGCGGGCAGACCCAGTAGACCTGCCGCCCTTGCGCAAGCTGGGCGCGGATGCGATCGATGACCTCGTCGCGGCGGTGATCGGCCACCAGCTTGGTCACGATCGGCGTGCGGCCCGGCGGCAGCTCGTCGAGCGTGGAGACGTCGAGGTCGGCGTAGTAGCTCATCGCGAGCGTGCGCGGGATTGGGGTGGCACTCATCATCAGCAGGTGTGGTTCGAGGTCGCCGACGGCCTTGCCGCGCAGGGCCAGGCGCTGCGCAACGCCGAAGCGGTGCTGCTCGTCGATGATCGCCAGCGCGAGCTTGTCGAAGCGCACCTTCTCCGAGATCACCGCATGCGTGCCGATCACGAGCGCGGCCTCGCCGTTCTCGACCGCGGCCGACATCGCGTCGCGCTCCTTCTTCTTCTGGCTGCCGGTGAGCCAGGCGACACGCAGGCCGCGCTCGGCCAGCAAGGGGTCGAGCCAGCCGACCAGCTTGCCGAAGTGCTGCGCCGCGAGGATCTCGGTGGGCGCCATCAGTGCGCACTGGTAGCCGGCATCGATGCAGCGCGCGGCGGCCAGCGCCGCCACCACGGTCTTGCCGGAGCCCACGTCGCCCTGCAGCAGGCGGTGCATCGGGACGTCGCGAGCGAGGTCGTGCGTGATCTCCTCGCCGACCCGATGCTGTGCGCCGGTCAATGCAAAGGGCAGCGTGGCCAGCAGTTCCTTGTACAGCGAGTCACCGGAAGCCGCCGCCGAAAGCACCGGCGCGCGCTGCGCCGCGCGGGCCCGGCGCGCCTGCAGTTGCGAGAGCTGCTGCGCCAGCAGTTCGTCGGCCTTGAGCCGCTGCCAGGCGGGGTGGCTGTGGTCTTCCAGCGTGGCCATCGCCACGTCGGGCGCCGGGTAGTGGAGAAAGCTCAACGCCCGGCGCAGTTCCCATGCGCCCGACGGCGCGAGCGCCGGCGGAACGGTCTCGTCGAGCACTGCCCGCGCCAAGCCGGAGCGCACTTCGCGCCGCAGCACCGGCTGGGCCAGCCCCGCAATCGTCGAGTACACCGGCGTCAACGCCTGCGGCAGCTCCGTGCCCGCGGCCTTGACCGTCGGATGCATCATCTGCCGCCCGACGAAACCGCCGCGCACCTCACCGCGCACCCGCACCCGCGCGCCGACCGCGAGCTGCTTCTGCTGCGAGGGATAGAAGTTGAAGAAGCGCAGCTGGCAGGTGTCGCTGCCGTCGTCCACCGTCACGATCAGCTGACGGCGCGGCCTGAACACGACTTCGCAATCCTTCACCACGGCCTCGATCTGGGCCGTGTCGCCGTCGCGCGTGTCGGCCAGCCGCACGATGCGCGTCTCGTCCTCGTAGCGCATCGGCAGGTACAGCGCGAAATCGATGTCGCGCAGGAGCCCGAGCTTGCGCAGCGCGCGCTGCACCGGGCTCAGGCCCGCGCCGGGCGCTGGCGCCGGTGCTGCTGCGGGCTTTTCCGGTGGAGACGACTTGGCGGCGGCGGGCATGGGACAATTCTGCCCGGCTCTTCGCCGCCTCTTCCTCCGCCTCCTTGGCACGGGCCCGTCCGGCCCTCAAGCACCATGCGCGCCTTCACGCTTTCCGATTTCGATTTCGACCTGCCGCCCGAACTGGTGGCCCAGCATCCCGCCGCCGAGCGCAGCGCCTCGAGACTGCTCGACGGCACGGTCGATCCACCCATCGGCCGCATCTTCAAGGACCTGCCCTCGCAGTTGCGCGCCGGCGATCTGCTGGTCTTCAACGACACGCGCGTCGTCAAGGCGCGCCTCTTCGGCGAAAAACCCACCGGCGGCAAGCTCGAGCTGCTGGTGGAGCGCGTGCTGCAAGGCAACGAAGTCGTCGCGCACATGAAGGTCAGCAAGAAGCCGCCGGCCGGCACCGCGCTGGCGATGGCCGGCGAGTTCCGGGCGACGCTGCTCGGCCGCTGGCCCGACGAGAACGGCGCGCTGTTCCGCTTCCGCTTCGACAGCGCCGCCGGTGAAGACCCCTATGCGCTGATGGCCCGCTGCGGCCACGTGCCCTTGCCGCCGTACATCGAACACGCCGACTCGCAGGACGACGAGCGCCGCTACCAGACCGTGTTCGCACGCGTGCCGGGTGCGGTCGCCGCGCCGACCGCGGCGCTGCACTTCGACGAGGCGCTGCTGGCCGAGCTCGAGGCGCGCGGCGTGCAGCGCGTCAACGTCACGCTGCACGTCGGCGCCGGCACCTTTCAGCCGGTGAAGACCGAGAACATCGCCGATCACGCGATGCATGCAGAGCGCTACGAGGTGCCCGAGACGACGCAACGCGCCGTCGCCGAAACCAGGGCGCGCGGCGGCCGCATCGTCGCGGTCGGAACCACCACCGTGCGCACGCTCGAATCGTGGGCCAAGAGCGGCGAAGCGGCGGGCGACACGCGCATCTTCATCACGCCGGGCTTCGCCTTCGAACACGTCGACCTGCTGGTCACCAACTTCCACCTGCCAAAGAGCACGCTCATGATGCTGGTGAGCGCCTTCGCGGGCTACGAGCGCGTGATGGCGCTCTATGCCCACGCGATCCGCGAGCGCTACCGCTTCTTCAGCTACGGCGACGCGATGCTTCTTTCGAGACAACCATGCTGAACTTCGAACTCCTCGCCACCGACCCCGCGAGCCATGCGCGCCGCGGCACGCTCTCGCTGAACCACGGCGTGGTGCAGACGCCGATCTTCATGCCCGTGGGCACCTACGGCACCGTCAAGGGCGTGATGCCGCGCAGCCTCGAGGAGATGGGCGCCCAAATCATCCTCGGCAACACCTTCCATCTCTGGATGCGTCCCGGCCTGGACGTGATGGCGAGCTTCGGCGGCCTCCACCAGTTCGAGAAATGGGACAAGCCCATCCTCACCGACTCGGGCGGCTTCCAGGTCTGGTCGCTGGGTGCGATGCGCAAGATCAGCGAGGAGGGCGTGAAGTTCGCGTCGCCGGTCAACGGCGACAAACTCTTCCTCACGCCGGAGGTCTCGATGCAGATCCAGACCATTCTCAACAGCGACATCGTCATGCAGTTCGACGAGTGCACGCCCTACGACACCCAAGGCCACCTCACGACCGAGGCCGAGGCGCGCAGTTCTATGGAGCTCAGCCTGCGCTGGGCGCGCCGCTGCCAGGCGGAGTTCGCGCGGCTCGAGAACCCCAACGTGCTCTTCGGCATCGTGCAGGGCGGCATGTACGAGAACCTGCGCGAAGAGTCGCTGGCCCAGCTCGTCGAGATGGACTTTCCCGGCTACGCGATCGGCGGCGTGAGCGTCGGCGAACCCAAGGACGAGATGCTGCGCATCATGGCGCACACGCCGCACCGGCTGCCGGAGCACAAGCCGCGCTACCTGATGGGCGTGGGCACGCCGGAGGACCTGGTCGAGGGCGTGGCACAGGGCGTCGACATGTTCGACTGCGTGATGCCGACGCGCAATGCGCGCAACGGCACGCTGTTCACGCGCTTCGGCGACCTCAAGATGCGCAATGCGCGCCACAAGAGCGACCCGCAGCCGATCGATGCGAGCTGCAGCTGCCATGCCTGCGCCGGCGCTTCAGGCGTGTCGTGGAACGAAGGCGGCCGCGACGGCTTCAGCCGCGCCTACCTGCACCATCTCGACCGCTGCGGCGAGATGCTGGGCCCGATGCTCACGACCATCCACAACCTGCACTACTACCTAAACCTGATGCGCGAGATCCGCGCGGCGCTCGATGCCGGCGCCTACACGCAGTTCCGCGCGCAGTTCAAGGCCGACCGGGCCCGCGGCGTCTAGGAAGCGCCTACTTGGCGCCAGGCACCTTGATGGGCAGCGGCGTCGTGTAGGGCTCGATGCGCAGCAGCTCGTTCTTGAACAGCGCGACCTGCCGCAGCGGCGCCTGCACCAGCGCGCCGCCCGCATCCTTTTGCGACGCGTACTGCCACACCGTCAAGGGACTCTTGTCCGCCAGCAGCGCCGCGAAGCGCTGCACTTCCGGCGTGCTGCTGGCGCCGAGCTGAGCCGCCTCGATGCCGACCACGATGTCGTCGCGCGGCGAAACCACCTTGAAGAGACGGACGGTCGCCGGCTCCTGCGCATGGGTCACGAGGCTCGCCGCAGACAGCAAGGCCGCAGCGACCGACGCGACGTAAAGACCTGCGGCGGCATGGCGGCGAATGAGGTTCCTGAACATGATCGTGCTCTGAATCAAAGGCGTCGAGCGTAGCCAGAACCCGCTCGCGCGAGAACACGCCGGAAGCCATACGCCGCACGCGGGAGTGCCCGCGTCAGCGCTGCGGCAGCAGAGACCAGCGCCCTGAAAGCGAGGCCCCGGGCGCGAGGACAGTGCCGCCCACTTCGCCGAGCCCATGGCGGTCCCACAGGTTGAAAGCATCGGTGCACTGGCTCACCGGCTCGGCGCAGAAATGATCCGCGCCGCTCGGGCAGTACAGGACGAAGAAGTCGAGCGGCGCCTCGGCCGCCATCGCCAGCGCGCACGAAGCCGTCGGCCATTCGATGCGGGCCTCACGCAGCCATCCTGTGAAGTTGTTGTCCAGATCGAGCTCGGCCAGCTCCACGCCTTCGCGCAGCCGGGCCACCTCTTGCGTCGGCTCGAGCGCGACCGGCATCACCTCCGCATCGCCACGCCACATGGCGCCGGTGTTCGCCGACAGGCGTGTGCCCGCGTGATGGATGAAGTAGGGGTGATGGCCGATGCCGGCCGGCATCGGGGCGCTGTCGCGGTTGATCAGCGTGATGGTGCAACGCAGCCCCGTCGCATCGAGTTCGAACAGCTGCGAGGCTTCGAAGCGCCAGGGCCACTGGGCATCGGCCTCGACGCTCAGCACGAGCTCCGCGCGGATTGGCGAGGCCTCTGCCACCTGCCATGGCCGTTGCCAACCGATGCCGTGAAGCGGATGCCGGCCCGAGGGCCCCGCAGGATGGCCCGGCGCAATGGCGATGTCGCGCCCGCCGACATGCGCGCGGCCGTCGCGAAGGCGATTGCACCAGGGCAGGAGCGGAAAACTCGCCATGGCCAGGAGATGACGTGCGGCCAGCGCATCGGCCGTGGCCGGCCGCAACCAGTCGAAGCGCCGGCCGTCGCGCTCATCGTAGAGGGCTGCGATCGCGCCGCCGACCTCCGGCGCCAGCACCAGATGCAATGCGCCCGCCGCAAGATGCACCAGTTCGTCGTTGTCGTTCATGGGAGTGCGTGCCTTCGATCGTTGATGCGAACGCGGCATTCTCGGCCACCCGGGTGACACGCACCATCGTTGGCGTGGAGAATCGCAACTGGCACTTCGTTCCTGCACGGATCCTCCTCATGACGGCATCGCCCCCCTCCGCCCGCTATCCATCGCTCGCCGGCCGCAGCGTGTTCATCTCCGGCGGCGCCACCGGCATCGGCGAAAGCCTGGTGCGCGCCTTCCATGCGCAGGGCGCGCATGTGGGCTTCTGCGACATCGATGCGGCTGCGGGCTGCGCGCTTGCCGCCCGGTTGCAGGGCGAAAACGAGGTGCTGTTCCACGAGTGCGACGTGACCGACGTCGCAGCGCTTGGCGCAGCCATCGCCGCGGTGCGCGCGCGCTTCGGGCCGATCCGCGTGCTGCTCAACAATGCGGCCAACGACCGCCGCCACGAGATGGCCGACGTCACGAGCGAAGACTTCGATCGGCTGGTGGCGATCAACTTCAAGCACCAGTTCTTCGCCGCGCAGGCCGTGGCCGAGGACATGCGCGCGCAGGGCGGCGGGTCGATCATCAACTTCGGCTCGATCAGCTGGATGATCAAGGGCGCCGGCTACCCGGTCTACCAGGCCTGCAAGGCGGCCGCGCGCGGCCTCACGCGTTCGCTGGCGCGCGACCTCGGCAAGGCCAACATCCGCGTGAACTCGATCGTGCCGGGCTGGGTGATGACCGAGCGCCAGTTGAAGCTCTGGGTCAAGCCCGAATCCGAGGCCCAGATCGATGCCGCCCAGTGCCTGCCGGGCCGCGTGATGGCCGAGGACATCGCCAGCATGGCGCTCTTTCTCGCGGCCGACGATTCGAAGATGTGCACCGCGCAGGACTACGTGGTGGACGCAGGCTGGACCTGAGGCGGAATACCCGGCGCCGCCGCGGCAGCCGCACCGGTCCCGCAGGCGTGGCAGAAGCGCGAGAACGCGCTCTTGCGCGCTTCGCAGACGCCGCAGTGATCGAACAGGCCGATGCCGCAATGCGGGCAGAAATCGATCTCGGTGTTCTTCAGGTCCACCGGCCGTTCGCAGCCCGGGCACACACTCTTGGCGAGCCGCGCCAGCGCGGTGTCGTAGCTCAGCTCGTTGCGGCGCACCGTGTCGGGCTGCGCCTCGGCCAGCTTCTGGCGCGCGAGATAGCGGTTGAGCGCGATGATGGCGTAGCGCCCCACGAGCACGGTCACCACGATGCCGACCACGTAGCGCACATAGCCGCCATAGCTCGGCAGATAGGGCACGAGCTCGACGAAGAAGGCGAAGAGCGCGAAGTAGATGAAGCCCCACACGAAAGGCCAGTAGGTGCTCTTGCGCTTCTTCACGAAGAGCCAGCCGGCGATCAAGAGCAGCGGCAAGGTGAGCGCGAGCCGGTAGCCGAACACGCGCAGTTCGACGCGACGGTTTTCCGCCTCGAGCTTCTTGCGCGCTTCGTCTTCCAGCGGCGCGAGTTTCTGCTGCGCGCTCTGGCGCGCCTGCCGCGCATCGAGCGCGATCTGGCGCTGCGCGCCCACGGCCCTCTGGGCGTCGTCTTCCCTGGCCTTCAGCGTATCGAGCGCCTTGGTGCGCGCGATCAACTCGGTGTCCTGGTCGGGCTGCGCAGTGGCGCGCCGCGTCGCGAGCCAGTTGCCGAAGGTCTCGCGCGCCGCCCGGCTGGTCTGCTGGGCGGTCAGGAGCGCGAGCTCCGCCTGCTCGCGCTCGCGTGTCGACTCCTGCTCGGTGCGCTGCGCGTTGCGGATCGTGGCGCGAAGCGGCTCGGCCGCCGCCTTGTCGATGAAATCGTCGAGGGTCAGCGTGCGCTCGACCTGCGGCAGATCGCCGACGATCGTGCTGCCCAGCCCGACCAGAAAGCTCGCGAACACCAGCGCCACCACCCAGAGGCCGCGGCGAAACCACTTTTCGGACAAACGCAAGGACTTGCTCATCTCAATAGCTCCTGTTTCGATTCAAAGGTATCGCTGCCACAGCGCATTGCTCAGCCGTCCTTGAGGGTCTACCGCGCGCTTCACGGCCCGGAACGCATCAGCCTGAGGATAGGCGGCAGCAAATTGCGCCCGGGTCGCATGCAGCTGATAGGGCAGGTAATAGGTTCCGCCGCACTTCAGCGCAGCGTCGATCATGTCGCGGGTCCAGCGGCCGGCATCTTCCAAGGCTTGGGAGTCGGTGCGCTGCTTGTAGTACACGACGAATGAAAACACTTCCTCGCGTGCCCAAGCCAACATCGACACCTCGTCGGTCGGCGAATGCCGGATCGACACATTGAGCACTTTCGCCTGGTGCTTTCGGATGATCCGTGCCATCTCGGTTGCAAAGACGAGAAAGTGCTGCGTCGGAATGAAGTACTCCTGAAGCACGTAGGTGGTTGCTCGCCGGCTGGCTGGCTCCAGCGAACGAAGGTCCAGGCTCGCCTCGTAGTTCAGCCAGACCACCTCCGGTCTATCGAGCAACGCAGGGCGGATGTATTTGCGCTGCAGCGCATCGCCGTTCGGCAGCTCGGTCACTGCCCAGACCATGCCCTGTTCCAGCCGATAGCTCCGATCGCGCGGAACCAGTCGTGCGGCCACCGTCAGTGGCTTGTCCGAGCGACGCCAGCTCACGGCCGATGCCTCGTCGAAAAAGGGCGGGACCAAGTCAGCGTTGTGCAGGAGGAATCCGTTTGCGGCCCGCACTTCCCGCTCGAACCAGGCCGGATAGTCCCGCAGCGCCAGTGCCTCGACCGTGCGTTCGATCCGCACGTTGTCGTCCAGTGCAAGCTCGACCTCCGTGATCACGCCGACGGCGCCGTAGCCGCCGATGGCCGCGCGAAAAAGCTCCGGGTGCTTCTGACGATCGACCTCGACGATCTCGCCATCGGCCAGCACCAGCTGCAGCGCTCGCACAGAGTGCCCGATCGGCCCATGGCCCACATACCGGCCATGAGCGTTCACCGACACGGAGCCGCCGACGGTGAAGTTGGCATAGCTCTGCATGGTCTGCACCGAGAGTTGATGTGCGTCGATGTGATCCTGCAGGTCGCGCCAGCGCATGCCGGCCTCCACACGCACCGTCTTCGTGTCGGGGCGCAGCCAGACCAGCCGATTCATTTCACGCATGTCGATGTGCAGGCCACCTGCGACTGCAACCTGGCCGCCCATGGAATAGCGTCCGCCGCCTACAGCGATCAGGCCGGGCCACTCGAGAAGCGCGTTGCGAACTGCTTCGCGCGAGCGCGGAGTCACCACACGTTCGACTTTCACCGTGTAGAGCCGCGTCACGTTCTCGACGGGGTGCAGCGTTCCGCTATGGACCTCCGTGGGCGAGACCAGCAGCAGGCCGGCCCCCATCAGTGCGGCGGCGAGCAGGGTGCGGCGCGATACTAGGATGCCGCTTGCCGGGCTCATAGGCGCAGCACCACCGGCGCGGCGCCGAGCCCCGCCCGCGGCAGCCAGGCGAACACCGAATCGACCGTCACCGTTTCGATCCGATCGGAGAAGCGCTTCTCGTTGGGATGGTCGTCGAAGGCCACGTTGGCCGAACCCACGCGTCCGCCGAGTCGCGTGAGCGGCCCGAGCTTCAGCACGCCGGGCTCGTAGCCCTTGAACTGCAGCCAGGCCTGCGCCTGCTCGCGGGTGCGGATGGTGCCGGGCTCCATCGCCGCAGCCAGCGTCTCGATCGCCCATTGGTTCGACTGCTGGTACTTGTGACCCCAGACGTAGCTCACGATGCTGTAGGGCGCGGCGTGCAGCCGCGTGATGCGAGCGGGCGATTCGTTGAGCGCCGCCAGCACCTGCGCCTGCACGGCCGGCGCCGGGATCACCCAGGCGGCTTCATGGCGCCAGAGGTCATCGAGGAAGAATTCGCCCAGCCCTTGGCGATAGATGGCTGCCACCGCCGTGCCGCACTGGTTGAGCTTGTGGACCACGCGCCACGTTCCCGCCTCTGTCTTGTAGGCCAGGCCCAGATGCGAGTAGCGCAGGCCGTACTTGCTCAGGTCTTGCCCCGCACGCGCCAGCAGCACGACCCGCGCACCGCTTGCATCGAGCCCTTGTGCCGTGCGCTCGGCGAGCTGCATACCCTTCATGACCGCCGCCGCGCCGGGCTTCTGCTGCTCACAGGAACGACCGGCGTGCGCGTTGAGCGGAAACAGGAAGAGCCCCGCCAGCACCACGGCCGCCGCCGCCGCAAACACCTGAAGAATGGCCCGGAGCATTCGGCGCGGGCGGGAAACCTGGGCCCGGTACTCGATCTCGTAGGGGCCGAAGTTGGTGGGCGCGCGCCTCATGACAGCCTCTCGTTGTAGAGCAGCGCGCGGCCGACCGCGTTGGGCACGAAGGCCAGCACCTCGCCGGCCGCCGACAGCACGATGCCCGAGCCGATCACGCTGACCGTGACCATCGTGCCGACAATGACCGAGGCACCGTGGGCCGCGCGGCCCAGTACCTTGACGCTGGCCCGGGCGCCATCGGAGGCACGTTCGAGCAGGTAGACGGTACCGTCGACCGATGCCTCTACCGCCACCACCGTAAGCACCGAGCCGCCCACCGACAGCGCCGCGGGCAAGGCCACCGAGGCACTCGCCGCGCTGCCGGCCACCGAGGCGACGCCGACGACCGAGGCCAGCGGCAGCATCGAGAGCGCTGCCGAGGCTTCGCTCTGTGCATGAGCGTGAAGCGGGGCGGCAACACCCGCCATCGCGGCGCAAGCCGCCATCAGTACCGTGACGAAGGACTTCTTCATGATGTGCTTTCGAAAGATGAGGTGTATGGAGTGCTTCATTCGCCCTGGCCGGCTTCGGCGCGGGCTTCGCGGCGGCCTTGGAGGCGCGCCTCGGCGAGATCGGTTTCATGGCGGTCGCGCAGGGTCTTGGCGAGCGTGAAGGCCGAGCTGATCAGGAACAGCCAGCTCACGCCGAGAAAGGCCTTGTAGGTCTCGCTGATCTCCATCCGCAGCAGGCCCCAGCCGGTCAGGCCCATCGCGGTGAAGAAGCCGCCCCAGACGACCAGCTTCCACATCGGCGTGTCGCCGGCACCGGGCGTCGTGCCGCGCTGGTTGTCACGCACGAACTTCGCCAGCACGAAGGCGGCCGAGAGGCAGAACACGTAGCCCATCACCATGAACGCGCGGTCCAGCGCCTGCCCCGGCAGCCAGCCGAGCCCGGTCGCGCAGAGGAACACGGCCATCCCGAAGGAGATCCAGACCTGGACTTGCCAGGCACGGGTGTCGCGTTGGATGGAAACGGTGGAAGAGAAGGGTTGCATGAATGCCTCGCGGCGTAGTGAAGGTGCGCGAATGATGGTTCGCACTTCCTCAGCGAGGCGCAAATTACTGCACCAGTGGCACCTTGCGGCGCCTCCGGTATCTCTAGTCGATACCTTGGCGCACCCGACGGCGCAGCAGGTCGTCGCGCGTGAAGGGCCGCTCGGTACCGGCCAGCCGCACCGCGATCACCCCGAGCGCGTCGTGCGTGGGCGCTGTAGTGCCGGGGCGCAGGAAGAGCATCGGCGAGACCATGCTGATCAGCAGCAGGATCCAATGAAGCCGCGGCGGCGGCCGGTGCTGTTGCTGCCACAGGAAGAACGCGCTGACGGCCGCGCCCAGCGCGAATCCGGCGGCCACCTCCGACTTGGAATGGGCATAGATCGCCAGCCTCGACAGCCCGATGAGCGCAGCGAAGACCCAGCCGAGCGTGGCGGCGGAGACGCGCACGCGCGGTTCCCAATGCGCTGCGGTCAGCCAGAAGGCGACCGGCCAGACGCTGGCCGAGAGCATGGTGTGCCCGCTGATGCCGGTGAAGTTGAGCATGGCGCTGCCGATGCCCCAGCCCATGAAGGCGATCTTCGAAGCGGCCACCATGGCGCCGGCGGAGCCGAACAGCGCGAGCCAGCGCCATGCGATCGGCCGTGTGACCGTCCGCACGCCCAGCCACACGGCAATCCAGGCCGCGACAGGCAGCAGGAAGCCGCTGTCACCGAACCAGGTGATCGAATACCAGAAGCCGTCAGGCAGGAACAGCATCAGCTCGGCTGGCTTTCCAGCAGCCCGCTCACGCGCCGCTGCAAAGCCTCGGGCTGCACCTCGGCGTGGCGCATCGCACTGCCGACATGGAGCCCCACCCGGCTGAAAAAGCCGCGTCGGAACGGACGCACCATGGCCACGTTCTCGCCGTCGCGCACCTCGACGCGGCTGAAGTAGGAGCCCCAGAGATTGGTCAGCGCCATCGGGATCACCGGCGGATCGATGCCCTCGGCACGCGCGGCCTCGAGGATCTTCATCACGCCGCCCTTGAAGGGCTGCAGGCTGCCGTCGCGCGTGATCGCGCCCTCGGGGAAGATGGCGAGCAGATCGCCCTCGCGCAGCACCTGTATCGCGCGCGCGAAGGCTTCTTCATAGGCTGCCGGGTCTTCCTTCTGCGGCGCGATCGGAATGGCCTTGGCCAACCGGAACAGCCAGCCGAGCACCGGCACGCGGAAGATGCGGTGGTCCATGATGAAGCGGATCGGCCGCGGGCTCGCGGCCATCAGCAGCACCGCATCGATGAAGCTCACGTGGTTGCAGACCAGCACGGCAGCGCCCTCGGCCGGAATGTGCTCCTCGCCCTTGACGTCGAAGCGGTAGACGATGCGCGACAGCACCCAGGCCACGAAGCGCAGCAGGTACTCCGGCACCAGCATGAAGATGTAGAAGGCCACCACCGCATTGGCGATGCCGGTAAACAAGAAGATCTGCGGGATCGTGAAGCCGGCCTTGAGCAGCGCGCCGGCGATGACCGCGCTGCCGATCATGAACAGGGCATTGAGGATGTTGTTGGCCGCGATGATCCGAGCCCGGTGCGTGGGCTGGCTGCGCAGCTGGATCAGCGCGTACATCGGCACGCTGTAGAGCCCCGCGAAGAGCGACAGCAGGCCGAGGTCGGCCATCACGCGCCAATGGACGGGCTGGGCCATGAAGGCACCGAGCCCCATCTCCGCCGCGGGCGGCAGCGCGCGCGAGGCGAAGTAGAGATCGATGGCGAACACGCTCATGCCGATCGCGCCCAGCGGCACCAGGCCGATCTCCACCTGGCGGCGGCTCAGGGTTTCGCACAGCAGCGAGCCGATGCCGATGCCGACCGAGAACACCACCAGCAGCAGGGAGGCGACCTGCTCGTTGCCGTGCAGTACCTCCTTCGCAAAGCTCGGGAACTGGCTCAGGAACACGGCGCCGAAGAACCACATCCACGAGATGCCCAGGAGCGAACGGAACACGACCAGGTTGCCGTGCGCCAGCTTGAGATTGCGCCAGGTTTCGCTGAACGGATTCCAGTTGATCACGAGGCCCGGATCGGTGGCCGGCGCGGGTGGAATCGCCTGCGCCACCGCGCGCCCCGTGAGCGCCAACAGCACGCAAGCCACCGCCACCGTGGTGTGGCCGACCTGCGGCAATGCCACGAGAAGGCCCCCGGCCACCTGTCCCAGCAGGATGGCGACGAAGGTCCCCATCTCGACCATGCCGTTGCCGCCGGTGAGCTCCCGCGCATCAAGCACCTGCGGCAGGTAGGCGAACTTGACCGGACCGAACAGCGTGGAATGCAGCCCCATCAGGAACACGCAGCCCAGCAGGACCACGGCGTCCGCACGCATGAAGCCCCACGCCGCCACCGCCATGATCGCGATCTCGAGATTCTTGACGAAGCGGATCATCTTCGTCTTGTCGTACTTGTCGGTGAGCTGCCCCGCGGTCGCCGAGAACAGCAGGAAGGGCAGGATGAAGAGTGCGCCGATGGCCAATCCCGCCATGGCCGGCGGCATCCAGCCCAGCTGCAGCTGGTAGGTCACCATCACGGTGAATGCGAACTTGAAGAGGTTGTCGTTCGCCGCGCCAGCGAACTGGGTCCAGAAGAACGGGCCGAACCTCCGCTGCCCGAGCAAGGCGAATTGATTGGCGTGCGCATGCGCTTCGGGCGCGATGGCAATGGAGGCGTCGACCGGTGCTGTCATGCGAATTCCCTGGCGGGTTCCTCAGGCCGTCACCGCGGCCGCGCCCGGATTGTGCCGCAGCGTCTGCCGCCCCATGGACTGCAACGCATGCAGCACCGGCAGCGCCGCCAGCGCCGCGACCAGGTGCTTGAGGCTGTGGCCCGACATCAGATGATGCGTCGCTTCGTAAATGGCATGGTCCGACAGCTCGAGCAACTTGGCCAGCGCGTAGAAGAAGATCACCCAGCCGAGCCTGAGGCCGATGGCGCCGTCCAGGGGCTTGGCAAGTGCCAGCGCGAGCACCAGCGCCATGCCGCCGAACTGGACCAGCGCCCACGGCAGCACGTTGCCGCTCACCTGGTGGACGGCCACCGCCAGCAGCCCGCCGGTCAGCGTGAACCAGGCGGCCGGCCAGCCGGCGCGGGCGCTGACTCGCTCGCAGACGGCACAGCCGATCAGGCCGGCGAAGGCCACCGCCATGCCGGCGCGGTCCGCCGCCAGCCGCAGGCCGTCGGGCTGCAGGTGGTAAAAGGCCGAGCCGGCGGCGATGAGGATCAGGCCCGCGAAGAACATCCAGGCGCAGTCGAGCGTGTTGACCGGCGGCTGGGCCATGGCCTGGGGCAGCGGCGCGGCGTCCTGCGCCTCCTCGTGCGCCCGTTCCAGCCAGCGCAGCCAGCGCAGCCCCCAGACGCCGATCACCGCGAAAGGCAGGTTGCTCAGCACGTCCATCGCATAGGGCACGCCGTGCCAACCGCGGTCGTCGGCGAAAGGCGCGCCGCCCAGGCCGGGCGCCGGCAGGGCCGGGCCGGCGATCGCAAGCAGCAGGAGCAGGACGAAGAGGGACAAGAGGCCAAGTTCGCGGCGGGTCAGAGAAGGCAGAGGCATGGCGGGCTCCGGGTGATGTGTGTGCGGCGGAATGTAGGTTGTCAACCGCTCCGGGAGCATCGAGAATCGATACGGAGTACTTTTTCACGACCTCAGGTATCAAATCCCAATACTCCCGCCATGAGCACCACCGTCGACCTTGTGCAGGCTCTCAAGAACGAGCTCAAAACCGCCCGCATGACCTATGCGGATCTCGCCAAGTCGCTCGACATGGCCGAATCCAGCGTCAAGCGCATGCTCGCCAAGGGCGACATGCCGCTCACGCGGGTCGATGCGATCTGCCGTGCACTCAAGATCGACTTCGCCGAACTCGCCCGCCGCGTGGCCGATGCGCAGCCGCTGCTCAAGGAATTGACGCTCGAGCAGGAAAAGGCCGTGGTCAAGGACAAGAAGCTGCTGCTCCTGGCCATCTGCGTCCTGAGCCAGTGGACGCTGGAGCAGATCGTGACCGCCTACCGGATCAGCGAGGCCGAATGCATCGGCTACCTCGCGCAACTCGACCGCATCGGCATCATCGAGCTCCGGCCGCTGAACCGCTACCGCCTGAAACTCGCCAAGACCTTCCGCTGGCGCCCGCACGGGCCGGTGATGGACTTCTTCCGCGAGAACGTGGTGCTCGACTACTACCGAGGCGGCTTCGACGGGCCGGCCGAAGGCTTGCTGCTGGTTCACGGCTCGATCAGCCGCTCGCTGGCGCCGGCCTTTCTGGACCGGCTGCAGCGCGTGGCCCAGGATTTCGCCCAGCAACACCAGACCGACCAGAAGCTCTCGCCCAAGGAGCGCGAGGGCTACACGCTGCTGCTGGGCATGCGCAATTGGGAGTTCGAGCTGTTCACCCGCCTGCGCCGCGCGTGACGGCCAGGAAACCGGTTTCTAAGCTAAGATTCTTACCGCAGAAAAGCGGATGCATCGACATCCCACCGTTGGCGCAAACTCCCATGAACGCTCAGGTGAACCTCGCATCGGTTCGAATCACTGCTCATCTAGTCAATTGCCGTCTGGAGAGTCATCACGCCAGGTGATGCGCCGAAGGAGCAAGTCCGTTGCAGGTCGCAGCGGATGAATCTCTCAGGTACCAAGGACAGGGGGAGCGGCATCTGAACCCCGGGTTACGGCAGCTCCGCACAGTGAGCGCCCAGACCCGCCGTTCATGCCATCCCAAAAGGATCTGGACATGCGCGTGGTTGTACTCGGCGCCGGCTTGCTCGGCGTGACATCGGCCTATTACCTTCAACAGCTGGGCCACGAAGTGACGGTGGTCGACAGGCATGCCACGCCGGCCGCCAAGGCGCGCGGGCGCGTCGACACGGTCGTCACGGCCGCGGCCGACCAGCTTCTTCGGCAATCCGCCGCTCGCCGTGCCGCCCGCGCGAAATGGGTGGGGCTGTACGTGCGCCTGCGGCGACGCTTCGCGAAGCTGCTCGATCGCGCCATCGGCGAGGCGCCGAAATCCAAGCCGATCGAACACCTCGTCCGGCTGGGCGCCTACAGCCGCGACATCGTGCGTTCGTTGCGCGACGAAGCCGGCGTGCCCCCGGGCCAGCGCAACCCGGGCCTGCTGAGCATCTACACCGATGCCGACGCCTTCAACGCCCGGCTGGCGCGCGCCTCTCATTGGAAAGATCTGGGATGCGAGGAGCGCCTGGTCTCGGCCGAAGAGGCGCTGCGCATCGAGCCGGCCCTGCAGGCCCTGCGCGGCGAGCTCGCCGGCGCAGCCTATTCGCTCGACGATCCGGCGGCGCGCGACCCGGCTCAGTTCGCGGCCAGCATGGTGTTCCTGTGCCGCGCGGCCGGCGTGCGCTTCCTGACCCAGCACACGGTGATCTCCCTGGAGGAGCGCGCAGGCCGCATCGACCATGTCGAGCTGCTCGATGCCGACGGCCAGCCCGTCGTCCTGCGCGGCCAGGCCTATGTGCTGGCGCTCGGCATCTCCAGCGCGATACACGCCGAAAAGCTGAAGATCGCCATGCCTTTTCGCTTCCTGCGCGAATACATCGTCACGATCCCTCTCAAGGACGCGACCCGCGCACCGCGCGTCGCGCTGCGCGACCGGCAGGGCAAGCTGGGCATCCGGCGCATCGAAACGCCGGGCAGCGACTGCCTGCGGGTCTCCGCCACGGTACGCGCCAGCTTCGACGAAGAGAGCGAGCCCGATTCGGACCGCGTCGACGCCATCCTGCGCCGCATCGAAACGCTGCTGCCCGGCGCGGCCGACACGGCGCATGCCTCCCTCGAGACGGTCGTGCATGCCGTCAGCCGGGACGGGCTGCCGATGATCGGCAAGACCCGCCTGTTCAACCTGTTCCTCAATGTCGCGCCGGGCGCGCGCGGCTGGATCAACGCCTGCGGCGCCGGCAAGTCGATTGCCCGGATCGTGAGCGGCCTCAGGCCCGAGCTCGAGTTCGCCTTCAGAAATCCGTAGCCGCGCGCCTCCTCGCCGCCTTACAATTGCTGCACTGCAGGAGAGCGGGCCGCGGGAAGCGGCTCCACCGAAGGCGCAAACTCCCATAAACGCTCAGGTCGGCTCACGCGATGAGCCTGTACTGCATCAACTGTCAAAGCCGTCTGGAGAGCCATCACGCCATGTGATGCACCGAAGGAGCAAACCTGCTGCGGGCGCAGCGGGTGAATCTCTCAGGTACCGAGGACAGGGGGAGCGGCAACTTGGACGCATGGTCCGGTTGCTTTCTTTTTCGAGCTTCCGTTTCCGTTGCGTTCAAGCGCTGCAACCTCAAAGGTTCTCGAAATGCGCGTGATCGTTCTCGGCGCCGGCCTGCTCGGCGTGACCTCGGCTTACTACCTCCAGCAACTCGGCCACGAAGTGACCGTGATCGACCGGCAGGCCACACCGGCTGCCGAAACCAGCTTCGCCAACGGCGGCCAGATCTCGGTCAGCCATGCCGAACCCTGGGCCAACCCGAGCGCGCCGCTCAAGGTGCTGCAATGGCTCGGCAAGGAAGATGCACCGCTCCTCTTTCGCATCCGCGCCGACATGCGCCAGTGGCTCTGGGGCCTGCAGTTCCTGCGCGAATGCACGCCGGCGCGCACGCGCCACAACATCGAGCAGATCGTGCGCCTGGGCACCTACAGCCGCGACACGCTGCAGCAGCTGCGCCGCGACACCGGTCTCAGCTACGACCAGCGCACCCAGGGCATCCTGCACTTCTATACGACACAGAAGGAATTCGACGGCGCACTGAAGCCGGCCGAGCAGATGCGCGCACTGGGCTGCGAGCGCCAGGTGATCTCGGCCGACGAGGCGGTGAAGATCGAGCCCGCGCTAGCTCACATCCGGCCCCAGTTGGCCGGCGCCACCTACACGGCCGAAGACGAATCTGGCGATGCCAACCGCTTCGCGCGCGAACTGGTCGCACTGGCCTCTGCGGCCGGCGTGAACTTCCTCATGAGCCACACCGTGACCGCGCTGCGCGAAGCAGGCGGCAGCATCGACCACGTGGAAGCGACAGACAACGAAGGCCGCTTCCAGCGCATCCGCGGCGACGCCTTCGTGCTGGCGATGGGCTCGCTGAGCCCGCTCTACGCGACGCCGCTGGGCATCCGGCTGCCGATCTACCCGGCCAAGGGCTACTCGGTCACGCTGCCGGTGAAGGATGCCTCGAAGGCGCACCAGGTCTCTTTGACCGACGACGAGTACAAGCTGGTGTTCTCGCGCTACACCTCGGCCACCGGCGACCGCCTGCGCATCGCCGGCACGGCCGAACTCAACGGCTACGACCGCGACCTGAACCGCGTGCGCTGCGAGGCCATCGTGCGGCGCGTCGAAGAGCTGTTCCCTGGCGCCGGCGACAGCACGCAAGCCCAGTTCTGGACCGGACTGCGGCCGGCGACGCCCAGCAACGTGCCGCTGATCGGCAAAACGAAGCTGCCGAACCTGTTCCTCAACACCGGCCACGGCACGCTGGGCTGGACCCACGCCTGCGGCTCGGGCAAATCGATCGCGCGCATCGTGAGCGGCCTCAAGCCCGAGGTCGACTTCGCTTTCGCCACCTCCTAGGTCTCAGTCTCAGTCGCGCAGCAACTCCTGCATCAGCTCGCGCAGGATCGGCAGCGCCGGCGCCTCGGTGCGCCGGCGCAAGGTCACGAGGCCGAAACGCGCGACGCCATTCAGCTCGGGTTTCATCTTCAGCTCGACCAGGTCTGGCGCCGCCGCGCGAATGGCCAGCAGCACGGCGTCGCTCCGGCGCACCACCTCCACCAGGCTCGGGACTTCCTCGCACTGCAGCGTCACGCAGAGTGCCGGGTGCGCCTCGGGTCCATAGGCTTCGACCAAGGTGCGCGCCACCTCGTCGCTCAGCGGCGTGGAGGCTACGGGATAGCGCTGAACCGCCTCGAAGCTCACCGCGCTGCGAAGCCGCGCGAGCGGATGGCCGCGGCGGCACATGAAGACGCCGCGCATTTCGTGCAGCGCGCTCAGCTCCAGGTCGGCCGCGGGCTTCAGCGAACGCGCATCGACAACCAGCGCATCGAGCGTGCGCGCGCGCAGCGCCTGCGCCAGCAGATCGGTGCCGCCGCGCGACACGACCACGCGCATCTTCGGATGGCGGGTCGCCATGCGCATCAGAAAAGGCGTCATCAGCATCGCGCCGGGACCCGAGCCCATGCCGATGCGGATCACGCCGCCCTGCCCCTCGCGCATTAGCCGGCCGCTGTCGCGCAACTCGTCGGCCTCGAACACCAGCTGGCGCGCGCGGCTCAGCACTTCGCGCCCGAAAGCGGTGAGTTCGTTGCGGCGTCCGACCCGGTCGAACAGCGGCATACCCAGTTCGTCCTCGAGCGCGCGGATGCTGCGGCTCAACGCCGGCTGGGTCAGGTGCTGGGCCTGTGCGGCCTTGCTGAAGGAGCCGCTCTTTGCGAGCGAGATCAGATGCCTTAGTTGAACCAGCGTCATCGTGGGTGCCCGACAAAGTAGTGCATCGAAGTCATGCTAATGCAGACAACAATGCATTGGACGTTCGGATTGACGACTCCTACGATTCGCTGGCATCCACCGGAGCCCCGATGAAACCGTTGTCCCGACCTTCGCGCACCCTACTTCTTGCCGGCCTCATGCTCGCCGCAAGCACGGCCTTCGCGCAGACCTATCCAACGAAGCCCGTCAGCCTGATGGTTCCCTACCCGGCCGGCGGACCCTCCGACGCGGCCGCGCGCATCTTCACCGTGCCGCTGGGCAAGGAACTGGGCCAACAGGTCGTGGTGGAGAACCTCGGTGGCGTCAGCGGCGCGATGGCTGCGCAGAAGGTGCTGGCGGCGCCCGCCGACGGCTACTACATCTTCCAGGGCTCGCCGAACGAGGTGATCCTCTCGCCGCTGGCCAATGCGGCCGTCAAGCTCAAGGCCGAGGACTTCCGCCTCGTGCATCCGGTGACCGACGCCGTGATGGTCTTCGTCGCGCGCAAGGACCTGCCGGCCAACACCGTCGACGAGCTGATCGCGCTGGCGCGCAAGTCCGGCGACGCGCCGCTGAGCTACGGCAGCGTGGGCGTCGGATCGCTCTATCACCTGATCCTCGAGAACGTGCAGCAGCAGGCCGGCATCAAGCTCATGCATGCGCCGTACAAGGGCAACGCACCGCTCCTGCAGGACATCGGCGGCGGCCAGGTGGACTTCGCGGTGCTGGTCTACAGCGCGGCCATGGGCGCGCTGGCCGAGCAGGGCCGGCTCAAGGTGATCGGCCAGCTTGGCGCGCAGCGCTCCGAGCTGCTCAAGAACGTGCCGGCCGTGAGCGAAGGCAAGGAGCAGAAGAACTTCTCCTACAAGATCTGGAGCGGCTTCATGGTGCCGAAGAACACGCCGGAAGAAGTGGTGCAGCGCCTGCACAAGGCGATCGGCGCGACCCTGAAGGACCCGGCCGTGCGCGCCCAGCTCGCGGCCCAGACGCAGGTGGCTTCGGCGCCGATGTCGCTGGCCGAATCGGCGAAGTTCTTCGAGGCCGAAACGGCGCGCTACCGCAGCATCGCCAAGTCGATCAACCTGCAGCCGCAGTAAGCTGGCCTCATGAGCACACTCCTCGAACAATTGCATGCGCAGGCCGGCGAATTCATCGGCCTCAGGCGCGACATCCACCACCATCCCGAACTGGCCTTCGACGAGCACCGCACCTCGGCGCTGGTCGCCGCGAAGCTGGAGAGCTGGGGCTACGCGGTCGAGCGCGGCCTCGGCGGCACCGGCGTGGTGGGCCGGCTGGTGCGCGGCAAGGGCAAGCGCCGGCTCGGCCTTCGCGCCGACATGGATGCGCTGCCGATCGACGAAGCCACCGGCCTCGCCTACGCGAGCAGCCACGCCGGCGTGATGCATGCCTGCGGCCACGACGGCCACACGGCCATGCTGCTGGCCGCCGCACACCATCTCGCCGAACGCGGCCGCTTCGACGGCACGCTGAACCTGATCTTCCAGCCGGCCGAGGAAGGCGGCGGCGGCGCGTTGCGGATGATGGAGGACGGCCTGTTCGACAAGTACCCGTGCGACGCGATCTTCGCGATGCACAACATGCCGGGCCTGCCGCAAGGCCGGCTGGCGCTGCGCGAAGGCCCGGCGATGGCCTCGTCGGACTACGCCACCGTCACGCTCGCCGGCATCGGCGGCCATGGCGCGATGCCGCACCGCACCGCCGACCCTATCGTCGCCGCGGCCAGCATCGTGATGGCGTTGCAGACCGTGGTGTCGCGCAACATCGACCCGCTGCAGATGGCCGTGGTCACGGTGGGCGCCATCCATGCCGGAAAGGCCAACAACGTGATCCCGCAGAGCGCCGTGCTGGAGATCAGCGTGCGCGCGCTCGACCGCGAGGTGCGCGGCAGGCTCGAAGAGCGCATCAAGGCGCTCGTCGCGGCACAGGCAGAGAGCTTCGGCATCAAGGCGCAGATCGACTGGCGGCCCGGCTATGCGGTGCTGGTCAACGCGCCCGAGGAAACCGCCTTCGCGCGCGAAGTGGCGCTCGAACTGCTCGGCCCGGAGCGCGTCACGCTGCAGGCGCCGGCGCTGCCCGGCAGCGAGGACTTCGCCTTCATGCTCGAGCGCGTGCCCGGCAGTTATCTGCTGATCGGCAATGGAGAGGGCGACAGCCACGGCGCCTGCATGGTGCACAACCCCGGCTACGACTTCAACGACGACAACGTCGCCATCGGCTCCGCGTACTGGGTGCTTCTGACCGAACGCTTCCTGCGGGATTGAACTCACCCCCAGGCTCCCCCACTTCGTGTGGTCCGCCAACCCCCTCTCCGGGGGCAACACCAGCGGCCCGGCAAAGCCGGTTCCGCGGTGTTCCCCGCCGGACTCTCGCGCTTTCGCGCACGCAGGGCAGTGAGTTTTCAGTCGTCCGCGGTGAACACGGTCAGCACGCCGGTGTAGCCGTAGAGGTGATGGCGTGCGATCTCGCCGGCGGCGAAGAAGCCGACCAGCGGCACGTCGCCGAGCGCATGGCGCACGATCTGCAGCTCGGCCCCGGGCGCACCGAAATGCGGGCCGCCGCGGCCCGAGCAGCTCACGTACACGGCGCCGGCGATGCGGCGCGCCGGATGGGGCGCGGCCTCGGCTTCGCCGGCTGCGACGGCGCGTGCGGTCGCGAGCGTCTGCTCCTGGGGTTCGAGTTCTTCGCGGACCTCGGCGCACACGCGCATCAGGTCGGCGCGCGCGGCCTGCGCATTGCGGCGGCAGAAGGTCATGCGCATGCCGGCTTCGGCCGTGTCGGCGATCGCGACGCCGCGACGCGTGGGGTCGAGGCCGATGATGTGGCGCACCAGCACGTCGGCGCCGAGGTCGCCGGTGCGACGGATGCTGTCGCTGCCGGCATCGACCAGGCCGACCAGCGTGGCGCGCACGGCATCGATCGCCTCCTGCGGCGCCTCCAGCGAAACGCCGAGCTCGGCCAGCAGCACGTCGAGCGCCGGCTCGCCGTCGAGCCGCAGCAGCAGGTTGCCGTCGGCTTCGGTGATCACGCGCTCGCGCGACACAGGCTGGCAGCCCTGGGTAACCCTGGACACCACACGCACGCCCTCGCCGAACACCACGCCCGAAAGCCCGCCCGAGAACACGCCGCCCGCGGCGCCGTGGCCGCGGATATTGCCGTTGCCGCCGATGGCGAACTGCAGCGATCCGGCGCGGCCCGAGGAGAGGCCGCCGAACAGGTAGCCGGTGTCGGTGCGGCCCGCCATCTCGGCGATCAGCTCGGCGAGTTCGGGCGTGGCCGGGTCGGCATGCACGAGCGCCGTGTGCGCCGCGAAGCCGCTCATCTCGGTGCTGGCGAGCGGCGCCACGCCCGAGAACACGCGGTATTGGTCGCTCGGGAGCTGGCACAGCATCACGCTGAGTGCCGGCTCGTCGAAGTACTCGGCGTTGTTGGCCGAGACGCCGATGCCCACGGTGCCCGACCAGTCGGTGATCTCGGGCAACTCGGCGCCGAGGTGGTCGAGGATCTCCTGCGCATCCTCGGCGTAGTGGTCGGTGATGTAGAGCAGGCCCAGCGTGGGCGAACGTGCGTAGTCGGGCAACGCCATCTGCGCCCGCAATTGGGCCAGCACGAGCCCGGCCGCCATGCGCCATTGCGGATGGGTGGCGTGACCGGAGGGAAACAGCTTCATGGACTCGGCTCTCTGGCGTGGTTCGGTGTGGGGATCAGCGTCCGCGCGCTCGCTTGCGCGCCGGCGCCGTGGATTTCTTGGCCGCGCCGGGCGCAGCCGGCGCCTTCTTCGTGGCGGCCGCGGCCGTCTTGCGTGCCGGCTTCTTGCCCGATGCGGTGCCCATCGCATTGCCGACCGCATCGGCCAGCGGCTTGGCCATGTCCGGCATTTTCAGCTGGGACGCGTCCTGCAGGGCCGAACTGGCGATCTGCTGGAACTGCTGCGTGAGCGCGCCCCACCATTGCAGCGGGTCGACCACGCCGGCGGATGCGTCCGACGATGCGACGGCAGTCGCCGAGGTCTTGCCGCGCCCGTTGCCCCGGGCTGCCGCGACCGGCGTCTCGATGTCTTCGGGTTCGTTCTCCGGCTCGTCCTCCGGTTCCGGCACAGGCGGCGGAGCCGGCGGTGCAGCGCGCGGCGCCGGCGCCGCGACAGGTGCCGTCGCTTGCCGCGTGAACGCGTTGGCCAGATCCTCCATGCGCACATTCATGCCGCGCAGCGTCGAGAGCGTCATCTTCTGCACCTCGAGCGCCTGGATGGTGGCCTTGAGCGCGTGACCGTTCTGCTCCAGCCAGTACTGCACGGTCTTGAGTTCCTGGATGCGCTTGTCGACCTCTTCGACGCTCAAGGTCGGCGCCACCCAGCTCGACAGGCTCGGCATGCCGGGCACCGTGCTCGCGCTCCCCGCAGCACCGCTCGCAAGGCTCTGGAGGAAGTCGAAGCCCGGGACGAACTGGCTGAAGGCGAAAGGCTTGCTCGCGTCGCTCATGGGGAGGTCTCCTGGAGAGTGATTCTTGTCCGGGCAGCTTACTCCAAGGGGATGCGCTTTTGTCGCCGCGGCAGGCGCTAAAGCTAGTGCTTGTGGTTGTGCGCCGGCGCCGCCGCGCCATCGGCCGGCGCGCCCACCTGCAGCTTGAGTTCCAACGTGCTCGTTTTGCCCTTCGCGTCCTCGAAGTGCAGCGTGACCGGCACGCTGGCACCCTTGGCCAGCGGCTGCTTGAGGTCCATCAGCATCAGGTGGTAGCCACCAGGCTTGAGCTCGACGGTCTTGCCGGCCGGCAGATCGAGGCCCGGCACGGCGCGCATGCGCATCGTGTCGCCCTCCATCTTCATTTCGTGTACTTCCGCTACACCGGCCGCGGGCGTCGAGACGCCGACCAGCCGCGCGCCGGCCGGCGCGGTGAGCTTCATGAAAGCGCCGGTCCCGCTCTGGCCGGGCACCGACTGGCGCACCCAGGCGTCGCGCACCTGGACGGCGGCGGGTGTTTGCGAAAAAGCACCGGCGGCACCCGTCAAGGCGGCGCAGAGCGCGAGGGTTCTGATGGCGATCGAGAGGTTCATGGGGACGGTCCTTGGGAGTGTGAGTCAAAGTCAAAGGTCGAACTTGAGTTCGGCCACGAAGGTGCGTTGCGGGTAGGGGTGGAAAGCCCAGTACTTGTTGTTGTTGAGGTTGTCGATGCCGAAGGCTGCGCTCCACTGCCTGTCGATCCGATAGCGCACGCGCACGTCGGCGACGAAGTACTTGCTGAAGCCCATGTAGGCGGAACCGTTCGGATCGCTGTTGTCGAGCGAACCGTACTGCCTGCCGCTGTAGCGCGCGCCGATGGAGTATGACCAGCGGGCGTCGGGCCGGTAGGTGGCGAGCAGCGTGGCGCGGGTGCGCGGCACGCGCGGCTGCGCTTTGCCCACGCTGGCGGGAAAGCCGCGGTTGGCGGTGATCTCGGAATCGGCCAGCGTCAGGCTGGCGGAGAGGTCCAGCCCCTGGATGCCGACGTCGACGCCCTGGAAGGCGAGCTCCAGTCCGCGGGTGCGGATCGCATCGACGTTCTGCACCGTGGTGACGCCCGGGCGCAGCTGCTGGCTGTAGAGCGCGTCCTTCGTCCGTTCGAAAAACAGCGTGGTGCGCAGCAGGCCGTCGATGCCCCAGCGCTTGAGATCGCGTTCCGCGCTCAGCTCGGTCGTGACCGAACGCTCGGGCCGCAGCGTCGGGTCGCTGTTGCGGATGGTGTTGCCCTCGATCGAGCCCTGATAGAGCTCGCTCACCGTGGGCATGCGCACCGCGCGGCCGGTCGATGCCTTGAAGAGCCACTCGGGCGAGGCCTGCCAGGCGATCGCGGCCTTGGGCGAGTTGTAGCTGTCGGTACGGGTCGGAAAGGCTCGCACGGCCGTCGCGTTGGCGAGCGTGCCGCCGTCGGCTTGCCAGCGCTCGTGGCGCAGGCCGAGCGTGGACTTCCAGTTCCGGGCGAAGCGCCACGTGTCCTGCGCGTAGAGCGACTGCAGCTCGGTGTTGCCGGTGAAGGCCGAGAAGCGGCTCGTGGCCCCGCCCTCGATCCAGTCGGGCGTATTGCTCACCAGCGTGCGCAGCTTGTAGCGCTCCTGCTGGAATCCGAAGTCGAGCACATGGGCGCCGATGCCCTCTGCGGACCCGCTCGGACGCCAGGTGCCGGCGGCCTTGAGGGTGTTCCAGCCGGTGCCGTCCATGTCGGTGATACGCCCCGCGCCGCCGTAGAAGGCAGCGGGCAGCGCCGCAGTCGGCGTGCGCGCGATGTCGCTCGCGTAGTCGAACAGGCTGGCCGCGACCTCCCAGTCGAACTGCCCCAGCGTGTTGCTCTTGACCGAGAGGCCATGCATGGTGTGCCGCAGATCGGTCTGGGTCGGGGCGAAGGCGGCGCTGGGCGTGTCGAGGTTGTAGACGCGGCCGGCGATGTTGACGCGGCCCGAATAGACCGGCTGGCCGAAGCGGTCGCGCAACCAACTGTCGACCGTGCCGCTCGTGCTGTTGTTCCAGGTGCCCAGCGTGTAGGTGGCGCGCAGCGTGGGCGAGAAATCGTAAGCCAGCTTGATCTTGGCCTGCTCCTGGGTCGTGTCGTAGATCGTCGTGCCGCCGAGCAGCCACCAGGGCTGGTTCGAAGAGTTGAGCCCCGGTACCGCGCCGGTGACCGGCGTGCCGGCACTGCCCACCGTGCCCGCGCTCAGCAGACGGTTGGCGAACACCAGCGCCTGGCCCTTGCTTTGCGTGCGGCTCAGGCCGAGCCACCACGACCAGTCGCCGCTGCGGCTGCCGAGCGAGAGATCGACCTGGTTGCCGGCGGGCGAGGAATGGCTGCCGTAGAGATCGAAGTTCGAGCGGAAACCCGTGAGCTTGGCATGCGCCTCGAACTGCGTCGGCATGCGCGTCACGTAATCGACCACAGCGCCGGCCGAGTTGCCCGAGTAGGCGGCCGAGAACGGGCCGTAGAGCACATCGACGCGCTCGATCTCCTCCGGCGAGACCATGCCCCAGCGCGGCGCGAAGGTGGCGCCGTTGCCCAGCAGGTTCGACAAGGGGATGCCGTCGGCAAACACCAGCGAGCGGGCGCTGTTGCCGGTGCCCGAGGCACGCGTCGCGAGCACCGCGTGGTTGAAGTCGCCGATGTAGCGCTTGCGCACCACCAGGCTCGGCAGGTACTTGAGCGCGTCCTCGCTGTCGGTGGCGTTCACCGTCTCGCCGATCTGCTCGCGCGTCACGCCTTCGATGGTGGTGGGAATCTGCGTCGGCAGCGAACTCGGCCGGCCACCGGTCACGGTGACGGTGCCGAGGGAACGAATCAGGCCTTCAGGCGGCGATGCCGCGTCTTGCGCCATTGCCGGCGCGGCCCAGGGAACGGCCACGGCGAACGCCAGGGCCAGGGATTTCTCTCTCACGGATTCTCTCCAGAACTTCAGGCCAGGTCGGCCGGCAGCCGGCACCCCGCGGGTGCTGCGCTGCGACGAATGAAAAGTTCAGGAGAAGGAAGGCGGCCCGCGCGCGGGCAGCGGCGCGGCGGTGGCCGCGGCGATGCGTGCGGCCGGAATGGGCTGGACCGCATGGGCCAGCGGGAGAGGACTCGGCAGCGCAACCGCTGCTGCGGGTGGCGGCGCGCCGGTCAACACGCACAGCGGGCAGTCCATGTGGCTCATGCCCAGCTCCTGCGCGCCGTCGTCGGTCTGCACGACCATCTTGACGGCGCCGGCACTGGAACAGACCAGCTCCACCGCCTGCGGATTCACGATCGGCGAGGCGACCGCCACGCCCAGCGACAGCGCGAACCACAGCAGCACGAAGCGGCCGAGGTGGCGGGCGTGGCGCAGGCAGGACATGAGGCGGCGATTATCGGCCAGTCCTGCGCTCAAGGGCCGGGCACTACCGCCGTCACGCGAAAGCCGCGCGCCGCCAGCAGCGCCGGCAGGCCCGTCGGTCCGACCATGTGCAATGCGCCGACCGCGCCGAACACGCGCTGGCCCCGCGCATGCAGGCGCGCGATGCCATCGGCCAAGCCGGGGTTGCGATCGTCGAGCAGGCGCTTGAGCGCGCGCCGATCGGCGGGCGTGCGCATGCAATCGCACCATTGCGTGTAGCTGTCGAGCCGCGCCCAGTCGTTGCGCGCCCAGGCCTGCGCCAGCTCGCCCGCCAGCGCGCCGGTCCGGCCCGATTCGAGTTCGTCGAGGGCCTGGTCGATCTGCTCGCCCTCCTCCGCCTCGGAATCGCCGCCGAGCATCTTCAACTGGTCCGCTGCGGTCTCGAGCGCGACGATGGGCTTGCCGCGGGCGCGCGCCAGGCCGGCGAGAAAGGCCTCGCTGCCGTAGTCGCCATACAGCCCCTCGGAGCGCGCCGCGAGCATCGACAGCGTCGTGACCTGCAGGATCGGCCGCAGCCGGGCCAGCGCGCCCTGGGGCAGGCAGGCGGCGGCAGCTTGCCGGTCCAGGCGGCGCTGCCGTTCCGGCGTGAGCACGCGCGCGCTGACCGCCTGGTCAGCTGGCGCGCTGAACACGGCCAGCGTCGCCGGATCGAGCAAATCGAGTTCGAGTGCCAGCGTGTCGCTCTGCATCAGCGCGCGCAGCACGCGCGGCCCCGGCACCATCCACTCGGCCTTGCCCAGGTGCATGGTGCCGTAGAGCCAGGAGCTGCGGCCGTCCTTCTCGATGCGCCACAAGAGGCCGCGGTCGATCGCCTGCTGCATCGCGCGCCGCATGGCCTCGGCCGACAGGTCGGGCATGGCGGCCGGCGGCGGGCAGAAGGGCTTGGCGCTGCCTTCGCCGGCCGCAAAGGCGGGCGCGGCGCCGGCGCACAGGAACGCGAAGCCGAGGGCACACAGCGGACGATGCCAGCGCAGGCGGGAAAGCCAGCCGGTCATCAGGCAACCTCCGCGCTGCGCGCTGCGGTATTCGCCTGGGGAGCGGCCCGGCGGCTCATGCCAGCGCCGCCGCGAAATCGGCGACCAGATCGCTCTCGCGCTCGAGCCCGACCGAGACGCGGATCAGCCCCTCCGCAATGCCCATCTCGGCCCGCCTCGCGAGACCGGCCTCCCAGAAGATGGTCGGCGCCACCGGAATGATCAGCGTGCGCGTATCGCCCATGCCGGTCGCCTTGATCGGGATCTGGAGCCGGTTGATGACGGGTATGCAGGCCTGCGGATCCTGCAGCTCGAAGGACAGCAGCCAGGCGCCCGAAGCGAAATGTGCGCGCGCCAATGCATGCTGCGGATGCGATTCGAGCATCGGGTAGTGCACGCGCGCCACCGCCGGATGGCTCTCCAGGAAGCGGGCCAGCGACAGGGCCGTCGCGCTGCTCTGCGCGACGCGCAGGGCCAGGGTTTCGGCGCCGACGGCGATGCGATGGGCATGGTCCGAGCTCAACGAGCCGCCCAGGTCGCGCAGCCCCTTCTTGCGCAATTGCACCAAGCCCCACTGCTTCGCATCACCCTGGCGATAGCCGGCAAAGATGTTGGGGAAGCCGCTCCAGTCGAAGAGGCCGGTGTCGGTCACCGCACCGCCAAGCGCATTGCCGTGGCCGGCGATGGTCTTGGTCAGCGAGTTGAGCGACAGGCTCGCGCCCACCGTCTTCGGCCGGAACAGGGCCGGCGAGGTGATGGTGTTGTCCACCACGTAGACGAGGCCGCGTTCGGCGCAGAGCCGGCCGATGCCCGCCAGGTCGGGCACCTGCGTGCCGGGGTTGGCGATGGTCTCGACGAACACCATGCGGGTCGCGGGCGTGAGCGCATCGGCCACCGCTGCCGCCGACGACGCGTCGACCAGGCCCACTTGAATGCCCAGCCCCTGGAGCGTGCCCAGCACGCTGTGGGTGTTGCCGAACAGATGACGACTCGCGACCAGGTGGTCGCCTGCGCGCAGCAGCGTCAGGAACACGGCCGAGACCGCGGCCATGCCGGTCGCGAAACAGACGGTGCCCACGCCCTCCTCGAGCGCCGTGAGCTTGGCCTCCAGCGCCGCGGTGGTCGGCGTGCCCTGGCGCGCGTAGTTGAAGCGGTTCTTCAGCGTGCCCTGGAACACGCCAATCAGGTCTTCGACGCGCTCGTAGCCGTACTGCACCGACGGGTGCACCGCCATGTGCACGCCGCCCTGCTCGACGCCGAAATGACGGTCGGCGTGCAGCAGCCGAGTGGTGGGATCAGGGGCGGGAGAGGCGGCGGGCGAGGTCATCGGAGTTGTATCCATGGGTGTCAAAGCGAAGCAGCGCGGCTATGCTTGTTACATGCGCAGCATATTTCACCTTGCCTTCCATGTCCGCGATCTCGATGAGGCGCGGCGCTTCTACGGCGGCCTGCTCGGCTGTACCGAAGGCCGCAGCACCGACACCTGGGTCGACTTCGACTTCTTCGGCCACCAGATCTCGCTGCACCTCGGCGAGCCCTTCGCCACCTCGCGCACCGGCCACGTCGGCGAGGTAATGGTGCCGATGCCGCACTTCGGCATCGTGCTCGAGCTGCCCGCGTGGCGCGCGCTGGCCGAGCGCCTGCAGGCGGCCGGCACCGACTTCGTGCTGAAACCGCAGGTCCGCTTCGAAGGCCAGCCGGGCGAGCAATGGACGATGTTCTTCTGCGACCCCTTCGGCAACCCGATCGAGGCAAAGGGATTCCGATCGCTGGACACCGTCTACGACGCATGACCTGAACTTCATCCGCTTCGCCATGGTCACTTCTCTGCGCATTGCCGGACTCGTTGCCGTATTCGCCGCCCTCTTCCATCCCGCTGCGCACGCGGTGCAGGACTGCGAGCTCAACGGCCAGAGCGTGAATCCGGCCAACGGCAACACCACCGCAGGCAAGACCGGCCTCATGCGCTGCAAGGACCGCGACAGCGGCGAGCTGATGCGCGAGCAGCAGATCCAGAACGGCGTCTTCATGGGCCTGGTGCGCTACTACGACAAGGGCAAGCTCGTGAAGGAGCACAGCGTCAACGCCAACGGCAACATGCAGGGCCGCGCACGCGAGTTCTCGCCCACAGGCCGCGTGCTGCGCGAGGCGATCTACGAGAACGGCCATGAAACCGGCCTGACGCGCAGCTTCCATCCCGGCGGCCAGGTGCGCCGCATCGCTTTCTATGCCGAGCCGGGCGAACGTGCCTCGGCCGAGTTCACCGAGCGCGGCCAGTTGTCGGCACTGCGCTGCGGCGACAAGCCGATGTTGGCGCCGGCGGTCGACGATGCACGGCTGTGCGGCTTCGTGAACGGGCCCTCGCAGGTGGAGCTGTTCGACAGCAAGGGCACGCTGCGTTCGCGGCTGGCCTATGCGGCCGGCAAGCGGGTGCGCAGCGAGGAGCTCTACGACAACGGCAAGCCTTCGGTGCAGGACGAGATCAGCGGCAACCAGCGCACCGAACGGCGCTGGTCTTCGGATGGCATCAAGCGCCGCGAAGTGGTCTTCCTGCTGGTCGAACGCGGCGCGATCAGGCAGCGCGAGCAGGAGTTCTCGGAAAAGGGCACGCTGGTGCGTGACCAGCGCTGGAACGCAGCCGGCGAGCCGCAAAGCGACGAGAGCTACTACCTCAACGGACAGCCGCGCAGCAAGGCCCGCTACGGCACGGCCGGCGATGCGCGCCAGCTGGAGATCACCGAGTTCCACGACAACGGCCAGCGCGCCGCGCTCGGGCGCTACCTGCTCATCGACCGGTTCCGCCGCATCGCCGTCGGCACGCACCAGCGCTTCAGCGACAAGGGCACGTTGATGGCCGAATCGATCTACGACGACAAGGGCCGCGTCACGCGCGAACGGACCTGGGATGCCGACGGCAAGCCGGAGCGCGACGACGAGGTGTTCGAGGACGGGTCGCGCAAGGCCTTCGCGAAGTAGCGCTCACCCCCCAGGCTCCCCCACTTCGTGTGGTCCGCCAACCCCCTCGCCGGGGGCAACACCAGCGGCCCGGCAAAGCCGGTTCCGCGGTGTTGCCCGAACAGGCCTGGCTTCGCCGGCCGCGAGGGGGTCATCGCTGCAGACCTAGCCACCGAGCTGCTGATGAAGTCTTCAATCCAGCTTGATCCCCGCCGACTTGATGATCGGCCCCCAGCGCTTCGACTCGGCGCGCGACAGCGCAGCGAATTGCTGAGGCGTCCCCGGCATCGCCTCCATCCCGAAATCGCTGAAGCGCTTCTGCACTGCCGGCACGCCGAAGGCGCGGTTCAAGTCGGCGTTGAGCTTGGCGACCACGGGCGCCGGCAAGCCGGCCGGGCCCAGAATCCCCTGGAACGCGAATACCTCGCTGTTGGGCACGCCCACTTCGGCCAGCGTCGGCACCTCCGGCAGCAGCTTCGAGCGCGCGCCCGAACCGATGGCCAGCACGCGCACCTTGTTGCCCTGCATGATCGGAAGGCCCGAGGCCAGGTCAAGGAACATGCACGGCACCTGGCCGCCCATCACGTCGGCCATCGCCGGCGCCGCGCCGCGGTAGGGAATGTGCGTGATGAAGGTCCCGGTGCGGTTCTTGAACATCTCCATCGCCAGGTGGTGCGGCGAGCCGTTGCCGGGCGAGGCGTAGTTGACCTTGCCGGGGTTGGCCTTCACGTAGGCCAGAAAGGCCTTGAAGTCCTTGGCCGGGAAGTCCGGATGGACCACCAGCGCGAGCGGGAACCTGCCGATGGCGCCGATGTAGCTGAAGTCCTTTTCGGGGCTGAAGGGCAGCTTGCTGAACAGGTATTCGTTGAAGGCCAGCACCGCGTTGTCGGCCGACATGATGGTGTAGCCGTCGGGCTTGGCCTTGGCGACCAGGTCGGCGCCGATGTTGGTCGAGGCGCCGGGGCGGTTGTCGATGACGATCTGCTGGCCCAGCGTCTGCCGCATGGCTTCGGCCAGGGTGCGCGCGATCACGTCGGTGCCGCCGCCGGCCGGATAGGGCACCACCCACTTGACGAGCTGCTCGGGGTAGTTCTGCGCGCGCGCCCACGGTGCGGCAGCGGCAGCCGCGCTGGCGGCAAGGGTGGTGAGCAGGGTTCTGCGATCCATTGGAAAAGTCTCCTGGGTTCTAGTGAGTTGGCGTGAAAGGGTCAGCTCGCGCGCTCGTCGGCCGGCGCGGCAGACAGCGAGGGTGTGGGCAGTCGGTCCAGCGCATGCGCCAGCGCGGCCCGGCAGCGCGCTTCGTCGCCGACCTGCTCGAACAGCAGCAGCGCGAGCCGGGCAAGGAACAGCGATTCTCGTTCCACGCCCGCCTCGCTGATGGCGCGCGCGCAGTCGGCGTAGAGACGGTCGCGCGCTTCGGGGCTCAGTGCAGCAGTCATGCGGCCTCCTTTGTTGCCAATGCGGACGCACGCGCCAGGGCCTGCGAGAGCGCGCCCGGCGGCACGCGGCGCCAGCGCGCGGCGACGTGGCCGTCGGGGCGCAGCAGATAGACGGCGCCGTCCTGCGCGCCCAGGGCCGCGAACACCGCGGCATCGGCGGCGCCCGGCGGCAGCTTGCGCAGCACCGCCTTCAGCGGGCCGGCCTGCGCGGCCGCGAGTTCGGCTTCGAGCGCGGCGTCTTTTTTGCGATCGATGTTGAGCACGAGCACGGTGAACATCGGACCCAGCCAGTCGGTGAGATGCAGCTCGGCCGACAGCTGCTGCTCGGGCATCGCTTCGCCCGGCTTGGGTCCGGCCGAGAGTTCGTCGCTCGCGCTGGACAGCGCCGAGGCCTCGTATTGCACCGCCTGCGTCTGCCGCGGATTGATCAGGTTCGCGATCTCGCGATGCGCGCCCGAGAGCGAAAGCGCGGCTTCGCGCAGCAGGTCGAAGCCGCGCGACGGCGGCGACATGAATTCGGTGCTGCGCATCGCGCTTTCGGCATTGATGTGGAAGGCCGCGATGCGCTCCTGCGAGTAGCTGTCGAGAAGCGCGGCATCGGACACGCCGCGCGCCACCAGCGCCAGCTTCCATGCGAGGTTGTCGGCATCGTCGAAGCCCGAATTGAGGCCACGCACGCCGAAGATCGGCATTGCGTGGGCGGCATTGCCGGCGAAGAGCACGCGCCCGTGGCGGTAGCTGTCGAGCGTCATCGCGCCGGCGCGGTAGACCGAGGTCCAGACCGTCTTCCAGGGCAGGTGGCCTTCGCCGATGGCTTCCAGATGGCGCTGCACGAATTCCTGCACCGCAGCGGGCTGCAGCGCCTCCTCGGTGCTCTGGCCGGCGCGCAGCTGGTAGTCGATGCGCCAGATGTCGTCGGGCTGGCGATGCATCAGCACGGTCGAACCCGGGTTCCAGGGCGGATCGAACCAGGCGCGGCGCTCGGTGGGGTGCGTGCTGTGCAGCTCGATGTCGATGATCACGTAGCGGCCCTCGTAGGCCGTGCCCTCGAGATTGAGGCCCAGCGACTTGCGCACGAAGCTCTGGCCGCCGTCGCAGCCGACCAGCCACCGGGCCTGCAGCGCGTAGCTGCCGAGCGCGTTGTGCGCCTGCAGCCGCAGACCTTCGTCATCCTGCGCGAAGCCGGCGAGCTCGGTGCCCCAGCGGATGTCGATCGTTCCGGGCGATGTTTCGTTGCGGCGATGGATCGCGTCCACCAGGTACTGCTCGATGTAGTACTGCTCGAGGTTGATCATCGGCGGCAGCTTCTGGCGCTCGTCGTGCGGCATCTCGAAGCGGAACACCTCGTCGGTCTTGTAGAAGCTACGCCCGCCGGTCCAGGGCAGGCCCTTGGCCAGGAAGGCCGGCAGCGCGCCGAGCCGTTCGATGATCTCCAGGCTGCGGCGCGAGACGCAGGCCGCGCGGCTGCCGACGCAGACCGTGTCGTCGGCTTCCAGGATCACGCTCTTCATGCCGTGGTTGGCCAGGCCCAGCGCGAGCGACATGCCGACCGGGCCGCCGCCGGCGATCACGACCGGATGGCGGCCCGGTTCGACGCCGTCCTCGAGCGCCGGCAACCGCGGATCGAAACGCGTGTAGTGGAAGTCGCCGACCGACGGCGGCAACTCGCCGGCCACCGGAGGCAGCGGCCCGGTGGCGGCATCGCCGGCGCGCGCGGCGGGCTTCGGGGCGACAGCGGTGTTCATGCGAAGGGATTGTCCCGATGCCTTCCTTCCGCCGATGTCGTAACTTCGTACGAAGTGTTAACCCTGAGATCCCCATGAGGCGCTGGCCTCTTCGCGCCGCCGAGCATGCGCTGGCGGCCCCCGTGGTCAGCGGCGTGCTCGCCGGCGTCGGCACGCCGCACCTGGCGGCCAGCTACCTCGGCGCCATGCACCGCGTGCTGCCGGTGACCTTCTGCACCGTGTTCGCGGTGAGTGCCACCGGCCGCATCGAAACGGTGTCCGCTGCGAGCACCTACGGCAACACGGCCGAGCGCACTTCGGAGCGCTACGTGGCGCAACGCTTCGACCTGCTCGATCCCAACATGGTCTGGTTGGCGAAGCGCAAGCTGCCCAAGCGCCCGCAGCTGTGGCTCGGCCACCAGCGTGCCGAGGAGGTGGCAGACCCGGCCTATCGCGCCGCCTGCTACGGCGACGTCGGCATCCGCGAGCGTGCCTCGATCCTGCTCTTGTTGCCGACCGGCCAGCGCACAGCGGTGAGCTTCTACCGCAGCCTCGCCCAGCCCGATTTCGGCGACGCCGATTTCGCGCTGCTCGAAACGCATGCCACGCTGCTGGCCGATGCCACGCTCGCGCACGGCCGCAGCGCCATGGCCGCGCGCGAGGCTGCCGAGCCCACGCTGGCCACGCGCCTGCTCGCTCTGAGCCTGCGCGAGCGGGAGGTGATCGGCCACCTGATGGCCGGCAAGACCGCCAAGGAAGCGGCGCGCGAGATCGGCATCGAGCTCACGACGGTGCGGACCCACCAGTACCGCGCGTTTCGGCGGCTGGGGATCGGAAGCCTGAAGGCCTTGCTGCGCGGTGCCTCTCAGCCGATCGTGTCGCCAAAAGCGTAAATTTGTGACACGTTCCAACTTCATGTCGCTGGCAGCGACGCGCAAGGGCCGACATGTTGTCAAAATCAAAAAATGACGACACGTTGAATTGACCTGTCGCCGCATGGCGGTGGGCCACTACCAGTTCGAAGCCATCCACCCCGTCACCGACGGAAACGGCCGCACCGGCCGGGTGATCAACATCCTGGTGCTGATCCAGGAACAATTGCTCGCGCTGCCGGTGCTCTACCGCTACATCATTGCTCACGAGGCCGACTACTACCGGCTGCTGCAGAAGGTCACGCGCGAACAGGCCTGGGAGGAATGGGTGCTCTATATGCTGCGGGCCGTCGAAGAAACCGCGCGCTGGACCACGAACAAGATTGCAGCCATGCCTGGTCTCGCCGAACACACCACCGATTACGTGCGCCAGAAGCTGCCCAAGATCTACAGTCGCGAGCTCGTCGAGACGATCTTCGAGCAGCCTTATTGCCGCATCGGCAACCTGGTCGACAGCAGATCGCGCAGCGCCAGGCGGCGTCACGCTACCTGAAGGATCTGGTCGGCGTGGGCGTGCTGGCAGAAGTCCAGGCGGGCAAGGAAAAGCTCTTTACCCATCCCAAGCTCATTCAGCTTCTGAAGCGAGATGGAAACGAATTCGCGCGTTATGGCTGACCGGTGCTGCCCGGCGCCGACACTTCCTGATCGATCGCCCCGAAGATCGACTGCCCGTCCTTGCCCTTCATCTCGATCCGGATCGTGTCGCCGTACGTCATGAACTCGGTCGCCGGCTGGCCGTCCTGGATGGTCTCGATGCAGCGCTTCTCGGCGATGCAGCTGTAGCCCTTCGGCCATTCGGTGCGGCCGTTCTTCTCGACACCCTTGTTGCTTACCGTGCCGCTGCCGACGATGCTGCCGGCGCGCACGTTGCGCGTCTTGGCGATGTGCGCGATCAGCTGGCCGAAGTGGAAGGTCATCTCCTCGCCCGCGTCGCACATGCCGACCTTGCGGCCGTTCCAGGTGCTCTGCAGCGTGAGGTGTACGCGGCCGCCCTGCCAGGCCTCGCCCAGCTCGTCCGGCGTAACGGCCACCGGGCTGAAGGCGGTCGCGGGCTTGCTCTGGAAGAAGCCGAAGCCCTTGGCGAGCTCGGCCGGGATCAGGTTGCGCAGGCTCACGTCGTTGGCGAGCATCACCAGGCGGATGCCGTCGAGCGCTTGCGCGGGGCTCGCGCCCATCTTCACGTCGCCGGTGACGACGGCGATCTCGGCCTCGAAATCGATGCCGAAGGCTTCGCTCGCGACCACGATGCGGTCGCAGGGGCCGATGAAATCGTCGCTGCCGCCCTGGTACATCAGCGGGTCGGTGTAGAAGCTTTCGGGCACCTCGGCGTTGCGCGCCTTGCGCACCAACTCGACGTGGTTGAGGTAGGCCGAGCCGTCGGCCCACTGGTAGGCGCGCGGCAGCGGCGCCATGCATTGCGTGGGATCGAAGGGGAAGGCGTGGCGCGCGCGGCCGGTGTTGAGCGAATCCGACAGGTCCTGCAGCTGCGGGCTCATGAAGCCCCAGTCGTCGAGCACCTGCTGCAGGCGGCTGGCGATGCCGGTGGCGTAGTGGGCGCTGGCCAGGTCGCGCGAAACGACGACCAGTTGGCCGTCGCGCGAGCCGTCTTTGAGGGTGGCGAGTTTCATGGGTGGCGGCGGATGCCGGCACGGCATCGCTACTAAACTGATTGAACGGGCGGCAGTGTACCGAGCGAACCTTGGCGCCGCGTTCCGATCCACATCCGATGCCCCCGCACGCCCTCCCCGCCCAGCCCCCTGTTCCGCGCCCGCCCTGGCGCGGGCTGGCGCTGCTGGCGGCTGCCGTGCTGCTCGCCCACCTGGCGCTGCTGGGCCTGGCACCCATGGCCGTGGGGCCGCATCCTTCGCCGCTGGCCAACAAGTTCAGCACGCGCACCATCGTCATCGCGCCGCCGGCTGCGGAGCCGGTGGCGCCGCAGCCTGCAGCCACCGCCAAGCCGCCCCCCCCCAAACCCGCGCGCCCGCGCCCTGTGGCCCGTCCGCAGGCGCCCGCCCCTGCGCCCGAGAGTCCAGCGGCGGCCGAGGCGGTCGGACCGGATCTGACGGCCCAGGCGCCGGTCGAAGCCGGCGTTCCCGCGGAGCCCGCGCCGGAGGGGGCGGCCCCGGCACCCACTGAGGGCGCATCCGCTGCGGCCGGCAGCAGCGCCGCAGGCCAGGCCGAAGCACCGGTACCGCAGCGCATCCCGGGCTCGGTGCGGCTCGCCTTCGCGGTCACCGGACAGCAGGGCATGGCGCCGATGCAGGGCGTGTTCGGCAACCTGACCTGGCTGCAGGATGGCCAGCAGTACGACGCCCAGCTGTCGCTCAACTTCCTCTTCCGGACCATCCGCAGCCAGCACAGCAACGGCGTGATCGGCGCCAACGGCATCGAACCGGCACGCTTCTCGGACAAGCGCAGGAACGAGGTGGCCTCGCACTTCATGCGCGATCAGGGCACGGTGGTGTTCAGCAACAATGCGCCGAGCGTGCCGCTGATGCCGGGCGCGCAGGATCGGCTGAGCGTGATCCTGCAACTCGGCGCCTTGATGGCCGGCGATCCGGGGCGCTATCCGCCCGGTGCGGCTTTCGCGATCCAGACGGTGGGCCCGCGGGACGCCGACATCTGGATCTTCAAGGTCGAAGACGATGAAAAACTGAGCCTGCAGGCCGGCGAATTCACTGCGCGCAAGCTCACCCGCAACCCGCGCAAGCCCTTCGACGACAAGGTCGAGCTCTGGCTGGCGCCTGAACTCGGCTATCTGCCGGTGCGCATCAAGCAGACCCAGAGCAACGGCGATTTCGCCGATCTGCAACTGCGCAGCGTGGAGTCGATGCGTCCCTGAAGCCGAATGAAGCACAAAAAATCACGGCCTGTACCTACAAAACAACAGCCCATATTGAAACTGGCGCGTTGATTGCTATCTAACCAACATGAATGCCATCGACATCCTCACTGGACCCGCCATGCAAATGCTTTACGACTCCGACTCCTTCGTCGTCGTGCACGTGCAGCCGACCGAAGGCGACTCGCCGGTAGCGCCCGACATTCCGGTGCTGGCGCGCCACGGCTTCGAGATTGTGGACAAGCGCTCCGGCAAGGAGGTCTACCTCGACGGTTCCTGGGCCGAACTGTTCCAGCAGCAGATTGCCGCCTGGCAACTCAACACGCCGACGCAGGAAGAAGTCGAAGACACGCTCGAGGGCTACGCCGAATTGGCGCACACGCCCGTCCTCGTTCACTGAGCGCCGCGGCGCTTTCCATAGAGCTGACCGTACATCGGTCCGACGATCAAGAGCACGGCCACCAGCCGGCACACCTGAAACGCCGTCACCACCGGCACCCCCAGCTGCAACACCTTCGCGGTGATCGCCATCTCGGCGATGCCACCGGGCGAGGTGCCCAGGATCATGGTGGCCGGATGCAGCCCCGTGCTCAAGGCCAAGAGCCACGCGAACGCGCCACAAAGCGCGATCATCGCCAGCGTGCCGAGCGCCACCGTGGCCAGCCAGCGCGGCGCGGTGTGCAGGAACTCGCGGCTGAAGCGCACGCCCAGGCTCACCGCGATCACCAGCTGGGCCGCATTCGACAGCCACACCGGCACGGCCGACAGCTGCTGGCCGGCCATGGTGAATCCCATCGACACCACCAGCGGCCCCATGAACCAGGGGTTGGTGCGCCCCGCGATCCGCATGACCAAGCCGCCGATGCCGGTGGCCGACGCGAGCAGCGCCAGCCCGCCCCAGCGCACCTCGCGCACGCTGGCCACATTGATTTCGAGCCCGTGCAGCGCGCTCCATTGCATCGCGAACGGAATCGCGATCGTGACCAGCACCAGCCGCAGGCTGTGCGCGGCAGCGACCAGATCGGTGCGCGCGCCAACGCGTTCGGCCAGCAGCGTCATTTCGGACGCGCCGCCGATCGCACCTGCGAAGTAAGTCGTGGCTCTCATGGAACGTGCAGGTACATGCGGCATCCGATCCGCATGCAAGCGCTGCAAGCTCCAACCGAAGGCCCAGCCCAGCGCCAGCGCCCAGACGATGGCGAGCACGATGGCCCACCACACGCCAGCCACCAGAGCGACCACCTGCGGCGTGAAGTAGAGGCCCAGCGCGACGCCGATCACCCACTGCCCCGCATTGCGCAAGGGCGTGTGGCTGGCGGTCGGCGCGCCGGCGATCGAGGCCAGGGACACCGCCAGCAGCGGCCCGATCATCCAGGGCAGCGGCGTGTGCAGGGCAAGGCAGAGGCCGGCCGCCACGAGTGCAAGCAAGAGCGTGGCGAGGACGCGAACCGAAAAGCGGAGGGACACGGACAGGAAAACGGGGAAATGGACGGCGGCGCGCTGCGGCCGCTGTCGCATAGTATGGCTCGATGCTGTTTCGACGCTCTTTCACGCCGTCCTTGATCGTGGCCGTGGCCATCCTCACCGGTTGCACGGTCTTCGCGCCGCGCGCGGATGCACCGGTCGCCCAACGCGCGATGGCGCTGCTGCCGGCCGACGCGCTGCTGCTGGGCGAACAGCACGACGTCGCCGAACACCAGGTGATCGAGCGCGAGACGGTCGAGACACTGGCCGCACGCGGCCGCCTGGCCGCCTTGGCGCTCGAGATGGCGGAAGAAGGCGCGACCACGGCTGGCCTCGCGACCACTGCGACCGAAGCGCAGGTGCAGGCCGCGCTGAACTGGAACGAGAAGGCCTGGCCCTGGAGCGCCTACGGCCCGGCCGTGATGGCCGCGGTGCGCGCGGGCGTGCCCGTCGTCGGCGCCAACCTTCCGCGCGAACGCATGAAGGATGCGATGGCCGACGTGTCGCTCGATGTGCAGCTCGGCAAGGAAGCGCACAAGACGCAGCAGGACGCGGTGCGCAACGGCCACTGCAACCTGCTGCCCGAATCGCAGATCGGCCCGATGACGCGCATCCAGATCGCGCGCGACCGCGCGATGGCGCAGGCGATCGTCAAGGCGCGGGTGCCGGGCAAGACCGTACTGCTGCTGAGCGGCGCCGGCCATACCGCCAAGGCGCTCGGCGTGCCGCAGCACCTGCCGAGCGACCTGGCGGTGAAGACGGTTCAACTGCAGGCCGGCGTACCGATGACAGCGCGCGAGCCCGGCGCCTTCGACGCCGTGTGGCTCACGCCTGCCTTGCCGGAAAAAGACTACTGCGCCGGGGTCAAGCGTTCTTCTTGATGGAGTCGGCCAGCGTGTTGACCAGCGTGTCGATATGCGACTTCTCGACGACGAAGGGCGGTGCGATCACGATCACGTCACCCGCCGGCCGCACCAGCGCCCCCTTGTGATAGCAGTCCAGGAAGATGTCGTAGGCCCGCTTGCCCGGTGAGCCCGCGATCGGCGCGAGTTCGACCGCAGCGGCCAGGCCCAGGCTGCGGATGCCGATCACGTTCGGCAGGCCCTTGAAGGTGCTGTGGAAGGCATCGCCCAGCACCTTGCCCATTTCGCCCGCGCGCGGGAACAGCTGCTCCTTCCGCAGCAGCTCGAGCGTCGCAATCGCTGCCGCGCAAGCCACCGGATGGCCCGAATAGGTGTAGCCGTGGAAGAACTCGACCACATGCTCGGGCGCCGAGGTGTTCATCATCGCGTCGTACAGCTTGTCGCGGCAGATCACGCCGCCCAGCGGGATCACGCCGTTGGTCACGCACTTGGCAAAGTTCAGCATGTCGGGCACCACGCCGTAGTAGTCGGAGGCGAAGTTGGTGCCCATGCGGCCGAAGCCGGTGATGACCTCGTCGAAGATCAGGAGGATGCCGTGCTTGTCGCAGATCTCGCGCAGCTTCTGCAGGTAGCCTTTGGGCGGCAGGTACCAGCCGGCGGAACCCGCCACCGGCTCGACGATGATCGCGGCCACGTTGCTCGGGTCGTGCAGCGGCAGGATGCGCTGCTCCAGGTCGGCCAGCGGATCCTCGGCCCACACCGGCTCCTGGTTGTGGATGTAGGCATGGTTCACCGGATCGTGGATGAAGCGCATGTGGTCCACGCGCGGCAAAAAGGCCGAGCCGAACACCTTGCGGTTGCCCGGAATGCCGCCCACCGACATGCCGCCGAAGCCGACGCCGTGGTAGCCCTTCTCGCGGCCGATGAAGAGATTGCGGTGCCCTTCCCCGCGCGCGCGGTGGTAGGCCAGCGCCACCTTCAGCGAGGTGTCGGCGGCTTCGCTGCCGGAGTTGCAGAACAGCACCTTGTTGAGGTCGCCCGGCGCCATCGCGGCGATCATCTCGGCGGCCTTGAAAGCACGGTCGTTGCTGACCTGGAAGGCGGTCGCGTAGTCGAGCGTGTCGAGCTGCTTCTTGATCGCCTCGTTGATGGGCTTGCGGTTGTGGCCCGCGCCCACGCACCAGAGCGAGGAGATGCCGTCGATCACCTTCTTGCCGTCATGGGTGGTGAACTCCATCCCGTCGGCGGCCACGAAGACCCGCGGGTCCTTCTTGAAGTGGCGGTTGGGGGTGAAGGGCAACCACTGGTTGTCCATGGTGAAGTCGTTGTAGGCCATGGGTCACTCCTGCCGGGGAGGCGCTGAAGGGGAGAAGGGCATTTTGGCACCGGCTGCGTTGCCCGGCAGCCCTGCGACAATCTCCGCCCTTATGACCCCCGCGTATATCCTCACCCTTTCCTGCCCCGACCGCACCGGCATCGTCCATGCCGTCTCAGGCTTTCTGCTCGAGCGCGGCGGCAACATCGAAGAAGCGGCGCAGTACAACGACCACGGCACGGGCCTGTTCTTCATGCGCGTGCGCTTTGCCTGCGACCAGAGCGAAGCCGCCTTGCGCGAGCAGATCGCCGGCCTGGCCCAAAGCTTCGACATGCGCTGGAAGCTGCACGCCGCGGCCGAGCCGATGAAGACCGTGATCCTGGTCAGCAAGGAAGGCCATTGCCTCAACGACCTGCTGTTCCGCTGGAAGAGCGGCCTGCTCGCGATCGACGTGCGCGCCATCATCTCGAACCACCGCGACTTCTACCAGCTGGCCGCCAGCTACAACGTGCCCTTCCACCACATCCCGGTGACGGCCGCGACCAAGGCCCAGGGCGAGGCGAAGCAGCTGGAGATCATCGAAGCCGAAGGCGCCGAGCTGGTGGTGCTGGCGCGCTACATGCAGATCCTCAGCAACGAGCTGTGCACCCAGCTGGCCGGCCGCGCCATCAACATCCACCATTCCTTCCTGCCCAGTTTCAAGGGCGCCAAGCCCTACTACCAGGCGCATGACCGCGGCGTGAAGCTGATCGGCGCCACCGCCCACTACGTGACCGCCGACCTCGACGAGGGTCCGATCATCGAGCAGGACGTGGAACGCGCCGACCACACCGACACCGTCGAAGACCTGACGGCGCGCGGCCGCGACACCGAGAGCCAGGTGCTGGCCCGCGCCGTGAAGTGGCACAGCGAGCACCGCGTGCTGCAGAACGGACACCGGACGGTGGTGTTCAAGTAGTAGAGTCTTTTCCATGAACGCGCTCCACGCCTCCGAACGCCAGTCGCAGGTGGTGCGCGCGCTGCAGGCCCACCTGCCGGCGCACGCGCTGATCTGGAACGCCGAGGACACCACGCCCTACGAGTGCGATGGCCTCACCGCCTACCGCCAGCGGCCGCTGGCCGTGGCCTTGCCGGAGACCGAGGCGCAGGTTGCGGCCGTGCTCAAGACCTGCCACGCGCTCGGCGTGCCCGTCGTGGCGCGCGGCGCGGGCACCGGGCTCTCGGGCGGCGCGATGCCCAACGCCGTCGGCGTCACGCTCTCGCTGGCCAAGTTCAACAACATCCTGAAGATCGACCCGGTCAGCCGCACCGCGGTCGTCCAGTGCGGGGTGCGCAACCTCGCGATCAGCGAGGCGGCCGCGCCTTTCAACCTCTACTACGCGCCCGACCCTTCGAGCCAGATCGCCTGCACCATCGGCGGCAACGTGGCAGAGAATTCGGGCGGGGTGCACTGCCTCAAGTACGGCCTCACGCTGCACAACGTGCTGCGCGTGCGCGGCTTCACCGCCGAAGGTGAGGCGATCGAGTTCGGCAGCGAGGCGCTCGATTGCGCGGGCCTGGACCTGCTCGCGCTCGTGATCGGCAGCGAAGGCATGCTGGCCGTGACCACCGAGGTCACCGTCAAGCTGGTGCCCAAGCCGCGGCTCGCGCGCTGCATCATGGCCAGCTTCGACGACGTGCGCAAAGCCGGCGATGCGGTGGCGGCCGTGATCGCGGCCGGCATCATCCCGGCGGGTCTCGAGATGATGGACAAGCCGATGACGGCCGCGGTCGAGGACTTCGTGCGCGCCGGCTACGATCTCGACGCCGAAGCCATCCTGCTGTGCGAATCCGACGGCACGCCCGAGGAGGTCGAAGAAGAGATCGGTCGCATGAGCGCCGTGCTGCGCGATTGCGGCGCCACCGCGCTCTCGGTGAGCCGCGACGAGGACGAGCGCCTGAAGTTCTGGAGCGGCCGCAAGAACGCCTTCCCGGCCTCGGGCCGCATCAGCCCCGACTACATGTGCCTCGACTCGACCATCCCGCGCAAGCGCCTGGCCGACATCCTGCTCGCGATCCAGCAGATGGAGAAGAAGTACAACCTGCGCTGCTGCAACGTGTTCCATGCCGGCGACGGCAACCTGCATCCGCTGGTGCTCTTCGATGCCAACGACCCCGACGAGCTGCACCGCTGCGAGCTCTTCGGCGCCGACATCCTGGAGACCAGCGTCGCGATGGGCGGCACGGTGTCGGGCGAGCACGGCGTGGGCGTAGAGAAGCTCAACAGCATGTGCGTGCAGTTCACGGCCGAGGAGAACGAGCAGATGTTCGGCGTCAAGCGCGCCTTCGATCCGGCAGGTCTGCTGAACCCCGGCAAGGCCATTCCCACACTGCAGCGCTGCGCCGAGTACGGCCGCGAAGTGGTGCGCGGCGGGCGCGTGGCGCATCCGGACCTCCCTCGCTTCTGAATGAGAAGGCACGCACGATGAACGGCTTGCGCGGCCTGGCCTGGCTGCTCGTGTTCCAGTCGATCGGCGAAGTGCTCTCTCGTGGCTTGTCGCTGCCGCTGCCCGGGCCGGTACTCGGCTTGATGTTGCTGCTCGGCGCGCTCTACTTCCCCGCGGTGCGCGAGCCGGTGGCCGAATGCGCGAGCTTCATGCTCGCGCACCTGTCGCTGCTGTTCATTCCGGTCGGCGTCGGTGTGATGACGCATCTCGCGCTCCTCGGCCAGTACGGTGGGCGCATGCTCTTCGTCGTCGTGCTGTCGACCTGGATCGGGCTGGCGGTGACCGTGCTGGTGCTCCATGGATTCAACCGCAAGAAGAACAAGACCTGAGCCGTGCCGCGCTTCGTCGAACTCTGGATCTATCTCTCGGCCACGCCGCTCTTCGGCCTCACGGCCACGCTGGTGGTCTACCTGCTGGCAAACGCGGCCTACGCGAAGCTGGGCAGCGCGCCCTGGGCCAACCCAGTGCTGTGGTCGGTGATCGCGCTCGCGGGCGGGCTGCTGGCCACGGGCGTGGACTACCCGAGCTACTTCGCGGGCGCGCAGTTCATCCACTTCCTGCTGGGTCCGGCGGTGGTGGCGCTGGCCTGGCCCTTGTGGCAGCGGCGCGCCGAACTGCGCGCGCGCTTTGGCCGCCTCTTGCTCGCGGCGCTGGCAGGCGGCGTGGCGGCGGGCGGATCGGCCGTCGCGCTGGGCTGGGCGGTGGGCCTGCCGCACGACGTGGTGCTCTCGCTCGCGCCCAAGTCGGTCACGGCGCCGGTGGCAATGGGCATCTCGGAAAAGATCGGCGGCATTCCGGCACTGTCTGCAGTGTTCGCGGTGCTCACCGGCATGATCGGCGCGCTCTCGGGGAAGTACCTCTTCGACGCGCTGCGCATCGGTACCGATGCCACCGGCTATGCGGCGCGCGGCTTTGCGCTCGGCACCACGGCCCATGGCATCGGCGCGGCGCGTGCGTTGCACGTGGATGCCGATGCGGGCGCGTATGCAGGCTTGGCGCTGGGCATGCAGGTGGTGCTGGCTGCGTTGCTGATGCCGATGGTGTTCCGGATGCTCTAGAAAGAAAAACGCCCGGCGAGACGGGCGTTCTTCCTGGCTACTCAATTTCTGTTCGGATTGTTAGGCCGGCTGTCGTAGCGATTGGGCACGCCGTCGTTGTCGCGGTCGCGGTCGTAGCGGTTCGGCACGCCGTCGCGGTCGCGGTCCCAGCGGCCGCGGTTGTATTCCCAGCGGCCATCGCGTTCACGCCATTCCGGCGCACGGTAGGCATAGCCGGATCGTGCGCGAACCCATCCGCCGCGAACCCAGACATGGCGCCCACCATGCCACTCGTAGTGGCCGGGCGCCCACACATAGCCGCGGCGCGGCGGCGGCATGCGTTCGGAGCGCGGCGGCGGTGGCGGCGTCTGGATGATGACCGCGGGCTGGGCCTGCGCGGTGGTCGGTATCGTCACGGCGGCGCCCACCGAAAGAAGGGACGCGGCGCCCACGGCCAAGGTGACAGCAAGTTTTTTCATGGGGGGGGCTCCTCATGAGTTGTTGGAGCCTTCATCGTCCCTGGCCGATGTGAAGCCCGTGTAAGCCTCACGCGAAATCTTGTGTAAAGCTGTGTCGCCTCTTGCTGCCTGCCGAAGGCGCTATTCCCGCAGTTCGCGCACGTCGATGGCATCCGCCATCGCGGCATAGCCGGCGTTGCCGGGATGCAAGTGATCACCCCCGTCGTGGAGCGGATCGAGCGCCGCCGGATCGGCCGGATTGCGCAAGGCCCGATCGAAATCCACCACCGCATCCACGTCCTGGCGGCCGCGGATCCAGCGGTTCACCGCCTGCCGGCGAATCTCCTTTTCCTCGCTCCAGGAGACCGCGCCCTTGAAGGGCGTGATGGTGCCCAGCAGCACCTTCACGCCCTTGGCATGCGCCTCCTCGATCAGCTGCTGCAAAGCGGCCGTGATCTGCTCGGCGCTGGGCGGATGGAACACCGGCGCGAGCCCCTGTACCGCGATGGGCAAGCTGAGGCCGATGTCGTTGATGCCGATCAGGATCACCGCATGCGTGACGCCGCTTTGCGCCAGCACGTCGCGCCGGAAGCGCTCGATGCCCCGCGGGCCGACGCCATCGGTGAGCAAGCGGTTGCCGGCGATGCCGGCATTGATCACCGCCACGGACCCGGCACTGCCGGGCTGCTCGCGCATGCGCGTCGCGAGCCGGTCCGGATAGCGCGAGGGCAGCGCCTGCCCCTCGCCGGCACCCAGGCCTTGGGTGATGGAGTCGCCGAATGCGACCACCACGCGCGGCGCGGCCGGGCTGGCGACGTCGAGGCCGGTCACGATGTGGTTCCATGACGACGGCGTTGCATTGCGCCACTTCGGCTGCATGAGCGCAGGCCCCGGCACCATCGATGTGCTTCCAAGATGATGCACGGTCGCGAAGGACGTGCGCGCCTCGACCTGAAAGCTCACCGCCACGGCCTGCCCGGGCTCGACACCGAGCCGTGCGCCATCGCTCCAGAGCTCCTCGCCCGGAGCGATCGTCGCGCTCGCCAGGCCACCGAAACGCAGATCTTGCAGCGTCGCCGGCGACACCGCATCGGGGCCGGTGCTGCGCGCCACGCTGGCGCCGACGATGCGCAAGGGCTCTTTGCCGAACAGGTTGGAAAAGCGAACACGTACACGCTCGCCGCCCAGCGTCGGCAACACGCGCAGGCGCAGGGTCTGGCCGTCGATGACAGGGGGCGGCGCACCCGCCGGCGAAGTCTGGATGCCGGGGAGCGCGGGCGCCTTCAGGTAGTCCTGCGGCGCGGCGGCCCAGCTGGCGACCCAGCGAATGGCGGGCACTGCCCGCGGCTGGGCCGGCAACGCGACGGGCAGAAGGCTCAGCAGCAGCGCGGTGCAGGCGGCGAATCGTGAAACAAGGTTCATGCGCAAAAGCACCCCAGTTTACGGAGCCTTCGCGGCCCCCGTGTAACTCAGGGCCTTGCGCGCCTCACCAGGTATCGACGTAGGGCGCGACCGAGTGCTGTGCAGCAGCGCACGATGCCAGCCCGCGCGCCAGCCAGGCGCGCGTGTCGGCGGGGTCGATCACCGCATCGATCTCCAGCGTCTGCGCCATGTGGATCGCTTCGCCGTTCGCATACTGCTGGGCCACCAGCTTCTTGAACAAGGCATCGCGTTCCACGCCCTCGGCCGCGGCCTCGAGTTCCTTGCGGAAACCAAGCCGCACCGCGCCCTCGAGCCCCATGGCGCCGAATTCGCCCGTGGGCCAGGCCACGGTGAAGACCGGCGCATCGAAGCCCCCGGCCGTCATCGCCTGCGCGCCCAATCCATAGCCCTTGCGCAGCACCACGGCGAAATAGGGCACGCGCAGGTGCGAGGCCACCATGAACATCCGGCACACGTGGCGCACTTGCGCCTCGGCTTCGATCTCGGGCCCGACCATGAAGCCCGGCGTGTCGCACAGCGCGACCAGCGGCAAGCCATGCGCGTTGCACAGCTGCATGAAGCGCGCGGCCTTGTCGGCCGCTTCGACGTCGATCGCGCCGCCGAGATGGTGCGGGTTGTTCGCGAGCAGGCCCACGGGCTTGCCCTCGATGCGCGCCAGCACCGTCACGATGCCGGCGCCGAAACCGGCGCGCAGCTCCAGCAGCGAGCCGCTGTCGGCCACGCCGCGCATCGCGGCGCGCACGTCGTACACGCGCAACCGATTCTCGGGCACCGCATGGCGCAGCGCACGCGGATCGGCGCACTGCCAGTCGCTCGTCGGACCCTGGAAGTAGGAGATGTATTGCTTCGCCGCGGCGACCGCATGCGCTTCGTCCTTCACCAGGATGTCGATCACGCCGTTGCGCGACTGCACGCTGCTGGGCCCGATCTGTTCGGGCGCGAAGGTGCCGAGGCCACCGCCTTCGATCATCGCGGGTCCGCTCATGCCGATGTTGCTGGCCTCGGTGGCGATGATCACGTCGGCGCAGCCGACCAGCGCCGCGTTGCCCGCGAAGCAGCGGCCGTGCACGATGCCCACCACCGGCACCTTGCCCGACAGCGCCGCGAACTGGCTGAACGTGTGGTTGTTGAGGCCGGCGACGATGGGCATGTCGGTATCGCCCGGCCGCCCGCCGCCGCCTTCGGCGAACAGCACCACCGGCAGCTTCAGCTGGTGCGCAATGCCCAGCATGCGGTCGGTCTTGTGGTGGTTGCGCATGCCCTGCGTGCCGGCCAGCACCGTGTAGTCGTAGGCCATGACCACGCAGCGCGACCTCTCGGGGCCGAACTGCTTCGCGTTGATGCTGCCGATGCCGGTCACCATGCCGTCGGCCGGCGTGTTGGCGACCAGGTCTTCGAGCGTGCGGCGGCGCGTCTGTGCGGCGATGGCGAGCGCGCCGTATTCGGTGAAATTGCCGGGGTCCTCGGCCAGCTCGCACAGGTCCGCGATGTTGGCGCGCGCGGTGCGGCCACCCTGCGCGTGGCGCTTCGCGACCGCGGCGGCGCGGTTGGCGTCGAGCGTGGGCGCATGGCGGTCGATCACCTTCTGCAGGTCGGGCCGGATGGCATCGAGATCGTGCTCGGCGCGCGCCTCGGCCTCCACGGCCTGCGCATCCACCGCTTCGAGCCGCACCAGCGACTGGCCCTCGACCAGGTAGTCGCCGGGCACGGCCAGCAGCGCAAGCACGCGGCCGGCCGCGGGCGCGTGCAGCAGATGCTCCATCTTCATCGCCTCGAGCACGCCGAGCTGTGCGCCGGCCGGCAGGACGTCGCCGACCTCGACCTCGAACTGCACCAGCCGCGCGGGCATCGGGGCCTTGATCACGAGGTCGTTTTCCTCGTCCTCCTGCGGCACGGCCACGTCGTTCGTGCCAGAAACGGGCCCTGCCGACTTCGCCGCATCGATGTGCACGGCCGCGGCGAGCAGATCCGCCAGATGCTCTTCGACGAAGCGCGTGTGCACCTTCTGCGTCGCGAACTCGGGCCGCGCTCCGATCGCGCGCAGCAGCGCCAGGTTGGTCGTCATGCCCTCGATGGCGCATTCTCCGAGCGCGCGCAGCGAGCGCCGCAGCGCGTCGGCGAAGCTCGGCGAGGACGAATGCACGATCAGCTTGGCGAGCAGCGTGTCGTAGTGGGGCGAAGGCGCGAGGCCCGCGTAGCCGTGCGTGTCGACACGCACGCCGGGACCGGCCGGCAGGTCGAAGCGCGACAGGATCCCGCCGGACGGCCTGGCGTTGCTCTCTACGTCGAGCGTTTCGGCATTGATGCGCCATTGCACCGCGAAGCCGCGCTGCGCCGCGCTTCGATTCGCATCGATGCCGAGCGCGGCCAACGGCTGCCCGGACGCGACCGCGATCTGCAACTGAACCAGGTCGAGCCCGGTGACGGCCTCGGTCACCGTGTGCTCGACCTGCAACCTCGGATTGGCTTCGATGAAGACGAAAGGAAGATTCTTCGACTGCTCGTCGACCAGGAATTCGAAGGTGCCCAGCCCCTCGTAGTCCACGGCCTGCGCCATGCGCAGCGCCGCCTGCGTGATGCGCTCGCGCAGCGCGGACGAGAGCGAAGGGCTCGGCGCGATCTCGACCAGCTTCTGGAAGCGCCGCTGCAAGGTGCACTCGCGTTCGCCCAGGCTGGCGACCGCGCTGCCGTCGCCCAATACCTGCACCTCGATGTGGCGCGCATTGCGCATCAGCCGCTCGACATAAACGCCCTCGACGCCGAAGGCCGCCTTCGCTTCGGACACGCAGCGTGCATGCGCTCCCGGCAGATCCGCCGCGTTCAGCACGGCCCGCATGCCGCGACCGCCACCACCGCCGATGGCCTTCACCATGACGCCGGCACCCTCTGCCTGCTGCGCGGCAAAGAAGGCCTGCGCTTCGGCCAGCGTCACCGCGCCGGCGCTGCCCGGCATCACAGGCACATCGCACTGCTCCGCCAAAGCACGCGCACGCGCCTTGTCGCCGAAGAGGGCAAGCTGCTCTGGCGTTGGGCCGATGAAGCGCAGCCCGGCCTCCGCGCAAGCCTGCGCGAAGTCCGAGCGCTCGCTGAGGAAGCCGTAGCCGGGATGGACCGCATCGCAGCCCTGCTCGCGCGCGATTGCGATCAGCGCCGCAATGTCCAGATAGGCCGAGGGGCCCGTGGCGCCGAGCGCGATGGCCGTGTCCGCCAGTTGAACATGCAGCGCATTCGCATCGTCTTTCGCATGGACGGCAACGCTTTCGATACCCAGGTCGCGCAGCGCGCGCACCAGGCGCACCGCGATCTCGCCGCGATTGGCAATCAGAATTCTTCGGAACATCAGGGCTGGTCTTTCAGCAGCCGGCGCAGCACCTTGCCGGCACCCGTGGTGGGCAAGGCATCGATGAAGCGCACGGCACGCGGCGCCTTGTAGCTGGCCATGTTCTCGCGCGACCAGGCGATCAGCGCATCGGCGTCGAGCTCCAAGCCCGGCTTCTTCACGACGAAGGCCTTGACCACCTCGCCCTTCTCCGCATCGGGTTGCGCGACGACCGCGGCCTGCGCCACCGCCGGATGCTTGATGAGAATGGTCTCGACCTCTTCCGGAAACACGCTGTAGCCCGAGACCTTGATCATCTCCTTGAAGCGGCCGATGAACGTGAGATAGCCGTCGGCATCGAGCTTGCCCATGTCGCCGGTGTGCACCCAACCCTTGCGCAAGGTTGCGGCCGTGGCCTCGGGCTTGTTCCAGTAGCCCTTGAAGGTGCCCGGGCTCGTGAGCACGATCTCGCCGACCTCGCCCACCGCCTTGTCTTCGCCGGTGTCGGCATCGACGATGCGGATCGTGACGCCTGGCACCGCGACGCCCTGCGTGCCCCAGCGCGGCGCGTGGTGCGGCGTGTAGGTGTCGCAGGTGTGGGTTTCGGAGAGGCCGTAGGCGGCTTCGAAGGAGGTGCAATTCTTCGCGAAGCCGCGCCATTGCGCAGCCAGCGGCTCGGTGAAGGTGATGCCGAAGCTCGTGACCGGGTTCATGCGCAGGCTAGCCAGATCGAAGCGCGTGATGCCTTCCACCTGCATGCAGGCCACGTTCATCGGCGCGATGCTGTACCACCAGTTGACCTTGTAGCGTTCGATGGCCTGCAGCACAGCGCGCGGCTCGAAGCGGTGCAGCAGCACCGAGGTGGCGCCGGTGAGCACCGGCACGTCGACCCCCATCAGCATGCCGGCGATGTGATAGAGCGGCGCGATCGACAGCAGCACGTCGCTCGCGGCAACGCCGTTGCAGTCGGCGGCGGCGCGCGTCTTGAAGAGCGCATTGCCGTAGCTCAGCATCGCGCCCTTGGGCAGGCCGGTGGTGCCGGAGGTGTAGGTCATGAGCGCAATGTCGTCCATCGACAGCGCGACCGGCGACGGGCGCGCGCCGCTTTGCATCACGGCGAGGAAATCTTCGCAGCCCGCCGGCACGTTGCGCGGCTCGCGCTGCGTCGCAGCGAGGTCACCCGGGAGGTCGAGCGTCGGGTCATCCGGCAGCAGATCGGCGTAGTGCACCACGAACACATGTTCCAGCGCACTCGCCGGCTTCACCTTGTCGACCACCGGCAAGAGCGACGAAGCCGCGACGATCACGCGCGCCTTCAGGTCATTGACCTGGTAGGCCAGCTCATGCTCCTTGTTGAGCGGCCCGCTCGGACACACGATGGCGCCGATCTTCTGGATGCCGAAGTGCGCCGCCAGGTACTGCGGGCAGTTGTTGAGGAAGAGCACCACCGGATCGCCCTTCTTCACGCCGATGGCCTGCAACCGCGCCGCGAAGGCATCGCTCGCGGCATCGAGCTCGGCGTAGCTCATCGTGCGCCCGTACCAGATGCAGGCTGCGTGATTCCCACGCTCGCGCGCATGGTTGCGCAGGTACTCGTGCAGGGGCTGCTGCGGGCGGTCGGGAAGCGCGGTTGTCTCCATGGCGTCAGTCTCACAGGGTTATCGATAGGGCTGGCCGCTTGCCATCGCCGCATGGTGCTCCAACAATCCTACTCATGGGTATAACTTCGGCGACACCGCACAAACCCCACCTGCCGCAGGGCACCGGCCGCCAGCGCGCCGCGACGCAATCGACCGACGCGCAGCGCGAGCGGATCCTTCAGGCCGCGACCGACCTCTTCGCGCGGCAGGGCTACGCGAACACCACGATGGCGCAGATCGTGCGCGCGCTCGGCGTGACCAAGCCCTTCGTCTACTACTACTTCCGCGACAAGCAGGAGATCTTCGAGACGCTCTCGTGGCGCCCCGCCGTCGACTGCTTCATCTCGCTGGACTTCGCCGACGCCGACGAGCGCCCTGCGGTCGAGAAGGTCAAGGAAGGGATCGAGCGGCTGATCCGCGCCACCGTCACGCACCATCCCTGCGCCTTCTTCCCTTATCGCGAGCCGCAGGTCTACCGCCCCGAGTACATCGCCGCGCAGAAAAAGCTCGCGCACCACTTCTACGACCGGCTCTTTCCGCTGCTCGAGGAAGCCCGCAGCGACGGCGACCTGGACTTCCAGGACACCCGGATCACGGCATTCGCCGCGCTCAGCCTGCCGGGCTTTCTCTACAGCTGGTACCGGCCCGACGGCCGTCTTTCCCCCGACGAGGTGATCGCCCAGTTGTCGAAGCTTGCATGGCGCGTGCTGGGCCTGCGCACGACGACCTGATCCTCACCGACGACCCCAAGGAGACAACGCATGATTTCCCTTCGCCTCGCGCCCCTCGCGCTGGCAATGCTGGCCGCATCGGGCCTCGCATCGGCCCAGCAGACCTACAAGATCGCCTACATCGACCCGCTCTCGGGCCCCTTCGCGAACGTCGGCGAGCTGATGCTCACGCACATCCAGTACGCGGTCGAAGACCTCAATGCCAAGGGCGGCGTGCTCGGCGGTACGAAGCTGCAGTTGCTGCAGTTCGACAGCAAGCTCTCCGCGCAGGAGAGCCAGAGCGCGCTACAGGCCGCCATCGACCAGGGCGCGCAGGCCATCGTCACCGGCGGCTCGGGCTCCTCGGTGGTGACGGCGCTGGTGCAGTCGGTGAACCGCTGGAATCAGCGCAACCCGGGCAAGGAACTGCTGGTGCTCAACCACTCCTCGATCGACCCCGAGATGACCGGCAAGGGCTGCAGCTTCTGGCACTTCCAGACCGAGGCCAACACCGCGATGAAGATGAAGGCGCTGGCCAACTACATCAAGAAGACGCCGGACATCAAGAAGGTCTACCTGCTCAACCAGGACTATGCGCACGGCAAGCAATGGGCCAGCTACGGCCGCCAGCTGGTGGGCCTGGCGCGGCCCGACGTCCAGTTCGTCGGCGAGGCGCTGCATCCCATCGGGCGCGTGAAGGACTTCTCGCCCTACCTCGCGAACGTGCGGCAGGCCGGCGCCGACACGGTGATCAGCGGAAACTGGGGCCAGGACATGACGCTCTTGCTCAAGGCCGCGGGCGACGCCGGCTACAACCTGCGCTACTTCAATCACAGCGCCGGCTCCGTGCCGGGCACCGTGCTCGCGGTGTCGCAGGCCAAGCTGGGCCAGCTGACCTGGGTGGCCGAATGGCATCCGGGGGAGGCCGACACGCCCAAGGCCGATGCGCTCGCCAAGGCCTACAGGGCCAAGACAGGCAAGGACTTCCTCGCGCCGCGCATCGAGTTCACGCCGCGCCTGCTGGCGGCCGCGATCAACAAGGCCGGCAGCACCGATACCGTGAAGGTCGCGCGCGCCCTCGAAGACCTGAGCTTCGACTCGGTGGTCGGCCCCGTGCGCATGCGCGCCGAGGACCACCAGTTGCTGCTGCCCCAGGTCGTCAACACCATCGCACCGGTGGACGGCAAGACGGTCAAGGTGGGCTGGGAAGGCACGAACTATGGTTTTCGCACCGACGCGGTCTACACCGGCAACGAGCTGGCGCAAGGCACGGAATGCAAGATGGTCCGACCTGCCTCCTGATGCCCTCGCGCTAAGGGATAGCCCTGCCTGCCGCGCGCAGCGGCATCGAGATACTGCGATGTCGCCCGCAACGGGCTGACCGGAGGCATCAGAACACCATGGCAGGCAAGAACGCGCTCTACCCGATCCCGCATCCGGCGAAGAAACCCTTCGTCGGCAACATCCTGTCGATCGGCTCCGACTCGCCGGTGCTCGACATGTGGAAGATCGCGCAGGAGCTCGGCGCCATCTACTGGCTCGACATGCCGGGCATGCCGGTGATCGTGGTGTCCTCGGCCGCGCTGGTCGACGAGCTGTGCGACGAGAAGCGCTTCGACAAGAGCACCAAGGGCACGCTGCGCCGGCTGCGCGCGCTCTCGCACGGCCTCTTCACCTCCGACACGCACGAGGCGACCTGGTCGAAGCCGCACAACATCCTCTTGGCCAACTTCAGCCAGCGCGCGATGCAGGCCTACCACCCGATGATGTTGGACATCGCCGAGCAGCTCGTCACCAAGTGGGAGCGGCTCAACTTCGACGAAGAGGTGGACGTGGTGCGCGACATGACCGCGCTCACGCTCGACACCATCGGCCTGTGCGGCTTCGGCTACCGCTTCAATTCCTTCTACCGCGAGGGCTTCCACCCTTTCGTCGACGCGATGGTGCGCACGCTCGAGACGGTGCAGAACCGGCGCGGCATCCCGCTCGAGGAGCTGATGCTCAAGAAGGAGCTGGCGCAGCAGCGCAAGGACATCCGCTTCATGCACAAGATGGTGGAAGACATCATCCAGGAGCGTCGAACGAGCGGCGCCGATATCGCGACCAAACCCGACCTGCTGAGCTACATGATCGCCGGGGTCGACAAGAAGACCGGTGAGCGGCTGGACGACCGGCAGATCCGCGACGAATGCATCGAGTTCCTGATCGCCGGCCATGAGACCACCAGCGGCCTGCTGTCCTTCGCGATCTACTTCCTGCTGAACAACCCCGAGGCGATGGCCAAGGCCCAGGCCGAGGTCGACAACGTGTTCGGGTCCGACCTCTCGGTGAAGCCCAGCTACGCGCAGGTGAACCGCCTGGTCTACGTGCTGCAGGTGCTCAAGGAATCGCTGCGCATGTTCCCGACCGCGCCGGCGATCGCGATGGCGGCGAAGGAAGACACGACCATCGGCGGCCAGTACACGATCAAGAAGCGCAACATGGTCATCATGCATGCGCTCGCGCTGCATCGCGACAAGACGGTGTGGGGCGAGGATGCGGAACGGTTCAACCCCGACCACTTCAGTCGCGAAGCCGAGCGCGAGCGGCCCGTCAATGCCTTCAAGCCCTTCGGCAACGGGCAGCGCGCCTGCATCGGGCGGCAGTTCGCGCTGCAGGAGGCGGTGCTCACGCTGGGCATGATCCTGCAGCGCTTCACGCTGGTCGATCACACGGGCTACAAGCTCAAGATCAAGGAGGCGCTCACGATCAAGCCGGAGGGCTTCAAGATCAAGGCGCTGCTGCGCGATCCGGCCACACGGCCGCGCGGCGAGGCCTCCTCGCAGTCGGTGCAGGCCGCGGTCGAGCGCCCTGCCGCCGCGAAGCCGCAGGCCGCGCGCCACGGCACATCGCTGCTGGTCCTTCAGGGCTCCAACCTCGGCACCGCCGAGGACTTGGCGCGCCAGCTGGCCGAGGCCGGCGAGATGCGCGGCTTCTCGACCCAGCTCGCCTCGCTCGACGACTATGCGGAGCGGCTGCCCGCGAACGGCGCCGTCGCCGTCGTCTGCGCCTCCTACAACGGCGTGGCGCCCGACAACGCGGCCGAGTTCCATCGCTGGCTCGACAAGGCCGACGACTCGCTCAACGGCGTGCGCTTCAGCGTGTTCGGCTGCGGCAACACCGACTGGGCCTCGACCTACCAGGCCGTGCCGCGGCGCATCGACGAGCGGCTCGCCGCGCTCGGCGCGACGCGCGTCCACGCACGCGGCGAAGGCGATGCGCGCGAGGACATGGACGGCGCTTTCCAGGACTGGAGCGATGCGCTGTGGCCGCAGCTCGTCGCGGCCTTCGACCTCAAGCAGGGCGACTACACGCCGGCGCAGAGCGAGCCGCTCTACACGCTGGAGGAACTGCCGCCGCCGCAAAAAAACGCGCTGGTCGATGCGCTGGGCGCCGTGGGCATGCGCGTGATCGAAAACCGTGAGTTGCAAAGCGCCGGCAGCAGCGATGTCGAAGGACGCTCGACGCGGCACGTCGAACTGCAGCTGCCCGAGGGCGTGAGCTACCGGCCCGGCGACCACCTGAGCGTGGTGCCGCGCAACGGCCCGGCGCAGGTGGAGCGCGCGATGGCGCGCTTCGGCTTCGACCGCAAGGCGCATGTGCGCCTGCAGGCGCAACCGGGGCGAAAGGCCGCGCTGCCGGTGGACCAGGTGATCGCGGTCGACCGCCTGCTGGGCGACTACGTCGAGCTCCAGGACGTAGTCACGCGCAAGCAGATCGCCCAACTCGCGGCGCACACCGAATGCCCCTTCACGAAGCCGAAGCTGGCGGCGCTGTCGGGCGCCGACGAGGCCTCCGCGGCGCTCTACAAGAGCGAGGTGCTGCAAAAGCGCAAGTCGGTGCTCGACCTGCTGGAAGAGTTTCCGGCCTGCCAAGTGCCGTTCGCCGTGTTTCTGGAAATGCTGTCGCCGCTCTCGCTGCGCTACTACTCGATCTCCTCATCGCCCTCGGTCGACAGCGTGCGCTGCAGTGTCACGGTGGGCGTGGTGGCGGGCCCTGCGCGCTCCGGTCTCGGCCAGTTCGAAGGCGTGTGCTCCAACTATCTCTCGCGCACCGAGGCCGGCGAAATGGTGCATGGCGTGGTGCGCGAAACCACGGCCGAGGGCTTCCGCCTGCCCGACGACCCGCAGCGTCCGATGATCATGGTCGGGCCGGGCACCGGCCTCGCGCCCTTTCGCGGCTTCCTGCAGGAACGCGAGGCGCAGATCGCCAAGGGCGCGACGCCGGGCAGGGCCATGCTCTTCTTCGGCTGCCGGCATCCCGATCAGGACTTCATCTATGCCGACGAGCTCAAGAGCTGGGCCGAGCGCGGCGTGGTGCAGCTCCACACCGCGTTCTCGCGCGCGGGCGACCGCAAGGTCTATGTGCAGGACCGCATCCGCGAGCAGTCGGCCGAGGTCTGGCGGCTGCTGGAACAGGGCGCGATCGTCTACGTCTGCGGCGACGGCTCGCGCATGGAGCCCGACGTGCGGCGCGCGTTGTCGGACATCGCGCGCGAGCATGGGCAGGACGGCAACGCCTGGCTGGACAGGATGATTGCCGAGAAGCGCTATGTGCTGGATGTGTGGGCGGGGAACTGAAGTCGCGATGATCAGCTTCGCCGCTTCCCCGCCTTCGCGCTTGCCTTGGCCAGGTTCTGCTTGACCCTGAGTTTCACGATCCGCTCGATCAGCCCGTACGGCATCGGCTGGTCGAGCGGGAATCGCAGGTTGCCCTTCTCCCCCGCGTAGGCGGACACGGCCTTCTCCAGCCGCGCGTCGCCCCGCACCGGCGGATAGAAGCCGATGTGCTTCTTGAAGGCCGCGAAGTACACCAGAACACCGCCCAGCGTCAAAGCGGGGATCTGGTAGCTGATCGTCTCCTCGGCGTCGGGTGCGGCCTTCCTGATCGTCGTTCGGATCTCTTCGAGGATCGCCTGCACCTCGGGCGAAAAGGCCGCGATATACGCGTCGATGTTCTTCGGCGTCGTCCGGGTCGTCGCCATGCTGTGTAAAAGCTCAAGCCTCCGGCGCGTGGCACACGGCCTCGACGTTGTGCCCGTCGGGACCGATGACGAAGGCGCCGTAGTAGTTGGCGTGATAGTGCTCGCGCAGCCCCGGCGGGCCGTTGTCCTTGCCCCCTGCGGCGAGCGCTGCGTCGTAGAACCGACGGACCTGCTCGCGGTTCTCGGCCGCGAACGCGATGTGAATGGGACCCGGGCTGCTGCCGAACGAGCCGATCCAGAACTGGGGTCTGCCGGGGCGGCCGAGCATGACCCAGCCTTCACCGTCCATCGCGACACCGATGCCGAGCGGCGCCAGCGCCCGGACATAGAAGGCCTTGCTGGCCTGCAAATCGCTCACATTGAAGCCGATGTGATCGAAGATCATGGCCACCTCCAGATCAGCAGGACTATTCCGGCCGCGCCGGATCAGGAAACACCAGCGGCCCGAGCGCGCCTCGATTGAAAGGCTTCCACGCCCCTTCCGGCTGCGCCAGCCGATCCGCCAGCGCATAGAGCACCGCCGGATGCGCACCCAGCCCCAGGTGGCTGGCCACCACTTCGATGTTCTCCGAGCTCGGCCCGGTCTCTTCCACGCTGCATTGCCACGCGACCACGCCGTCGCTGCGGCTGAAGATCGAGGTGGTGGGCACCTTGGGCGTCGGCCGCACCTGCTTCATGCGCCGCGGGTCTTCCGAGCTCTGGCCACTCACGCCTTCGTAGACGCGCCATGCGTTCGTTGCGCGTGCGCTGCCCGTGAAGGGGCTGCCCAGCGTGACCACGCTGCGCACGAGATCCGGCCGGGTCGACGCGAGCAGGCGCGCGTAGACACCGCCCAGGCTCCAGCCGATCAGGCTGACCTTGCGGCCGGTTTCGGTGTGCAGCGATTCGAGCTTCTCGATCATGCCGTCCTCGATGCCCTCGCGCGGGCCGAGGTTGCGCCCCAGGCCCCAGCCGTGGGCGTCGTAGCCGCGGCTTCGCAGGTAGTGCCGCAGCAGCTTGGTGGACATGTCGCTCGCCACCAGGCCGGGCAGCACCAGCACCGGATGACCGTCGCCGCGCGGCGTCAGTTGCAGCAGCGGCCAGAGGGCGACGGCAGCGCCGGCCTCCCAGAGCGCGCGCGCCTCTGCAAGAAGCAGCAGGCGCGAGGGCGGCGGGATGGGGTTGTGGGTGGCTGCCATCATGAAGTTCTCCTTTGTCGTTCTGAGTGAATGTGCGGTCGCGCAGGCCGAATACCAGTCGGACGGCAAGCTCATTTATCGGAGGTATTTGCCCCGGAGGTAATCAAGGTAAGCCCTCGATTCGCGGGAAACGTAGGGGGAAACCAACGTCAGCGTGTAGAAGGCCGCCAGCCCCGGATCGGCCTGCTGCAGGGCGTCGCGGCCCGGCACCAGCCGCTCGAAGGAAAGCCAGCAGGTGGTGGTGAACACCATCTGCAGCGCGAGCATCTGCGCCTCCTCGGCTGTCGCATCGATGACACCGGCGGCCACCAGCGTTTCGCACAAGGATTGCGCCGCCAGCAGGTTCTGCGCCGTCAGCCCCTGCGCCCGCTGCCCGAGTTCGGGGTACTCGCCGGAGAGGTAGGCCATGTCGCGGTAGACGAAGCGGTAGGCGTCGATGGCCTCGAAGCGCAGGTGCAGCGCGAGCCAGAGGTCGTCGATCGCGCGCACGGTATCCGACGAGGCGTTGAGCAGTTCGAGCCGGTCCTCGAAGCGCCGGAACAGCCGATCGACGATCAGCTGCTTGGCCTTGAAGTGGTAGTGGAGGTTGCCGGGGCTGATCTCGAGCTCGGCCGCGATCCTGTGCGTCGACACTGCCGCGAGCCCTTGCGCGTTGAACAGCGCCAGGCTGGTCTGCAGGATGCGTTCGCGCGTCGTGTTGGAGCTGGCCACGGGCTGAAGGGCTCGAAGCGTTGTGCCTCAGCGCTTGCGCCGGCCGGATTCGATGCGCTCGAGATGCTCGAGCAAGAGGCGCATCTGCTCGCGCAGTTCCTGGATTTCCTGTGCGCTGGGCATGCCCAGTCGCTGCATCGCCGTGGCGACGCGCTGGTCGAACACGTCTTCGAACTTGCGGATACCGAAGCTGTCGAGCCCCGGAAAGCCGCGCGCCGGGGCATCGGGCTTGGGTTGCCCGATGCCGAGCAGGCTTTCGATGACGTTGGTCTGGCGCTTGACGACGTCGTTGCGCACGTTGCCCAAGGCCTTCAGGCCTGCGCGCAGCAGGCCTTGCGCGCCGGCCTTCTTTGCAGGCGCGGCGGCTGTCGTTTTCTTGGCTGGAGCCGCCTTGCGCGGCGCCGACTTCTTGGCCGGCGCCGCTTTCTTGGTGGCCGCCGCCTTCTTCTTCACGCTGACAGTTTCATCGCGGCGAGTCGCCATCGTTGCTCCGGAGGACGTTGAAAGAAAGGCGGCCGGCCGCCACAGCCATCAGGCCTTGCGCGTGGTGCTGCGCACGGCGCGGCGCACCACCGGCTTGGCCTTGGCCTTCACGGTCTTGACAACCTGGGCGGCGCTCGTGTCGCCGGCCACGCGGCTTTCGATCTGCTTGGCACCGGCGGCGATCTTGTCGGCGATCTGCACCGAAACGTTGGCGATCGGCATGTGGACGCTGCCCAGCGTGTTCAGCACCGAGCTGCCGAGCGGCGACTCGACGCGCGCCGCGACCTTGGCGACCGACTCGATGCCGCTCGTGGTACCGGCGGCGACACGGTCCATCACCGAGACCACGCGGCCGGTGTCGATGTCGAGGCGGTTGGCCAGGAAGCCGTTGATCTTGTCTTGCGCGCCGATCAGGCGGGCCTTGATGTCGTCGTTCAGGAGCGGCAGTTGGCGTTTGCCGAGGAAGGCGCTGTAGCGCGAAGCGGCGCCGTTCAGCAGCCGATGCGCGCCGGTGCGGTAGGCGCTGACCAGCGTCTTGCCGGCCTCGTTGTACTGACCGACGACATGGATGGCGGCCGTGGAGATGTTTTGCGTGGACATGGTGGTTTCCTGGTGAAGTTGATGAGGCTCATCTTCTTCGCAAAGGCCTAGGCCTGAAAAACTAGAACGGTTCGATAGTTAGTCCAACTGCCCCAATTTTCTTCGGCCCCCGCGATGCTACGACGAGACGCCCTCGGGGCTTACCCGCTATCCGGCGCCTCCCACATTGCCGATCATTTTGACGCGCAAGACACAGGACACCCGAATGAAACACCTGAGCGGCCTCGATGCAACCTTCCTCCACACCGAGACGCCGGAGACGCCCATGCACGTCGGCGGCCTGCACCTGCTGGAGCTGCCCGCCGGCTACAAAGGCGATTTCTACGAGGACGTGAAAGCGCACATCGCGAGCCGCATGCACCTCTCGGAGATCTTCACGCGCAAGCTCGCGCTGATGCCCTTCGAGCTCTCCAACCCCGTCTGGGTCGAAGACGACGATGTCGATCTCGACTACCACGTGCGGCGCGTCACGCTGCCGCGACCCGGCACGATGCGGCAGCTGGAGCAGTACGTGGGCCGCCTGCATTCGACGCTGATGGACCGCAGCCGGCCGCTGTGGGAGTTCTTCGTGATCGACGGCCTGCAGGGCGGCGGCATGGCGATGTACTCGAAAGTGCACCATGCCGGCATCGACGGCCAGGCCGGCGCCGCCTTCGCGCAGGCGATCATGGATCTGACGCCCCATCCCGACCCCATCAAAGCGCCGCGGCAGATCGCGCGGCGCAGGAACTACCAGCTCGGCGTGGCCGAACTGGCGGGCGCCGCCTTCACCAACACGCTGCAGCAGTACGTGAAGCTGGTGAAGACGCTGCCCGACATGGCGCGCGCGGTGCGCAGCCTCATCGTCCCGCAGCCGACCAGCGAGGGCAGCAAGGCCTGGGCGCTGCCGAAGAATCTCAACGTGCTCGGCCCGCGCACGCCGCTCAACGTGGCAATCACCAACCAGCGTTCCTATGCGGTGCGCTCGATCCCGCTGACCGAAGTCAAGCAGGCCGGCAAGAAGCTCGGCGCCAGCCTCAACGACGTGGTGATGGCCATCTGCGCCGGCGCGCTGCGGCGCTACCTGTCGGACCACGGCAAGCTGCCGAAGAAGCCGATGAGCGCAGCCATCCCGGTCACGCTGCGCGCGCCGGGCGACACTTCGTCGAACAACCAGGTCTCGATGACCGTCATGACGCTGGCGACCGACGTCGCCGATCCGATCGAGCGCATCAAGGTCATCTCCGAATCCTCGGCCGCCGCGAAGAACCTGATGGGCAGCATCAAGGCCGCGATCCCGACCGACTTCCCTTCCTTTGGCGCGCCCTGGCTGATGTCGGGCCTGGCCTCGATGTACGGCCGCTCCCGGCTGGCGGACCGGCTTCCGCCGGTGGCCAACGTGGTGATCTCGAACGTGCCGGGCGCGCAGACCGCGCTCTACTTCGCGGGCGCCAAGCTCTTGACCTACTACCCGGTGTCGATCCCGAGCCATGGCATGGCGCTCAACATGACGGTGCAGAGCTACAACGGCATGCTGGACTTCGGCCTGATCGCCTGCCGCCGCGCGGTGCCGGACGTGGAGGACATCGCGGACTACCTGCTGGAAGAGCACCACGCGATCCTGGCGCGCATCAGGTCGCTCGAGGCCGCCGAGGCGACCCCGCATCTGGCGGCCGCCACGGCGGCCAACGCTGCGAAGCCGCTCAAGGTACCTGCCCGCAAGAAAGCCGCGCCCGCCAAGGCCGCGGTCCGCAAGACGCCGGCGCGCAAGAGGACGGCGACCGCTGCCGCGGCTACGCGCTGACGCGCAGGCCGGCCGGCCCGGCTTCCATGCGGCCGATCACGCGCGCGGCTTCGAAGCCCTGCGCATGGAACAAGGCCAGCACCTCATCGACGGTGTCGGGCGCGCAGCTCACGAGCAGGCCGCCCGAAGTCTGCGGATCGCTCAGCAGGTCCTGCGCCACCGGCGGCAGCGCCGCATCGAGCTGCACCTCGGCGCCATAGCCGGCCCAGTTGCGCCCCGAGGCGCCGGTCACGAAGCCCTGCGCCGCCATTTCGGCGACACGCGGCAAGAGCGGCACCTGCGGCCAGTCGATCACCGCCCGGAGCCCGGCGCCGCGCGCCATCTCGAGCGTGTGGCCCGCCAGACCGAAGCCGGTCACGTCGGTCAGCGCATGCACGCCTTCGAGCGCGGCCAGCGCGATGCCGGGCTTGTTGAGCCGCGTGGTGTTGGCGATCAGCTGCGCATAGCCCTCGGCATCGAGCTTCTCTTTCTTCAACGCGGCCGAGAGCACGCCCACACCCAGCGGCTTGCCGAGCACGAGCAGGTCGCCGGCCTTGGCATCGGCGTTGCGCCGGACCTTGTCCGGGTGCACCAGGCCCATCACCACCAGGCCGTAGATCGGCTCGACCGAGTCGATGGTGTGGCCGCCCGCGATCGGGATGCCGGCTTCGCGGCAGACCGCCTGGCCGCCGCGCACGATCTCGCCGATCACCTCCACCGGCAGCTGGTTGACCGGCATCGCGACCAGCGCGAGCGCCATGATCGGCGTGCCGCCCATCGCGTACACGTCGCTGATCGCATTGGTCGCCGCGATGCGGCCGAAGTCGAAGGGGTCGTCGACGATCGGCATGAAGAAATCGGTGGTGGCGATCAGCGCCTGCTCGTCGTTGAGCCGGTAGACCGCCGCATCGTCGGCGGTCTCGATGCCGACCATGAGCTCGGGCGGAATCAGGCCCCCGCCGCTGTTGCGCAGGATTTCCGACAACACGCCCGGCGCGATCTTGCAGCCGCAGCCGCCGCCGTGGGAGAAGCTGGTGAGCCGGATGCCTGGAGAGAGGATGCGATCGTTCATGGAGGGCTTTCGTGGGTCGCAAAGATTATGGTGGCGCCAGCAGATCGCGCAGCAGGCGCCGCACGCTTTGGCGTTCGGCCTGTGGGGTGAAATCGGGTTCGCGCAGCGCGCATTGTGCCGCCAGGCGTGCCGCGAACGCGGGTTCCGACACGAAGCGCTGCATCAGCGCGGCGAGGGCCGCATCGTCGCCGGCGGCGAAGCAGCCCTCGTAGTCTTCGCCCAGCAATCCCAGATTGCCGCCGATGCGGCTCGCCAGCACCGGCACGCCGGAACGCACGGCCTCGATCACCACCTGCGCGCCGCCCTCGATGCGGCTCATGTGCACCAGTGCGCCGGCGCGCGCGATCCAGCGCCGCGCGGCTTCGCGCGGCAGCCCGCCGAGCCACCGGTAGTGCGGGCACTCGGCCATGGTGCGGCGCGCCGCTTCGCCCAGCTCCGGCGCCAGCGCGTCGCCGATGTGCGCGATGCGGATCGGCGTCTCCGGAGGCAGTCGGCGCGCCGCAGCCATCAGGGTGAGCGGGTCTTTCTCGTCGCGCAGATGGCCGACCGCCACCAGGTCGAGGCTGCGGGCGCCGTCGCGGCGGCGCATGCGGCTGGCCGATTGCAGGATCACGCGGGCCTTGGTGCGTTCGCCGGCACCAAGGCGATCGAGCGCATCGGGCTGCAACACCACGAGTTGGCTGGCACACTGGAGCGAATGCTGCGCTGCCTTGCTCTCGTCGATGTCGCGGTACACATCGGTGCCGGTCAGGACCAGCGCGATCGGGCAGTCCGGTCGCGCGGCCCGCAGGCGTGCGATCGAATCGGCGGAACGGCGCGCATGCAGCGCGATCATCGCGTCGCAATGCCCGCCGTCCCACGTGCGTGCAATCTCGACCTCGGCCACCCCCGACAGGAACTGCGCCCAGCGCGAGGCGGTACGCCAGTTGCCGTTGTTGGCGTCCGCCAGTGCCGGCGTAACGATCAGGACCCGGGGTTTGAGCACCGGGCCATTCTGGCAGGGCGGCGCGTCCTGCGTGACCATGGCTGAGGCGCGAACCTTCGCCGGCGAAGCGCTCGCCGCCGCGCTGCGCGAGAGCCGCGCGCGCACGCGCGCCTGGACCTTCGACCTGAGCGATGCGCAATGGCGCGTGCCTCAGCAACCCGGCGTAAACCTCGTCGCATGGGAGCTGGCGCACCTCGCATGGTTCGCCGAATTCTGGGTGCTGCGCGGCCCGCACACGGTCGATACCGACGGCTGGGTGCAGGCCAGCGAGCCCGCTCGCCTGGCGGGCCCCGATGCGCTGTTCGACTCGGCGCGCCTTTCCCACATCGCGCGCTGGGCTGCGCCGCTGCCCTCTCGCGACGAACTCGGCGCGCGGCTCGGCGCGCAACTCGACGCCTGCCTCGCCGCGCTCGCGCAGCAGGACGACAGCGACGAAGCCCTGTACTTCCACCGCCTGACGCTGTTCCACGAAGACATGCACGGCGAGGCCTTCGCCTGGCTGCGCGCGACGCTGGGCTACGGCGCACCCGCAGGCCTGGCCCTGCCGCGTCTCGCCGCAGCGCCCGCGATCACGGTGCCCGCTGCGCAGGTTCGCATCGGCTGGCCGGCAACCCGCGGCGGTTTCGCCTTCGACAACGAGCTGCCGGAGCATCCTGTTCCCCTGGCCGCCTTCGAGATCGATGCCACGCCGGTCATGGCCGGCCAGTACCTGCGCTTCGTCGAGGCCGGCGGCTACGACGATCCGGCCTTCTGGCCCGGCGATGCAGGCCGTTGGCGCGCGGCGCAGTCGCGCAGCCATCCCGCGCGCTGGCGCCGGCAGCCGCAATGGCAGACGCGATGGTTCGACCGCTGGCTGCCGCTAGACCCCGACCAGCCCGTGATCCACCTCAACGCCTGGGAGGCCGAAGCCTATGCGCGCTGGGCCGGACGCCGCCTGCCCACGGCCGCCGAATGGGAACATGCGGCCGCCTCGCAGCCCGACTTCGCCTGGGGACACAGCGTATGGGAATGGACGGCCAGCACTTTCGAACCCTACGCGGGTTTCGCTGCCGGGCCCTATCGCGACTATTCCGACCCCTGGTTCGGCGACCATCGCGAGTTGCGCGGCGGGGCCTTCGCCACCCATGCGCGGCTGCACGACCTCCGCTACCGCAACTTCTTCCAGCCCGATCGCAACGACGTCTTCGCGGGCTTCCGGACCGCCGTTCCTTAAACTGCAGCCCTCCCTCCAACCGGCAGCGCGCCATGAAACGACAACTCCTCCAGCTCGCCCTCTTCTCCCTGCTCGCATTCGCCGCCGGCACGCCAGTCCATGCGCAGAGCGGCGTACTGCGCGTGTCGGCCATTCCCGACGAGGCGCCCACCGAGCTGCAGCGCAAGTTCAAGCCGCTCGGCGACTACCTGAAGAAGGAGACCGGCCTCGACGTGCAGTTCACGCCCGTCACCGACTACGCCGCGGTGGTCGAGGGCCTGGCGACGAACAAGATCGACCTGGCCTGGCTCGGCGGCTTCACCTTCGTGCAGGCCAAGCTGCGCACCAACGGCGCGGCCGTGCCGATCGTGCAGCGCGCCGAGGACGAGAAGTTCACCAGCAAGTTCATCGTGCCGACCGACAGCAAGGCCAAGACGCTGGCCGATCTCAAGGGCGCCACCTTCGCCTTCGGTTCGCCCTCCTCGACCTCGGGCCACCTGATGCCGCGCTACTTCCTGCTGCAGGCCGGCATCAATCCCGACAAGGACTTCAAGACCGTCGCGTTCTCGGGCGCGCACGATGCCACCGTGGCCTTCGTGGCCGCAGGCCGGGCCGAAGCCGGCGTGCTGAACGCCTCGGTGATGGACAAGCTGATCGAATCGGCCAACCCCAACGCCGCCAAGGTGCGCGTGCTGGCGACCACGGCGCCCTACTACGACTACAACTGGACCGTGCGGCCCGGCCTCGATGCCGCGACGACGAAGAAGCTCGCCGATGCCTTCCTCAAGCTCGACGCGGCGAATCCGCAGCACAAGGAGATCCTGGCGCTGCAGCGCGCCTCGAAGTTCATCCCGACCAAGGCCTCGAACTACGACGGCATCGAAGCCGCTGCCAAGTCCGCCGGCCTCATCAAGTAAGGGCTTGGGGCAGCCGGTGAACGCCGAAGCCGCGCTGGCGCTCGAGGATGTCGGCCTCGTGCATCCCAACGGCCAGCGCGCGCTGCAAGGCGTGACGCTGGCCGTCGAACGCGGCGCACGCATGGCCGTCATCGGTCCATCGGGCGCGGGCAAGACCAGCCTGCTGCGCATCGCGGCGACCGCGCTGCGCGCGAGCGAGGGCCGTGTCGAGCTCCTGGGCGCGCGGCCATGGCAGCTCGGGGCACGGCCGCTGAAGGCGCTGCGCGCACGCATCGGCCTCGTCCACCAGGCGCCGCCGATCCCGCCGCGCCTGCGCGTCATCACGGCAGTGCTCGCGGGCCGGCTCGGCGCCTGGTCGAGCGCTCGCGCGCTGGTCTCGCTGCTGGTGCCGAGCGACATCGCCGGCGCGCAGGCCGCGCTCGCGCGGCTGGACCTGGCCGACCGGCTGTTCGATCGCTGCGACCGGCTTTCGGGCGGCCAGCTGCAGCGCGTCGGCATGGCGCGCGTGCTCTACCAGGCGCCCGAACTGATGCTCGCCGACGAGCCGGTCTCCGCGCTCGACCCCGCGCTGGCCGACATGGCGGTCGGCGAACTGATCGCGCAGAGCGAAGCCACCGGCGCGACGCTGGTGGCCTCGCTGCATGCGGTGGACCTGGCCTTGAAATGGTTCGATCGCATCGTCGGCCTGCGCGCCGGCGTGGTGGTGTTCGACGCACCGGCCGCGGCGGTCAGCCGCGCAATGCTGCAGGAGCTCTACGCCACCGAAGGCGGCGTGCTGCCGACCCAGGCACAGGGCGGCTTCAACGACATCGAACGCGGCAGCCGCGAGCCCGTGCTTCCGGCCGCCTGCCGATGAGTGCCGCGAGCCCGCCCGCAATGCGCGATCCGCTCGCACGCCGGCGCCTCGGCGCGCTGCTGCTCGGGTTGCTGGTGTTGTGGCCGATGCTGGTGATCGCAGAGTTCAAGCCGCAGGCGTTGCTGGCCCCCGCCAGCCTGCGCGTGATGGGCGGCTTCCTGGCCGGCTTCCTGCCACCGGCGCTGTCGGCCGACTTCCTCGGCCTGCTGGCGCGCGCGACGCTGGAAACCCTCGCCATGGCCACGGCCGGCGTCGCGCTCGCCTTCGTGCTTGCCGTGCCGCTGGCCTTCGCGGTGACGCAGGCGCTGTCGATCTCGCGCATCGGCCCCGGGCCGGGGCGCTGGCACGGCCAGGCGGTGCGCACGACAGCGCGCGGCGTGCTCACCCTGCTGCGCGCCATCCCCGAAGTGGTTTGGGCGCTGGTGCTGGTGCGCGCCCTCGGCCTCGGCCCGGCGGCCGGCGTGCTCGCGCTGGCGATCACCTACGGCGGCATGCTTGGCAAGGTCTACGCGGAGATCCTCGAGTCGGGCGACACGCGGCCCGCGCGGGCGCTGCTGGAGGGCGGCAGCGGGCGCGTCGCCGCGCTGTTCTACGCCCTGTTGCCGGGCGCCGCGCAGGAGCTGGTCTCCTACACCATCTACCGCTGGGAATGCGCGGTTCGCGCCTCGGTCGTGATGGGCTTCGTCGGCGCGGGCGGGCTCGGCCAGCTGATGGACCAGTCGATGAAGATGCTCAACGGCGGCGAGGCCAGCAGCATCCTGATCGTGTTCCTGCTGCTGGTGCTGATGGCAGATGCACTCAGCGCAGCGCTGCGAAAGTGGCTGGCGTGAAGCCTATGCAGCCGTCAGCCTCGGAGCGCGCGCGGGCCGCCGGGCCCTGCCTCGGCTGCATCGCGGCGACTTCCGCGGTGGCGATCGCGGTGGTCGCAAGCTTCATCTACCTCGGCATCGACTTCCGCGCCCTGTTTGCGCGCGAGTCGATCGCGGCGATGGCGAAGTTCATCGCCGAGTTCTTCCCGCCCGACCTCTCGCCCGCCTTCCTGGCCAAAACGGCCTGGGGCGCGCTGCAGACGCTCGCGATGTCGGCGCTCGGAACGCTGCTCGCGATGCTGGCCGGCGCCGCATTGGCGCTGCCCGCCTCGGGGCGCTACGGGCTGGCGCTGCGCCAGGCCTCGCGCTTCGTGCTGAACTTCCTGCGCAGCGTGCCCGAGCTGGTGTGGGCCGCGCTGATGGTGCTGGCGGCCGGGCTCGGCCCCTTCGCGGGCGTGCTGGCGCTCGCTTTGCATACCACCGGCGTGTTCGGCCGGCTCTTCAGCGAAACGCTGGAGAACGTGCCCGAAGCGCCGGAGCGCGCGCTGCTCGATGCCGGCGGCGGCGCGGTCGCGGCCTTCGCCTACGGCAGCCTGCCGCTGGTCTGGCCCCAATGGCTGGCCTATACGCTGTACCGTTGGGAGATGAACATCCGCATGGCGGCGGTGCTCGGCTTCGTCGGCGCCGGCGGGCTCGGGCAGATGCTGTACTTTCATCTTTCGCTGTTCCAGCAGGCACAGGCGTCGACTGTGATCGGCGCCATGTTCGTGCTGGTTTTCATCGTCGACAGCGCGAGCAGCCGACTGCGCCGCGGACTGGCTCCGGCCTACGCCTGATATCCATCGGAGGTTTTTTCCAATGAACACTCCCACCATCCAGCTGATCGGCGCGCCCACCGACATCGGCGCCAGCGTGCGCGGCGCCGGCATGGGGCCCGATGCGCTGCGGGTCGCCGACATCGCCGGCACCCTCGCGCGACTCGGCTTCGCGATCGTCGACCGCGGCAACCTGGCCGGGCCGGCCACGCCCTGGACCGAGCCGGCGAACGGGCTGCGCCATCTCGACGAGGTGGTGACCTGGAATCGATCGGTCTACGACGCCGTCGACGAGGCGCTGCGTGCCGGCCACCTGCCGCTGCTGATGGGCGGCGACCACTGCCTCGCGATCGGCTCGATCAGCGCCATCGCCTGGCATGCGCGCCAGCGCCGCAAGAAGCTGCGCGTGCTGTGGCTCGACGCGCACTCCGACGTCAACACCGAGCGCACCAGCCCGAGCGGCAACATCCACGGCATGCCGGTCTCCTGCCTGCTCGGCCACGGGCCGGCGGCGCTGACCGGCTGGAGCGGCGAGGCCGCAGCGCTCGAGCACGACGCGATCCGCTTCCTCGGCATCCGCAGCGTCGACGCCGACGAGAAGGCCGCGATCCGCGCGCTCGGGCTGCACGTGTTCGACATGCGCCACATCGACGAGCACGGCATGCGCACGACCATGACCGAGGCGCTGCAGGACATCGACGAAGACACGCACCTGCACGTGAGCTTCGACCTCGACTGCCTGGACCCCGACTACGCGCCGGGCGTCGGCACCGGCGTGCGCGGTGGGCCGACCTGGCGCGAGATGCAGCTGTGCATGGAGATGATCGCCGACACCGGCCGGCTGGGTTCGCTCGACGTGGTCGAACTCAATCCGGCGCTGGACGTGCGCAACCGCACGGCGGAAGTGGCGGTGGAACTGATCGAGAGCCTGTTCGGCAAGTCGACACTGGTGCGCTGAGGGAGCGCAAAAGCCACCGGAGCGTGACTTTTTCACCTCCGCCAAATAGACACATAGTCTTACATTCTTTAGTACTCATTTTGAAAACGGAGTACCGAGATGGACGTGCGAAAGATTGGCTTGCTGGTGGAACAACCCTTTGACGGTTCCTACTACTGGGTGATTCACGAGGACGTGCGCCACGACGGCCATTTCGAGCCGCTGCACCGCGCCGACCGCGCCTTCGCCACCTATTCCGCGGCGCTGGCGCAGGGCTACGGCGTGCTGCAGCGCCTCTGCGGATTGACTGGTCTGCCGGCCTACGCGGCGCGCTCGGTCGCGCTTTGAGTTCTCAACCTCGGGAAAGCGACAGGGGCACCGGCCGCAGCGGCGCGTCGGTGCTCGGCTTCGGCGGCTCGGGCGGCGCGACCGGCGTGACCTCGACCGATTCGGGCACCAGAAAGCGGTCGATCAAGGCAAAGAAGCGGTCGTAGAAGCGTTCGTCGGTCAGCGTCTCGCTGGCCACCTTGACCAGCGCATCGTCGCTGGACGAGAACGGCAGCGACAGGGAACCCAGCGCGCCCACGCCCACGCTCGCCGAGTTGTTGACCTTCTTCAGGCTGTAGCGGTCCTGCAGCGCGCTGGCGAAGGCGACCGTGCTGTTGGCGCTGCCCTCGCGCGCGCAGACCACGCGCAATTCGACCTCCACATGCACCTCGCCGGTCGGCTGGAAGCTCTTGCGGCCGGCCACCAGGTCGGCATTCGCCGCCGTCACCAGATAACCTTGGCTCAAGAGCGCGCGCCGCGCGGCCTCGCAGGTCTGCGCCTGCGTGGCGCGGAAGACGCGCGTGTGCGTGGTGGTCGAATCGAACTCCTCGGGGTCGTAGGAGACGCGCTTGGCAGGCGAGATGCAGCCCGCCAGGAGGAGCGAAAGCAGCAGCGCGGTGGCGGTGCATGAAGACGAAAGGCGCATGACAGGCATCGAAGCATCGGAATGGGCGAGCCGCAGATGCTAGCGGCATGCCACCGGCGTAACCGGCTTCTTTTGGACGTCCTGATCCGCGCCGCGTTCCCGCCTCAGGCGTCGCGATGAATCACGCGGTGCGCCCGGCCGCGCGTGGCGGCGATGCGGCGCGCGTTGGGCTCGTCCGTGTCTGCCACCCAGGCCAGCGCGGCTTCGCGGCTGCGGCCGAACTGCTGGTGGCGCTGCACCAGGCGCTCCATGCGCAGGCCGTCGTCGACTTCCACGTACCAGACCTCGTCGAGCAAGGGCGCAACCTCGGCCCACGGGCCTTCCTGCAGCAGCAGGTAGTTGCCTTCGGTGATGAGCAGCTGCGTCTGCGGCAACACCGCGATCGCAGCTGCGATCGGTTCCTCGATCTCGCGGCGGAATTCGGGCGCGTAGACGATCTCGTCCTCGCGCTGCTCGCGCAGGCGCCGCAGCAGCGCGACATAGCCCGCGCCGTCGAAGGTGTCGGGCGCACCCTTGCGATCGGCTCGGCCCAGCCGCTGCAGCTCCGCGTTGGCAAGGTGGAAGCCGTCCATCGGCACCACCTGCACGCGCCCGGGCAGGGCCTGCCGGAGCGCCAGCGCGAGCGTCGACTTGCCCGAGCCGGGCGCCCCGACCAGGCCGAGCAGCTTGCGCCGGCCATCGGCCAACAGGGCATCGATGTGCGCGCTGTAGTCAGGCGTCATGGATAGAGGCCGCGTTCCTGCCGTGCCATCAGGATGCGCTCGCAGGCCACCGCGAAGGTCGCCGTGCGCAGCGTGATCCTGTGCTTGTCGGCCGTGTCCCAGATGTGGTTGAGCGCGTTCATCATGATGCGGTCGAGCCGCACGTTGATCTCGTCCTCGTCCCAGAAGAAGGATGAGAAGTCCTGCACCCACTCGAAGTAGCTCACCGTCACGCCGCCTGCATTGCAGATCACGTCGGGCACCACGAGCACGCCGCGCTCGGCCAGGATGTCGTCGGCCGTCGGCACGGTTGGGCCGTTGGCGCCTTCGAGCACCAGTTTGGCAGTCGTTTTCTGCGCGCGCTCGGCGGTCAGCTGGCCTTCCAGCGCGGCCGGGATCAGGATGTCGCAGGGGATTTCCCAGAAGGCCTCGTTGTTGATGACGTCGCCGCCCTTGAAGCCCACCACGCCCTCGGTGCGCGAGAGCGGCACCAGTTCTTTCAGATCGAGGCCCTTGCTGTTGACGATGGTGCCGGTGTGGTCCTGCACCGCGACGATCTTGGCGCCGGCCTCGGCGAACAGCTCGGCCGCGACCGAGCCCACGTTGCCGAAGCCCTGCACCGCGATGCGCGCGCCGCGCAGCTCCAACCCGAGGCGCCGCGCCGCCTCGCGGCCGGTGACGAAGACGCCGCGGCCGGTGGCCTTGACGCGGCCCAGCGAGCCGCCCAGGTGCAGCGGCTTGCCGGTGACCACGCCGGTGGCGGTGCCGCCGACGTTCATCGAGTAGGTGTCCATCATCCACGCCATGATCTGGGCGTTGGTGTTGACGTCGGGCGCCGGGATGTCTTGCTGCGGGCCGATGATGATGCCGATCTCGCTGGTGTAGCGACGCGTGACCTTCTCGAGTTCCTGCAGCGTAAGCTTCTTCGGATCGACGCGGATGCCGCCCTTGGCGCCGCCGTAGGGCAGGTTCACCGCGGCGGTCTTCACCGTCATCCAGGCCGACAGGGCCATCACTTCTTCGAGCGTCACGTCGGGGTGGAAGCGCACGCCGCCCTTGCCCGGGCCGCGCGACATGTTGTGCTGCACGCGGTAGCCCTCGAAGTGGGCGATGGTGCCGTCGTCCATCTCGATTGGCACGTCGACGATCAGCGCGCGCTTGGGGCGCTTGAGCGTCTCGACCCAGCGGGCCAGGCCGCCCAGGTAGGGAACGACGCGGTCGACCTGCGAGAGATAGGTGCCCCACGGGCTGTTGGCGGTCGGTTGAACGTAGGACAGATCGGCGCTCATGGCACTCCTGGTTGCTGTTGGGATGCGGCGGACGATAGCTGCGCGGCGCCCGCTGCGCCATGGCCTATGCGCGTTGCGTTGCCCCTTATGCGCTTGCGGCAAGCAGCGCGGCATTGCCGCCGGCCGCGGTGGTGTTGATGGTGAGCGTCTGCTCCGCGCAGAAGCGCAGCAAGTAGTACGGCCCGCCCGCCTTCGGGCCGGTGCCGCTCAGGCCCTCGCCGCCGAAGGGCTGCACGCCGACCACCGCGCCGATGATGTTGCGGTTGACGTAGATGTTGCCCACGTGGGCGCGCGCAGCCATGGCCTGGGCACGGCTGTCGATGCGCGTCTGGATGCCGAGCGTGAGGCCGAAGCCGAGCGCGTTGATCTGGTCGATCACGGCCTGCGGCTCGCCCGACCAGCGCACGATGTGCAGTACCGGGCCGAAGATCTCGGTCTTCACGCGCTCGATGGAGGGCAGCAGGTAGGCATGCGGCGCGATCAGGTTGGCCACCGCCGGTGCGGAGGACACCGGCGCGACCAGCACGCGGGCTTCCGCGTTCAGGCGCTGCAGGTGGCGCTGGATGCCCTCGAAGGCTTCGCGGTCGATCACCGGGCCGACGTCGGTCGCGAGCTCGGACGGGTCGCCCGCCGCAAGCTCCTGCGCCGCGCCGCGGATCATCTCGATCACGCCGTCGGCGATGCTCTCGTGCAAGAGCAGCAGGCGCAGCGCCGAGCAGCGCTGGCCGGCCGATCGGAAGGCGCTCTGCACCACCGCATCGACCACCTGCTCGGGCAGCGCGCTGGAGTCGACGACCATCGCGTTGATGCCGCCGGTCTCGGCGATCAGCGGCACGATCGGGCCGTCTTTGGCGGCCAGCGCGCGGTGGATGATCTTCGCCACCTGGGTCGAGCCGGTGAACACCACGCCGGCCACACCGGGCGCCGCCACCAGCGCGGCGCCGACGGTCTCGCCGGGGCCGTGCAGCAGTTGCGCCGCATCGGCCGGCACGCCCGCCGCATGCAGCAGCCGGACGGCTTCGAGGGCGACGGCCGGCGTCTGCTCGGCCGGCTTGGCCAGCACCGTGTTGCCGGTCGCGAGCGCGGCCGCCACCTGGCCCAGGAAGATCGCGAGCGGGAAATTCCAGGGGCTGATGCAGACCCAGGGCCCGCGCCCCGTCAGCCGCAGTTCGTTGCTCTCGCCGGTGGGGCCGGGCAGCACGACCGGCCGCATGACGCGCTCGGCCTCGTCGGCGTAGTAGCGCAGAAAGTCGACCGCCTCGCGCACCTCGGCGACCGCATCGCCCCAGGTCTTGAAGGCTTCCTTGACCAGCAAGGCGCAGAAGCGCGGCAGCTCGGCATCGAGCGCATCGGCCGCGCGGCGCAGCACCGCGGCGCGTTGCGCGACCGGGGTCTTGCTCCACGTGCGATAGCTGGCCGCCGAAACGGCCACTGCATCGGCGGCTCGCTGCGCGTCGAACTCGGCCACGGCCGGCACGGTGCATTCATCGTAGGCGGCAAGAAGCGGCGCACGCATCGATTCGACCGCCAGATCCACGCCGTTGCTGTTGCGGCGTGCCGGCGGCGGACCGTAGAGCGTGCTCGGCAGCGGCAGCGAGGCATCGCGCTCCAGCCACAGCGGCGAGACCAGCAGCTCGTCGATCGCGATCGCCTCGTCGCCCAGCTGGTTGACGAAGGAGGAGTTGGCGCCGTTCTCCAGCAGCCGGCGCACCAGGTAGGCCAGCAGGTCCTTGTGCTGGCCTACCGGCGCATAGATGCGCACCGGCGCGGTGGTGCTCTTCATCACCTCGCGATAGACGCCCTCGCCCATGCCGTGCAAGCGTTGCAGTTCGAAAGGGGTGTCTCCGGCCATCTGGAGAATGGCCGCAATGGTCCCCGCGTTGTGCGTCGCGAACTGCGGGTAGACCGCATCGGGCGCGGCCAGCAGCGCGCGCGCGCAGGCCAGGTAGCTGATGTCACTGTGGTGCTTGTGCGTGAACACCGGGTAGTGCGGCAGGCCCAGCTCCTGGGCGCGCTTGATCTCGGCATCCCAGTAGGCGCCCTTGACCAGGCGGCACATCAGGCGCAGCCGATACTTGCGGGCGATCGCGGTGATGTGCTCGACCAGTTCCAGCGCGCGCGTCTGGTAGGCCTGCATCGCAAGGCCGAAGCCGCGCCATTGCGGGCGCTCGGCCGCCACCTTGGCGGCCAGCACTTCGAACACCTCGAGCGAGAGCTCGAGCCGGTCGACCTCCTCGGCGTCGACGGTGAGGTTGAGATTCGCATCGGCCGCGAGTTCGCACAGCTGCCACGCGCGCGGCACCAGTTCGCGCATCACGCGTTCGCGCTGCGCATCTTCATAGCGCGGATGCAGCGCGCTGAGCTTGATCGAGATGCCGTCGTTGTGCTCGGGCGTGCCCCCGCTGTCGGCGCCGGCCGCGATGGACCGGATCGCGTTGACGTAGCTGTCGAGGTAGCGAAGCGCATCGACATCGGTGCGCGCGCCCTCGCCCAGCATGTCGTAGCTGAAGCGCAGGGCCTCCTGCTTTCTGTGCGCCGATCGGGCCTCGGCCATCGCCTCTTCGATGGTCTGGCCCAGCACGAACTGGCGGCCCAGCAGTTGCACGGCGCGCAGCGTGGCGGCGACCACGGTGCGCGCGCCGAGGCGGGCCATCAGGCCGGGCTCCGATCCGGGGTGCCCGGGGTCGGGCAGGAACCTCTTCGACAGCGCGATCGCGGAGGAGGACAGGCGCGACAAGGTCGAGTCGGCGGCACCCTCGAAATCGGCGCGGCCCAACTGGTCTGCGGTGAGCGCGATGGCGGTCTCGGCATCGGGCACGCGCAGCAGCGCTTCGGCCAGGCGCATCAGCGCCAGGCCCTCAGCGCTCGAGATCGGGTACTCGCGCAGCAGGCTTTCCATGGCCCAGAAGGGCGGCGGCCGGTCGCGCACGGCACGCACCCAGGGCGCGGCGGCACCGGCCGCCGCGGTCCAGTTGAGCGCACCCTTCAGGGCTGCGAGGCGGTGCGAAACGATGTCGGCTTCCGGCCGATAGGGGGTAGGCAGGCGCATGGGAAAAGCTCCGGTATCGATGCAGCGATGGTCCGCCTTTCGCCGCCGAGTTATTCACCAAATATCGGCCTTTCGCTGGATAATTCTCCAGTCATGAGCACTGAAGCAGCCAGTCTGGATCGGATCGATATGAAACTCCTGAAGATTCTTCAGGAGGATGGACGCATTTCCAACCTCAAGCTGGCCGAGACCGTCTCGCTATCGCCCACCGCCGTGCTCGCGCGCGTGCAGCGGCTCACGCGCGAGGGCTTCATCCAGGGCTACGAGGCCCGGCTCGATCCGCACAAGCTCGGCCGCGGCTTCACCGTCTTCGTCGAGGTGCTGCTCGACCGCACCACCCCCAACGTGTTCGATCAGTTCAAGGCCGCGGTGCAGGTGCGCGACGAGATCATGGAATGCCACATGGTCGCGGGCGGCTTCGACTACCTGCTCAAGACGCGCATGGCCGACATGGCGGCCTACCGCGAGTTCGCGGGCACGGTGCTGTGGCAGCTGCCGGGCGTGCGCGAGACGCGGACCTATGCAGTGATGGAAGAGGTGAAAAGCAGCGCGCGGATTCCACTCTCGATGTGACTTGCGGCCAGTGCGCGCGCACAATCCCCGGCGGCGCAAGCGCCATTGCGCCGCTGTCTTGGGCCAGGAGCAACCAAGAGCGCAAAGCATGAAAGAGATCTTTGAAAGGCTCGTCGGTCTGATCCCGACCTACTTCGAGGCTCTTTTTCCTCTGTTGACCGGGCCGAAACGCTTCATCGCCGAACGTCTTTCCAGCGACGAATCGGCGACGCAGAAAGCACTGATCTTCCTGGCGATTTCCTTTGCGATCGGCTGGATCCTGAAGATCCCCTTGAGTCGGGGCGACCCCTTGCTCGAGCTCGGCACCGACAGCGTGTTTGCCCTGATGAACGTCTTGGCGTATGGAACTGCGCTGTACCTGGCGTGGCGCATCGCCGGAGGCAGGGCAGGACTTCAGAAATTCCTGACTATCCACTTCTACTACGCCGGCGTTCTCCTGCTCCTCGCGACAGGTCTTTATCTGGGCTTTGCCGGGACGATCAGGGCCTTCGATCCCGCTCTGTTCAAGGAACTGCACGACGCCGCATACGCTGGCAATCTTGCGGCTTTCCTCATCGAGAACAAGGAGCGATTGCTCGCAAGCTCCGCCTACCGGGCGTCGCTGCTGGTGCAATTCGCCGTATTCGGCGCCATGCTCGCGTGGATCTTTGCCGGATGGGGCGCCTATCGAGAGCTGAATCGACTCTCGCGGCTGCGGTCGATGGGCGCCGGCCTCTTGTTCTTCGTCTTTTGTTTCCCTGTGACGGCATTTATCTTTGTGGTGGGGAACGCCCTCGTCAAGTAGACACCCGCCCCCCGAAGATCGCCGTGCCCACCCGCACCATCGTGCTGCCGGCCGCCACCGCGGCTTCGAGGTCGGCCGACATGCCCAGCGAAAGCGTGTCGAGCTCGAGGCCCGCCGTGCGCAATGTCTCGAAAAGCACCGCCGCATGCAGGAACACCGCGCGCTGCGCCTCGAAATCCGGCGCCGGCTCCGGGATCGCCATCAGCCCGCGCAGCCGCAAGCGTGGCAAGGCCGCCACAGCCCGCGCCAATTGCAGGGCCTCCTCCGCCGGCACGCCGGACTTGTTGGCGCCGCCGTCCACGTTGACCTGCAGGCACACCTGGAGCGGCGGCAGATGCGCCGGCCGCTGCTCGGCCAGGCGCTCGGCGATCTTGAGGCGATCGACGCTGTGCACCCAGTCGAAATGCTCGGCCACGGGCCGCGTCTTGTTGCTCTGCAGAGGGCCGATGCAGTGCCATTCGAGCTCGCTGCGCAGATCGGCCAGTGCCTGGATCTTGGCCACCCCCTCTTGCACGTAGTTCTCGCCGAAGGCAATCTGTCCGGCGGCGCGGGCCTCGCGCACGGCCTCGGCGGGGAAGGTCTTGGACACCGCAAGCAAGCGCACGCTCGCCGGATTGCGGCCGGCCGCCGTGCATGCCGTCACGATCCGGGCCCGAACTTGCTGGAGCTTGTCACCAATCATCGTCATAATCGTCAAAAGCGTATCAAAACGTCACCGAGGAGCTTCGTGGACATCACCCAACTGTTGGCCTTCAGCGTCAAGAACAAGGCATCGGACCTGCATTTGTCGTCCGGCCTGCCGCCCATGATCCGGGTCCATGGCGACGTGCGGCGCATCAACGTCGACGCGCTCGATCACAAGGCGGTGCACGCCATGGTGTACGACATCATGAGCGACACGCACCGCAAGCACTACGAAGAATTCCTCGAGGTTGACTTCTCGTTCGAGATCGACGGCCTGGCGCGCTTCCGCGTGAACGCCTTCAACCAGGCGCGCGGCGCGGCGGCGGTGTTCCGGACCATTCCTTCGAAGATCCTCACGCTGGAGCAGCTCAACGCGCCGAAGATTTTCGGCGACCTCGCGCTCAAGCCGCGCGGCCTGGTGCTGGTGACCGGGCCCACCGGCTCGGGCAAGTCGACCACGCTGGCGGCGATGGTCAACTACCTGAACGAAACCGAGTACGGCCACATCCTGACGGTGGAAGACCCGATCGAGTTCGTGCACGAGTCGAAGAAGTGCCTGATCAACCAGCGCGAAGTCGGGCCGATGACGCTCTCCTTCGCCAACGCGCTGCGCTCGGCGCTGCGCGAAGACCCGGACGCCATCCTGGTCGGCGAAATGCGCGACCTCGAAACCATTCGCCTCGCGATGACCGCGGCCGAAACCGGCCACCTGGTGTTCGGCACGCTCCACACCTCCTCGGCCGCCAAGACCATCGACCGGATCATCGACGTGTTCCCCGGCGAGGAGAAAGAAATGATCCGCGCCATGCTGTCGGAGTCGCTTCAGGCCGTGATTTCGCAGACACTGTGCAAGACCAAGGACGGCCAGGGCCGGGTGGCGGCGCACGAGATCATGCTCGGCACCTCCGCGATCCGGAACCTGATTCGCGAAGGCAAGGTCGCGCAGATGTACTCGACGATCCAGACCAGCAGCGGCCAGGGCATGCAGACCCTCGACCAGAACCTGACCGACCTGGTGCGTCGCAGCGTCATTTCCGCGGCCGAAGCGCGCGGCAAGGCCAAGATTCCCGAGAATTTCCCGGGCTGAAGAACAGCCCCGCCCGCACCGGAGTACCGACATGGAACGCGATCAGGCCAGCCAGTTCATCAACGAACTCCTCAAGCTCATGGTGAGCCGCAACGGCAGCGACCTTTTCATCACGGCCGAGTTTCCGCCCGCGATCAAGGTCGACGGCAAGGTCACCAAGGTCTCGCAGCAGGCCCTCGGCGCGCAGCACACGCTGGCGCTCACGCGCTCGATCATGAACGACCGCCAGACGGCCGAGTTCGAGCGCACCAAGGAGTGCAACTTCGCGATCTCGCCTACCGGCATCGGCCGCTTCCGCGTCAATGCCTTCGTGCAGCAGGGCAAGGTGGGCATGGTGCTGCGGACCATTCCGGCCAAGCTGCCGACCATCGATGCGCTCGGCATGCCGCAGGTGCTCAAGGACGTGGCGATGACCAAGCGCGGCCTCACCATCCTGGTGGGCGCTACCGGCTCGGGCAAGTCGACCACGCTGGCCGCGATGATCGACTGGCGCAACGAGAACTCCTACGGCCACATCGTGACGGTGGAAGATCCGGTCGAGTTCGTGCACCCGCACAAGAACTGCGTGGTGACGCAGCGCGAAGTCGGCATCGACACCGACAGCTGGGAAGCCGCGCTCAAGAACACGCTGCGCCAGGCGCCCGACGTGATCCTGATGGGCGAGATCCGCGACCGCGAGACCATGGAGCACGCGGTGGCCTTCGCCGAGACCGGCCACCTGTGCATGGCCACGCTGCACGCCAACAGCGCCAACCAGGCGCTGGACCGGATCATCAACTTCTTCCCCGAGGAGCGCCGCGCCCAGCTCCTGATGGACCTTTCGCTGAACCTGCGCTCGCTGATCTCGCAGCGCCTGGTCCCGACCGAAGACGGCCATGGCCGCATCGCCGCGGTCGAGATCCTGCTCAACACGCCGCTAATTGCCGACATGATCTTCAAGGGCGAAGTGGGCGAGATCAAGGAGATCATGAAGAAGAGCCGCAACCTCGGCATGCAGACCTTCGACCAGGCGCTGTTCGATCTGTTCGAAGGCAATGCGATCTCCTTCGAAGAAGCGATCCGCAACGCCGACTCGGCCAACGACCTGCGCCTGCAGATCAAGCTCAACAGCCAGCGCGCGCGCAGCACCGACTTGTCCGCGGGCACCGAGCACTTCGCGATCGTCTAGCAGCACCGGGGGCCGGTTCGGAGCGCTCAAGCCGGCGCCGGCAGCTGTTCGCGCAGAAAACCCAGGAAGGTTCGAACCACCTCCGGCAGCGTGCGGCCGGTGAGGGTTTGCAGCTCGATCGCGCGGCCGCGCATGCCGCGCTCGCGGATCTCGGCGGCGTGCAACTCGCCGCGCCGCACCCGATCGCGCACCGTGATCTCGCCGGAGATGGACAGGCCGCCGCCGTACAGCACGAAGTTGGTGAGCGTCTCGAAATGGTTGCTGACCAGCACCGGCTCGAACACCATGCGGCGCTCGCTGCAGCCGATATCGAAGAGCTGGCGCACGGTGTTGTCGCCCTCGGGCAGCGCGATCGCGAAAGCGCGCATCTGGGCCAGCGTCACGCTGCGAAGGCGGGCCAGCGCATGGTCGGGCCGCATGATGGCCAGCACGGAGGCCGGCTGCCGGTGTTCGATCCGGATGCCTTGCTCGGCCGTGCGGCTGTAGGTCAGGCCGATGTCTGCATCACCGTGCAGCACGGCGGTGGTGACGTCCATCGGGCTGGCCACTCTGAGATGAAACTGGATGCCCGGGTAACGCTCGCGGAACTCCGCGATGGCGCGCGGCAGGAACTCGATCGCAAAGCCCGCGGAACTGGCGATGCGCACCCGCCCGCGGCGCAGCCCCTGCAGGCCCTGGATGTCCGAAACCACGCGATCGGCTTCCAGCGCTCCGCGCCGGGCATGCGCGGCCAGCAACTCGCCCGCGGCGCTGGGCACCATGCCGCGCGGCCGGCGGTCGAACAGCGGCACGCCCAGCAGGTCTTCCAGTATCGCGACCTGGCGGCTGATGGCCGAGGCGGTCACGTTCAGGCGAACCGCGGCCTCGGTGAGGGAGCCGCAGCGCACCACTTCGAGAAAGTAGCGCAGCGAGGTTTCCTGCAGGCGATGGGACAGCATGGGCACGGCGGGTCCGGTTTGCGTAAATTGCAAAGATAACTGGAAAAAACAGCGATTGTTCAAAGGCTGGGGCCTGCCCTATCCTGCGCCCGTGCATCCATCCTGCCGCTGCCGAACATGCTGTTGAAACCCGCTTCGCCGACCGGCGCGCGCGCCACTGGCGCGCCCTCCTCCTACATCGTGGCGCTGGAAGCGACCGCGCTGTCTCGCGCCATCCACGCTAGGGAGCTTTCCTGCGCCGAGGTGCTGGACGCCTACCTCGCGCAGATCGACAGGCTCAACCCGAAGGTCAATGCCATCGTCGCGCTGCAGGATCGCGACGCGCTTCGCCGGCTGGCCGCGGAGCGCGACGCGCAGCTCGCGCGCGGCGAGAGCCTGGGCCTGCTGCACGGCTTTCCGCAGGCGCCCAAGGACATCATGCCGGCGGCCGGCATGGTCACGACGCGCGGCTCCCCGATCTTCAGCGGCAAGGTTTCGACAACCGATGCCGTGGTGTTCGAGCGCATGCGCCGCGGGGGTGCGATCTTCATCGGCCGAAGCAACTCGCCCGAATTCGGGCTCGGCGGCCACACCTACAACCCGGTCTACGGCACCACCCGCAATGCCTTCGATCCCTCGCGCTCCGCCGGCGGCAGCAGCGGCGGCGCAGGCGTGGCCGTGGCGCTGCGCCTGCTGCCGCTGGCCGACGGCTCGGACATGATGGGCTCGCTGCGCACGCCCTCGGCCTTCAACAACGTGTACGGCCTGCGCACCTCCGTCGGCTGCGTGCCGCACGGCCCGACCGAGGAGGTCTTCTTTCAGCAGTTCAGTGTCGCCGGCCCGATGGCGCGCAACATTCCCGACCTGGCCCTGCTGCTGTCGGTGCAGGCCGGCTTCGATCCTCGCCTCCCGCTCACCCGCCGGCAGGACGACCCCGCCGCGTTCACCGGCGCCCTGGAACGAGACTTCCGCGGCGCACGCATCGGCTGGCTCGGCGATCTGGGCGGCCACCTGCCGACCGAGCCCGGCCTGCTGGGCACCTGTGCGCAGGCGTTGAGGCATTTCGAGACCATCGGCTGCACGGTCGAACCCGTGCTGCCGGACTTCGACTTCGAACGCCTGTGGCGCGCCTGGATCGACCTGCGCAGCTTTTCCTTCACGGGCGCCAACGCGGCGCTCTATCACGACCCGGCCACGCGCGCGCTGCTCAAGCCCGAAGCGGTATGGGAAATCGAGCGCGGCCTTCGGCTCTCGGGCCAGGAGGTCTACCGCGCCGCCAGCGAGCGCTCGGCCTGGTACCAGGTGTTGCGCGGCCTGTTCGAACAGTTCGACTTCCTCGTGATGCCCGCGGCCCAGGTGTTCCCCTTCGATGCCGGCCTGGACTGGCCGCACGCCATCGACGGACGCGCCATGGACACCTACCACCGCTGGATGCAGGCCGTGGTGCCCGCCACCATGGCCGGACTGCCGGCGCTGGCCGCGCCGGCGGGCTTCGGGCCCGGCGGCCTGCCTGCGGGCATCCAGATCATCGGCCCGGCCCAGGCCGACGCGGCCGTGCTGGAGATCGGCCATGCCTACGACCAGGCCAGCGGCCATGCGCGCGTGCCGAGCCCGCTGCTGGCCTGACTTTTTCCACTTTCCCTCTCCACAGGAGCTCACATGAGCACGCCACCCCTGCGCCGCTTCCTCCAGTTTCTTCTGACCGCCTGCACGCTGGCCGCCGCATGCACCGGCGCCTTCGCCCAGGACGGTTATCCGGCACGGCCGATCAAGCTGCTGGTGCCCTTTGCGCCCGGTGGCGCCACCGATGTGCTGGGCCGCATGCTGGCGATCGGCCTCGGCGAGAAGCTGGGCCAGCCCGTGGTGGTGGAGAACAAGCCCGGCGCCAGCACGGTGATCGCGGCCTCGATCGTCGCGAAGGCGCCACCGGACGGCTACACGCTGCTGCTGGGCGCCAGCACGACGCTCACACTGAACCCGGCGATCCGCCAGTCGCTGCCCTACGACCCCATCCGCAGCTTCACGCCCATCGGCATGGTCGCCGACATGAGCCTGATCCTGGTGGCCGGCGACACCACCGCCGGCAGCACGCTCAAGGACATCGTCGCGCAGGCCAAGGCGGCGCCGGACAAGTTCTCCTATGGCTCCTTCGGCACCGGCTCCTCCGTGCACTTCGGCGGCGAAATGCTCAAGTCGGTGGCCGGCATCCGCATGGTGCATGTTCCCTTCAACGGCAGCGCCCCCAGCCTCACCGCGCTGATGGGCGGCCAGGTGCAGGTGGCGGTCGACACCGTGGTGGCGGCCACTCCGCTGATCAAGGCCGGCAAGATCAAGCCGATCGCGGTGCTCTCGGCGCAGCGCCTGCCCCTGCTGCCCCAGGTGCCGACCGTGGCCGAGAGCGGTTATCCGGGCTTCGCCATGGGCACCTGGTTCGCCCTGGTGGCGCCGGCCGGCCTTGCGCCTGCGGTGCAGCAGAAGCTCGAGAAGGCCCTGGCCGAGGTCGCGAGCACGCCGGAGATGAGGAAGAAACTGGCCGACATCGGCTTAACCTACGCCTACGGCAACGGCGCGGCACTGAAAGCACGGATCGAAGAGGAACTGCCCAGGATGCGTGCCATGGCCGCGCGCTCGGACATCAAGGTGGACTGATCGAGGCCGCAAAAAGCAGAATAAGCTCGAGCGATGACCTCCTCCATTGCCTCCAAGTCCTACGACTCCACGCCCTCACGCAAGCTCGCCTTTCTCGGCCTCGGCGTGATGGGTTACCCCATGGCCGGCCACCTTGCGCTGGCCGGCCACAGTGTCGCGGTCTACAACCGCACGGCCGCGAAGGCCGCCGACTGGTACAAGGAATTCGCGCCCCAGGCCAAGGGGGCGCTGCGCCCTGCGGCCACGCCGCGCGAAGCCGCCGCGGGCGCAACAATCGTCTTCTGCTGCGTCGGCAACGACGACGACCTGCGCTCGGTCGTGCTCGGCGACGACGGCGCCTTCGCGGGCATGGCCCAGGGCTCGGTGTTCGTCGACCACACCACGGCTTCCGCCGATGTCGCGCGCGAGCTCGCGAAGGCGGCGCTGGAACGCGGCCTCCAGTTCATCGACGCTCCAGTCTCCGGCGGCCAGGCCGGAGCGCAGAACGGCGTGCTGACGGTGATGTGCGGCGGCGACAAGGCGGCCTTCGAGCGCGTCAAGCCGGTGATCGCGGCCTTTGCGCGCGCCGTCACCCTGCTCGGCGACAGCGGCGCAGGCCAGCTTGCGAAGATGGTCAACCAGATCGCGATCGCCGGCCTGGTGCAGGGCCTGTCGGAGGCGATCGCCTTCGGCCAGCGCGCCGGCCTGGACATGAACGAAGTGCTGGCCGTGATCGGCAAGGGCGCAGCGCAGAGCTGGCAGATGGACAACCGCGGCAAGACCATGATCGAAGGCAAGTTCGACTACGGCTTCGCAGTCGACTGGATGCGCAAGGATCTCGGCCTGGTGCTCGACGAAGCCAAGCGCAACGGCGCGCGGCTGCCGGTGACCGCGCTGGTCGACCAGTTCTATGCCGACGTGCAGCAGGCCGGCGGAAACAGGTGGGACACCTCGAGCCTGATCACCAGGCTGCGCTGAGCCCACCCCCAGGCTTCGCGCACTTCGTGTCGCTACGCCAACCCCCTTGCAGGGGGCAACACCAGCGGCCCGGCAAAGCCGGTTCCGCGGTGTTCCTGGAATTCCTATCGAACCGGCGTGGCAGTGGCGCCGCCCGCTGGCGGTGAACCCGCCGGCGGCAGCGGCTCCATCGGCGGCAGCGGCACGTTGGAACGCGAGGCCGGCGCCGGACCGGTGCCGCCCTGCTGCGCCTGGTTCGCGAGCTCCGCTTCGCTGACGATCTCGACCACCCGCACCACCTTCTCCACGCCCGAGACGCCGCGCGCGATGTCGGTCGCGCGATCGGTTTCGCGCCGCGTGGCCAGGCCCATCAGGTAGACCGTGCCGCGGTCGGCGACGATCTTGAAGGAATTGGCGAAGACGTCCTTGGCATCGAGCAGCGAGGCCTTGATCTTGCCGACGATGAAGGCGTCGTTGGAACGCTGCTGGAAGGTGCTCGGCGGCCCCACCGTCAGTTCGTTGACCACCGAACGCACGTTGTCGACCCGGCGCACCACCTCCTCGACGCGCCGCCGGTCGGCCTCGCTGCCCACCGCGCCGGTCAACAGCACCTGCCGATTGAAGCTCGTGATGCTGACGTACATCTGGTCGTTGGCGATCTCGCGCACCCGTGCGCCGCCGCGCAGCTCGATGCCCTGGTCGTCGATCTGCGCGCCCGAGCTGCGGCGGTCGGTCGCGACCATCCCCGCACCAACGACCGCGGCGCCTCCGACCACCAGCGGCACGCAAGCGGAAAGGCCGGCAACCAGTGCGGCGCCGGCGGTCAGGGTCAACGCGATGCGCCGGATGGATGTCTTCGTCATATGGAACCTTCCTGTTCTCCGAGTAGCTGGGCGTCCACGCCGTCGCACAGGCAGTGCAGCGCAAGCAGGTGGACTTCGTGGATTCGCGCCGCGCGTTCGTGCGGCACGCAGATCTGGACATCGGTTTCGCGCAATGCACGCCCCACGGCGCCGCCGGGGCTGCTGCTGGCGCCACTGCCCGCGGCGTTGCCCAGCAGGGCAACCACCGTCATGTCGCGTGCATGCGCTGCCTCGACCGCGGCCAGCACTGCGGCCGACTGGCCGCTGGCGCTCAGCGTCAGCAGCACGTCGCCGGCCTGGCCGAGGGCACGCACCTGGCGCGCGAACCGGTCCGCATCGCTTGCGTCGGCGGTGTCCGCGGCGGGGTCGGTGGTGTCGCCCGGCAGCGCGATCGCGCCCAGCTCGGGCCGTTCGCGCTCGAAGCGGCCGACGAACTGGGCGGCGAACAGCGCGGCGAGAAGCCCCGAGACGCCCGCTCCGCAGGCCAGGATCTTGCCGCCGCTGGTCACGCAGGCGAGCAGGGCCTGCATCGCCTGCCCGATCGGTTTGCTCAGGAGCGGACCTGCCTGGTACTTGAGGTCCGCGCTGTCGATGAAGTGCTGCTGGATCCGTTGCTCGAGCATGGGCCGGGATGATAACTGTGGGTTCTGAAACAAGACGTAGGTGCTGCGCTTGATGCACTTGAGTATGGGGCAACGCATCGGTTCCCTCGGCGGAGGCTCAATCCGCGTCGAAGGCGGCCTGGATCCAGGCGATGCGCTCCTCCACCAGCACGACGTCGAAACGGCAAGGCGGCGGCGTGCGCAGCCGGCTCAGGTAGTGCCGCGCCGCGAAGACGATGCGCCGCTTCTTCACCGCGGTGATGCTCCCGGCCGCGCCGCCATGCGTGGCGCCGGCGCGCTGGCGCACCTCGACGAACACCAGCGTGCCGTCGCGCGGATCGCGCACGATCAGGTCGATCTCGCCGCCGCCGCGGCCCGGGGTTCGATAATTGCGCGCGACCAGCACCAGGCCGGCCGCTTGGAGATGGGCGAGCGCGGCGTCTTCCGCCGCATCGCCGCGCTGCTTGGTCGTCACTTGAAATGCCTCCCCGCCGTCTTGTTCTGGAGAAAACCCATTGAACTCTCTCGCCCCCGCTTCGTTCGGCGCCGCCCTGCAGGCCGCGCGCGATGCTGCGGGTGCGCAGCATTATCCGCAAGCGACGCTCTATGTCGTCGCCACGCCGATCGGCAACCTGGCAGACATCACGCTGCGCGCACTGCAGGTGCTGCAGCTGGTCGATGCCGTCGCCTGCGAGGACACGCGCCACACCCAGAGCCTGCTGCGCGCCTATGGCATCGATCGCCCCTCGGCCCAGCTGCTCGCCCTGCATCAGCACAACGAGGCCGAGGCGGCACAGGCGGTGATCGCGCGGCTCGCGCGCGGTGAACGCATCGCCTATGTCAGCGATGCCGGCACGCCCGGTGTGAGCGACCCGGGCGCGCGCCTGGTCGCGGCCGTGCGCGAGGCAGGCTACCGGGTGCTGCCGCTGCCCGGCGCGAGCAGCGTGACGACGCTGATCGGTGCGGCCGGGCTGGTCGCGGCGGGCGATGCGGGCAGCGCTTTCGTGTTCGCCGGCTTCCTGCCCAGCAAGTCCGGTGAGCGCGATGCCGCCGTGCAGGCACTGGCCGCCGAGCCGCGCAGCGTGGTGCTGCTCGAAGCGCCGCACCGCATCGAAGCGCTGGCACGCGCGCTGGCCATTCTGGGCGAGCGGCGTGTGACGGTGGGCCGCGAACTCACCAAGCAGTTCGAGGAGATCGCCACGGTCGCCGCTGCCGCCCTGCCCGACTGGTTTGCAGCCGGCCGCGACCGCACGCGCGGCGAGTTCGCGCTGGTGCTGCATCCGAAGGCCGTGGCGGAGGACGATGGCAATGGCGAAGCCGAACGCGTGCTGCGGCTGCTGCTTGCCGAGCTGCCGCTCAAGAGCGCGGTGCGGCTTGCGGCCGAGATCAGCGGCGCGCCGCGCAATGCGCTCTACGACACCGCGCTGCGCCTGCGCGACGAGCCCAGCGACTAGGGCCTGTCAACGCTATTTGCGGGGTCGCGAAGGCATGCCAGGGCGTGCCAATCAAAGCGCGCGACGCCGTGCGTGCGGTCCCCGCAAATAGCGTTAACAGGCCCTAACCGTCGAGTTCCGGATAGCGCCTGAAGATGCCGTCTTCGTTGAAGGCGATGCGACGCGGGCTCTGCAGGTAGTCGTGCACGCGCTGGCGGCGGCCCACGTTGGCATGCAGCTTGGCGACCGCGGGCGTCTCGGCCAACACGCGCGCCGTGGCCTTCGAAAAGGCATAGCGCAGACCCGCCACCAGCTGGAACAGCGACAGGTCGGCGTAAGTCAGCGTATCGCCGACCAGGTGGAGGTCGCCCGCGGGATTGCGCTCGAGCACGCGCTCGAACCAGCCGAGGAATTTCGGAATCCGCTCTTCGCGAAAGCACTTGGCGCGCTCCAGCGCGGCCTCGCGCTGGTCTTCGTAGTAGCGGCCGGCCGAGATCGGATGGTGCGTGTCGTGCACCTCGGCCACCATGTCGGCGATGGTGAGCTGCAGCTGGTGCGTCCAGAGCCCGTCGGCCTCGCCGATGCCGGCGAGCCCGAGCCGCGGGCCGAGGTAGAGCAAGATCGCGGCGGTCTGGCCGACCACGATGTCGCCGTCGACGAGGAAGGGCGGCGCGAAGGCCGCGCGCGGATTGTCCGGATCGCTAAGCCGCCGCGCGAGCGCGGCCTCGCCGCCGCCTTTGCCCGGCGGCTCGCGCGCCACGTCGACATACGCGGCGCCAGCTGCCTCGAGCGCGAGGCGCACGAATTCGCCGCGGCCCTGGATGGTGGGCCAGTAGTGGAGTTGGTAGGTCAAGAGGCCCTCCGCGTGCAGATGGGAAGGCCTGAAGGAAATGCCGCGAGGAATCACAACCCCCTTGGCACCCCGCATGAATGCTGAACCTTGGCGACTTCGGCTTCCCGGATACAAAAATACCGACGAAATTCAAGATGTCGCGCTGGCGCAACGCCCCAAGCGAGCGACGATGCGCCACAGCATAGCAACTTCATTAACAGGTGGAGGCCACGGCGCCATGCCGCTAGCGCCCAGACGTGCGGGTGCGCTTCCCCTCTGTTTCCCCTACGTGCCCCGCTGTTTCCCTACGGCCCCCGCGCGTTCGGGGCAACGCAATCGAAAAAGGCCGCTATCAGCGCTCTGAATGACAAACATCAGGAAGCTGAACTTCCCAGGCATAAGGGAAAACCCTAATATTCAGTCTTCGGCCTCGGCCACTCGTTCCCGGGAGGAACACGATGACTTCTTTCGTCGACCTGCGTCCGCAGCGCGCAATGGGAAACACCGCGTTTTCCTTGGTCAACCAGATTTGGGGCCGTGCCGCCGCCGCGGTGCAGGATTTGGCGCGGCGCCGTGCCAGCGCCTTGGCCGACGAGCGCTTCCTGGAGCGCGCCACGCACGATCCGCGCCTGCTCGCAGAACTGCAGGCAGCGATTGCGCGCCATCAATCCAGCTCCTGAAGGTCGGCCGCCGCAGCATCCAGTCGCCGAGGCTGAGGTTGCGGCAGAGCAGGTCCGTGGCGCACGAACCCAGGGAAGACTATCCACCTTTGCTGGACGCTGAGGTCAAGCCAAGGATCGGTCAGTCGGCGAAGTAGCTCGCGGGCGCATGTTCGCGCAGCGCCGTGAGGTGTGCGGTGATGTGATTGATGTGGGCGGCGACGCTCGCGCCCAGACCGGCCACGTCGCGCGACGCCATCTGCGCCAGCATCTGCTCGTGTTCCTTCAGCGCGCGCTCGGCATGGCCGGCCACGTGGCCCAGCAGCAGCCAACGCACGCGGTCGAACTGGCGCTTGATAGGTTCCAGCATGGCCCAGACGTGTTCGCGACCTGCAAACTCGAACAGGCGCCGATGCATCAACTCGTCCAGCTCGGAAAAGCGATCGATCTCGCCGCTCGCGACAGCGTCGCGCTGGCGCGCAACGATCTGGCCGAATTCGTTGAGTTGCGCCGGTGTGATGGTCTGGGCGAGTTGCACATGGCTCGCGCATTCCAGCGTGCTGCGCACGAAGCGGCCTTCCTCGAGCAGCGACATGCGCACGGGTGCCACGATCGTGCCGACCTGACGGTAGATCAGCACCATCTGTTCATCAGCCAATTGCGCCAGCGCTTCGCGCACCGGCGTGCGGCTCACATCGATCAGCTTGGAGATCGTCGCTTCCGAGAGCGCCGTGCGCGGGGGCAAGACGCCGCGCACGATGGCTTCTTGCAGCTGGCTGTGCACCTGCGCGGTATAGGAGCGCGCGGGGTCGAGCTTGAAACCGGCCAGCGCCGCAACCAGAGGGTCTTCGACATGCTGCGCATCGGCATGGTGGGGGTTGCTGGCTAGGACTCGGGCGGTCATCGGATGGGTGCTTCTCTGGTGGGATGAGTCACTTTACACCATGGTAGTGCACGCCATGATCGCGGCCCTATCCGGGTTTCTACCGGTACTTCACACCCCGCTTGATTCGTAGACTCCTCGCATCGTGCCATGCCACCATGGTACTGTGGTGAATGATCGGAGACGCCGAAGTGCCCTTGTCAGCAGATCAGAACTCGCGGCTCTCGCAGCGCGGCCTGCGCGATCTCGGCGACGGCATCGCGCGCCCGCACTACGACCGCGGCGGCCTGGCGCGGGGCATCGTGCATCTCGGACTGGGCGCGTTTCACCGTGCCCATCAGGCGCTCTACACCGAGGCGGTCGTCGCGCGGGGCGACCTTCGCTGGGGCATCGTCGGGGTGAGCCTGCGCGACCCGCGCGTTTCCGAGGCGCTGGCAGCGCAAGACCACCTGTATTCGGTGACCGAGCGCCACGGCGACGATGCACGCACAAGGGTTGTCGGTGCGTTATGCGACGCCCTGTATGCACCCAGGCAACTTGAGCAGGTCATCGCGTCCATCGCCAGTCCGGCGACGGCCATCGTGACCAGCACCGTCACTGAAAAGGGCTACAGCCAGAACCCGGCCAGCGCCGACCTCGACATCGACGACGTCCTTGTGCGCCACGACATCGCGAAGCCGCAGACGCCGCGAACGACGCTGGGCGTGCTGGCCGCAGGCATCCGCCGCCGCCCCGCCGGCGCCCCGTTGACGCTGGTGTGCTGCGACAACATGGCCAGCAATGGCGACACCTTGCGCAAGCTGCTGGTGCAGTACGCGGACCTGTTCGATGCGAAGCTTGCACGCCGCATCGAAGCCGAGATCGGCTGCCCCAACAGCATGGTCGACCGCATCGTGCCGGCGGCAACGCCCGTCTCGCTCGAATGGGCCGCCGCTCGGCTCGGCCTTCGTGACGAGGCGGCCATCGTCTGCGAGCCGTTCACCCAGTGGGTGATCGAAGATCGCTTCGCCGGCATTCGACCGGCCTGGGAGGACGCTGGCGCCCTGCTCACCAGCGACGTGCGTCCCTATCAGGCGATGAAGCTGCGCCTGCTCAATGGCACGCACTCGGCGCTCGCCTACGCCGGCCAGATGGGCGGACTGGAGACGGTGTCCGACGCCATGGCGCATCCTCTGGTCGGCGGCTTCGCGCGTCGGCTGATGCTGGAGGATCTGCGCGCGAGCGTGGCGGCCCCATCGGGTTATGACGTACTGGCCTATTGCCACGAATTGCTCAGGCGTTTCGAGAATCCGGCGCTGGCCCACCGCACGCAGCAGATCGCCATGGACGGGACCCAGAAGATACCGGTGCGCTGGCTGCCAGCCTTGCGCGAGAGCCTGGCGGCGGATGTGGAGCGCCCGCAACTCGAGCGCGCATTGGCGATCTGGCTGCACTACCTGGCTGCCGGGCACGGCGACAACGGCGCAGCACTGGTCATCAGCGACCCGGGCGCCGAGGCGCTCGCTGCGCGCCTGCGGCGGGCCGCCAACGACACCGACGCGGCGAACGCCGCGTTGGCGCACAGCGCCGTCTTCGGCACGGGGCCTTGGCCGCCGGTCTTTGCCGGCCGTCTGGCGCGGCACCTGTCCACGCTGCGCCAAGGCGGCATGACGGCGTTGCTGTCCACCTGAATCGCGCATCCTGCACCACCGACCCAGAAGACCCAACGGAGACCTTGTCATGACCTTCGCGCCCACTCGCCGCCAGTTCGCCACCGCCGTCGCCGTCACCGGCGTGGCCGCCACGCTCCCAGTCCGCTTCGCTTTTGCGCAAAGCGAGATCAAGCTCAAGTACGGCACCGCCTTCCCGGCCGACCATCCCGGCACCTTGCGCATCAAGGAAGCGGCCGAAGCGATACGCAAGGACACCAGCGGCCGGGTCGACTTGCAGGTCTACCCGACCAGTCAGCTCGGCAGCGAGCCGGACATGATTTCGCAGACGCGCGCCGGCGCGATCGACATCATGTCCACCGCCGGCACCAATCTGCAGACGCTGGTGGCAACCGCTGGCATCAACGGCGTGGCCTTCGCGTTCAAGGACTATGACGCGGTGTGGGCCGCGATGGACGGCGATCTGGGCGCCCATGTCCGATCCGCGCTGGCCAAGGCGAACCTGCATGCCTACGAAAAGTGCCTCGACAACGGCTACCGCAATATCACGTCGGCCAGCAAGCCCATCGTCTCGCCGGCCGACCTGAAAGGTTTCAAGATCCGTGTGCCGGGCATCCCGCTGTGGATCTCGATGTTCAAGGCCATGGGCGCATCGCCGACCGCGATTCCGTTCGGCGAGCTCTACTCGTCGCTGCAGACCAAGGTGGTCGACGGCCAGGAGAATCCGCTCGCGCTGATCCAGAGTGCCAAGCTCTACGAAGTTCAGAAGTACTGTTCGCTGACGGCTCATACCTGGGACGGCCACTTCATCTTCGGCAACGCGAAGAAGCTGCAGGCCTTGCCGAAGGAGGTTCAGGAGTCGCTGTCGAAGAATCTCAACGCTGCCGCCCTCAAGCAGCGCGAGGACATCGCGAGGCTGAACGCCGACGCGCAGGCCCAACTGACCAAGCTGGGCGTGACCTTCAACAAACCCGATCCGGGACCGTTCCGCGACATGCTCAAGACCGCGGGCTTCTATACCGAGTGGAAGGGCAAGTACGGCGACGAGGCCTGGGCCAAGCTCGAGAAGTATTCGGGCAAGCTCGTTTGACGCCCGCGCGGCCAACCATCCCGATCAGGAGCGCCCCATGCAGTCCACTGTCGATCCGCTCGCTGTTGCCACGCCTTCCACGTCGCGCTGGTTCGACCGGTTGCTGGCTTGGGTGACCGAGATTCCCGCTGCCGCCATCGTGGTGGCCGAAGTTCTGATCCTGGGTGGCGGCGCCTTCGCGCGCTACGCGTTGCATGACCCGATCACCTGGACCGACGAACTCGCCAGCATCCTGTTCCTGTGGCTCGCGGTGCTCGGGTCGTGCATTGCATTGCGGCGCACCGCCCACATGCACCTGACGACCTTCGTCAAGGATCTGCCGCCCGCAAGGCGCGCCTGGCTCGATGCGCTCGGCATGTGCCTGGTGGTCGCGTTCCTGGTCATGTTGGTCGGTCCGGCCTGGGAGCATTGGCACGGAGAGATCGAGGTCTCGACGCCGGTGCTCGGGATCAGCGAGGGATGGCGCGCAGGGGCTGTGTTCGCAGGCACGGCGCTGATGCTGGTGACCGCCGTGACGCGGCTCTTCGAGCAGGCGAGCTGGAAGCAGATTGCGCTCACCGGTGGTGCTGTGGCGCTGGGCGGCGCGGCGCTGTGGCTGCTGTCGCCGACGCTGGCCGGTTTGGGAAACATCAACCTGGTGATCTTCTTTCTGGTCATGCTGGTCGGCGCGATCGTGATCGGCGTTCCCATCGCCTTCGCGTTCGGCCTGGCAACGATGTCGTACCTGGCGTTCTCCACCAGCACGCCGATGTCGATCATGCCCAACCGCATGCAGGAAGGCATGTCTCACCTGATCCTTCTGGCCGTGCCGCTCTTCGTCTTCCTGGGCTCGCTGATCGAGATGACCGGCCTGGCCCGCGCGATGATCAATTTCCTCGTAAGCCTGATCGGCCACGTACGCGGCGGCCTGCAGTACGTGCTGCTGGGCGCGATGTACATCGTGTCCGGCATCTCGGGTGCCAAGGCGGCCGACATGGCTGCGGTTGCCCCGGCGCTGTTCCCCGAGATGAAGAAGCGCGGCAGCAAGGATGGCGACCTGATCGGCCTGCTGTCGGCCTCGGGCGCCATGTCGGAAACCATCCCGCCGAGCATCGTGCTCATCACGGTCGGCTCGGTGACCGGCGTGTCGATCACCTCACTGTTCATCGGCGGCCTGATGCCGGCCGTCGTCGGTCTGGTGCTGATGGCATGCGTCGTCTGGTGGCAGACGCGCCGCGAAGACATGTCGGGCGTCACCAAGGCGACGCGCCAGCAGGTCGGCAAACTGCTGCTGGTGGCGCTGCCGGCGCTCGCGCTGCCTGTGATCATCCGCACCGCGGTGGTCGAGGGCGTGGCCACCGCGACCGAGGTGTCGACGATCGGCATCTTCTACACCGTGCTCGCGGGCATCTGCATCTACCGTCAGTTCGACTGGCGCCGAATCTACCCCATGCTGCTCGACACGGCGTGCCTGTCGGGGGCGATCCTGCTGATCGTCGGTTGCGCCACCGCCATGGCGTGGGCGCTGACGCAGTCGGGCTTTGCGCAGGACCTGGTCAAGATCATGACCGCGGTGCCGGGCGGCAAGGTGGGCTTCCTGCTGGTGTCCGCTCTGGCGTTCGTGGTGCTGGGCAGCCTGCTCGAGGGCATCCCCGCGATCGTGCTGTTCGGGCCGCTGCTGTTCCCCATCGCCAAGCTCGTCGGCGTCAACGAGGTGCACTACGCGATGGTCGTGATCTTCGCGATGGGCCTCGGCCTCTTCGCGCCGCCGTTCGGGGTCGGCTTCTATGCGGCCTGTGCGATCGGCCGGGTGCCGCCGGACGTCGCGATGCCGCGTGTCTGGCCCCACATGGCGGCGCTGTTCCTCGCGCTCCTGCTGCTGGTGTTCGTGCCCTGGTTCTCGGTCGGATTCCTCTGAGCATCGTCGTACTTCCTGGAGACTGAATTGAAGATCGAACGCATCCAGACGATCGTTACCTGCCCCGGCCGCAACTTCGTGACGGTGAAGATCGTCACGGACGAGGGCATTCACGGCCTGGGCGACGCAACGCTCAATGGCCGCGAGTTGGCCGTCAAGTCCTACCTGGACGAACACGTGTTTCCCTGCCTGATCGGGCGCGACCCCCGCAACATCGAGGACATCTGGCAGTACCTCTACCGCGGCGCCTACTGGCGGCGCGGGCCAGTCACGATGACGGCGATCGCCGCCATCGACATGGCGCTGTGGGACATCAAGGGCAAGCTCGCGGGTATGCCGGTGTACCAGCTGCTCGGCGGCAAGAGCCGGCACGGCCTGATGGTGTACGGCCACGCCAATGGCCGCGACCACGCCGAAGCGATCGAGGCGGTGCACAAGCACGCGCAAGAGGGCTTCAAGGCGATCCGCGTGCAGTCCGGTGTGCCGGGTCTGGCGAAGACCTATGGCGTTGGCAAGACCAAGGGCTTCTACGAGCCGGCCGAAAAAGGCCTGCCGCCGGAAGAGCCGTGGGACACCTCGCTCTACCTGCGTCACACGCCCGAGCTGTTTCGCAAGGTGCGCGAGGCGGTGGGCTTCGAAACGCATCTGCTGCATGACGCCCACCATCGCCTGACGCCGATCGAGGCCGGCCGGCTCGGCAAGGAACTCGAGCCCTATGGCCTGTTCTGGATCGAGGACGCAACGCCGGCCGAGAACCAGGAGGCCTTCCGCCTGATCCGCCAGCACACCACCACCCCGCTGGCCGTGGGCGAGGTCTTCAACTCGATCTGGGACTGCAAGAACCTGATCAGCGAGCAGCTGATCGACTACATCCGCTCGACCATCACCCATGCCGGTGGCATCACGCATGTGCGCCGCATCGCGGACTATGCGGCGATGTATCAGGTGCGCACCGGGTTTCACGGTGCGACCGACCTGTCGCCGGTGTGCATGGCGGCAGCCGTCAACTTCGGCCTGTGGGTTCCCAATTTCGGCATCCAGGAGTTGATGCCGCACACGGCGCTCACCGACGAAGTCTTTCCGCACAACTATCGCTTCGAGGATGGCTACCTGGTGATGGACGAAGTGCCCGGACTGGGCGTCGACATCGACGAGGCGCTGGCGGCCAGGTATCCCTACGAGCGCGCTTATCTGCCCGTGGCGCGGCTCGCCGATGGCTCGATGTGGAACTGGTGACCACGCCCCACGGCATCTCAAACCAACAGGAAATTTCATCATGCTGAGCGTCGTCGTCGATCAACCCAACAGCATGGCCGTGCGCGAGCGGCCCATGCCCGAGCCCCAGGCCGGCGAGGTGCGCGTGCGCGTGCGCTACGCGGGCATCTGCGGCTCTGACCTGCACATCTTTCACGGCCACAACCCGTTCGTCTCCTACCCGCGCGTCATCGGCCACGAGTTCGTCGGTCGCATCGAATCGGTGGGCGCTGGCGTCAGCGCCGCGCGCATCGGCGAGACGGTGGTCGTGGACCCGGTCATCAGTTGTGGGGAGTGCCATGCCTGCCTGATCGGGCGGCAGAACGTTTGCAGCCGCCTGCAGGTGATCGGCGTCCATCGCGACGGCGGCTTCAGCCAGTACGCCTGCGTGCCGGAGAAGAATGCCTACGTGGTGCCCAAGGGCTTGGCCGATGCCAGCGCATCGGTGATCGAGCCCTTTGCCGTGGCCGCGAACGTCACCCGACGTACTGGCGTCTTTCCCAGCGATGTCGCGCTGATCTACGGTGCCGGGCCGATCGGCCTCAACCTGATGCAGGTGCTCAAGCGCGTCTACGGCATTCGCGCGCTCATCACCGATCACTTCGACGAACGGCTCGCCTTGGCGCTCGACTGCGGCGCGGCGGAGGACGAGATCATCAATACCGCGCGTGAATCGCTGCCGGAGGCACTGTCCAAACGCGGTGTCGTTGGCGGACCGACCCTCATCTACGATGCTGTATGCAATCCGACGATTGTCGAAGAGGCGGTGCGCATTGCGGCGCCTGCGGGCCGAATCGGTGTGCTGGGCTTCTCCGCCACGCCTTCTGCCATTCCGCAGCAGGAACTGACAAAGAAGGAGCTCTCGCTCTACGCCTCGCGCCTGAACTGCGCGATGTTCCCGACCGTGATCGACTGGATCCAGCGTGGGCTGGTCGACCCCGGACGCATCATCAGTCACAAGGTGGACTTCCGTGACGTGGCCGGAGCATTCGACATTGCCGAGCGCAATCCACGGTACAGCTGCAAGGTGCTGCTGGACTTTGGCGAGAACGCGTGATCGCCCGCAGGTACTCGGCTTCGACTGCCAAAGACACCCCTCAACTCGCAGCGCGAGCGGCCTGGTCGAGCAGTTGCTGGAGTTCGGCCAATGTTTCTCGTAGCTTTCCAAGCGCCTTGAGCCATTTTCACAATTGCGCCGATGGTCCGAGGCAGCAGTAACCCCGTTCCTCTAGCTGCTAGCCCTTGGCATGCGCCGGGGAGCTCCATCGCGGATGCGAGCTTGTGCGTGGGGGGCGCAGAGTTGTACAGTTGAATACTTTCGATTTCACTTTCCCGGCGTCGGCCTGGGAGATGGCAGCGAATGCAGTTGTAGCGGCGCGCCCTTCGTCGCTTTGGTTGGCCGGGCCGTTCCTTGGAATAGATCAACTCCTCGGACACCAAGCCATGCGCCTCTTCAACAACCTGAAAACAAAAATACAGGAGCTGTCGACTCAGGGACGCCAGGTCGGAGCCGCCATCAGCGGACTGTTCGACCTCACGCTCCACCACCAGACCCGATCGGCCCAGACCGATCATCCCAATCCGCTCAACCGCTACGGAAAGAAGTGCTTCTCCCAGACCGACGAGGATGGCCTCACCCTCGAGATCCTGAAGCGAATCGACTGCCTGAAGAAAGGCGTCTACGTCGAATTCGGTGTCGGCGACGGCACGGAGAACAACACGCTGATCCTGGCTTCCCTGGGCTGGAAAGGCTTCTGGGTCGGCGGCGACACCCTCAGAATCAGCATTGACCCGAACAGCGACCGGTTCGCCTACCTCCACGACTGGATCACGCTGGACAACATCCTGCCGCTGGTGCAGCAAGGGCTGAGCAGGATCTCGTCGACCAATATCGACGTCATCTCGCTCGACCTGGACGGCAACGACATCTACTTTGCCGAGAAACTGCTGGCCAGCGGGCTCGAGCCGAAGCTGTTCATCGTCGAATACAACGGCAAGTTCCCGCCGCCCGTGGAGTTCCAGATCGTCTATGACGCGAAGCACAGCTGGAAAGGCGATGACTACTTTGGCGCTTCACTGACCAGCTTCGCCAAACTGTTCGAACGATTCGGCTATCGGCTCGTGTGCTGCAACTCCCATTCGGGCGCCAACGCCTTCTTCGTTCACGGCGCCTATTCCGCCGCGTTCGCTGACGTGCCAGCCGACATCGAGAAGATCTACGTCGGCCCCCGCTACTTCCCGTACAGGAAATTCGGGCACCCCCAGTCGATCAGGACCATCGAGCAGATCCTCGGCGGCCACCCTGCGCAGCTGGCCGCGCCAGATGTCGGCTGAGCTCGTCTCTCCGGACAGCGTTGCCAAGTGAGCCCCCGCGCATAGCCCCGTCCCTCGCGTTCGATCGCGCCGGCAGAGAGAGATCACATTCACTGGAGTCCAGTCTTGATCAATTTCGGCCGCAAGTAGGCGATCTGGCGAATCGTCAAGAGCCTGGTCTTCAACAGTTGTTCCTGCCCGTCTTCGTCGAGCGCGCCAAGTAGGGCCAGCATCCTCAGTTCGTGGTCTTCTCTTCCGACCTGATCGGCCAGGGCATCAATCTCTAGCGGACGTTGTGGGCCAGGCAATCGCAGGTCACGCTCGCCAACGCCGGCGCCGGCTCGGCCTCCCACCTGTGTGGCTTGCTACTGCAGTCGTCAATGAAGGTGAAGCTGACGACAATCCCCTATCGGGGAACGGGTCCGGCGATGCTCGACCTGCTAGGTGGACAGGTCGATCTCATGTGCGATCTGACCGCGAACGCCTTGCCGCAGATCAGGGGCGGCAAGCTCCGCCCCATCGCGCTGACGGTCGCGCAGCCGGTCAAGGACGCCGCCCTGGCGGGCACCCCATCGATGCGCAGCTTCGGATTCGAGAACGTCGAGTTCACGATCTGGTACGGGCTCTATGCCCCGCGAGGCACGTCACCCGCCATCGTCAGGCGCCTGAGCGCCGCGTTGGCCGAAGCCGCGGAAGACGCAGGCTTTCAGCGGCAGCAGGCCGATGTAGGGCTCTCCGTGGTGCGCGACGATCGCCTCTCGCCCGCCGGTCATCGCCGCCATCTGCGAAAGGAGATGGACCGCTGGGCGCCGGTGATCCGGGCGTCGGGTGAGTACGCCGATTGACCGGCCAGGACGCGCGCCTGGCGAAGTCGTCGAACAGATTTCTCGCACCCAGGACGAGGCAGGAATGAAGAAAGACGCGAAGCGTTCGTTCGCAAGGCGCTGCAGCGCGAGGGCGCGCCATGGCCTTCGCGTCGTACCCAACGCGGCCTTTGGCAATGCGGCGCCCGACATCCTCGTCGTGCCGGGCGGCATAGTGACGACGGTCATGCAACACGCCGGCACCATTCGGTGGATCCGATACACGCTCGAAGGGCCCTGGTCGCCGGCAGAAGCTCGAACGGCAGAGGCCGCCTAAGTTCGGGCGCCCTGCGGCATGTTGGGTATCGGGCCCACATAGCGCCCGCGTGGGCGGATCACTTGCGCCACGCCCAGTTGTTCCAAGCTGTGCGCCAGCAACCCGACACTGCGCGCCGTTGCAAACAGGCCAAAGGCCGCATCGGCGGGCAGTCGATGGTGCGCAACCAGGGCGGCCAGGGCCACGTCGATGTTGGGCTGCAAACCGGTCAGGTTCGTCACCTTCTGGATGAAGCGCGCGATCACCTCCGAGGGCTCGAACAACGCCAGCAAGGCGGCTGCGCGCGGATCGCCATCGGGATAGAGGTGGTGACCAAATCCTGCCAAGGGCAAACCGGTCGACAGGTAGTGGGCCACCACCTGGTCCTCTCCAAGTCGTTCCACTTCGCTGAACAGCGCCTGGACGCGGCCTGAGGCATCACCATGCAACGGGCCCGACAGCGTGGTCAATCCGGCCAGAAGGCATGCCGGCAACGACGCGCCTGTCGAAGCCGCAATGCGCGCGACAAAGGCTGAACTTGTCAATTCATGGTCGACCAGCAACACCATGGCAGTTCGCAGCAAATCAGCCACCTGGGTCGATTGTTTCCACCCTTGCGCAAAGCGCACGTGCAGCGGCTGGCGCCCCGGCTGGGCACCGAATGCATTGGCCAACTGACCCACCAAACTCTGGCCCTCGTTGTGCAGCACCCGTGTCAGACGTCCACGGGTGGAATGCCCGGCGGCTGCCAGACCGGCCAAGGCAGTGAAAGCAGCGACTCGTCCAGGCTTGCCCGAGCGCATCAGCGCAGCGGACGAAAAGTCGGCGGGTTGCTCCGCGCCCCACAACAGTTGAGCCACATCTTCCAGGGTGGCCGACCGGGCCAGGCTCACGGCATCCTGGCCGCAGTAATACGGGCGCCCGCGAAAGAACGCACACAGGGCCGTCGGGATGCTGGGCTCCGAGCCGAACAGCGTGTTGGCGGCCAGGGTCTCGTGTTTGCGGCCGGCCTGTTTGCGCTTGGCCAAGCTTGCTACGTCCTCGGCGCGGTACAGGCTACGGCGCGTATCGGCCGGATCGGGCATGACTTCGAGCTTGCCGCGGCTCACGTAGGCGTAAACCGTCTGGGGTCGCACCCCGAGAAGGTGGCACACCTCGTCCATCGAAATCCAGGAAACCATGGTCGGGTGCGAGAAAGTTTATATGTTGATTTTATACATCAATATTGACTTATTAATCAATCATTAACAACATGCTCCCATCCTGAAGAAGCCGTCTTGGACACATGGGACACGTCTGCCCCGTTGAACGAATTCACATGAAACCCCAGGTCCTCCAACTCAATCCGATCCTGATCCCTGCGATCAACGACAAGCTCGCATCGCTCTACACGGTTCACAAATACTTCGAGGCAACCGGCCGCGAGGCCTGGCTGCGTGAACATGGCGCATCCGTCGACGCCGTGATCACCGGCGGGCACACCGGCATTTCGCGACCGATGCTGGAGCAGTTGCCTGGCCTCAAGGTCGTGGCCGTCAACGGAGTCGGCACCGACGCTGTGGATCTGGCGTACTGCCGAGGCCGTGGCCTGCCCGTCACCGCAACCCTGGGCGCGCTGACCGAAGACGTGGCCGATCTGGCCATCGGGTTGCTGATCGCTGCTTGCCGAAACCTGTGTGCCGGCGACCGCTTCGTGCGCGGCGGCCAGTGGGAACTTAGCCCCCAACCCAGCGCCATCCCACTCGCGCGCCGGTTCAGCGGCATGCGCGTTGGAATCGTCGGAATGGGAAGGGTGGGCCGCGCCGTCGCGGCTCGGGCGGCGGCCTTTGGCTGCCCGATCAGCTATACCGATCTGCACCCCATGGACGACATCCCCCACCGGTTCGTGCCGTACCTGGTGGACCTCGCGCGTGACTCCGACGCGCTGGTACTGTGTGCGGCGGCGGACACGGCCGAAGGCATCGTCAACGCGGCCGTGCTCGAAGCGCTCGGCCCAAGCGGCTTCCTGGTCAACGTCGCCCGTGGCCGCCTAGTCAATGAGGTTGACCTGACAGAGGCGCTGGCCGCCGGTCGCATTGCCGGTGCGGGCTTGGACGTGTTCGTCGACGAACCCCGCGTTCCCCTGACGCTGCGCCAGTCCGACAGCGTGACCCTCCAGGCCCACCGCGCCAGTGCCACCTGGGAGACCCGAACCGCCATGGGCGAGATGGTGCTTGACAGCCTCGCTCAGGCCCTGGCAGGCGAACGCCCGACGATGAGCCTGACCACCTGAGCCCGCCGGCGCTTCATGACGATTTACCCACCCACAAGAGGAGACTCCTATGCAACTCACAGCCCTGTTCAAGATCCTTGCCGCCTCGGCGTCCCTGGCCGTGGTGCCGACCTTGGCATCGGCCCAGGCCTACCCGACCCGCGCTATCAAGATCATCGTGCCCGCCCCGCCGGGCGGCGCTATCGACACCATTGCGCGCGTCGTCGGAGACAAGCTCGCGGTGTCGATGGGTCAGCCGGTGGTCGTCGACAACAGGCCTGGCGCATCCAACAACCTCGGCACGGATGTCCTCGCCAAAGCCGCGCCCGATGGCTACACGATCGGCATCGTGGGCGGCAGCCACAACATCAACAAGTTCCTGTTCAAGAACCTGGGCTGGGATCCGGAGAAAAGCTTCGAGCCCATCGTCTACACCCACGAGGTTCCGCTGGTGTTCGCGATCTACCCGCAGATTCCCGCCAAGACACTGCCCGAGTTCGTGGCCTGGATGAAGGCCAATCCGGACCAGTCCAAGGTCGCCACCTCTGGCCGCGGCAGTGCTCAGGAAATGGCGGCAGAGATGTTCCGCATGGCGAGCGGCGCGCAGGTGCTGCTGGTCCCTTACAAGGGATCTGCCGCTGCCCACCCGGATCTGCTGGCCGGGCGCACTGCGCTCTACATCGACACGATCAGCGCCATCCAGTCGCAGGTGAAGGCCGGCAACGTACGCGCCATTGCGGTGTCGACCCGCAAGCGAACAACGTCTCTGCCGGACGTGCCGACGGCGGACGAACAGGGGCTCAAGGGCTACGACGCCAACACGAATGGCGGGTTCCTGGCGCCTGCCGGCACGCCCAAGGCGATTGTCACCAAGCTCAATGCCGAGATCAACGCGGCGCTGAAGCTGCCTGACGTGCGGGCCAAGCTGGAGGCTGCGGGCATCGAGATCCAGGGCGGAACGCCGCAGGAGTACGCCGCACTGATCAAGTCCGACCTCGCAAAGTGGGGCAAGGTCGTCAAGGAGGCGGGCATCCCGTCGGAGTGAGTCCGAGGGCTACGTGCTTTGCGAAATCATGTATGATGCACATCATGCGAAACGCAAAGCACAACGTCAGAACGGCAGCCAAGGAAGCTTCACACGAACGCATCGTGTGCGCAGCTGCACGGGCGATCCGTCGTAGCGGCTATGACGGTACTGGAGTCGCCGACATCATGAAGGAGGCCGGCCTGACCCATGGCGCCTTCTACGCCCATTTCGAGTCGCGCGAGGCCATGTTGGCAGAAGCAGCGAATCGGGCGTGCGCCGAGTCAGCCGCCGTAGCGGCGGACGTTGTCGCCAGCGTGCCCCCCGAGCAGGCTTTGGCATCCATGCTTCGCACCTACCTATCGCGGGAGCACCTGGAGCAGGTTGAAATGGGATGCCCCCTGGCCGCACTGGGCTCGGAGACGCCGCGCCAGGCATCCGAAGTACGCCGAGTGACCACCCGGCACATCAAGGAAATGATCGATCTTGTCGCCCGTCAGTCGCCTGACTGGGGGCAGCCCGGTGCCCACGAACGAGCACTCGTGACCGTCGCCACCATGGTGGGCACGTTGCTGTTGGCTCGTGCGGTCGACGAGCCCGCACTATCGGCCAGCCTGTGCGAGGCCGCACTCAAGCACCTGCCTCCCGCCTGAATCCACCGAGAAACGACGCTTTTCGTTCGACCACAAATATGATGAGCATCATGCGACATAAATATAAATCCTCTGGCAACCCTCGCTCTCTTGCCCTCCCGCTCCTGCCCGCACTCGCGTTCAAAGCCTTCGCCGCGGCCGCAGCGCTCACGATGCCGCCAGTCTGGGCAAACGAGGCGTCGCCCATTGGCCTGTGGAAGAACGTCGACGACGTCAGCGGCAAGCCGAGGGCACTGGTCCGAATCACGGAATCGAATGGAGCCCTGCTGGGCAAGATCGAGAAAGTGTTCCCGGCTCCGAATGAAGACCCGAATCCGAAGTGCGACAAGTGCGAAGGCGCAAACAAGAACGCACCAGTCATCGGGCTGGTGATTCTGAATGGCCTGACGAAGGACGGCGACGAATATGCCGGCGGCCAGATTCTCGATCCGGACAACGGCAAGGTCTATCGCAGCAATGTGCGCCTGATCGACAGCGGCAAGAAGCTCAGCGTGCGCGGCTACATCGGTGTGCCAATGCTGGGCCGTTCGCAAACCTGGTTGCGCCAGGAATGAGGAAGAACCGTGAAGGCATTTGTTCTCGAGCGATATGGAAAGAAGCGCGCGTTGCGGTTGGCAGACATGCCGGATCCGGAGCTGCGCGATGACGAGGTCCTGGTCCAGGTCCACGCCGCTGGCGTGAACCTGCTGGATTCCAAGATCAGGGATGGTGAGTTCAAGCTCATCCTGCCCTATCGCCTGCCCCTCGTCCTGGGCCACGACGTAGCTGGGGTGGTCGTCAAGGTCGGTCCGCGCGTGCGGCAGTTCAAGCTGGGCGATGAGGTCTATGCGCGGGCGGATGATTTTCGGATCGGCACGTTCGCTGAATTCGTCCCCGTCAAGGAAGCTTCGCTGGCGCTCAAGCCCAAGGGTCTCACGATGGAAGAAGCCGCTTCCATCCCCCTGGTGGCCCTGACGGTCTGGCAGGCACTGATCGAGAAGGCCGATCTGAAGAGGGGCCAGAAGGTCTTCATTCAGGCGGGCTCCGGCGGCGTAGGCACTTTTGCGATTCAGTTGGCCAAGCATCTGGGCGCAACCGTTGCCACGACGACGAGCACGACCAATGTCGCGCTCGTGAAGAGTCTGGGCGCAGACGTCGTCATCGACTACAAGACGCAGGACTTTGAGGATGTCTTGCGCGACTACGACGTGGTCCTGAACAGCCAGGACGGCAAGACGCTCGAAAAATCCCTTCGCGTGCTCAAGCGCGGCGGAAAGCTCATCACCATCTCCGGACCGCCTGATCCCGAATTCGGCAAGGAAATCGGGGCACCGGGGTTCGTGAAACTGGTCATGCGGCTGCTGAGCTCTGGAATCAGACGAAAGGCAAAGAGCCGCGGGGTCAGCTTCTCGTTCCTCTTCATGAAGGCGAACGGAAGCCAACTGCGCGAGATCACCCGTCTCTTCGATGCTGGCGTCATCCGCCCCGTGATGGACCGGGTGTTCCCGTTCGAATCAACCAATGAAGCCCTGGCCTACGTCGAAGCCGGCCGCGCAAAGGGCAAGGTCGTCGTCAAGGTGAGATAGAGGCAAGTCCCGCCAAGGGAAATGCCGTCGCCAAGTTCAAGTGCGTTTTGTTCATTTCGGTGTTGCTGGAAGACCTGAAAGCCGGCAGCTGAATCTGTTTGTCCCCCCTCTTTGGAGATTCCCATGAAGATTGAGAATGCAGTTGCCCTCGTCACAGGTGCCAATCGCGGCATCGGCCTGGCGTTCGCGCGCGAACTGCTCGCCCGCGGTGCCCGCAAGGTCTATGTGGGCGCACGCGACCCCGCGGCCGTCACCCAATCCGGTGTTCAGGCCCTGCGACTCGACGTCACCAAGTCGGAAGACGTGTCGTCCGCCGCAGCGCTGGCGTCGGATGTGACGCTGGTGATCAACAACGCCGGCATTGCCCAAACGGGAGGCTTTCTCGCAGCCGATAGCGAAGACGCCGCACGGCGCATCTTCGAGACCAATTTCTTCGCCGTGTTGCGCGTGAGCAAGGCCTTCGCGCCGGTTCTCAAAGCCAACGGCGGCGGCGCGTTGCTCAACGTCCTGTCGGTCGCCTCGTGGGTGAACGGCGGCGAGCTGGCGGCCTATTCGGCAAGCAAGTCCGCAGCCTGGTCGCTCACCAATGCCCTTCGCAGCGAACTGGCCACGCAGAAAACTCAAGTGCTGGCACTGCACATGGCCTACGTCGATACCGATCTCACGCGCGGGTTCGATGTCCCGAAGTCCAGTCCTGAGGAGATCGTCAAGCGTGCGCTCGACGGACTCGAGTCGGGCTTCGACGAGGTGCTGGCCGATGAGCTCACGCTGCAGGTCAAGCGCGGGATGACGGCGCCGAGGCCCAGCTACCTCCCGCAGGCGTCCTGAACCCGAAACCTGACTGGATCACCAGCCAACAACAAGGGCTCGAGCGCCCCGCATTCAACCAAGGATCACAATGCTCTTCGAACCTCTCGTCGCACCTTCAATTCAATTCGCCAACCGCGCCGTCATGGCACCAATGACGCGCAGTCGCGCCGTCGATGCGAACACACCCAACGCACTGATCGCCGAGTACTACGGCCAGCGTGCAACGGCCGGCCTGATCATCACCGAGGGTACCTCGCCGTCGCCCAACGGCCTGGGCTACGCACGCATCCCGGGGCTCTTCAATGATGCGCAGGTGCGCGGATGGAAGGCAGTCACAGATGTGGTCCATGCCAAGGGCGGCAAGATCTTCGTGCAACTCATGCACACCGGTCGCGTGACCCATGCGGCCAACCTGCCCGCAGGCGCGGAGGTGGTCGGACCGATGGCCAATGTCTGCCCCGGCGAGATGTACACCGACTCACAGGGCATGCAGCCGCACAGCGCCCCTCGGGCGATGACCGCGATCGACATCGCCCACGCCGTGGAGGAGTACGCCAAGTCGGCGCAGCTCGCCATCGAAGCGGGATTCGACGGCGTTGAGTTGCATGCCGCGAACGGCTATCTGATCGAGCAGTTCCTGAACGCCAATGTGAACCAGCGCACCGACGCCTACGGCGGCAACATCAATGGCCGCAATCGCTTTGCGCTCGAGGTCGCCCGCGCCACGGCAGCCGCCATCGGCGCCGATCGCGTCGGGATCCGGCTGTCGCCTTACGGCGTGTTCAACAGCACGGGAGCCTACCCCGACGTCGAGGCTCAGTACTTGGCGCTCACCCAGGAGCTCTCGCAGCTGGGCATGCTGTACGTCCACCTGCTCGATCACTCGGCGATGGGCGCGCCGCCGATGCCTGCCGAGTTGAAGGCTCGGCTTCGCGCTGCGTTCCAGGGCTTGTTCATCCTTGCCGGCGGCTTCGATCGTGCCGGTGCAGAAAGTGCGCTCAAGACAGGCCAAGCAGATCTCATCGCCTTCGCCCGCCCGTTCCTCGCCAATCCCGACCTGATGGAGCGCATGCGGGCCGAAGCGGCGCTGAATGCCGTGGACATGGCGACCTTCTACACCCCAGGCCCAAGGGGCTACACCGACTACCCGACCCTTGCGCAGCAATCCAGTGTGCCGGCATGAACTGACCGACTGTTTCCAACCCTGGAGATCATGCAATGCGTCGTTTACCCAAAGCAGGCGTCCTGGCTATCGCCCTGGCTGCACCATTTATTTCACCGGCGGCAGGGGCAAGCGATGGTCCGCCCGACGGCGCGAAGACCAGTCCACCGCCAATGGACCAGGCGGTGAGCATCCACTGGACAAACGTTCCAACGAAATCCATCTCCGCAGGCGGAGTCAATTTCGCATACCGCGAGTTGGGAAAGCAAAATGGCGGAACGCCGGTGGTGTTTCTCGTCCATCTGGCCGCCGTGCTGGACAACTGGGACCCCCGGATCATGGACGGCATTGCGGCGAAGCATCACGTGATCGCCTTCGACAACCGCGGCGTCGGGGCATCCAGCGGCTCGCCGTCCAGTTCGATGGAGCAGATGGCCGACGATGCCATCACCTTCATTAAGGCGAAGGGGTTCGAGCAGGTTGACCTCTTCGGCTTCTCGATGGGTGGAATGATCGCCCAGGAAATCGTGCTGAAGGAGCCGCAACTCGTCCGCAAGATGATTCTCGCGGGCACAGGTCCCGCTGGTGGCGAGGGCATCAGCACCGTGGCCAGAGTCGCGAACTACGACCTTCTTCGGGGTTTCTTCACCGGCCAGGATCCGAAGCAATTCCTGTTCTTCACTCGCACGCCCAATGGCATCGAGGCTGGCAAGGCGCTTCTACAGCGTTTGAAGGAACGCTCGGAGAACCGTGACAAGGAGATCACCATCACCGCGTACGTGGCGCAGTTACGAGCGCTGAGCGCCTGGGGCCAGAAAGAACCTGCCGATCTTTCAGTGGTCAAGCATCCCGTGCTCATCGTCAATGGTGACGATGACCGGATGGTCCCAACGACGAACTCGCGCGACCTGGCGCGGCGGCTTCCGAACAGCACCCTGCTCATCTATCCCGATGCCGGTCATGGCGGAGTATTCCAGTTCCATGCCGACTTTGTGCCCAAGGCGCTCGAATTCCTTGCTCGATAGAAATCTGAGGACAGCTGTTATTCAGGGGCCTGGTCGCCGCAGACAACATTGATGCTTTAGGCTCTCACGAAGGTGAGCCGCGCCTCGTGCGCCAGCCCATCGCGAACGATGTCTCGGGCATCGTCGTCTGCAAACTCGAAGAGTGCATCGGGGATATCGTCCTCCTCGAGCGCGAAGAGGATCTCGATGGCCCCTTGCTGGGCTTCGGAGAAGGTGCCGACCTGGATCAAGCGGTTGAACTTCGCAGCAGTCTCCTTCGGCGCCAGCTGGCGCAACTCGAGCAACTCGAGCACGAGCTCGGTCTGCGATGGGGTGAGGGGCTTCGGGGCAGCGGAAGGTCCCCCTTCTCCTTGTCCAAGTACTGAATCACGCCAAAGATTCCACCATGGGCGCAGGTTCAGACCCGGGCGCCGGCGATCGACATTAGGCCGACTCCGGCGCGACTCCACCCGCTGCGCGCGCATCATCCTCGCCGGCATCGAGACCATCCACACGATCCGCAAAGGCCGGCTTGCGACCCGAAGGGCGCGTTACGCCCGCGGCCAGCCAGTTCTACGCACTCGCCCTCTGATTTGCTCCCGGCTTTGCCGCTTCCTTCCCTTGGCCTCCTCCGCATACTGCGACGGAGCAGCCATTGGCACTGCCTGGCCGCCGGATTCGACGATTGGCGTAGTGGCTTCTGGCGTGCTTCCTGCGGCAGGCCATGGCGGGGGCCCAGGTGTGACGACGCGCGGGCGCTGGGCCGCCAACCGCACGCGCGCTCCTGCCGAACGCGCCACCGGGGCAGGCGTTGCGTCGACGAACCGACGGCGGATGGTGATTGCATCGCGGGCGCGCTGCGAGGGCCTCGCTGCACCCAGCAAGACGACGGTCACCGTCCGTCCACGGGCTTCGGCACGCATGGCCAAGCAGCGACCTGCATCGTTGGTAAAGCCCGTCTTCGACAAGAGCACATGCCACCCCGGTGCGCCGACGAGCCGGTTGGTGTTGCGCACGGTCCAGCGCCGACCGCCGACCAGCACGGTATGGCTGCGCTGGCTCGTGATATGCGAGATTACGGGATAACGCGCGGCTGCGCGCAGCACCTTGACCATGTCCTGCGCGCTCGACACGTTGTTCGGCGACAACCCCGTCGGCTCCTCGATCAACGTGCTGGTCAGGCCGAGTGAGTGAATCTTCCGCCGCGTGGCCGCAGCGAACGCCGCCAACCCTCCGGGATAGTGGCGAACCAGTGCCGAGGTCGCGCGGTTGTCAGAGGCGAGGAGCGCCAGTTCGAGCAAGTTGCCACGCGGCACCACGGATCCGACCGGGATGCCCCCGCGGCTGTGCCTGAAGCGGTCCGTGTCCGCCGCCTCGATCCGCAGACTCTCGTACGGGTCCTGCTGCGCATCGAGCACCACCATCGCCGTGATCAGCTTCGTCAGCGACGCAATCGGCGCGGCGCTCGCGGCGTCCTTGCTCAGCAGCACCTCGCCGCTGGCGTCGTCTACGACCATGACATGCGCCGAGGCAAATTCGGTGCCTGCCCGCCCGGTGGAACAGACCAAGAGCAGGCTCCAGGCGAGGGCGTAACGCAGGAGCATGATCGGGTACTCCTCGGCCGGAATAAGGCCGATGTCCTATTAACGCGAGGGTGGCGAATTGGACTACAACGGCGGCGTGGCAGCCATCGCCGATCAGCGCAAATTCCCAGTATGTCCCAGCGAGTATCTGCCAGGCTGCGGCCACACCGTCAGCCCGTGCGGTTCGCGACCGACCTTAATCTTGTCGACGCTGCCCGTCGTGGTGTCAAAGCGGTACACCACATCGTCGTACCGGCCGGAGAGCCACAGGTGTTTTCCGTCGGCGCTGACGTTGCCCATGTCAGGGCTGCCGCCTCCCGGCACGGGCCAGGTCTTGGTGACGGTACGGGTCGCGAAATCAATGACCGAGACGCTGCCCTTGCCGCCCGGCGTGCCGTGGATCTTGTTGGTGCCACGGTTGGCCACGTACAGGCTTGTGCCGTCGCGGCTGGGGTACAGGCCATGCGCGCCGATACCGGTGGCTATGAAGCCGATCTGCTTGAACGATTCGCCATCGACCACATGGACACCGTCGTCCATCATGTCGGCCACGAAAAAAACCTTGCCGTCCGGCGATACCCGTATGTCTTGCGGCATGCCATGGGTAGTACGGATTTCGCCACCAACCTGGCCCGGGGCGGGTATCTTGGCGGGCTTCTTGCCGGGTGTCGCGATCCGCGCGAGGACATCCGGCCGATCGAAGTATTTGCTCAGCTTGAGGGTGCCCACGATGCTGCGATTCACTAGGTCGATCTTGGTGACCGCCCCGTCAAACTCGCAGGTGAACAGCGCGAACCTGCCGTCGATCGAGAAGTCGGCGTGATTGATGCCGTCGCACTTCGGCGTGGCAATCGAATACTGCAACTTCATGCTGCGTGGGTCACGAAAGTCCAGACGCTTGTACGCCTCGGCCACCACGATGGCCGATTGACCGTCTGGAGACCAGTACATGTTGTACGGGTCTTCCACCGGGATCGGTTGACCCGGTTTGCCGGTATTGGGATCGATCGGCGTCAGGCTGCCATCGCGCCGACCTTCTGCATTGTTGGCTACCCACAGCGTGCGCAAATCCCACGCAGGCACCACGTGCTGCGGGTTGACGCCCACCTTGAACGTATCGACCACTTTCAGCGTGGCCGGATCGATCACCGACACGGTATTGGACGTGTGGTTGGGCACATACACCCGCTCCAGGGCCCCAGCGACCGCCGGGCTCATGCGGTTGGCACCCGTCTCGCTGTAAAGATTGCTCCGGTCGGGTACAGCCGGCATGCCCGGCACCGTCGCCACGGGGCTGTTCTGCGTGGAAGCGCCGGATGGCGGCGCGTTCGCCGGGGTCGCGACGGCCTGGTTTGTGACCCACCAAGCGGCCGCCGACACGGCGACCATCCCGGAAACGACGACAACGGGATTCTTGCGCATGCTCAAGCCCTCCACCGGTTCACACATCATGGAATGAAAGTGGCGCGCTCAACGCGAAGCACCCCGCGCGGTGCGAATGGCGGCCACCGTTTTCGCCACAATCAAATCGACGCCCAACTGACCCAGCGCAGCGCTGGAGGCGCGCGGATCGCCAGCGACGCCATTGGCCGCGCCTTCGAGCGGGTCACGTGCCATTTGATCTGGCCTGACCAACGTGGCGTCGATGGCCATCATGAGCGAAGTATCGGCCGTGCCCGCATGCATGCCGATCTGCGCATCGCTCAATCCTTTGGCTTTGAGTGCCTGCACGTAGTCGGTTTGCGTGATCCGGTAGTAGTCCCCGATGAAGTGGGCACGGGCAGGCGTCGCCGCCCAATCGTGATTCAGGCGCGTCGCCAGCGCCTTGAGCTGGGCCTGATAGCCGCCGTGATCACCGATCAGCACCATGTCGACGAAGCCATGCTGCTTGAAGCTGCGCGCGGCGCCATCCAGTACGCTCTTGAAGGCGTCTTCCGGCACCGAAATCGTGCCGGCAAAGCGCATGTGTCCAGCAGGCGGGGATATGCTGCCTTCGGGCACATAGGTCAGCACCGGCGCGACCAAGGTATGACCCAACGATGTGGCAATCCTGCCTGCCAGCACCTTGACCCGCACATTGTGCTTGCCCAGCGCCATGTGTGGTCCGCTCTGCTCGGTGCCGCCGACCGGAATGATGATCGTGGTCGTGCCGGCGTGGATGGCATCGCGGATCTCGGTCGAGGTCAACTCCTCGAGATAGACGCTGCTGGAGGCGGACCACGCAGCGGGGCTGAAAACGGCCACCCAAAGAGTGAGCAAGGCAAACAACGTACGCATCAATAGTTGGTGTCTAGTGGTTGATGAAGGGATCTCCACTCCCCACTGTGGCACAAGAGAAGCCTTGTGCTTGCTCGATCGCAACAGGGAAAGTGTGGATAGCTTCCGCGCGAAAAGGCTCATTGTGAAGCGGCGATAGACTCTGCGACCGCTGCCTGAGTGCTTGTCCAGTTCCTCTCACTCCCGCATCGTGTACACGATGACCAGATAACTGACCGGGACCTCCTGGATTTCCTCGATCCCATGCAGTGGTCCGTCGGATGGTCCATTCCTTGGTGTAAGCGAGCGCCGAGTCAGCGTCGAGCTTCCAGTTCAGGTGAGTGACGCTTTTCTTCAGCACGTCGATGGCATGGGGTCATGCATCGTCCCTCATGAGCAGCCTTGCATCGCCGTCAACACAGATCACGATCATCTGCCTCAGTCATGGCGAATGGCTATCGTCTTCAAGACGGTGAATCCATGCAGCGCCTCGAGACCCTTTTCCCTTCCGTATCCGCTGGACTTCATGCCACCGAATGGAAGCTCCACGCCACCCCCCGCCCCATAGTTGTTGACAAACACCTGTCCACATCGCAGTTTCCGTGCGAGCCGCATCTGCCTGCCCCCGTCTCGCGTCCAAATGCCTGCAACGAGGCCATAGTCGGTCCCGTTGGCAAGCCGGATCGCATCGGCCTCATCGTCGAAGGGCATGGCTGCGAGTACCGGCCCGAAGATCTCCTCCTGCGCGAGACTGTGTTCGTGCGGCACATCTCGCAACAGCACTGCCTCCTGGTAGAAGCCAGCGGCGGCAGCATCCGCGTGCAACTGGCCTTTCGCCATGACCCGTATGCCATCTGCCTCCGCCCTCTGGATGAATCCTTTTACCTGTTCGAACTGCTTGCGGTTGATCAGCGGCCCCATCTCGAGCTCCAGCACCGGGGGCCCCGCTCGCAGCGCGGCGAACCGATCCGCGAGGCGACTGAGGACTTCCTCGTAGATGCTCCGCTGCACAAGCAGGCGGCTGCCGGCTGAACATGTCTGTCCGGCGTTCTGTACGATTGCGTCGACGATCACCGGCAGTGCCGTTTCGATGTCGGCGTCCTCGAAGACCAGTTGAGGCGACTTGCCCCCGAGTTCGAGCGTTACAGGGCAATGGCGCTTGGCGGCGGCGGCGGCCACCAGTCGGCCGGTCTGCGCGGACCCCGTAAAGGAGATGTGGTCGATCCCCTCATGAGCCGTCAGGCACGCGCCAACCTCGTGTCCGTAGCCCGTCACTACATTGATGGCGCCTGGAGGGAAGCGGATTTCCGCCGCGATCTCCGCCAGCCTCAGCAGCGAAAGGCTCGCATCTTCAGCAGGTTTGACCACGCATGCATTCCCTGCCGCCAGCGAGGCAACCACCGTTCGACCGAATATCTGCATCGGATAGTTCCACGGGATGATGTGCGCAGTCACCCCGTGAGGTTCCCTGAGTGTGAGTACGGTATAGCCTCGTTCGTACGGCAGCGTTTCACCATGCAACTTGTCGCAGGCGCCTGCGTAGTATTCGAAATAGCGGGCCAAGGCGACGACGTCGGCACGCGCCGTTTTCATGGACTTTCCCGTATCGCAAGCTTCGAGCGAAGCCAGTTCCTCCGCTCGCTCGGATACAGCTGCCGAGAACTTGTAGAGCAGCCGCCCACGCTGCGCCGCGCTCAGGATGCCCCATGGCCCGTCGAACGTTTCCCCGACGGCGGCCCGGGCCGCGGCGATGGCAGCCCCCGCGTCGGGTTCTCCGCCTCGAGCGATCTCGCCCATGGTTTGGCCGTTGGACGGATCGACGACGGGAATGTAATCGCCCGTGCTCGGGACAATCCAGGTGTTGCCAATGTAGTGCTGCATGCGCATGGTTCGACTCCCAGACAGAGGTTTGCGACAAGCAAAACCCCTACTCGACTTTCTGCCCGGCATCCCGCGGTTCAATCCAGGCGCCGGCCTCACTGCAATGACTACGCTGGTCACCCGGCGAGCCCCGACCTTCAAATGGGTTCAACGCGTTCAGTCAGCAGCGATGCCAACTCGGGCACCAGGGCACGCGGGCCCGCTTCCTGGACTCCAAGCCTGAGCGTCGAGGCGACCGAATCCGCGATTTCGTGAAAGGCTCGCTGATCGGAAGCCATCTCGACGTAATACCGCAAGTCTTTCAGCGCGTTGGACATGTAGAACTGGAGTCCCGTCGGATCACGATCGATGATGTAGGGTCTCATGCGGTCAAGCGCGGCTCCGCCACCCCCGCCACCCGAGAGGACCTCAACGAACAGCGAGGGATCGATTGCTACCCGCGCCGCACATGCCGCGGCCTCTGCGATCACTGCGGCCGCGCCGAGCGAGACAAAGTTGTGCAGCAACTTTAGCGCGTGCCCGGCGCCCACAGGCCCCGCGTGCACGATGCTCTCCGCGAAGCATTCGAGCACCGGCCTTACCCCAGCGAGCACCTCGGCATCCCCTCCGACCAGAAGATTGAGTCTTCCTTCGCGTGCGTGTTGCGCTGTGCGGGTCATGGGCGCATCAATGAAGCTGGACCCGACAGCCGTCACAGCTTCCGCCATGCGGGCCGTGGAGGCAGGAACAGAGGTTGAACAGTCGATCACGACCGATCCCGCGCGCAATCCCTCCAAGACGCCCCCACCCTGCGTGAGGACCGCTTCGACCTCGGGTGAGCCGGTCACGCAAAGGATCACGATATCGCTTGCTTCGGCGAGGGCCTTGAGGCTCGGGGTCGTCTTGGCACCCTGCTGCGTCAACTCTTCCAAGGGCTGATTGCCCGGATGCTCCAGCGCGGTCAGCGTGTAGCCATGGGCAACCACGTTTCTCGCGATCCCGTGGCCCATCAGGCCGACACCAACGATCCCTACCCGATCCTTCACGTCCGTTCCTTCTTCCGGGCTAGCCAGAATTTCGGGGAGACAGATGTGCAATCGAGGCGATCTCGACCAATGCGTCCGGCTTTACCAAACCGCACTGAATGCAGAATCGAGCGGGCTTTGTCCCGGGAAAGAACTCTGCATAGACGGAGTTCACCGCAGCATAGTTCGCCCAATCGGTCAGGAATACGTAGTTGAAGGCGACGTCATCCATCGACCCGCCGGCGACCTCTATGATGGATCGAATAGTCTCGAGAACGTGGCGTGTTTGCGCTGCCGCATTGCCAACGTGTACGACGTTGTTGTTTGCATCCAGGGGCAACACGCCCGACGTGTAGACGACGCCGTCGGCCCTGGTGCCAGGCGAGAATGGCGCGATAGGGTTCCCGGAGCCGACGGGGACAAGAACTTCTTTTGGCATGGCGATCGTGGTGTAAGCGTGAGATCAGTTAAGCGCCGTCGGCTGATGCCGTTTGCTGAGCCTTGAGCCAGTCGTCCGCGCGAGGTAGTCCTCGCGGATTCGATCGGTGCAGCTCGTAATACGGGACCAGGGGACTGAATATTTCGTAGAGCCGAACCAGTTCGGCTACCGGATCTGCGTTCAGATCGATGCGCAGATCGATCAGCGGTCCCTCTCGATTGCCGAAAACCGCCATGTCCGAGGATCGTTGTCCGCCGTGCTGGCCTCCAGCATCCCGGCCCCCCTCCAGGCTTGCGAGCAGTCGGCGGGCAAATGGCAGGTCTTTGGATGCCTCGTACGCGGCAGCCATTGCCTCTATCGTTGCGGCGCTGGTCAACACATTGCCCAGCACAGCAAAGTTGTCGCCGATGATGTGGCCTGCGTATGGGAAGCAGCTCTCGCCAGTGAACGCAGCTATCCGGCCGTGGTTGTCGATCGCAGCCAGCTGGCGATTCGCAATGAACTCGTCGCTGCCAATCATTGCTTTCATGGCTGCTTGCGCATCCAATCCATTCTGGATCATGACCGCGCCAACTTTCTGGCATCGCCCTACGGTGCTGATGCCCAGGCAGAGTCCCATCATTGGTATGTGGCGGTAAAGGTCGAGTCCGCCCGCTGCGATCGTACGAGTGGTCTTGGCGACGCCGAAGTGACCGGTCTGCGGGTCACGCGCGACGATTGCGAATGTCATGCAGTCTTCCCAAGAAGTTGGATTACTCGCCGAATTTCACCGGCGTTGTTTCGAGCGTTTTCCGGATGGTTTCGGCGTCTCGCGCTGTGATTCGTGCCATCTCTGACGCAGCCAACGGCTGAAGGCCAAGTCCGAAGCCAGACAGCCGCTCCTTCATTTCCGGCTCCGCCAGCACTTTCGCCAGCGTCTCGCTGAACTTGACGACCGCTTCTGCCGGAATGCCCGCTGGCGCGAAGAATCCGAAGTTGATGTCTTGAACGTAGCCCGGGATGAATTTGGCGATCGGGTCGACGCCTGGAACCAAACTGGATGACGATGCCGAGGTCACGGCTATCGCCCTCAGCTTTCCGGCTCTGATGTTCTCGGTGATCACCGGCGACGGGGTGCTGAAGAAAGCCTTGATATCGCCAGCCAGCGCCGCCTGGACCACCGGCGCGGTACCTCGAAATGGCACGTACACCAGCCTGACGTTTGCACTTCGCGCAAGTACAGCTGTTGCGATTTCTACGATTGGGCCACCGCCTCCGATGTCGAGCCCCGCGGGCTGCTTTCGCGCCCATTCGATGAATCCCGGGAAATCCGCGACAGGCGTGCTAGCGTGGACGAATAACCCCATGGGGGTGCTTCCGATCCCCATGACCGGCACGACGGATCTCAATGGATCGAAGTTCTGGTCCTTGCTTACCAGTGGCACCTGGACCACGCCAGTCACCGTCGTGTACAAAAACGTGTATCCGTCGGCCTGGGCATTGGAGGCTGCGAGTATGCCGACCGCGCCAGCTCCTCCACTTCGGTTTTCAACGAAGACTTGCTGCCCGAGGATCGCGCTCATACGCTGCGCGAGGTAGCGAGCAATCGCGTCGCCGGGGCCGCCAGCAGGAAAGTTGAGGATGATCCTGACTGGCTTGCGAGGCCAGAGCTCTGCTCGCGCGATGGCGGAGCAGGCGACCCCCATGGTTGCCACCAGGATGCTGCGGCGATTTAGCAACATGATTCCTCCGACAGGCGTGTTGACAAAGTTAAGCTGACGTCGTCCAGCAGATAGCCACAAACTTGCTCACCAGCTTCGATCCGGCAACTGGAGTCATCTCCAACGAGTTCAGAAGCTTGCGGATTCAGAATTAGTATTCTGATTCTGTTATTGGTGAGTGTCAAGCCGTTTCGACCTGACTCAGGCGACCCGGAACACGACTGGCACAAAAGTTCTATACAAAGTGACACGATGCGACCTTCCCAAATCCCGTTAGCTGAGATCGAAGCATGGGCCTCCCAGGGGTGCCTGCCGGAGATGAAGCCCTCACGGCAAAAGCGCAGTGCGAATACAGCTGCCGCACTGATCGAAGCTGGCCGCAAATTGCTCCACGACCGCTCTCTGGAAGATTTGTCCATCGAGGCCGTTTGCGCGAGCGCGAAGACGACTGTGGGTGCGTTCTATGGTCGATTCGAGGATAAGCAGCACTTCTTCCTGACGTTGCAGCGCGTGCAGACGATGCGAACGGAGCAGTCGATCCGGGAATTTGTTGCTCGCCACCCGCCTGGCGCGTCCTCGCTCGACGCCCTTTGCCGTGCCATCGTGGACGAGGCGATTGGAAACTTCCGGTCGAACCTCGGCGTGATGCGTGCCTCTTTGCAGCACAGCAAAGAGGGTATGTGGGAAGTCATCAAAAAGTCGGGAGATCGCTATCGCGTGATCTTGGTCGAGCTACTGAGCCCTTACCTGTCATCAGTCCCGCCTGGTGAGCGTCGCCTTCGGATCCTGTTTGCTTATCAGGCGCTGGCCGGGGTGCTCGTCCACGCGGTGCTCAACAACCCTGGACCGCTGGGCCTTGATGATGACCAGATCCGTGATGAGCTTTTTCGGCTGGTAAAGGCCTACCTGCTTGCCGAGTAGTCGTTCGGCAGACGAGACCCGGCAAGCGAGCGCTGCGATCGGAGCTGAAATCCTGCGGCGGAGCTACAGTGCCCCTGGCCACTACGCTGCAAGACTACCCTCGCCTTACGGGACATGAACACCGCTTCTTGCGCACCGCATGACTTTGAGCCACAATCAGAATGATAATTCTCATTCTTTTTTGCGACTATGCACCAAGTCAATCAAGGAAGGGGCAAGTGGCCCGCCAGCAGCACCTCCAGGAAGGGGGCGCCAAACGTAATCGTGGTACTGACTGACGACGTTGGATACGGGGCGTGCAGCACCTTCGGCGGCCCAATCGCCACCGAGAACCTTGACGCTCTAGCCTTAGGCGGGCTACGTTTTACTCAGTTCCACACCACTGCCATGTGCTCACCAACGCGCGCGGCGCTCCTGACAGGACGCAATCCGCATCGGGTGAGCATGGGGAGGGTAACCGCACGTCCGTCGTACTACGACGGCTACACCAGCGTCATTCCAAAATCTGCCGGGACCATCGCCGACGTGCTGCGGGCTCATGGCTACAGCACCGCCATGTTTGGGAAAGGCCACATCACACCGGAATGGGAGATGGGTCCGCTCGGGCCTTACGATCGATGGCCCACGGGCATGGGGTTCGACTATTTCTACGGATTCCTTGGCTTTGACACAAACATGTGGTCGCCAGATCTGGTAGAGAACACGTCTCATGTGCAACCCCCTAGGGGTGACACTCGCCACTTCGACGAGATCATGGCGGATCGCGCAATCGATTGGATCGCGCAGCAGAAAGCCGTCGCCCCGGAAAAGCCGTTTTTTGTCTACTACGCCACTGGTACGGCACATTCACCCCATCATGCGCCGCAGAAATGGCTTCAGAAGTACCGTGGGAAATTCGACATCGGGTGGGATGCCGTCCGCTCGGAAACCTTCGAACGCCAGAAAGCCTCGGGAGTTATTCCCGAAAGTGCGCTTCTCACGCCTCGGCCAGACAACCTGCCAGCCTGGGCCTCGCTCTCCGCCCAACAAAAGGCTCTTGCCACGCGGCTGATGGAGGCATACGCCGCTGCTCTGGATCACTTTGATTACCAATTTGGCCGCGTGGTCCAGACGTTGAAGGACTGGAAAGAGTTCGACAACACCTTGATTCTGTTCATTCAAGGCGATAACGGCGGCAGCGCGGAAGGAGGGTTCAACGGCTTGCTGTTTGAGCAGTCCTGGGCGAATGGCTTTGATGAGAAGCTTGAAGACCAGCTAGAGCTGATCGACAAGATCGGTGGACCTGATGCATACAACCATTTCCCCGCCGCTTGGGGATGGGCGATTAACTCCCCGTTCCAGTACTACAAGCAGGTTGCATCCCATTTCGGAGGTACACGAAATGGCCTGGTAGTTTCCTGGCCGAGCCGGTTGAGCGATCGAGGCTCGATTCGGACACAGTTCCATCACGTGGTGGATGTTCACAGCACGGTTCTGGCTGCTGCCGGCATCGAGCCGCCCAAGACCATCAACGGGGTTGTCCAAGACTCCCTGGACGGGGTGAGCATGCTGTATGCGTTCGATAGTCCCGAGGCAACTTCCAGTCGAAAAACCCAGATCTTCGAATCGATGCAGAACTTCGGGATCTATCACGACGGGTGGATGGCGTGCACTACTCCCGAGAATGATCCGTGGGAAAGTTTTGCTCTGAGAAGAACCAGAGCACCCGACGACCGACGGTGGGAGCTCTATGATTTGCGTGACGACTATAGCCAGTCGATTGATTTGGCGAACCAAAGCCCGCAGAAACTTCAGGAGCTCAAAGAGCTCTTTTGGATGTTGGCGGCAGAAGGCAAAATTCTTCCCATTCATTCGCCAACAGAAGGCGCCGAGGGACGACCCAGCCATGGAGCATCACGCAACTCATTCAAGTTTCGTCGCCGCTTGCGAAATCTGCACGCCGACGCAGCGCCTCACACAGTAGGCCGTTCGTTTCGCATAAGCTGCGACGTCGTCGTGGGGGCGAATGGTGGGCACGGAGTACTCGCATGTCACGGCAGCTCGATCAACGGCTACGCTTTCTATTTCCTGCACGGCGTCCCGGTTTTCTACTACAACGCGATTTTTCCAAGTAGCTGCAGTGTGACTGGCGTGAAGCTTTCACCTGGTCGCCACACATTGATCGGCAAGGTCGATCTAGACGAGAGGAAACCTGGCTCAGCTGCATCAATCTCTATTGAAGTTGATGGGTTCTTAGTGGCAACCGGGCGCATCGATCGGACGTTAAAGTCCTTTCTCAATCAGAATGGCTTCAACATCGGAGGCGACAGTGTGAGTCCCGTGTCGCCTGACTACCGGCTGGAAGAGAGCGAATTTGATGGCGAGCTCCCTTACCTGATCGTGGACCTAGACTAGCGAATTCGCCGCCAGGAATCGAACCTGGATCTCAGCCTTCGGAGGGCCGAATTCTATCCGTTGAAATACAGCGAGATGGGGCTCCGGCCAGCGACCGGAGCCGGTCATTATCGCCCATCAGGCGGCGGCCTTGCAGGCTGCGTCGACAACCATCGACGGGCGCTCGAACCCCAGGCCAGCCAGGTAGACGCGGAAGATGTGGCGGCCGGCCGGCACGAGATCGAAGGCCTCGGGCTCCAGCAGCCAGTCCTGGATCAGCCCGCTGATCACTGCATGCAGGCCGTAGGCCGCGGTCTTGACCGGAATCGGCAGCTGAATGTCCGCCTGGCGCGCCGCGTGCTGCAGCGCATTGCCGAAATCGACCACGCATTCGTTGCGCGCGCTGCGATGGCGCTGCAGCACCGCGTCCATGTCGCTGGTGTATTCGACCTTGAGCGTGGCGACCTCGAACACGCGCCGCACCTGCGGATCGCTGACCATCAGGCTCAGGGCCTGGACCATCACCCGCTCGATCGCCGCCAGCGGATCCTCGCCTGTCGTGCTCGCCTCACGCGTCGCCGCCTCCAGCGGCAGCGTGACGCGTTCCATCATCGCGTTGAAGAGGTCCGCCTTGTCCTTGAAGTGCCAGTAGATCGCGCCACGCGTGGCGCCGGCCTGCTGCGCGATCTGCTGCAGCGAGGTCTGCGAAACGCCTTGGCTTTGAAACAGCACTTCGGCAGCATCGAGCAGCCGGTGCCGTGTCGCCTGCGCCTCTTCCTTGGTACGTCGGACCACTATGCCCCCTTATGGATATGAGGTTAATGACTATACATGCATGAATGTATGTAAACTAGAGGACCTCCCGATGGCCTGACTCGCCGTGATGCTTTAGGCACCCGCGCCGCGACGTACCGTCCCCCTTCTTTGCTCAAAGGAATCGCATGCCTGTACTGCATGTCTCGCGTCATTCGTTGTTTTCGCCGCGCGGCGCGGCCGTCACGGCCGCGGTCGCTGCGGTGCTTGCGCTCGCGGCCTGCGGCAAGAGCGGAGCACCGGCCGCCGCCGCCCAGGGTGGCGGCGGCGCACCGCCGCCGCCCGAAGTCGGCGTGGTGGTCGCCACGCCGACCGATGTCGGACTGGTGACCGAGCTGCCCGGCCGGCTCGAAGCTTCGCGCGTGGCTGAAGTGCGCGCCCGTGCCGCCGGCATCCTGCAGCAGCGGCAGTTCCGCGAAGGCAGCGACGTGAAGGCGGGCCAGCCGCTGTTCCGCATCGACCCCGCGCCCTACGCCGCTGCCGCGCAGAGCGCCGAGGCGAGCCTGGCGCGCGCCGAAGCCAATGCGGTGCAGGCCAAGGCACTGGCCGAGCGCTACAAGCCGCTGGTGGAAGCCAACGCGGTCAGCAAGCAGGAATATCTCAATGCCGTGGCCGCGGCCAAGACCGCCGAAGCGGATGTCGCGGTGGGCCGCGCCTCGGTGCAGACCGCCAGAATCAATCTCGGCTACGCGAGCGTGACGGCGCCGATTTCCGGCCGCATCGGCCGCGCGCTGGTGACCGAAGGCGCACTGGTGGGCCAGGGCGATGCGACCGCGCTGGCCGTGGTCCAGCAGATCGACCCGATGTACGTGAACTTCACCCAATCGGCCAGCGACGTGCTCAGACTGCGCCGCGCGATGGAGGCCGGCCAGTTCAAACGCGCCAGCGGCGCCGACGCGGCCAGCGTGCGCATCCTGCTGGAAGACGGCAGCGAGTACGCGCTGCCGGGCAAGCTGCTGTTCTCCGACCTGACGGTCGATTCCACCACCGGCCAGGTCACGCTGCGCGCCGAAGTCCCGAATCCGAAGGGCGAGCTGCTGCCCGGCCTTTACGTGCGCGTGAAGGTGGAGCAGGCCCAGGTCAGCAACGCGATCACCGTGCCGCAGCAGGCGGTCACGCGCACCCAGCAGGGCGACACGCTGACGGTGGTCGATGCCGAGGGCAAGATGCACAAGCGCACGGTGAAGATCAGCGCGGCCCAGAACAACCAGTGGATCGTGCTCGATGGCCTGAAGGCCGGCGAGCAGGTCATGGTCGACGGCTTCCAGAAGCTGATGATGATGCCGCCCGGCGCGCCGGTGAAGGCAGTGCCCTGGAAAGCGCCGACGCCGGCTTCCGCCGGCTCTGCGAACGCTGCTCCTGCTGCCGCGGCAGCCGCTTCGGCTCCCGCCGCGAAGCAGTAAGGAGCGTCCCCGCATGGCCAAATTCTTCATCGACCGCCCGATCTTCGCGTGGGTGATCGCGCTGTTCGTCATCGTGGTGGGCGCCGTGTCCATCACGCAGCTGCCGATCGCGCAGTACCCGCCGGTGGCACCGCCGGCCATCGTCGTCAACGTCGCCTATCCCGGCGCCTCGGCCCAGACGCTGGAGGACAGCGTGCTCTCGGTCATCGAGCGCGAGATGAACGGCTCGCCGGGCCTCATCTACATGGAATCGGTGGCACAGGCGGACGGCACCGGCACCATCACCATCACCTTCGAGACCGGCACCAACGCCGATCTCGCCCAGGTGGACGTGCAAAACCGGCTGTCGCGCGCCACGCCGCGGCTGCCGGCGGCCGTGACGCAGCAGGGCGTGCGCGTGGACAAGTCGCGCAACAACTTCCTGCTGTTCACGATGCTGTCCTCCGACAACCCGGCGATCGACACCACGGCGCTGGGCGACTACGCATCGCGCAACGTGGTGCCCGAGCTGCAGCGCGTGGCCGGGGTAGGCCAGGCCCAGCTCTTCGGCACCGAGCGCGCGATGCGCATCTGGATCGACCCGGCCAGGCTGCAGGGCTACAACCTGTCGGCGGCCGAGGTCAACGCGGCGATCCGCGCGCAGAACGCGCAGGTGTCCTCCGGCACGATCGGCGACTTGCCCAACGTGGCGGGCCAGGCGATCGCGGCCACCGTGGTGGTCAACGGCCAGCTCACCACAACCTCCCAGTTCGGCGACATCGTGCTGCGCGCCAACACCGACGGCTCCGCCGTCCGGCTCAAGGACGTGGCGCGCATCGAGCTCGGCGGCCAGGGCTATGCCACCTCGGCACGCCTCAACGGCGAGCAGGCGGTGGGCATCGGCGTGCAGCTCGCTCCCGGCGGCAACGCGCTGCAGTCGGCCAAGGCAATCCGCGCCAAGATGACCGAGCTCGCGCGCTACTTCCCGCAGGGCGTGAAGTGGACCATCCCCTACGACAGCTCTCGCTTCGTGAACATCTCCATCACAGAGGTGGTGAAGACGCTGTTCGAGGCGGTGGCGCTGGTGTTCCTGGTGATGTTCCTGTTCCTGCAGAACTGGCGCTACACGCTCATCCCGACAGTGGTGGTGCCGATCGCGCTGCTGGGCACCTTCGGCATCCTGCTGGCGCTGGGCTTCTCGATCAACGTGCTGACCATGTTCGGCATGGTGCTGGTGATCGGCATCGTGGTGGACGACGCGATCGTGGTGGTGGAGAACGTCGAGCGCATCATGAGCGAGGAAGGCCTCTCGCCGCTGGAAGCCACGCGCAAGGCGATGCGCCAGATCTCCGGCGCCATCATCGGCGTGACGGTGGTGCTGATCTCGGTGTTCGTGCCGCTGGCCTTCTTCGCCGGCTCCACCGGCAACATTTATCGCCAGTTCTCGGCGGTGATGGTGGCCTCGATCGGCTTCTCGGCCTTCATGGCGCTGTCGCTCACGCCGGCCCTGTGCGCCACGCTGCTGAAGCCGGTGGAGGCCGGCCACCACCACGAGAAGCGCGGCTTCTTCGGCTGGTTCAACCGCAGCTTCGCCCGCACCGCCAAGGGCTATGAGAGCCTGGTGGCGCGCATCCTCAAGCGCGCGGCGCGCTACCTGGTGATCTACGTGGCCATCATCGGCGCGGTGGTGCTGGTGTACCGGCAGCTGCCCACCTCCTTCCTGCCGCAGGAAGACCAGGGCTACATCATCGTCAACGTGCAGCTGCCGCCGGGTGCGACGAAGGAGCGCATGCTGTCGGTGATGCAGGATGTCGAGAAGTACATCCTGAAGCAGCCCGAGGTGGAGAGCATGGTCGGGGTGCTGGGCTTCAGCTTCTCGGGCCAGGGCCAGAACGCCGGCCTCGCCTTCGTGACCCTGAAGGACTGGGAGCAACGGCACGACCCGAGCCATTCGGCCGAGGCGGTGGCCGGCCGCGCCTTCGGGGCGCTGTCGGGCATCCGCGATGCCTTCATCTACCCGCTGTCGCCGCCGCCCATCCCCGAGCTCGGCAACGCCAGCGGCTTCAGCTTCCGCCTGCAGGACCGTGGCGGCGCGGGCCACGAGGCGCTGGTCAACGCGCGCAACCAGCTGCTCGGCATGGCCGGCAAGAGCCCGATCCTGACGCAGGTGCGCCCGGACGGCCTGGAAGACGCGCCGCAACTGCAGATCGACCTCGACCGCGACAAGGCGAACGCGCTGGGCGTGAGCTTCGACGCCATCAACAGCACGATGTCGACGGCGCTGGGCTCGACCTACGTGAACGACTTCCCGAACCAGGGGCGCCTGCAGCGGGTGGTGGTGCAGGCCGACGCGCCGGCGCGCATGCAACCTGACGACCTGCTCAGGCTCAACGCCAGCAACACCAAGGGCGAGCCGGTGCCGCTGTCGGCCTTCGCGAGCACGCGCTGGATCACCGGCGCGCAGCAGACGGTGCGCTACAACGGCTACCCCGCGGTCCGCATCTCGGGCTCGGCGGCGCCGGGCTACAGCTCGGGCGCCGCGATGGCGGAGATCGAAAAGCTCGCCGCGCAGCTGCCGCCGGGCTTCGGCTACGAATGGACCGGCCAGTCGCGCGAAGAGAAGCTCGCCGGCGCGCAGGCGATCATCCTCTACGCCTTCTCGATCCTGGCCGTGTTCCTGTGCCTGGCCGCGCTCTACGAGAGCTGGACGATTCCGCTGTCCGTGATCATGGTGGTGCCGCTGGGCGTGCTGGGCGTGCTGCTCGCGACCTTGCTGCGCGCCTATTCGAACGACGTGTACTTCCAGGTCGGCCTGATCACCATCATCGGCCTGTCGGCGAAGAACGCGATTCTGATCGTCGAATTCGCCAAGGACCTGCAGGCGCAGGGCAAGGGCGTGGTCGAGTCGGCGCTGGCCGCCGCCCATCTGCGGTTCCGCCCGATCATCATGACCTCGCTGGCCTTCGGCCTCGGCGTGCTGCCGCTGGTGCTGGCCACGGGCGCGGGCTCGGCGAGCCAGCGCGCGATCGGCACCGGCGTGATCGGCGGCATGGTGACCGGCACCGCGCTCGCGGTGATTTTCGTGCCGGTGTTCTTCGTGGTCGTGCGTAGCCTGTTCAAGGGCAGCGAGCGCCAGCACGAGGTCGACAAGCGCCACGCGCAAGCCGCGGGCATCGAGGAAGCCCCAGCCCATGACTAAAAAGAAATTCGTCTCCACCGCGCTGACCGGCGCCGCAGCCATGGTGCTGGCCGGCTGCTCGCTCATCCCGGCGTACGAGCGCCCTGCCGCGCCCGTGCCGGCCGTCTACCCGGGCGCGCAGCCCGCCAGCAGCGCGCAATCGCCCGCCTCCACGCTCGCCTGGCAGGACTTCTTCACCGACCCGCGCCTCGCCAAGCTGATCGAGACCGCGCTGGCCAACAACCGCGACCTGCGCGTGTCCGTGCTCAACATCGAGCAGGCGCGCGCGCAGTTCCAGATCCAGCGCGCGGCCCAGTTTCCCGCGCTCGATCTCACGGCCAGCGGCTCGCGTTCGAGCCCGAACGCGCTCCAGGCGATAGGCGTGGGCGGCAGCGTGGCATCGAGCTATTCGGTCAACCTCGGCATCACCGCCTGGGAACTCGACTTCTTCGGCCGCGTCGCCAGCCTCAAGGAGCAGGCGCTGGCGCAGTACCTCGCCACCGAGGAATCGCGCAAGGCGGCGCACATCAGCCTGATCGGCGCGGTCGCCAGCGGCTGGCTCACGCTGATCGCGGATGACCAGCTGCTCGAGCTCACGCGCCAGACCCTGGTAACGCGCGAGGAGTCGCAGAAGCTCACGCGCATGCGCTTCGACAGCGGCGTGGTCTCGGAGATCGACCTCCGCCTGGCCGACACGCTGGCCGAATCCGCGCGTGCGTCCTACGCCGAGCAGCAGCGCCTGCGCATGCAGGACGAGAACGCACTGGCCCTGCTGCTCGGCGCGCCGGTGCCGGCCGCGGCCACCGAAGGCGGCCGCGGTCTCGATGCGATCGCGCCGATGCCGGACCTGCCGGCCGGCCTGCCCTCCGACCTGCTGGGCGAGCGGCCCGACATCCGCGCCGCCGAACAGCAGCTGATCGCGGCCAATGCCAACATCGGCGCGGCGCGCGCGGCCTTCTTCCCGCGCGTCACGCTGACCTCGTCGATCGGCACCGCGAGCAGCGAGTTCTCGGGCCTCTTCGACAAGGGCTCCAAGGCGTGGTCCTTCGCACCGCAGATCACGTTGCCGATCTTCGATGCGGGCCGCAACCAGGCCGGGCTGGATTCGGCACGGGCCGGCCGCGAGATCGCGGTGGCGCAGTACGAGAAGTCGATCCAGACGGCCTTCCGCGAGGTCGCCGACGCGCTCGCCGGCCGCGCCACGCTCGGCGAGCAGCTGCGGGCCCTGCGCGCGCAATCGAACGCCGAGGAGGTCCGCTTCAAGCTCTCCGATTTGCGCTACCGCAACGGCATCGCGAGCGCACTCGACCTGCTCGATTCGCAGCGCTCGCTCTACAGCGTGCAGCAGGCGGCGGTGCAGACCCGGCTGCTGCAGTTGCAGAGCCAGGTTGCGCTCTACAAGACACTGGGCGGCGGCTGGGCTACACGATGAGAGGGTCAGAGAGGCGCCCCCGGGGCGCCTCTCTATAATCTCCGGTTGATTTCGAAAACGCCCCCGAAGAGCCCCCGATATTGAGGACGCCAATGAGCGACGACCCGCACTACCAGGCCACAGAAGACGCCCACACCGGCCCGATCAAGAACCCGAAACAGCTGCTCCTCGCGGTCTTCTTCTCGTTCATCGCTCCCATCCTGATCATCGCGGGCCTCGTCTCCTACGTGGTCTCCGGCACCCATCCCTCGGGCGATGCGCAAGGCGACAACATGTCGCTCTACGGCGTGTCGAAGGAAGCGCGCGATCGCGAGATCGCCGAACGCCTCAAGAAGGTCGGCTCGATCGAGATCCGCGATGCCAACCGGCCGCTCGCCGCCGGCGAAGCCGTGTTCAAGGCGCAATGCGTGGCCTGCCACGGCGCGCCCGGCATCCCGACCGCTCCGCACCTCAACGATGCCGCGGCCTGGGGCCCGCGCATCGGCCAGGGCTACGCCACGCTGCTCGAGCATGCGCTCAAGGGCAAGGGCGCCATGCCCCCGCAGGGCGGCGGCGACTTCGAGGATGTCGAGATCGGCCGTGCGGTGGCCTACCTGGCCAATTCGGGCGGCGCCAAGTTCCCGGTGCCGGACCGTCCCGCGGCAGCGGCACCCGAGGGTGCGGCGTCCAATGCCGCGGCTGCAACAGCGGCCAAGTAAGAAAGCCCATCTCCTCGAACAAAGAGCCCGCATGCGGGCTCTTTTTCATTGGCGCGCGAGATGGATTCAGCGCGCCGGCTGCTTGACCGGCTGGCCCGCCGCCGGGCTCATGACATGGCCGAAGCGCGCAGGCAGTTCCGCGGCGCGCACGTTCTCCGGCGCCCAGCGCCCCGCTTCGACCGCCTCGGCCGCCACGCCGACGTCCTGCGTATGGACCAGCCCGAGGCCGAGCGGCGCCACCAGGTAGAGCTTGCCCTCCTCGTCGAGCAGGCAGGCCGAGGGCTCTACGCCCAAGCCGCTGTGCGAACGGACCGAGAAGTCCTCGGCCACGCGCCAGATCCATGGCGCGGCTTCGAGCTCGACGTACACGCGCTGCGGGCCGTTCTGGAAGAACCACTGGCCGCGCTCGTCGTGTTCGTAGTTGCGCTGGATGAAATCGATCAGCTTGTCGTGCTTGAGCAGCGAGCCCTTGGCCACCGGAAAAGGCCCCATGGCCTGGGTGCGGTCGTCACGCATGTACCAGTTGCCGCGCGCGTCCAGGCCGAGCCAGCCGTAGCAGTGCGGCACGTTGGGCCACTTGGCGAGCGCCTGTTTGACGATGTCGTCCATGGCGCTCATTCTGGCGCGGATCGGGCCGCGCGGCTGTAGTTCAAGCGCTCAAATGCTGTGCAAGCCAGCCGCCGACTCGCTCCGGCATGCCGCGCACATGGCCGGGCGGCGCGCCCAGCGGAAAACCCACATGGCCGCCATGGGCCGGCTGCCACAACGTGACGTGGCGGCCGACCTCGTCCTGGCGCGGCAGGCTGGCCGCCGGCACGAAGGGGTCGTTGGTGGCATTCACCGCCAGCGCGGGAATGCGGATCGCGTGCAGATGCGGCTTGGCCGAGCCCCGCGTCCAGTAGTCGTCGGTGTCGCGAAAGCCGTGCAGCGGCGCGGTGAACACGTTGTCGAAAGCGTAGAGATCCTGGGCCTCGAGGAGCTTGTCGCGGTCGAACAGGCCCGGATGCTGGGCCAGCTTGGCCAGCGCCTTGGGCTTCATGGTCGACAGGAACATGCGCGTGTAGACCAGCCGGTTGAAGCCGCGGCCGATCGCCATGCCGCCGGCGGCCAGATCGAGCGGCGCCGAGATCGAGGCCACGGCGCTGACCAGCTTCGAGGCCTCGTCACCCGCCTCTTCGGTCCAGCGCAAGAGCGCATTGCCGCCAAGCGAGACACCTGCCGCCAGCATCGGCCCGCCATGCTGCGCGTGCAAGCGCCCGAGGATCCAGCCGATCTCCTCATAGTCGCCCGAGTGGTAGGCGCGCGGCGCGAGATTGAGTTCGCCGCTGCAGCCGCGGAAATGCGGCACCGCATAGTCCCATCCGCGCACCATCGCAAAGGCCGCGAAAGCCTCGGCGTAGTGGCTCTTCGACGAGCCCTCGAGGCCGTGGAACAGGATCAGCAGCGGCTTCGGCCCGGAACCGGCCGCATCGAGAAAGTCCACGTCGATGAAGTCGCCGTCCGGCGTGCCCCAGCGCTCGCGCCGATAGGCCGGCAAAGGGGCCTCCACGCGGCGCGCATAGAGCGCGGGCCAGATGGTTTGGAGGTTGCCGCCGGGCAGCCAGAGGGGCGCGACGTATTGCATGTCAGTGAAGCGTCTGCGGGGCAGCGTCGTCCTCGTCTTCGGGCGCGTGCACGCTGCCCGGGCTTGCATGGTGCGCCACCATGCGCCAGCCCTGGGCGGTCTTGTGATAGACGTTGGTGGCCAGCACGAAGGCATGGCGCGGCCCCTCGGCGGTAAGCACCTCGATGCGCTCCAGCACGTTGTGCACCGCGCTCGCGAGCGATTCGACCCGGCGCACGCGTGCCGGCGTGGCGTGGATCGCGCCATTGGCGAACATGTGCTCGAAGGCGGCGCGGATCGCCTCGGTGCCCACCAGCCGCGGGCCGCCGGGATGGACGCAGAACACCTCGTCCTCGTCGGCCCAGCAGACCATCAATGCATCGATATCGCCGCGCTGCAGCGCTTCGTAGAAGGCGGCCTCGACGTCGTCGGCGGTGCCGCCGACGGCAGCGGCGCGGAGTTTGGTCTTGGGCATGGCAGAGGAAACAGGCAACTGACGGTGATTGTGCGGGGTCCTTGCACCAAAGCCGGCCACGACCGCACAGACCAAACGCTCCATTTTGGACCATTTGGTCCAATTTCTACCGACGGAAACCTGCAAGTGGTTGATTTTAAAAGACTTAACCAAATGGCACGGCCTATGCATAAGACCGTCGGCGCGCGTCCTTCGGCGTTGCGCCCACAGCCCATCCCTCACCTTCGGTCCAGGAGCGCAACGCATGAACGTCGGCATCTTCATCCCCATCGGCAACAACGGCTGGCTGATCTCGGAGAACGCTCCGCAGTACAAGCCGAGCTTCGAACTCAACAAGCAGATCACGCAGAAGGCCGAGCACTACGGCGTGGACTTCGCGCTCTCGATGATCAAGCTGCGCGGCTTCGGTGGCAAGACCGAGTTTTGGGATCACAACCTAGAAAGCTTCACGCTGATGGCCGGGCTGGCCGCCGTCACCTCGAAGATCAAGCTCTTCGCCACGGCGGCCTCGCTGGTCATGCCGCCGGCCATCGTGGCGCGCATGACCTCCACCATCGACTCGATCTCCAACGGCCGCTTCGGGCTCAACCTCATCACCGGCTGGCAGAAGCCCGAGTACTCGCAGATGGGCATGTGGCCCGGCGACGAATTCTTTGCGACCCGCTACCGGTACCTGTCGGAATACGTGCAGGTGCTGCGCGAGCTGTGGACCACTGGGCAGTCCGACTTCAAGGGCGAGCACTTCAAGATGGACGACTGCCGCGTGAGCCCGAAGCCGCAGGCCGACATGAAGGTGATCTGCGCCGGCCAGAGCGACGCCGGCATGGACTTCTCCGCGAAGTACGCCGACTACAACTTCTGCTTCGGCAAGGGCGTCAACACGCCCAAGGCCTTTGCGCCGGCGGCCGAGAAGCTCATCGAGGCGACGAAGAAGACCGGCCGCCACGTGACCTCCTACGTGCTCTTCATGGTGATCGCCGATGCCACCGACGAAGCCGCGCGCGCCAAGTGGGAGCACTACAAGGCCGGCGCCGACCAGGAAGCGCTGGCCTGGCTCACGCAGCAGAGCGCGGCCGACACCAAGTCGGGCGCCGACACCAACGTGCGGCAGATGGCCGACCCGACCTCGGCGGTCAATATCAACATGGGCACCCTCGTCGGCTCCTATGCGACGGTGGCGCGCCTGCTCGACGAAGTCGCCGAGGTGCCCGGCACCGAAGGCGTGCTGCTGACCTTCGACGACTTCGTGCTCGGCGTGGAGGCTTTCGGCGAGCACATCCAGCCGCTGATGAAAAGCCGCACGCACATCGCGAGCCCCGTGCCTTCGCGCGTCGCCGCCGAGCGCCTGGCCGCCTGATTCGAAGTGACCCCGCCATGAAGAACACCACCATCGCCTCCAGCACGCCGGTGGGCGTGCCGAACGCACCGGGCGCGCCCGCGCCACTGGTGCTGCCCGCCCGGCCCGAACCGCTGGGGCTGCATGCCGCCAACTCGGCGCTGATCGTCGTCGACATGCAGAACGCCTACGCCTCGATCGGCGGCTATGTGGATACCGCCGGCTTCGACATCTCGGGCGCGCAGGGCGTGATCGCCAACATCGCGCGCACCATCGCCGCCGCGCGCGCGGCCGGCATGCTGGTCGTGTTCCTGCAGAACGGCTGGGACGCCGATTACGTGGAAGCCGGCGGCCCCGGCTCGCCCAACTGGTACAAGTCCAACGCGCTCAAGACCATGCGCAAGAAGCCCGAGCTGCAAGGCAAGTTCCTCGCCAAGGGCGGCTGGGACTACGCGCTCGTCGATTCGCTCCGGCCGCAGGCCGGCGACATCGTCATTCCCAAGACCCGCTACAGCGGCTTCTTCAACAGCACGCTCGACAGCAGCTTGCGCGCGCGCGGCATCCGCAACCTGGTCTTCACCGGCATTGCCACCAACGTGTGCGTGGAGTCCACGCTGCGCGACGCCTTCCACCTCGAGTACTTCGCCGTGATGCTCGAAGACGCAACGCACGAGCTCGGCGGGCCCGCTATCCAGCAGGCCGCGGTCTACAACGTCGAGACCTTCTTCGGCTGGGTCTCGAAGGTCGACGATTTCTGCAGCACCTTCGCGCCCGAGGCCGCCACCCAACCCGCAGCGGCCGAAGCGGCCACTGCCTGATTTCACTTTCCCGAAAGGAGCAACGAACCATGCCCAAGCAAGCCATCATCCCGCCCGGCACCGGCGTGCCGCTCGCACCCTACGTTCCCGGCACGCTCGCCGACGGCGTGCTCTACGTGTCGGGCACCCTGCCCTTCGACAAGGACAACAACGTGGTCCATGTCGGCGACGCGAGCGCGCAGGCGCGCCATGTGCTCACCACCATCCAGGGCGTGGTCGAGGCCGCCGGCGGCACCATGGACGACGTGACCTTCAACATGATCATGATCAAGGACTGGGCCGACTACGCGAAGATCAATGCGGTCTACGCCGAGTTCTTCCCCGGCACCAAGCCGGCGCGCTACTGCATCCAGTGCGGGCTGGTGAAGCCCGACGCCTTGATCGAGATCGCCTCGATCGCGCACGTGGGCAAGAAGGCCTGAGCATGCCGCTGCACTACGAGGTGCACGGGCCGGCCGAGGGCGAGGCCGTGCTGCTGTCCTCGGGCCTCGGCGGCTCGGCGGGCTTCTGGCAGCCGCAGCTCGCTGCACTGATCGGGGCCGGCCACCGCGTGATCGCCTACGACCAGCGCGGCACCGGCCGCAGCCCCGCCGACCTGCAGGCCGACTATGCGATCGCCGACATGGCGCGCGACGTGATCGAGATCCTCGACGCCACCTCGACGGCGCGCTGCCACCTGGTGGGCCACGCGCTCGGCGGCCTGGTCGGCCTGCAGCTCGCGCTCGACGCACCCTCGCGCGTGGCCAGCCTCGTGCTCGTCAACGCGTGGTCGAAGCCCAATCCGCATTCGGCCCGCTGCTTCGACGCGCGCCTGGCGCTGCTCGGCGCCTGCGGCCCACGCGCCTATGTCGAGGCGCAGCCCATCTTTCTCTACCCCGCCGCCTGGTGCGCCGCCCACGCGCAGCGCGTGGCCGACGAAGTCGAGCATGCGCTCGCGCATTTCCCCGGCGAGGCCAACATGCGCGCGCGCATCGGTGCGCTGCGCGCCTTCGATGTCGACGCGCGGCTGGTCGAGATCGCCGCGCCCGCGCTGGTGGCAGCCGCCACCGACGACGTGCTGGTCCCCTGGACCTGCTCGCAGCGCCTCGCCGAGGGCCTGCCTCACGCGAGCCTCGAGTGCGTGCCCCATGGCGGCCATGCACACAGCGTGACCGAGGCCGAGCTCTTCAACCGCAGCCTGCTCGCCTTCCTGGCGCGCGTGGGCGCACCTGGAGTCCCCGCATGAAACCCTCCCTGGACGACGACGCCCTGGCACTTCTTTTCACCGAGGCCCGCTCGCACAACGGCTGGCGCCCTGAGCCGGTCTCCGACGCCTTGCTCGAACAGGTCTACGCGCTGGCGCGCACCGGGCCGACCTCGGCCAACTGTTCACCGGGCCGCTTCGTCTTCGTGCGCACGCCCGAGGGCAAGGCGCGCCTGGCGCCGGCCTTGTCGAAGGGCAATCTGGCGAAGACGATGAGCGCGCCGGTCACCGTGATCGCAGCCTGGGACAGCGCCTTCTACGACAAGCTGCCCACGCTGTTCCCGCATGCCGACGCCAGAAGCTGGTTCACCGGCAGCGTCGAGGCCGCCCGCGAAACCGCCTTTCGCAACGCCACGCTGCAAGCCGCCTACCTGCTGCTCGCCGCGCGCGCGCTGGGGCTGGATGCGGGGCCGCTGTCCGGCTTCGACAGGGCGAAGATCGACGCCGCCTTCTTCACCGGCACGCCCTGGACCACCAACTTCCTGATCAACCTGGGCCACGGCGACCCCTCGAAGCTGTTCGGCCGCCTGCCGCGCCTGGACTTCGCAGAAGCCTGCGCGCTCGCCTGAGGAAAGCACCGCCGCCATGAACGCCTTGCCCAAGAGCGATTACCGCGATGCGATGGCCCGCCTCGGCGCGGCCGTGCATGTCATCACCACCGACGGCCCCGGCGGCCGCGCCGGCTTCACCGCATCGGCCGTGTGCAGCGTGACCGACGAGCCGCCGACGCTGCTGGTCTGCCTCAATCGCTCGGCCTCGGTCTACCCGGCCTTCCAGGCCAACGGCGTGCTCTGCGTGAACGCGCTGGCCGCGGGGCAGCAGGCGCTGTCGGGCCTGTTCGGCGGCAAGACGCCGATGGACGAGCGCTTCGCCGCGGGCCGCTGGAGCCGCAAGCGCACCGGTGCGCCGGTGCTCGAGGACGCGGCCGTGTCCTTCGACTGCCGCGTGTCGCAGGTGACGCGGGTGGGCACCCACGACGTGCTGTTCTGCGAGGCCGTTGCGATCGCGATCGGCGGCACCGCGCACGGCCTGATCTACTTCGACCGCCGCTACCACGACATCGTCGCCGCGCCGCACTGAGCGCGCGGCGCGCTCAGCGCGTGGTGATGCCGCTCAAGACGATGCGCTGCACGTTGTCCACCGTCTCTTCGAAGAACTCCGGGTCATCCAGCGTACGGCCCGTGATGGCCTGCACCTGCACGCCGAAGTCGGCGTAGTGCTGCGTGGTGGCCCACAAGGCGAAGATCAGGTGATGCGGATCGACCGGCGCGAGCTTGCCGGCGGCCACCCAGGCGCGGATCACTTCGGATTTGCGCGTTACCAGGTCGCGCAGCTCGCGATCGAGTTCGTCGCGCAAGAGCGGCGCGCCCTGGATCATCTCGAGGCAGAACAGGCGCGAGGCATCGGGCTGGTCGCGCGAGATCACCAGCTTGCGCCGGATGTAGTCGCCAATCGCCTGCCGCGGGTCCTGCTCGGCGTTGAAGCCGCGCAGCGGCTCCAGCCACACGGCGAGCAACTCGCGCAGCACCGAGACGTAGAGCTCCTCCTTGTTGGCGAAGTAGTAGAGCAGGTTGCTTTTCGAGACATCCGCACGCGCTGCGACCTGGTCGACGCTGGTGCCGTGCAGGCCGAAGCGCGAGAAGAGCCCGAGCGCCGCGCGCAGGATCGCCGCGCGCTTGTCCTCGATCTGGCGCAGCCGCCGGTTCACCGACGTGACGCTGCGCGCCACGGGCGCGCGCTTCGGATGCACGCGCTTGGATGGCGGCGCTTCGACGGCCAGCGTGGACGGCGGCTTGATGCTGCTGCTGCGAGTTTTCGGCATGTGTTGCTTTGCTTCTTTCTCCACCCGGGATTCTCGTTGTCTGCGATGCAGCCCGCATGCACGAGTCATACCGCCCATGGTACGCACCATGGCAACACCCAGCGCACGCATTCGCCGTGCCGCACCGCTGCCCGCGCACCACGCCGATGCAGCAAAGCGCATTTGTCCATTTGGTCCAACTGGCATGGACGTTGCATGTCGAAGCGCCGCCACCGTCACACCGAAGGATTGAAAGCATGACCCTGCTGTCCGTACCGATCATCGATCTGGCGCCCTTCTTTTCCGGAACGCCCGAAGGCAAGGCCGAGGTGGCGCGCAAGGTCGACGAGGCCTGCCGCAGCATCGGCTTCCTGGTCATCACCAACCACGGCATCGCCCCCGAACTCATCGCGCGCGTCTCCGCGGTCTCGCGTGAATTCTTCGCCTTGCCGCTGGCCGACAAGCGCAAGGTCGATCGCCCGCGCGACGACGCGGTGCGCGGCTACAGCGCGGTGGGCGAGGAAGGGTTGTCGTACAGCCTCGAAGAAGCGGCGCCGGGCGACCTGAAGGAGTCCTTCTCCATCGGTCCCTCCAATGTGCCGGCCGACGACTACCACCGGGGCGTTGCGGCCGGCCCGCACTTCGAGCCCAATGTCTGGCCCGATCTGCCGGGCTTCCAGCCGGCCTTCGACGAATACTTCGAGGCGATGAGCGATCTCTCGCGTTCGCTGATGCGCATCTTCGCGCTCGCGCTGGAACTTCCCGAGACCTTCTTCGACGACAAGATCGACAAGCACATCAGCATGTTCCGCGTGCTGAGCTACCCGCCGCAGACCGAGGCTGCATTGCCCGGCCAGCTGCGCGCCGGCGCGCACAGCGACTACGGCAGCCTCACCGTCGTGCTGCCTGACGACAAGGGGCTGCAGGTCTTCAACAAGGCCGGCCAATGGGTCGACGTGCCGATGGTCGAGGGCGGCCTGGTGGTGAACATCGCCGACCTCATGATGCAGTGGACCAACGACCTGTGGGTCTCGACCCTGCACCGCGTGGTCAACCCGCCGCCGGATGCGGCCGCCACCAACCGCCGGCAGTCGCTGGTGTTCTTCCACCAGCCCAACTACGACGCGATGGTCGAGTGCCTGCCGAGCTGCCTCGCGCCGGGCGAGGCGCCGAAGTACGCGCCGATCTCTTCCGGCGACCACTTGAAGTCGAAGTTCCTGAAACAGACGACCTTCGGCGGCACCAAGGTGACAGCCTGAACATGCCTCATCTTTCCTACGTCAACGTCTTCGCGAAAGACGTCGTCGCGCTCAGCGGCTTCTACCAGCGCGTGTTCGGCTTCCCCGAGATCGAGGCCATCCGCTCGCCGATCTTCCGCGGCCTCGACGCGGGCAAGGCCAAGCTGGGCTTCAACGCCTTCGATGCCTACGAGCTCTTGCAGCTGGCCGAGTTCTCCGACACGCGCGGGGTCAAGTTCCTGCTGAACATCGATGTCGATTCGCAAGTGGAAGTCGACCGCATGGTGCCGGTCGCCGTCGCTGCCGGCGCCACGCTCGTCAAGGCGCCCTACGTCACCTACTACCACTGGTACCAGTCGGTGCTGCTCGACCCCGAGGGCAATGTGTTCCGTATCAATTTCATGATGAAAGGTCCGAGTGATGTTGCGTAAATCGATTCCTTGCGCGGTCGCAGCGCTTGTCGCGGGCGCCGCGCTGATCGGCCCGGCGGTGGCCGCCGACGGCTTCACCCTGAAGGGCAAGCCGAAGATCGCGATGCTGTACTTCGGCCCCAAGAACGACGGCGGCTGGACGCAGGCCTTCGACGAAGCGCGCATCAAGGTCGAGAAGGAAACCGGCGAGAAGATCCAGTTCGTCGAGAACGTGCCGGAAGACGCATCCGCCATCAAGCCCGCGGCCGAGAAGTTCATCCAGCGCGGCGCCAACATCATCATCGGCACCGCCTTCGGCTATTCCGACAGCTTCAAGGAGCTCGCGGCCAAGTACCCCGAGGTGGCCTTCCTCAACGGCTCGGGCACCAGCAACGGCGCCAACCTCGAATCCTTCTACGGCCGCACCTACGAGAGCCAGTACCTCTGCGGCATGGCTGCAGGCGCAGCCTCGAAGACCGGCAAGCTCGGCTTCGTCGCGGCCAACCCCTTCGGCGTCGTCAACTGGACCATCAACGCCTTCGCGCTCGGCGCGCAGAAGATGAACCCGAATGCCACGGTGAACGTGATCTACACCGGCTCGTGGAACGACCCGGTCAAGGAACGCGCCGCCGCGGCCGCGCTGATCGACCAGGGCGCCGACGTGATCGGCCAGCACGTCGACAGCCCGACGCCGCAGATCGTGGCGCAGGAGCGCGGCGTCTACGGCACCGGCCATCACCGCGACCTGCGGCAGTTCGCGCCCAAGGCCACGCTGTGCTCCTCGGTCTGGGTGTGGGACAAGTTCCTCACGCCGGAGCTGAAGAAGATCATGGCCGGCAACTGGAAGCCGGCGCAATACGGCGCCTTCATTCCGATGAGCGCGGGCGGCACCGACATCGCGGGCTTCGGCCCCGGGGTGCCGAAGGACAAGGCCGCCGCGATCACAGCAGAACGCGACGCACTGCTCAAGGGCAAGCAGATCTATGCCGGCCCGCTGGCCGACCGCGACGGCAAGGAGCGCGTCGCCAAGGGCGCCGTGCTGTCCGATGCCGATCTCTGGAAGATGGACTGGTTCGTCAAGGGCGTCGTCACGCAGAAATGACCACGGCGCTGCAGCTCCAGGGCATCCACAAGTCCTTCGACGGATTTGCGGCGCTGACCGACGCGCACTTCTCGGCGCGCTGGGGCGAGGTGCATGCGCTCTTGGGCGAGAACGGCGCTGGCAAGTCCTCGCTGATGAACATCGCGGCCGGCCTTTATGCGGCCGAGGCCGGCACGATGTCGGTCGACGACAACCCGGTGCGCTTCAGCGGGCCGCGCGATGCGGCGAAGGCGCGCATCGGCATGGTCCACCAGCACTTCCGGCTGGTGCAGCCCTTCACGGTGGCGCAGAACATCCTCCTGACCGCGCCGCGGTCCGAGCGCTTCGAAAGCCATGGCAAGCGCCTGCGCCGCGTCGAAGAGGCGATCCGCGTCAAGGCGCGAGAACTCGGCTTCGACATCGACCCGGCGCAGCGCGTGGACCGGCTGTCGGTGGCCGAGCAGCAGCGCGTCGAGATCCTCAAGGTGCTCTTGGCCGGCACGCGCATCCTGATCCTCGACGAGCCCACCGCCGTGCTGACCGACCAGGAGGCCGAGCGCCTGCTCTCGACCGTGCATGGGCTCGCGCGCCGCGGCGCGGCGGTGGTGCTGGTCACGCACAAGATGGCCGACGTCAAGCGCCATGCCGACCGCGTGACCGTGATGCGCGGCGGCCGCACGGTCGCGACGGTCGACCCGCAGCAGATGCCGGTGGGCGAGCTGGTCCGGCTCACGGTCGGCGAATCGATCACCGCGCCCGCAGCCGGGTCGACGCGCGCGACGCCGGGCCCGGTGCGGCTCACGGTGCGCGGATTGCGTTCGCCCGAAGTGCAAGGCCGCCGCGTGCTCGACGGCATCGACCTCGACCTGCGCGCGGGCGAGATCTACGGGCTGGCCGGCGTCGGCGGCAACGGCCAGGGGGAACTGGCGGGCGCGATCATGGGCCTGCCGGGCCGGACCGAAGGCGAGATCGCGCTTGATCGCCATGGCGATCTCAAGGCGACGCCGACGACGGCGCGCCGTGCACTGGGGCTGGCGACCATTCCCGCCGACCGCTACGGCCTCGCGCTCGCGGGCGGCCTCTCGGTTTCCGAGAACTACGGCATCGGACAGGTCCACAGCGGGCGCTACGGCTCGGCCTGGCGCCTGAAGCGCCGCGAGATGGACCAGGACGCGCAAGCCGCCGTCGCCGCCTTCGACGTGCAGGGCGTCCGCTCGATCGCGCAGAAGGCTGCGCTGCTGTCGGGCGGCAATGCGCAGAAGCTGGTGCTGGCGCGCGAGTTCGGCAAGTCGCCGCGGCTGGTGCTGGCCCACAGCCCGAGCCGCGGGCTGGACGTGCGCGCCGGCGCCGAAGTGCATGCGCGGCTGCGCGCCGCGCGCGATGCCGGCGCGGCCGTGCTCCTGATCAGCGAAGACCTCGACGAGGTGCTCGCACTGGCCGACCGCGTGGGCGTGATGACGCGCGGCCGCATCGTGGCCGAGTTCGCGCAGCCGGCGGACCGGCAGGCCATCGGCCAGGCGATGGTGGACCATGGCTGAGCCCTCGCTCGCGATGCCCATTGCGCACCTCGCGGACACACCGGCGGCGGCATCCGCGCGCCAGCCCTGGGGCGCGCGCCGCTATGCGCTCGAGATCCGCCAGCACATGGCCTGGCATTGGCAGGCGCTGATCCTCGCCGCCGCCATCGGCGTGGGGCTCCTGCTCTCGGCCGCCATCCTGGTGGCCGCGGGCGTGCCGGCCGGCGAGTTGCTCAACGAGTTCATCGTCCAGACTTTCCTCGATGGCCAGAACTTCCGCGCCGTGCTGTTCCAGGCGGCGCCGATGATCCTGGTCGGGCTGGCCGGTGCGATGGCCTTTCGCGCACGCTTCTGGAACCTCGGCCTCGAGGGCCAGATGATCTGGGGTGCGATCGGCGCCACGGCCGTTTCCCTCTTCGAGATCGGCCCGCCTTCCTTACGCCTGCCGCTGATGTTCCTTGCCGCGCTGGCCGCCGGATTGCTGTGGGTGCTGGGCCCGGCGCTGCTCAAGCTCAGGCTGGGCGTCAACGAGATCATCTCGACCTTGATGCTCAACTACATGGCGGCCAACTTCCTGCTGCACCTGGTGTACGGCAGCTGGAAGGACCCGAAGGACAACTTCCCCTATTCGCCGCAGTTCCGCGCCTTCGAGCGCTTGCCCGATCTCTTCTCGGGCGTGAACAGCGCGATTCTGCTGGCCGCCGTCGTCGCACTCCTCGGATGGTGGCTGGTCGGCGTGAGCCGCGCCGGCCTGTACCTGCGCTTCGTCGACGCCAACCCGCGCATGGCGCATGCAGCCGGCGTGCCGGTGGCGCGCGTCATCTACGGCGCGGTGCTGCTCTCCGGCGCGATGGCCGGCCTCGCGGGCTTCGCCGTCACCGCGGGGCAGGAGGGCCGGCTCACACAGGCCTTCTACCAGGGCTATGGCTTCTCCGGCATCCTGATCGCCTTCCTCGCGCGCAACAACCCGCTGGCCGCCAGCGTGGTCGCGCTGATGGTCGCGGCGCTGTTCGTGACCGGGCGCAGCCTGCAGGTGTTCTACCAGGTGCCCTTCTCGATGGTGCAGCTGATCCAGGCCGTGATCGTGGTGTGCGTGGCATCGAGCGACTTCTTCATCAGGCATCGCCTGCGCCGCGTGGGCACCGGAGCAGCGTGATGGACATCGTCCTCAACTGGCTCGCCAACACGCCGGATTTCGCAGTGCCCTATGCGCTGGCCGCGCTGGGCCTGATCGTCTGCGAACGCGCGGGCGTGCTCTCGCTAGGCGCCGAAGGGCTGATGCTGGTCGGCGCGCTGGCCGGCATCGGCGCGCAGCTGGCCTTCGGCGAGCCGGCGGTGTCGCTGCTGCTGGCCATGCTCGCGGCTGCCGTCGTCTCGCTGCTGTTCGCGGTGATGGTGATCTGGCTGCGCGTCAACCAGGTGATCGCGGGTCTCGCGCTCGTGTTCTTTTGTCAGGGGCTCACGGCACTGGTCGGCACGCTGGCCCAATGGACCAACCAGGCCACGCCCGGCATCGGCACGATGGCGCTGTGGCCCTTCTCCTCGCTGCCCGTCGTCGGGCGCCTGTTCCAGCAGAACGCGATGGTCTGGCTCACGCTGCCGATCTTCGCGGCCGTCACCTGGTTCCTGCTGCGCACCGATGCGGGCCTGCGGTTGCGCGCCGTGGGCGAGAACCCGCAGGCCGCCGATGCGGCCGGCATCTCGGTTTCGGCCTGGCGCTTCGCGGCGGTGCTGGCCGGCTCCGCGCTGGTCGGGCTGGCCGGCGCCTACATCTCGGTGGTCAGCACCAAGCTGTGGATCGCCGGCATGACCGGCGGGCGCGGCTGGATCGCAGTGGGCCTGGTGATCTTCGCGCGCTGGTCGCCGTGGAAGGCGCTGGCCGGCGCGCTGCTCTTCGGCTGCATCGAGGCGCTGATCCCGCAGCTGGCCGCGGCCGGCGTGCAGCTGCCGCAGTACTTCGTGCTGATGACGCCCTATGCAGTGACGCTCGGCGTGATGGTCTGGGTGGCGCTCGCCCGGCGCGGCGACGACGGCGAACCGGGCGCCCTGGGCGTGCCCTATGTGCGGGAGGAAAGACGATGAAGGCCTACGTCTACGAGCAGCCGCGCGAGCTGGGCGAGGGCTTCGAGGACTATCTCGACCCGGCGGCCACCGCCGTGATCTCGATCGACATGCACCGCGGCCATCTGGATGAAGGGCCCGACTGCCCCTGCCCGGCGCCGCGTGCACGCGAGTTGGTGGCGCCGATCGACGCCTTCCACGACCTAGCCCGCGCGCTGGGCATACCCATCGTGCACGTCAAGTCGGTGCTCCGGCCCGGCGGCGCCGACGACCTGCGCGGCATCCCGGCCGCATGGCGGCGCACCTTCCCGCTGCATGTCGGGGAAATTCCGAATGCCGATGCGCACGCGATCGAGGGCAGCCGGTGGACCGAGTGGGTCACGCGCGTCGAGCCCGGCGACCTGCGGGTGGAGAACAAGCGCCGGCTCTCGGCCTTCTATCCGACCGACCTCGACTTCCTGCTGCGCAACCAGGGCATCCGCACCGTGGTGCTCAACGGCGGCTTCACCGACTGTTGCGTGCTCAACACCGCCTTCGACGCCAACAACCACAACTACCGCGTGATCGTGCTGCGCGACCTGGTGCGCGGCACCGACGCGCACCTGGAGGCCGCGGCGCTCAGTATGGTGTCGCTGCACCTGGGGCTGGTGGTGGAGGCGGCGGACCTGCTGGCGCACTGGCAGCAGTACTCCTCGTTCGAAGTTCATCCATGACATCCATTCCCCTCATCGATCTACACGGCAACATCGACTCCGAGGCGCCTCTTGCGCGCGAGACTGCGGCGCGTCTGTGCGAGGCGCTCAGCACCATCGGCTTCGCCTACATCGCGGGCCACAACGTCGCGCCCGCCTCGCGCGACGCGGCCTTCGCGGCCTCGCGCGAGTTCCATGCCTCGCCGCTCGAACGCAAGCAGTCGATCGCGATCAACGGTTTCCATCGCGGCTACATGGGCATGGCCACTTCCACCATCGTCACCTCCTCGGTGGCGAAGGTGACGCGGCCGAACATGAGCGAGTCGCTGATGCTCATGCACGAGCTGCCGCCGGACGATCACCGCCTGCTGGCCGGCCTGCCGCTGCAGGGCCCCAACCAGTGGCCCGGCTGGGTGCCGGACTTCCAGGTGCGCATCGAGCGCTACATCGCCGAAGTCGACGCGCTCTCCCGCTACCTCGTGCAGCTGATCGCCATGAGCCTGGGGCTGCCGGCGCATGCGCTGGATCATCACTTCGACCATCCCACCACCTTCCTGCGCCTCTTGCACTACCCGCCGCAGCCGCCGCTGGAAGACGAGCAGATCGGCTCGGCCCCGCACACCGACTACGGCGTCATCACGCTGCTGGCGCAGGACGACGCGGGCGGCCTGCAGGTACGCCCGCGCGGCGGCGACTGGATCGAGGCGCCGCCGATTGCGAACACCTACGTGCTCAACGTCGGCGACATGCTCGCGCGCTGGACCAACATGCGCTTCGTCTCGACGCCGCACCGCGTGATCAACCGCTCCGGCGGCGACCGCTATTCGCTGCCCTACTTCTTCGACCCGGGCATGGACGCGCTGATCGAATGCCTGCCGACCTGCACCGACGAGGCCAACCCGCCGAAGCATGCGCCGGTGCACTACGGCGACTACCTGCTCGACCGCCTGAACCGCAACTACGACTACCGCCGCACATCGGCCGGCGATGCCGTCACCGCCTGATCCTTCCACTGCCGCCCGAAAGTCTTCCCATGCTCGCTCTTCAAAATCGCCGCGACCTCCTCCTGCGCAGCCTCGGCGCCGCCGCCGGCCTCGCGCTGCCCGCCCTGTCCTCCTTCGCCGCCGCGCCGCTGGTGGTCAACACCTACGGCGGCCGCTGGGAGAAGTTCTGGCGCAGCGACCTGCTGCCGATGCTCGACAAGACGAGCGGCGTGCAGCCCACGCTCGACGTCGGCCTGGGCAAGAACTTCATCGCCAACCTGCGCGCCGCCGGCATCGAGAAGCCGCCCTACAGCGTGCTGATGGTCAACGAGAACATCGCGAGCGTGGTGCGTGGCGAGGGCTACTTCGAGCCCATCCCTGCGGCCAAGGTGCCCAACCTTGCGAACGTCTACCCCAACCTGCGCAACCCGGGCGACAACGGCGTGCGCGGCATCGTCTCGACCATCGGCATCGGCTACCGCAAGGACCTGGTGAAGACGCCGCCCAAGTCCTGGACCGACCTCTGGAGCAACCCCGAGTTCAAGGGCAAGATCGGCCTCTACCAGATCGGCAACACGGCCGCGATGCTGTTCCTCCTGATGACCGCCAAGATCTACGGCGGCTCGCAGGACGCGATCGACCGCGCCTTCGTCGAGATCAAGAAGCTGCTGCCCTTTACGCAGGCCGACTGGAGCGGCACGCTCTCGACCATGCTCACGCGCGGCGACGTGACGGTGGCGGTGATCGACTTTCCCGAGATCGTCGCGCTCAAGAAGAAGGGCGTGCCGGTCGAGATGGTGGTGCCGAGCGAGGGCGTGGTGGCCTTCGAGCAGTCCTTCAACATCCTCAAGAACGCGCCCAACAAGGAGGATGCCTACAAGTACCTGAACTTCATCCTGCAGCCCGAGGTGCAGGAGATGATGGCCAAGGAATTCTTCACCTCGCCCACCAACACCAAGGTGCAGCTGGCATCGGCGATGGCGGCCGACGTGCCGGTCAGCGGCCAGGCCATGGCCTCGATCGTCGGTTTCGACTGGAGCAAGGTCAATCCGCAGCTGCCGGCCATCACCGACCGCTGGAACCGGGAGATCAAGTGAGCGCGGTGCTGCCTGCCGGCACGCGGCCGGCGGATTCGGACGCGGCCGCCGCGGTGCGCGCGCGCCGCATGACGCGGCTCACGCTGCAAGGGCTCTGCAAGAGCTTCCAGGCCACGACCGCGCTGCACGCGCTGGAGCTTCACACCGAGCCCGGCGAGTTCATCTCGCTCCTGGGCCCGAGCGGCTGCGGCAAGACCACCACGCTGCGCTGCGTGGCCGGCTTCGAGTACCCCGACGAGGGCGCAGTGCTGCTCGACGGCGAAGACATCACCGGCCTGCCGCCCGAGCGCCGCGACATCGGCATGGTGTTCCAGAACTACGCGCTGTTCCCGCATCTCACGGTGCGGCGTAACCTCGCCTTCGGCCTGGAGATGCGCAACGTGCCCAAGGCCGAGATGGCGCGTCGCATCGACGCGGTGCTGGCGATGGTGCAGCTAACGAGCATGGCCGAGCGCTATCCGCGCCAGCTCTCGGGCGGCCAGCAGCAGCGCGTGGCGCTGGCCCGCGCGCTGGTGATCGAGCCGCGCCTGCTGCTGCTCGACGAACCGCTGGCCAACCTCGACGCAGTGCTGCGCGAGGACATGCGCGTCTTCATCCGCGAGCTGCAGAAGCGCGTCGGCATCACCACGCTCTACGTCACGCACGACCAGGCCGAGGCGATGGTGATGTCCGACCGCGTGGCGGTGATGCTGGGCGGCCGGCTGCAGCAGTTCGACGTGCCCGAGGCGATCTACCTGCGCCCGCGCAGCGTCGATGTCGCGCGCTTCATCGGCCGCTCGAACCTGATCGAAGGCCGCGTCGAGTCGAAGCTGCCCTACGAAGGCGCGTGGCTGCGCTTTCGCATCGAGACTGCGCTCGGCACCGTGGAGGCCGACCATGACCAGCCGCTCGCGCCCGGCCAGGCCGTGCACGTCACGATCCGGCCCGAGGCGATCCACTTCGACGGCAGCGGCCCCTACCAGGGCCTGGTGGCCACCAGCTACTTCCTCGGCAGCAGCGTGGAGCACACGGTGCAATGCGCGGGCGGCCAGACGCTGCTGGTGCAGACCGCGCCGGGCCAGCGCGTCGCGGCCGGCGCCTCGAGTGGCATGCGTTTCGAGCCGGGGCACGCCTGGATCATCGCGGGGCAGGAATGAGCGCCATCGCCTCCGCCGCACCGGTGCCACGCGCGATGCAGGCCGTGCCGCTCGCGCGCCGCGCCTTCTGGCTGATCGCGCCGGCGCTGCTGCTGATCGGCGTCTTCCTGGTTCTGCCCTACCTCAACATCGCGCTGATGAGCCTGCGCCCGCCGGCCGTCGGCGCACCCTACGGCGCGGGCCTCACGCTCGCCAACTACGGCCGCGCGCTCTCCGACGGCTACCTGCTCGGCGTGTTGGGCGACACGCTGCTCCTGGGCCTCACCGTCACGCCGATCTGCCTGCTGCTGGGCTACCCGGTGGCCTACCACCTCGCGCGCACGACTTCGCGCTGGGGCAGCGCGCTCTACGTGCTGGTGCTCTCGCCGCTGCTGGTGGGCGTGGTGGTGCGCAGCTTCGGCTGGCTGATCCTGCTGTCGGGCAACGGCGTGGTCAACCGCGTGCTGCTCGACCTCGGCCTGGTCGAGACCGGCCTGCAGCTGATGAACAACCGGCTCGGCGTGACCATCGCGCTGGTGCACGTGTTCCTGCCCTTCATGATCCTGCCGCTGGTCGGCGTCATTCAAAGCATCGACCCGTCGCTCGAAGCGGCCGCGCGCTCGCTCGGCGCTTCGCGGCTCAAGGTGTTCTGGCGGCTCGTGCTGCCCTTGTCGTGGCCCGGCATTCAGGCCGGCACGATCCTGGTCTTCGTGCTGGCGCTGAGCGCCTACGTGACGCCGGTGATGCTCGGCGGCGCGCAGGTCAAGACCATGTCGGTGCTGGTGGTGCAGAACCTGATCGACAACTTCCAGTGGCCCTCCGGCGCGGCACAGGCGCTGGTGCTCACGGCATGCGGCATGGCGGCGGTGGCGCTCTATGGGAAGTTGACTGGCCGCTTCATGAAGGGCCTGGCATGACGCGCCGCGCACCGCTGTCGCATCGCATCGCCGACGGCTTCGGCCTCTTCTGCGTCGGCGCCGTCTACGCCTTTTTGCTGCTGCCGATCGCGATCATCGTACTGATGTCGCTCAACGCCGGCGAGTTCATGACTTTCCCGCCGCAGGGCATCTCGCTGCGCTGGTTCGGCGCGCTGTTCGTCAACGAGGCCTTCATGCGCGCCATCCGCAGCTCGCTGCTGCTGGCGGCGATCGCGACGCTGATCTCCTCGGTCATCGGCATCGCCGGCGCGCTCTACGTGGTGAGGTATGCGCAGCGGCTGCGCGAGCCGCTGCGCATGCTGCTGATGATGCCGCTCATGCTGCCCGAGATCCTGACCGCCATCGCGCTGCTGTTCTTCCTCTATGCGAGCGGCATCGGCACGCGCACGATGTTCGGTCTGGTGGTCGGCCACGTGCTGGTGACCCTGCCCTACGTGTTCACCAACGTCGCGTCGGCGCTCTACAACCAGGACGCCTCGCTCGAGCAGGCGGCGCGCAGCCTCGGCGCCTCGCCCTGGCGTGCCTTCCAACGCGTGACGCTGCCGCTGATCAAGCCCGGCATCATCACCGGCGCGCTGTTCGCCTTCGTGATCTCCTTCGACCTCTTCAACATGTCGCTGCTGTTGAAGGGCATCGGCATGACGACGCTGCCGCTGCAGCTCTTCGACTACCTGCGCTGGGACTTCGACCCGACCGCGGCCGCCGTGTCCACGGTCAGCATCGTGCTTACGCTGGCGGTGGTGGTGTGGGTGGACCGGACGGTGGGGCTGCGCTCGCTGCGCTTCGGCTAGCGCGCACGCAGCCAGCCCTCCGCCACCGCGCGCAGCTCGCCCTGCGCCGCCTGCCACACCAGCTCGGGCGCGGCCACGTGCACGCCCGGCGGCGCGATGCGCAGCGCGACGTCGACCAGCTCCGCCACCTTGGTCGCGCGCACCGGCTGCTCGCTGGTCGGCACCATGAAGCGCGCGATGGACAGCATCCAGGCCGCCAGCCGCTCGGCCGGATTCGCGAAGCGGGCCGCGGCGGGCTTCTGCGCCGAGCGCACGATGATCACGCGCTCGAAGCCCAGAGCGACCACCGCCTCTTCGTCGAGGCTGGCGAGGCCGCGCTTCAGCGCTTCCGGCAGCCGGCCCTGGTCGTGCGGCTGCACGATGGCCAGCGTGCGCACGCCGCAGGCCCGCAGCCAACGGGCGAGCGCGGGCAGCTGCGCCGGCTCGGGCGTCCACAGCGCGCGTTCGCGGTCGTAGTAGAGACGCGGCGTCTCGAACAGGACCAGCGCCGTATCGGCCGCGACGAGCGGCCACTGCGCGATCTCCGCAACCGGTGCGAGCAGGGTCTCGACGCCGCGCAGGCCGTCGCGAATGGGTTCGCGTGCGAGCACGCGCGTGTGGTCGAAGCGATGCCGGCCCGCCAGGCGCCGCACCAGTTCCTGCCCCAGCGCGCCGGTGGCGCCGGCGATCAGCAGCGTGCCCTCGCCCGATGCGATGGGCTGCGCTCCACGGCTCGCGGCCTGCAGGGCTTGAAGAGGGTCGGCCGACATGCATCTATGCTAACTTCGCCCACTTCGCACCTCGGAGAGTTCGACATGGTGAAACGCTGGCTCTTGATCATCCTCACGGCGCTGTCGCTCGCAGGCTGCGGCTACAACGACTTCCAGCGCCTCGACGAGGCCAGCAAGTCGGCCTGGAGCGAGGTGCTCAACCAGTACCAGCGCCGCGCGGACCTGGTGCCGAACATCGTGGCCACGGTCAAGGGCGAAGCCAACTTCGAGCAGGAAACGCTGACCAAGGTGATCGAGGCGCGCGCCAAGGCGACCTCGATCCAGGTCACGCCCGAGACTCTCAACAACCCCGAGGCCTTCAACAAGTTCCAGCAGGCACAGGGCGAGCTCTCCAGCGCACTGTCGCGCCTGATGGTGGTGGCCGAGCAATACCCCAACCTCAAGGCCAACCAGGCCTTTCGCGACCTGCGCGTGACGCTGGAAGGCACCGAGAACCGCATCACCGTGGCGCGCAACCGCTACATCCAGACGGTGCAGGAGTACAACGTGCTCGCGCGCAGCTTCCCCACCAACATCACGGCCAAGGTGTTCAGCTACGACGCGAAGCCCAACTTCAGCGTCCAGAACGAAGCCCAGATCTCGACGCCGCCGACGGTGGATTTCGGCGCACCCAAGAAGTAACTTCTTAGATGACGGCCGCCCGCATCCGGCGCGCGCTGACAGCCCTCTTCCTGGTGGCCGTCGGGCTCGCCGGCGCACAGGCCCAGGACCTGTTGCCGGTGCCGGCGCTCAGCGCGCGGGTGATCGACCAGACCGGCACGCTCGATGCCTCGCAGCGCCAGGCGCTCGAAGCCAAGCTCCAGGCCTTCGAGCAGCAGAAGGGTTCGCAGATCGTGATGCTGATGGTCGCGACCACGGCGCCCGAAGACATCGCGAGCTACGCCAACCGCGTCGGCAATGCCTGGAAGATCGGCCGCAAGGAGGTGGGCGACGGCATCCTCGTCATCGTCGCCAAGAACGACCGCAAGATGCGCATCGAGGTCGCGAAGACGCTCGAAGGCGCGGTGCCCGACATCGCGGCGGCGCGCATCATCGACCATGCGATGAAGCCGCGCTTTCGCGAGAACGACTTCGCGGGCGGACTCGACGCGGCGGCCGACCAGCTGATCGCGCGCGTCAAGGGCGAGGCGCTCCCCGAGGTCGACAGCAAGAGCGGCGACTTCGGCAACGATGCGCGCGACGACACCGGATTCGACTGGCAGGACCTCGCCATCTTCCTGTTCTTCGGCGTGCTGATCGGCGGACCGATCGCGCGCGCCATCCTCGGCAAGGTGCTGGGCCCGCTGGCGCTGGGCGGCGCGACGGGCGTGCTCGTGATGGTGCTGACCTCGAGCCTGGTGGTCGCGGTGCTCGCTGGCCTTGGCGCGCTGCTTTTCACGCTGCTGTCGACGGCCTTCGGTGCCGGCGCCGGCCGGCGCGGCGGTGGCTTGGGCGGAGGCGGCCTCGGCGGCTGGGGCACCGGTGGCGGCGGCTGGAGCGGCGGCTCCTCGGGCGGCGGGGGCTTCAGCTCCGGCGGCGGCGGCGATTTCGGGGGCGGCGGCGCCTCGGGGGACTGGTAGCGATGGCCGGCCCATCCTTCTTCTCGAAGCTCGCGCGCCTCTGGCGCCATCGCTGGATCGACGCGGCCGACGTGCGGCGCGCACTGCCGCCGGAAGCACTCGAGCGCCTGGGCCGACGGGTCGCGGCCAGCGAGCGCCGGCACAGCGGCGAGGTGCGCATCTGCGTCGAGGCAGGCCTGCCGATGTCCTACCTGTGGCGCGGCGCGCCGGCACGCGAGCGCGCGATCATGATGTTCGGCAAGCTGCGCGTGTGGGACACCGCGGACAACAACGGCGTGCTGATCTACCTGCTGATGGCCGAGCACGCGATCGAGATCGTGGCCGACCGCGGCATCGATGCGCACGTGAGCGCCGAGGAATGGGCTGCGATGGCGCAGCGCATGACAGCCGCTTTTCGCGAGGGCCGTTTCGAGGACGGGCTCACGCAGGCGTTGGAAGAGATGTCGGCGCTCTTGGTCGCGCACTTTCCGCTGGCCGAGGGCCAGGCCGACCGCAACGAGCTGCCCGACGAGCCGGTCATCCTGATCTGAGGCTCAGCGACGGCCCTGCGCATCGAGCAGGCGGCGGTTCACCGCATGCGCTGCATCCAGCTCCGACTGCAGCGCACGCGTGACCCGCGACAGCGTGCGCAGCCGCCGGTTGCCCTCGCGCAGCCGCTCTGCCAGGCCCTTGGCAACGCCCAGCATCAGGCGGGCCGCGGCGCCGGGGTGCGTCTCGATCAGCTCCAGCAGCGAGGTACGCGACAGCACGCCGAGCTTGACGTCGGTCAGCGCCGTGCAGCTCGCGGAGCGCGGCCCGCCGTCGATCACGCCCATTTCGCCGACCAGGCTGCCCGGGGCGATGACCGAGATCACGACCTCGTCGCCGGGGACGCCGTTGCTGCTGACCACACGCAGCTGGCCATCGAGCACCAGGACCATGTAGTCGTTGTCGACCGCATCGCCTTCCTCGAACAGCAGGGTGTCGGCCAGCAGGTGCAGCGGCCGCATCGCATCGACCACGACCCGCGCCTCGTGCAGCCCCATGCCGGCCAGCGGTGCGGCCTGCATCAGCAGATGAACGGCGTGCTCGCGCAGATCGACGCCGGGACGAGGGTTGCGGTGATCGTGCATGGATGGGAGTGCCGAGTTTCTCAGAACTGCGTCATTGGGTCCTGCAGTTTGCCGCGGTGCGCTCAGGTAGCGGCCGAGGCTGAGAACTTCTTCTCTATCTGCGCGATGCGTCTTCATGCGGGCAGCAGCGCCGCCAGCGTCTGCAAGGTATCGGCCTCCTCCACCGGCTTGTCCTCGCGCCAGCGCAGCATGCGCGGAAAGCGCACCGCGATGCCGCTTTTGTGGCGCGTGCTGCGCGCGATGCCTTCGAAGCCGAGCTCGAACACCAGCGTGGGCTCGACGCTGCGCACCGGCCCGAAGCTCTCGATGGTGGTCTTCTTGATGACCGCATCGACGCGCGCCATCTCGGCGTCGGTCAGGCCCGAGTAGGCCTTGGCGAAGGGCACGAGCCTGCGTTCTGGCGCTTCGGGCGGCCCGTCCCAGACGGCGAACGTGTAGTCGCTGTAGAGGCTGGCACGGCGGCCATGGCCGCGCTGCGCGTAGACCAGCACTGCATCGACGGAGAGCGGATCGATCTTCCACTTCCACCACAGCCCCACGTCCTTGGTGCGGCCGACGCCGTAGTGCGCCTCGCGCTGCTTGAGCATCATTCCTTCGACGCCCATCGAGCGCGCGGCTTCGCGCTGGCGCGCCAGGTCCTGCCAGCTCTCGCCGTGCAGCATGGGACTGGCAACGAGCGAAGGGTGCTGCGCGGCGGCCAGCAGATCGTCGAGCAGCACGCGGCGCTCGGCCTGCGGCAGCGCGCGCAGATCGCGGCCCTCCCATTCGAGCAGGTCGTAGGCCAGCAGCACCGCGGGGATCTCGCGCAGCAGCTTCGGGCTGAGCGTCTTGCGGCCGATGCGCTTCTGCAGCTCGGCAAAAGGCTGGACGCGACCCTCGCCAATAGGCGAGGTCGAATCCCTGCGCCAGACCACCACCTCGCCGTCGAGCACCGTGCCGTCGGGCAAGGTCTCGCCCATCTGCGCGAGCTCGGGGAAGCGCTCGGTCACCAGCTCTTCGCCGCGCGACCACAGCCAGACCCGGCCGGCGCGCTTGACCAGCTGGGCGCGGATGCCGTCCCACTTCCACTCGACGAGCCATTGCGAAGGCGGCCCGAGCGCCGCATCGAACTGTTCGAGCGGCAGGTTGAAGGGATGCGCGAGAAAGAAGGGATAGGGCTGTCCGCTGGTCTGCTGGTCGAGCTCGCCGCTGCTCTCGGGCGCGATCAGCGCGGCGTAGTCGGCCGCGGTGGGCTGGCCGGCGATGTGCGTGTAGCCCATCAGCCGCTGCGCGACGCGCTTGGGGTCGAGCGCACCGACCGCGGACAGCGCCTGCGTGACCTGAAGGCGCGAGACGCCGACGCGGAAGCCGCCGGTGATGAGCTTGAAATAGACCAGCCGCTCCTCCGGCGCGAGGCGGCGCCATTGCGCACGCAGCGCGTCGGAGAGCTGCTCGGGCGCCATGCCGCGCAAGGGCAGCAGGTGCTTTTCGACCCAGACCGCGAGCCCCAGGTCGTGCGCATCGGTCGGCGACGGCAGCAGCAGCGAAATGGTTTCGGCCAGGTCGCCGACCGCCTCGTAGCTTTCGACGAACAGCCATTCCGGCAGGCCGGCGGCCTCCTGCGCGAGCAGCCGCAGCAGCTTGGTGGGCACCAGCTGCCGCGGTTTGCCGCCAGCCAGGAAGTACACGGTCCAGGCCGCGTCGGCCGGCGCGGCGCTTAGCAGATAGCGCTGCAGCGCGGCCTGCTTGGCCAGGCTCGAGGTGCTCGCATCGAGCTCGCGATAGAGCGCGGCGAACTGCTTCATGGGAGGGCTGTTTCTCCTTCCCCTTCCGGGGGAAGGCCGGGATGGGGGCTCGCGGCCGTCGGAGCACCCTCCATGTCCTCATCTCCATATTCGGTCTTGAAGCCCTGCGCCTGCAGCCCGTTCTCCGAGAGCCAGCGCACCATCACCGCCACGCTGCCGTGCGTGACGAACACGCGCTCGGCCCCGGTGCCGGCGATGGCCTGCTGCAGCCCCGGCCAGTCGGCATGGTCGGACATCACGAAGCCGCGATCGACACCGCGCCGCCGGCGCGTGCCGCGCAGCTGCATCCAGCCGCTCGCGAAGCCATCCGAGTAGTTGCCGAGGCGCCGCATCCACGGCGTGCCATGGGCCGAGGGCGGCGCGAGCACCAGCGCGCGCTGGAGCAGCGCGGCATCGACGCCGGGATCGGTCACGCGCAAAGTCGGCGGCAGCGCCACGCCGGCCGCGCGGTAGACCGCATTCAAAGGTTCGACCGCGCCGTGGACCACGATCGGCCCGATGCCCGCATCCACGCCGTGCAAGATGCGCTGCGCCTTGCCGAAGGCATAGCACAGCAGCACCGAGGCGCGGCCCTGTTCGGCGTTGGCGCGCCACCAGTCGTTGATCTCGGCGAACAGCTCGGCTTGCGACGGCCAGCGGTAGATCGGCAGGCCGAAGGTGGATTCGGTGATGAAGGTGTCGCAGGGCACCGGCTCGAAGGCCGTGCAGGTGCCGTCGGGCTCGGTCTTGTAGTCGCCGGAGGCGACCCAGACGCGGCCGCCGTGCTCGAGCCGCACCTGCGCCGAGCCCAGCACGTGGCCGGCCGGATGCAGCGAAAGCTTCACGCCCTGGTGGGCGATGGCCTCACCGTAGTCCAGCGTCTGCAGCGTGATCTCGCCCAACCGCGCGCGCAGCGTGCCGGCGCTGTCGCGGTGCGCGAGGTAGTGGCCGTGGCCGGCGCGCGCATGGTCCGAGTGCGCATGCGTGATGACGGCGCGGTCGACCGGCCTCCACGGATCGACGTAGAAATCGCCCGGCGGGCAGTAGAGGCCTTCGGGGCGGGCGATGACCAGGTCGTCGGGCATGGCGCAGATCGTAGGCCGATGCCCCATCCGTCGCGCAGACGGGCCGACGCGAAGCGCTGTCGGCGGCAGCCTACTTCTTCTTTTGAGCGCCCATCATGTCCAGCACGTTCATCTTCATGCCGTTCGACATCACCATGTCACCCGGCTTCTGGCCCGCCTTGCAGGGCCCGACCCACTTGGCCTCGATGATGGCCGTGCCCTCCTTGCGGCCCGCGAGCGGCGGGTTGTAGCTGGAGCGGCTTTCCATGCGGTAGCCGGTGCCCATGTCGCCCGAGACCACCGAATGCGTGGTGGCGGTGGTGGTGCCGATCTTGCACACCGAGTCGACCACCATCTTGCCGCCCTCGGTGCGCATGTCCTGCTTCGAACAGGCTTGCTGGCCTGTGCTGCTGCCCATCTCGCGCATGGCCTTGTCGGTGGCGGCGTCGATGCATTGCTGGGTCTGCATCGGGGGCGCCTTGGAGGCACCGTCGTCCGACTGGATCGTCATTTCCCACAGGCCGGGCTTGCGCGGCGGATAGTCGAGTGCGCACGCCGCGCCGGCGTACAGAAGGCAGATCGCAGCGGCGACGCTCAAGCGGGTGGGAATTCTCATCGTGTGCTCCAGCAAAGACGGATTGGAAATGAAAGCCAGCCGCTTTCTAACCCACATGCCGGATCGGCGGAATAGAGCAATCGGCCGGCAGCCCCCAGCCTTCAGCGAGGTTGACGCGGCGGGCAGTCCCGTGGCCTGATTTCCTACAAGCGGGAGATGGTGCATCTCCTAGGGTGCGACAACCGACAGGAGCAAACGAGATGAAAAAAGCAGCCATAGCAGGCGGCGGCATTCACTCCGACCGCATCGACATCAGCACCGCCCGCGAGCTCGACAAATGGTCCAGGAAACTGGACGTCACACACGATCGCCTGCGCGAAGCCGTCCGCGCGGTGGGCAGTCGCGCATCGGACATCGAGTGGCATCTGCGCGGAAGCCGCCAGGCCGGCGCCGGACGGCATTCCAGCGCATCGCACTGACATCCGCCCTCAACCGGACTCGGGAACCCGCCTTAGATCCTCCAACCAGACCTCCGCTTCCGAATCGCTGGGCGCGCGCCAGTCGCCGCGCGGCGAGAGCGATCCGCCCGAACCGACCTTGGGCGCGTTCGGCACGCACGAGCGCTTGAACTGGCTGATCTTGAAGAAGCGGTAGAGGAAGGTGCCGAGGTGGCGCTTGATGTCGGCCAGCGCGTACTCGTTGCGCGCCGGCTGAAGCTCGTCCTCGGGCCAGCGGCCGCGCGTGCGGTCGCCCCAGGCCGCATGCGCGAGGAAAGCGACCTTGGTCGGCCTGAAGCCGTAGCGCAGCGTGTAGTAGAGGTGGAAGTCCTGCAGCTCGTAGGGGCCGATGACGTCCTCGGTCCGCTGGCCGGGCTGCGCCGACGCCTCCGCGCCGTCGGCGGCAGCGGTTGGAATCAGCTCGGGGCTGACCTCGGTCTCGAGGATGTCGCGCAGCACCGCGCTGCCCTCGGCGCCCAGCACCTGGGTTGCAGCAACCCAGTGCACCAGGTGCTTGATCAGCGTCTTGGGCACGCTCGCATTCACGTTGTAGTGCGACATGTGGTCGCCGACGCCGTAGGTGCACCAGCCCAGCGCCAATTCGCTCAGGTCGCCGGTGCCGACGACGATGCCGTTGTGGTGGTTGGCCAGGCGGAACAGGTGGCTGGTGCGTTCACCGGCCTGCACGTTCTCGAAGGTGATGTCGTACTGCGGGACGCCCTGGTCGAAGGGATGGCCCAGGTCTTCCAGCATCTGGCGGCAGCTCGGACGGATGTCGATCTCGCGCGCCGTACAGCCGATGCTGGCCATGAGCCGGTGCGCCTGCGCCAGCGTGCGCCCGCTGGTCGCGAAGCCGGGCATGGTGAAGCCGAGGATGTTGGCGCGCGGCAGGCCGAGCCGGTCCATCGCCTGCGCACAGACCAGCAAGGCATGGGTCGAATCGAGCCCGCCCGAGACGCCGATCACGAGCTTGTCGATGCGGCTGGCCTCCAGCCGCTGCACCAGCGACTGCACCTGGATATTGAACACCTCGCTGCAGCGCTCGTCGCGCCGCGCCGGATCGGCGGGCACGTAGGGAAAGCGCTCCACCGTGCGCAGCAGGCTGCGCGGCACTTGAGGCGGCGGCGCGAGGTCGAATTCGACGGTGCGCCAGTTCGCCAGCGCGCTCTTGTGCTTCTGGACCGAGGTGCCGAAGCTGTTCTGCCGCATGCGCTCGCGCGACAGGCGCTCGAGGTCGACGTCGGCCGCGATGAAGTGCGAGCGGTTGCTGAAGCGTTCGCTCTCGGCCAGCATGTCGCCGCTCTCGCAGATCAGCGCCTGCCCGTCCCAGGCCAGGTCGGTGGTCGATTCGCCGATGCCCGCCGACGAATAGAGGTAGGCCGCGAGACAGCGCGCCGACTGCAGGCTGACCAGCCGATGCCGGTAGTCCGACTTGCCGATCGTGATGTTGGAGGCCGAAAGATTGACCAGCACCGTCGCACCGGCCAGCGCCGCGTAGCTCGACGGGGGAATGGGCACCCACACGTCTTCGCAGATCTCCACGTGCAGCTTGAAGAGCGGCATCTGCCGCGACCGGAACAAGAGCTCGGTGCCGAAGGGCACGCGTTCGCCGCCGAGCTCGACCTCGGTGGAGAGCGCGCTGTCGGCGCCGTTGAACTGCCGGCCTTCGTAGAACTCGCCGTAGTTCGGCAGGTAGGTCTTCGGCAGCACGCCCAGCACCCGGCCGCCTGCGACGACGGCGGCACAGTTGAAGAGGCGGTGGTCCACGCGCAGCGGCAGGCCGACAACGGCGACGGCGCCGATGTCGCGCGAGGCCGCGGCGACCTCCAGCAGCGCGCGCTCGCAGGCATCGAGCAGGGCCGCCTGGTGGAACAGGTCGTCGCAGGTATAGGCCGAGAGGCCCAGCTCGGGGAAGGCGACCAGCACCGCGCCGTCGGCCGCCGTCTCGCGGTACATGCGGATGGTCTCGGCCACGTTGAACACCGGATCGGCCACGCGATTGCGCGGCACCGCCACGGCGAGGCGCGCGAAACCGTGGGTGTAGGGATTGAGGAACTCGTGTTCGGTCATGGGCCGGATTGTGGGCCTTATGCCAGCGCCTGCCCGGCAGGCTCGGCAAAAGCCTTGGCCTTGGCCCGAATGCCGGCGCTCTTGCGACGAGGCCGCCTAGAGCGAAAGCAGGCGCTGCAGGAAGGCGCGATAGCGCCGCAGCGCCATGCGCAGCTGCTCCGTCGACGCCCGCTCCACTTGGTCCGTCTGCCCCTCGAGCGCGCCGCGCTGCTTGGAGAAGGTCTGGCTCAGGTTGTCGAGGACCTGGCGCACCAGCTCGTCGGCCTTGCGCACCGCCTGCTGGGGGTCGTCGACGAAGCCGATCTGGACCGCATCCCAGCTGGCGCGAAAGTCACGTGCCACGTCGGGAGAGAAAAGCGGATCCAGCGACTCGTCGCTGCTCCCGGCGGGCGCCTGCTTCTCGGCCGCGGGCTGCTGCAGGTCGTCCGTCGCGATGCCTCGCTGCCCGTGCACCGGTTGATCCGCCTGGCCGACCACCCCCGCCGGGTTGTCGACGAACTCGGCCTGCAAGCGCTTCCAGTCCCGGCTGAACCTGGCGGCTTCGCCCGGCGCGAGCGCCACGAGGTCCAGGGCTTCGACGCGCGCTTCGCGCCGCCTGAGCTCGGCCTCGGCCTTGCTGCGGCTGCCGAGCTCCTCGACGGCATGACCGTACTCCGAGCCGAAGCGGTCCGCGAGCCGGCGCGACTGTCGTCTTCGATAGGAAAAATAAGCGGCCAGCGCGGCCAAAACGAGGATCACGACGATCCCGAGGGCCAGCCATGCCTGCGTATTCGTGGCATCCATACGCATCTCCCTTCGCATCGGGACACTCGCGGTCCACCTCGATCGGCGGTCATCGCGGGCGTCTCCTTGGGGATGCTGTCCGGCGGCCGCGCCAAGTCAGCGGCGCAGCGGACATTCAACTGTGGGAGGGTACCTACAGCGGCAGCGCGGCATGCGGGGCGCGCGCATGCAGGCTCACCAGGCCGTCCACTTCGCCTCGCTCTTCGCGGAAGCCACCGTGCGCTCGATGAAACGCACGCCGCGCGCGCCGTCCTCGACGCGCGGGTAGTCGGCTTCCAGCGGATCGGCCGCAAGGCCCGCGAGCCGCGCGCGGATGTCGCCCACGACGCCGCCGTACACGTTCGCGAAGGCTTCGATGAAGCCCTCGGGGTGGCCGCTGGGCAATCGGCTCGCGCGCTTCGCCGCCTCGCCGAGCCAGGGCGATCCGCGTGTCAGGATGCGGCGCGGTCCGTCGTGCGGCAGGTGCAGCAGTTCGCTCGGCTGCTCCTGCCGCCACACCAGCGTGCCCAGCGTGCCGGAGACGCGCAGGCGCAGGTCGTTCTCCAGGCCGGTGTTGACCTGCGAGGCGATCAGCACGCCGCGCGCGCCGCCCTGGAAGCGCAGCAGCAGGCTGCCGTCGTCGTCGAGCGCACGGCCCGGCACCAGCGCGCTCAGGTCGGCGCAGAGGCTCTCGATCTCGAGGCCGGTCACGGTCGCGACCAGGTTCTCGGCGTGCGAGCCGATGTCGCCGATGGCGCCGGCCGCACCGCTCATGGCCGGGTCGCTGCGCCAGGCGGCCTGCTTGTTGCCTTCGCTCTCGAGCTGGGTCGAAAGCCAGCCCTGGTTGTATTCGACCACCACCTTGCGGATCTCGCCGAGCCGGCCCGAGCGCACGATCTCGCGCGCCTCGCGCACCATCGGGTAGCCGGTGTAGTTGTAGGTGACCGCGAACATCGTGCCCTTGCGCGCCACCGCGGCGACCAGGGCATCGGCCTGCGCGCGCGTGTGGACCAGCGGCTTGTCGCACACCACGTGGAAGCCGGCTTCGACGAAGGCCTGCGCGACCGGGAAGTGCACGTGGTTGGGCGTGACGATCGAGACGAAATCGATGCGCTCGTGTTCCGGGCGCTTCAGTTCGTCGTCGAGCAGGCTTTGCCAGTCGCCATGGTTGCGGTCGTCCGCCAGCAGCAGGTCGCGGCCCGAAGCCCGGGCCTTCTCGGCGCTCGACGACAGCGCACCGGCCACCAGCTCGGCCTGGCCGTCGAGCGCGATCGCCTTGCGGTGCACCGCACCGATGAAGGCGTCGCGCCCGCCGCCGACCATGGCGTAGCGCAGCCTGCGAGAAGGGATCTCGGTCATCGGCCTCAGAACGGTGAATTCGGGTGGTAGAAGTCCTTGGCGTTCTCCTTGGTGATCAGCACCGAGGGAATGATTGTCGTCGCCGGCAGCTTCTCGCCCTTCAGGCGCGCTTCGGCCGTGAGCTTGATCGCGTCGTAGATGAACTTGGGCGAGTAGCTCACGTCGGCGTCGATGCGCTTGTCCTTGCCGTCGAGGATGGTCTTGACCATGCCCTTGGCGCCGGCGCCGCCGAAGATGATCTTGATGTCGTCGCGCTTGGCCTGCTCGATGGCCTTGAGCACGCCCACCGCCATGTCGTCGTCGGCGGCCCAGATCGCATCGAGGTTCTTGAAGCGCGTGAGGTAGTCCTGCGTGACCTTAAAGGCATCGTCGCGATTCCAGTTGGCGTACTTGGCGTCGAGCAGCTTGATGTCGGGGTAGTTCTTCATCACGCCGTTGAAGGCGTCCATGCGCTCGTTGTCCAACGTGGTCGCGATGCCGCGCAGCGCGACGACGTTGCCCTTGCCATTGAGCTTCTTCGCGATGTACTCGGCCGGAATCTTGCCGAAGGCGGTGTTGTCGCCGGCGACATACGCGTCCTGTGCGCTGGTGTCGGTCAGGCCGCGGTCGACCACGGTGACATAGGTGCCCTTGGCCTTGACCTGGGCCACCGGCTTGGTGAGCGCGGCCGATTCGAAGGGGAAGATCACCAGCGCGTTGATCTTGGTCACAGTCGACAGGTCCTGCAGCTGGTTGGCCTGCTCGGGCGCGTTGGCCGCCGTCTTGATCGTGATCTTGAGGTCCTTGTGCTGCTTCTCGAGATCCTTCTTCGCCTGGTTGGCCCAGTAGTTGATGCCGCCCATGAAGCTGTGCGTGGCGGCGGGGATCGAGACGCCGAGGTTGACCTTCTCGGCGCCGAAGGCCGGGAAGGCCGCAAAGCTCGCGGCTGCGACGGCGGTGAGTGCGATGCGTCGGGTGATGAGAGTCATGCTTGTTGTCTCCGTGGTTGAAAAAGGGGAAATGAAAAGCCGGGGGCTCACCTTCTGCCTCGCTGAAGAAAGGCGACGACGATGATCACGATCCCCTGCACCGCGGCGTTGAGGTACACGCTGATGATGCTGGTGAGGTTCAGGATGTTGCTGATGACCGAGAGCAGGATGGCGCCGATCACGGTGCCGGTGATGCTGCCCGCGCCGCCCTTGAGCGCGGTGCCGCCGACGATCACCGCGGCGATGGCTTCGAGCTCCCACAACAGGCCGGTGGTCGGCGACGCAGAGCCGAGGCGCGGCACGTAGAGCAGCGTCGCGATGCCGACGCAGACGCCGAGCAGCACGTAGGTGAGGATCTTCACGCCGTCGACGCCGACCGCCGCATAGCGCGCGACCTGCTCGTTGGAGCCGATGGCCTGCACATAGCGGCCGTAGGCGGTGCGGTTCAGGATCAGGCCACCGATGACGGCGACGATGAGGAACACCCACACCGGCACCGGAATGCCCAGCAGGCTCGCGTAATAGACCGGCGCGTAGAGGTCCGACAGATCGTTGTCGAGCGTGAGCGCGCCGCCGTCGGCGAAGTAGGTCAGGTAGGCGCGGAAGATGCCGAGCGTGCCCAGCGTCACGATGAAGGGCTCGATGCGCCCCTTGGTGATGAGCAGGCCGTGCGCGAGCCCGAACGCCGCGCCCAGCGCCACGGCGAGCACGGCGCCGAGCACCACCGCGAGGAGCGGCGAGCCGAACATGGGACCCATCGCGTTGATGAACATGATCACGCAACCCGCGATCAGCGCCGCCATCGAGCCCACCGAGAGGTCGATGCCGCCCGAGATGATCACGAAGCACATGCCGACCGCGATGATGCCGATGAAGGCGGTGCGCGTGAGCACGTTCATCGCGTTGTCGAGCGTGGCGAAGTCGCCGTTGAGCAGCGTGCCGGCGATGCACAGCAGCACCAGGCCGATGACCGGGCCGAGGCCGTGCAGGCGCTCGGTCCAGCGCGGCTTGCTTTCGCTGCGGTGCGCTGCGGCGGCAGCCGTAGCGGCTTCAGGCGTGGCTTGTTGCGGTTCCGGTGGCATGAGCGATGAGCTCCTCTTCGGTCAATTGATCGGCATCGAGCGTCGTGACGAGCCGGCCCGCGCGCATCACCGCGACGCGGTGGCACAGGCCGATCAGCTCCATCAGCTCCGACGAGACGACGATCACGGCCAGCCCCTCGCGGGCCAGGCGCTGGATCAGGAAATAGATGTCGCGCTTGGCGCCGACGTCGACGCCGCGCGTGGGCTCGTCGAGCACCACCACCTTGGGCTGCGGCTGCAGCACCTTGGCGAGCGCGAGCTTCTGCTGGTTGCCGCCCGAGAGCGAGGAGGCGCGCGCGTCGAGGTCGCCGGTCCGGATGCCGTAGTCCTTCACGGCCGTGGCCAGCGCGCTGCGCTCGGCCTCGGGGTGCAGCCAGGGCGTGGCATAGCGCTCGAGCGCCATCAGCGTGAGGTTCTGGCGCAGGCCGAGGTGCACGTGCAGGCCCTTGCCCTTGCGGTCTTCGCTCAAGTAGGTGAAGCCGTGCTTGGCGGCATCGCGCGGGTTGCGCAGCTGCACGGGCTTGCCGCCGATCTCGACACTGCCGCTCGCCGGCCGCAGCCCCATCAGGCCTTCGAAGAGCTCGGTGCGGCCGGCGCCGACCAGCCCGGCGAAGCCGAGGATCTCGCCGGGGCGCACCTCGAAGCTCGCATCCTCGGCCCAGCCGGGCACGCTGAAGTGGCGCACCTGCATCGCAGGCGCCGCGTCCGCGACCACGGCATCGCGCGGCGGATACAGGTCGGCGAGTTCGCGGCCTACCATCAGGTTGGCCATCTGGTGGCGCGTGAGTTCGGAGGTCGGCGCGCGCGTCACGAAGCGGCCGTCGCGCATCACGATCACTTCGTCGGTGATGCGCTCGACCTCGTCGAGCTTGTGCGAGATGTAGACGACGGTCACGCCGTCGGCGCGCAGCTGTGCGATCAGCTTGAACAGACGCTCGGTCTCGCCGGGCGTGAGCGTGGCGGTCGGCTCGTCCATGACGAGCAGGCGCGCGTGGCGCGAGACCGCCTTGGCAATCTCGACCAGCTGCTTCTCGGCGACGATCAGGCGGCGCACCTTGGTGCGCGGGTCGACCTGGAGGCCCACTGCGGCGAGCGCAGTCGCCGCTTCGCGCTCCATCGCAACGTCGTCGAGCAACCAGCCTTTTCTCTTTTCGTGGCCGAGGAAGATGTTCTGCGCCACGCTCAGGTCTTCGGCCAGGTTGAACTCCTGGTGGATCAGCACGATGCCGAGCGCTTCCGCATCGCGCGAACTGCCGAAGTGCTGCGGCTCGCCGTTCACGCGCACGACGCCACCGGTGATCGATTCGTAGCCGGCAAGGATCTTCATCAGCGTGGACTTGCCCGCACCGTTCTCGCCGAGCAGGCCGTACACGCGGCCCGGTTCGATGGCGAAGCTCACGCCGTGCAGCACCTGCACCGGGCCGAAGGCCTTCACGACCTTGTCGAATTCGACGGCGACGCTGCGCTTGGGCTGCTGCTGCGTCATGGCGCGACCCCGCGAACCTTCAGCGTCTCGTGCATGGCCAGCACGCCGGCGCCGATCAGCCCGGCCTGCGTGCCCAGCGGCGTGTACTGGATCTCGAGATGCCGTGTCGAGAGCGCGAGCGAGCGCTGGTACACGCTCTGGCGCAGGGCCGCGAGGAACAGCGGTCCAATGTGCGTGATGCCGCCGCCGATGAACACGTGCGAGGGATTGAAGAAGTTCACGATCGACGCCAGCATCTGGCCGATCAGGTTGCCGGCGCGCTGTACGATCGCGTTGGCCGCCGCATCGCCGGCACGGCTGGCCTGGCCGACATCGATGGCATCGATGCGGCCCTGCGCGCGCAGCCGCTCGGCCAGCGCGGCGCTCTCGCCGGCTTCCGCAGCCTGTACCGCCATGCGCGTGATGGCCGGGCCGGCCGCCATCGCCTCGACGCAACCGACATTGCCGCAATGGCAGCGCGGGCCTTCCTGGTCGACGCAGATGTGGCCCACGTCGCCGGCTGAGCCCGCGGCACCGCGGTACACCTCGCCGTGGCACACGATGCCGCAGCCGATGCCGGTGCCGATCTTGATGACGAGGAAGTTGGAGAGCGAGCGCTTCAGGCGCCAGAGTTCGCCGAGCGCCATCAGGTTCACGTCGTTGTCGACGAAGACCGGCGCCGCGTAGTCCTCGCGCAGGTAGTCGCGGATCGAGAAGCTGTCCCAGGCCGGCATCAGCGGCGGGTTCACGAGCTGGCCGATCTCGAAGTTGACCGGGCCCGGCACGCCGATGCCGATGCCGATCACCTGCTTCGCGTCGAAGCCGCATCGGCTCAGCAGCTCGCGCATCAGCACGCGCACGCGGGCCAGCACCACGCCGGGGCCTTCGCGCACGTCGGCCGGCTCCGCATGCTGGGCCAGCACCGTGAGGTCGGGCCGCAGCACCGCGACGTCGAGGCTGGTGGCGCCGATGTCCACCCCGACCAGCACGCCGAGGCCCGCATGGAGCTGGAGGTTCTCGGCCCGGCGGCCACCGGAGGAGCGCTGCAGGCCGGCCTCGGCCAAGAGGCCCTGCTCGACCAGGCCGGCGATCAGCGCGTTGGCCTTGCTCTTGGAGAAGCCCAGCTTTTCGGCCATGCCATGGCGCGAGCCGCCGGCCGACCAGAAGGTCGTCTCCAGCAGCCGCATCTCGTCGGCAGTGAGGCCGCTCCAGGTGCCCAAGCTTTGTCTCCAGTGTTCGTTCTTCGTTACCCTGCGGCCTCTACGGACCGGGGCGAAGGCGAATACTAGGCGCTGGGCTTCAGCCGAACAAGATTGAACTTCGACCTGATTAAGACCGAAGGACGTGAAAAAAGCCGCCCGAAGGCGGCTCTTTCGAAGGACAGCACTGCTGCCTTACTTTTTTTGGCGGTATTTGCGGAGTGCGGCGATCTGCGCGGCCATCACGGCCAGTTCCGATTGCGCCATCGCGATGTCGATGTCGCTCCTGGCGTTCTTGAGCGCTTCCTCGGCGGCGGCCTTGGCCACGTTGGCCTTCTCGTCGTCGAGGTCCTTGCCGCGGATGGCGGTGTCGGACAGCACGGTCACCGTGCTGGGCTGCACTTCCAGGATGCCGCCGGCCACGAAGACGAATTCCTCGCCGCCGTCGGCCGTCTCGATGCGCACCGCACCCGGACGGATGCGCGTGATCAGCGGCGTGTGGCGCGGATAGATGCCGAGCTCGCCGGCTTCGCCGGGCAGTGCGACGAACTTGGCCTCGCCCGAGAAGATGGACTCCTCGGCACTGACCACGTCGACGTGAATGGTGTTTGCCATCTGGATTCCTATGCCGCCTTAGGCGACCTTCTTGGCCTTTTCGAACGCCTCGTCGATCCCGCCCACCATGTAGAACGCTTGTTCCGGCAGGTGGTCGGCTTCGCCGTTCACGATCATCTTGAAGCCGCGGATGGTTTCGGCCAGCGGCACGTACTTGCCCGGCGAGCCGGTGAACACTTCGGCCACGTGGAAGGGCTGCGACAGGAAACGCTGGATCTTGCGGGCGCGGGCCACGGCCAGCTTGTCGTCCGGAGCCAGTTCGTCCATGCCCAGAATCGCGATGATGTCGCGCAGTTCCTTGTAGCGCTGCAGCGTGCCTTGCACGGCGCGGGCCACGTTGTAGTGCTCTTCGCCGACCACGTGCGGGTCGAGCTGGCGCGAGGTCGAATCGAGCGGGTCCACGGCGGGGTAGATACCGAGCGAAGCGATGTCGCGCGACAGCACCACGGTGGAGTCCAGGTGGGCGAAGGTGGTGGCGGGCGACGGGTCGGTCAAGTCGTCCGCCGGCACGTACACGGCCTGGATGGAAGTGATCGAGCCGACCTTGGTCGAGGTGATGCGTTCCTGCAGGCGGCCCATTTCCTCGGCCAGCGTCGGCTGGTAGCCCACGGCGGAAGGCATGCGGCCCAGCAGAGCCGACACTTCGGTACCGGCCAGCGTGTAGCGGTAGATGTTGTCGACGAAGAAGAGCACGTCGCGGCCCTCGTCGCGGAAGGATTCGGCGATGGTCAGGCCGGTCAGCGCCACGCGCAGACGGTTGCCCGGGGGCTCGTTCATCTGGCCGTAGACCATGGCCACTTTCGACTCGCCGAGGTTCTCGAGGTTCACCACGCCCGAGTCGGACATCTCGTGATAGAAGTCGTTGCCTTCGCGGGTACGCTCACCCACGCCGGCGAACACCGACAGACCCGAGTGGGCCTTGGCGATGTTGTTGATGAGTTCCATCATGTTCACGGTCTTGCCGACGCCGGCGCCGCCGAACAGGCCCACCTTGCCGCCCTTGGCGAAGGGGCAGACCAGGTCGATCACCTTGATGCCGGTTTCCAGCAGGTCAGTCGACGGCGAGAGCTCGTCGTAGGCCGGCGCCTTGCGGTGGATCGAAGCGGTGACTTCCTGGCCGACCGGGCCGCGCTCGTCGATCGGGCGACCGAGCACGTCCATGATGCGGCCGAGCGTCGCCTTGCCGACGGGCACGGTGATCGGCGCGCCGGTGTTGGTCACGACGAGGCCGCGGCGCAGGCCGTCGGACGAGCCGAGCGCAATGGTGCGCACCACGCCGTCGCCGAGCTGCTGCTGCACCTCGAGGGTCAGCGTGCCGCCTTCGTATTGCAGCGCGTCGTACACCTTGGGCATCTGGTCGCGCGGGAATTCCACGTCGACCACGGCCCCGATACATTGAACGATCTTGCCTTGCGCTGTATTTGCTTGAGCCATCATCTGCTCCGGTAAAAATTAAATCTGGTTGAGGTCGAAGGACCGAAGGTCTTCAGACGCCTGCGGCCGCCGCAGCGCCCGAAACGATCTCCGACAGCTCTTTGGTGATGCCGGCCTGGCGGGTCTTGTTGTAGACCAGCTTGAGTTCGTCGATCACGTTGCCGGCGTTGTCGGTGGCGGACTTCATGGCGACCATGCGCGCCGACTGTTCCGACGCCATGTTCTCGGCCACGGCCTGGTACACCAGCGACTCGACGTAGCGCACCAGCAGTTCGTCGATCACGCTCTGGGCATCGGGCTCGTAGATGTAGTCCCACGAGTGCTGGCCCTTTTCCATCTTCATCGACTCGGCGGCCAGCGGCAGCAGCTGCTCGACCACCGACTCCTGGCGCATCGTGTTGATGAACTTGGTGTAGCAGAGGTAGACCGCGCTGAGCTTGCCCTCGGCGTACGCGTCGAGCAGCACCTTGACCGGGCCGATCAGCTTGTCGAGGTGCGGCGTGTCGCCCAGCTGGGTGACATGCGAGACCACGCGGGCGCCGATGCGGTTCAGAAAGCCCAGGCCCTTGTTGCCGATCGCCACCGCCTCGACGGCGACGCCGGCCGACTGCTGCTCGCGCAGCTTGGTCGTCACGACGCGCAGCACGTTGGTGTTCATGCCGCCGCACAGGCCTTTGTCGGTCGTCACGACGATGAAGCCGGCGGCCTTCACGTCGTTGACCTTCATGAAGGCGTGCGTGTACTCCGGGTTCGCCTGGCCGAGGTTGGCCGCGATGCTGCGGATCTTCTCGCTGTAGGGGCGGGCCGCGCGCATGCGTTCCTGCGCCTTGCGCATCTTCGACGCGGCCACCATTTCCATGGCCTTGGTGATCTTCTTGGTGTTCTCCACCGATTTGATCTTGCCGCGGATTTCCTTACCAGCTGCCATTGGGGCTCCTTGCGTGGTCGATCAGGCGAACGACTTCTTGAACGCCGTGACGACGGCCGTCAGCTCGGCCTCGGTGTCCTTGTCGATCGCCTTGGCCTGCTCGATCTTGTCGAGCAAGGGGGCGTGGCTGGACTTGAGGAACTGGTGCAGGCCGTGTTCGAACGACAGCAGCTTCTTCACGTCGATGTCGTCCAGGAAGCCCTTGTTCACCGCGAACAGCGAGGCACCCATCAGCGAGATGGGCAGCGGGCTGTACTGGGCCTGCTTCAGCAGTTCGGTCACGCGGGCGCCGCGGTCGAGCTGCTTGCGGGTGGCTTCGTCGAGGTCGGAAGCAAACTGCGCGAAGGCCGCGAGTTCACGGTACTGCGCGAGGTCGGTACGGATACCACCGGACTGGGCCTTGATGACCTTGGTCTGCGCTGCCGAACCCACGCGCGACACCGAAATACCGGCATTGATGGCGGGACGGATGCCGGCGTTGAACAGGTTGGTTTCCAGGAAGATCTGGCCGTCGGTGATCGAGATCACGTTGGTCGGAACGAAAGCGGACACGTCGCCGGCCTGGGTTTCGATGATCGGCAGCGCGGTCAGCGAACCGGTCTTGCCCTTGACTTCACCTTTGGTGAAATCTTCAACGTACTTTTCGTTCACGCGAGCGGCACGTTCGAGCAGACGGCTGTGGAGATAGAACACGTCGCCGGGGTAGGCTTCGCGGCCCGGCGGGCGGCGCAGCAGCAGCGAGACCTGGCGGTAGGCCACGGCCTGCTTGGACAGGTCGTCATAGACGATTAGCGCGTCCTGGCCGCGGTCGCGGAAGTACTCGCCCATCGTGCAGCCCGAATACGCGCTCACGTACTGCATGGCGGCCGATTCGGAAGCCGAGGCGGCCACGACGATGGTGTAGTCCATCGCACCGGCCTGTTCCAGCGCGCGCACCACGTTCTTGATCGACGAAGCCTTCTGGCCGATCGCGACGTAGACGCAGGTCATGTTCTGACCCTTCTGATTGATGATCGCGTCGATCGCCACCGCGGTCTTGCCGGTCTGGCGGTCGCCGATGATCAGCTCGCGCTGGCCGCGGCCGATCGGCACCATCGAGTCGATGGACTTGAGGCCAGTCTGCATCGGCTGGTCGACCGACTTGCGGGCGATCACGCCCGGGGCGACCTTCTCGATCACGTCGGTCATCTTGGCGTTGATCGGACCCTTGCCGTCGATCGGCTGGCCCAGCGCGTTGACCACGCGGCCGATGAGCTCGGGGCCGACCGGCACTTCCAGGATGCGGCCCGTGCACTTGACGGTGTCGCCTTCCGAGATGTGCTCGTACTCGCCCAGAATCACGGCGCCGACCGAGTCGCGCTCGAGGTTCAGCGCCAGGCCGAAGGACGGCGTGCCGTCCGCCGTGGGCGGGAACTCGAGCATTTCGCCCTGCATCGCGTCCGACAGGCCGTGCACGCGCACGATGCCGTCGGTCACCGACACCACGGTGCCCTCGTTGCGGATGTTCGCGCTGACGCCGAGGCCTTCGATGCGGCTCTTGATCAGTTCGGAAATTTCTGCGGGATTGAGTTGCATGACTCTTTCCTTCTTTCTTTAAGGGGGCTGGCGGCCTCAGGCTGCCAGCGCAACTTTCATTTGTTCAAGGCGCGCTTTGACGGAAGTGTCGAGCACCTCGTCGCCGACCACCACACGAATGCCGCCGATCAGTGCCGGCTCCTGCTGGACCGTGACCTGCAGCTTGCGGCCGAAGCGCTTCTCGAGCGCCGCAGCAACGCCATTCAGCGCCGTGGCATCAATCGGGAAGGCGCTGTACACCACGGCATCGGACGAACCGCTTTGCGCATTCGCCAGGGCCCGGAACTGCTTCGCGATTTCCGGCAGCGCGGAAAAGCGCCCGTTCTCGAGCAGGGCCATCAGGAAGTTGTTGGCGGCGGGCGGCAGCGCCGAGCCGTACGCGCCGGCGATCACGTCCAGCACCTGCTCGGGCGTGACCTTGGGGTTGTCCGCGAACTGCTGGAGCTCCGGGCTGGCGGCGATGGCGGCGACTTTTTCGAGCCAGGCGCCGGCGCCTGCCAGGTCCGACGACGACGCCTTGAAAAGCGCTTCGGCGTAGGGACGTGCAATGGTGGCGAGTTCTGCCATGGCTTTGATCAGAGTTCGGTCTGCAGGCGGGCGAGCAAATCGGCGTGCACGGCCGGATTCACTTCCTTGCGCAGGATCTGCTCGGCGCCCTTGACGGCCAGCGCGGCAACCTGCTCGCGCAGCACCTCGCGCGCCTTCACGGCCTGCTGCTCGGCTTCGGCGCGAGCGGCGACGACGATCTTGTTGCCTTCTTCCGTGGCACGGGCCTTGGCCTCTTCAACGATGGCCTGCGCACGACGTTCGGCATCGGCAAGACGTTGCGCGGACTCGTTGCGCGCCTTGCCCAGTTCGACTTCCACCCGCTTGTCCGCATCGGACAGCGCGGCCTTGGCCTTGTCGGCAGCAGCCAGGCCATCGGCGATCTTCTGGGCACGCTCATCCAGCGCCTTGGCGATCGGCGGCCACACGAACTTCATCGTGAACCCGACAAGAATCAGGAACACGATCATCTGGACGATCAGGGTACCGGTAATGCTCACTTTTTACCCTCTCTGTGGGATTGAATCCGAAGCCGCTCCCCGAGGAACGACAGGGGTTCGACGAGAAAGCCTGGACCCGATTACTTCGGCAGGTTGGCGATTTGCGAGAGGAACGGGTTGGCCGTTGCGAACCACAGCGCGATACCGGTACCGATAATGAACGCGGCGTCGATCAGACCGGCCAGCAGGAACATCTTGGTTTGGAGTTCGCCCATGAGCTCGGGTTGGCGTGCGGCCGACTCGAGGTACTTGCTGCCCATGATGCCGATGCCGATACATGCGCCCACAGCGCCCAGACCGATGATCAGGCCGGCGGCCAGTGCAACAAAGCTAATAACTTCCATGATGACTCCTAGAGGACTTTGGTTGAAGAGAAAAGAAAAAACGAAAAACTAAAAGAGCGGATCAGTGGTGATCGTGCGCCTGGCCCACGTACACCAACGCCAGCATCATGAACACGAAGGCCTGCAGCGTGATGATCAGGATGTGGAAGATGGCCCACGCGGTGCCCGCGATGATGTGGCCCAGCGCCAGGAACACGCCCGTGGCCGACAGCGTCCAGGCGCCGCCCATCAGTGCGATGAGCAGGAAGATCAGTTCGCCGGCGTACATGTTGCCGAACAGACGCATGCCGTGCGACACAGTCTTGGCGATGAACTCGATCAGCTGCATCGCAAAGTTGAAGGGGTAGAGCGCCCAGTGATTGCCGAAGGGCGCGGTGAACAGCTCGTGAATCCAGCCGCCGAGGCCCTTGATCTTGATGTTGTAGAAGAGACAGATCAGCAGCACCGAGACCGACATGCCCATGGCGACCGACAGGTCGGCGGTGGGAACGACGCGCAGGTAGGCATGATGCGGGTCGCCGCCGGCCACGCCGAAGATCCAGCCCCAGATCGCCGGGAACAGATCGACCGGGAACAGGTCCATCGCATTGAGCATGAAGATCCACACGAAGATGGTCAGCGCCAGCGGCGCGACGAACTTGCGGCTGTTGGCGTTGTGGACGATGCCCTTGGCCTGCTGGTCGACCACTTCGATCAGGATCTCGACCGCGGCCTGGAAGCGGCCCGGGACGCCCGAGGTCGCCTTGCGCGCGGCCAACCACAGCACCCAGCAGCCCAGCACGCCGAGCAGGATCGAGAAGAACAGGGAGTCGAAGTTGAAAACCGAGAAGTCGGCAACACCTGCCGGCTTGGAGCTCTGAAGATGCGTCAAGTGGTGAACGATGTATTCACCAGCGGTCTGACCATGTTCCGCAGCGTTTTCAGCAGCCATCCGTTACTCGTCTTTAAGTTTCAAGCGCCTGGGAGCCAGCATCACCGCCACCCACGCCGCCTTCATTGTCACCACCAAGCCCACCAGCATCGCCGGCCAGCTCAGCGCCGTTACCAGCCTTGGCGCGGCGATCAGCATCGCCACCGTCAAGGCCATCTTGACCATTTCCCACAAAAAGAATCCGAACACCGCAGTGCCCGGATTCAGGGAAGAGAACCTTCCGGTGAGCCCCCGCGCGAACACCGCAGCGGGAATGACCACTGCCAGTGCGCCGTATCCGGCGGACCACCCCAGATTTTGCCTCCCTGTCAGGCCCCAGGCGGCCAACGCCACCAGCAGCCCCGCTCCGACCTGAACCGCGATCACGCGCCAGGGCGAGATCGACGGCTTCTTTTCGCGCAGCCGCTGGGCCTCTTCGGCGGTCAACGGCTTGAAGTCAGCATCCGGGTCTTGAGCGTCCTCTCGGACTTCCCTGTCTCTCACATCGCGGGCGATTGTTTTCATTTCGAATGAAGCCCGGATGACGACCCAGAATTTCTACAAAGCCATTGATTATAAGTAAAAACCCATGGCTCTCCGCCATGTTCCGGGCCGAGCTCGCAAAACATCCTTGCCCCGCGCTGCGGCAAGCGCGAGACGTTGGAAAGCACGGGAGTGCCCCCACCATAATCTCTTATGCACCCGATCGCCGACGCCCTCCCCGACTCCCTCTGCTACCTCGACGGCAGCTACGCGCCGCTCTCCGACACCAAGGTCAGCGTGCTCGACCGCGGCTTCATCTTCGGCGACGGCGTCTATGAAGTGGTGCCGGTCTATGGCGGCGTGCCTTTCTGCTTCGAGGAACACATGGCGCGGCTGGACCGCTCGCTGGGCGAGCTGCGCATCGCCAATCCGTTGACGCATGGGCAGTGGCACGCGATTGCGATGCGTCTCGTCGAGGCCAGCCCGCCTTCCGAGCGCGCGGCCGTGCAGGCCATCTACATCCAGGTCACGCGCGGCGTGGCCCCGCGCGAGCATGCGATGGTGCAGGGTCTCGTGCCCACCGTCTTCGTCATGCTGAACCCGATGAAGCCGGTGTCCGATGCGGCGCGCGCCAGGGGCGTCGCTTGCGTGAGCGCACACGACTTCCGCTGGCAGAAAGCCCACATCAAGAGCACCAGCCTGCTGGGCGCGGTGCTGGCGCGGCAGATCAGCGTCGAGGCCGGCGCGGCCGAGACCATCATGTTCCGCGGCGACTGGCTCAGCGAGGCCTCGTCGAGCAACGTCTGGGTGGTGAAGGACGGCACGGTCTATGGACCGCCCAAGGACGAGCTGGTGCTGGCCGGCATCCGCTACGGGTTGATCGAGCGCATCTGCGCCGAGGCGGACATCCCCTTCTCGCTGCGCCGCATTGCACGCGACGAAGTCTTCGGCGCCGACGAACTGCTGCTGTCCTCGGCCAGCAAGGAAGTGCTGCCGGTGGTCACGCTCGACGGCCAGACGATCGGATCGGGGCGTCCCGGCCCGGTCTTCCAGGCGCTGCATGCGGGCTACCAGAGGGCCATCGAGCGCAGCGCACAAGAGCAAGGAGTTCCTGCATGAGCACAGCCCCCGACACCCCACCGATCGACGCACGCAAGGAGTCGCTGATCGAGTACCCCTCGCAGTTTCCGATCAAGGTCATGGGCGTCAAGGCCGATGGCTTCGTGCATGCGGTCACGCTGATCGCCGAGCAGTTCGATCCGAACTTCGACGCCAGCACCATCGAACTGCGCAACAGCAAGGCCGGCAACTACCTCGGCGTGACCATCACCGTCACTGCCACCAGCCGCGAGCAGCTCGACGCCATCTACATGGCGCTGTCCGCGCATCCGATGGTCAAGGTGGTGCTCTGAGCAAAGCGCTCGAGGCCGTGTGGCTCGGCCGCGTCGCCTACGCGCCGACCTACGCGGCGATGCAGCAGGCGACGCGGGAGCGCACGCCCGACACCACCGATACGCTCTGGATCTGCGAGCACCCTCCGGTCTACACCCAGGGCCTGGCGGGCAAGGCCGACCATGTGCTGAACCCCGGCGACATCCCCGTCGTGCAGACCGACCGCGGCGGCCAGGTGACCTACCACGGCCCCGGCCAGGTGGTGGCTTATCCGCTGGTCGATCTGCGGCGCGCCGGCTACTACGTGAAGGAATACGTCTTTCGCATCGAGGAGTCAGTGATCCGCACGCTGGCGCACTTCGGCGTCACCGGCCACCGCGTGGGCGGCGCGCCGGGTATCTATGTGCGGCTTGACGACCCGTTTTCGCATGCCGCACTGACCGGCCCGACGCAACCCGCCGACCCCTTCCGCGGCCTGGGCAAGATCGCCGCGCTGGGCATCAAGGTCAGCCGCCATTGCACCTACCACGGCGTCGCGCTCAACGTCGCGATGGACCTGGAACCCTTCTCGCGCATCAACCCCTGCGGCTACGCAGGGCTCGAAACCGTCGATCTTTCTACAATCGGCGTTCAAACAACCTGGGACGAAGCCGCGCAGGTGCTGGCCAACAAGCTGGCCGCCTACCTCGCGCCTTGAGCCCCACTCAAGAGAAGCCATGAGCACCCTCGAAGTCGTCCGCGATGCCCAAGGTCCCGAAAGCTACAACCCCCTGGCCAAGCAGAAGGCCGCGGCCAAGCTGTCGCGCATCCCCGTCAAGGTGATCCAGCAGGGCGAAGTGCTCAAGAAGCCCGACTGGATCCGCGTCAGGGCCGGCAGCCCGACCACCCGCTTCTACGAGATCAAGCAGATCCTGCGCGAGAGCAACCTGCACACGGTGTGCGAGGAAGCCTCCTGCCCCAACATCGGCGAGTGCTTCGGCAACGGCACGGCCACCTTCATGATCATGGGCGACAAGTGCACACGGCGCTGCCCCTTCTGCGACGTCGGCCACGGCCGGCCCGATCCGCTGGACAAGGACGAGCCGCTCAACCTCGCGAAGACCATCGCCAAGCTGCGCCTCAAGTACGTGGTGATCACCAGCGTCGACCGCGACGACCTGCGCGACGGCGGCAGCCAGCACTTCGTCGACTGCATCCGCAACATCCGCGAGCTCTCGCCGCAAACCCAGATCGAGATCCTGGTGCCCGACTTCCGCGGCCGCGACGACCGCGCGCTCGAGATCCTCAAGGCCGCGCCGCCCGACGTGATGAACCACAACCTCGAGACCGCGCCGCGCCTCTACAAGGAAGCGCGCCCGGGCAGCGACTACCAGTTCAGCCTCAACCTCTTGAAGAAGTTCAAGGCCCTGCATCCCGAGGTGCCGACCAAGAGCGGCATCATGGTCGGCCTCGGAGAAACCGACGAAGAGATCCTGCAGGTCATGCGCGACATGCGCGCGCACGACATCGACATGCTGACCATCGGCCAGTACCTTGCGCCCAGCAGCAGCCACCTGCCGGTGCGCCGCTACGTGCACCCGGACACCTTCAAGATGTTCGAGGAAGAGGCCTACAAGATGGGCTTCAGCCATGCGGCGGTCGGCGCGATGGTGCGCAGCAGCTACCACGCCGACCAGCAGGCCCACGCGGCCGGGGTCTAGGCCTCGGGCGCAAGCCTGCCCGGGGGCTTCAGCGCGCGAGCGCACACGCCTCACACGCCAGTGCCAGCAAGTGCCTTGCGCACTCGGCCTGCTCAACGTAAAAAACCCACTGCGGATTCTCGAGGCGCGAGCAGATCGCGTGCGCCGTGGCCTGTGCGTGCGCGCCTCGTTTTTCGTCCATTTGGCAGGCCCCGAAGGCTGCGCCTTCACTGGCCCTGCCCAGGCGTGAACTTGTGCGCGAAAAGCCTTCTCGCGCATGAGCGATCGTCGAATGTGAATTTTTCACATTGTTACCATACAGTCACGTTTTGAAATTTCTGGGCGCTCGAAGGGATTGGCCTCCATGCATCAGTTTCTGGAACTGCCGTCGACTGCATTCACGCTGCCAAGCCGGCGTGCGCGCTGCAATGGGCGACGGCAATCGCGTGGCTTCACCCTGATCGAGTTGATGGTGACGGTGGCGATCGTCGCCATCCTGGCAGCGATCGCCTATCCCTCGTACACCAATTACATCGTTCGTTCTAATCGATCGGCCGCCCAGGGCTACATGCTCGAGCTCAGCAACCTGCAGCAGCGCTACCTTTTGGACGCGCGGATCTACGCCCCGAATCTGGCTGCGTTGAACTATCCACCTCCGTCGAATGTGTCGTCCAACTACACCATCGCGACGGCCCCCAAGACCGGCACGACACTGCCGGGATTCACGATCACCGCCACGCCGATCGGCGGTCAGCTCGCCAGGGACTCCGCCTGCGCGAATCTGACCATCGACGAAGCGGGAGCGAAGGGCGCGTCTGGCACCAGCGGAGCTCCGGGATGCTGGTAAGCCGTCGCCGCACGCGCCGCCACGTGCGCGGCTTCACCCTGATCGAACTGGTCACCGTGATCACGGTGATGGGCGTCCTCGCTGCTCTTGCGCTGCCCTCGTTTCGCGCCTTCGTTGCGAACCAGCGCATCCGCAACGTTTCCTTCGACTTGATGGCGGCGCTCACGCTCGCTCGCAGCGAAGCCGTGACCCGCAATCGCAGCGTCGATCTGACGAAGACAGGCGGCGCCTGGGATGAAGGCTGGACAGTGAAGGAAGGTACCAACGTCTTCCACAGCCAGCAGGCCTTCAAGAACCTCGCCATCAGCGACTCGAGCGACCTTGACGTCATCACCTATGGCAAGGACGGCCGCACCGTGACCACGAGCACCAAGTTCACCATCGCGCCGTCGCCCGCCATGGCAGGCGTCAATTCGCGCTGCATCTCCATCGGGCTGAGTGGCCTGCCAAGCAGCAGCATGGGGGCTTGCTAGATGCCGCCGCGCATTCCGGCTCGCGCGTGCCGCATGGCCGCCCCCCAGCATGGGGTCGCACTGATCGAAGTCCTGATCACGCTGGTGATCCTGCTCTTCGGGTTGCTCGGCCTGGCAGGCGTGAGCAGCCGCGCCAACGTTGCCGAGATGGAGGCCTACCAGCGGATCAAGGCCTTGCAGCTCGTGCAGGACATGGCCGATCGCCTCAATGCGAACCGGAAGGTCGCGAGCTGCTATTCGAATGGCGCCACCGGCGTGCAGTTGAGCGCGACCAGCACCACCGTGCCGGCCTGCACCGCCGGCAACGTGCAGCAGCAAACCCAGGTTGCTGCCGATCTCACGGCCTGGAAAGACTTGATCAATGGCCAGGCCGAAACCCAGTCGGGCGCCAAACTCGGCGCCATGATCGGAGCGATCGGCTGCGTGACCCTCGACGATGCCGCCAACAACATCTATCTGATCGCCGTGTCGTGGCAAGGCCTGGTCAAGACGGCCGCGCCGACCCTGACCGATGGCAGCACCGCGTTTCCCTGCGGTAACGGAGCCTACGGCGACGAGAAGTTGCACCGGGTGGTTACGACCAAGGTGCGGATCGGGGCGTTGTCGTGAGAGCGCGCATGCATTCCGGCTACCGGCGGCACAACCGCGGCTTCACGCTGGTCGAGCTGATGGTGGCCATCACGCTCGGCCTGTTCCTGATGATCGGCCTGATCAGCTTGCTGGTCTCGACCGTGGGCTCGCGCTCCGAGCTCGACAAGACCGGGCGCCAGATCGAAAACGGCCGCTACGCACTCCAGGTGCTCAGTGAAGACATCCAGATGGCCGGTTTCGTCGGCGCTTCCTCGAGCACCGCTTTCGCGACCGTGGCACCGGTGGCCTGCCCCACGAACGTCGCCGCCCTCGGCTACTTTGCAATGACGAGCCCGGGCACCTCCACTGTTCCCCTGCCGATCTACGGACTGAGCAGCACGCCGAGCTGCATCAGCAATGTCATGGCGGGCACCGCCATGTTGATCGTCACGCGCGTCAGCACCAACGTCGTGAGTCCCGCGTCGGCAGTCGCGGCCGAGGCCTACCTGCAGGTTTCCACCTGCTCGAACGACACGCTGCCCTTTGCGGCTGCAGCCGGCGCCTCTGCGGCCAGCTTCCCGCTGATGCAGAAGAGCTGTCTGCCGAGCAATCTTGCGCCACTGCGCAAGATCGTGCAGCACGTGTACTTCGTGAGCACCTGCAATGTGTGCGGCACCGACACCATTCCCACCCTCAAGATGGCCGAGTACCTGAACGGCGAGATGAAGATCACCCCGCTGGTCGAAGGCATCGAGAACCTGCAGCTCGACTACGGAATCGACATGGACGCCAACGGCTCCCCGGACTGCTACACCAGCAATCCGGCCAGCCCGCCGGCGACGGAAATCGCCGTCGCGGTGTGCCCGCAAACCACGCCGGCCTACGACTGGACCGTGGCGACGACCAACTGGGCCAACGTGATGGCCATTCGCATTCACGTGCTGGCGCGCAATACCGAGCCCAGCGGCGGCTGGACGGACGCCAGAACCTACGGCATGGGGCTGGCCGCGCCGACCGCAGGCCCCTTCAACGACGGCATCAAGCGCCACGTCTACAGCACGGTCGCGCGCCTGTACAACAGCTCCGGCCAGAGGGAAACACCATGAACCGCTCCAGGCGCAGCGCCGCGCCGCGCATGCAGGCAGGCGCCACCTTGCTGGTCTCGATGATCTTTCTGATGGTGATCACGCTGATCGTCGTTTCGTCCATCAAGGCCGTCAACGTCAACACCAAGCTGGTCGGCAACATGCAGACCCAGAAGGAGGCCGGCGCGGCGGCGCAGCAGGCGATCGAGAGCACGATCAGCACCGACTTCACTTCGCTGCCGACGCCCAGCACGTCGGTGATAGACATCAACAACAGCGGCCAGGCCGGCTCGGCCTACACCGTCGAAGTGCCGGCGCCACTTTGCACTGGTGTCAAGCCGATCAAGCTGAGCGAGCTGGACGCCACCAACACGGACGACCAGCCCTGCTATGCCAGCGGCGCTTCGCAGAACACGGGCATCGTCGGCTCGGGCGCGAGCGGCAATTCGCTGTGCTCGAACTCGAACTGGGAAGTCAATGCCACCGCCACGCCGCCCGGGAGCACGGAGTCGGCCCCGACCGTGCACCAGGGCATCGCCGTGCGCGTGGCCGTTGGCGCCGCATGCTGATCAATCAGGAGTAGGACCGATGCGCCCCTCACAATTTTCGCAACTGGGTGCCTTGGCCCTGCTGACCCTGGCCAGCGCCGCGGTACGGGCCGAGGACATCGACATCTACCAGGGCACATCCGGCGGTGGCGCCCCGAACATGCTGATCATTCTCGACAACGCGGCGGCGGCCAGTGCCAGTTCGAGCTTCACATGCCCATCCCTGACGGTCAACGACCCGAACAAGAACCTCGGCTTCGAACAATGCGGCCTGCACAGCGCGGTCTCCAAGATCGGGAGCAACGCCGCACTCAACGGCAACATCAATCTGGGCTTGATGTACTTCCCGGGGGGCCCCACCGACGGCGGCACCTTCGTCCTGCCCGCCGCATCGCCGGCGCCCGGCTCGCTGCTTCTCATGGACGGCGCCAGCTCCGACAACAGCAAGGGCGTCGGCAAGATGCTGCGGCGCATCGAGGCGCTGAGTCTCAGCGACGACAAGGGCAACAACAACCAGATCGCGCAGGCGATGCAGGAAGCGTGGGCCTTCTACCAGGGCAAGACCGGCCTCTCGGGCACCAGCTACCCGGGGCTGGCGAACCAGCAAGCCTGCGGCAGGAACTTCGTTCTCTACATCACGCTCGCCACCAGCAACCAGAAGCCGCAGGACGGCGGCAACCTGGGCGGCACGGCCTTGCAGACCGCAGCAGGCCTGAGCGCACTGCCTGCGCAATTGGCGCTGCCGGGCTGGAAGTCGCAGCTTTCCTCCAAGACGGCCTCCGGCAAGTACCGCAGCGACTATGCGGACGAATGGGCGAACTTCATGTACACGGGCAGCTCGCCCAATCTTGCGACAACGTACCCGGGGATCACGACCTACACCATCATCCTCAGCGATGGCAGCAATCCCGACTACGAACAGCTCATGGTCAGCATGGCCAACCAGGGTGGCGGAAAGTATTTCCTGGTCGAGCTCGGAAACGTCCAGGCCCTGATCGACGCCATCGGCCAGGTCTTCAACGAGGTGCAGGCCGTCAACAGCGTGTTCGCGGCACCGGTGCTGCCGGTGAGCGCCAACACGCAAGGCACCTACCTCAACCAGATCTACATGGGCATGTTCCGCCCCGACGGCGACGTCAACCCGCGCTGGCAGGGCAACCTCAAGCAATACCAGTTCGGCGTCGACATCAGCGACCCGACGGCGCCGCAGTTGTTCCTCGCCGACGCCTCCTGGGGCACGTACTCGATCGGCACCAACGCCAACCGGGCACTGAGCGCAGCGGGCACGGGCTTCATCTCGCCGTCGGCAGTGAGCTTCTGGACCTCCAAGTCCATCGCTTCCCTGCCCGACTCCCAGGGCGGCTTCTGGCTCAACGCCTTCAAGGAGCAAGGCGCCAAGGACGGGTACGACTGGGAGGATGGGCAGGTCGTCGAGAAGGGTGGCGTCGGGCAACAGATTCGGCTCAAGTACCTGACAGACAGCTATTCGGCCACCGCGGCCGTCACGACGCCCACCACCGCGCGCAACGTATTTACCTGCATCGGCACCGGTTGCAGCGCCAATGCGGCCTTGAGCACGATGCCCTTCAAGGCCGACAACACGAATCTCAGCTCGACGGCCCTGGGCATCACGGACAGCAAGGTGACCCCGGCCAACCTGATCAACTGGGTACGCGGGGAAGACACCTACGCGGCCGGCGACGCCGCAGCGGGCCGGGAATCGAGCAGCCCGCCCGACGCCAGCATCAAGATCCGCGGCTCGGTGCACGGCGACGTCCTGCATTCCCGCCCTGCGGTGATCAACTACGGCGGCACGACAGGCGTGGTGGTGTTCTACGGCGCCAACGACGGCATGTTCCGCGCCATCAACGGCAATCAGCCGAACAACCCCACCGACACCAGCAAGCCCAAGGGCAACTGCACGGTGTCGTCGACCTGCGCCCTCACCATGAAGGACGCTACCGGCGCCACCACCAGCATCCCGCCGGGCGGCGAGTTGTGGAGCTTCGTGCCCTCGGAGTTCTACCCGGGCCTGCAGCGGCTCTACGAAAACAGTCCGACCCTGAAGCTGGGCACCTTGACCACCGGCACCCCGAAGAACTACTTCTTCGACGGCGCACCCAGCGTCTACCAGAACAGCGCCACCGGGAAAGCCTACATCTTCCTCTCGGCACGCCGCGGCGGCCGCCTGCTCTATGCGCTCGACGTGAGCGATCCCACGAACCCCAAGTTCATGTGGAAGCGCAGCAATGCCGACACAAACTTCGCGGAACTCGGGCAGACATGGTCCCAGCCGAAGGTGGCAATGATCAAGGGCAATGCCAACCCGGTGCTGATCTTCGGTGCGGGCTACGACACCAACGAGGATGTCGAGCCGCCCAACGCCGACACCATGGGCCGCGGGATCTTCATCGTCGACGCGGTGACCGGCAACGTGCTGTGGCAGGCCGGCCCGGGCGGCGCAGGCAGCAGCTGCACGGGCAACCCTTGCAAGCTGGCCGAGATGACTTACTCGATCCCCGCCGACGTCACGCTGGTGGATCGCGACTTCGATGGCCTCATCGACCGGCTCTATGCGGCCGATACCGGCGGCAACATCTGGCGCGTGGACCTTCAGCCCACCGGCAGCGGCGACGTGAGCACCTGGCAGGCCACCCACCTCGCCGCTCTGGGCGGAAGCGGCGCCACCAAGCGCAAGTTCTTCTTTCCGCCGGACGTGGTGCTGACGAAGACCTACGACGTGGTGCTCGACATCACCGGTGACCGGGAGCACCCGCTGCTGACCCACAAGGCCAACGGCATCGTGAACCGCTTCTACATGATCAAGGACACCAAGGTCGGCATGAGCGCGAGCGGCTGGACGCCGGTGCGCGACGACACCAGCAGCAGCGCCGACCTCGCGCCGACGGCGCTGTTCAAGGCCACCAACACGATTCCGTACGACGGCTCGCTCAACGGCTTCTACGTCACCCTGGCCGGCGCTGGAGAAAAAGGCGTGAACGCGCCGACGACCGTCGGCGGCCTGGTCTACTTCGGCACCAACCAGCCCATCGTTCCCAGCAGCACCACTTGCCAGGCCAATCTCGGCACGGCACGCAGCTATTCGGTGAACTTCCTCACCGGCGCTTCGAGCTTCCGTGTGCTCGACGGCGGCGGGCTGGCGCCATCGCCCGTCTTCGGCATCGTCACGGTCAACGTCGGCGGCACGGACCGCCAGCTGCCCTTCCTGATCGGCGGCGGCGGTGGCTCCGGCGCCGACGGCAAGTCCGGCCTGGGGGCGCAAAAGCCGGTCATCCCGATCAAGAACGTACGCAAACGGACCTACTGGTATCGAGAGACGGACCGCTGAGGCGGCGGATGCCGAAGCCGGCGTCCGATCACCTCCTGCCGTTGGCATCCTTGGCCGCCAGGACTTCGGTATCCTGTGCGTGCCACATCCTTCTCACCACGTATGACCGACTTCCAGGCGGCGATGAACCGCGACTTCGGAGTGATCGCCGAACAGGTCCGATTTCATGCGCATGAATCGCCCGAGCGGCCCGCCCTCGTCGATCCGGCACGCACGCTGAGCTACGGCGCGCTCGACGCGCTAATGGACCGCATCGCGGCCGGCCTTCAACGCGACGGCCTGCGCGCAGGCGATGCGATCGCGGTCTGTGCCGCGTCGAGCGTGAACTACGCGGCCGTGTTCCTAGGCGCCCTGCGCGCCGGCGTCGCGGTCGCGCCGCTGGCGCCCGGCTCCACCCCCGCCAGCCTGGCGCGGATGATCGAGGACGCCGAGGCGCGCATCCTCTTCGTCGATGCGGCCGCGGCCGAAGTGATCGGCGATGCGGCAGCAGCAGGCGTCCCGCGCATCGCGCTCGACGGCTGCGCGGCCGCTCGCGCGCTCGAAGCCTGGCTCGCGCCGGCCGGTAAGCGGCCCGCGGCCGTCGAGCCGGAGCCCGCCTGGCCCTTCAACATCATCTATTCCTCGGGCACCACCGGCGAGCCCAAGGGCATCGTGCAGGGCCACGGCATGCGCTGGGCCCATGTGCGGCGCGGCGCGAAGTACGAATACGGGCGCGGCACGGTGACGCTGCTGTCGACGCCGCTCTACTCCAACACCACGCTGGTGGTGTTCTTTCCGACCATCGCGTACGGCGGCTGCGTGATCCTGATGCCGAAGTTCGACGCGGCCGGCTATCTGAAACTGGCCGAGCAGCATCGCGTGACGCACACGATGCTGGTGCCGGTGCAGTACCAGCGCCTGATGGCGCATCCGGCCTTCGATGCGCACGATCTCTCGAGCTTCCGCTTCAAGTTCAGCACCAGCGCGCCTTTCAACGCGGCGCTGAAGGCCGACGTGCTGAAGCGCTGGCCCGGCGGCCTGATCGAGTTCTACGGCATGACCGAGGGCGGCGGCACCTGCATCCTCGAGGCGCACCTGCACCCGGACAAGCTGCACACGGTCGGCCAGCCGGCCGAGGGCAGCGACATCCGGTTGATCGACGAAAGCGGTCGTGAAGTTGCACCCGGCGAGGCCGGCGAAGTGGTGGGCCATTCGGCCGGCATGATGGTCGGCTACCACCGCCAGCCGGAGAAGACGCGCGAGGCCGAATGGTTCGATCCCGCGGGCAAGCGATTCATCCGCACCGGCGATGTCGGGCGCTTCGACGACGAAGGCTTCCTCACGCTCTTCGATCGCAAGAAGGACATGATCATCAGCGGCGGCTTCAACATCTACCCGAGCGATCTCGAGGCGGTGTTGCGCGGCCATGCGGCGGTGGCCGATGTCGCGGTGATCGGCGTGCCGTCCGTGCAATGGGGCGAGACGCCGGTGGCCTTCGTGGTGCGGCGCGCCGGCGACGACACCGGCGCCGACGCGCTGCTGCAATGGGCCAATGGGCAGCTCGGCAAGACCCAGCGCCTCGCGCGCCTGCAGCTCATCGACGAGCTTCCGCGCAGCGCGATCGGCAAGGTGCTCAAGCGCGAGCTGCGTGAGCGCGATACAGCACGCTGAAGCCGAGCCGGTGCACGGCGGCGGCAACACGCTGCTGTGGGTGCTGGCGCTGGTCGCCATCGGGTTCGCTATCGCACGGCCGCGTGCGCCGGCGGACTACCTGCGATTGGTCGACTGGCAGACCATCGGCGCGCTCGCCGGCCTGCTCGTCATCACCCGGGGCGTGGAGAAGAGCGGGATGCTGCAGGCCGCCGCCGCGCGGCTGCTGTCGCGCACCGCCGAGCTGCGAAGCCTGGTCTTTCTGCTCACCGCGAGCGCGGCGCTGCTCTCGGCGCTGGTCACCAACGACGTGAGCCTGTTCCTGCTGGTGCCGCTCACGCGCGTGCTGGCGGCGCAGGCGCATCTGCCGCTGGCGCGGCTGGTGGTGCTGGAAGCGCTGGCCGTCAACGCGGGCTCCGCGCTCACGCCGATCGGCAATCCGCAGAACCTCTTTCTCTGGCATCGCTCGGGCGAGAGCTTCGTCGGCTTCATGGGCATGATGGCGCCGACCGTGGCGCTGATGCTGTTCTGGCTCTTCCTCGCCATCCGCTTCCTGGTGCCGCGCGCGCCGATCCTACTCAAGCCGGCCGGCGATGCGGCGCCCATGCAGCCGCGGCTGCTTGTGTTGTCTGCCCTGCTCTTCATCGGCTTCGTGATCGCGCTCGATCGCCATTGGCTCACGGCCGGGCTGGCTGTGGTGTTCGGTGCCTTCCTGCTGCTGCGCCCGCGCGTGCTGCTCGGCGTCGACTGGGCGCTGCTCGCGATCATCGCGCTGATGTTCGTCGACCTGCGCCAGCTGGCCGAGCTGCCCGCCGTCGCATCGCTGCTCGGCCAATGGACTATCGCCGAGGGCTGGCGTGCCTACCTCGCCGCGATCCTCGCCTCGCAGTTCATCAGCAACGTGCCGGCGGCCATCCTGCTGGAGCACTACGTGCACGACCTGCCGGCGCTGGCGGCCGGCGTCAGCGTCGGCGGCTTCGGCTGCGTGCTGGGGTCGCTGGCCAACCTGATCGCCTTGCGCCTGGCCAAGGTGCCGCACGGACTGCGCGAGTTCCATCGCATCAGCATCCCCCTCCTGCTGGTGTGCGCCGCTTCGGCACTGCTGCTCAGGCTCGGCTAGCCACCGGCTTGCCTGGAAGCCCGGCCATCGCCGACGGATCAACCAGCCGGTCGTAGTCCGCGGCGCTCAGGAAGCCCAGCGCGACGGCCGCATCCCGCGGGCTGATGTTCCGTTCGAGCGCGGTCTTCGTGATCTGCGCGACCCGGTCGTAACCCAGCACAGGATTGAGCGCGGTGACCAGCAGCAGCGCATGGTCGACATGGGCGGCAAGGCGCGGCCTGTCCACCTCGATGTCCTTCACCATACGCTCGGAGAACACGCGGGCGCTGTCGGCCAGCACGCGGATCGACTGCAGCAGGTTGTGGATCAGCACCGGCTTGGCAACGTTGAGCTCGAAGTTCCCTGACGCGCCAGCCATCGTGATGGTGACGTGGTTGCCCATCACCTGCAGGCTCGCTTGCACCACCACTTCAGCGATCGTCGGATTGCGCTTGCCCGGCATGATCGAACTGGTCAGCCCGTCGTCCGGAATCACGAGTTCGCCCAGCCCGCAGCGCGGCCCCGAGCCGAGCAGGCGGATGTCGTTGGCGATCTTGACCAGCGAAGCCGCGACGACGTTGAGCGCGCCCGAGACCTCGACCAGCGTGTCGTGCGCCGCCATGCCTTCGAACTTGCTGGGATTGGGCGCAAAGGCCATGCCGGTCAACGCGTTCAGCTCCTCGCAGAAGGCGGCATCGAAGCCCAGCGGTGCATTGAGCCCGGTGCCGGCCGCGGTGCCGCCCTGCGCCAGCAGGCACAGGCGCGGCAGCGTGGCGTCGATGCGGTCGATGCCGTGGCCGATCTGGCGGGCGAAGGCATCGAAGGCCTGGCCCATGGTCATCGGCACCGCATCCATCAGGTGCGTGCGCGCGATCTTCAGCACGTCGGCGAAGGCCGCGGCGCGCTCGTCCAGCCGTTGACGCAACAGCATCAACGCGGGCCGCAACCGATGCGTGAGTTCCAGCAGCGCCGCCAGGTGCATCACGGTCGGGAAGCTGTCGTTGGACGATTGCGATGCGTTGACGTGGTCGTTGGGATGCACCGGCGCGCGTGTGCCCAGCGGCTGGCCCAGCAACTCGTTGGCGCGGTTCGCGATCACCTCGTTCGCGTTCATGTTGGTTTGCGTGCCCGACCCTGTTTGCCAGACGGTGAGCGGGAAGTGATCGTCGAAGCGGCCGACGCGCAGCTCTTCGGCGGCGGCGACGATCTTCTGCGCCAACGCGGCGTCGAGCGCGCCGCAGCGCAGGTTGGCGCGCGCGGCGGCCATCTTCTGCAAGCCGAAGGCATGGATCAGGCAGGCGGGGAAGCGCTCCTCGCCGATCTCGAATACTCCCAGTGCGCGCTGCGTTTGCGCGCCCCAGTAGCGGTCGGCCGGAATCTCGACCGGACCGAAGGCATCGTGCTCCACTCGCAGGGCCGACATGGGGTTCAGTCCAGCGAGATGTTGGTCTTGGCCGCGACCGCTTTCCAGCGCGCCACCTCCGCCTCGGTGTGCTTGCCCAGCGCGGCGCCGGTGTACTGCTCGGTCGGCAGCATCTGGATCGCCTGCGCGCTCATCTTGTCGGTGAAGGTCTTGTCCGTCATGACCTTCAGATAGGCCTGCTGGACCTTGTCGAGCGCGGCCTTGGGCGTTCCCTTGGGCGCGTAGATGCCGTACCAGGTCGACGCCTCGAAGCCGGGCAGCACGGTCTCGGCCAGCGTGGGCACGTCCTTCAACTGCGGCAGGCGCACCTTCGAGGTGACGGCGAGCGCACGCACCTTGGACTCGGTGATCTGCGGCAGCGCCGTGTTGGTCTGGTCGAAGATGCCGTCGACCTGGCCGCCGATCACGTCCACCAGCGCCGGCCCCGCGCCCTTGTACGGCACCAGCGTGACCTTGATGCCGGCCGCACTCGCGACCAGCGCCGCGATCAGGTGCGAGCTGGAACCCACGCCGGCGTTGCTGATGAAGAGCTTGTCAGGATTCTTCCTGCCAAAGTCGATCAGCCCCTCGATGTTCCTGGCCGGATGCTCCTTGCGCACCATCAGCACCAGCGGCGTATCGGGAAAGCGGAACACGGGCTCGAAGTCCTTCACCGGGTCGTAGTTCAACTTCTTGTAGAGTGCCGGCGCGGCGCCCATGTAGCCCATGTGGCCGACCAGCATGGTGTAGCCGTCGGGCGCGGCGCGCGCGGCCTTGGCTGCACCGATGGTGCCGCCTGCGCCGGGCGCGTTGTCGATCACGATCGGCTGGCCGACCTCGCGCGCCACGCGCTCGGCGATGCTGCGCGCCAGCGCGTCGGTCGGGCCGCCCGCGGCAAAGGGCACGATCCACGTGATCGGCTTGGCGGGGTAGGCCTGGGCGTGCGCGGCACCCACGGCGGCGGCGGCCGCGAGCGCGCACAGAAGAGTCTTGATGAAACGCATGCTCATGTCTCCTGGAATGGAATGAAGGGTGGGGTCGGGAGAATTCAGTGCTGCGCCTTCGCAGACAGCGCAAGCGCGCGGTCCACCATCTGCGGCGCGAGGCCGAGGTAGTTGGCGGGATCGGTCAGGCGGTCGATCGCGGCGCGGTCGAGGTGCTTCGTGACTTCGGGCAGCGCGGCCAGCGCCTCGGCCAGCGTGCCGCCCTTCTCGTTCACCGTGCGGCAGGCGTCGTAGACGAGGTCATGCGCGTGCTGGCGGCCGGTGTGGGGCGCCAGGCCCATCATCACCGCCTCGGCCACGATCAGGCCGCGGCTGATGCCGAGGTTGTGCTTCATGCGTTCGGCATCGACGACCAGGCCGCCGAGCGCGAACTTGGCCTGGTGCAGCGCACCCGCCGTGAGGATGAAGCTCTCGGGAATCGCGATCCACTCGGCATGCCATGGGCCGGTGGCGCGCTCGAAGTCCTGCACCATCGCATCGACCATCAGCCCGGCGTGCTGCCGCACCGCTTTCGATGCGGCCAGCATCAGTTCGCTGGAGATCGGGTTGCGCTTCTGCGGCATCGTGCTGCTGGCGCCGCGTCCCTTGACGAAGGGCTCGTAGACCTCGGCGAACTCGGTCGAGGCCATGATCATGATGTCGAGCGCGATCTTGCCGAGCGAGCCGGTCACGAGCGCCAGCAGGTTCACCGCCTCGGCGAAGCCGTCGCGTGCCACATGCCAGGTGGTGGCCGGCACGCCCAGGCCGAGCTCTTCGGCCATCGCCTGCTGGACTTCGAAACCCTTGTCACCGAGCGAGGCCAGCGTGCCCGCGGCGCCGGCGAACTCGACCAGCGCGACGCGCGGGCGCAGCTCGGCCAGGCGCTGCTGGTGGCGATCGAACATCGCGAGCCAGATCGCGACCTTGTAGCCGAAGGTCACAGGCAGGGCCTGCTGCAGGTGGGTGCGGCCGGCCATCGGCGTGTCGCGGTGCTTCTTCGCGAGCCCGGCCAGGATGGCGCGCAATTCGCGAATGTCGGCGTCGATGCTGTCGAGCGCATCGCGCACCTGCAGCGCCACCGCGGTGTCCATGATGTCCTGCGTGGTCGCGCCCCAGTGCACATAGCGGCCGGCCTCGCCGCACATTGCCACCAGTTGATGCACCAGCGGCAGGATCGGGTAGCCGACGATGTCGGTCTCCTCGCGCATGTGGTCGAAGTCGATGCGCTCGATGGTGGATTCGCGCGCGATCGTTTCGGCCGCCTCCTGCGGGATCACGCCGACGCGTGCCTCGGCCTTCGCGAGCGCGACCTCGGCATCGATGTAGCGCTGGATCAATGCGCGGTCGGAGAAGAGCGAGCGCATCTTCGCGGTGCCGAAGGCGTCGCGGAACAGGATCGAATCGACGACGGTGCTGGCCATCGGCATGGATGAAGAGGACATGTGGACCTTCATATGTTCGGACATATTTAACTTTAATATGTCCGAACATAATCACAACTCGGTGTTAACCCTGAGCCTCAGAATCACGCCCACGATGAACAAGCCCCGCTTCTCCGATATCGCGCGACACCTCAAGGAAGGCATCACTTCGGGCCACTACCCCGTAGGCACGCTGCTGCCGACCGAACTGGAGCTGCGCGACCACTACAAGACCAGCCGGCACACGGTGCGCGCCGCGTTGCAGGAACTGCAGCAACTGGGCCTGGTATCGCGCCGCAAGAACGTCGGCACGCGCGTGGAGTCGGCAACGCCGCAGGTCGGCTTCCAACAGTCGCTGGCCTCGGTCGAGGACGTGGTGCAGTTCGGAGCGACGCACGTGCGGGTGGTGCGCGAGGTCGAGACGGTCGAGGCCAAGGGCGCCCTGGCGCGCCTGCTCGGCTGCGCGGAAGGAACGGCGTGGCTGCGCATCTCCAGCCTGCGGATGGACGAAGAGCAGCCCGAGCTGCCGATCTGCTGGACCGACCTGTACATGGACCCGGCCTACACCGACCTGGTGGAGCGGGTTCGCGATTCGCCGGAGACGCTGGTCAGCACCTTGATCGAGCAGCAGTACGGCCGGCGCGTGGTCGAGATCGTGCAGCAGCTGCAGGCGCTGGAAGTGCCCGCGGCGATGGCGCGGCAGTTGGGCGTGGAAACCGGCTCGGCGGCCCTGCAGATCGTGCGCCGCTACCTCGATGCCGGCGGCGAAACGATCGACGTCACGGTCACCGTCCACCCCGCGGATCGCTTCTCGCTCACCATGCGGCTGCAGCGCTCGGCCGGCTGAACGGGAGGACAATCGGCGCCCCGTTCATGCAGTTCAACAGCACGTCCTCGTCGCCTCCGCACGGTCTTTCGCTGCGGCGCTATGGCGCCTCGCGCGGCAGCCATGCGCACGACCATTTCCAGGTGCTGGTCGGGCTCGATGGCGTGCTGGACCTGGAGATCGAGGGACGCGGCCGACGCATCGGCGCGGGCGAGGGCTGGGTGGTGACACCCGGCGACCGGCACGACTTCGAATCGCGCGCCGGCAGCCGCTGCCTCGTGCTCGACACCACGCAGGACCTGTGGGCGCAGTGCGCGGGACGCTCGCCGATGACACCGCAGCTGCTCTCCCTGGCGCGCTACCTGGCGCTGTGCGTGACGCAGGCTTCGCCGCCCGCGGCCGCGCTGCACCATGCGCCGGCGCTGCTGCTGGAGGCCTGGGGGCCCGTGGTGCCGAACGGCCGCAGGCGCGCCATCGACTGGCCGGCCCTCGCCGCGTGGGCGCAGGCGCGCTGGCATCGGCCCTTGAGCGTCGCCGACCTCGCGGCGGTCGCGTGCCTGAGCCCCAGTCAGTTCGCCCAGCGCTGCCGCGACGAGCAGGGTGTAGCTGCGATGCAATGGCTGCGAAGCCAGCGCCTGCTGCAGGCGCGGCAGTTGCGCAGCGGTGGCATGAGCGTCGCGGAGACCGCGCGGCGCACGGGCTACCGTTCGCCTTCGGCGCTCACTGCCGCCCTGCGAAAGAGCTGAAACGCCGTCATTGCTCGACGACGAACCGTCGTTGCGCGACGATCGCGCCGCTTAAGCTCGAGCGCATGTCCGCCACGCTGTACGCACTCGCCGCCATCGCCCTCTGGGGCACGCTCGCCTCGCTGGGCACTTCACTCTCGCACCTGCCGCCCTTCCTCCTGACCGGGCTCGCGCTGATGATCGGCAGCGTCATGAGCTGGCCCGCCGTGCTGCGCGACCGCCGGGCCTGGACAGTCCCGCCGCGCACGCTGGCGCTGGGCGTCTACGGGCTGTTCGGCTTCCACTTCCTGCTCTTCATCGCGCTGCGGCACGCGCCGCCGGTGGAGGCCAACCTGGTCAACTACCTGTGGCCGCTCTTCATGGTCGTGCTGGCGCCGGCGCTGCTGCCGGGCGTGTGGCTGCGGCCGCTGCATGTGGTCGCGGCCCTGCTGGGCTTCGCGGGCGCCGCCATCGCGATCCTCGGCACGCGCGGCGCTGGCGCGGCCTCGGCCGGCAGCGCCTACTGGGGCTTTGCGCCGGCCCTGGGCTCGGCCTTCATCTGGGCCAGCTATTCGCTGTGGACGCGGCGCGTGCCCGCGTTCCCGACCGCGGCCATCGGGCTCTTCGGCCTGGTGTCGGGCGCGCTTTCGCTCTTGTGCCACGCGCTGCTGGAGCCGGCCGCGGCCCTCACTTCGCGCGACTGGCTGCTGGTCGCGCTGTGTGGCCTCGGCCCGCTGGGCGCGGCCTTCTTCCTCTGGGACATGGCGCTCAAGCGCGGCGACGTGCGCCAGATCGGCATCCTGAGCTACATCACGCCGCTGGCGTCGACGGCGCTGCTGCTGGTGGTCACGGCGCGGCCGCTGAGCTGGAGCATCGCGCTCGCGGCCGCCCTGATCATCTCCGCGGCGGTCATGGGCACTCGCGCACGCTAGGAAGAGTCAGTCTGCGACCTGGAGCACCAGCTTGCCGAAATTCTGGCCCGTGAACAGGCGCGTCAACGCTTCCGGGAAGGTGTCGATGCCTTCGACCACGTCCTCGCGGCTCTTCATGCGGCCGTCCTTCAGGTAGACCGCCATCTCGGCCACGGCCAGGTGGTAGCGGTCGGCATAGTCGAACACCACCATGCCCTGCATGCGCGCCCGGTTCACCAGCAGGCTCAGGTAGTTCTTCGGGCCCTGCGCGGGTGCGCTGTTGGCGTTGTTGTACTGGCTGATCGCGCCGCAGATGATGATGCGCGCGCCGCGCGCGAGCCGCGCCAGCGCGGCGTCGAGGATCTCGCCGCCGACGTTGTCGAAGTAGATATCGATGCCCTTGGGGCAATGGGCCTTCAGGCCGTCGCGCACGGCCGAGGGGCCGGCCTTGTAGTCGATGCAGGCATCGAAGCCGAGCTCCTTCACCACCCAGTCGCACTTCTCCTGGCCACCGGCGATGCCGACCGCGCGGCAGCCCTTGATCTTCGCGAGCTGGCCCACCGTCTGGCCGACCGCTCCAGCGGCGCCCGAGACGACGACCGTCTCACCGGGCTTCGGTTGGCCGATGTCCATCAGGCCGAAGTAACCGGTCATGCCCGGCATGCCGAGCACGTTGAGCCACTGGGTGATCGAACCCGCACGCAGGTCGATCTTGGTGAGCCCGTTGCGCTTGATGTCCTCCTGCGGAATCAGGATGTATTCCTGCACGCCGAGCGTGCCGTAGACCGTGTCGCCGACCGCGAAGGCCGGGTTGCGCGAGGCCGTCACGCGGCCGATGCCGCCGGCGCGCATGACGGCGCCGATCTCGACCGGCGGGATGTAGCTCTTGGCCTCGTTCATCCAGCCGCGCATCGCGGGGTCGAGCGAGAGCGACAGGGTCTTGACGAGGACGCCGCCTTCGGCCGGCTCGCCGACCGGCTCGGTGGTGAACTGCCAGTTGTCGCGGGTGGCCGCGCCTTCGGGGCGCTTGGCGAGGCGGACCTGGCGGTTGGTGAGGGTGCTGCTGCTCATGGGCGTGTCTCCTGCTGCTTGTCTGCGGGAGCGCATCGTAGCCCCGCCCCCCGCGCAAGCCGGTAGCGCAGGCGACACGACGCGTAGCCTAGAACGGGTAATGCCGCGGCGTGGTCTGCACCGTGAGCCAGCGCAGCTCGGTGAAAGCCTCCACGCCGGCCTTGCCGCCGAAGCGCCCGTAGCCCGAGGCCTTGACGCCGCCGAAGGGCATCTGCGCCTCGTCGTGCACCGTGGGGCCGTTTACATGGCAGATGCCGGCCTCGATGCGGCGCGCCACGTTCCAGGCCCGCGCGACGTCGCGCCCGAACACGGCCGATGAGAGGCCGAACTCGTTGTCGTTGGCGGTGGCGACCGCCTCCTCGACGCCGCGCACGCGCACGACCGCCTTCACCGGCCCGAAGGATTCCTCGCGGTAGATCTGCATCTCGCGCGTCACATGGTCGAGCACCGTGGCCGGCATCAGCGTGCTGTCGGCGCGGCCGCCGCACACCAGCGTGGCGCCCTTGGCCAGTGCGTCGTCGATGAGCGCGTTGCAGCGCGCCACCGTGCTCTTGTCGACAACCGAGCCGAGCACCACCGGCCCCTCGCGCGGATCGCCCAGCGGCAGACTGTGCGCCTTGGCCGCGAACTTGGCGACGAATTCGTCGGCGACGGCCGCGTCGACCACGATGCGTTCGGTCGACATGCAGATCTGGCCCGAGTTGGCGAAAGCGCCGAAGGCGGCTGCGTTCACCGCCGCATCGATGTCGGCATCGTCCAGCACCACCAGCGGCGCCTTGCCGCCGAGTTCGAGCACCGCCGGCTTCAGGTATTTGGCGCAGGTCTGCGCAATGATCCGGCCGACCTTGGTCGACCCGGTGAAGTTGACGCGTCGCACCGCCGGGTGCGCGACCATGGCCTCGACCACGGCGCCCGCATCGGCCGGCGCATTGGTGATGAAGTTCAGCACGCCGGGCGGCAGCGCGGCCTCGTTGAGCGCTTCCACAATCAGCGCATGCGTCTGCGGGCACAGCTCCGAGCCCTTCAACACCACCGTGTTGCCGCAGGCCAGCGGCGTCGCGATGGCGCGCACGCCGAGAATCACCGGCGCATTCCACGGCGCGATGCCGATCACCACGCCGGCCGCCTGCCGCACGCCCATCGCCAGGCTGCCCGGTACGTCCGAGGGAATGACCTCGCCGCCGATCTGCGTGGTCAATGCGGCGGCCTCGACCAGGATGCCGGCCGCGAGATGGACATTGAAGCCGGCCCACATCGCCGAGGCGCCGGTCTCGCGCGCCATGGCCTGCACGAAGGCATCGGTGCGCGCCTCGAGCGCCTGCGCGGCCTTCAGCAGCAACGCGCGACGCTCGCCGGGGCCGGTCTGCGACCAGCTTGCAAAGGCCTGCGCCGCGGCATCGACCGCGGCGATCGCATCGGCGGGCGTGGCCGCGGGCGCGACGGTGGCGACGCTGTCGTCCAGCGGATTGCGGCGCTCGAAAGTGGCGCCGCTCGCGGCCGAGCGGCGCTCGCCATCGACGAGCATGGAAATGGTGACGGTCATGCGAAGGTCCTCCAGAAAGGAAAGGGGTTCAGGCCACGCCGAGGTAGGCCTGGCGAATCACGTCGGAATGGAGCAGCGTCTTCGCGTCGCCCGAAGCGACGACGCGGCCGCGTTCGAGCACGTAGCCGCGGTCGGCGGCCATGAGCGCCTTGCGCACGTTCTGCTCGACCATCAGCACCGTCACGCCCTGGGCCGCGATGCGGCGCACGATGGCTAGCAGCTCGTCGACCATGCGCGGCGCGAGGCCCAGCGAGGGCTCGTCGAGCATCAAGAGGCGCGGGCCGCTCATCATCGCGCGCGCCACCGCCACCATCTGCTGCTCGCCGCCGCTCATGGTGCCGGCCAGCTGCATGGCGCGTTCCGCGAGGCGCGGGAAGTCCTCGAAGGCACGCGCCAGGCGCTCGCTGCGCAGCCGCGCGGGCGCGAGCCAGGCACCGAGTTCGAGGTTCTCGGTCACGCTCATCTGCGGGAAGAGCTGCCGGCCTTCGGCGACCAGCGCGAGGCCCTGGCGCACGCAGGTCGTGGCATCGTTCGAAGGCAGTGCCGCGCCGTCGAGCAGGACTTCGCCCGCGCGCGGCAGCAGCCCGGCGAGCGCCTTGAGCAGCGTGGTCTTGCCGGCGCCGTTGGGGCCCAGCACGACGGTGATCCCGGGCAGCACATCGAGATCGAGGCCCTGGATGACCTGGAAGCCGTGGTAGCCGGCCGCCAGCCCACGCACGCGCAGCTCAGCGGTGCATGTCGCCCCCACGCTCGGCACTCGCGTGTCCTCGCTGCCCCCCGAGGGGGCCTTCGCGCCCTGGGGCGGCCCGGCGGCGCTCACTGCGCCTCCATCTCGTCGCCCAGATAGGCCTCGACCACTTCGGCATTGCGCACCACGTCGGCCGGCGATCCATCGGCGATCTTGCGGCCCTGGTGCAGGACCAACACGCGCTCGACGTAGCGCAGCAGCGTGGTCACCGCATGCTCGATCCAGACGACGGTGAGCCCATGCGCGTCGCGCAGGCTGCGGATGCGCCGCGCCATCGCATCGACCTCGGCTTCGGTGAGCCCGGCTGCCACTTCGTCGAGCAACAAAACACGCGGCCGCGTGCCAAGCGCCATGCCGATCTCGAGCAAGCGTTGCTGCGAAGGCGTGACGTCCGCCGCCATGCGACCGGCCAGCGCACCGAGGCCCAGCATATCGAGAATGTCGCCCTCGCTCTTCAAACCTGCGAGCGGCGTGCGATGGCGCCCCGCGAACTGCATGCCGAAGCGCACGTTGTCGGCCAGCGTCATCTCGGCCATCACGCGCGGCGTCTGGAAGGTGCGCGCGATGCCGTGCGCCGCGTAGTGGTGCGGGCCGCGGCCGGTGAGATCGACGGTGCCCTGCACCAGCAGCTTGCCGGAGGTCGGCGCGATGACGCCCGAGATGGCATTGAAAAAAGTGGTCTTGCCCGCGCCGTTGGGCCCGATGATGCCGACCAGCTCGCCCGCATGCAGCCGCGCGCTGACCGCGTCGACGGCCGTCAGTCCACCGAAGCGCACGGTGAGCTCGCGGGCTTCGAGCAGGGGAATCACCGCATCATTCATTTCTCTGCCTTTGCCACAGCGTCGCGAGGCCGTTGGGCAGGTACATCACGCACAGGATCAGCAAGAGCCCCAGCACCATCATGTAGCCGTAGGGCAGTTGCAGCCGCAGCGTCTCGGCCAGCAGGCTGAAGACGATGGCCGCGACGATCGGCCCGCCGATGCTGGCCGCGCCGCCGATCAGTGCGATCAGCACGGTCTGGAAACCGATGAAGGGGCTGAACACCGCGGCCGGCTCGATGTAGGTCCAGCGCACCGCCATCGCGGCGCCGGCCGCGCCCGCGAAGGCGGCGGTCAGCGCGAAGCCCGCGATCTTGATGCGCCGCGTGTCCACGCCCAGCGTCTGTGCACGCTGCTCGTCGGCGCCGATGCCCGCGAGCGCAAGGCCGAAGCGGCTGCGCTTGACGAGGATCGCCGCCGCGATCGCGGCGCCGGCAATCGCGAGCACCGTGAGGTACACCGTCTCGTTCGACGGCACCACCGTCAGCACGCGGCCCACGGTGCCCGAGACCTGCTTCTCGACGAAGGTGACGGCATGGCGGATCAGCTCGGTCATGCCGAAGGTCAGCACCGCGAAGTAGGTGCCGCGCAGGTGCAGCACGGCCGTGCCCATCGCCACCGCGACCACGCTGGCGAGCGCAGCGCCGCAGAGGATCACCAGGGGCCAGGGCAGCACGCCCAGCAGCGTCGCGCTGGCGTACGCGCCGAGCCCGAAGAAGGCGGAGGTCGCCAGCGACAGGTAGCGCGTCGCGCCGCAGAACAGCGACCAGCTGCAGGCGAGTGCGATGTACATGAGGCAGCTCAGTGCGACCGCGCTCACGAAGTCCGAAGCCACCCACGGCACGCCGGCGGCGAGCAGCAGCCCGATGGAGAGCCAAAGCCAGGGCCTGTTGGCGAATGCGGGCTTCATCGCGAGAACAACCCGTTGGGGCGCCAGATCAGGACGCCGATGAACACCGCATAGGACAGCAGCATCTTGAACGAGGGGCTCGTGAAGTGCATGCCCAGCGCCTCGACCACACCCAGCAGCAGGCCGCCGACCAGGCTGCCCGCGATGCTGCCGAAGCCGCCGAGCGTGATGACGATCAGCGCGGTCACGGTGTAAGGCTCGCCCATCGAGGGCGAGATCTCGTAGGTCATCGACAGCAGTGCGCCGGCCACGCCCGAGAGCCCGAGGCCGATGCCGAACATCAGCGGATGCAGCCGCTTCGTGTTGATCCCCACCAGCTGCGCGCCGACGGGCGACTGCATCAGCGCGCGCACCGCCTTGCCGAGCAGCGTGAGCCTGAGCAGCGCGATGAGCACCAGGCTCAGGGCGAGCGCGATGCCGAAGAGCACCAGCTTGTTGACGGTGAAGCGCATGTCCGCCACCTGCACCGGCTCGGCCAGGTAGTCGTAGCCGCGCAGGTCGCCACCCCAGATCAGGAGCGCCGTGTTCTGCACGAAGAACATCAGGCCGAAGCCGACCATCAGGCTGCGCGCCTCGAACACTTCGACGCTGGGCGCGCGCGCCGCGACCTGACGAAAGCACAGTCGGTGCACCGCCATGCCGATTCCCATCAGCACCACGAAGGCGACCGGCAGGAACACCAGCGGCGAGATGCCCCAGGCGGTGTGCGCCCACCAGGTCAGGAAGGCGCCCAGCATCAGGAACTCGCCGTGCGAGATGTTCATGATGCGCATCAGGCCGTACTGCAGGTTCAGCCCGATCGCGACCAGCGCGTAGATGCCGCCCGTGATCAAGCCGCCGGCCATGAGCTCGGCCCATCCAGTGAGGGACACGCTATTTCCAGGCCGGCTTCGGCATCAGTTGTGCGGTGGCCCGGTTCTTCGGCCACACCACCTCGAACTCGCCACCCTGCCATTGCGCCACGGTGCCGGGGATGGAGACGTTCTCGCTGCCCTCGAAGCGCATCGGCCCGAGGATGGTCCTGAACTCGTTCTTCGCGATCTGCTCGCGCAGCGCCTTGCGCTCCAGGCCCACCTTGGCCACCGCCTGCTGCAGGATCTCGAGGCCGGCCCAGCAATGGCCGCTGGCCCAGCGGTCGGGCTCCTTGCCGAACTTCTTGGTGTGCGCATCGAAATACGCCTTGGCCTCGGGACTGGTCTTGGCGTTCCACGAGCCCATGCCGATCACGCCCTCGGTGTTGGCCGCCATCACGTTCTTGTAGAGCTGGAAGGCGGTGCCGACCGAGGCATAGAAGTACTTCGGATTGAAGCCCACCTCGCGCGCCTGGCGGCTGGCCAGGATGGTGTCGGGCGGGTAAGTGATGCCGATGAAGGCATCGGGGTTCATGTCCTTCATCGTGCGCAGCACCGGCGCCAGATCCTTCACGCCGAGCGGGTAGCTCTTGCGCTCCAGCACCTGGATGCCGGTTTTCTTGAGCGCGGCATTGAGGGCGGCGAAGTTCTCCAGCCCGAACAGGTCGTCCATGTAGACGATGGCGATCGTCTTCACGCCGTTCGCGACCAGCATGTCGACCAGCGCGCCCATCATCTTGTCGGGCTGCTGCAGCAGCGAGAAGAAGTACGGCAGCTGCATGTCGATCAGCTTGCGCGAGAGCGCGGTGGGCGCCAGCATCGGATAGCCGAAGCGGTTGGCCAGCGGCGCCACGGCGAAGTTGGCGCCCGAGCCCCAGGGCGGCAGGATCAGGTCGACCTTGTCGCTGCCCATCAGCTTCTCGAAGGTGCGCACGCAGGTCTCGGTCTCGCTGCGGTCGTCGTAGCCGACGAGCTCGATGGGCCGCTTCGCACCCTTCACCGACAACCCGCCGGCCGCATTGACCTGCTCGGCCCACAGCAGGTAGTTGGGCTCCTGGCTCACCTGCGCGCCGGCCGCCCAGGGGCCGGTGCGGGCGATGGCATAGCCGATCTTCACCGGCGCGCCCTGCGCGAACAGGTGCGGCGCGACGGCGGCAGCGCCGACGGCGGTGGCGGCTTGCTGGATCCAGCGGCGGCGATGGGCGTTTGGCATGCGAGTCTCCTTGCGGGCGTCGTTTGCGTCCGATGCCGTGATCGTAGGAAGTGCAACCCTGCGCCGCTGTGCCCGCTGCGCACAAAGCATTTGACGCAGCGTGCACGCCGCTAGTGGTTAACCCGCAAAGCCCGCCAGCCGCAGCCCACCAGACAATAGGCGCATGACCGCCTCCCTGCAGCTGTCGACCGACGAAGTCCCGCCGCGCGAGCGCGCACCGGTCTGGCGCGAATGGGTCTGGCGCCATTTCGGCGGCCTCGATTCCGAGCTCTACGGCGACAGCGAGTTCGACGGCCACATCGCGGCCTCGCATGCCGGCGACGTGATCCTCACGCGGCTGGAAGCCAATCGCCACCGCGTGCTGCGCACCCCGCAGATGGCGCGCAGCAGCGAGGCCGCGTACCTGAAGATCGTCGCGCCCTGGCAGGGCTCAGCGGCGGTGACGCAGCGCGGCCGCGAGGCCTCGGTGCGCACCGGCGGCTGGACGCTCTATGACACCACCGCCGACTACACGGTGGCCAACCCAGAGCGCAGCGACCACCTGATCGTGATGCTGCCCAAGGACCAGCTGGCGGTGCCCGACCTGCCGCTGGGCGAGCTGGTGGCGCGCCGCGTGGGCGGCGCAAGCGGCATCTCGCGCGTGGCGCTGGAGACCATGCGCAACACCTACCTCGAGCTGCCCTACATGAGCGAGGCGGCGTCGCGCGGCGCGGGCGAGCTGATCATCCAGCTGGTGCGGCTGTCGCTGATGGAGCTGGCCGGCCAGGAAACGCCGCGCACCCAGCGCGAGGCGCTGAAGGACCGCATCCGCCAGCACGTGGCGCAGCATCTGCGCGATCCTTCTTTGTCCATCGACGGCATTGCGCAGGCGCTGCGCTGCAGCAAGCGCCATCTGCACAACGCCTTTGCCGGCGACGAGGACACGCTGGCCGGCTACATCCTCCACCAGCGCCTGGCCTGCTGCATCCGCGACCTGGTGGATCCGGCGAATGCGGCACGGCCGATCACCGACATCGCACTGGCCTCGGGCTTTTCCAACCTCTCGCATTTCAGCCGCGTGTTCCGCGAACACACCGGCGGCAGCCCGAGCGAGTTCAGGCGCCAGGCAGCACGACGCTGACCGCGAGGCCCGGCTGCGCGTTGCGCACGCGGAGCGTGCCACCATGCGCTTCGGCCACCAGCCGGCACAGGTACATGCCGAGCCCGACGCCGCCGGTCGCGCGCTGGCGTGCGCTGTCGGTGCGGTAGAAGGGCTCGGTCAGGCGCTCGAGCTGCGCGGGCTCGACGCCGGGCCCGAAATCGCGCACTTCCAGTTCGATGCCGCCCTGCCCCGCCGCGCGCAGCGCGATGTGCGGCGGCTCGGCGGCTTCGGCGCCGTAGCGCAGCGCGTTGTCGAGCAGGTTGCGCACCAGCAGACGGATGCGCAGGCGGTCCAGCGCCAGTGTCGGCAGCTTGGAGGCCAGGTCGAGCACGACGCGCTCGCCTTCCGGGTGTTCGCCCGCCACCTCGCGCACCAGCGCCGCCAAGTCCACCGGCTCGCGCTGCAGCGCCGCATGCGGGCTGGCCAGGCGCTCGCTTTCGAGCAGGTCGCTGATCAGGTCGCGCATCTCGGCCAGGTCGCGCAAGAGCGCGGCGCGTTCGGTCTCGCCTTCGGGCGTGGCCGGCAGCAGCTCGGCGTTGAGCCGGGCGCGCGTCAGCGGCGAGCGCAGCTCGTGGCTCAGCGCCAGCAGCAGCGCGCGCTTGGCATCGAGCATGGCCTGGATGTCGTGCGCCATGGTGTTGATGCGCTGCGCCAGGTCGCCCAGCTCGTCGCGCCGGCGCAGCGGGATCGGCTGGTCGAAGGCGCCGCGGCCGAAGCGCTCGGCGCCGGCGCGGATGTCGTCGAGCGGCCGCAGCAGCCGGCGCACATAGACGTAGGCGAGCACGATCAGGCCCAGCAGCAGCGCCAGCGTGATCCAGCCGATGCCGTGCGGCTCGCGCTGCCACGGCAGGGTGCCGAGGCCGAAGCTCACGCGGTGGCCGTCGGCGGTGCTGCGCGTGAGCCAGTCGCCGCTGCGCGGGCCGAAGCCGCGCCAGCGGCGCTGGGGATGCGAATCCCAGTTGACCTTGGGGCCTTCGATGCGGATCGAGATCGGCAGCCGCACGACCATCGCCTCGGCGCGCGCGACATCGGGCGGCGTGCCGAGCTCGGCCACCAGCCGGTCCATGTAGTCGGCGACCAGCGGCTGGGCCGCCTCGCGCCAGCCGCTGGAGAACGCACGCTGCATGCCGCTCAGGAACACGGCCGCCATCGCCATCGCGAGCAGCACGAACACCGTGATCAGCCGCAGCCGCAGCGAATGGCGCCACCGATGGCCCCACTGGCGCGGCGTGCCGTGCTTGCGCCTCACGGCGGGCCCTTGCCGACGGCAAGCGTGTAGCCCGCGTTGCGCAGGGTCTTGATGCAGTCCAGCGGCTCCAGCTTCTTGCGCAACCGGCTCACGACGATGTCAACCGCGCGCGTGTAGAGCTCGGCCTCGTGGCCGCGCAGGCGGTTGAGGATGTCGTCGCGGCTCCAGACCTTGCCGGGTTGGTCGGCCAGCAGCGCCAGCAGTTCGAACTCGGTGCCGGTCAGTTCCACGCGCTCGCCCTGGCGCAGCACCTCGCGCTTGTCGAGGTCGATGGACAAACCCTCGAACACGCGACGCTGCGTGGCCGCGGCCGGCGCCGGCGCGCGCTGGCGGCGCAGGATGGTCTGCACGCGCGCCACCAGCTCGCGCGGCTCGAAGGGCTTGGGCAGATAGTCGTCGGCGCCGAGCTCGAGGCCCACCACGCGGTCCATCACGTCGCCGCGCGCGGTCAGCATCACGATAGGGATGTCGCTCTCCTTGCGGATCTCGCGGCACAGCGCGAAGCCGTCCATTTCGGGCAGCATCACGTCGAGGATGGCGGCGTCGTAGTGGCCGGCGCGCAGCTTCGCGAGGCCTTCGCTCGGGCGCGTGACGCTCTCGAGCGCGCAGTCAAAACGCGCGAAGTAACTGGCCAGCGGCGCGGCGAGGTGCTCGTCGTCGTCGATCAGCAGGATGCGGGGCATTCCGCGATTGTGCATACCGGCGAACACATAGCTCGGGATCAGCCCCGCCGGCATCGGATCGCCGTGCTCACCATGGGTCGGCGCGCCCGATGCGGCCAAGGTGCGTGGCACCGAACTCGTTGCCGTACTTGAGCCCATAACCGAGCGCACGGTCGAGGCCGATGTGTGCGCACCAGATCAGCCCGAGGGCCAGTGCGGCAGGCACGTCGCCGAGGAAGCCCAGCACCAGCAGCGCGACCGGCCCGATGTACGAGTGCGCAGCGTTGTAGGCGATGGCGCACACGCGCGGACCGCCGAGGTAGCCGAGGAAGGACAGATCGGGCAGCAGGAACAGCATCGCGAAGGCGCCCCAGCCCGCGCCCAGGTGCATGTAGGCGGCCACGGCCGCCGCGAGCACAACGAGGCCTTCGAGGCGCAGCACGATGCGCACGCCGCCCAGCGTGGCGCCGGACGACGAGCCTTCGATCGGGGCTTGCCGGGCCCAGGGCGCGCCCGGCGCCCGCGGTGCGACGAAACGCGGCGCAGATGCTTCAGCCATGGCGCCCCCAGCGACCGCGGCGCTCCATGAACTCGCGCACCTTCTGCTGCTGTGCCGGGTTCAGGTTGTCGAAGAAGTCGGCCGCGGCCGCGATCACCTCGGGGCTGCCGACCTGGATGGCGGCGGTCTTGTCTTCCACCAGCTTCTTCGCTCGCTCCTGGTCGAGCTTGGCACCGGCGAACAGGGCGCGGAACTCGGCGCGCGGATCGCCGCCGCCGCGCAGCGCGGCACGCTGGGCCTGCAGCTTCTCGGTCAGCACCGTGAGCTTCTGCTTCTGCGCGGCATCGAGATCGAGCTTGCTGCCCACGCGCTCGACCATCCTGGCGCGGAACTCGGCGCGGTCCTGCTCGGAAGCGCCGCTCCAGCCATGGCGATGACCGCAGCCGACCAGGCTGCCCGCGACGAGTGCCGCACCGGCGAAACCGAAAAGTGAACGTTTGAACCAGGGTTTCATGAGAGTCTTCCTTGAGAACTGATCGGACGTCGATCAGGAAGACTCGATGGTGCGATTCAGGCGCCGCGAAGTCCTTTCGCGGCGGTTTCGCCGTGTTTCGTTTTATTGCGGCGCAGCCGCCGGCGTGAGCGCGGCGGCCGGCTCTTCGGCCTCGAGCACCTGCTGCGCCCAGGCTTCGAGCTTGCTCGTGTCGGCGCGCAGCACCTCCTGCTTGACGGCCAGGATCTGCGAGGGGTGCATCGAGAAGCTGCGCAACCCCATGCCCAGCAGGAGCCGCGTGAACATGACGTCGCCCGCCATTTCGCCGCACACGCTCACGCCCTTGCCCTGGCGCCGGCACTCGGCGATGGTCTCGGCCACCAGGCGCAGCACCGCGGGATGGGCCGGGTCGTAGAGGTGCGCCACCGACTCGTCGGCGCGGTCGATGGCCAGCGTGTACTGGATCAGGTCGTTGGTGCCGATCGACAGGAAGTCGAAGTACTTCAGGAAGGTCTTGAGCGTGAGCGCCGCGGCGGGGATCTCGATCATCGCGCCGAGCTTCACGTTGCCGTGCACCACGCCGCGGTTGTCCAACTCGGCACGCGCGAAGTCGATCAGCGAGAGCGTCTGGCGAATCTCGCTCGCATGCGCGAGCATGGGGATCAGCAGATGGATCTCGCCGTGGGCGGCGGCGCGCAGGATGGCGCGCAGCTGCGTGAGGAACATGGCCGGATCGGCCAGGCTCCAGCGGATCGCGCGCAGGCCCAGTGCCGGGTTCAGATGCCCGTCGTCGCGCACCGACTTGCCGTCGAGCGGCTTGTCGGCGCCGACGTCGATGGTGCGGATCGTGACCGGCATGCCTTGCATGCCCTCGACCGCGCGCTTGTAGGCCTGGTACTGCTCTTCCTCGTCGGGCAGGCGCGTGAGGCGTTGCGCTTCGCGGCCCATGAACAGGAACTCGCTGCGGAACAGGCCGACGCCGACCGCACCGGCCTTGACCGCGCCGATGGTGTCCTCGGGCATCTCGATGTTGGCCAGCAGGTCGACGCGCTGGCCGTCCAGCGTGACGGCCGGCTTGTGGCGCAGGCGCGAAAGCCGCCCGCGCTCGAGGTCGTTCTGGCGCTGCTTGAAGCCGTACTCGGCCAGGATGATCGGTGAGGGGTCGACGATCACCACGCCGCCGTCGCCATCGATGATGACCCAGTCGTCCTGCCGAACCAGCTGGCTCGCGCTGCGCGCGCCGACCACGGCCGGGATGTCCATGCTGCGCGCGACGATCGCGGTGTGCGAGGTGCGGCCGCCGACATCGGTTACGAAGCCGGCGAACACGCTCTTCTTGAACTGCAGCATGTCGGCCGGCGAGAGGTCGTGCGCGATCAGCACCAGCGGCGCGTCGATGGCGTCGTTGGCGGTCGGATCGGCGTCGTCGTCCTCGGCCCTGCGCTTGCGCCGCGGCGGGGTCGGGGCCAGCACGGCGGCCGTGCCTTTCATGCGGTGCAGCAGGCGTTCGACCACCTGCTCGAGGTCGGCCTTGCGCTCGCGCAGGTACTCGTCCTCCATTTCGTCGAACTGGCGCGCGATCACCTCGAGCTGCGTGGTGAGCGCCCATTCGGCGTTGTAGAGGCGCTCGACGATCCAGTGCTTGACGCCGCCGGTCAGCACCTCGTCCTGCAGCAGCATCTGGTGCACTTCGAGCAGCGCCGCGAGTTCGTGCGGCGCGTCGTTCGGCCCCATCAGCGCGACGCTTGCTTGCAGCTTCTGCAGTTCCTCGGCCACCGCGTTGCGCGCCGTGCGCACGCGGTCGATCTCGGTGTCGATCTGCTCGGGCTTGATGAAGTAGTGAGCCACATCGATGCGGCTCGAGACCACGAGCACGGCACGTCCGATCGCAATGCCACGGGCGACCGGCAGCCCATGGACGGCAAAGGTCATTCGCCTTCTCCGAATTTGTCGTTCATAAGGGCAACGATGGCGTCCAGCGCCTCCTGTTCCCGTTCCCCGTTGGTTTCGATATCGACCGTCACGCCGATGCCCGCGGCCAGCATCATCACGCCCATGATGCTCTTGGCATTGACGCGGCGGTCGCCGCGCGAGAGCCAGACCTCGCACGGATAGCTGCCGGCGAGCTTGGTGAGTTTGGCCGAGGCGCGCGCATGCAGCCCCAGCTTATTGCTGATGGTCACGGATGTCTTCGTCACTGTGCTTTCTTCTTGCCTGATTCTGGGGTGCCGCCACCGCCACCTGCATCACGCCCGCGGTGCCGCCGGTGAGCGCGCGCTGCACCAGGGTTTCGAGCGGCTCGTTGCGGTAGCTCACCGCGCGCAGCAGCATCGGCAGGTTGACGCCAGCCACGAGGCGCGAGCGTACGCCGTCGACCAGCTTCTGCGCCACGTTGCAGGGCGTGGCGCCGAACACGTCGGCCAGCACCAGCACCTGCGAGCGCGGCGTGCGCTGCAGCTGGGCCAGCGTGATGCGCGCCGCCGCCAGGGTTTCGTCCGGCGACACATTGGGCAGCACGTCGAGCGCGACGACCGAGGCCTCGCTGTCGGGGAACACATGCAGCGCGCACTGCCGCAGCGCCTGGGCGAGCGGCGAGTGGGCGATGATGAAGATGCTGTTCATGCGGGTCGGAGGGCAGTCCGTCGATTATGCGGGGGCGCCCACAGGAAGTAGAAATAAGACAACAGACAGCATCCCAGAAACAGGCCCAGCGCGCCACGGAAGGCGCCCACGGTGTCGAGGCCGGCGCGACCGAACAGGTCGACCAAGAGGCCGACGCCCCACTGAACCACGAAAACGCCGAGAAACACCACCAGGTTGTACGCCGAGAGGGCGCGCCCCGCCAGCGAGGCGGGCAGTGCCATCGCGACTGCGGGCTGGGCCAGCGCCACGACGGTCGAGCTGCAGAGGAAGATCGCCCAGGCCACGGTGCCCGCCGCGGGGCCGAGCACCAGAATGGCGGCCAGGGCCGCCATGGCGAGCGGCAGGCCCCAGCCGATCAGCCGGGCAGCGGCGATGCCGCGGCGCACCAGCCACGGGTTGGCGGCGCCCCAGAGCCAGTAGGTGACGAGCATCGCGATGCTGATCCAGAACAGTGCATCCGCGGCCTGGGCCGACGCATAGCCGGCGACACGCGTGAGCCACGGGACGACCCAGAGCGTCAGCATGGCGACGAAGCCGCCGTAATTGAAGAAACCGATCGGCATGAGCTTGCGGAAAAAGGGATCGCGCCACACGGCGGCGTAGCCGGCGTCCTGGCGAGGCGTCGCAACTTCCTGAACGTTCGCGGCGTGGGCGGCGTTGTCCCAGGTCGGCGCCGCCCAGGCGATCACCAGCATCGAAACCAGCACGCCGGCCGCGAGCAGCCAGAAAAGCGGCCGCCAGCCCACCAGCGGCATCAGCCATTGCACCGGCAGCGTGGCGGCGACCAGGCCGAGCGAGCCGATCATGAGCATCCAGGAGTTGCTGCGCAGCTGCAGCGCCGGGTCGAACCAGCGGCGGTAGCCGGTCAACGGCGCCATGAGGCAGGCGCTGACGCCTACGCCGGTGAGCACGCGCGCCGCCAGCAGCAGCCAGAACTGCGTCGCCACCGAAAACAGCAGGCAGCCGGCGACCGCCACCGCCAGGAAGCAGAGGATCACGCGCTTGGGGCCGTGGCGATCGAGCCAGTTGCCCATCGGCAGTTGCGTGAACGCGAAGCCGAGGAAATAGCCCCCCGCGAGCAAGCCGAGGTCGCGCGAATGGAGCTCGAAGTCCGCCGTCAGCGTGGGCGACAGCGTGGCGGTGATGGCACGCACCAGCGTCGAGAGAAAGTAGGCGAAAGCAAAGGCCAGGAAGACCGCGGCGATCCGGCCGCGGCCTGCAAGAACGCCGCTCACGGAAGACGCAATCCCTCGAAAAAGATGGCGCGCGCCTCGGGCGAAGAAGGCTTGCCGAGCACGGTCGCCTGGTAGAGCGCCATCTTTCCGGCGCGCTGCTGGGCGAACCAGAGCACGTGGGTCGGCGCGCTGGCGCCGGCCTGGGTTTCGAGCCGCATGGGCCCGGGCGAGTCGGTGGCCCGGGGCAGCACGGCCGGCGCCTCGGCCATCGGGGCACCGGCCAGCTGCGTGCGCGTTGCCGCACGCCAGGCGCGCATCCAGGACTCGGCCTGCGCCGCATCGCTGGCCGCGGCATGCGCGACGGCGAATGTGGCACCGCCGGCCTCGCAACCGGTCACGTCGACGCTGATCAGCTCGGCGCCGAGCGGCAGCATGCGCGTCGCGCGGTCGGCCTTGCAAGGCAGGAGCGCGATCAAGCCGTCGTCCCCGATCGGGACTTCGCGCCAATTGAAGACCGGGCTGCAGGCGCCGAGGGCGGCAGCGGCCAGGGCGAGCGCCGCGAATCGGGGACGGAACGAAAAGAGCATCAACGCAATGCGCCGAACACCTTCTGGAGAATCGCGCTGCCGCTGCCGACCGGGTCCTGGCGGATCTTGCGTTCTTCCTCGCCGATCATGAGGTAGAGCCCGTCGAGCGATTTGCCGGTCACGTAGCGCTGGATGTTGGCGTCTTCCTTTTTCACCAGGCCGTAGCCGGCCGCCTTGCCGGCGATGTGGTTGTATTTCTCGGCCAACTTGACCTTGACCGTGGCGTAGGTCACGACGGGCAGAAATTTCTCCGTGAGCGGCGCGCGGGTCTTGTTGGCGAAGAACTGGGTGACCGAGGTGTCGCCGCCGACCAGGATGCCCTTGGCGTCGGCCACGCTCATGGTGCGCACCGCATTCACCAGCAGGTCCTTGGCGGCCGGAACCGCCTGCTCGGCAGCGCGGTTCATCGCGGTCACGAGTTCGTCGATGCGGCCGCCCTGGCCCACCACGCGCAGCATCTTGGCCGCGTCTTCGAGGTAGCCGGGCAGCGGAATGCGGACCTTGGGATTGCCCAGAAAGCCGTCCTGCCGCCCCAACAGACTGACCGCCGCGGTGGCGCCCTTCTCGAGCGCGGCCTTGAGCCCCTTCGAGGCGTCGCCGGCGCTGAGATCGTCGATCGTCAGCGCATGAGCGTGCCGCATGGCCAGCAATGCCAGGGCGGCGGGCGCGGCCAGGAAGGCGGAACTAAAATCTCGGCGGTCCATCCATCGTTCTCCCATGAAAAAAATCATCTACGCCGCCGCCATCGCGATCGCCCTGGCCATCGGCGTGGGCGTGTACCTGAGTACGGGAGTGTCGGCGGCGCCGGCATCGACCTTCGTGCTGCTCGACGGCAGCAAGAAGAGCACGGACGATCTTAAGGGCAAGGTCACGCTGGTCAATTTCTGGGCCACCAGCTGCGTCACCTGCGTGGCCGAGATGCCCAAGGTGATCGCCACCTACGACAAGTACAAGGGCCGGGGCTACGACACGCTGGCGGTGGCCATGAGCTACGACCCGCCGAGCTACGTGGTCAACTTCGTCGAAACCCGCAAGCTGCCGTTCAAGGTGGCGATCGACAACACCGGCGCGGTGGCGCAGGCCTGGGGCGACGTGAAGCTCACGCCGACCACCTACATCGTCAACAAGCGCGGCGAGATCGTGAAGCGCTACGTGGGCGAACCCGACTTTGCCGAGCTGCACAAGCTGATCGAGAAGCTGCTGGCCGAAGCCTGAGCGGCGTCCAGGAAGGCTCTCGGATGCTCAGTCCTTGCGGAAAGTGTCGTGGCACGACTTGCACGTGTCACCCACCGATGCCATCGCGGCCTTGAGCGTATCCAGGTTGCCGGCAGCGGCCGGGAGTTTGCTGGTCTCGGCCATCAGCTTCTCGTTGAACTCCTTGAATTTCGGCTGCTCTTTCCAGATTTCCGGCTTGGCCTTGCCACCCTCGGTCCCGGGGCCGAACCCGGCCCAGGGCAGCTTGGAAATCTCGGCCACCACCTGGGCATTGGCGATCGCCGCCGCCGCGTCATAGGGTGCGCGACCGCTGGCCATGGCGCCCAGACGGCCCACGTGCTGGTTTTGGATGAACATCGCACTCTGGCGATACTTGATGGCGTCTTCTTTCTTGGCAAACTGGGCGATCGCAGGCAGGCAAAGCGCGGCACCGGCCGCAGCCAGGGTAAACGAGGCAAGGCGATTCATCGTGTTTCCTTGTTAGAAAGCGCCATGGGGCCGGCGCCGCGACAAGTGTCCCGGGGCTGGGCGAGCACCGTGCATAGAGACAACCCGAAGGCGCGACGGCCGCGACTTTGCTAATCTGCGTTTCCCGCAGCCTCGCGCACCCCATCCTCCCGATGTCCGACACCTTCGAGCCCAGCACGCGCCGCGCGAGCCTGGGTGACGCCAGCGCGACTCGTACGCGGGTCTGGGACCTGCCGACGCGCGTGTTTCACTGGGCGCTCACGGCGGCGGTGATCAGCCAGGTCGTGACCGGCTTTGCCGGCATCATGGAGTGGCACTTTCGCGGGGGCTACACGGTGCTTTCGCTCCTGCTGTTTCGCCTCGTCTGGGGCTTCATCGGCGGGCGCTGGTCGCGCTTCGCTGCCTTCATCTATTCGCCCGGCTCGGTCATGAACTACCTGCGCGGGCGTGCTCACCCGGACCACCTCATCGGCCATTCGCCGCTGGGCGCATTCTCGGTTTTCGCGCTGCTTGCGATCCTGGCGCTGCAGGTCGCGAGTGGCCTGGTGGCCGACGACGAAATCACCGCGTCCGGCCCGCTCACACGCTTCGTCTCCGGCGCGACGGTGAGCCTGGCCACAGGGTGGCACACCACGCAGGGCAAATGGATCGTGATTGCACTGGTCGGCCTGCATGTGCTGGCGGTGCTCTATTACGTGCTCATCAGGCGCCGCCGTCTGGTGTGGCCGATGATCTCGGGCGACAAGCTGGTGACGGATGGCAGCGCCGCACCAAGCCGCGACGATGCCGCCTCGCGGCTGCTGGCCCTGGTGGTGTTCGCGGTGTGCGCGGCCTTTGCGGCGTGGATCGCGTCGCTCAGAGCATGAGCTTCTCTGCTTCACGCCCCCTGCCCCTGGCGGACACGCCGGACATCGTGCTGATCACGCCCGACGAAAGGCAGGAAATCGAGGCGACGCGCGCGATCTTCAAGGACTACGCGGCCTCGCTGGGCATCGATCTGTGCTTCCAGAACTTCGACGAGGAGCTCGCCAATCTGCCCGGCGATTACGAGGAGCCGCGCGGCGCGCTGCTGCTGGCGCTGGTCGACATCAAGGACGCGGCCGCGATGGCCGATGTGCCTCTGATTCAACGGGCGCAGGGCGGCCTGGCCCATGTCGCCGGTTGCTGCGCGCTGCGCCCCCTGGACACGTCCGACTATCCGAACGCGGCCGAAATGAAGCGGCTCTACGTGCGGCCCGCCTTCCGCGGCCTGGGGCTCGGCCGCCAGTTGGCCGAAGCCATGCTGGACGCGGCACGCGGCGCTGGCTACGCCTGCGTGCTGCTCGACACGCTCGACGACATGGAATCGGCGCGGGCCCTCTACGAAGATCTGGGCTTCGAAGAGGTGCCGCCGTACTATCACAACCCCATCGCGGGGTCGCACTACCTCAAGGTGGATCTTTAAGCTCGCGAGCGCTCAGCCGCGTGCTTGTGCGAGCAGCGTGTCGGCGTCGCTGACCTCGAACTTGCCGGGCGCTTCGACATTGAGCGTCGCCACCTTGCCGTCCTTCACCAGCATCGAATAACGGTTGCTGCGCACGCCCATGCCACGCGCCGTCAGGTCCAGCGTCAGGCCGGTCGCATTCGCGAAGGCGGCGCTGCCGTCGGCCAGCATGCGCACCTTGGCGCCGGTCTTCTGGTCGCGCGCCCAGGCGCCCATGACGAAGGCGTCGTTGACGCTCACGCACCAGATCTCGTCGACGCCGGCGGCCTTGAAGTCCTCGAAGTGCTGCACGTAGCCCGGCACGTGCTTGGCCGAGCAGGTCGGCGTGAAAGCGCCGGGCAGCGCGAACAGCGCGATGGTCTTGCCTGCGGCCGCCTTGGCCACGTCGACCGGATTCGGCCCGATGCTGCAACCCTCGCCTTCGACTTCGGAATATTCCTGCAGGGTCGCGGGAGGAAGGGTGTCGCCGACTTTGATCATCTGAACTGCTCCTGAAAAAGAAAAACGGCCCACATTGTGGGCCGCTTTTGCTTTGGCTGTATCGCCGGGGGATCAGACCAGCACGGCCTTTTCGACCAGGCGGGTCACGACCCAGTTCTTCGACTTCGAGATCGGCCGGCTTTCGGTGATCTCGATGGTGTCGCCCATCTTGTACTCGCCCTTTTCGTCGTGGGCGTGGTACTTGCTCGTCTTGGCCACGATCTTGCCGTAGAGCTCGTGCTTCACACGACGCTCGACCAGCACGGTCACGGTCTTCTCGCGCTTGTCGCTGACCACCTTGCCGATCAAGGTGCGCTTGAGGGATTTTTTAGCTTCCGTCATGTTCACTCCTTACTTGGCGGCTTGAGTTTCTTGCTGCTGCTTCTGCGCAAGAATGGTCTTGGCACGAGCGATGTCGCGGCGCGTGACGCGCAGCGTCGACGTGTTCGACAGTTGTTGCGTAGCCTTCTGCATGCGCAGGCCGAAATGGGCCTTCTGCAGATCCTTGATTTCGGTCTGCAGGCCGGCGACGTCCTTGTCGCGCAGCGCTTGCGCCTTCGACACCTTGGCCGGCGTGGCCGCGGCGTCCTTCTTCTTACGTGTTGCCATCAGTGTTCTCCTCGATCAGGCGCCGAGCTGGCGCGCGACGAAGGTGGTGCGCAGCGGCAGCTTGGCGGCAGCCAGGCGGAACGCTTCGCGGGCGAGTTCTTCGGGCACGCCGACGATCTCGTAGATCACCTTGCCAGGCTGGATTTCGGCGACGTAGTACTCGGGGTTGCCCTTGCCGTTACCCATCCGCACTTCGGCGGGCTTGTGGGAGATCGGCTTGTCGGGGAACACGCGAATCCAGATGCGGCCACCGCGCTTGACGTGGCGCGAGATCGCGCGACGAGCGGCTTCGATCTGGCGCGCCGTCAGGCGGCCGCGGTCGATCGACTTCAGGCCGAAGTCACCGAAGGACACCGCGTTGCCGCGGGTCGCGATGCCGGTGTTGCGGCCCTTTTGTTCCTTGCGGAACTTTCTGCGTGCAGGTTGCAGCATGTTTGTTACTCCGTGGATCTAAGAACGATCACTCGTTCTTGGCACCGTCAGCTGCTGCAGCTGGCGCGGGCTTGCGCACGCGCTTAACGGCGGGTTTCGAGTCTGCACCCGGTGCTGCCGGGGCACCACCAGTGGCTTCTGCGGGCTTGTCGCTGCCGTCGGCCGGAGCGACGTTGCCGCCGATCGGACCACGGGCACCGGCGCGCGGGCCGGGGCCGCGGCGGTCGGAACCGGGACGGTCGCCACCGGGGCGGCCATCGCGGCGCGGGCCACGCGGGCGGCGCTCTTCTTCGGGACGCGGCGTTTCGACGGCCGGCAGGTCGTTACGACCCAGCGTATCGCCCTTGTAGACCCAGACCTTGACGCCGATGACGCCGTAGGTGGTCTTGGCTTCCGAGGTGCCGTAGTCGATGTCGGCGCGCAGCGTGTGAAGCGGCACGCGGCCTTCGCGGTACCACTCGGTGCGGGCGATTTCGATGCCGTTCAGGCGGCCGGCCGACATGATCTTGATGCCCTGGGCACCCAGACGCATGGCGTTCTGCATGGCGCGCTTCATGGCGCGGCGGAACATGATCCGCTTCTCGAGCTGCTGCGTGATGCTGTCGGCGATCAGCTGCGCATCGATTTCGGGCTTGCGCACTTCTTCGATGTTCACTGCGACCGGCACGCCCAGTTGCTTGCCGAGTTCGCGCTTGAGGTTTTCGATGTCCTCGCCCTTCTTGCCGATCACGACGCCCGGACGTGCCGAGTAGATCGTGATGCGTGCGTTCTTGGCGGGACGCTCGATCAGCACGCGCGACACGGACGCGTTCTTGAGCTTCTTCTTCAGGTACTCGCGCACCTTGATGTCTTCGGCCAGCATGCCCGCGAAGTCGCGGTTGCTTGCGTACCAGCGGCTGGACCAGTTACGGCTGACCGCGAGGCGGAAGCCGGTGGGGTGGATTTTCTGTCCCATATTTCTTCCAGCCTCTTAGTTGCCGACCGTCACGTACACATGGCACGTCGGCTTGCTGATGCGATTGCCGCGACCCTTGGCGCGCGCGGTGAAGCGCTTGAGCGTGGCGCCCTGTTCGACGTAGATGGTCTTGACCTTCAGTTCGTCGATGTCGGCACCGTCGTTGTGCTCGGCGTTGGCGATGGCCGACTCGAGCACCTTCTTGACGATCACAGCGGCCTTCTTCTGCGTGAACTGCAGGATGTTGAGCGCTTGATCGACCTTCTTGCCGCGGATCAGGTCGGCGACCAGACGGCCCTTGTCGACCGAAAGGCGGACGCCGCGGAGGACTGCACGTGTTTCAGACATGGTCGTTCCTTACTTCTTCTGGACTTTCTTGTCCGCGGGGTGCCCCTTGAACGTGCGCGTGAGCGCAAATTCGCCGAGCTTGTGGCCGACCATCTGGTCGGTGATATAGACAGGCACGTGCTGCTTGCCGTTGTGCACGGCAATGGTCAGGCCGATGAACTCGGGCAAGACCATCGAGCGGCGCGACCAGGTCTTGATCGGCTTCTTGTCCTTGGTCGTCACGGCCTTGTCGGCCTTGGCCACCAGGTGGTGGTCGACGAACGGACCCTTTTTGAGAGAGCGAGTCATTGTGCTGTCCCTTACTTCTTGCGACGCGACACGATGAAGACCTGCGTGCGCTTGTTGTTGCGGGTGCGATAACCCTTGGTGAGATTGCCCCACGGATCGACAGGATGACGGCCTTCGCCGGTCTTGCCTTCGCCGCCGCCGTGCGGGTGGTCGACCGGGTTCATCACCACGCCGCGAACGGTCGGGCGGATACCCATCCAGCGCTTCACACCGGCCTTGCCGAGCTGGCGCAGGCTGTGTTCTTCGTTGGCGACTTCACCGATGGTCGCGCGGCACTCGACGTGCACGCGGCGAACTTCACCCGAGCGCATGCGGACCTGGGCGTAGACGCCTTCGCGGGCCAGCAGCGTGGCCGAGGTACCGGCCGAACGGGCGATCTGCGCGCCCTTGCCGGGCTGCAGTTCGATGCAGTGGATCGTCGAACCCACGGGAATGTTGCGGATCGGCAGCGTGTTGCCGGCGCGGATCGGGGCTTCCGCACCGCTCAACAGCGTTGCACCGGCTTCCAGGCCGCGCGGGGCGATGATGTAGCGGCGCTCGCCATCGGCGTAGCACACGAGCGCGATGTGGGCGGTGCGGTTCGGGTCGTACTCGATGCGTTCGACCTTGGCCGGGATGCCGTCCTTGTTGCGCACGAAGTCCACCACGCGGTAGTGGTGCTTGTGGCCACCACCCTTGTGACGGGTCGTGATGTGACCGTTGTTGTTGCGGCCGGCCTTTTGGAACTGGGGTTCCAGCAGGGCAGCGTGCGGCGCACCCTTGTAGAGGTGGTCCCGCGAGATCTTCACCGCGCCGCGCTGGCCCGGCGAAGTGGGTTTCATCTTGATGACGGCCATGATTAAGCGCCTTCCCCAACGAGATTGAGCTCTTGACCGGCCTTCAGCGTCACATAGGCCTTGCGAACGTTGTCGCGGCGGCCGACGGACTTGCCGAAGCGCTTGGTCTTGCCCTTGGTATTGAGCACCGACACGCCCTGGACTTGGACCTTGAACATCAGTTCGACGGCGGCCTTGATCTCGGGCTTGGTGGCGTCCTGCAACACCTTGAAAGTGACTGCGTTCGACTTCTCGCCGACCATCGTGGCCTTTTCGGACACGATCGGGGCGACCAGAACGCTCATCAGACGACCTTCGTCGAACTGACGCTGCTGCGGAGTCGGGTTCATGCGGCTCATGCGAACATCTCCTTGAGCTTGTCGACGGCGCCCTTGGTGACCAGCACCTTCTTGTAGTGGACCAGCGACACCGGATCGGCGTAACGCGGCTCGACGACGAGCACGTTCACCAGGTTGCGCGAGGCCAGGTACAGGTTCTCGTCGACTTCCTCGGCGATCACGAGCACGGACTCGAGATTCATCGCCTTGAACTTGGCGGCCAGCGCCTTGGTCTTGGGCGAGTCGACCTTGATCGAATCGACCACGGCCAGACGGCCTTCGCGAGCGAGCTGCGAGAAGATGGAGGCCATGCCGGCGCGGTACATCTTCTTGTTGATCTTCTGCGAGAAGTTTTCGTCGGGCATGTTCGGGAAAATGCGGCCGCCCCCGCGCCACAGCGGCGAGGAAGTCATACCGGCACGGGCACGGCCCGTTCCCTTTTGCTTGAAAGGCTTCTTGGTCGAGTGCTTGACCTGTTCGCGGTCCTTCTGGGCGCGCGTGCCTTGGCGTGCGTTGGCCTGGAATGCGACGACGATCTGGTGAACCAGGTCTTCGTTGTAGTCACGGCCGAACACGGTCTCGGGGGCGTCGTACTTCGACGCGGCCTGGCCTTGTTCGTTCAGGAGTTCGAGTTGCATTTACTTCGCTCCTTCAGCCGCTTGCGGCTTGGCCTTGACGGCCGGACGCACGGTGACGAAGCCACCCTTGGAGCCCGGGATCGCGCCCTTGATCAGAAGCAGCTGGCGTGCTTCGTCGATACGGATGACGTCGAGGTTCTGGGTCGTCACGGTGACGTCGCCGAGGTGGCCCGTCATGCGCTTGCCCGGGAACACGCGGCCCGGATCCTGCGCCATGCCGATGGAGCCGGGGACGTTGTGCGAACGGCTGTTGCCGTGCGACGCCCGCTGCGAGCTCATGTTGTGGCGCTTGATGGTGCCGGCGTAACCCTTGCCGATCGAGGTGCCTTGCACGTCGACCTTCTGGCCCACCGCGAACACGCTGGTCGCGGCAATCACGCCGCCGGCCTTGTGCTGACCTGCCGTATCGGCCGTCACGCGGAATTCCTGAATGATTTCGCCGGCTTCGACGCCAGCCTTGGCGAGGTGACCTGCTTCGGGCTTGGTGACGCGCGATGCCTTGCGCGAGCCGAACGTCACTTGCAGTGCGACGTAGCCATCGGTCTCTTGGGTTTTGATCTGGGTCACGCGGTTGTTGGACACATCCACCACCGTGACAGGAACTGCATCCCCGTCATCGGTGAAGAGACGCATCATCCCCACCTTGCGGCCCAGCAACCCGAGGGAGTTGCTCAGACTCATTGGTTTTTCTCCAAAACTCCCGCCGCTGCCACTTCAATTGGCGACAGCGTTTGGTATGCGGAAGAAGGTTAATAAAGCTCTGCGCAACGAACACCCAAAAGGCGCAAGTTAGGCAGAGCCAAATATTATAGCCCGCGGACGGCCGCAAGAGCAAGCGGCCGAATGGAATCGCGCAGCGCGCCCTATTTCACCGGCATCGACCGGATCTTGTCGCCGTCCGGCGTCTGCTTGAGCGTGTCGCTCGCGGGCATGGCGGAAGCGGCCTTGCCCACCTGCACGGGGACCGAGGTGGCGCTGGTGGCGCCGCGCTGGGTCGTAAACACATGGAGATAGCCGACGCCTTCGGCGCCAGGCACGACTTGGACCGTCAATGTCGTCGCCTGGCCGGCCGGCAGCGCCTGCGTTCCTCCGGCGCCGACCAGCGAGAGCCCCCCTTCGGCCGTCAGGCGGACCGAGGCACCGGCGGGATCGGTGATGCCGTCGAAGCTCAGCACGACGGAAACCGCACTCCCGGCCTGCGGCGTGCCGTCGACGCGGTACTGGACGGAAACGCCGGAGCCGTTCGACTTTGCCGGCGCCGCGGTCATCTTGGGCGCACTGCGCTCCGGCTTGCTGTCGGCGCAGGCTTGCAAGGACACGCCCATCGCCAGCGACGCGACGACGATGGCTGCCAAGCTGCGATATGCACGCATGGATGCGCTCCTCAATTGATGGTGACAGTGAAGCATGTGTTCGACGACGAGTTGTTGAAGTCGTTCAAGACCAAAACGGCCTCGCCACCGGGCAGGCTGACAGTGGCGGTTTCGCTCGCACCTAGGCCGTCGGCCTCGGCGATTTGGCGTCCCGCGTAAACGACGAAATCCGGATCCGCGGCGGGAGGCCCTGTAACCGTGATCGGGTGATTGCCCGCTGGGGCGGTAAACCGCAGGTAGACGTAGCTGCCCAGCTTGTTGCCCGCCCCCGCCTGGTTGGTCACGCAAGCAGACGTGGCGCCCCCAACAGTGGCCGCTTTGTACATAGGCAAGGCAAAACTCTGGAGTCCAACGACGGTGCTGCCGTTCGTTTCCTGCACCCCGAAAGGATCGTTCGAGGCCGCATTGATACTCTGACCGGCGAGCAATGCGTTCAAGGCTCCGACGCTGCCTGGCGCCGCAGAATTGAAGGCGGCAGTGAACGGATGAATAGAGGTAACCGCGACGCCGTTCTTGAACGATGTGGCGGTCAGGGTGTCATGAATCGGCTTGAAGCCGACCTGGTTGTTGAGGTTCCAAAGGATCGAATGGATCGACGCCTCGCGGAACCAGCCTGGATTGGACGGCGCACCTGCGGCCAGGTTGAGGTTGCCCCCCTGCGCCTGGCCCGGGCCGGTGGAATCCGTGTAGTTGCTGCGTCCCAGCGCGATGCCTGACCAGGCATTGCCCCAGCCTTCCGAAAACGCCAGCCGCCGGTCGAGCAGCTCGCTCAGGGAATGGCTGCCGCCCGGCGAGTCGTCGCGGCTGAAGGCCGACTGGTAGTAGTGCCCCCACTCGTGTGCCACGACGGGGGCGTCGTATTCGTCGGTATCGACATTCTCCTTGCCCAGCACGTAGATGGCGCGGCCCGTGCTCCTGTTGGTGAAGAAGGTCGTTCCGATCTGCCCCAGCGCCAGATTGCCCGACGCCGGTACGTTGTTGACGCTCCAGAACACGCGCAGCAGCGGGAAGGCAGTGCCCGGCGCCACCGAGAGAACTTTGGCCTGAGTCGTATAGATCGTGTCGAGCAGCGCGAACGGCCCGCCGACGCGGGTCGATGCGTAGCTTGCGCCGTCCCAGCCGGAGGGCGCATGGACGTCGCGCGTGAGCGTGGCCACCACGCCGGTGGGAAACGCGGGCGTTTCCATCGCGTAGATCGCGTCGGACTGGGTGTTGTCGCGGACTGTGACGTCCCAGCTCGCGCCCGAGCCGGTTTGCAGCATCTGGGCCTTGACCCGCACCACGACGGTTGTGTTGGAAGGCACGGAAACGGAATAGGCGCCGCTGGCGTCGGTGCTCGCCGTCGCCACTACCGCCGACGCGCCGTTGACGACTTCGACCACAGCGCCACGAACCGGCTTGATCGCGATGGCCGAATAGTTCAGCGTCCCTGTCGCATTCGGCACCGAATCGAAAGTAACGGTGCCGTTCAGCGTGACGGTCGTCGCGCCCGGCAGTCCCGCGATCGGAAAACCGCCGCCGCCCCCGCCTCCGCCGCCACATGCGCCAAGCACCACCGCGACAGCCACCGCAAAGGCCCGCAAGAGCCATGTTCTAGTCTTCATCTTCGCCCTCTGAGCGTTCACGTCCCGGCCAATCGCCGCCCCCCCGGAGAATGCCACAGCCAAGTGTCAAAAAACAAAGCCCGCCGGCATTTCTGCGGGCGGGCTCTTGTGAAGTAACCGAAGTTTCTTATTGAAGCTTGATCTCGACGTCCACGCCGGCCGGCAGGTCGAGCTTCATCAGCGCGTCCACGGTCTTGTCGGTCGGGTCGACGATGTCCATCAGGCGCTGGTGCGTGCGGATCTCGAACTGGTCGCGGCTCGTCTTGTTGACGTGCGGCGAACGCAGGATGTCGAAACGCTTCATGCGGGTCGGCAGGGGCACGGGGCCCTTGACGATCGCGCCGGTGCGCTTGGCGGTGTCCACGATCTCGGCGGCCGACTGGTCGATCAGCTTGTAGTCGAACGCCTTCAGGCGGATGCGGATTTTTTGCTTGGTGGCCATGGTGATTCCTTTGTGCGCTCGAATCAGATGTCGAGGATCTTCGCCACCACGCCCGAGCCCACGGTGCGGCCGCCTTCGCGGATCGCGAAGCGCAGGCCTTCTTCCATGGCGATCGGGTTGATCA
>NZ_FMZU01000021.1 GCF_900101545.1 Variovorax sp. CF079 | reverse complement strand
GTGGACCGCCTGGGCTTCTTCACCGAGGTGAATGTGGAGACGCAGGAGGTGCCGGGCTCGCCGGACCAGGTCGACCTGACGATCAACGTGGCCGAGAAGCCCACGGGCGCGCTGCAGCTCGGCGCGGGCTATTCGAGCACCGACAAGATCTCGCTCAGCTTCGGCATCACCCAGGAGAACGTGTTCGGCTCCGGCAACTACCTGGGGCTGCAGGTCAACACGAGCTCCTACAGCAGGACCGTCTCGCTCACCGCCACCGACCCCTACTTCACGATGAACGGGATCTCCCGCACGATCAATCTCTTCCACACCTCGACCCGCCCGTACTACGAGGCCGACGGCAACTACAAGCTGGTGAGCCAGGGCGGCTCGGTGAAGTTCGGCGTGCCCTTCGGCGAGCTGGACACGGTCTACTTCGGCGCCGGCCTGGAGCGCTACGTCTTCACGCCGGGCAGCAATGGCAGCTACACGCTGGTCAACGGCAGCTATGTCTACACCGCCACGCCGCAGGCCTACCTCGACTACTTCCAGTGCACCGGCACTGCACCCAGCGTCACGTGCGCGAACAACAGCATCTACACCGTTCCCTTCACCATCGGCTGGTCGCGCGACGACCGCGACAGCGCACTGGTGCCGACCCGCGGCAAGCTGCAGAGCGCCAACCTCGAGCTGGGCGTGGGCAAGGACGTGCGCTACATGAAGAGCAGCTACCAGTACCAGCAGTACTTCCCGCTGTCGAAGCAGTACACGCTGGCCGTCAACGGCCAGCTCGGTTATGCCAACGCGCTGGGCGGCACGGACTTTCCCATCTTCAAGAACTTCTATGCAGGCGGCCTGGGCTCGATCCGCGGCTTCGAGCAGAACTCGCTGGGGCCGCGGGATGCCGTCACGGCCGGCGCGCTGGGCGGCACGCGCAAGGCCATCTTCAACATGGAGTTCAGCACGCCCTTTCCCGGCGCGGGCAACGACCGCTCCCTGCGTCTCTACAGCTTCTTCGACGCGGGCAATGTCTTCGCCGAGCGCACAGCCGGCATGACCGACGCGCAATGGCGCGCGCAGAACCGGATCCGCACCTCCGCGGGGCTGGGGATCAGCTGGATCTCCCCGCTTGGTCCTCTGCGCCTGGCCTATGCGGTTCCGATCAACTACCAGAAGCAGGACGATGCCAACGGCATTGCCGCGGACCGGACTCAGCGAATCCAGTTCCAGATCGGAACCTCTTTCTGAGCATTCGAAACTTCAGCAACAAGAGATCCATGACACAAGACCAACACCCCACGCTGCGCCGCCGCAGCCTGCTCGCAAGCCTGGGCGCCGCGGGCCTGGCCGCCGCCGCCCCCGCCGCGCAAGCCGCGGCCCCGAAGCTGCCGCTGACCGCCGCAACGACCGAGGGCCCCTACTACTTCGACGCGCTCAAAGTCCGCTCCGACGTCACCGAAGGCCTCGAAGGCGTACCGCTCGAGGTGCGCTTTGCCGTGCTGGACGTAAACGGCAAGCCGTTGCCCGGACTGCGCGTGGACATCTGGCACTGCGATGCGCAAGGCCGTTATTCGGGCTATGACGGCCAGGGCGACGATCGCGGGCTGTCGATGCAGGGCAAGACCTTCCTGCGGGGCAGCCAGCCCACCGCCCATGACGGCGGCGCCGTGTTCAGCACCATCTATCCGGGCTGGTACGCGGGCCGCACCACGCACATCCATTTCAAGGTGCGGAACGGAACGCGCGCCGTGCTCACCTCGCAGTTCTTCCTGCCCGATGCGCTCAGCGAGTTCCTCTACACCCAGCTGCCGCAGTACCGGCGCGCCAGCCTTCGCGATACCTTGAACAGCAACGACGGAATCGCGCTCCAGGCCGGCGGCACGACGATCGGTGCCGTGCGCGAGGAAGGCAAGCAGTACGTGGCCACGCTGACGCTGGTGGTGGATCCGGCGGCCCGCCCGGCGATCGATCGTCCGCCGGTCCCGGGCGGGCGCCCGCCCCACGGCGCCGGGATGCCCGACATGCCGGGCCCGGGCCGGCCGCAGGCGCTGCAAGGCAGCGCTCGCACGGCCGCGCTTATTCCGTCGGCGCGCCGCTGACGCCGGCTTGCGGCCTGCATTCGCCGTCGGCAGCCGGCGCCGGTTGGGCGGTCGACATCAATGGCGCCAGCGTCGAGGGGTCAGCAGCGGCGCCGTCGCAACGGCGCTCGTCCAGCGCCGCGACGAGGACCGCCAGCAAGAAGCACAGCGCTGCCGCATAGGGCAGAACGGCCTCGAGGATCGCACGCGCATCGAGCCCATCCGGGGGGCCGCTCTTTGCATGCATGGGCTGCCGGGCATCGCCGGCCATCATGACAGCGCACCCCATGGCGCCGGTGCCGCATCGACGTTCGCCAAGGGCATGCGCAAGGTGATCCCGAGACCGCCGAGCAACGAGGGCGCGGCGTACAGGCGGCCGCCATGGCGATCGGCGATCCGCCGCGACAGCACGGCGCACTCGCGGATCTCGCTGTCGGCCGGGTCCGCCTTCTGCCGCGCGGCAGACAGGCGATCGAACATCGGCGCCAGCCGGGGCTGCTCCGACGCGAGGCTCGAGTCCATGAAGCTCACCGCGGCCTGCGCGCCTTCGGAACGCGCCAGTATTCGCAGCACGCCGCCGCGCGGCATGGCATCGCAGGCCAGGCGCACGATGTGCGCGAGCATGCGCCGCAACTCCTCCGCGTCGGCCCAGACGCAGAGTGCGCCATCCGGCAAGCGTTGATCGATCTCGATGCCGGCGGCTCGCAGCACCGCACCGCTTGCGCGGGGCATCTCCTCGAGCAGCTGCCGCAGATCGATGCAGCGGCGCTCGACGGGCTCGAAACGCACGTCGGCGGGACTTGCGGCGCGGGCCTCGCGCCTGGCGATGACGCGCGGCAGCGCAGCGAACAAACAGCTCAGGCTGAGGGCAACGCCGACGGCGGGCGAAAGTGCCATGGGAATAGCTCCGAATGGGTGACAGGCACCCGATGCTCGCCGGCAAAAACGGAGGAAATTGGGAGGCGGCGGGCGCTTTCGCGCCTCAGGCGCCCGGCAGGGGCCGGCTCAGGTCGCGTTCGCTCTCGACCGCGAAATAGAACCATTCGGTGCCGGGCAGCGCGGCCGAATTCGGGAACACGATGAAGCCGTCGCGATCGGCCTGCACCACGCTGCCGTCGGCGCGCACGCCGATGGGCTCGCCCTTCGCCACCGGGTCGAAGGTGGCCCATTCGCGCACGAACTGATCTTCTTCGTCGAGACGATCGGTCACGCTGACCAGCCGCAGCAGGGAGGGTGCCGCCGGCGGCGCTGCCTGAGGATCGGGCGCGATCATGCCCAGCAGGCGCAGCGCCGCCAGGATCGCCCGGTGGGCCACCTCGGGCGCGGCCGGGTCCTCGTGCTGCCCGCATTCCAGCGTGACACCATAGCCGCCGCGGCTGCGCATGTACTCGTTGGTGCCCCAGCCGAAGGCCAGCGCCGCCTCGTCGGCCGGCTGCCCGCCGGCGCGCTGCGCGAGCCCGGCCGCATAGATGTCGAGCCAGCCCTCGACCACGCGCGGGGTGCCCAGGTGCAGCGCGAGCTGGCCTTCTTCGAAAGCGCGTGCGAAGGGTTCGAGCGTGCCGGTGTTGTCGCGCGGGCCGATCATCGCGAAGGCCTCGCCCGCGCTCTGGAAGGAATGCAGGTCGAGCAGCACCTCGTGCCGGTCGAGCAGCGGACACAGCAGGTCGGTGATGCGGCCTTCGTAGTCGGCCGGATCGAGGCCCGGCCGGCTCGGACGGAACAGCCGATTGAGATTGCGCTCGCCTTCGCGCCGGCCCAGTCGGCGCGCGAGCGGATTGGCAACCGGCACCATCGTGAGCTGGCCACAGAGCAGCTGCAGCGAACCTGCGTCGAGCTCGGCCACCACGCGCTCGATGCCGGCAGTGCCGCAGGTCTCGTCGCCATGCACGCCGCCCAGCACCATGAGCCGCGGGCCCGGTTGCAAGGCGGCGTAACCGTGGATGCGAAGGGTGTCGGTGGGTTGCGGGCTCATCTCGTCGGCCATCCTACAACGCGGCGCATGGCGGTCCTACCGGGCTAGGCGCTTCGCCGTGCGACAACCACCCGATGACAAAGGAGCAAGCCATGGCCCGCAAGCCCAAAGCCCCCGCGAAGACCGATCCGGCGAAGGACGCTGTAGGCGGAAAGACCAAGGTCGAACAGGGCGGCGAATCGGCGCCGCGCCTGCCGCACGAGCGCGACCAATCCTCGGACAGCCAGCAGAACCAGGACGGCAGCGGCGCCCCGCGCGTGGGCCGCCAGGCGCTGGAGGACGTGGAGCGCGGCGTGGTCGACACCGACCGCGGGCCGGTGACGGACCGCGTCTACAACGACCAGCTCAAGCCGTGAGCGGAGCCTGCAGTTGAGCGCGCATGGCCGAGATCACGCTCGCGTAGTCCTTGGCATTGAAGATCGCGCTGCCGGCCACGAAGGTGTCGGCGCCCGCGCTCGCGACCCGGGCGATGTTGTCGACCTTGATGCCGCCGTCGACTTCGAGCCGGATGTCGCGCCCGGTCTCTTCGATGCGCTTGCGCGCCAGTTCGATCTTGCGCAGCGCCGAATCGATGAAGCTCTGGCCGCCGAAGCCCGGGTTCACGCTCATGATCAGGATCAGGTCGATCTCGTCGATCGCCCAGTCCAGCGGCTCCAGCCCCGCGCCCGGGTTGAACACCAGCCCGGCCTTGCAGCCGGCCGCCTTGATGGCCTGGATGCTGCGGTGCACGTGCGGCGAGGCGTCGGGATGGAAGCTGATGTAGTCGGCCCCGGCCTGGGCGAAAGCGGCGGCAAGCGCATCGACCGGCTCGATCATCAGGTGCACGTCGATCGGCACCGGCGTGCCCTCGGCGGTCTTCGCGTGCGGCCGGAGCGCCTCGCAGACCATGGGGCCGAAGGTGAGGTTCGGCACGTAATGGTTGTCCATCACGTCGAAATGGATCCAGTCGGCGCCGGCGGCGATCACGTCGCTCACTTCGGCGCCGAGGCGCGCGAAGTCGGCCGAAAGAATGGAGGGGGCGATGCGGAACGGGCTGCTCATGGCCTGGATTGTCGCAGGGACTTTGTCCAGGCCGACGCCGGGCCGCCAGCGCAGCGAAGTCCGCGCTTCGCGCAGACGGGCGGCCTGCAGCGACCCCCTCGGGGGGCAGCGAGTACACGCAGTGACGGAGCGTGGGGGCAAGGTACCATTCCGGCGATGTCCAGCAATCCGATGAACGTTCAGGTGGAGCCCCGCTACCTGCCAGACCAGTCTTCCCCCGAAGACCGGGTCTACACCTTTGCCTACACGGTGACCGTCACCAACACAGGCAAGGAGGCCGCGCAGCTGATCTCGCGCCACTGGCTCATCAACGATGCATCCGGACACACGCAGGAGGTCAAGGGCCTCGGCGTGATCGGCCAGCAGCCGCTGCTGGCGCCGGGGCAGTCCTTCCGCTACACGAGCGGATGCCGGCTGCAGGGGCCGAGCGGTACCATGCACGGGAGCTATTTCTTCGTGACCGAGCGCGGCGAACGCTTCGACGTCCCGATTCCCATGTTCGTGCTGGAAGCCGACGCGGGCGGTGTGCCCGTCTCGCGCGTGCTGCACTGACGCAACTCCTCTCTTCGAACCATGAACGCCGTGCGCGCTCTGGTGTCTTGAATCTGCCCGCCTGATGACGTCCTTCTTTTCCAACGATCTGCTGGGCTTCTGGGCCGAATGGGTGCGGCCCTCGGCCGGCCTGCCCACGGTCCTGTGGTCGCTGCTGCTGGCGGCCGCCGCCGCGGCCGGCCACCTGGTGCAGCGCTACATGGGCATGCCCAAGGTGGTCGGCTACTCGGTGGTCGGCACCGTGGTCGGCTTTGCCGGTTTCGAGGGCGCGATCTGGCCGCTGCAGGGCATCAGCCTGTTCCTGCTCGAGCTCGGCGTGGCGATCGTGCTGTTCGAGGCCGGCGGCCGGCTGCCGCTGCGCTGGTTCCGCCACAACCCGATGGTGCTGGTGCAGAGCCTGCTGGAGGCGACGCTGACCTACTTCTGCGTGTTCTGGGTGCTGCACTGGCTCGATGTGCCCGACCCGGTGGCCAATCCGATCGCGCTGATGGCGATCGTCGCCTCGCCGGCCGTGCTGAGCCGGGTGGTGATGGACACCCGCGCCTCGGGCCCGGTGACCGAGCGCGCCATGACGCTGGCCACCCTCAACACCTTCTACGCGCTCGCCCTCGGCTACGCGCAGGCCGGGCTGATCGAGCATGCGCCGCTGGGCCTGCTGCAGAAGCTCTACCCGGTGGCGGTGGTGCTGGGCCTTTCGTTCGTGGTCGGCGCGCTGATGGCGCTCTCGCTGCGCTCGGCGCTGCGCGTGATGAGCCCGGCCAGCGAGAACACCTCCATCCTGCTGCTCGCGATCATTGCCGCCGGCGCCGCGCTGGCCGCGCACTTCGGCGGCTCGGCGCCGCTGGCGGCGCTGATCGGCGGCGTGCTGCTGAAGGCGCTGCATCCCAAGCCCTGGGCCTGGCCGCGCCAGCTGGGCACCGCGGCCTCGCTGCTCACCATGCTGATGTTCGTGCTGGTGTCGATCGTGGCCGCGCAGGCCGACTGGAGCCTGCCGGTCGCCAGCGTGGTGCTGGCGGTGATCGGCGTGCGCACCTTCGCCAAGATCGCGGGCGTCGCGATCGCCAATCCGGGCAGCGGCGCGAGCTGGAAGCAGGCCTTCTGGGTCGGCTGCGCGATGTCGCCGCTGTCGTCGATCGCGCTCCTGATCACCTCCGCCTTCGTCTCGGCATCGCCGCTCCTGGGTGCGATGATCACGCAGATCGCATTGCCGGCGATCCTCTTGATGGAAGTGCTGGGCGCCGTGCTCGCCACCATCGCCATCCACGGCGCCGGCGAGAGTTCCCAACCCTGGACGCCCGAGGCGTTCAGCACGACGGAGGACACGCAACGATGAGCGACGTGACCACCACCACCGACCTGCGCGCCGACGGCACCCCCGCCCTGCCCGCCTCGCCGTCGAGCCGCGTGGTGCCGCTCGAGCCCTTCAACAAGTCGGTCGCGCTCTCACTCGGCGTCGAGCTCGAGCTGCAGCTGGTCAACACCCACGACTACGACCTCGCGCCCTATGCCGAGGACATGCTGCGCCTGATGGCGCAGACCCCGCTGCCCGGCAGCGTGGTGCCCGAGATGACCTCGAGCATGATCGAGATCTCGACCGACATCTGCCATTCGGCGAAGGACGTGATCGCCCAGCTCACGCCGATCCGCGACGCGCTGGTGAAGAACGCCGACAAGCTCAACATCGCGGTGGTCGGCGGCGGCACCCATGCCTTCCAGCAGTGGCACGAGCGGCGCATCTACGACAAGCCGCGCTTTCGCGAGCTGTCCGAGCTCTACGGCTACCTGTCGAAGCAGTTCACCATCTTCGGCCAGCACGTGCACATCGGCTGCCCCGATGCCGACGGCGCGCTGCTGATGCTGCACCGCATGTCGCGCTACATCCCGCACTTCATCGCGCTGTCGGCCTCCTCGCCCTTCGTGCAGGGGCAGGACACGCAGTTCGACTCGGCGCGGCTCAACTCGGTGTTCGCCTTCCCGCTGTCTGGCCGCGCGCCCTTCACCTTGTCGTGGAAGGAGTTCGGCAACTACTTCGAGCGCATGACCCGCACCGGCGTCGTGCGCAGCATGAAGGACTTCTACTGGGACATCCGGCCCAAGCCCGAGTTCGGCACCATCGAGATCCGCGTGTTCGACACGCCGCTCACGGTCGAGCGCGCCGCGGCGCTGGCCGGCTACGTGCAGTCGCTGGCCGCCTGGTTCCTGCAGGAGCAGCCCTTCACGCCGACCGAGGACGACTACCTGGTCTATACCTACAACCGCTTCCAGGCCTGCCGCTTCGGGCTCGACGCGCTCTACGTCGACCCCGCGAGCGGCGAGCACATGCCGCTGCGCGACCACATCCTCATGACCATGACGCAGCTCGAATGGCACAGCGAGGCGCTCGACGCCACGCAAGCGCTGGGCGAGCTGCGCACCAGCGTCGAGGCCAATCGCAACGACGCGCGCTGGTTGCGCGAACGGCAGGGCAAGGAGCGCCTGCTGGCCGAAGTCGTGCGACAAGCGGCCCTGCGTTTTCGCGGCGGAGCCGAGTGAGATCGGCATGAGCAGCCTCGGCGAATTCGATCTCATCGCACGCTACTTCAAGCGCCCCGCGAAGCGCTCCCCGCTCGGCGTGGGCGACGACTGCGCCCTGCTCGCGCCGGCCGCGGGCATGCAGCTCGCGGTGTCGTCCGACATGTTGGTGGAAGGCCGCCACTTCCTCTCGACCGTCGACCCGGCGCGGCTCGGCCACAAGGCGCTGGCGGTCAACCTGAGCGACCTCGCGGCCTGCGGCGCGAAGCCGCTGGCCTTCACGCTGGCGCTCTCGCTGCCGGCGGTCGACGAGGCCTGGCTCGAAGCCTTCTCGCGCGGCATGTACGCGCTGGCCGATGCGCACGACTGCGAACTGGTCGGCGGCGACACCACGCGCGGCCCGCTCAATCTCTGCATCACCGCCTTCGGCGAGGTGCCGGCCGGGGCGGCGCTGCTGCGCTCGGGTGCAAAACCCGGCGACGAACTCTGGGTCAGCGGCACGCTCGGCGATGCGCGGCTCGCGCTCGAGGTCTTCCGCGGCACGCTCGCCTTGCCGGCCGCGCTCTTCGAACTGGCGCGCACGCGCATGGAGCAACCCGAGCCGCGCGTGGCGTTGGGGCAGGCGCTTCGCGGCATCGCGACGGCAGCGGTCGATCTCAGCGACGGGCTGGTCGGCGACCTCGGCCACATCCTGGCGGCCAGCGGCGTGGGCGCGACGCTCGACGCCGACGCCGCGGCCGCGTTGATCGCCGTCTGCGCCGATCCGGCGAATGCGGCGGTGCTCAGCCCGGAACTGCGGCGCGCCTGCGCGCTCGCCGGCGGCGACGACTACGAACTCCTCTTCAGCGCGCCGCAGGACGCGAGCGCCGCGGTGCTCGAAGCCGCCCGCCGCAGCGCGACCCCGGTCGCGCGCATCGGCCGCATCGAGGCCGCGCCGGGCCTGCGCATCGTCGATGCGCAGGGCACGGCGATCGCGCAGCGCTTCAGCGCCTTCGACCACTTCGCCTGAGCGCGCTCCAGGCAAGAGCGGCGGCGGCTCGCGTGCGAAAACCGGCCGCAGCAGGTATGCTGGCGGCCGGCCCGCCTGCCGGCCGCCGACTTTCGACGCATCTTCTTGCGTCCCCTCCCATGCCCAGTTTCCTCTCCTACAAACTTCTGATTCCCCTGGCCTTCCTGAGCGCGGGCCTTTACGTGCACTTCCGCGGCCAGGTGCGGCACCGGATCGGCCGCCAGCTGAGCGACCACTCAACCTTCCTGGCCCCTCTCAACGTGCTGATGTACTGGTTCTCTTCGGTGCCGTCGAAGCCCTACATCGACCTCAAGCAGTTCCCCGAACTCGACGTCCTGAAGAACAACTGGCAGACCATCCGCGACGAGGGCCTGAGCCTGTTTGACGAAGGCCATATCCGCGCCGCGGCCGGCTACACCGACATCGGCTTCAACTCCTTCTTCCGCACCGGCTGGAAGCGCTTCTACCTCAACTGGTACGGCGACTTCCTGCCTTCGGCCCGCGGCCTGTGCCCGAAGACCACCGACCTTCTCGCCGGCATTCCCTCGGTGCGCGCGGCGATGTTCGCCATCCTCCCGCCGGGCAGCAAGCTGGTGCGGCATCGCGACCCCTTCGCGGGTTCGCTGCGCTACCACCTGGGGCTCAAGGTGCCGCAGGATGCGCCGAGCTGCCGCATCTTCGTCGACGGCCAGTCCTACCACTGGAAGGACGGCGAGGCCGTGATGTTCGACGAGACCTACATCCACTACGCCGAGAACCTCACTGATGAAACGCGGCTGATCCTGTTCTGCGACATCGAACGGCCGCTCAACAATCCGCTGGCGCGCTGGATCAATCGCGAGATCGGCTGGCGCATGATCAAGGCCGCGGCCACGCAGAACGTGGACGGCGAGCCGATCGGCGGCCTGAACAAGGCTTTCGCCCAGATCTACAAGATCCGCGTGCTGGGCAAGCGCCTGAAGGCCTGGAACAAGCCGAGCTACTACGCCGTCAAGTGGCTGATCTTCGGCGGCCTGTTCTACCTGCTCTTCTTCTGAGCGCCGGCGCGCGCGCCCAAGTGTGCGTTGTTACGCGTGCGCGAGCGGGCCGGGGCCTGAAATCATTGGAAAATGGAGCCCCCACAAAATCATCCAGGTGCCGCCGAGCATGCACGCGACAACCCTTGACGAGCTGTTTGCCGAGAATCACTCGCTGCCCACGGTGCCGAGGGTGGTGCGCGATCTGATCGAGGTTCTGCAGAACGACAACGCCACGCTGTCGCAGGTGGCTCGCAAGATCGACGTCGACCAGGTGCTCACGGCCAAGATGCTGCGCCTGGCCAACTCGCCGTACTACGGCGTGCGCAAGAAGATCTCGACGATCGAGGAAGCCATCCGCATGCTCGGCCTGTCCTCGATCCGGACGCTGGTGGTCAGCTCGAACCTCGCAGGCGCTTTCAAGCGGATCCCCAACGTCGATCTGCCGACGTTCTGGCGCCACAGCCTGCGCGTCGCTTCCGTCGCGCGCCACCTGGCCGGCACAACGCGCGCCGTCGACCCGAACCTCGCTTTCACCGTGGGCAGCATGCACGCGATCGGCCATCTGATCATGTCCATCGTCATGCCCGAAGAGATGGCCCCGCTCAACGCCTCCTGTCCGATCGATGCCATGAACCGGATCCAGGCCGAGGAGCAGGCTTTCGGCTACCACTTCGGCGACGTCAGCGCCAAGCTGGCTTCGCGCTGGAATTTCTCCGACGAATTCATCACGGCCCTCGCCGGCTTCGCGCGGCCCATGGACGTGCAGCCCTTCGATCCGCTCGCCGGCATCGTGCACCTGGCCGTCTGGCGGGTGGCGCTGGATCGCGAAGGCCCGGCGGCGATCGAGGCGCTCGAGGGCTGGCCGTCGGAGGTCGCGGAGGCCGCGGAGGTGTCGCGCGAGATGTTCCAGGAGATGCCGGCGCCGGCCGAACTCGCCGCCGACCTCGAGGTCATGATCGCCTGATCTTGTCGAGGCTCGCCGCTCAGCGCGGCTGGGGCCTGTTCACAGGCTCTAAAGCGCCAGCGGCGACGTATCGAGCCCCGCGAACGAGGAATCGAGCTCGCGTCCGTTCAGCACGAAGGTCATCGCGCGGTAGAGCTCGCTCGGCAGCACCGGCTTGTGCAAGAGCGGCACGCCGGTGGCGCGCGCTTCGCGCAGCCGCTGCGGCGCGGTGTCGCCGGTGATCAGGAGCGCCGGCAGTTCGGCGCCGAACTCCGCGCGCAGCGCCGCGATCGCCTCCGCACCGGTGCGCAGCTCGCGCAGGCGGTAGTCGCTGATGACCAGGCCCGGCGGATGGGCGCGCGCATGCGCCTGCGCCTCCTCGATGGAATCGGCCACATCGCATGCGCAGCCCCAGGCGCCGAGCAGTTGCCTCATGCCGGTGCGCACCGACTCGTCATCGTCGATCACCAGCACGCGCACGTCGAACACGCGCGCGGCGCTGGGCGCGGTGTCGGCGCTGCCGGCCACCACGCCGATCAGCGCCACGGGCAGGCTGAGCCTGAAGACGGTGCCGCGCCCCGGCTTCGAGACCAGCGAGAGCTGCTGCTCGAGTGCGCGTGCCAGTCCCTGGGCGATGGCCAGGCCCAGTCCCAGGCCCTTGCGGCGGTCGCGCTCCGCATTGCCGAGCTGATGGAACTCGCGAAAGATCGCCTGGTGCTGCGTGGGCTCGATGCCGATGCCGGTGTCCCACACCTCGACGAGCAACAGGTCGCCGCGCGCGCGGCAGCCCACCAGCACGCCGCCGCGCTCGGTGTAGCGGATCGCGTTCGACACCAGGTTGCGCAGGATCAGGCCCACCAGCGCCGGGTCCGAGTGCACGGCCGCATCGGTTTCGCGCGAACGGTAGACGATGCCCTTGGCGTCGGCCTGGGGCGCGAGTTCGTTCTCGATCTTGTTGAGCAGGGGCTGCAGGTGGAAGGACTGCATCTGCGGCTCGACCACGCCGGCCTCGATGCGCGAGAAGTCGAGCAGGGTGTCGAGCATCTCGGCCGAGGCCTGCCATGTGGCGCGCGCGTTGGCCAGCGCGTCGTACTGGCCGGCCGAGAGCTTGCTGCGCGCCAGCACTTCGAGGAACAGGCCCTGCGCATGGATCGGCTGGCGCAGGTCGTGGCTGGCCGCGGCGAGAAATCTGGACTTGGCGAGATTGGCTTCTTCGGCCGCGCGGTGCGCCGCCTGCGCATGCTCGGTCTCGACGCGCAGGCGCTCGATCAGCTCGAGGTTCTCGAAGCGCAGCCCGATCGCCGCGCGCGCCGCCCGCGAGCCATTGCGTGCCTGTCCCAGCAGTGCTGCGGTGTAGAGGATCGCGGCCACGCCCAGCGCGTCGTACGCCGGGTCGTCCATGGTCCACAGCTTCGCCCCCAGCACGATCAGCTCGGCGGCGCCGAAGACGATGAAGACCGGCAGTATCGGCGCCAGGGAGGACATCGAGCTGCCCGCGACGCCCGCGAGCACGGCCACCACGAGGATGCTGCCGGCGACGGTGGTGGTGCCCAGCGCGGCCCAGGCCAGCGCTCCCCAGACCACGCCGTCGATCGCATTGAGCACCATCTTGTGCCGCAGCAGCCGGCGTGCACGCTCGGGACTGATCTCGGAAGCCAGCCAGCGCCGCGCCTCCCACGCCAGGTACAGCTTCAGCACCACGATGGCAGCGCACCAGGCGCGCAGCGCCACTGCGTTGCGCTCGTTGGAGAGCACCCACACCAGCAGCAGCGCGACCAGGATGGTCGGAATGACCGAGCTGCCGATATTGCCCAGCTGCAGCCGCAGCTGCTCGACCAGCATGCGCTCTTCAGGCAGCCGCGACGGTTCTCCCATTAGGAAACCAGGCCCCTGCGCCGCGCGGCGAAGCCGGCTTCCGAGCGGCTCGACACCTGCAGCGCCGCGAGCACCGCCTGCACGTGGCCGCGCACCGTGTTCTCCGAGAGATTGAGCCGGCGCCCGATCACCTTGTTCGAAAGCCCCTGGCACATCAGGTCGAGCACCTCGCTTTGGCGCGGCGTCAGAAGCTGCCGTGAGGCATCGGCTTCGCCTGCCGCCACGAGCATCGAGGACGATGCGGGCACGACCGGCAGGCCGCGCCGCAGCTGATCGATCACGGCGAGGATCTTGTCGGCCGGCTCGGCCTTGGACACGAAGGCGAGCGCGCCGCGCTCCAGGGCCAGCTTGACGTTCTGGTGCGCGACGTCGGAGGAGAGGATGACCACCGCCGCCTCCGGCCACTTGCGCTTGACCAGCGCGATGCCTTCCAGGCCGTTGAGCCCATGCAGCTGGATGTCCAGCAGGACCAGCGCCGGGCCCTCCATCGGCGAGCGCATGGCCTCCTCGAGCGAAGCCGCCTCCGCCACCTCCAGATCGGCGATGCCCGCGGCAAGCACCATGCGCAGCCCGCAGCGGAACAGCGCGTGGTCGTCGATGAGAAGAATTCTGGGTGGCAGCATGAGGGCGAAGCGATCTCGAAAAGCGCGATCATTCTGCGTCAGTACGGCGGGCCGGCGCCCGGTCCAAATGGACTATTTACCCACAAGCGCGTTGCGACGACCATCGAGTAACCAAAAGTTCACTAACCCCGCCCTTTTCCCGCCGCAATGAAGCCCCTCATCGAAATCCACCGCATCGGAACGGACGCCTATGGCTACCGCATCAGTGCTCTAGGCACCGATGGGCAGGACAAGAGCGGCAGCGGCGCCTTCGATTCGCTGGAGCACTGCCTGTTCGATGCCGGCGCCTCGCTGGGCACCTATTTCTCACGCGTGGAACTCAATCTCGAGGGCATGTTCCTGGGCTCCTGTTCCACCGACACGCTGCGCCGCAATCCCAAGGGCGTGGCCCAGCGCATCCGGCAGCACTTCCAGCCGGCCTGATCAACTCTCTTTCAGCGCCGAGTCCGGCGGCTTTAGTGGGCGCTCCTGCAGCCACAGATGCGCGACACTGTCGGTCGATGCAGTCCGCTTCCACTTCCGGTGCCATGCCCGTTCCTTCGCTGCAGCGCCCGACGCTGCGCTTCCTGTTCGCACACCCCGCGCACCTGATCGCGCTGGGCTTCGGTTCCGGCCTGCCGCGGCGCGCGCCGGGCACGGTGGGCACGCTGTGGGGCTGGGTCGCCTTCCTGGTCATGCAGCGCTGGTTGTCGACGCCGGCGATCGGCTGGGTGATCCTCGTTTCGCTGCCGATCGGCTGGTGGGCCTGCACGGTGACCGCGCGCCACATGAACATCGCCGACCCGGGCAGCATCGTGTGGGACGAGGTGGTCGCCTTCTGGCTGATCTTGTGGCTGGTGATGCCGGCCGGCCTGCTGGCGCAGGCCATCGCGTTCGCGCTGTTCCGCTTCTTCGATGCCGCCAAGCCCGGGCCGGTGGGCTGGGCCGACAAGCTGTTCAAGCAGCGAGACAGCGCACCGGGCGCGGTGCGCTGGGGCGCGGCGGGCTTCGGCATCCTCTTCGACGACCTGGTGGCCGCCTTCTGCACCCTGCTGGTGATCGCGGCCTGGCGCGCATGGTGAGCTACACGATGAACGAATCCGAACACGACACGCCTGCGCTGGCGGGCCTCCTGGCCGAGCTGCTGCTGCAGAAGGGCTGGATGCTCGCCACTGCCGAAAGCTGCACCGGCGGGCTGATCGCCGGCGCCTGCACCGAACTGTCGGGCTCCAGCCTCTGGTTCGAGCGCGGCTTCGTCACATATTCCAATGCGGCGAAGACCGAGCTGCTGGGCGTCGACGCGGCGCTGATCGCGGCGCACGGCGCGGTTAGCGAGCCGGTCGCGCGCGCGATGGCCGAGGGTGCGCTGGCGCGCTCGCAGGCGCAGACCGCGGTGTCGGTGACCGGCGTGGCCGGCCCTACCGGCGGCACGGCCGAGAAGCCGGTCGGCACGGTCTGGTTCGGCTGGTCGGTCGCAGGCCGCGTGCACACCGAACACCGCCGCTTCGATGGCGATCGCGCCGCGGTGCGCGCCGCCACCGTGCGGCATGCGCTGCAGACGCTGGTGAACCTGGTTCGCGCAGCCTAGGCTACGATGCCCGCCCATGCACAACGAAGAAACCATCCAGCGCCTCTACCAGGCCTTCGCGAAGCTCGATGCCGAGACGATGGCCGCCTGCTACGCGCCGGATGCGCGCTTCGACGACGAGGCCTTCTCGCTCAAGGGCGCGCGCGAGGTCGGCGGCATGTGGAAGATGCTCTGCGAGGCCACGCGCGCCAAGGGCGCCGATGTCTGGAAGCTCAGCTGGCGCGACGTGAAGGCCGACGCCTCCACCGGCAGCGCGCACTGGGATGCGCACTACCGCTTCAGCACCACCGGCCGCATCGTCGACAACTCGATCGACTCCAGCTTCACCTTCACGCCCGAAGGCCTGATCGCCACCCAGCGCGACCGCTTCGATTTCTGGACCTGGTCGCGCCAGGCGCTCGGCACGCCGGGCCTGCTGCTCGGCTGGACGCCGATGCTCAAGAACAAGGTGCGCGCCGGCGCCGCGAAGAACCTGGCCGCCTACATGGCCCGCAATCCATGACCGACATCACGATCACCAACCAACCCGAGCGGCACCGCTACGAGGCCCACATCGACGGCCAGCTCGCCGGCTATTGCGAATACAACCTGCTCAGCGAAGCGGTGATGTTCACCCACACCGAGGTCATGCCCGAGCACGAAGGCAAGGGCGTGGGCTCGGCCATCGCCAGGCACGTGCTCGACGAGGCGCGGGCCCAGGGCAAGCAGGTGATCCCGGTGTGCCAGTTCATCGCGGGCTGGATCCGCAAGCACCGCGAGTACGCCGAGCTGGTGCGGCCCGACGTTCAGCGCGCCTTCAAGATCTGAGCGCCGCGCCAGGTTTCGGCAGCCAGGCGAAGGCCGCCGTCCCGGCCACCAGCAGGACAGCGATGGTGGCCAGCACCACCTTGAAGGTCTCGATGCCATAGGCCGCGGCCACCGAGGCCGCCACGCCGGTGAGCCACTGCATCAGCGCCACGCCGAGGAACATCGCCATCGTGAACACCGCCATCGCGCGGCCGGTGAGCGCCGTTGGGTAGGCGACCCGCACGTCGGCGTATTGCCAGACGATGAAGCCGGAAATGAGGCCGATCAGCATGGTGGCCGCGATGTCGATCCAGGCCGCGTTCAGGAAGGCGATGACGGCGAACAAGCCCGCATACGCGAGGCTGCACGCCACGATCCGGCGGCGCCGTGCCGGGCCGTCGCGGTCCAACCGGCCGAACAGCGGCGGACCGACGAGCGAAATGACGGAAACGATCAACGCCACGTTGCCGCTCTGCACCAGCGAGTAGCCATGGCGCTCGACCAGCAGCGGCCCGAGCCACAGCCCGCGCAGCGAGATGAAGGCGGCATAGGTCACGGCGCCGAGCAGCAGGATGCCCAGCGTGTGCGGCATCGCGAACAGCGTGCCGAACTGGCGCAGCGCCGCCGGCACCGATTCCTTCGGCTGCGAGCCTTCGCGTGCCGGCTCGCGCACCCACAGCAGGATCGCCAGCCAGGCCAGCACCGAAGCCGCGCCGAGCACGACGAAGCCCGCGCGCCACGAATGCGCCTGCACCAGCCACGCGAGCGGCGTGCCGGTCGCGAGCATGCCCACGCCGCCGATGCCAAGCACCAGCCCCGAAACCGAGGCGAAGCGCGCGGCCGGAAAGTGCCGCGCGATGAACACCGTGCACACCAGGAAGGCCGGCGCGCAGCCGACGCCGATCAGCACCTGGCCGGCCACCAGCACGAGGTAGTCGGAGGACAGCGCCGAGACCACCGCGCCGACGATGGCGAGCGGAAAGGCCGTCAAGACCGTGCGGCGCACGCCGTACAGATCGATGCCGATGCCCATCAAGAGCTGCATCGCGCCGAAGGCAAAGTGGAAAGAGCCCGAAAATACGCCCAGCGCCTGCGCCGAGAGCTTGAAATCCGCCAGCAGCTGCACGGCCATGATCGCGCCCACCGTGCGGTAGGCCTGGCTCAAGGCGAAGGCGGTGCACAGCGCCAGCACCATGCCCCAGGCGCGGCGCGAGGTCAGCTCAACTGGCACCGTGGCATTTCTTGTATTTTTTTCCGCTCCCGCAGGGGCAGGGGTCGTTCCGACCAGGAGTCGCTTCCTTGCGGATCGTCTCCACGCGCGGGCCCATGCTGCGCCAGAGCTGGCGCAGGTCGTACACGGCCCAGATCGCGGCACCGAAATCGTCCACGCGCTGCTGGCTCACGCTCGGCGGGCCGTCTTCGCTGTACATCGAAACCTCGGGTTTCGCGCGGTCGTCCTCGGTCAGGGTGACGATGGTGTCGAGCGCCTCGTCGAGCATCTGCGCCGCCTCCTTGTCGCGCGGCGGCGCCCAGTCCTCGGGCCAGTTCTCGACCGCGAACATGAAGCCGAGCGCCCAGACCTGCGCAAAGGACGGGATGGCCTCGCCCTCCATCCCGGTGCGCTCCTCCTCGGGCAGCGCCGCAATCGCGCCGCGCGTGTCCAGCACTTCGGGCTGCCAGGTGCGTTCGTCGTCGAGCGACTGCACGTCGGCGTCGAGCCCGGTTTCGATCTCGCGCCAGCGCCGCTTCCAGCGCCAGACGAATTCCATGTGCTGCGCCGGCACGAAGCCCTCGCCCAGCAGAACCGGCCAGTATTCGGCCGGCTCGATGGGCCGGCGCGTGCACACCAGCGCGGCCATGAAGCCCTCGCAGAACTCCCATTGCGGAGTCTCGTCGTCGTGCTCGCGCATGGCGTCGAGCGCCTGGTCGAGGGCGTCGAAATCGTCGGGGCGAAGGGGTGCGTTGTCGGGCGAGGAGGCGGGCGTCGGGGAGTCGATGGTCGTCATGGCGTTGCGGCTGCAGCCCTCTATGATGCAGCAAGGCTTTGGGGGACTCACCATTTCAACACCGACGATTCCGTCGTTTCCGACGCGTTACAGCGCCTTTGCGCTGTGCGCGCTCGGCCTGATCGCCAGCCTGCCAGCCTCATGAACCCTGTCAAACGAGGTACGCGCGTGCAGACGCGCAAGGGCCAGGCTTCGGCGCCGGCGCCGCTGGAGGCGAGCACGCCGCCGCTGGAACCCGGCGATTACGCGGAATTCCTGCGCACCATGCTGCCGCAGCAGCAGAAGGCGGTGGCCAGCCATCGTCTCGGCAGCGAGCGCGTCTGGCTCAAGAAGGCCGGCCCGCCCCACGGCAAGCTGGGCTACCACCTGATGGCGGCGGTTGCCGGCCTGCTGCGGCTGGACGTGCTGACGCCGGTGCCCAATCCGGGCGGCGAGGCGGCCATCGCCACCGAGGCGCGGCGCCTGCGTGCGCTGGGCGCTGCGGGCCTGCGCGTGCCGGCGGTGCTGGCCCAGCAGCCCGACGGCCTGCTGATCTCCGACCTCGGCGGGAGCGGCCGGCCGCCGGTGGTGCTGCAGGAACGGCTCGACCAGGCCGCGGCTGCGGGCCCGGTCGCACTGCTCTCGGTCTGGCGCGAAGGCCTGGCGGCCATCGCCACCGTCCATACGCACGGCGCCTACCTGAGCCAGGCCTTCGATCGCAACCTCGTGCAATGCCCGGACGGCGTCATCGGCTACATCGATTTCGAGGACGATCCGGGCGAGACCTTGCCGCTGGCCGAATGCCAGGTGCGTGACTGGCTCAGCTACCTGCATTCCACCGCCATGCTGGTGCGCGCGGCTTCGCCGCAGGCGGCCGGTGCGCGCTGGCACGCGGCGATGGCAGATGAAAGCGACGAGGTGCGCGAGCGGCTAGCCCTGGCGGCACGCCGCATGCGCTGGCTGCGGCATCTGCCGGCCGGCCGACGCTGGGGCCGGGACACGCAGCGTTCGCGCGCGGTGGCGCGGCTGCTGGCGCGCTGGTACGGCCATGAGCTGCCCGCGCCGCCGACGACGAACTAAGCCGCCGGCAGCCGGCAATTCTTCATCAACGCTCCCGCACGGCGCGGCGCAGCACCTGCGTGACCGGCTCCACCAGGTATTGAAGTGGCGTGCGCTCGTCTCCCTTGACGTAGATCTCGGCCGGCATGCCGGCCAGCAGTTTCAGGTCCCCTGCCGTCGCCAATGAAGCCGGGTCGGCCTCGACCAGCACCGAGTAGTAAGGGGCATTGGTCGCGCGATCGATCAGGCGGTCGGCCGAAACGTAGACCACCTTGCCACGCACCAGCTGCGTGGTGCGGTACGTGAATGCGGTGAAACGGATGTCGGCCGCCTGGCCACGATGGATCCGGCCAATGTCCTCGGTGCGAACGCGCGCATCGGTCACCAGCCGGGTGTCGTCCGGCACAACGTCAGCAATCGTCTCGCGCGGCGGGATCACCGAACCGGGCGTCGAATACTTCAGGTCGATGATTTCGCCGCTGGCCGGGGCCGTGATCACCTGGCGCGCCGACGCATCGAGCGACTTGCGCCGCTCCTGCTCGATCTCGGACAGCCGCGCCGCCGTGACCTTCAGCTGGTCGCTCGCATGCTGGCGGTAGTCGCTCTCGAGCGAGCGGATGCGCAGATCGGCATCGACCGTGCGCTGCTCGGCGCGCGCCAGCTCCGCGCGCCGTTCCTCGATCTTCACGCCGTAGTCGGCCACGGTGCCTTCCAGCTGGGCGATGCGGGTGGTCGAGATGAAGCCGTCCTTGAGCAGCTTCCGGTTGGTCTCGAGATCGTTCTTCTGGAATTTCATCGACTCGCTCGCCTGCGCGATCTGCGCGCGCAGCGCGACGATTTCTTCAGCGACCTTTTCGCGCTGCGAACGCAGCAAGCGCACCTGTCCCACGAGCGCATCGCGCCGCGCATCGAACAGCGAGCGTTCTTTCGTCAGCTGCTCGGCCAGGCGCGGATCGTTTGCCGCGGTCTCGATCACGTCCGGCGGGAAGGTAATCGCGCGCGCCATGGTCTGCTCGGCGTCGAGTCGCGCCAGGCTCGCGCGCTCCGTTTTGACGCGATGGTCCAGCCGGTTCCTGTCGGCATCCACCGACACGTCGCCCAGCACCAGCAACGGCTCTCCCTGCCGCACGCGCTGGCCATCGCGCACCAGTACTTCGCGCACGATGCCCCCTTCGGCATGCTGCACCGGGCGCCGGTTCAGGTCCACCTTCACATACGCCTGCGCCACCACGGCGGACGACAGCGGCGCGAAGCTCATCCAGGCGGCTGCCGGAAGCAGTCCGCAGACAAGCACGGCCATGCCCCAGTGCGTCAGGCGACGCGCGTCGCGCACATGGAGTGCCAGGGGATCATTGGCCGCGATGACATGCGCCGCGTTGTTCATGACACCTTCTCCGCAGGGCGCGGCGGCATCGCCACCACCTGGCCACCGCCCGTGTTCTGGCCCGCTCGCTTGATCGTCTGCATGACCTCCGCCACGGGTCCATACTGCTGCACACGACCGGCTTCCAGCACCAGCAGCTTGTCCATGTGCTGCACCAGCGTGCTGCGGTGCGTGACGACGATCACCGTGACCTGCCCGCGCAGCGCCTTCAGCGCCTCCCCGAGCGCGAGTTCGCCGGCCCCGTCCAGGTTGGAATTGGGTTCGTCCAGCACCAGCAGTTTCGGGTTTCCATACAGCGCGCGTGCCAGTGCTATGCGCTGGCGCTGGCCCGGCGACAGCATCACGCCCATGGCGTCGATCACGGTGTCGTAGCCCTCGGGCAGTGTCAGGATCAGCTCATGCACGCCGGCACGCTCGGCTGCGTGCACGACCTTGTCCGGGTCGACTTCGCCCAGCCGCGCGATGTTGTCGGCAACGGTGCCGGCGAACAGCTCGACGTCCTGAGGCACGTAGCCGAGCCAAGGGCCGAGTTCCTCGCGCGGCCATTGCGCGAGGTCGACGTGGTCCAGCCGCACGACGCCGGCGTTGGGCTTCCACAGGCCCGTCAACAGGCGCACCAGGGTCGACTTGCCGGCGCCGCTTGCGCCCGTTATGGCCAGCGACTCGCCGGGCTCCAGGCTCAGCGACACGCCGGCAAGGATCATCCGCTCGCTCTGCGGCGCCCGGAACACCAGGCCCTGCGCGTGCAGGCGGCCGGTCGGGGCCGGCAGCGTCATGCGCTCCGGCTGGCGCTCGGCGGCGCCCAGCAGCTCCGACAGGCGCGCAAAGGCGAGACGTCCCTCGGCCAGCACCCGCCAGCTCCCCACCACCTGTTCGACCGGCGCCAGCGCCCGGCCCAGCAGGATGGTGGAGGCCACGAGGATGCCGGGCGTGCCTTCGCCCGTGATGACGAGGTAGGCACCGAGTGCCTGCAGCAGCACCTGGACCGCCTGGCGCGTGGTCCGCGTGAGTGCCGCCATCGCCACCGACTTGCGCGCGGTCGGGCCCTGCAGCGCGGTGACGCCAGCGTTGAGTTGTCGCCAGCGCCCGATCAGCGCGTCGCCCATCCCGAGCGACTGCGCCAGCTCGGCGTTCTGCATCGAGGCTTCGAGGTAGCGCGTGGCCCTCGCAGCTTCCTTTTGCAGCGCTTCGATGTCGCGGCGCGTCGCACGGTCGTTCACCACGGCAAGGACGAGCATCAGCAACGACGCACCGGCGGCCGCCATGCCCAGCACCGGATGCGCCAGCCAGATGACGGCGACGTAGACGAATGCCCAGGGCGTGTCGAACAGCGCCAGCAAGCCCTGGGCAGAAAACAGGTTGCGCAGTGCCGCGACGTCACGCAGCCCTTCCGACGGCGCCCGCTCCGCGCGCTGCGCCGAGCGGGCCAGCATGACCTTGGCCACGGTCGGGGACAACTGCTCGGCGACCAGATGGCCGGCGACGCCCTGCAGGCGGCTGCGCAGGTAGTCCAGCATCAGCATCAGGCCGAGGGCCACGGCCACGCCGAGCAACAGGACCAGCAGCGTCTCGTGGCTTTGGCTCGTCAGCACGCGGTCGAATACCTGCAGCATGAACAGCGCGGGGGCGAGCAGCAGCAGATTGACGAAGAAGGAGAAGCCCGCGACGAAAAAGAGCGGTCGCCTGAGAAGCTGGAAAAGAGGCTTCATGCCACCCGCGCCGGCTGGCGAACGGCAGGAAGTCACGCGCCGACCTTGATGTCGTTGTTGTCGAACGTGTCCGCCGGATTGCTCTGCGTCAGAGTCGCCACCAGCGTGCGGTTGGCGGCGCTGAGGCCGTCCGCGTCGTAGTACAGGTTGCCGGTCGCGCTGTCGTAGATCACGTGCACGCCCGAGCCCACTGCGTCTCCGGCACCGCCGCCGTCCAAGGATGCGAACTCGGTCGCCGACAGCGTGCTGCCGCTCGCGGTCGAGAGGGCCGTGAAGGTTCCGAGCGACAGCTCGATCAGGTCGCCGCTCGCCGCCGACCCCGAGGCGTCGAAGTCGGAGATGGCGTCCACGGCGTTCGGCGCCGAGTCGAAGACGAAGGTGTCGTTGTCGGCGCCGCCGGTAAGCGTGTCGGCACCCGTCCCGCCGACGATCCGATCGTCGCCGCCGAGGCCGTCGATCGCATCGTTGCCGCCGCCGCCGCGCAACTGGTCGGCAGACGCCGAGCCGGTGATCGTGTCGGCGAAGGCCGTGCCGATGACGCCCTCGAAGTTCTTGTAGGTGTCGGAGCCGAGCCCGGCGGCGCTGGCATTGAAGCTCGTCGCGCTGCTGCCTTGTGTCAGCGTGAACGTGAGGCCGGCCGTGCCGTCCGAGAAGTCGAGCAGGTCTCCTGCGCCGCCGGCGCCGTCGAGTGTGTCGCTGCCGGCGCCGCCGCGGATGATGTCGTTCGATGCGCTGCCGGTGAGGTTGTCGGCGCTGGCAGTGCCGATGACGCCCTCGATGTTCTGGTACGTGTCGTTGTTGCCGAGCCCGCCGGTGCCGTTGGCGATGCTGGTGGATGCGGCACTCTGGACCAGCGTGAAATTGACCGCCACGGTCCCGTCCGAGAAGTCGAGCAGGTCCTCGCCGCCGGCGCCGCCATTCATCGAGTCGTTACTGCCGAGGCCGCCTCGCAGCACATCGTTGCCGGCGCCGCCCGACAGTGTGTCGTTGCCGTCGCCGCCGATCAGGATGTCGTTGCCGGAAGAGCCGAGCAGCGTGTCGGCCTGGTTGCCGATTCCTCCGATGAAGACGTCACCGGCCGCACCACCCGTCAGCTCGTCGGCACCGCCGCGGCCATCGATGTAGGAGGCCTGATACGTGCCGGCCGCGCTGAGATCGATCTCGTCGGTGCCGTTTCCGGCGGACACGGCCCTGATGTCGATCGTCGCCGTCGCCGTCGCGGTGCCCCCGGCGCCGTCCGACACGGTGTACTGGAAACTGCCGGCCGTGGCTCCCGCCGTGTTGCCGCTGGTGAAGCTGATCGTGCCGTTGGCGGCGTTCAGGGTCAGGCCGGAAATTCCGACCGCGCCGCCGACGCTGGTGATCGTCAAGGCGAGACCATCGATGTCGGTGTCGTTGCCGAGCAGCGAGCTCACCGACATCGTGACGAGCGTATTGCTCGAGACAATGATCCTGTCGCCCGCCGTGACCGGGTTGTCGTTCACCGCGCTGACTGCGATGCTCGCCGTGTCGGTGGCGCTCGAGAATGCGGAGCTGCCCCCGCTGGCTGCAGTGCTCACCATGGTGCCGGCCGTACCGCTGGTTTGATCCCAGGCGCGGAAGGTGATGCCGTCGCTGACGGTGCCGTTGAAGTTGGAATCGCCCTGAAAGTAGACGCGCGTGTTCGTGTCGGCAGCCAGCAGCAGCGCAGAGGTGTCCGAAACTGCACCGACCGCCGTCCAGTCGCTCCCTCCATTGGTGGAATACCACCAAGTCCCATTGGCGCTATTCACACCCGTCAGCGCAATGCCGGTGATGGCGCCGTTGTCCGCATCGGTCACGTTGTCGAGACCGCCGGCCGGCGGGTTGAGATTCACCAGGCTGGACACGAGCGTGCCGACGGCTCCAGCCGGTGCGCCCGCGTCCTCGTTGACCGATGCCAGGACCGGTGTCGCGGCAGCACTCAGGACCGGCGCATCGTTGGTGCCGCTGATAGTTACCGTCACGAGCTGGCTGGCCGTGCCGTCGGACGACGTCGCCGTGAAGCTGTCGCTGATCGACTGGCCGGCACCCAACTGTTGAATTGCGCCTTGGCCGTTGCTGGCCGTGTAGCTCCAGTTACCGTCCGCCGCCAGCGTGAAGCTGCCATAGCCGTTGCTGCCGGCGGTGCCGGCCTGGGCCGTGAAGCTGGACTGGCCCTGGTCGATATCGGCAATCGTCAGCGCACCGCTGGTGCTCAGGTTCGGTGTCGAGTCATCCTCGCTCACCGCACCACTTGCCACGCCACCGATCACCGGCACGTCGTTGGTGCCGGTGATGGTCACGGTCACGAGCTGGCTGGCTGTGCCGTCGAACGACACGGCAGTGAAGCTGTCGCTGATCGACTGGCCCGCGCCCAACTGTTGGATCGCTGCTTGGCTGTTGTCAGCCGTGTAGCTCCAGCTGCCATCAGCCAGCAAGCTGAAGCTGCCGTAGCCGTAGCCGTTGCTGCCAGTCGCGCTTGCCTGAGGCGTGAAGTTGGACTGTCCTTGATCGACATCGGCAATCGCCAACACGCCGCTGGTGCTCAGATTCAGCGTCGAGTCGTCCTCGCTTACGGCGCCGCTGACTACCCCGCCAATCACCGGCACGTCGTTGGTGCCGGTGATGGTCACGGTCACCACTTGGCTCGCCGTGCCATCGGACGAGACTGCTATGAAGCTGTCGCTGATCGATTGCCCAGCACCCAACTGCTGAATTGCGCCTTGGCCGTTGCTGGCCGTGTAGCCCCAGCTGCCATCAGCCGCCAGCGTGAAACTGCCATAGCCGTTGCTGCCGGCGGTGCTTGCCTGCGGCGTGAAGCTGGACTGACCTTGGTCGACATCGGCAACCGTCAGCGCACCACTGGTCGCAAGGTTGCTGCCGATGACGCCCACATCTTCTTGCACCGCGCCGCTGACTACCCCACCGATGACCGGCACGTCGTTGGTGCCGGTGATGGTCACCGTCACCACTTGGCTCGCCGTGCCGTCAAAGGAGACTGCGGTGAAGCTGTCACTGATCGACTGCCCCGCACCCAGCTGCTGGATCGCACTTTGGCTATTGTTGGCTGTGTAGCTCCAGCTCCCGTCGGCCAGCAAGCTGAAGCTGCCATAGCCGTTGCTGCCGGCAGTGCCGGCCTGAGTCGCGAAACTGGACTGGCCCTGGTCGACATCGGCAATGGTCAGCACGCCGCTCGTGCTCAGGTTGGGCGTTGAGTTGTCCTCGCTCACCGCAGCGCTGGCCACGCCGCCGATCACCGGCACGTCGTTGGTGCCGGCGATGGTCACAGTCACCACCTGGCTGGCCGTGCCGTCGGACGACATGGCCGTGAAGCTGTCGCTGATCGACTGGCCGGCACCCAGCTGCTGGATTGCTGCTTGGCTGTTGTCAGCCGTGTAGCTCCAACTGCCATCAGCCGCCAGCGTGAAACTGCCATAGCCGTTGCTGCCGGCGGTGCTTGCCTGCGGCGTGAAGCTGGACTGACCTTGGTCGACATCGGCAACCGTCAACACGCCGCTGGCGCCCAGGTTCGGCGTCGAATCGTCCTCGCTCACCGCGCCGCTGGCCACGCCACCGATGACCGGCACGTCGTTGGTGCCGGTGATGGTCACGGTCACGAGCTGGCTGGCTGTACCGTCTGAGGAGACTGCGGTGAAGCTGTCGCTGATCGACTGCCCCGCACCCAGTTGCTGAATTGCGCCTTGGCCGTTGCTGGCCGTGTAGCCCCAGCTGCCATCAGCCGCCAGCGTGAAGCTGCCGTAGCCGTTGCTGCCAACGGTGCTTGCCTGAGGCGCGAAGTTGGACTGACCTTGGTCGACATCGGCAATCGTCAACACGCCGCTGGTGCTCAGGTTCGGTGTCGAGTCATCCTCGCTTACGGCGCCGCTGGCCACGCCACCGATTACCGGCACATCGTTGGTTCCGCTGACGGTCACAGTCACCACCTGGCTGGCCGTGCCGTCGGACGACATGGCCGTGAAGCTGTCGCTGATCGACTGGCCGGCACCCAGCTGCTGGATCGCTGCTTGGCTGTTGTCGGCGGTGTAGCTCCAGCTGCCATCAGCCAGCAAGCTGAAGCTGCCGTAGCCGTTGCTGCCGGCAGTGCTTGCTTGGGGCGCGAAGTTGGATTGGCCTGCATCGACATCGGCAATCGCCAACACGCCGCTGGTGCTCAGGTTCGGCGTCGAGTCGTCCTCGCTCACCGCGCCGTTTGCGCCGCCGCCGATCACCGGCACGTCGTTGGTACCGGTGATGGTCACGGTCACCACTTGGCTCGCCGTGCCATCGGACGAGACTGCGATGAAGCTGTCGCTGATCGACTGGCCCGCGCCCAGCTGTTGGATCGCTGCTTGGCTGTTGTCAGCCGTGTAGCTCCAGCTGCCATCGGTCAGCAAGCTGAAGCTGCCGTAGCCGTTGATGCCGGCAGTGCTTGCTTGAGGGACGAAGTTCGACTGGCCCTGATCAACATCGGCAATGGTCAGCACACCGCTCGTCGCAAGGTTGCTGCCGACCACGCCGGCATCTTCCTGCACTGCGCCGCTTGCCACCCCACCGATGACCGGCACGTCGTTGGTACCGGTGATGGTCACGGTCACGAGCTGGCTGGCTGTACCGTCGGATGACACTGCGGTGAAGCTGTCGCTGATCGATTGGCCCACGCCCAGCTGTTGGATCGCTACTTGGCTGTTGTCAGCCGTGTAGCTCCAGCTGCCATCAGTCGCCAGCGTGAAGCTGCCGTAGTCGTTGCTGCCAACGGTGCTTGCCTGAGGCGTGAAGTTGGACTGACCTTGATCGACATCGGCAATCGCCAACACGCCGCTGGTGCCCAGGTTCGGCGTCGAGTCGTCCTCGCTCACCGCACCACTTGCCACGCCACCGATCACCGGCACGTCGTTGGTGCCGGTGATGGTCACGGTCACGAGCTGGCTGGCTGTGCCGTCGAACGACACGGCAGTGAAGCTGTCGCTGATCGACTGGCCCGCGCCCAACTGTTGGATCGCTGCTTGGCTGTTGTCAGCCGTGTAGCTCCAGCTGCCATCAGCCAGCAAGCTGAAGCTGCCGTAGCCGTTGCTGCCAGCCGCGCTTGCCTGAGGCGTGAAGTTGGACTGTCCTTGATCGACATCGGCAATCGCCAACACGCCGCTGGTGCTCAGATTCGGCGTCGAGTCGTCCTCGCTTACGGCGCCGCTGACTACCCCGCCAATCACCGGCACGTCGTTGGTGCCGGTGATGGTGATGGTCACCGTCGCCAGACCGCTGCTTCCGTCGGCGTCCTTCACCTCGTACGTGAAGGTGTCGGTCGCGCTCTCGCCCGCGGCCAGGTACTGGAAATCAGCCGGGTTGGGCTGGTACTGGAAATACCACGTCGATGGACTGTCCATGGCCGGCTGAACAAGGGTCGCCGTTCCGTGAGTCGGAGCCGAGGCGAGCGCCAAGGTCTTGACCAGGTCGGGAACCAGATCGTTCTGCAGGACATGGATCTGCACCCCCGGGCCATCTTCGGTCGTCGTCTTGACCTCGCTCAGCGCCGTCACCGCTTCGTTGGCCGGATTCTGTTCGATGCCGTCCACGAGGATTCTCAAGACTTCCGTCATCTGGACCGTCAGCGTGGACGACCCGAAGCTAAAGACGAAATCGCTGGCCGAGCCATTGGAAACCTCACCCGTCCTGGCGTTGGTGACAGCGGAAAGATGCGCCAGGTAGGCGGCAATTTGTGTCTGGGTGGAAGACTCCAGCCACTGCGCGCTGGTGAGTTGGAGTTCAAGCGTATCGACACCCGACCCGCCCGTGTACACGTCCTTCGTGCCCGCCGCGAGGTTTTCGCTCACGTTGTAGATCAGCGTGTCGCTCCCCGAGCCCCCGTTGAGCTGGTCGCTGCCGCTGCCGCCGTCGAGGGCGTCGCTTCCCGCTCCGCCATTCAGCGAATCATTACCGCTACCGCCATCGACGCTGTCATCGCCGTTGCCGCTGTTGATGGTGTCGTTGCCGACGGTGCCTGTGAGGTTGTCGTCTCCGTTGGACCCGGTCATGGTCGCCATGTTTTTCCTTGAAGAGCACCGGGAATGCCGGCGATATGAAGACCATCATCAAGGTCATCGCTCTCAAGCGCATGGGACGGATGTCCTCTCTTCCTCGTCGACAAGTACCGGAACGGTTTATACGAAAGTAGTACTTTTGCCCTGGCAACGCCGTCATGTCAGAGCCGCTTCGTCGCCGGCCGCAGCGCTGCGCGCGTCGAGCGGCTAGTGGGCCTACCCTAGATCCCGGAGACTGCAACACCCAGCGCCGCCAGCCGCCTGCGCATCGCGAGCACCGCCCGGTCCTTGCTCAGGAGCCGCGCGCGATGCGCCACCGCAAGGTCGATGAAGATCTGGTCGTCGGGGTCGCTGCAGGTGCAGGGCGCGCGCGCCGGCGCCTCGCTCACCGGCCCCACCCGGCGGTCGAAGGCCGCCAGCACGCTTTCGGCATCGCGGCCGTTCTGCGCCAGGCGCGCGGCGATCAGGCGATAGCCGAGCACGCGCGCGAACTCGTCGCGCATCGCCGCGGTGGCGAGCCAGCGCAGCTCGCCGGCATCGAGGGCCGCGGCGAGCGGCAGGCAGGCGGGGTCGTCGAAGACCAGCAGGTCGAGGGCGATGTTGGTGTCGATCACGATACTCATGTGCTCGCTGCTGATTCTTCTTCCATTCTGTCGTCAGTCACTAGAGTTCGACCGTATAGCCGTCGTCCAGTATGCGGGCCAGGTCGGTGTCCTTGATCCAGCCGAAGCCGCCCGATCCCCATCCCGTTCCCCAGTCGTTGGCGAACTTGAACTCCGCGGTCTTCGCGTCATAGCCGACGATGGTGATCGCCTTTCTCCCAAGGTCGCGCAGCGGCAGCTTGATGGTTACCCGACCTTCTTTGGACACGTGATCGAAGTCCTCCGTCACCTGCACGGTCAGCGCGACGACCTTCTTCTCGCGCAGCGCGTTCAGGATGGCCGTGATGGACTTTGCCTGCGCATAGCTCTTGAGCTTGAAGGCAGGCTTCTTGCCGACGGGCACGGTTTTCTGATCGTAAGGCCAGTCCTTCTCGAGGTAGACCCCCTCCTCCTTGGCGGCCTTCACGGCACCGAGCAAGGACGAGCCTTCATAGTTCTCGCCGGGCCACTCGTCGTATTTCTTCGACAGCACATAGATGCCGCGCGGCGAGACGACCACCTCCTTGCCGGCCTCGCTGGCCGCCGCCTGGATGAGATAGGCCACCGAGAAGCCGACGGTCGTGCCTTCGGGGCCCGTGTCGCCGATCTTGCCGATGGCGGACGAAAGATCGATCTCGTCCTGCCGCGGATCGGCGGTTTGCGGCCGGTATTGCGGCGGCAGTACCGGCTTGCCGAGTTCCATCTTGAACGGCCCCAGTTCGGCCTTGCCCTCGGTGGACTGCGCGAAGCGGGTGATGAGCCCGCCCAGCGTGTCATGGAAAAGATAGGCAACGACCAGCACGACCAGCGGCCAGGAAACGAGCACTGGCAGCAGAAGCCTGGCCCATTCCAGTGCCGCACTCGAATATGCAGGCGCGTCCTTGGCTTCCGGGGGTGTCGGCTTGGAGGTGGCCATGCGTCGAGCGCTCATAAGCCCCGCAGATCGTCCACCGGCAGCGCGAGCTCGGCGCCCGTGATGCGCTTGAGGGTGCGCGTGACGACGTCGATGTCGTTGTCGAAGCCGCCATGTGCCGCAGCTTGCAGCACGGGCCGGCCCGCCGCATCCTTCGCGACCTGGACGCGCCCGTCCTTGACCCGCCTGGTGCTGTCGAGCCTGGCGGCCTGGCGCCAGTGCGCGAGCGCTTCGCCCGTGTCGGAGGAGCCGTCCCAGCCGGAGTAGGCCTCGTCGTGGATGCGGTCCAAGCCCAGGATCGGCGTGTTCGCCTTCTTCAGCGAAGGGAAGAACTCCGCGTCGCCGCCCAGCGCATTCGCGAGTGTGCGGCGCAGCCGCTCCACATCGTCGCCAACGCTTCCCTTGCTCATCAGGATGTGCATCGCAGCTCCTCGGGCGGCAGAGGCAGCCGCGCGTCGCATGGTGATGCGCGCGGATGCGGGTGTCCATCTCACGAAATGGGTAGACCTTCGGCTTAGCCTTGGGACTGTTGCGCGCGCCGCCTATGATTTGCGCTGGCGCGGCCCTTGCGTGGGTTGCACGCAAACGTTTCTCCTGGAGGGCCTTCCATGAAACCTGTCTCCGAACTGCTCAAGCGCCGCGACTCGGCTGTCTGGCGCATCGAACCGGGCGCCACGATGTTCGACGCGCTGGAGGCGCTGGCCCGTCACGAGGTCGGCGCGCTCATGGTGATGTCGCACGACAAGCTGGTCGGCGTGATCTCCGAACGCGACTACACGCGCAAGGTGGCGCTGCAGGGCCGGAACTCCAAAGAGGTGCTGGTCGCCGAGCTCATGACGCCCGACGTGCTGACCGTGACGCCGGCCACCCGCACGCGCGAGTGCATGACGCTGATGAGCCAGAAGCGTATCCGCCACTTGCCGGTGGTCGATGGCGACAGGGTGGTCGGCATGATCTCGATCCGCGACCTGATGGACGACATCATCGCCGACCATGAACAGACCATCGAGCAGCTGCGCACCTACATCCAGAGCTGAGCGCCCCGTTACGCATTCGCGGGATTGAAGGACGCCCCCGTGCGCGGGACGATTCTTCTGCGCGGAAGGTCCGCGAAGAAGGGGCCCTTCATGAAGATTCTGCCGATCCAGGTGCTGGCGTTCGCGCTGGCATTCAACGCGCATGTCGTCCACGCCGATGCGCCGAGCTTCATTGCAGCCGCATCGATCCAGCAGCTCAAGTACGTCTACCTCCGGTGCGCCGAGACATCGTCGAACGAAGTGCTGGACCGCGGCACCGCGGCGCAGTGCTCGCTGGTGGCCGACGCGCTGCGCGACCGCGGCTTCGAAGGCAGTTTCGAGCGGATGCTGCTCTGGTGGCATGTGGCGCGCCAGGCAGGCGCCGAGCGGGCGCGGGAGGACGCTGACCCTGCAGCGACGCCGGCGCTCTTGCGCTAGAAGGGCCTGTTAACGCTATTTGCGGGGTCGCCGGGATCGTCGAACTCGTCCTGGGGCCCGATGGCCGGATCGTCCGAGAGCCGCTTGAGCATGAGGTAGCCCGCGTCGAGCGCTTCGATATAGGTTTCGAACCCGCTCGCGGATTCCATGAGGGACTCGAACTCCATCGAGTTGTTGAAGGACTCGAGGAGCATCCAATAGAAATCGCCATCGTCGTGCTGGTCGACGGTAAGGGCGATGGAAAGAAGGTGACGCGCCATCCGCGGATTCTCAAAAAGCCGTGTGACGCTGCCATAACGCTGCCCGGCGCAGGGTCGCCGGGCGCGCGGATGTCACACAACCGTCATGTCGAACCGGAGCATGGGTCCGGCGCCGGCCAAGAAACCGGCTTGGCCCAGGCCTGATGCGGCAAGCCCTCTTGGCACGAGGCCGCATTCGCAGTTCAATCGGCGGCGGCTCCTAGTCCGAAACAGGTCTTCTGACAAGAGCACCTTTGGAGGAGGTGCGAGAACGTCTGCCTTGCCACACTGCCGGGATGGAAGGAAGTTGCCGTGACAAAGAAAATCCAGCTCAATGACGAACAGTGGAGAACGCTTCAGGCGCTGCGCGAGGCCGCTGCCAAGCGATCCCCCACCGATTCGATCAAGGTTTCCAGCCGCCTGCGGTCCAACGGCTTCGTCGCCTCGGACCAGCGGGGCACCATTTTCCTGACCGACCAGGGCCTCAGCCGGTTGAGCCAGGGACGCTAGGGCCTGTCCCCATGGGCCCCGCCGCGATTGACGACTTCGAGACCGCCGAGATCCAGACGGGCGAAACCCATATCTTTGCGCGCTGGTCCGGCTCCGGCCCGCCGATCCTGCTGTTGCACGGTTTTCCGCAGACACACCTGATGTGGCGCAGCGTGGCGCCGTTGCTGGCCCGCAACTTCACCGTCGTCTGCGCCGATCTGCGTGGCTATGGGCGAAGCGGCTGCCCGGCCTCCGCGCCCGACCACGCGCCGTACTCGAAGCGCGCCATGGCGCGCGACATGGCGATCGTCATGGAGCGGCTGGGGTACCCCCACTTCTCGGTTGCCGGACATGACCGCGGCGGCCGTGTCGCCTACCGCATGGCACTCGACCATCCGACCCGCATCGACCGGCTTGCCGTCCTCGACATCCTGCCGACGGAAACGGTGTGGGCCCGCGCCGATGCCCGCTTCGCGCTCGGCTACTGGCCCTGGTCGCTGTTGGCCCAGCCCGAGCCGCTGCCGGAGCGTCTGCTGGCCGCGGCACCCGAGGCCATCCTCGACGCCGCGTTCGGCGAGTGGGGCTCTCCCGCGGAGGTGTTCCCGCCGGCGGTGCGCTCGGCCTATCTGGAGACGCTACAGGATCCCGAGCGCGTCCATGCCATCTGCGAGGAATACCGCGCGGCCGCGAGCCTCGATCGCACGCACGACCAGGCCGACGTCGCCGGCAGGCGGCGCATGGACTGCCCCGTGCTCGCGCTCTGGGGCGCGCAGGGAGCGCTCGACACCTGGTATCCCGAAGCGGGCGGGCCGCTCGCGCTCTGGCGCGCATGGGCCGGTGACGTGCAGGGCCACGCCATCGATGCCGGCCATTTCTTCCCGGAGGAAGCGCCAGGGCCCACAGCCGAAGCCTTGACCCGCTTCTTCTCGGTGCCGGTTTCGAACCATCCGGCCGGGCCGCTGCTGCACCCCGACCCTCCCTGATCGAAGGGCGCCCTCAGACCCGGTTGCGCGCCGAACCCGCCACCATGTCGAAGCGGAACAGCCGGCACTCGATCGGCCCGTTCCACATCGGCACGCGGCGCGATTCCTTCAGGCGCATGCGCTTGGGCAGCTGGAGGTCGGGCGTCAGCACCCAGGCGGTCCAGCCGGCGTAGTTCTTCTTCCAGTGGCTGGCGAGCTGCACGAAGAACTCGCCGCCGTCTTCGGTCTGCGCCTCTTCGCGGCCGCCGCCCTTGCCGCCGCCTGCCGCCGCGACGCCGCCGACCTCGATGCGCTCGCCGTAGGGCGGATTCAGCACGATCACGCCCGACTCGGCCGGCGGCATGCGCTGCAGCGCGTCGCCGCCCCTGAACTGCACCGCTTCGGCCACGCCGGCGCGCTCGGCATTGCGCTCGGCGAAGTCGACCATGCGGTGCGACACGTCCGAGCCGAAGATCGCGACCCCAGGTGCCGCGGCACGCTGCGCCTCGGCCTTGAGCCCCGACCACACGTGGGCCTGGAAGGGCAGCAGCTTCTCGAAGCCGAAGCGCCTGAGCGACCCGGCGGCGATGCCGCGCGCGATCTGCGCCGCCTCGATCGCGATCGTGCCGCTGCCGCAGCAGGGGTCGTAGAGCGGCTCCCCGGCGACTTCGCCGGTTTCCGGGTTCCACCAGCCGCTGGCGGCCAGCATGGCGGCGGCCAGGGTTTCCTTCAGCGGCGCATCGCCCTTGTCCTGCCGCCAGCCGCGCTTGAAGAGCGGCTCGCCCGAGGTGTCGATGTAGAGCGTGCACTGGTCGGTGGCCAGGTGCGCGAACACGCGCGCGTCGGGCCACTGGGTCTCGATGCTGGGGCGCACGCCGTTCGCCTTGGCGCGGAAGCGGTCGGCGATCGCGTCCTTGATACGCAGCGTGGCGAAGTTGAGGCTGGTGAGCGGGCTGTGCTGCGCCGTGGTCTCGATCTTGAAGGTCTGTTTGGGCGTGAACCAGATCTCCCAGGCCACGCCGCTCGCGATGGCGTAGAGGTCGTTCTCGTTGCGGTACGGCGCGTGGGCCAGTTCGATCAGCACGCGCTGCGCGAGGCGGCTGTGCAGGTTGAGCTTCATGGCTTCGCGCCAGTCGGCACGTACGCGCACACCGCCGCGCAGGGTCAGCAGGTCCTGGCCGACGCGGCCGGTCAGCGCATGCACCTCTTGCGCGAGAAAGTCTTCAACGCCAGCGGCGCAGGGCAGGAAAAGGGAGAGGTCGTTCATGGCGGGATTCGAAGGCCAGTATCCCATGTGGCCCTACCGCGTTTGCGCTATCGCCATGCAAGTCCCCGGTGCGAAAATCGCCGGACCGCGTCGCGAAGGGCTCACATGACCACCAGCGTGCTGATTGTCGAAGACGAACCGGAGTTCATGCGCCGTTTTTCGGACGCGGTGCTGGCGGACCCCGGCCTGCAGCTCATCGCGGCGGTGGCCACCGGGCGCGCGGCGCTGGCGATGCTGGACGCGCAAGCGCCCGACGTCATGCTGGTCGATCTCGGGCTGCCCGACATCGACGGCGTCGAGGTGATCCGCCACGCGGCCCGCCATCGTCCGCAGTGCGACGTGCTGGTGGTCACGATGTTCGGCGACGACCAGCACGTGCTGTCCTCGATCGAGGCCGGCGCCACCGGCTACCTGCTCAAGGACGCCGGGGCCGACCGCATTGCCGCCAGCATCCACGAAGTGCGCGCCGGCGGCTCGCCCATCAGCCCGAGCATCGCGCGTCGCGTGCTGGCGCGCTTCCGCGTCAGCGCCCAGCCGGCGCCCGCGACGCAGCCGCCCACGCCCGAAGCGCCCTCGCCCCTGACCGAACGCGAGACCGAGATCCTGCGCCTCACGGCCAAGGGCCTGAGCTTCGACACCATCGGGGAGCTGATCGACATCTCGCCGCACACCGTGGTCGCGCACGTGAAGAAGATCTACCGCAAGCTCGCCGTCCACTCGCGCGGCGAAGCGGTCTACGAAGCGAGCCAGATGGGATTGCTGTGATGCACCGGCTCGCGGTCGCCGTGCTGATGGCGGCCTGCATCGCGGGCATCGCCCATGCGGCATTGCAGGAGCCGCGCCAGGCCTCGGTGTTTGCGGCGCCGCTCGTCACTAGAACCCCACCGCCGGCCGACGCGGCATGGGAAACGGTGACGCTGCCCGACGACGCCGGGTATTCGCGCCCGGACCGCGCAAAAGCGCCCGCCTGGTACCGCGTCGGCTTCGACTATCCCGACGATCCGGCCCGGCAGGCGCAGTGGGCCGCCTACGTGCCCTACTTCTACGACGGCGGCGACCTTTGGCTCAACGGCACCCTGGTCGCGAGCGTGCCCGAGAACACCGAGCAGGTCTACGCGCGCACCTACCGGCCGCAGATGACGGTGTTTCCGGCACCGCTGCTGCGCCCCGGCCGCAACGAGCTGGCGATCCGCGTCGCGGCCCCCAAGGGCTACCCGCTGCGCTTCCCGCGCGTCGCCGTCGGGCCGCAAACCGAGCTCCAGCCGCTGCACGACCGGCGCCTGTTCTGGACCCGCACCGTGCCCGAGCTCACGGTGCTCGTCTCCGTGCTGGTCGCCGGCTTCGTGGTGTTCATCTGGTGGCGCCGCCGCAGCGAGGTGCTCTATGGGCTCTTCGGCCTTGCGGCCGCGCTGTGGGCCACCCGCACCATGACCTTCCTGATCGATGCGATGCCCATGGCCCAATGGCAGTGGTGGCGCGTGATCTACAACAGCGCCACGGGCGGCTTCGTGATCGTGATGGCGGTGTTCACGTTGCGCTATGCCGGCGTCCATCGGCCCGGACTGGAGCGCGGCCTGGTGGCTTACTGGCTGCTGGGCCCGCTCAGCTTCGCGCTCGGCGGCTTCGCGGCGGAGCCGTTCGTGGCGCGCTACTGGCTGGGCGGCATGATGGGGGTCGGCCTGCTGATCATCGCGACCTCGATCGGTTATGCGCGCCGCCGCGGCACCCTGACCTCTGCGGCACTGTCCGCCGTGATGGCCTTTGCGGTGCTGGTGGGCGTGCACGACTACCTGATCACCTGGGACCCGCGCCTGCTCGGGCGCTTCCTGCCGGAATGGGTCGGGCATCGCATCCACCTGCTGCATTTCGGCTCGAACATGCTGCTGCTGGCGATGGCAGCCCTTCTGACGGCGCGCTTCCTGCGCACGCTGCACTCGCTGGAGGACCTGAACCGCACGCTGGAAACGCGCGTCGCCGACCGCGAGCGAGCGCTGGCGGCCAACTACGAGCGGCTGGCCGCACTGGAGCGCGAGCATGCCGCATCGGAAGAGCGCCAGCTGATCATGCGCGACCTGCACGACGGCCTGGGCTCGCAGCTCTTCACCTCGCTGTCGCGCGTGGAGCGCGGCGACATGGACGACGGCCAGATCGCCACCGCGCTGCGCAGCTGCATCGCCGACATGCGGCTCGCGCTCGATGCGCTGGCCTCCGACGAGCACAACCTCGGCGCCGCGCTCGGCAACTTCATGTTCCGCTGGGAGGCGCAGCTGATCGCGGCCGGCGTACGCCCGCGCTGGGACATCGACCTGCCCGACGATGCGATGCCCCTGGCGCCGCACGCCGCGCTGCAGCTGCTGCGCGTGGCGCAGGAGGCGCTGACCAATGTGCTCAAGCATGCGCGGGCCACGCGGGTCGAGGTGCGGCTGCGCCAGCTCGGCGACATGCTCGAAATGGAAGTCGAAGACGACGGCCATGGCCTGGTCGGCGAACCCCGGCGCCAGGGCCACGGCCTCGGCAACATGCGCTCGCGGGCCCAGCGGCTCGGCGGTGCGCTCGAAGTGCGCTCGGGCCCGACCGGCACCTGCGTCGTGCTGCGCCTGCCGATGACGGCGCCGGTCGCCTGAGCGCTGTCGCGCGGCCCCTCCCGCGAACGCGGGATCCCGAACGCGAAGGCGGCATTTTCCGCGCACGGCTTCCTGCCTAGATTGCATGCACACGCCTTCATCGCGTGTCATCCGAAGGAAGGAAGGCCCCGCATGCAGTTCCAATCCCACGCAGCGACCAGATACCGGCTCTCGGCGCTCGCCGGAAAAAGCCGGAAAGAAAGCCGCATGCCCCGGCTGCTGCTCGGTTCGGTGGCACTGGCCGCCATCCTGCTCGTCGGCCTGGCCCTGCTCGGCCACTGGCAAGCCGAGGCCAGCGGCGCCGCGGCGCAGCGCCAGGCCCCGCCTGCGGCCGCCTATCGCAGCAGCGATCCCTCGGTTCCCGCCGCGAGCGAGGTGCTGACCGACCGCACGCCCGAACAGGCCAATCACGTTCCGACCTTCTGATCATGAACAACCAGCTCGCCTCCGACAAAGAAGAGCATGACGCACCCTGGCTCGTGGTGCCCTTCGTGCTGATGCTGGTGCTGGGCCTCGGCCTGCTGCTGATCGCGCGCTGGAGCATCGGATAGACGGCTTGCGGGGCGATATGCTCTGTGCATGCCCGCCGAGCCGCTCCATCCCGCGCTTGCCCACGACCGTGCCGACGCCCCACGCTACGGCGCGGTCGCCATGGGGCTGCACTGGCTGCTCGCGCTGCTGATCGTCGCCTCCTTCAGCGTCGGCCTCTACATGGCCGGCCTGCCCTTCTCGCCGATGCGGCTCAAGCTCATCAACTGGCACAAGTGGGCCGGCATCACGATCCTGACGCTTTCGGCCTTGCGCCTGCTGTGGCGCCTGTCACACCCGCCGCCGCCGCTGCCAGCCTGCATCGTGGAGGCGATGCCGGGCTGGCAGCTCATCGCGCACCGCGGCACGCATCTGCTGCTGTATTTGCTGTTCTTCGCCGTCCCCCTGTTCGGCTGGGCCTACAGCTCGGGACTGGGCATTCCGATCGTCTGGTTCGGCCTCGTGCCGCTGCCGGACTTCGTGCCGGTGGACAAGGACTTCGCCGAGGCGGTGCTGAAGCCGATGCACAAAGGCAGCGCCTTCACGCTGGCCGCCGTGGTGCTGCTGCACGCGGCGGCGGCGCTCAAGCATCACTTCGCCGACCGCGACGGCCTGCTCGATCGCATGTGGCCTTTTTCGCACCAGGGACACCCAAGATGACAAGACTTCCAATCGCCTGGCGGGCACTCTGGGCCGCCGCTGCGGCGCTCGCGACGGCGGGGCCGGCGAGCGCCGCAGAACCGATGGCGAAGCTGGTCCCCGGCTACGGCCAGATCACCTTCGTCACCAAGCAGATGGGCGTGCCGGTCGAAGGCGCGTTCAAGAAGTTCGACGCCCAGATCGCCTTCGACCCGCAGAAGCCCGAGGGCGGCACGGTCTCCATGCAGATCGACATGGGCAGCGCCACCCTCGGCGTGCCGCAAAGCGACGCCGAACTGCCCAAGGCGCCGTGGTTCGACACCGCGCGATTTCCGAAGGCCAACTTCCAGTCGAGCGCCATCAAGAGCCTCGGCAGCGGGCACTTCGAGGTCGCGGGCAAGCTGACGATCAAGGGCACCACGCAGTACGTCATGGTGCCGGTGACCATCACGCAAGCCTCGGGGCAGTCGGTGGCGACGGGAAGCTTTACGATCCAGCGCCTCGCCTTCAAGATCGGCGAGGGCGAATGGACCGACACCTCGATGGTCGGCGACGACGTGCAGGTGCGCTTCAAGCTCGTGCTCGCCGGCCTGCGTCCGATTTGACCTGACCTTCGTTCTTCTTTGCATCGCCCCATTCGAAAGCTCGTCATGATGAAGTCCATTGCCGTCGCTGCGCTCGCGGCCGCAGCGACCCTCGCCGCCGCACAGCAGGCACCGGAAATGGCCGCCTTGCCGGCAGGAGGTCCGGTCAAGGGCGCCAGCTACGTGGTCGACCCGACCCACACTTTCGTGATGTACGAGATGGGCCACTACGGCACCACCACCAACCGCGGCCGCTTCAGCACCAAGGACGGCACGGTCAAGATCGATACCACGGGCAAGAACGGCAAGATCGACATCACGATGGACATCGGCTCCATCAACACCGGCGTCGACCTGCTCAACCGCCACGTGCTGAGCAAGGACTTCTTCAACGTCGCGGAATTTCCGACCGGCCGCTTCGTGGCCGACAAGATCGATTTCAACGGCGACAAGGTCGCCGAAGTCGACGGCACGCTCACGCTGATGGGCCAGACGCGGCCCATCAAGCTCAAGGCCAGCCGCTTCGGCTGCTACCTCAGCCCGCTGATCAAGCGCCAGGTCTGCGGCGGCGACTTCGAGACCATCGTGGAGCGCAGCGACTGGGGCATCACCTGGGGCATCAACTTCGGCTTCGAGAACAAGGTGCGGCTCCTGGTGCAGGTCGAGGCGGTCAACATCACGGACCGGCCGAGCTAGGGCGCGATCGCTTCCTCGCTGCCGGTCCGAGGGCGAGCTCGAACTGTTCGAGCGCTTGAGGATGCCCACTCAAGGCCCTGCGCAAAGCAGGCAGGCGGGTTCTCGCCACTTCCTTGAGTGCGGCTGGCGCATCCCGAAACGAATCGGACAGAAGCTCGTCTTGCTGCTCGGCCAGGACGGCTCCCAGGGTCGCTGCCTGCAGCAGGTCCTTTTCGGCTTTCTCGGGCTTGGCCTTGCGCTCGGCGCTCGCGTAGAGCTTTTGCCAGACGAAGCGCTCCGGCTGCGGCAACGTCAAAGGGATGCAATGGCCGCCGGCAAGCGATGCGGCGCGACTTGGCTCCGCGAGCAGATAGTCATAGTGGGGCACGGTCTCGGCATGCCATTTCAGCTGCGGCAGGGGAACGGTCTTTCCAAGCTCCTCGCCATGCGTCAGAACGTCGACTCGCAACCCATCCCTGCCCTTGAGCTTCACGGAAGTCGAGGGCGCCTGGCTTGGAATCCCGGGAACAGGATGAAAACCAAGCCTGGTGGCTTCCATCGCTTCAAGAAAGGACGCCGGCGCTGCAAGCCTCAGCTTTTGCCGGGCGGCAATGTCGACGTCCTGCGTGCGGGCCGATACCGCCATCGCTCCGAGTTCGTTCAACCAGGCCATGAAGCCCAAGGTTCCGACCAGTGCGAGGCACGCGCCCAGGATGCCCGCGTTGTGAAGCTCGACCAGCACGCTCGCCACGCCTTTGTCCGCCACCTGGAAATCGAGCTTCCTGAGATTTCTCACCTGGGCGCTTGTCCATTGGGCGAACTCGATCTCGCGGGACACTTCGTCGAGTGCCGCGGTGTCCCCGTCTTTGCAGACGATCTGCTCGGCCTTCTTGCCAGGCGCCGGATAGAAGACCCGATACCAGTAGGCATAGCCTGTCCCCCGGCGCAATTGAAGGCTCCCGGGCGTTCCTTGAAGAAGGCGGCCCGCAGACGCAGTGCGTTCCTTGAGCTCGGCGTACTGCGTGCGAAAAGCCAGCTCATGCATGCGGTACAGGGCGTGCTGGACAGGCATGGATTTCTTACCCCACAAAACTGCATTTTATGTGGTAAGTCCGCTCCTGCGCTGTACGTCCGCGCTGCAACATTCAGCAACAAGCTTCACGGAGCAGGCGGGTCCTGCTTTACGCGGGCCGGGTGCAATGACCCCAACGGCACTTCATGCCTTCAGGAGTTTCTTCATGAACATCGCGCACACCCGCTTCTTCAAGTGGATCGCCGCCGGCGCCTTCTCCGCCGCAGCCGTGCTGGGCGCCACGTCCGCCAGCGCCAGGGACCTGGCCGTGTCGGTGGGCATCCATGTGCCAGGGGTCGCCGTCGGCATTGCCAGCCCGGTCCACTATGCCCCGGCGCCGGTCTACTACGACCCGCCGCCGCGGCACTACCGTCCGGCTCCCGTGTATGACTACCACCGCCCGCCGCCGCGGCACTTCTACCGCCATGAATACCGCGACGAGTACCGGCACGGTGATCGCCATCACTACCGCCATGACCGTCATGGCCGTCATGACCGTTATGACCGTTATGACCGTTATGACCGTTATGACCGTTATCGCTACTGATGAGGTCTAGAGCAGGCTCTCCGGCGCCAGCGGCGCCAGCAGCTCCAGCATCAGGTGGTCCCAGAAGCCCGCATCGGGCTCGCTGGTGAGCACCTGTTCGACGCCGGCCTCCTCGCTCACCCATTCCATTTTCTCGGTGCCGGGCGCGAAACGCACCTTGTAGGCGCCCTGCTGCTTGAGCACCTCGACCAGCTTCAGCACCTGCTGCGCCATCTCACGGCTGAAGATGAAGAGGCCGATCTCGGTGTTGTGCACTTCCGAGCGCGGGTCGAAATTCATCGAGCCGACGAAGAGCGTGCGCCCGTCGATCACGGCCGACTTGGCGTGCAGGCGTCCGATCTGCGTGCCGAACAGGCCCAGGCGCACGCTGCGCCGCGTGCGCACCGAGCTCAGCTCGTGGATCTCGGCGCCGAGCCGCAGCATGTCGGCCCGGTAGCGGCGGTAGCCGGTGTGGACCACGGGCTCGTCGGTGGCGGCCAGCGAGTTGGTGACCACGCTGATCTTCATGCCGCGCCGGCGGATCTCGCGCAGCACCTCCAGCCCCTCCTTGCCGGGGATCAGGTAGGGCGACACCAGCGTCACGTCGGAACGCCCGCGCCGCATCTGCTCGACCACGTTGTAGCGCACGCTGTCGACGTCGAGCAGCGGCACGCCGCCGTAGGTGACCTGTTTGCCGATCACGCGCTCGGGCGAATCGGCATACGCCTCGGCGGTGGTCCAGATGAGGTCGAGCTTGCCGGCGTTGAGGTTCTCGACGATCGGGCTGTAGCCCAGCAGGTCGTTGGGCGCCGGCGAACGCGGTGCCGGGGTGGTGGCCGGGGCAGTCAGCTCCTCGAAGCGCCGCTGCCGTTCCTCCCGCGCGAGCGTGGGCGCGACCACGGTTTCGATCGGCCGCACGTGCTCGCTGTTCCAGTACAGGTCGAACAGGCTGGAAAGACGCGGGATCAGGGCGCCGGCGACGAAGGTGTCGAGGTCGATGAAGTTCGCGCCGGCCGTCTGCGTGAAGTACGGGTTGCCGATGTTGCGCCCGCCGGCCACCGCCATCGCGCCGTCGGCGATGAAGAGCTTGTTGTGCATGCGCCGGTTGACGCGGCTGAAGTCGAAGAGCGAGGCCGAGAAGCGCCTGAGCATGCTGCCGCGCCCGGCCGGAAACGGGTTGAAGAGCCGCAGCTCGAGGTTGGGTGTGGCGGCCAGCGCGAGCAGCAGCTCGTCCTCGCCCGCGGTGTAGAGATCGTCCATCAGGAGCCGCACGCGCACGCCGCGCTGGGCCGCGTCGCGCAGTGTGCGCAGCAGGTAGCGGCCGGTCTCGTCGTTGTCGATCTGGTAGTACTGGACGTCGAGCGTGCGCTCGGCGCGGCGCGCGAGCTCGAGCCGCGTGTTGAGCGCGAAGTCGCCGCTGGGCATGAGCCGGAAGCCGCTCAAGTCCGCATCCGGCTGCGAGGCCTTGGCGATGCGGCCCAGCACGGTGCCGGTGGACAAGGGCATCGCCTTGGACGGCGTGCGCTCGAATTCGGCCGGCAGCATCGCGCAGCCGGTGGCGAGAAGAAGCACCGCCATCAAGGCCAGGCCGAGGCGAATCCAGCTTGGGAGCGGACTCGGACGGCGACTCATCGCTAGAGTGCCTTGCGCAGGTTCGCAGGCGCGATGCGCAGCGCCTCGCGGTACTTGGCCACCGTGCGGCGCGCGCACTCGATGCCCTGCTCCTTGAGCATCTCGGACACCTGGCTGTCGGACAGCGGCTTCCTCACGTCCTCGGCGCTCACGAACTGCTTGATCAGCGCGCGCACCGCGGTGCTGGAGGCGTTGCCGCCGGTTTCGGTGCCGAGCGCCGAGCCGAAGAAGTACTTGAGCTCGACGGTGCCGTAGGGCGTGGCCATGTACTTGGCGGTGGTCACGCGGCTGATGGTGGATTCGTGCAGGCCCAGCTCGTCGGCGATCTCGCGCAGCACCAGCGGCCGCATCGCGAGCTCGCCGTGCACGAAGTAGCTCTTCTGCCGCTCGACGATCGCGTTGGAGACCCTGAGGATGGTGTCGAAGCGCTGCTGGATGTTCTTGATGAACCAGCGCGCTTCCTGCAGCCGCTGCGACAGCGCCTGGCTGCCCTCGCCCTTGTGCTGCTTGAGCGCGCCGGCATAGATGTCGTGCACGCGCAGCCGCGGCATGACCTCGGGATTGAGCATGACGCGGAACTTCGCGTTGGTGCCGTGGCCGATGCGCGTGACGATCACGTCGGGCACGACGATGTTGCGCTCGACGTCGACGAAGCGGCGCCCTGGCTTGGGCTCGAGCCTGGCGATCAGCTGCAGTGCAGCGCGCACCTCGTCTTCATTGCTGCGCGTGAGCGTGGCCAGGCGCTTGAAGTCGCGCCGCGCGAGCAGCTCCATCGGCTGCTTGCAGATCGCGATGGCGGTCTTGCGCACCTGGGCCTCCTCCTCGCTCTCCTTGGCGCTCGCCAGCTGGCGCAGCTGGATGGTCAGGCATTCGCCGAGGCTGCGGGCGCCGACGCCGGCCGGCTCCAAACTCTGCAGCAGGCCCAGCGCGACCTGGAAGTGATGCACCAGTTCGTCGAACTGGTCGTTGTCGTCGCCCGCGAGGCCCGAGGCCAGCGCTGGCAGCGAATCCTCGAGGTAGCCGTCGTCGTTGAGCGATTCGATCAGGAAGCGCAGCGCGGCGCAGTCGTTCTCGTCCAGGCGCAGCGACAGCGCCTGCCGGTGCAGGAAGGACTGCAGCGATTCCTGGCTGCGCGCGAGCTCGGTCGCATCGGTGCGCTCGTCGTCGCCGAGGTTGTTGGCGCGCGCGGGCGCATCGCCGCCCCATTCGCTGTCGTCGGGCGCGAGGTCGACCGTACCGTCGCCCTCCCAGTCGGGTTCGCTGTCGGCGGGCGCAGCCGCTTCGGCATCGCCGTTGGCGGCGACCGCCACCTCGGCCGGCGCCGCGGCCGGGCCGGGGACGAAGTCAGCCTCGCCCTCGGCCTGGCGGTCTTCGTCGCGCACCGGCGCATCGGCCGCCTCGAGACCGAACTCCTCGCGCGGCGCCTCTTCGGCCGTGCGTTCGAGGAACGGGTTCTCGTCGAGCATCTGCTCCACTTCCTGGCTCAATTCGAGCGTGGAGAGCTGCAGCAGCCGGATCGACTGCTGCAGCTGCGGCGTGAGCGCCAGGTGCTGGGAAACGCGAAGCGAGAGCCCTTGCTTCATCGAAGTACGGTCCCCTACATCCGGAAATGCTCGCCCAGGTACACGCGTCGTACCTCGGCGTTGTCGACGATCTCCGAAGGCGTGCCTTGTGCCAGCACATGCCCGTCGCTGATGATGAAGGCGTGATCGCAGATGCCCAGCGTCTCGCGCACGTTGTGGTCGGTGATGAGCACGCCGATGCCGCGTTCCTTCAGGAAACTGATGATCCGCTGGATCTCGATCACCGCGATCGGATCGATGCCGGCGAAGGGCTCGTCCAGCAGGATGAAGCGCGGCTGCGTGGCAAGCGCCCGCGCGATCTCGACGCGGCGGCGCTCGCCGCCCGACAGCGCCAGCGCGGGCGAATCGCGCAGATGGTCGACGCGCAGGTCGTGCAGCAGTTCGCCGAGGCGTTCCTCGATGCGCTGCTTCGACAGCGGCACCGGCCGGCCCGCGTCGTCGAGTTCGCGCTGCAGCTCGAGCACGGCGCGCACGTTCTCCTCGACCGTGAGCTTGCGGAAGATCGAAGCTTCCTGCGGCAGGTAGCTCAAGCCCATGCGGGCGCGGCGGTGGATCGGCATGTGCGCGATCGGTTCGCCGTCGATGCTGATTTCGCCCGCATCCGCCCGCACCAGCCCGACGATCATGTAGAAGGAGGTGGTCTTGCCCGCGCCGTTGGGCCCCAGCAGGCCGACCACCTCGCCCTTTTGCACGCCGAGCGAGACGTCCTTGACGACCTTGCGGCTGCCGTAGCTCTTCTGCAGGCCGCGCGCCTCGAGGCGGCTGCCCAGGACTTCGTTGCCGCCGCTCACTTGCGCTGCTCTCCGCCGAGCGTGGTGGTCGAGCGCAGGCCCGTTCCGGACGCCGGCGCGGAGGCGGCCGGCGCCGCCGGCCTGGCGGACCCGGCAGCGGGCGCGGAAGCGGCCGCCTTGGGCGTGAGGATGGCCTTGACGCGGCCGCCGGGCTGGGTCGCCACGCCCGCATTGGGCGGCAGCGGCGAGCCGTTGACGGTGAAGGTGTCGTTGCTCTGGTCGTAGACGATCAAAGGTCCGCTGCTTTCGTCGTTGGGTGTCGCGCCGACCAGGCGACGCATCACCGCACGGCGGATGAACTTCACGTTGTCGGCGCGGCTGTCGTACTCGATGACTTCCGACTCGCCCTCGATCCACTCGTCGGGGCCGGCGTCGCGCTTCTGCTTGAAATAGGCCAGCTTGCCGGGCGCGGCCGTGACGATGCCGTACTGGTAGCCCTCGGGATCCTGCCGCACGTCGATGCGGATGCCGCGGATGATGATGGTGCCCTTGGTCACCACCACGTTGCCGGTGAAGACGCTGGTCTGCTTGAGGTCGTCGTAGCGCATGGCGTCGGCCTCGATGTTCATCGGCTTGGTGCGGTCCGCCTTCTCGGCCTGCGCCGCCGACACGAGGCCGGCCACGCCCAAGGCGAATACGAAAGCGCGACAAAGGTGGCGAGAAACGGAGGAGGAATGTAACGATGTCATAAAAGGCACGAAACTTGCTGGGCGATTGTATGCGGCCTCATGGATCCGGTTTCCGCCGGCGGATGAAAAAGCCCGCCGAAGCGGGCTTCCTGCTGGTTGCCGCGACGAGCGGCGGGAGGCGCTTTTTTACGCGCTCTTGCGCGCTTCGCCGACCAGGAAGTCAGTGACCTGCAGCGCGCGGTCCATGCTGCGCGCGAGTTCGCCGTCCGTATACCACCTGCCCGCGATGCCCATCGCGGGCACGCCGGCCACTTGGTAAGCCTCCTGCAGCTGCTTGGCGCGCTGGATCTTGCTCGCCACGCTGAAGGACTTGAAGTTCTCGGTGAACTTGGCCTTGTCGAGGCCGTTGGCCGCGGCCCAGTCGATGATCTGCTGCTCGCCCGAGAGGTTCTGGCGCTGCTGATGGATCGCGGCGAACACCTTGCGCTGGTATTCGTCAACCTTGCCCATCGCTTCCAGCGCGTAATAGAGCCGCTGCTGCGGCTGGAAGCTGGGCTGGAAGGCGACCGGCACGCGCTTGAAAGACACGTGGGCGGGCAGCTTCTTGATCCAGGTCTCGAGCGTCGGCTCGAAGGCGTTGCAATGCGGGCAGCTGTACCAGAAGAACTCGATCACCTCGACCTTCCCGGCCGGCGCGTCGACCGGCACGCGCTTGTCGAGCACGGCGTAGTCGGTGCCCGCCTTGGGCGCGAGCGCCTGGGCGTGCGAAAGTGAGGCGAGGGGAAGAAGCCCCAGCGAAGTGGCGGCCAGCGAAAAGTCACGACGTTTCATATTAAGAAGTTCTCCTGTGCGGCTGACAGAGCCCGCGGCTGGCCCGGAGTTCCCGGACCGGCGAGCTTGAGTATGGATGAAGGCTCAGCGCTGGACGCGCACCAAGGCAGATTCGAGGCCACCGCCGTCGAGCCGCTCCTTGAGCCGGTCCGCATCTTCCTTCTTGTTGAAAGGCCCCGCGCGCACGCGGTAGACGGTGCGGCCGGCCTGCTCGCGCTCGGTGATGCGCGCTTCCACGCCCATCAGCGAAAGCTTGGCGCGCTGCGCCTCGGCGTCCTCGGGGGTGCGGAAGGCGCCGGCCTGGACGAAATACATGAAAGGATCGGTGCTGGCGCTGGGCGCCGCGGCGGCGGTGGTGGCGCCGGGGCTGGCGCCCGAACGTGCCCGCGCGAGATCGCCGATCGGGTCGTTCGATGGCGGCACCGCGTTGGCTTCGGCCGGCAGGGGCGGCCGTCCGGCGCGCTGTGGCTGTTGCTGTTGCTGTTGCTGCTGCGCGCCGGGTGGCACCACCACGGGCGCCGGCGCGGTCGGCGGCGTGGGCGCCCCCGCCGTGGCGGGCTGGGGCGGTGCGGGCGTCGCGGGTGCCTGCGGGCGGGCGGCGCCTGCCTTGCCGGCGAGCGGGCCGTTGGGGTCCCAGTCGCGGTTCTTGCGCGCCTCGGCTTCGTCTTGCTCGGGGCCGCCGCGCTGGGTCTTGGTCATGAAGGGGATCGGCACCTTGGTCACATAGACCGCGATGCCCAGCGCCACGCCCAGCCCCAGCACCAGGCCGACGATCAGCCCGATGACAATGTTGCCGCTCTGTCTTTTAGTCATGGTTCGAAATCACATCTTGCGCGGCGCGCTCACGCCGAGAATTGCCAGCCCATTGTGCAGCACCTGCGCGGTGGCCGCGACCAGCGACAGGCGGGCCCGCTTGACCGGCTCCTCGTCGACCAGGATGCGCTCGGCGTCGTAGTAGCTGTGGTAGCAGGCAGCCAGTTCGCGCAGGTAGAAGGTGACGTCGTGCGGCGCAAAATCCTTGGCCGCGGCCGCGAGCATGTCGGGGTACCTGGCCAGCAGCAGCAGCAGCGCCTGCGCAGCCGGGCTTTGCAGCGGCGCGAGCTCGACATCCGCCAGCGCGGCCGCATCGCCGCCCCAGGCCGCCAGCACCGAGCAGATGCGCGCATGCGCGTACTGCACGTAGTAGACCGGGTTGTCGTTGTTCTGCGCCAGCGCGAGGTCGATGTCGAAGGTGTATTCGGTGTCGGGCTTGCGGCTCAGGAGGAAGAAGCGCACGGCGTCGGTGCTGGTCCACTCGATCAGGTCGCGCAGCGTCACGTAGCTGCCGGCGCGCTTGCTGATCTTGACCTCTTCGCCGCCGCGCATCACGCGCACCATGGTGTGCAGCACGTACTCGGGATAGCCGGCCGGGATGCCGACGTTCGCGGCCTGCAGGCCGGCGCGCACGCGCGCGATCGTGCCGTGGTGGTCGGTGCCCTGGATGTTGACCACCTCGCCGAAGCCGCGCTCCCACTTGGCGATGTGATAAGCGACGTCGGGCACGAAGTAGGTGTAGCTGCCGTCGCTCTTGCGCATCACGCGGTCCTTGTCGTCGCCGTAGTCGGTCGACTTCAGCCACAGGGCGCCGTCCTGCTCGTAGGTCTTGCCGGCCTCGATGAGCCGCTTCACCGTCGCATCGACCCGGCCGCTGGTGTAGAGGCTCGATTCGAGGTAGTAGTTGTCGAAGCGGACCTGGAAGGCCTTCAGGTCCAGGTCCTGCTCGTGGCGCAGGTAGGCCACGGCGAACTGGCGGATCGAGTCGATGTCGTCGACGTCGCCGCTCGCGGTGTATTCGCGGTCGTCCGAGCGCACGGTCTTCTTCGCCTTGAAGTCTTCGGCGATGTCGGCGATGTATTCGCCGTTGTAGGCCTGCTCGGGCCATTCGGCATCGCCGGGCTTGAAGCCCTTGGCGCGCAGCTGGGTGCTGGTGGCGAGCGTCTGGATCTGCACGCCCGCGTCGTTGTAATAGAACTCGCGCCAGACCTGCGCGCCCTGCGAGGCCAGCAGGTTGCAGATCGCGTCGCCGAGCGCGGCCTGGCGGCCGTGGCCCACATGCAGCGGGCCGGTCGGGTTGGCGGAGACGAACTCGACCAGCACGCGATCGCTGCGCGCGGGCTGGCGGCCGAAGGCCTCGCCCGCGGCCAGCACCTCGCGCACCACCTGCTGCTTGGCAGCGGTCTTGAGGCGGATGTTCAAGAAGCCGGGGCCGGCGATCTCTATGGCATCGACCCACTGCGCGAAGGCCGGGGTGGCCTGGAGCGCGGCGCTGATGTCCTCGGCCAGTTCGCGCGGCTTGCGCGCCAGGGGCTTGGCGAGCTGCATCGCAGCGGTGCTTGCGAAATCGCCATGCGCCGCGACCTTGGGCGATTCGAACGCGGCTTTGGCGCCGGCGCCGGGCGAGAAGGATTCGAGCGTGTTCGCGAGCGCCGCGAGCAGCTCCTGTTTGACCAATAGCATCGCGGGATTTTACCGGGGGCAAACCCGGCCCCGGCCGGCCATGGTCATCCAGGCGTTGCCTCGGGCCGTTAGCATGGGCGGCCCCGGCCGGGGCTCCTGTCACAACCACCCTTGAGGACACCTACACCATGAAGAAGCTTCTCTCCCTGTTTGCCGTGGCCGCCTGTCTCTCCATCGGCGTCGCGCATGCGCAGGACAAGGCCCCCACGGCCCAGCAAAGTAAGATGGCGACCTGCAACAAGGACGCCGGCGACAAGAAGGGCGACGAGCGCAAGGCCTTCATGAAGACCTGCCTCTCGGCCAAGCCGGTGACGCAGCAGGACAAGATGAAGAGCTGCAACGCCGACCCCAAGGCCAAGGCGCTGAAAGGCGACGAGCGCAAGGCCTTCATGAAGGAATGCCTCTCGGCCAAGCCGGCTGCCTGAGCGACGCCGCAAGCTGGCAAAGAAAAGCCCCGCAGGCTTCGGCCTGGCGGGGCTTTTTCTTTGCGCTCAGCGCACTTCGCAATCGACGGTGTTGCTCTTCGTGCCGCTGGTGCGGCTGGAAGCCGAGGATGAAAACACCGGCGGCGGGGTGAATTTGAGGCCGGGGTTGATGGGCAATACCACCGGCGGCTGCACGAAGGAGGGTGTGAAGCCAAACTGCCCGGCCGAGAATTGTTGCGACCCTCCCTTGTTCGACAGGTTGACCAAGCCGTCGATCACGTGCACATACAGGCCTGGCGCGAGCGCGCCCGGCACGGAAGGTGCGCGCGGCACGGAGGGGATCTGGACCTGCGCAACCCTCTCCCAGACGGGCAAGGCTGTCCCCGCATCGCTTCGCACCGGGCTGGCGGCTGAGGCCAGGCTGGCTTGCGCATAAGCGCGCCGCGCCACGGCGACGGCCGGATCCGGCCGGTAGAAGAGATTGAAACTGCCTGCGCCGGCATCGACGGTGGTTTCGCCGGCCTCGATGGCCAGGCGGCCGGCGCCGGGGGTTGCGCTTGCGACCACCTGCAGCTGACCGGCGGCCAGCTCGAGCGTGGCGGCACTGGCGATCTTCAGCCGGGTCTTGGGGCCCAGCACGGCCTGGCGGCCGTCGGCCAGGCCGATGCGAACGTAGGTGTCCTGCTCGCTCGTCAGGGTGTCGCCCACGTCGATCACGGATTGCGGCGACAGCACTTTCAGCACGCCATCGGCCTTGACGGCCATGACGAAGCCGCTCAGCTGCGTCACCTGGGCGGCCGGCGTGCCGGCGTGGGCTTGCGCTCCGCAGAGCGACAGCGCGGCCAGGAAGGATGCGAGGACAGGGAATTGGAGGTTCATGGTCGGCCCCGGTTAGTTGCAGTACATCTTCTTGGTCGGCTCGTTCTTGGCGCCGACCGTGTCGCTCGCCGCTTCCTTTGTTTCTTCCTTGGTCGCTTCTTTCTTGGATTCCGACTTGACGACCGGCTGAGACACCGTGGTGCTGACGGTGTTGATGATGTCGACGGTCGTGTTCACGGCCTGGGTGAGGGGCGTTGACGAGAGGGTGGTCTGCACAGGTGGCAGCACGACCGAGCAGCCCATCAGTGCAGGGGTCGCGGTGCAAGCGGCGAGGTTCGGCAGCACGGCGGAGCAACCCGTCGTGCTGGGTGCACTGATGCATTGCGACAACGTTGGCAGCACGGCAGAACACCCCGACCGCGTGGGCACGGCCGTGCAGGTGCCGAGGCTCGGCAGGATCACGCTGCATCCGGGCATGCTGGGCGTGCTGGTACAGGCGGCCAGGCTGGGCAGCACGGCGCTACAGCCGTCCATGGCCGGGTCGGCGATACATGCGCTCAGCGTGGGGAGCGCTGGCGCAGGCGCAGGTGACAGGGGCGGCGCAGGCGGCGGCAACACGACCGAGCAGCCGGCGGTGGCCGGATTTTCCTGGCAGGCCGCGAGGGTCGGCAGCACCGCGGCGCAGCCTGTCAGCGCCGTGTCGGCCATGCAGTCGGCCAGCGAGGGGCGCAGCACGATGCCCTGCGCCGTCACGCGGCCGCTGATCGAATCTACGGTGGACTGGTTGTCGAAGGTGGCCGCGGAGGTCAGCACGATGTTGCCCGCCTGCGAACTGACGGGGCTTTGCAGCGTGAGGTTGCCGGCGACGTCGATGTTGATGGGGCCGCTGCCCAGCGAAGTGATGCCGGTTTCGGGGCCGGCCATGCCGATGATCAAGGGCGTGTTGTTGCCGCGGAAATTGAATCCGCCGGCCCCGCCGGCAAAGCCGGCCAGCTGCTGCACCTGGTTGCCCGCGTGGGTGAGGTTGACCGATCCGGTGTCCGCGCGGGCCGACAGCGTCACCACGGTGATGGGCGCCGTCTGGTTGATGTCGCCCGCAGCGGTGCGCAGTTCGAGCCGGCTGCCGGGCCCGCCGGTGATGGCCCCGTTGATGTTGATGCCCGCGGCGGCATGCAGCGCCAGGCTCGTGTCGCTGGTCCACGTCACGGCGTCAACCACCTGGATGATGCCGGCGCCCGTGCCCGCCGCGTTGTCGGTGGTGACCACCACCATGCTGCTGGCGAGCGCGGCCTGCAGCGTGCCGACGGTCAGCAGCGAGTCGCTCACGGCGCCGGTGGCGACGAAGGTGGCGGCCGAGCTATCGGTGCCCACCATGCCCGCGGCGGTGGCGCTGGCCTGGTCGTTCGCGATGTAGATGTTGGTCGGGTCCAGCAGCAGGGTGCCGGTGCGGCCGTTCGGCGCGCGCGTATCGACGCGGCCGCGCATGTCCAGCGTGTGGCCCGAGGTTTCGATGAAGCCGCCGTCGCCCGAGCGGGCGCCGCCGCGGGCGCTGATGCTGCCGTAGACGCGCGTGATGCCGTCGGACCAGGCGATCACCTTGCCGCCGTTGCCGGATCCGATGGCGTCGGCGCGGATGCTGGCGTCGCCGGAAACGTAGAGCTGCTGGGCATTGGCGATGGCCGGGTTCTGGCCGCGATAGTCGCCGCCGGCCAGCACGGTGCCGCCGCCGGCCTCGCCGCTGGCGTCCACGCGCGCGTTGCCCGCCAGGCCCACGCGCTCGCCCAGGAGATGAATGGTGCCGCCGGTGCCGGTGCCGGCACCCGTGGCGCTGGTCAGGCTGCCGCCCTCCAGCAGCAGGTCGCCGCTGGCCTTGAACACGATCTGCCCGCCGGCGCCCACCGTCGCGCTGTCGGCGCTGACCAGGCCGCGCTGGTTGACCAGGTTGCCATAGATGCCGATGCGCCCGCTTTGCGCCACGATCTCGCCCAGGTTGACGGCCTGATCCTGCGGCGCGCTGACCACGACGTGCAGGGCCGGGTTGGCGCTGTCGGCCAGCTTCACGCTGCGACCCGCGGCCAGCACCACGTCGCCGCCGGGCGAATGGATGAGGCCGCTGTTCTGGACGTCCGGCGCGATCAGGATCACGTGGCCGCCTTCCGGCGTCGAGATCCGGCCCTGGTTGGCGACGCGGCCCGCCACGGGGCCGCCATTGAAGTTCATCCTGCCGGCCAGGAAATCGCTGTTGGAGATCGCCAGGCTGGAAGCCACCAGCCCGTTCACGTCCACCCGCGAACCGGCGCCGAACACAACGCCGTTGGGGTTGACCAGGAAGACGCGGCCGTTCGACTGCAGGGCGCCCAGGATCAGCGAAGGCTCCTGGCCCGTGATGCGGTTGAGCACCGTGCTGGTGGGGCTCTGCTGGATGAAGCGCGTGACCTCGCCGGCCGCGATCGAAAACCCGGGCCACTGGATGATGGTGCCCGGGGTGTTGGTGATCGCGCGGACATTGCCCAGTTGCTGGAAGCTGGCCTGGCCGTGGACGACGGTCTGGGCTACAGCCCCGCCCGCGCCGGCGAGCATGAGCGCGGCTGCCAACAAGCCCCGTGCAGTTCGTGCGTGGGTTGTTTTCATTTTTTTCATCCCTCGGGTCATGTCAGTAGGAAAGCGACAGGGCGACGTGCACCCGGCTGTCGCCGGACGCGCGCACGCCGCCGCCGTCGATCACGCGGGCGTAGTCCACCTGCAGGCTGGCGCGCCGGTCCATGGCGAATCGCAGTCCCAGGCCCGCGCTGGAGATGGACGTGCGCTGCTCTTCGCCGGGCAGCGCCTTGTTGCGCGACACGCTGGCAGCGTCGACGAAGGCCAGCGCGCGGCATTGCACGACGATGGCAGCCGTGGCCGGGCACCAATTGGGCGTCTGGATTTCCACGTTGGCGAACTGGCCCTTGTCGCCGGCGACCTCGCGCTCCTGGAAGCCCCGCACCGAACCGGCGCCGCCGGCGCCGAACTGCTCGCCGGAGACGAGTGCCGAACGGGTGGCCTGGCCGTTGAACTGCAGGCGCAGCTGCCAATCGTCCGCCAGCCGCCGGCTGTAGGCCGCGCCGTAGCGCAGGATGCGGTAGCTGGCCGAGGCGCCGGCGCGCTGGCGGGCGAAATCCTCGCTGCGGCCGTTCGACCCGCCGGGGATGTTCTGCAGGCCGATGAGCTGGACCCCGAGCACGGCGGCGGGCAGGGCCCATTGGCCGGAATAGCCGAGCGACAGCGGATGGACCGTGACCTCGCCGCCCAGCTGGGCGCCCTCGAGGTCGATGTCGTTCTTGTAGGTCCGCCAGTCGACGCCGTAGATCAGCGTGGAGCTCAGGTCGCCCCACTGCGGCAGGTTGTGGTTGTAGCGCGTGCCCAGGACCGTTCCCTTGCCGCTGACCTGCAGGTTCAGCACGCCAGCCGTCAGCATGCCGGAGTTCACGTCCGAATGGCTGGCGAAGAAATCCAGCGAATCGCCCAGCGCATACAGCGGCACGTGGTAGCCCGCACCGAACACGCTCAGCTTCGAAGGCTTCTCGGCCGACGTGATGTACTGCAGGCTCGCCACGTGGTCCAGGCCCCAGAGGTTGGCATGCTGGTAGAGCGTGCTCAGGCGCGTGCGGCCGATGTCGGCGTTGCCGGTGTTGTCGGCGGCGAGGCCGATGCGCCATGGCTTGTCTTCGGCCACGCGGACAACGGCGGCGACCTCGTCGGGCTGCTCGGCAGCCTGCAGCGCCAGCGTGATCTGCTTGGCGGGATTGGTGTTGGCCACTTTCAGGCTCGCCGAAACGTCGCGGATGTTGGGCGTGGCGCCTTCCTTCAGTGCCGGCAGGCTGGCGCGGATGTTGGCGGTCGAAAAGCCTTGGTTGCCTTCCACCGCGACGCGGCGGATGCGCGGCTCGATCACCTTGACGCGCACCACGCCCTGGGCGAGCTCCTGCTCGGGCAATTGCACGAGGACCACGCTGTAGCCGCGCCGGCGGTACGCCTGCTGCAGCGCTTCCACCGCGCGCCGCACGTCGCCGAAGTTGCGCGCCGGGCCGGCAAAAGGAGCCAGCAGGCCATCGACCTCTGCGCTGGGCAGCAAGCTGTTGCCCTCCACGGCGAAGCGGGAAATGGCAAATCGGGGTCCGCTGCTGCCAGCCTCGTCGGCGGCCTGAACGGCAGGCGCGGCAGCGGCGAAGGCCGCGAAGATCAGGAACATCTGGGTACGACGCAGCCGCATCCCGCTTTTGGTTGTTTTCATTGGGAGGCCAGGTCGAAGTAGCGGGCGTGGATTGCCGCCGGCGGGTTATACCGGCGGCAAGGCGCAACGCCGGCCAAAGGACCGTCGATAACCTCTCCTCGTGTGACCTAATGCCGCCAATCGAGGGAACACCGCAGCACTTTTCTTACTTCAGCACACTGAAGAGGTTGTTGAAGTCGTCGGTCCAGGGCTTCTGGCCCGAGATCGGCTCGAGGACGGAAGTGGCGCCGCGGATCGGGTCGCGCACCAAGGCCTGCGGGTCGCGCGACACCAGCACCCAGTCGGTCTCGTGCAGGCTCGTCGATTTGTCTGGCTGGTCCACCACCAGCGCCGCGTGCAGGCCCTTGGCGCGCGCGATCTTGTCGACCACCGGCGCCAGGGCCAGGTAGCGATTGCTCACATGGAAGGCGATCACGCCGCCGGGCTGCATGTGGCGCAGATAGACATCCATCGCCTCTGCCGTGATCAGGTGAACGGGTATCGAGTCGCCCGAGAAGGCATCGACCGCGAGCACGTCGAATCGTTGCGGGCTCTCGCGCTCCAGCGCGAGCCGGGCATCGCCCAGCACCCGCTCGATGCGCGCCGCACTGTCGGCCAGGAAGCTGAACTCGCGATCGGCCAGCTCGAAGACCAGCGGGTTGATCTCATAGAAGCGGTAGATGTCGCCCGGCCGGCCGTAGACCGCCAGGGTGCCGGCGCCGAGGCCGATCAGCCCGACGCGGCGCGGGCCCGCCGGCGCGGCGGCGATCGCGCGTCCGATACCTGAGGTGGGCCCGTAGTAAGTCGTTGGCTCGCGGCGCAATGCGGGCGCGAGGTACTGCTCGCCGTGCTTGATCGAGCCGTGATAGAGCTTGCGCATCGCGCCCTTCGCACCGCTGCGCGTTTCCGTGGTGAGCAGCGCGCCGTAGAAATTGCGCTCCATGCGAAAAATGCCGACCGCATCGCTCTTCACCTGCTGTACGAAGAACCAGGCGCAGCAACCGGCCAGCGCCAGCGAGGCCGCGAGGCCGATGCGCTTGCGGCGCCACAGCGCGGCAGCAACCAGCGCGCACAGGACCAGGCCGAGCCCCAGCTCGTAGTAGGCCGGCAAGACATGCGGTGCGACGAGCCCCACGCTCACGCCGCCGATGGCGCCGCCGAGCGAGAGCATCAGGTAGAAGCGCGTGAGCCAGGCCGCCGCGGGACGCATGCGGGCCATCTCTCCATGCAGGAACATGCACAGGGCGAACAGGCCGACGACGTAGATCGGCAGCGCGGTCTTGATGTTGGTGCCGATGCGGTGCTGCAACCCGAAGGCGCACAGCAGGAGCATCGCTGCGGCCAGCGGCAGGAACACGCGGCGGCGGTACCAGCGGTCACTCTCGAAGGTGAGCACGAAGGTCAGCAGGTAGACCGACAGCGGCAGCACCCACAGGAAGGGGATGGACGCCACGTTCTGCGTGATGTGGTTGGTGATGGCGAGCAGCAGCCACGAACCGAGCGCCGGCAGCGCGAGCCAGAGCAGGTAGTTGGTGCCGCGCGGCTTCGCGCCCGGCGCAGCGGCCGGCGCGGACGCGGGCGCGGCTTGCGTGGCCGTGGTCCAGTTCCGCGCCATGTACAAGGTGGTGCTCGCACACAGCAGCACGAAGACGGCGTAAGCCACCGACCAGCCCCAGGCCTGGTGCAGCAGTGTGCTGCGCGGCTCGATCAGGAGCGGATAGCACAGGAGCGAGACCAGCGAGGCCAGGTTCGAGAGCGAGAAGTAGCGGTAGACCTGCGCGCCCCAGGGCGTGCGCGCCACCCAGGACTGCACCAGCGGCCCGGTGGTGGAGAGCAGGAAGTACGGCAGGCCGATGGTGCCGACGAGCAGGCCGAGGATCCACAGCGTCGGGTCTTCGGTACCGATCGGCTTCCAGCGCGCGCTGGTCACGATCGGCAGGAAGACGAGGCTCGCGAGCAGCAGCGCGACATGCAGCCGCGCCTGCGCGCGCACGCCGAGCCGGCGCGTGATCCAGTCCGAGTAGGCATAACCTGCCAGCAGCACGACCTGGAAGAACACCATGCAGATCGACCACACCGCGGCCGAGCCGCCGAACCAGGGCAGGATCTGCTTGGCGATCAGCGGCTGGACCAGGAACAGCAGGAAGGCACTGGCGAAGATGGTGCCGGCGAACAGTGCCTTGACGTAGGCCGGCCGCATGCCGGCCGCGCCTCGCGAGAACCCCTTGATCGTCATGCAGGCGTTCTCGGACCCGGACCCTACTTCAGCACGCTGAAGAGATTGTTGAAATCGTCGGTCCAGGGCTCGAGGCTCGCAATCGGCTCGGGCGCAGAGGTCGCGCCGCGGATCGGATGGCGCATCAGCGCCTGCGGATCGCGCGCGACCAGCACGTAGTCGGTGGCGCGAAACGGGGTGCTCTCCGCCTCGTCGTGAACCAGCGCCCCGTGCAGGCCCTTGGAGTCTGCAATCTTCTGGATCACCGGGGCCAGCGCGATGTAGCGATTGGTGACGTTGAAGACGATCACGCCGCCCGGCTGCATGTGCCGCAGATAGACATCGATGGCCTCGGCAGTGAGCAGGTGGACGGGCACCGCGCCACCCGAAAACGCATCGACCGCCAGCACGTCGAAGGCCTGCGGGCTGTCGCGCTCGAGCGCCAGCCGCCCGTCGCCAGTCACGCGTTCGATGCGCGCGGCGCTGTCGGCGAGGAAGCTGAACTCGGTGTCCGCTAGCTTGTACACCTGCGGATCGATCTCATAGAAGCGGTAGACGTCGCCGGCCCGGCCGTAGGCCGCGAGCGTGCCGGCACCGAGCCCGATCACACCGACGCGGCGCGGCCGCAGCGGCGCCGCGGCGATCGCCCGCCCGATGCCGGAGTCGGGGCCGTAGTAGGCCGTCGGCTCGCGCCTGCGCGCGGGCGCCAGGTATTGCTCGCCGTGCTTGACCGAGCCGTGGTACATCTGGCGCACATCATCGGCCGGATCGGCGCGGTGCGAGTCGAACGTGATCACCGTGCCGTAGAAATTGCGGACCATGCGCCGCGCGCCGGTCACGTCGTGGCGCACCTGCAGCACAAGGAACCACGCGCAGCAGGCGGCGAGCGCCAGCGTCGAAAACACCAGGATGCGCCGGGTGCGCAGCAGCGCCACGCCGGCGAGCGCGACGAGCACCAGGCCGATGCCCAGCTCGTAGTAGGCCGGCAGCACGTGCGGCGCCACCAGCCCCACCGTCACGCCGCCTGCGGCACCGCCGAGCGACAGCATGAGATAGAAGCGCGTGAGGTAACGCGCGCCCGGGCGCAGCCGCGCCATCTCGCCGTGCAGGAACATGCACAAGACGAACAGGCCGGCGACATAGATCGGCAGCCCGGTCTTGACGTTCGAACCGATGTTGTCCTGCAGCCCGAAGGCGCAGAGCACCAGCATGACCGCCGCCGCCGGCAGCACCACGCCGCGGCGGTACCAGCGGTCGCTCTCGAAGGTCAGCACGAAGGTCAGCAGGTACACCGACAGCGGCAGCACCCACAGGAAGGGGATGGACGCCACGTTCTGCGTGATGTGGTTGGTGACCGCCAGCAGCAGCCAGGACGCGAGCGCCGGCAGCGCCAGCCACAGCAGGTAGTCGGCGGTGCGCGGCGGCGCGTCGGGCACGGTGGTGGCGCGATCGACCTTCGAGGCGGGCACGACCGTGCTCGCGGCCCAGCGGCGCGAGACATAGAGCGTGGTGGCGCTGCACAGCACGGCGAAGAGACCGTATCCCCATGACCATCCATAGCTCTGCTGAAGCACCGTACTGCGCGGTTCGATCAGCACCGGGTAGCTCAAGAGCGAGACCAGCGAGGCCAGGTTCGACAGCGAGAAGTAGCGGTACACCTGCGCACCCCAGGGCGTGCGCGCCACCCAGGACTGCACCAGCGGCCCGGTGGTGGAGAGCAGGAAGTACGGCAGGCCGATGGTGCCCATCAACAGGCCGAGGATCCACCAGGTCGGATCTTCGGCACCGGTCGGTTTCCAGCGCGCGCTGGTCACGATCGGCAGGAAGACGAGGCTCGCCAGCAGCAGCGCGACGTGCAGCCGGGTCTGCGCGCGCACGCTCAGCCGGCGCGTGATCCAGTCCGAGTAGGCGTAGCCCGCCAGCAGCACCACCTGGAAGAACACCATGCACACCGACCACACCGCCGCCGAGCCGCCGAACCACGGCAGGATCTGCTTGGCGATCAGCGGCTGCACCAGGAACAGCAGGAAGGCGCTGGTGAAGATGGTGCCGGCGAACAGCGCCTTCACGTAGGCCGGCTTCATGCGGGGCTAGCTCCGCGCGCCGAAGCCGCGTGCCAGGAAGGCGGCGACCAGCGGGATCAGCACGAGCAGGTGCGCCTGGATCATCACCAGCCGCCGGGTCTTCTTGATCTCGGCCTCGCTCGGCAGGGTGCCGGTGGAACGCACCGCCTTGCGCCAGCGGAAGTAGGTCAGCGTCGGGAAGATCGAGATCACGCCGATGATGATGAAGAGCGTGAGCTTCACGTGCAGCAGCGGATTGGTCCAGTACCAGGTGGTGCCCTTCATGCCCCACCAGGTGCGCGCGACGCCGGTCGCGAGCACGGCGATGGCGGAGAAGCCGTAGACCATGTCGACCTTGGCGAGGCGCTCGACCACCGCGGAGTTGAGCCACTGCACGCGGCACAGCGCGGCTTCGCTCGAGATGAAGACCACCATCGTGAGGATGGCCAGGATGTGCAGGTAGGCAAGGATCGCTTCGAGGGTCATCGTGGTTTTTCCTGTTGTTTCTACTGCGCAGCGATTGTGCCGCCCCAGAACTCCGGCCGCGCATAGTGCGCCTTCAGAAAATCGAGCCACAGCCGCACGCGCAGCGGCAGATGCTTGCGTTGCGGGAATACCGCGTAGATGCCGTTGGGCGGCGCGGCGAACTCGTCGAGCAGCGGCACCAGCAGGCCGGCGTCGATCTCGGCCTCCACCTCCCAGGTGCTGCGCCAGGCGATGCCGTGGCCGGCCAGGCACCAGTCGTGCAGCACCTGGCCGTCGGAGCAATCGAGCGGGCCGGTCGGCTTGAGGTAGATCACTTCGTGCTCGCCGCCCGCGGTCGGCACGCGAAAGGCCCAACCGCGGGTCTGCGAGGCATCGCTCGACAGGCTGAGGCAGGCGAAGCGCGCCAGCTCGCCCGGATGCCGCGGCGCGCCGTGGCGACGCACGAACTCGGGCGTAGCGACGCAGCGGCGCCGGTTGTCGGCCAGGCGCAGGCTCACCAGCGAGGAGTCCGGCAGGTCGCCCACGCGCACCGCGCAGTCGTAGCTCTCGCGTGCCACGTCGATCACGCGGTCGCTGAGGTTGAGCGAGATCGTGACTTCGGGGTGCAGCTCGTGGAAGCGCGGCACCAGCGGCGCGACATGGCGCCGGCCGAAGCCCGCCGGTGCCGTCACGCGCAGATGGCCGGCGGCCTTGACGCCGCCGGCGCTCACGCTGGCCTCGGCGTTCGCGAGCTCGACCAGCAGGCGCTGGCAGTCCTCGAGGAAGGCGCTGCCCTCGTGCGTGAGCGTGATGCGGCGCGTGGTGCGCAGCAGGAGCTTGACGCCGAGGCGCTCCTCCAGCGCATCCAGGCGCCGGCCCATGATCGCCGGCGCCACGCCCTCGGCCTTGGCCGCGGCCGTGAGGCTGCCGCGGGTGGCGATGGCGACGAAGGATTCGAGTTGCTTGAGTCTGTCCATGGCGGGGCGTCAATGATGCATGCGCTGCCGGCGCCACCAATCCCGGCTCCGAATTTTGATATTGATACTACATTTCTTGTAGCGTATGCTACTCACCATGTGGGCCATCCTGATCGTCACCCTTCCGACCCAGCCCAACGCGGTGCGCCTGCGCATCTGGCGGGCGCTCAAGGCGCTGGGGTGCGCGGCGCTGCGCGACGGCGCCTACCTGCTGCCCGACGCGCACGCATCGATCCTGGAGTCCCTGGCCGCCGAGGTGCGCGAGCACGGCGGCACGGCGTCGGTGATGACGCTCGCGCCGCGCGACGAGGCCCAGCGCGTCGAGGTGCTGGCGCAGTTCGATCGCACCGATGCCTATGCGCAGTGGCGCGAAACCGCGACGGCGCTGCAGCTCGAACTCGAAGGCCTGGCCGAAACCGAGGCCAGGCGCCGGCAGCGCGGCGTGGCCGACGCGCTGCAGGCCTTGCGCGGCATCGACTACTACCCCGGCCCGGCCGCCGAACAGGCCGAGTCCGAACTGCTGGCGCTGCGGCGCACGCTCGACGCCAGGTTCTCCAAGGGCGAACCGCAGCCGCGCCCGAACGACGGCATCGAGCGACTGGATCGGGCCCGGTTCCAGGGCAAGCGCTGGGCCACCCGCGCGCGCCCGTGGGTGGACCGGCTGGCCTGCGCCTGGCTGGTGCGGCGTTTCATCGACCCGGCGGCCGAGTTCGTCTGGCTGGACGGGGCCCGCGCCCCGGTTCGCACGCCGCGCGGCGCCATCGGCTTCGACTACGACGGCGCGCGCTTCACCCACGTCGGGACGCGCGTCACCTTCGAAGTGATGGCCGCGAGCTTCGGCCTGGAATCCGATCCGAGGCTGCAGCGCGTCGCCGGCGCGGTGCACTATCTCGACGTCGGCGGCATCCCCGTGCCCGAAGCGGCCGGGCTGGAAGCGGTACTGGGCGGCCTGCGCGAAGTGCACGCCAAGGACGACAAGCTGATCGCCGCCGCGGCGGCCGTATTCGATGCGCTGTATGCGGCGCCGGGAGCATCTTCGTGAGCGCCACTTTGGAGAAAACGGGCGAGGCGATCGCCCCGCCCGACCCCGTCAGCTTCGGCGCGGCCTTCCGCTTCTGGCTCAAGCTCGGCTTCATCAGCTTCGGCGGGCCGGCGGGGCAGATCGCGATCATGCACACCGAGCTGGTCGAGCGCCGGCGCTGGATCAGCGAGAAGCGATTTCTGCACGCGCTCAACTACTGCATGCTGCTGCCCGGTCCGGAGGCCCAGCAGTTGGCCACCTACATCGGCTGGCTCATGCACCGCACCTGGGGCGGCATCGTCGCCGGCGCCTTGTTCGTGCTGCCCTCGCTCTTCATCCTGATCGCGCTTTCGTGGATCTACCTGCGCTTCGGCGACGTGCCGGTGGTGGCCGGCATCTTCTACGGCATCAAGCCGGCCGTGACGGCGCTGGTGCTGCACGCGGCGCACCGCATCGGCACGCGCGCGCTCAAGAACCCCTGGATGTGGGGCATCGCGGCGGCGGCCTTCGTGGCCATCTTCGCTTTCGACACGCCCTTCCCGGCCATCGTCCTCGCGGCCGGGCTGATCGGGCACTTCGGCGCGCGCCGGGCGCCCGCCGTGTTCGCGCTCGGCGGCGGCCACGGCAGCCAACAGCAGAGCTACGGACCGGCGCTGATCGACGACGACACGCCGACGCCGGCACACGCGCGCTTCTCGCGCAGCCACCTGGCGAAGCTGCTGGCCGTCGGGCTGGGTGCATGGGCGCTCGCGATGGGCGCGCTCATCGCCATCCAAGGCCTGCAGGGCACGTTAACGCAGATGGGCTGGTTCTTCACCAAGGCGGCGCTGCTGACTTTCGGCGGCGCCTACGCGGTGCTGCCCTATGTCTACCAGGGTGCGGTCGAACAGCACCATTGGCTCAGCGGCGCGCAGATGATCGACGGCCTGGCCCTGGGCGAGACGACCCCGGGCCCGCTGATCATGGTGGTGGCCTTCGTGGGCTTCGTCGGCGGATGGGCGAAGCAGGTGCTGGGACCCGATGCGCTGTTCCTCGGTGGGGCACTGGCTGCCACGGTCGTCACCTTCTTCACCTTCCTGCCCTCCTTTATCTTCATCCTGGCGGGCGGGCCGCTGGTCGAGTCGACCCACGGCAAGCTGGGCTTCACCGCGCCGCTGTCCGCGATCACCGCGGCGGTGGTGGGCGTGATCCTGAATCTCGCACTGTTCTTCGCGTACCACGTGCTGTGGCCGCAGGGCTTCGGCGGCCGCTTCGATTTCGTCTCGGCCGTCATCGTCGTGGCCGCGGCCATCGCCCTGTTCCGCTTCAAGCTCGGCGTGATGCCGCTGCTCGGCGCCTGCGCACTGGCGGGGCTCGCCGTCACGTTGGGCAGGCCGCTGCTTTTCCCCTGAGGAGAGTTCCATGGATGCATCCGTCCTGCCCCCACCGATGGCGCTGGCCCTGGCCGCCAATTTCGGCAGCGTCGAGCGTTGGCGCGAGGAGTTCATCGCGATGGCCAGGACGCCCGGTGGCGCTTCGAGCTCCGTGCTGCTGATGTTCCAGCCGCGCGAGGGCACGCTCGTCAATCAGCAGGCGCCCGGCGGCGACGGCATACCGATCCTGGCCGTCGACAAGCAGGAAGACATCGAAGCGTTCATCGCCGCCATCGACTGGAATCCGGTGTACGAGCGCTACCAGGAGGCCGTGCATGCGGCGAGCGAGCCCTTCGGTGCGCGCCAGGACGAGGTCGCGGACGCCTTGCTGCTCGACGTGCGTCGCGCCGGCGTGTTCGAACAGGCGGCATCGATGATTCCCGGCGCCCGCTGGCGCGACCCGGCCGATGTCGGCGATTGGGCCGGCGAATTGCCCACCGACCGCGAGGTGGTCGTCTACTGCGTCTACGGCCACGAGGTGGGGCGCTCGACGGCGATGCGCCTGCGCGCCGCGGGCCTGCAGGCGCGCTACCTGCGCGGCGGTATCGACGGCTGGCAGAGCGCCGGGCAACCACTCGCCGCCAAGCCCGGCAAGCCCGGCAAGCAAGGAGGGACATCATGAAGTGGGTGACCCGCGAACGCCCGAAGATCGACCGCATTGCCTGCCCCTGGTTGATCCTGCGCTTCATCGACCGCGAGGCCGAGTTCCTCTACGTGCCGGCGCCGGAGGTGCTGCGCATCGCGGCGGACACCGGCGCCACGCCCTACGACATCCCCGGGGTGGAGATGAGCCATGTCGGCGAGCTGTGCAGCTTCGACGCCTTCCTGACGAAGTACCGCCTGGACGAGCCGTCGCTGCTGCAGCTGGCCGCCATCGTTCGCGGCGCCGACACCTCGCGGCCGGACCTCACGCCGCAGTCCGCGGGGCTGTACGCCATCTCGCTCGGTCTGTCCCGCGTGTTTGCCGACGACCACGAGATGCTGCGCCACGGTTTGGTGATGTATGACGCGCTGTATGCGTGGTGCCGCGAGGGGCGCGGCGAAACCCACAACTGGCCGCCGCTGATGACGGCCTGAGGGGGCAGGGCCCGCATGGGCTAGGACCGGTGGGAGAACAGCGGCACGCCCGCCACGGGCAGCTCGGCCGACAGCACGGTCCCGGTCGCCGATTCGGTCATCACCAGCTCCCCTGTTCCCGGCCTGAACGCCACATTGGTAACGGTCTGGCCGCCCGGACTGCGCACGAAATGCGTGATCTCGCCGCGCGCATTGAGTACGAAGGCACCGCCCAGGCTCGCATGCGCCACCACCAGGCTGCCGTCGTCCGCGAGCGCCAGGCCGTCGGGTCCGCTGGTGCCGAAGAAGCTCTGGAAGGCGCCCATCTTCGAGATGCTGCCGTCGGGCAGGAGCGGCGCGCGCCACACCTGGTTACCGCGCGTGACGGCGACGAAGAGCAGCTTGCCGTCTTCGCTCACGGCGATGCCGTTGGGGCTGGGCGCGTTGGAGAGCAGCAGATCCAGCTTGCCATCGGTGCCGAGGCGATAGACGCGGCCCGTGGGATCGTGCAGGCCGGTCTGGCCCTGGTCGGTGAAGAAGAGACGGCCAGCGCTATCGAACGTCAGGTCGTTCACCCCCTTGAAGGACTCGCTGTTGCGGTGCGCAAGCACGGGCTCGATCGCTCCGCTTGCCGCATCGAGCTTCAGGATGCCGCGCCGGTAGTCGGCGATCCAGAGGCTGCCGTCGGCGTGGATCGCCATGCCGTTGGGCCAGCCTTCGTACTGCACGACCAGTTGCCAGTCGAGCACCGGCGTGATGCGGAAGATGCGGCCGTAGGGAATGTCGGTGACGTACAGGTTGCCGGCCCGGTCGAACACCGGCCCTTCGAGGAAGCTGTCCATCACATGGCCGGGCTTGTTGGCATCGACCCAGTCGGTGCGGCGCGGCTGTCGCAATGCATCGGGCAGCCGCGTCAGCACGCGGGCCTCGATGATTTCCGGCGGCTTGAAGCTTAAGCTCCACATGGCCCGCTCACTCCGGCTGCACGCCGGCGGCCTTGATGACCGCACCCCAGTCCTGCGTCTGGCTCTTCACGTAGTTCTGGAACTCGGCCACCGCCATGCCGCCGGGCGCCGCGCCCTGCTCGGCGAAGCGCTTGACCAGCTCGGGCGAGGCCAACGCCTTCTTCACCTCGGCCTGCAGCTTGTCGATGATCGGCTGCGGCGTGCCCTTGGGCGCGGCGATGCCGAACCAGTTGGTGGCGTTGAAGGCCTTCATGCCGGCCTCGGCACTGGTCGGCACATCGGCCAGTGCGTCGAGCCGTTTCGGCGAGGTGACCAGCAGCGCGCGCACCTTGCCGCCCTTGACCTGCGGGATGGCCGTGGGCGCGGCGGTGACCAGCACGTCGACCTGGCCCGACACCACGCCCAGCATCGCCTCGCCCGCGCCCTTGTAAGGCACGTGCGTGAGGGCCAGCTTGCCGTGCTGCTTGAAGAGCTCGCCGCCCAGATGGGTGGAGCTGCCGACGCCGCCCGAGCCGAAGGTGAGCTTGTCGGGACTCTTGCGCGCGGCATCGACCAGGTCCTGCACCGTCTTGTAGGGCGAGGCGGCGCCGACCACCAGCACCAGCGGCGCATCGACGATGGTGGTGACCGGCACCAGGCCGCTCGCGTGGTCCCACGGCAGCTTCTTGAACAGGTGCGGCAGCATCGCGTAGGTGGTGTCGTTGACCAGGAAGCTGCTGCCGTCCGCCGGCGCCTTGGCCACCATGTCGGAGCCGATGGTGCCGCTGGCACCGGCCTTGTTCTCGACATAGAAGGACTTGCCGGTCTGCTCCGTGAGCTTCTGCGCGATCTGGCGCGCGGCGTAGTCGGTGGTGCCGCCGGGTGCGTAGGGCACGACCAGACGCACCGGCTTGTCGGGCCAGGCGGACTGGGCCATCGCGGGCAGGACGGCGAGGGTCGCGGCGCAGGCGAGCAGCGCGCGGCGTGGGATGGAAGCCATGGGTTCAGTCTCCGGTGGTGATGTTCTGCGTCTTCAGTTCGGCGATCTGCGCGTCGCTGTAGCCGACCTCCTTCAGCAGCGCGTTCGTGTGCTCGCCGAGCAGCGGCGGCTGGATGCGGATGCCCGGGCGTTCACCGCCGAGCGTGAAGGGCATCAGCGGCACCTTCGAGGTGCTGCCGTCGTTCATGCGGATCGGCGCCAGGCCACCGGTGGCGTTGAGGTGCGGATCGTCGAACAGCTCCTGCGGCTTGGTGATGGGCGCGAAGGGCAGCTCGTTCTTCTCGAACACGGCGCTCAGTTCGGCCGCGCTGTGGCCCGCCAGGTGCGAGCGCAGCATCGGCATCATCCAGTCGCGCGCGAGCACGCGGTCGTTGTTGGTCTTCAAACGCGGATCGGCCAGCATCTCCTCGAGGCCGAAGGCCCTGCAGAAGATGGTCCACTGCTTGTCGCTGACGGCGGCCAGGAATATCTGCTCGCCGTCCTTGACGGTGAAGACGTCGTACACGGCCCAGGCCGAGATGCGGCTGGGCATCGGATCGGCCGCTTTGCCGGTAGCGGCGAACTGCATCATGTGCTGCGCGACCAGGAAGATGTTGTTCTCGAACAGCGCCGACTGCACCTCGCAGCCGCGGCCGGTCTGCTCGCGCTGGCGCAGCGCCGCCATCGCTCCGATGGCGCCGAACATGCCGCCCATGATGTCGTTGACGCTGGTGCCGGCGCGCAGCGGGTCGCCGATGCGGCCGGTCATGTAGGCCAGGCCGCCCATCATCTGCACCACCTCGTCGAGCGCGGTGCGATGGTCGTAGGGGCCGGGCAGGAAGCCCTTGTGGCTCACGTAGATCAGGCGCGGGTTGAGCTGCTTCAGGCTCTCGTAGTCCAGCCCCAGCTTCTTCATCGTGCCGGGCTTGAAGTTCTCGCTCACGATGTCGGCGGTGGCGACGAGGCGCAGCGCAGCCTCGACGCCCTCGGGCTTCTTGAGGTCGAGCGCGATGCTCTTCTTGTTGCGGTTGAAGGTCGGGAAGAAGCCGGCGCCGGAGCCCAGCAGGCGCCGCGTGGCATCGCCTTCGATCGGCTCGACCTTGATGACCTCGGCGCCGAGATCGGCCAGCAGCATGCCGCAGGTGGGGCCCATCACCATGTGGGTGAATTCGACGACGCGGACGCCTTCGTACGGCAGGGGAGCGGTGCTTTCAGACATGTGCTTTTCCTTGAACGAAGCCCTTGGGCAGGCCGGCCTCGGGCGTCATGCCGTAGACCGGCTCGCCCGGCAGGCCGGCCATGAGCGGCGCGCGCGCCGCGATGAGTTTCTCGATGTCGATGCCGGTGGCGACGCCCATGGCCTCGAACATGAAGACCAGGTCCTCGGTGACGACGTTGCCGGATGCGCCGGGCGCATAGGGACAGCCGCCGAGGCCGCCGAGCGAGGCATCGAAAGTGCGCACGCCTTCTTCGTAGGCCGCGAGGCAGTTGGCCAGGCCCAGGCCGCGCGTGTTGTGCATGTGGGCGGCGCCGGCCTTGTCGCCGAGCTCGGCGCGCAGGCGCCTGAAGAGACGGCGCACCTGCGCCGGGTTGGCATAGCCGACCGTGTCGGAGAGCCCCGATTCGTCGGCGCCCGCGGCCACGCATTGCGCGGCCAGCCAAATGACTTCGTCTTCCGGCACCTCGCCCTGCAGCGTGCAGCCGAAGGCGGTCGAGATGCCGGCCTCGAGTTTCACCTGCGGCGCGATCTCGCGGCGCAGTTCGGCGATGGCGCGCACCTCTTCGACCATCTCTTCGCGCGTCTTGCGCACATTGGCCAGCGAATGCGCGGCGCTGGCCGATACCGGCATCGTGAGCTTGTGCACGCCCGCCGCGAGCGCGGCTTCGGCGCCCTTGCGATTGGGCACCAAGGCCATCACCGTGAGGCCAGGCAGCGTGACGGCGTGGCGCACCACCTCGGCAGCGTCGGCCATCTGCGGCAGCAGGCGGGCCGGCACGAAGGAGGCAACCTCCATCTCGCGCACGCCGGCGGCGTACAGGGCTTCGATCCAGCGCAGCTTGTAGTCCGTGGGCATCGTCGCCTTGACGGACTGCAGGCCGTCGCGCGGGCCGACCTCGCTGATGAGGACATCGGGACTTGTCATCGGGCTTGTCTCCTTGAAGGGCGCTTGACAGTTCTATCTAACAGAACTAAATTCTGTTTTACAGAATTAGACCGCAGCACACCCTCCACTGTCAACCCGAAGCCATGCCCCGCAAAGCCCACACCGAATCGGTCTCCGACCTCAACGCCGCGCCGGGCGGCGCCGCTGCGGTCGATCGGGCGCTGAGCCTACTTTCATGCTTCCAGCCCGGCGACGAGGCGCTGACGCTGGCGCAGTTCGCCGAACGCACGCAGCTCTACAAGAGCACGGTGCTGCGCCTGCTCGCCTCGCTCGAGCATGCGCGCCTGATCCGCCGGCAGGAGGACGGCCGCTATGCGCTCGGCATGGAGATCGCGCGGCTACACGGCCTTTACGCGGCCTCGCTCTCGCTCGACCGCATCGTGCCTCCGGTGCTGCGCGAGCTGGTCGCGGCCACCGGCGAGAGCGCGTCCTACCACGTGCGTCAGGACCAGGGCGACAGCTGGGCGCGCCTGTGCCTCTACCGCGTCGACTCACCTCACGTGGTACGCGACCACGTGCGCGCCGGCGACCTGCTGCCCAACGACCGCGGCGCCGGCGCCCGCATCCTGATCGCCTTCGGCCCCGAGGCCGAACGCCCGCGCGGCAGCAAGGAGCGCAAGCTCTACGACGCCATCCGCGCCCAGGGCTACTGCGCGATGGTCGGCGACCGCTCGGCCGAACTGGGCGGCATCTCGGCGCCGGTGTTCCACGCCGACGGCCGCCTGGCCGCGGCGCTCACGCTGACGATGCCGGCGCATCGCTATGACGAGCGGCACATCGAACCCGTGCGCGCCGCCGCGAGCCGACTCAGCGGGCAGGTTTGAAGGACCGGACTTTGCCGAGCGGGATCAGCGTGCTGGCGCGTTGTCGCGGAGCGCGTCAAGTACGGCCTCGTTCTGCTCGGTCAGGCCGACCGTGATGCGCAGCCAGTGCGGCAGGCCGTAGTTGTCGAGCAGCGAGACCTCGATGCCGGCGGCCAGCAGGCGCGCATGCACGGTGCGCCCCTCCCCGACCTGCACCATCACGAAGTTGCCCGACGACGGAATGGAAGCCAGCCTGAGCTCGTGCAGCCCGTTCGCGAGTTGCGCCCGCCCGATGGTGTTGAGCTGGTAGCTGCGCGCGAGAAAGGCCGCGTCAGCCAGCGCCGCCACCGCTGCGACCTGGGCCGGCGTGCTCACGTTGAAGCGCGGCCGCTGTGCATTCAGGCGCGCTGCCAGCGCCGGCTGCGCGACGCCGTAGCCGATGCGCAGCCCGGCCAGCCCGTAGGCCTTGGAGAAGGTGCGCGCCACGATCAGATTCGGGAAGCGCCGCACCCAGGCGATGCTGTCGTAGCGTTGTGCCGGCGCGAGGTACTCGGTGTAGGCCTCGTCGAGCAGCACCGTGACGTGCGCCGGCACCGCCTGCAGGAATTCGAGCAGCGGGCCCGCTTCGATGAAGGTGCCGGTCGGGTTGTTGGGATTGGCCACGAAGACCAGGCGCGTGTCTTCGCCGATGGCCGCCCGCATGGCGTCGAGGTCGTGGCCGAAATCGCACGCCGGCACCACGGTGCTTCTCGCATGGGCATGGGCCGCCGCCTGCGCATAGACGATGAAGCCGTATTGCGAATAGACCACGCCTTCGCCGGGCTTGACGCTCACCTGCGCCGCCAGCTCGAGGATCTCGCTCGAGCCGCTGCCCAGCGTCAGCCAGTCCATCGGCACGTCCAGCCGCGAGGCCAGCGCATGCTTGAGCGCGGTGCCGTTGCTGTCGGGATAGTTGCCCGCGCCTTCCAGCGCTGCTGCGGCGGCGCGGCGCGCCGATTCGGGCATGCCGAGCGGGTTTTCGTTGGATGCCAGCAGGATCATCGCTTCGAATCGTAATTATTTAAGAAGTTAAATTATCCGGGGCATGTACATCGCTCCTATCAGGGCCTACCCTTTGAGCCGAAGCCTGGGCGGGCCGCGATTACATTCAATTTGGTCATTGATAAAACCCGCTCACGGCTCTTACTGATCAGCCAGGTATCGAATAAAGTCTTCGGCTGCATTCGATTTCAAGGAGTAGAGAACATGACCGCCCGCACCACCGTCCACGGCCTCCAGGTCGCCGACGAGCTCCATCGCTTCATCGAAGACAAGGTGCTGCCCGCCACCGGCGTGGCCAGCGCGACCTTCTGGAAGGGCTTCGACGCGATCGTCGGCGAGCTCGCGCCGAAGAACATCGCGCTCCTGGCCGAACGCGACCGGCTGCAGTCCGAGATGGACGCCTGGCACAAGGCCCACCCCGGTCCGATCGCCGACATGCCGGCGTATCGCACCTTCCTCGAGAAGATCGGCTACCTGCTGCCGCAACCCAAGGACGTGAAGGCCAGCACCGCCAACGTCGACGCCGAACTCGCGCTGCAGGCCGGCCCGCAGTTGGTGGTGCCTATCCTCAATGCGCGCTACGCGCTCAACGCCGCCAACGCACGCTGGGGCTCGCTGTACGACGCGCTCTACGGCACCGATGCTATTCCCGAGACCGGCGGCGCCGAGAAGGGCAAGGGCTACAACCCGGCGCGCGGCGCCAAGGTGATCGCCTTCGCGCGCGGCGTGCTCGACCAGGCGGCCCCGCTCGAGAACGGCTCGCACAAGAACGCGACCGGCTACTCGGTCAAGGACGGCCAGCTCGTGGTGACGCTGCAAAGCAGCAGCACCCACCTCGCCGACCCAGCGCAGTTCGCCGGCTACCAGGGCGACGCGGCGGCGCCGAAGTCGGTGCTCATCAAGCACAACGGCATCCATATCGACATCCAGATCGACCGCACGACCGCCATCGGCAAGACCGACCCCGCCGGCATCAGCGATGTGGTGCTCGAAGCCGCGCTCTCCACCATCCTCGACCTCGAGGACTCGGTGGCCGTGGTCGATGCCACCGACAAGGTGCTCGCCTACTCGAACTGGCTCGGCATCCTGCAGGGCACGCTGACCGAGGAAGTCGCCAAGGGCGGCAAGACCTTCACGCGCGGCCTGAACCCCGACCGCGAATACACAGGCGCCGACGGCCGGCCGGTCAGCCTGCACGGCCGCTCGCTGATGTTCGTGCGCAACGTGGGCCACCTGATGACCAATCCGGCCATCCTCTATGGCGGCGGCAAGGAGATTCCGGAAGGGATCATGGACGCGGTGATCACCACCACCATCGCCACCGTCGACCTGAAGCGCAAGGGCAACTCGCGCACCGGCTCCGTCTACATCGTGAAGCCGAAGATGCACGGCCCGGCCGAGGTGGCCTTCGCGAGCGAGCTCTTCGGCCGCGTCGAAGAGATGCTGGGCCTGCCGGCCAACACCGTGAAGCTCGGCATCATGGACGAGGAGCGCCGCACCAGCGTCAACCTCAAGGCCTGCATCGCCGAGGCGGCCGCGCGCGTGGCCTTCATCAACACCGGCTTCCTCGACCGCACCGGCGACGAGATGCACACCGCCATGCACGCCGGCCCGATGCTGCGCAAGGGCGACATGAAGACCACGCCGTGGATCCAGGCCTACGAGAAGAACAACGTGCTGGTGGGCCTGTCGTGCGGCCTGCGCGGCAAGGCGCAGATCGGCAAGGGCATGTGGGCCATGCCCGACCTGATGGCCGCGATGCTGGAACAGAAGATCGGCCATCCCAAGGCCGGCGCCAACACCGCCTGGGTGCCCTCGCCCACTGCCGCCACGCTGCACGCGCTGCACTACCACCAGGTGAGCGTGGCGAATGTCCAGAAGGAGCTGGAGAAGATCGACGCCAACGCCGAGCGCGACAACATCCTGGGCGACCTGCTCAAGGTGCCGGTCGTGCCCGAAGCGAAGTGGTCGGCCGAGGAGCGCCAGCAGGAGCTCGACAACAACGTGCAGGGCATCCTCGGCTACGTGGTGCGCTGGATCGACCAGGGCGTCGGCTGCTCCAAGGTGCCCGACATCCACAACGTGGGCCTGATGGAAGACCGCGCCACGCTGCGCATCTCGAGCCAGCACATCGCTAACTGGCTGCTGCACGGCGTGGTGACCAAAGAGCAGGTCGACGCCACCTTCCAGCGCATGGCCGCGGTGGTCGACGGGCAGAACGCCGGCGATCCGCTCTACCAGAACATGGCCGGCAACTTCGCGACCTCGGCCGCGTACAAGGCGGCGCAGGAGCTGGTGTTCAAGGGCATCGCGCAGCCGAGCGGCTACACGGAGCCGCTGTTGCATGCTTGGCGGTTGAAGGTGAAGGCGGGCGAGGCCTGACGCCGAGTCTTCAGGCGCCGCCGGCCAGGCGCGACTGCACCTCCCGGCGGCTGAGCTGCCGCTTGGCGACCGCGTACACGCAGTCCTGTCCATACATGGCGCGCGTCGCCGGCACACCGGGCGCCGGCGGCTGGCGCGCGTGCGCGCGGGTCACCTTGCAGCGGCGCAGCACGTCATAGCGCTCTGCCGTCGCTCCCGTGCCGAGCGGCAGCGGCGCGAGCCTCACTTCGAACCAGCAACCATCGACCCGATGCCACTGCGTGACGCTGTCGATCACGTGGTACTCGGCATAGGGTTGGTCCGTGTGCCGCTGCGCCCGTCGCGCCCGCTCCTGCTGCCGCGCCTTGTGCTGGCCTCGATTCGGCAACAACACGCCGGTGACGGGGTGAACGAACAGTTCGGTGTATGAATGCTCGCGCACCGGCACCCACGCCGGAGGTCCAGGCCAACGGCGCCAGACCATCACCATGCCATCGATCCATCGCGTCTCGCGTTCGACGAACTGGTCGACGTGCTGATGGATGTGGGCCTGCACCGTGTTGCGACGGTCGATGCCCCTGCACAGCTCGGAATACACCGCGTCCCACGGCCGGTGCGCCTGCTTGTGCAACCAGCGCTTGAGCGGCGCGAGGTTCTCGTTGAAACCCTTGGGGTGCGCGTATCCGCGCTGCATGCCCAAGTGCGCGCCGCGATCCCTGCTGTTGCGCCAGATGCGCCCGTCGCCCTGCACGCCGCCGCCGCGACGGGGGCGCTCGACGATGACCTTGTCCATGTCCTCGCGCATCTCAAGGCTCCTCGATCCATCGCACGGCTTTTTGCAAGGCCACGCGTTGCGCGCGCCGTTCGGCGCGGCGGCTGCGCAAGTGCCGGCCTGCACCCTGGCTCGACGCGCGATGCGCCATCGCGGCAACCACGGGGTTGCGCGGCGCCGGCGCGGCCGGCAGCGGAAAGTAAAAACGGGCGAGACGTTTGTCGTCGTCACGCGCCCTGCGCCGCGAACTCATATCCGCACTCCAAAAAACAAAGCCCCGGCAGATGGCTGCGCCGGGGCCGTTGTGTCGACGGGCCGCGGCGGGACGTATGCACGTCCGGCCGGGGCGGTCGGAGTGCGGGTCAGAAGTTCAGAAAACGGTTCATGGAAAGTAAAGCTCGTCAGGGAGGTTGATCGTCACCGGACGCACAGCAAACGCTTGCTGAAAAGAAGCGCGGATTGTGGCGAGACTGGCCACCGCCTGCAAGCGCAGAGCCGGTGGTTGTGGCGCGAAGACGACGGCGGTTGCGTTCGTGTGGCTACTCGGACTGCGCGCGCGCCCGCGCGCGCTCCAGCGTCCGTCCTACCTCGGCCGGATCCATCCCATACATCTCCGCGAACTCCGCCACGCTACGCCCGCTGGCCTCGAAGGCACGCAGCAGCGCCTCGCGCTTGGCGGTGCGCGCACCCCATTCGGCGAAGGCCTCGTCGAGCACGGCGTTCGATGCCTCGTCGTTCGTGCGAACGACGAGCATGTATTCCTCGCGCGAGAGGCCCGAGGCTTCGATGGCTTCGACCAGCCGCGCGCGCAGTTGGGGCCGCAAGTCGTCGGCCGTGCGCGCCTGGCGCCGGCGGAACACTTCGAGGATCGCGTGGTGAACATGCTCGGGCGCGACGTCTTCCACTGGCAAGCCGTTCAGGTCATGGCGCTTCTCGCCCGCGGCCACCGCCTCGAGGTAGCGGGTGGAGCGCGCATGAAGGCCCAGCGCGATCTTCAGGTCCTCTTTCTTGAATTCGTCGGGGTGCAGCGCCAGCAGGTCCTGGAACACGCCGAGCTTGAGCGGCAGGAAACGCGCGCCGAACATCTTCGGGTAGAGCTCGAACAGGCGTTCGAGCACGGGGTTCACCTTGCGCGGACGCGGCGGGGCCTTGGGCGCCTTGGCGTCCTGGGACTGGGGCTTGCGGCGGGGGCGGCCGCCTTCCTTCTTCTTGTTTTCGGTGGTCGGTGCGGGAGCGGTGTCGGTCATCAGAAAAAACTCTTCTCTCGATATGGTTGCCCCGGACTGTAATGCCGCGTGGTCTCCTTCCTACAGGACTGCGCGCCGGGTGCCGACCCGGCGCATGCACAGGGGTCGCCTAAGTTGAACGCAGCTGGTCATTCGGACCGGCGCATTCCATCGAACCCTCAGTCTGTCCTCAAGGAGTAATCGCATGAACGCACGCAAGCATCTTCTCGCCGTCCTCGCGCTAGGCGCCAGCGGCTTTGCCTTCGCGCAGGCCACGCCACCGACGACCGCATCGCCCAACCCGCCCACCGCAGCCGGCCAGCAAAGTCCTGCGGGCGGCCCGATGGGCTCGACCGGCACCTCCGTGGCGCAAGCTCAGACGCCGACGAGCCCGGGCACGACCACAAGCCCGAGCCAAAGCCAGGCACCTGCAGCCATGCCCGCGCCCAGCACCGACACCACGACGCCGGCACCGATGTCTCCGCCGCGCGCAGACCGCAACTGAGGTGCTGTGAGATAGCATTTTTCGCCACGAGCCGGGCTGCATGCCCGGCTTTTTCAGTCCATTCGGAGTCGACGCATTGAAGCGCTTCACCTCTTTCGTCCTTTGTCTGGCGGCTTGCTCGGCTGCCGTCGCAGCAGCGGATGCGCCCGCCGAGATCGCGCAGTTCGCGCAGCGCGCGGTGGCCACGGGCGACAGCGCCCAGCGGCCGTTCGCGATCGTGGACAAGCGCAACGCGAGGGTGTTCGTGTTCGATGCCGATGGCCGCCTGCGCGGCGACGCGCCGGTGCTGCTGGGCCTGGCCCGCGGCGATCGATCGGTGCCGGGCATCGGCGAACGCAAGATGTCGGAGATCCGCCCCGATGAGCGCACCACGCCGGCCGGCCGCTTCGTCTCCGAGCCGGGGCGCAACATGCAGGGCGAAGACATCGTCTGGGTCGACTACGGCGCGGCCGTGTCGATGCACCGTGTGCGCGCCACCGAGAAGTCCGAGCGCCGCCTCGAACGCCTGGCTTCTCCCGGCGTCGACGACAACCGCATTTCCTACGGCTGTATCAATGTGCCGGCCGATTTCTACGACGCGTATGTGAAACCTGCACTCGGTGCCTCGCGCGGCCTGGTCTATGTGCTGCCAGAGACCGCTCCCGCCGCCGAACTGTTCAGCTTCGCGGCCGATGCGCGCTGAAGCTCAAGCGCGCTGCGCCGCCTCGGCCTCGGCGCGCAGCCAGCGCACGAAATCTTGCGCGTCGGCATTGCCGGCCGCGCGGCGCGAACTCTCGATGAAGTAGGCGCGACGCGATGCAGCGCCTTCGCTGAAGGGCGCCACCAACTGCCCGCTCTGCACCAGCTCGCGCAACAGCGGCAGGCGGCCGATCACCACGCCCTGCCCAGCCACGGCGGCCGCCACCGCGTCGGTGTACTGGGTGAAGCGCATGGTGTTCTTCATGCGCAGTTCGGGCAGGCCCATCACCTCGAACCAGGGTTCCCAATCGACAGTGGGCGCCTCGCTGTGCTTCGGCATCTCGATGGTCAGCAAGGTCTGGTCCGCCAGATCGTCCGGCACCCGCAGCAGGGCGGCCACCTGCGGCGCGCACAGGGGCATCACCGACTCCTCGAACAGCGCCGGCCCGGCGCCGCGTTCGATCGGCACGAAGCGCACCGCGATGTCGAGACGGCTGCGCTCCAGGTCGAGCACCTCGAGCGTGGCCGAGAGCCGCACGTCGACCAGCGGATGGTTGGCCGTGAAGCGCGCCAGGCGCGGGATGAGCCAGAAGGACGCGAAGCCCGGCGTACAGGTGATCGCGACCTGGCGCGGCGCCGGCGCGGCGCGCAGGCGCGCGGTGGCGTCGCGCAGCCGCTCCAGGCTTTCGACCACGGCGCGCTGCAATACGCCGCCGGCCTCCGTCAGCGCCAGCGCTCGATGGCGGCGCTCGAACAGCAGCACACCGAGGCTGGCTTCCAGCTGCTGGATCTGGCGGCTGACTGCCGACTGGGTGAGAAAAAGCTCGCCGGCCGCCTGGGTGAAGCTCAGCGTGCGCGCCGCCGCCTCGAAGCTGCGCAGCAGCTCCAGGGGCGGCAGGTCGGCCGCGGCGGAAAAGAGTTTCGCATTCTCAGCACGCATGCAACGAGTTCCGGATGACCGTGTGACGTACGGGGACTCACTCACTATATTCATTCTCATACCGAATGCAAAGGAGTCCGCCATGACAACCGACACCAGCCGCTTCCACCTGAGCCTGGCGAAGCGCGCCATCTTCACCCTGCCCGACGCAGCCGGCGTCGGCATCGAGTGCCGCAGCGGCACCGTCTGGGTCACGCTCGACAACGATCCGCGCGACGTGGTGCTGGAGCCCGGCGAGCGCTTCGAAGGCGATTCGCACCGGCGCATGCTGGTGTCGGCGCTGGAGCCGTCGTGCATCACCGTCTCCGGCTCGCGGCCGGCGGCGCTGCCGGCACATTCGGCCAAGTCGCGCGAACGGTCGCCTTGGCGACTCCGGCCCCACGGGATGTCCCCGGCTTGACCATGGGGGCCCGAGCGTAGAACTATCGACGCTCGTGGCCCTGGATGCACCGATGCACGCCGTCCCTCGGGACGGCGTTTTGCTTGGGAGGCGCCGGCCATCGACTTTCTTCTAAGGAATTCACATGGCAGAGGCATACATCGTGGCCGCCGCGCGCACCGCAGGCGGCCGCCGCGGCGGCAAGCTCGCGGGCTGGCATCCGGCGGATCTGGCGGCGCAGGTGCTCGACGCGCTGGTGGCGAAAAGCGGCATCGACCCGGCCGCGGTGGAGGACCTGATCCTCGGCTGCGTGAGCCAGGTCGGCGAGCAGGCGAGCAATGTGGCGCGCAATGCGGTGCTGGCCTCGAAGCTGCCCGAATCGGTGCCGGGCACCTCGGTCGACCGCCAATGCGGCTCCTCGCAGCAGGCGCTGCACTTCGCGGCGCAGGCCGTGATGGCGGGCAGCATGGATGCGGTGATCGCGGGCGGCGTCGAGAGCATGACGCGCGTGCCGATGTTCACGCCCAATTCGCTGCCGGCCAAGGCGGGGCTCGGGACCTACGCCAGCCCCGGGATGCAGCGGCGCTACCCGGGCGTGGAGTTCAGCCAGTTCGTCGGCGCGGAGATGATCGCGAAGAAGTACGGGATCGATAAGGATGCGCTCGACCGCTATGCGCTGGAGAGCCACCGCCGCGCGATCGCCGCGACCCGCGAAGCCTTGTTCAAGGACGAAATCTTGCCCGTCGAGATCCGGCTGGCCGACGGCTCGGCCTCGGGCGAGATGCACACGATCGACGAAGGCATCCGCTTCGATGCCACGCTGGAAGCAATTGCGGGCGTGAAGCTGATCGCCGAAGGCGGCCGCTGCACCGCAGCCACCGCAAGCCAGATCTGCGACGGCGCGAGCGCGCTGCTGGTGGTCAACGAGCGCGGCCTGAAATCACTGGGCGTGAAGCCCCTGGCACGCATCCACCACATGAGCGTGCTGGGCCACGACCCGGTGATCATGCTGGAGGCGCCGATCCCCGCGACCGCGCGTGCGCTCAAGAAGGCCGGCATGAAGATCGAGGACATCGATCTCTACGAAGTCAACGAGGCCTTCGCGCCGGTGCCGCTGGCCTGGCTGCAGACCCTGGGCGCCGACCCGGCGAAGCTCAACGTGAACGGGGGCGCGATCGCGCTCGGCCACCCGCTGGGCGCCTCGGGCACCAAGCTCATGACCACGCTGATCCATGCGCTCGGACAGCGCGGCAAGCGCTATGGGCTGCAGACCATGTGCGAGGGCGGCGGGATGGCCAACGTGACGATCATCGAAAGACTCTGATGTCGACCGTTCTCTGGGATCTTGAAAACAGCGTAGCGACGCTGACGCTGAACCTTCCACACAAGCTCAACCCGATCGCGCTCGACCTTCAGCACGAACTGCGTGGGGCCTTCGCCCGCGTGCGCGAGGACCGCAGCGTGCGCGCCGTCGTGCTCACCGGCGCCGGCAAGGCCTTCTGCGTGGGCGCGGACCTGAGCGCGATGCGCGCGCCCGAAGCCGGCGAGACGCTCGGCGATCAGACGGCGAAATGGATGCAATCGGTCAGCAACCCGCTGATCGAGGAGATGCGCGCGCTGCCGGTGCCGGTGGTGTGCGCGGTCAACGGCGCCGCGGCGGGCGCCGGGGTCGGCCTCGCGCTCGCGGGCGATGTGACCCTCGCGGCGAAGAGCGCCTACTTCTACCTCTCCTTCCTGCCCAAGCTGGGCATCGTGCCCGACCTGGGCTGCACCTGGTTCATCCCGCGCCTCGTGGGCCCGGCGCACGCGATGGGCATGAGCCTGCTCGACGAGCGGCTGCCGGCGGAACGCGCGGCGCAGTGGGGCCTGATCTGGGCCTGCGTCGAGGACGATCTGCTGCTGCTCGAAGCGCAGCAGATCGCCGAGCGCCTGGCGCGCCTGCCCGCGCATGCGGTGCTCGAAGCGCGCAAGGCCTTCGAGGCCTCGGCGCGGCATACGCTGCCGGAGCAGCTGCGCTACGAAAGCGAACGCCAGCGCGAGCTCCTGAACCGGCCCGAATTCGGCGAGGGCGTGAGCGCCTTCCTGCAGAAACGTGCACCCACCTTTCCGGGCCGCGAGTCATGATCGAACGCACCCTCTTCGGCCCCGACCACGAAGCCTTCCGCGACAGCTTCCGCCGCTTCATGGACAGGGAGATCGCGCCTTTCCACGAGGCCTGGGAAGAGCAGGGCTACGTCGCGCGCGAGGTCTGGAACAAGGCCGGCGCGAACGGCTTTCTCTGCATGGCGCTGCCCGACGAATACGGCGGTGCGGGCGCCGACCTGCTCTATTCGGTGATCCAGTTCGAGGAGCTCTGGGCGCGCGGCTTCACCGGCATCGGCTTCGGGCTGCACAGCGAGATCGTGGCGCCCTACATCCTGCGCTACGGCACCGAGGCACAGAAGAAGAACTACCTGCCGAAGCTCGCGAGCGGCGAGATGATCGGCGCCATTGCGATGAGCGAGCCGGCCGCCGGCAGCGACCTGCAGGCCGTGCGCACCACCGCCATCCAGCAGCCCGACGGCAGCTACCTGATGAACGGCAGCAAGACCTTCATCACCAACGGCTGGCATGCGGACCTCGTGATCGTGGTCGCCAAGACCGACCCCGCAGGCGGCGCCAAGGGCACCAGCCTGTTCCTGGTGGAGCGCGGCATGGCTGGCTTCGAAAAGGGCCAGCGTCTCAAGAAGCTGGGCCTGAAGGCGCAGGACACCTCGGAGCTCTTCTTCAACGACGTGCGCCTGCCGGCCGAGGCGCTGCTCGGCGGCGCCGCGCAGGAGAACCGCGGCTTCGTCTGCCTGATGGAGCAACTGCCGTGGGAGCGGCTGCAGATCGCGATCAGCGCGGTGGCCGCTGCGCAGGCCGCGATCGAGCACACCGTGGCCTATGTGAAGGAGCGCAAGGTCTTCGGCCAGCCCGTGGCGGCGTATCAGAACACGCGCTACACGCTGGCCGAGCTGCAGACCGAGGTGCAGGTAGCGCAGGTCTTCGTCGACAAGTGCATCGAGCTCCTGATGCAGGAAAAACTCGACACCGCGACCGCGAGCATGGCCAAGTACTGGACCACCGACCTGCAGTGCAAGGTGATGGACGAGTGCGTGCAACTGCACGGCGGCTACGGCTACATGTGGGAGTACCCGGTGACGCGCGCCTACGCCGATGCGCGGGTGCAGCGCATCTATGGCGGCACCAACGAGATCATGAAAGAGGTGATCACGCGGGCGATGGGGTTGCCGGGGCGCTGAGGGGAAGCGCTTGTTTTAGTCCCAATTTGGGACTAAACTTGACCGCGATGCGGATCATTTCGGTGAAGTACTTGAGGGACTTTTGGGTGCGCCACCCCGCCTCGGAACAGCCGTTGAAGGCTTGGCATGAAGAGACCAAGGCGGCAGTTTGGAAGACACCGCAGGACATCAAGGACCGCTATCGCAGTGCTCGCTTTGTTGGAAGCAACCGGGTCGTTTTCAACATCAAGGGCAATGACTACCGCCTTATCGCTGCAATCGCTTACAGATACGAGGCCGTTTGCGTCAAATTCATCGGCACGCATTCGGAATATGACCGAATCGATGCCCAACCTATTGAAGTGGAGTAGTCCATGGACATCCGACCCATCCGAACCGAAGCTGATTACAAGGCCACACTGAAGGCGGTGTCGCCGTACTTCGATCAGGAGCCGGCGCCGGGCACGGAGGACGCCGATCGCTTCGAAGTGTTGCTGGCATTGATCCAGAGCTATGAATCGAAAAATCACCCGATCGACCCGCCGGACGCGATCGAGGCGATCAAGTTCCGAATGGAGCAGCAGGGCCTCTCGGCGAAGGATCTTGAGCCTTTCATCGGGCAGTTGAATCGCGTGTACGAAGTCCTCAATCACAAACGTCCCTTGACCTTGAGGATGATTCGTCGAATCCACAAGGGGCTCGGCATTCCAGCTGAGGTATTGATCCAAACCGAAAACGACGACAAGTTCTCGCTTGCCGCATAGGAGCCCGCGTCATGCCCACCAATGCCTTCTATGCCCAGTCCGGCGGCGTCACTTCGGTCATCAACGCCTCGGCCTGCGGCGTGATCGAAACGGCGCGCCGGCACGCCGATCGAATCGGCACCGTCTACGCCGGACGCAACGGCATTCTCGGCGCGCTCGCCGAGGAGCTGATCGATACCAGCCTGGAGTCGGCCGAGGCGATCGCGGCGCTGCGCTCCACGCCCGCGGGCGCCTTCGGTTCCTGCCGCTACAAGCTCAAGTCGCTGGAAAAGAACCGGCGCGAGTACGAGCGCTTGATCGAGGTCTTCAAGGCGCACGGCATCGGCTACTTCTTCTACAACGGCGGCGGCGATTCGGCCGACACCTGCTTCAAGGTGAGCCAGCTGTCCGCTTCGCTCGGCTACCCGCTGCAGGCGATCCATGTGCCGAAGACCATCGACAACGACCTGCCGCTCACCGACTGCTGCCCGGGCTTCGGCTCGGTCGCGAAGTACGTGGCGGTGTCCACGCTCGAAGCCTCGCTGGACGTGCGCTCGATGGCCGCCACCTCCACCAAGGTGTTCGTGCTCGAGGTGATGGGCCGCCACGCGGGCTGGATCGCGGCGGCCGGCGGCCTGGCGGCGGACCACGGCATTCCTGTCGTGATCCTGTTCCCCGAGATTCCCTTCGACCAGCCGGCCTTCCTGGCGCGCGTCGATGCGCTGGTCAAGCACCATGGCTATTGCACGGTGGTGGTGTCGGAAGGCTGCCACCATCCCGACGGCACCTTCCTCGCCGAGCAGGGCACCAAGGATGCCTTCGGCCATGCGCAGCTCGGCGGCGCGGCGCCGGTGGTGGCGCAGATGGTCAAGGAGGCGCTGGACTACAAATTCCACTGGGCGGTGGCCGACTATCTGCAGCGCTCGGCGCGCCACATCGCCTCGGCCACCGACGCGCGGCAGGCCTATGAGCTCGGGCAGCGCGCGGTCGAGCTGGCACTCGAAGGCAAGAACTCGGTGATGCCGACCATCGATCGGACCTCCGACTCGCCCTATGCCTACCGCATCGGCAGCGCGCCGCTCGACCAGGTGGCCAACACCGAGAAGTTCATGCCGCGCGACTTCATCTCGGCCGACGGCTACGGCATCACCGACAAGTGCCGCAGCTACCTGCTGCCGCTGATCCAGGGCGAGGACTATCCGGCCTACCGCGACGGGCTGCCGGTCTACGTGACGCTGCAGAACCACGTGGTCGCGAAGAAGCTGCCGGCCTTCGAGATCGCCAAATGAACGCCGCAGCTGCACGGCCCGATCCTTCGCGTTGCCCTCTGTGCGGCGAGGCGAACCGCTGCGCGATGGAGATCGAGCGCGAGACCGGCCAAGTGCAGCCGCCTTGCTGGTGCATGCAAACCGACTTCGACCGCGCCGTGCTCGCGCGCGTCCCTGCAGAGATGCGCGGCCTCGCCTGCATCTGCGCGCGCTGCGCTACTGCAGCCGCTGTTGCTGCGACTGCTGCTGATCCTGCTCCTGCGCCGGCGGTTCAGGATTGACGGGCGCCGGCGGCTGCCGGCCGCGCTCCCGCTCTTCGGCGATCACCTCGTGGATGAACTGCAGCTTGCCTACGGCCACGTGCGGCAGCACGAAGGGGTAGTAGTCGGGCTGGCCCATGCTGCGCGACAGCTCGTTGAGCACATTGGTGAGGCGCACCCAGCCGTTGAGGAAGTCGAGGAAATTCGCCGCTCCGGGATGTTCGGGCTGCCAGAGATCCGAGAGCTCGAACAGGTCGCTGGTGACTTCGACGTTCTGCGCATCGACGCCGAAGCTCTTCGCCGTGTCCGCCGTGTCGGCCATGTGCAGGTAATGGGCCCAGGTTTCGGCCCAGTCTTCCCATGGATGCGCGCTTGCATAGCTCGTGACGTAGCGGTTCGCCCAGTCGGGCGGCGGGCCGTTGTCGTAGTGGTTGCGCAGCGCCGTCGCGTAGTCGGCCCGCTCGTCGCCGAAGAGCTCGCGAAAGCTGTCGAGCCACGGCGTCGGGAAGACCAGCAGGTCCCAGTAGTAGTGGCCGATCTCGTGGCGGAAATGGCCGACCAGCGTGCGGTAGGGTTCGCGCATCTCGGCACGGATGCGCTCGCGCACTGCGTCCTCGGCCTCTTCGGCGTTGAGCGTGATCAGGCCCATCTCGTGGCCGGTCATCACATGCGGGCCGCCCGGCATGTTGCTCAGGAAGTCGAAGGCCAGGCCGTGCACCGGATCGGTCAGCCGCGTGACGACCGGCAGGCCCAGCGCCAGCAGTTGCGAGATCAGCCGGCGCTTGGAGAGTTCGAGCTTGCGCCACAGTTCGCCATTGCTCTCGATCGACAGGTCGGGGATGGTGCGCGTGACGCTGCATGACAGACAAAGGCCGGGCACCAGGCCATCGGTGTGGAAGGCCGGGTCGTCACCTTCGCGCGGCGCGGGCACCATCCAGTTGCAGGCGGCCGGGGTCATCAGGTTGGCGCAGCGGCGGTAAGTCTTGCCCCCGGCATCGCCGAAGACGGTGAAGGTGTCGGGCTCGGCGCCTTCAAACGTTGCGGGCGCGAGCGGCACCACGCCCAGGCTTTCGATCACGAAGCCGAGCGGCGTATGGCAGGCCAGGCACTGGCTGTTGCGCAGGAACACGGGGCGGCCGCACTGGCACTGGTAGGCACGGGTGACGGTGGGCGCCTGGAGCTCGGCCGCGAGCGAGGGCGCGGCTTCGGCTTCGACGGCGGGGCCGCTGTCGTCGGGGGTAGGGGATTCCATGGCTCTGTGTTCTTTTGGATTTCGTGCGGGACAGCCGGACCATTGTGAAGGCTGCCTCTGCGCCAGGACCGGCGCGCAAACCCCGATATCCTTGTAGGACGGCCCGAACAGGCTGCCTCCCCCGATGACCTCGACGCTCCCGCCGCAATCCCTCAGCAGCCGCTATGGGCCCCGCTACCGCTGGCTGCTGCTCTTTTCCGTGATGGTGGGCGTGATGGCATCGATCATGTCCTCGACCATCGTCAACGTGGCGATCCCGGGCATGAGCCACCACTTCGCGCTGGGCCAGGAGCGCGCGCAGTGGGTCAGCTCGGGCTTCATGGTCGCGATGACGGTGTCGATGTTGACCACGCCCTGGCTGCTCGCGCGCTACGGCTACCGCCGCACCTATGTCGGCACCATGGTGCTGCTGCTGCTCGGCGGCGTCGCGGGCGGGCTGGCCAACCACTTCCCGCTGGTGCTGATCGCGCGGGTCGCCGAGGGCCTGGCGGCCGGCGTGGTGCAGCCGATCCCGGCCATCATCATCCTGCGCGCCTTCGAGCCCCACGAGCAGGGCCGCGCAACCGGCATCTTCGGCATGGGCGTGGTGCTGGCGCCGGCCATCGGCCCCAGCATCGGCGGCGTGCTGGTCGACCTGTTCGGCTGGCGCTCGATCTTCTTCATGGTGGTGCCTTTCTGCATCGCCTCGATCTGGCTGGCCTACAAGTTCGTGCCGACCACGGCGCCCGGCGGCGTGGTGGCGGCGCGCAGCGGCGGGCTCGACTGGGGCGGCCTCGCGCTGGGCACCGCCGGCACCTTGTGCCTGCTGAACGGGCTGGTCGAACTGCGCGGCGACGCGCCGCTGCAGGCCGCGGCGCTGCTCGTCGGCGCGGTCGTGGCCTTCGGCGCCTTCGTCGGCTGGCAGCGGCGGCTCGCGGCCGCGGGCGGCACGCCGCTGATGAACCTGGCGCTGTTCCAGTACCGGCAGTTCGCGATGGGCAGCGTGGTCGCCTTCATCTACGGCACGGCGCTGTTCGGCTCGACCTACCTGCTGCCGGTCTACATGCAGGTCGGGTTGCAGCTTTCGGCTTCGCACGTCGGCACCATCCTGCTGCCGGCCGGCATCGTGCTCGCCTTCACCATTGCCGGTGTCGGCCGGCTCGCGGACCGGCATCCGACCTGGCTCCTGGTGTGCACCGGGCTCGCGCTCTTGGCCGTCTCCTTCGCGCTGATGCTGTTGCTGCGGCTCGACAGCGCGCTCTGGCTGCTGGTGGCCTTCGCGATCATCGGCCGCGTCGGGCTGGGCTTCATCCTGCCCTCGCTCAACCTGGGCTCGATGCGCCCGCTCGCCAAGCCGCTGATTCCGCAGGGCGCGAGCGCAATCAACTTCCTGCGCATGTTGGGCGGCGCGGCCGGCGTGAGCCTGTGCGCGATCGTGCTCGAATGGCGGCTGGCCGTGCATGGCGATTCGCTGGTCAACACGGCCACCAGCCCGGCGCGGCTGGCGGCCTTCAACGAGGTGTTCGCGATGCTGGCCGGCCTCTGCGCGCTGGCGATCTGCGCGGCCTGGCAGTTGCGCGAAAAGCGCTCTAATTGACCCATGTGCCAACTGCTCGGAATGAACTGCAACACGCCGACCGACGTGACATTCAGCTTCACGGGCTTCGCGCAGCGCGGCGGGCGCACCGACCACCATGCCGACGGCTGGGGCATCGCCTTCTTCGAGGACCGCGGCCTCAGGCATTTCGTCGACCACCAGCCGGCCTGCGAGTCGCCGGTGGCCGAGCTGATCCGGCGCTACCCGATCCAGAGCCGCAACGTCATCGCGCACATCCGCAAGGCCACGCAGGGCGCGGTGAACCTGCAGAACTGCCACCCCTTCGTGCGCGAGCTGTGGGGCCGCTACTGGGTGTTCGCGCACAACGGCGACCTGAAGGACTTCAGGCCGCGGCTGCACGGCAACTTTCATCCCGTGGGCAATACCGACAGCGAGCACGCCTTCTGCTGGATCATGCAGGAGATGGCCAAGTCGCACGCCGACGTGCCGAGCGTCGAGGAACTGACGCTCACGCTGCGCGAGCTGGCGCCGCGCGTCGCGCGCCACGGCACCTTCAACTTCATGCTCTCGAACGGGCAGGCGCTCTGGTCCCACGCCTCGACGAACCTCTGGTACATCGAGCGGCGCCATCCTTTCGTGACGGCCGAGCTGTCGGACGAAGACCTCAGCATCGACTTTGCGCAGCACACCACGCCGAATGACCGGGTGGCGGTGGTGGTGACGGCGCCCCTGACCACCAACGAGACCTGGACCGCCTTCGCGCCCAACGAGCTCGCGGTGTTCGTCGACGGCCAGCGCGCCAGCTGAATTCGGGCGCCGCGCACGGGCTTCGCCGAGGCGGTGCGCGCGCCGGGCCAGGCGCTAGCGGAGGTACGCCTCCAACGCATCGATGAACATCGCCGGCACGTCGAAGCCGGTCTGCTCGGTGATTTCCTGGAAGCAGGTCGGGCTGGTCACGTTGATCTCGGTCAGCGAGCCGCCGATCACGTCGAGCCCGATCAGGAGCAGCCCGCGTTCGTTGAGCACCGGTCCGATCGCTTCGGCGATGCGCCGGTCCTGGTCGGTCAGCGGCTGCGCCACGCCCTTGCCGCCGGCCGCGAGGTTGCCGCGCACCTCGGTGCCCTGCGGAATGCGCGCCAGGCTGTGCGGCACGGCCTGGCCGCCGATCACGAGGATGCGCTTGTCGCCCTGCGCGATCTCGGGCACGAAGCGCTGCACCATGATGGTTTCGGCGCCGTTCTTGTTGAGCGTCTCGACGATCGAGCCGAGGTTCAGCCCGTCGGCCTTGACGCGGAAGATGCCCATGCCGCCCATGCCGTCGAGCGGCTTCAGGATGATGTCCTGGTGCTCGGCATGGAAGGCGCGCACCGCGGCCGGATCGCGCGTGACCAGCGTGGGCGTCGTGTACTCGGCGAACTCCATGATCGCGAGCTTCTCGGGATGGTCGCGCAGCGCGCGCGGCCGGTTGACGACGCGCGCGCCTTCGCGCTCGCCCTGTTCGAGCAGGTGAGTGGCGTAGATGTACTCGGCGTCGAAGGGCGGGTCCTTGCGCATCAGCACCACGTCGAAGGCGTGCAGCGGGCGTTCGATCACGGCCTCTTCGCGGAACCATGCCTGCTCGCCGGTCAGCACGATCTCGCGCGCCCTGGCGGTGACCGGCCGGCCGCGCTGCCAGTTCAGGTGCCGCGGCTCGCAGGCCGAGAGCGTGTAGCCGCGGCGCTGCGCCTCTCGCATCATCGAGAAGGTGGTGTCCTTGTAGATCTTGAACTGCTCGAGCGGGTCAGCGATGAAAAGAATGTGCATCAGGATGTCTTTCCGGCGATCGATGAGGAAGGGGCGGCTTCGGCAGAAGCGGCCCGTGCGTCTTGCTTGATCTTGCAGGCAGCTGCGATGTCCTTGCCGGCGAAGGGTTTGCCGCAGCCGAGCTGCTGGATGGCCGAGAGGCTCAGGTCCTTGAAGAATCGCATCGACGGACCTCGACGCCCTAGATCTCGATCTTCGAGCCCAGCTCGACCACCGCGTTGTTCGGCAGCCCGAGGAAGCCCGCCGCCCCGCTCGCGTTGTGGTGCATCTGCGCGAAGAGCTTCTCGCGCCAGGGCGCCATGCCGCTGCCGAGCGTGGGGATCACCACGTCGCGCGAGAGAAAGTAGCTGGTCGTCATGGGCTCGAGCTGGCAGCCGCGCAGCCGCGCATGCTCCAGCGCGCGCGGCAGGTCGACGTCGTTCTTGAAGCCGTAGTGCACCACCACCTGCCAGCAGTGATGCCCGAGCGGCTCCATCTCGATGCGCTTGTCCATCGGAATCCACGGCACTTCGTGGCTGCGCACGGTGACGAACAGGTTCTGCTCGTGCATCACCTTGTTGTGCTTGAGGTTGTGCAGCAGCGCATTGGGCACCACGCCCGGCTCCGCGGTCATGAACACCGCGGTGCCGTCGACGCGCGCCGGCGGATTGACGAACACCGAATCGAGGAAACCGCGCAGGTCGATGGCTTCGGCCAACTGCATCTGGCCCATGAGGCGCCGGCCTTCCTTCCAGGTCAGCATCAGCATGAAGATGGACCCGCCGATCAGGAGCGGGAACCAGCCGCCTTCGAACAGCTTCAACAGGTTGGAGGCGAAGAACAGGAAGTCGACCACGAAGAACCAGCCGGTCGCGGCGATGCACAGCCACAACGGGTACTTCCAGGCATAGCGGATCACGAAGAAAGTCAGCACCGTGGTGATCAGCATGTCGGTGGTCACGGCGATGCCGTAGGCCGCGGCCAGGTTGCTCGACGAGCGGAACATGACCACCGCCAGCACGATCGCGACGAACAGCCCCCAGTTGACGAAGGGAATGTAGATCTGCCCCGCGGTGCGCACGCTGGTGTGCTCGATGTTCAGGCGCGGCAGGTAACCGAGCTGGATCACCTGCCGCGTGACGCTGAAGGCGCCGGTGATGAGCGCCTGCGACGCGATCACCGTGGCGGCGGTGGCGAGCAGCACCAGCGGTATCAGGGCCCATTCGGGCGCCATCATGTAGAAGGGATTCTTCACCGCCGACGGGTTCTCCAGCAGCAGCGCGCCCTGGCCGAAGTAGTTGAGCGTGAGCGCCGGCATCACGACCGAGAACCAGGCGACGCGGATCGGCCGCTTGCCGAAGTGGCCGAGGTCGGCGTAGAGCGCCTCGGCACCGGTCACGCACAGCACGGTCGCACCCAGGATGATGAAGCTGGTGCCGGGGTTGTCCCACATGAAGCGCAGCGCATAGTGCGGGCTCATGGCCTTGAGGATTTCAGGATGGGCGAGGATCTGCCACACGCCCAGCAGCGCGATCGCGAAGAACCAGACCAGCGTGATCGGGCCGAAGTAGCGGCCGATGCCCGTGGTGCCGTGCTTCTGGAGCGCGAACAGGCAGAACAGCACGACCAGCGTGATCGGGATCACGTAGTGCTTGAAGTGCGGCGACACCACCTCCAGGCCCTCGACCGCCGACAGCACCGAGATGGCCGGCGTGATGACGCCGTCGCCATAGAAGAGCGAGGTGCCGAAGATGCCGACCATCAGCAGCACGTGGCGCAGGCGGGGCTTGTCGACCACCGCCTGCGAGGCCAGTGCCAGCATCGCGACCAGGCCGCCCTCGCCCTCGTTGTCGGCCCGCAGGACCAGCACCACGTACTTGAGCGAGACGATCACCGTCAAGGTCCAGAAGAACATCGACAGGATGCCGTAGACGTTCTCGACCGTGAAGGGAACGTGGCCGTGGCCGAACACCTCCTTGACCGCATACAGAACGCTGGTGCCGATGTCGCCATAGACGACACCGATGGCCGCAAGGATCAGCGCGGCAGAGGAAGATTTGGTGGGGGACACGGAGTCGATGAAAAAGGGTGTCCGGCATGACGCTGCACGCCCGGGCGCCTGGGCAGCTGGGTGCAGCCGCCGCGTCGCCTTCCGCCCTCTTGTTTGCGTTGCTGTGGGGTCGCTATTTTGCCGCCGCCGGAAGGCCCCGCAACACGTACTACGAAATCATTCGTAGATTTCGGCGTCCGGATCGGTCGCCTCGAGCTCGTAGCTGGCCGCCACCATGGCCAGCCGTCCGATCACGCCGTACATGTAGAAGCGATTCGGGGCGCTCGCGCCGGGCTTGGCGCCCGGTTGCGGTAAGTGCGCACTCTCCGAAAATGCCAAGGGCACGAAGCTCGCGCCCGGCAGGTTGAGGTTCTCGTCGGGGCTGCGCTCGGCATGCACCCGGTAGAAGCCGCCGACCACGTAGCGGTCCATCATGTAGACCACCGGCTCGGCGACGCCGTTGTGCACGCGCTCGTTGGTCAGCACGCCCTCCTGCACGATCACCTCGCCCGGCTCCTGGGCTTCGCTGGCGGTGCCGGTCTTGTTGTTGCGCGGCCTGCGGCCGAGGGCCTCGAGATCCTTGACGTCGCGCACCGTCATGACACCCATGCCATGGGCGCCGTTGTCGGCCTTGACGACCACGAAGGGCTTCTCGTTGATGCCGTATTCCTTGTACTTGCGCCGGATCTTGGTGAGCAGCGCGTCCACGTGGCTGGTCAGCACGTCCATCCCCTGGCCCTCGGCGACATCGACGCCGCCGGCGCGCGCGTACATCGGGTTGATCAGCCAGGGGTCGATGCCCAACAGCTTGCCGAAGCGCTTGGAAACTTCCTCGTAGCTGTGGAAGTGGTTGCTCTTGCGGCGTACCGACCAGCCGGCATGCAGCGGCGGCAGCAGGTACTGCTCGTGCAGGTCTTCCAGGATGCCGGGCGTGCCGGCCGCGAGGTCGTTGTTGAGCAGGATGGTGCAGGGGTCGAAATGCTTGAGCCCCAGGCGCCGCTTGCCGCGCACCACGGGCTCCAGGCACACGGTCTCGCCGTTCGGCAACTCGATCTTCTTGGGCGACTTGATCGCCGGATCGATCGAGCCCACGCGCACATTGAGCCCCGCCATATGAAAAATCCGCACCAGCCGGGCCACGTTGGCCAGGTAGAAGGTGCTGCGCGCATTGTTTTCCGGGATCACCAGCAGGTTGCGAGCTTCGGGGCAGATCTTCTCGATCGCGGCCTGCGCGGCCTGCACCGCCAGCGGCAGCATGTCATCGGTCAGGTTGTTCCAGCCGCCAGGGTAGAGGGTGGTGTCGACCGGCGCCAGCTTGAAGCCGGCATTGCGGATATCGACCGAGCTGTAGAAGGGCGGCGTGTGCTCCATCCATTCGAGCCGGAACCAGCGCTCGATGGCCGGCATGGAGTCGAGAACGCGTTGTTCGAGTTCGTTGATGGGGCCGGTCAGGGCGGTGACGAGATGGGGAACCATGCGACGGCCTTGTTATGCGTGTTCTGCGACGAAAGGTGGAGTGGAATTGTAGGATTTGGGGGCGCTGGAGCGGATGACAAGCGCTGCCCCGATCCGCGCCACCTTCAGCTCCGCACTTCGCCCTGGCCCAGCACCACGTACTTGAGCGAGGTGAGCCCCTCGATGCCGACCGGCCCGCGCGCATGGAACTTGTCGGTGCTGATGCCGATCTCGGCCCCGAGCCCGAACTCGAAGCCGTCGGCAAAGCGCGTGCTCGCGTTCACCATCACGCTGGCCGAGTCGACCTCGCGCAGGAAGCGCTGGGCGTGCATGTGGTCGCGCGTGACGATGGCGTCGGTGTGATGGCTCGAATAGCGGTTGATGTGCGCGATGGCTTCGTCCACGCCCGCGACCACCTTGATGCTGATGACGGCGGCCAGGTACTCCTCAGACCAGTCGGACTCGACCGCGTCCACCACCCGGGCGCCCGGCGGGAGCGCACCGTCGGCGCGCAGGATGCGCGCCGCTGCGGGGTCGCAGCGCATCTCCACCCCCTTGGCCGCGAAGATCGCGCCGATCTCCGGCAGGAAGCTCTCGGCCATCGAGGCCGCCACCAGCAGGCCCTCGGCCGCATTGCAGGGGCTGTACTTCTGCGTCTTGGCGTTGTCGACGATCTTGACCGCCATGTCGAGCTCGGCCGTGTCGTCCACGAAGACGTGGCAGTTGCCGTCCAGGTGCTTGATGACCGGCACCTTGGCCTCGCGGCTGATGCGCTCGATCAGGCCCTTGCCGCCTCGCGGGATGACCACGTCGACGAACTCGGGCATCGCGATCAGCTGCCCCACCGCCTCGCGGTCGGTGGTCTGCACCAGCTGCACCGCCTCGACCGGCAGGCCCGCCTCGGCCAGCGCCTCCGACACCAGCAGCGCGAGCGCCTTGTTCGACTCGATCGCCTCCGAGCCGCCGCGCAGGATCGCCGCGTTGCCGCTCTTGATCGCGAGGCTCGCGGCCTCGATGGTCACGTTGGGCCGGCTCTCGTAGATCATGCCGAAGACGCCGATCGGCACCCGCATCTGACCGACGCGGATGCCGCTGGGCTGCTGCTTCATGCCGATGACTTCGCCGATCACGTCGGGCATCGCGGCGAGCTGTTCGCAGCCCAGCGCCACGGTCTCGATGACCTTCGGCGTGAGCTTGAGCCGGTCGACCATCGGGGCCGAGAGGCCGGCCGCGACAGCGCGCTCGATGTCGCGCGCATTGGCCGGGGCCAGGCCCTCCGCCCTCTCGCGCAGGCGCCGTGCCAGCGCCTTGAGCGCCTTGTTCTTGGTGGCCGCGGAGGCCTTGGCCATCAGGGCGGCGGCCGCCTTGGCCTGCAGCCCCAGGGTCTGCATGTGTTCGTTGACGTTGAACGCGTTCATCCGCGCATTTTCCCACGCGGGCTGCGGGCAGGGCGGCAATGCGTGGAAACGCGGGGTTCGCGAAAGAGGAACGATCGCGCGCTCAGCCCCGGGCCGGCGCCGCGCAGGCCCGGCACAGCATCAGCGCCAGCCGCTGCAGCGCCTGCCAGCCGCCGGCCGGCCAGTCGGGCTGCTTCAGGCCCTTGACGATGCCGTCCACGATGTGTGCGGCGCGCAGCATGCGGGCCAGCGCACGATCGTCCAGCCGCGGCAGCACGCGCTCGAAGGCGCGCTCGCGCGGGCCCCAGATGCGGTTCTCGCGCAGCGCCATGGGCAGCGGCCGGCCGGCGGCCATCGCGTCCTTGACGCGCTTCAGCGCCCGGATGTCCTCGGCCAGCGTGTAGTGCACCAGCACCTCGGCCTCGCCTTCGGCCTGCAGGCCGTCGAGCATGCGCGCGACGCGCTGCGGATTGCCGCCGAGCACGGCTTCGGAGAGCTTGAACACGTCGTAGCGCGCGACGTTGTTGACCGCGCCTTCGACCTGCTCCCACGACAGCTCGCCCTCGGGATGCAGCAGCGCGAGCTTCTGGATTTCCTGGTGCGCGGCGAGCAGATTGCCTTCCACGCGGTCGGCGAAGAACTGCAGCGTGCGCTGGCCTTCCTCGCCGCCTCTCACGCGCTGGCCCTGCTGCGCGAGCCGCTGCGCGATCCACTGCGGCAGCGCGGCGCGCTCGATGCTTTCGATCTGCAGGCTGATGCCGTTGTTCTCCAGCGCCGAGAACCAGGCGCCGGTGCGCGTGGCCTTGTCCAGGCGCGGCAGCATCACCAGCGTGAGGGTGCTGTCGTTGCCTTGCGCGGCCTCGGCGATCTGCTGCAGCGCGACGCTGCCGTCCTTGCCCGGCTTGCCCGAGGGGATGCGGATTTCGACGATCTGCCGGTCGGCGAACAGGCTCAGCGACCCGCCCGCGGCGAGCACCGCGCTCCAGTCGAAATGCGCGCCGGCCACGGTGTACGAGCTGCGCTCGGTGTAGCCCTGCGTTCGTGCCGCTGCGCGGATCGCGTCGGCCGCCTCCTGCGCGAGCAGCGGCTCGTCGCCGTGGATGGTGTAGAGCGGCTTGATGCCCTTCTGCAGATGGGCTTCCAGCTGCGCGGGGCCGAGCTGCATCAGAGGCTCTTCACCGCGCCCAGCCGCCGCATCGTCTGCTGGGCGATGTCGCTCTGCATGTCGCGGAACAGCAGCTCCGCTTCGCTTTCCTTCGCCAGCGCCGCGGTTTCGTTGTAGGTGATGTCGCGCTGCTGCTGGATCTCGGTCGGTGGCAGCAGTTCCTTGCCGCCCGGCGTGCGCAGCCTGAAGCGCATCGTCAGGCGCAGCTGGAGCTCGCGCACCTGGCCGGCCGAATTGGTGGAGAGCACGATGCGCTCGCGGTTTTCGGCAAGGATGTCGAGCACCGCTTCGGCCGTGTCGAGCTTGTCGGCCGGAATCAGCTCGACGGTGCCGGCGGCGCGGATCTGGCGCCGAAGATCGTTCACGAAAGCCGAGCTGCCCGGCACCGCCAGCGTCTTGAACGCGAAGATCGGCGCACGGCGCAGCTCGAAGCCGCAGCCCGCGACCCCAAGCGAGGCCGCCGCGGCAAGGGCGAGAAAGCCGCGACGCGGCAGGAGGCGCTGAGACCGGGTGCGTGTATTCATGCTTTCCTTCATACCACCACGTTGACCAGCCGCCCGGGCACCACGACCACGCGCTTGGGCACGGCGCCCTCGGCATGCTTGGCCAGCACCTCGCTCGCGAGCGCGATCTTCTCGATCTCCTGCTTCGAGGCATTGGCCGGCACGCGCAGCGAGCCGCGCAGCTTGCCGTTGACTTGCAGCATGAGCTCGATCTCGTCCTGCTCCAGCGCGACCACGTCGACCACCGGCCAGGGCGCGTCGAGCAGCGGGCCGTGCAGCTTGTCGTAGCCCAGCTGATGCCACAGTGCGTGCGTGATGTGCGGCGTGGCCGGGTAGAGGCAGCGCATCAGGATGCCGAAGCCTTCGCGCACGGCCGCGCGGTCGCCCGTGCTGCCGTCGGACTTGAAGCCCTCCAGCGCATTCAGGAGCTTCATCGCGCCCGACACCACGGTGTTGTATTGCATGCGCTGATAGTCGTAGTCGATCTGACGCAGCACGGTATGGACCTCGCGGCGCAGCGCCTTGGCCTCCTTGCCGAAGGCCGAGCGCGGGTCGATCGCGTCGATCTCGATCTCCGCGTTCTCCGCGGCGCTGACGGTCGCCGCTTCGAGCGCCACCCCGAAGTTCCAGACCCGGCGCAGGAAACGGTAGCTGCCTTCCACAGCCGCATCGTTCCACTCCAGCGTGGCCTCGGGCGGCGCGGTGAACATGGTGTAGAGGCGCGCGGTGTCGGCGCCGTACTTCTCGATCAGGTCCTGCGGATCGACGCCGTTGCGCTCGCTCTTGCCCATCTTGCCGACGCCGCCGTATTCGAGCTTCGAACCGTCGGCCAGGGTGCCGCCGGTGATGCGCCCCTGCGCATCGAGCACGGGCGTCACCTCGGAAGGCGGGAAGTACTCCTTGGCCCCCTTCTCGGTGCGCCGGTAGAAGATGTGGTTGAGCACCATGCCCTGCGTGAGCAGCTTGCTGAAGGGCTCGTCGATCTTCACCAGACCGAGGTCGCGCATCACCTTGGTCCAGAAGCGCGCGTAGAGCAGGTGCAGGATCGCGTGCTCGATGCCGCCGATGTACTGGTCCATCGGCATCCAGTAGTCGGCGCCCTCGGCCACCATGGCCTGGTCGTTCTTCGGGTCGCAATAGCGCATGAAGTACCACGCGCTGTCGACGAAGGTGTCCATCGTGTCAGTCTCGCGCCGCGCCGGCTTGCCGCAGACCGGGCAGGCCACGCCGGCGTGGAAGCCTTCATGCTTGGCCAGCGGGTTGCCGGAGCCGTCGGGCACGCACTCGGTGGGCAGCACGACCGGCAGGTCCTTCTCGGGCACCGGCACCGCGCCGTGCTCCTCGCAGTGGATGATCGGGATCGGCGTGCCCCAGTAGCGCTGGCGGCTCACGCCCCAGTCGCGCAGGCGCCAGGTGGTCTGCATCTCGCCCAGGCCCTTCTGGCCGAGCGCGTGCGCCACCGCCTTGACCGCCTCGGCGTAGGACATGCCGCTGAAGTTGTCGGAGTTGATGGTCACGCCGCGCTGCTTGTCGGCATACCAGTCCTGCCAGCGGTGGTAGTCGAAGTGCGGTTCGTCGTCGACCAGCACGACCTGGATGATCTCGATGCCGTACTTGTTGGCGAAGGCGAAGTCGCGCTCGTCGTGCGCGGGCACGCCCATCACGGCGCCGTCGCCGTAGCCGATCAGTACGTAGTTGCCGACCCAGACCGGAATCGGCTCGTCGGTGATCGGGTGCTGCACGTGGAGGCCGGTGGGCACGCCCTTCTTTTCCTGCGTCGCGAGCTCGGCCTCGGTGGTGCCCCCGCTCTTGCATTCCTCGATGAAGGCGGCGACTTTCGGGTCTTTCTTCGCGGCATGCACGGCGAGCGGGTGTTCGGGCGCCACGGCGCAGAAGGTCACGCCCATGATGGTGTCGGCACGCGTCGTGAAAACGTACATGAGGCCGCCCTGGATCAGCTTGCCGTGATCGTCCTTGATGTCGTGCAGGAAGGCGAAGCGCACGCCCTCGCTCTTGCCGATCCAGTTCTCCTGCATCAGCTTCACGCGCTCGGGCCAGCCCGGCAGCTTGTGCTGGGTGTGCTCGAGCAACTCTTCGGCGTAGTCGCTGATCTTGAGGTAGTAGCCCGGGATCTCGCGCCGCTCCACCGTGGCGCCGGTGCGCCAGCCCTTGCCGTCGATCACCTGCTCGTTGGCCAGCACGGTCTGGTCGACCGGATCCCAGTTGACCAGCTGGGTCTTGCGGTAAGCGATGCCTTTTTCGAGCATCTTCAGGAACAGCCACTGGTTCCACTTGTAATAGCTGGGGTCGCAGGTGGCGATCTCGCGGCTCCAGTCGATCGCCAGCCCCATGGCCTGGAGCTGGCTCTTCATGTAGCCGATGTTCTCGTAGGTCCATTGGGCCGGCGGCACGCCGTTCTTGAGCGCCGCGTTCTCGGCCGGCAGGCCGAAGGCGTCCCAGCCCATCGGCATCAGCACGTTGTAGCCGCTCATGCGCAGGTAGCGCGTGAGCATGTCGTTGATGGTGTAGTTGCGCACGTGGCCCATGTGCAGCTTGCCGCTGGGGTACGGCAGCATCGAGCAGGCGTAGTACTTCTTCTTGCGCGCGTCCTCGGTCACGCGGTAGGCATCGGCCGCCGTCCAGGCGGCCTGGGCAGCGGACTCGACGTCGCTGGGTTTGTAGCTGGGGTTCATTGGGCTTGGGGCAACAGCCCGGCATCAGGCGGCCGGGGAATGCGGATTATCGCGGGTGAGGAAGCTCAAGGCTTCCTGGTGGCCGGCGCTTCGGTCACGAAGCCGATGCGGCTCAGCCCCGCCTTGTTCGCGATGCCCATCAACTCGACCACCTTGCCGTAGGGCACGGTCTGGTCGGCGCGCAGCTGGACCTCGGTGTCGCGGTTGGCGGCGGCGGCCTTCTCGAGGCCGGCCGCGAGCTCCTCGACACTCACGGCCTGGTCGTTGAGGAAGACCTTGCCCTCCGCATCCACCGCGAGACTCACGAACTTGGGCGTGTCGGCGGGCTGGCCGGCGTCGGTGCGCGGCAGGTCGAGCTTGATCGAGCTGGCCATCAACGGGGCGGTGATGATGAAGATCACCAGCAGCACCAGCATCACGTCCACCAGCGGCGTGACGTTGATGTCCGACAGCGGCCGCTGCCCGCCGGCGCCGATCGCCCGCCCGCCGGTGGCGGTGCTGCCGAGCGAGGTGCGACCGAAGGCCATGGGTTCTGTGCCCTTCTCAGACCGGCATCGGCCGCGCGGGCGGCAGCGGCGCTTCGCGCTGCGGCTCGTCGCCGAGCGCGCCGAGCAGGTCGTGGGCGAAGCCTTCCAGCTCGGCCTCGATTCGGCTGACCACGCGGCCGAACACGTTATAGGCGAGCACGGCCGGAATCGCGACCGCGAGGCCGAAGGCGGTCATGATCAGCGCCTCGCCAACCGGGCCGGCCACCTTGTCGATGGTGAATCCGCCGGTTTCCCCGGCAATGCCCACGAGCGCGCCGTAGATGCCCCAGACCGTGCCGAGCAGCCCGACGAAGGGTGCCGTGGCGCCGACCGTGGCGAGCAGGATCTGCCCGGCCTGCAGGCGCCGCAGCGCGGCATGCAAGGCGTCGCGCAGGGCGCGCGTGAGGCGCTGGGCGCGGTCGACCGCGCCGCCGAGCGTGGCGGCATCGGACTTGGCGGCCAGGCTCCTGACCGCGCTCACGGCCGGCCAGACCAGGGCCGCGCGGTCGAAGGCCCTGAGCTTCTGCTCGGCGTCGCCGAGCGACGGCGACTGCCAGAAGGCCGCGATGCTGCGTACCACGTCGCGCGTGCCGCCGCGCAGCAGCCAGGCCTTCCAGAGGATCACGACCCAGCTGGAGACCGACATCAGGAGCAGCAGCACGGCCACGGAACGGCTGACGCCGTCGCCGTGGGTGAGCAGCTCCAGAACACTCATGCGCTTTGGCGCAGGCCGAGCACGTCGAACATGTCGAACAGGCCGCTCTGCTGCCCGGCCAGGAAGCGCACCGCACGCAGGCTGCCCTGCGCATAGGTCGCGCGGCTGGCCGATTTGTGCGTGATCTCGATGCGCTCGCCGGTGCCGGCGAACAGCACCGTGTGGTCGCCCACGATGTCGCCGCCGCGGATGGTCGCGAAGCCGATGGTGGACGGGTCGCGCTCGCCGGTGACGCCCTCGCGCGCATAGACAGCGCATTCCTTGAGGTCGCGGCCCAGCGCATCGGCGATCACCTCGCCCATCTTGAGCGCGGTGCCCGAGGGCGCGTCGACCTTGTGGCGATGGTGCGCCTCGATGATCTCGATGTCGTAGCCGGTAGCGAGCGCCTTGGCTGCCATTTCGAGCAGTTTGAACGTGACGTTGACGCCGACGCTCATGTTGGGCGCCATCACGATCGCGATTTCTTTCGCCGCCGCGGCGATCTCGGCCTTCTGCGCGTCGCTGAAGCCGGTGGTGCCGATCACGGCCTGCACGCCGAGCTCGCGGCACACGGCCAGATGCGCCAGCGTGCCTTCGGGCCGCGTGAAGTCGATCAGCACCTGGGCGTCCTGGAGGCCGGTGCGCAGGTCGGCCACGATCGGGACGCCGCTCGTGAAGCCGAGAAAGGCAGCCGCATCGCTGCCGATCGCGGGACTGCCGGCGACATCGAGCGCGCCGGCGAGGCGGCAGTCCTGCGCCTCGCGCACGGCCTCGATCAGCATGTGCCCCATGCGCCCGGAAGCGCCGGCGATCGCGATGCGCCGCAGCGGGGGAATGGAGGGAGAGGAAGAATCAGTCACGCGTTTCAGCCTTGAAGCCTGGAAGAAAGCCGGCCGGCGCGGCCGGCGCGCGCTAGCGCGTCGCTTCGAGCGGGGGATAGCTCGGCGGCAGCGGAGGCAGGGAGGCGGCGGACTCGCCGTCCGCCTTCTTGTCCTTGGCCGGATCGAATTTCTTGAGCTGGTCTTCCGAGGCTTCCAGGGCCGGCACCTTGCCGCTGCGCTTGCGGGTGTCGAGCGCGGCGACGAATTCTTCCTCGCTCGGCATCGGGTCGCCTTCGAAGCGTTCGAGCACTTCGCCATTGAAGAACACCGTCAGGCGGCGCTGCTGGGGCTCGACGCCCTGGCGCCGGATCGTGAACACGTAATCCCAGCGATTGGAATGGAAGACGTCGTTCAGCAGGGAGGTGCCGAGGACTTCGCGCACCTGCTGGCGCGACATGCCGGGCTTGAGCAGCTCGACCTGCTCCTTCGACACGAAATTGCCCTGGACCACGTCGACCTTGTAGGGCGTGATGGCATGCAGCGCATCGCGCGAGCGTTCGGTGACGCTGCTGCAGCCGCCGAGGCAGAGGCTCCCAGCGACTGCGCCGACGAGCAGCCAGAGGCGGCGTTGTGGAATGTCAGGCATGGGCAAAAGGGCAAAGAGGGGTAGCGATATGATCGGGCCATTGTAGCGGCTGCCCCTCGGCGTGCCCCTCTCGCACAGCCGGCGCAGGAACCATCATGGGCAACATCGACGAACTGAAGAACACCGGCCTCAAGGCCACCCTGCCGCGTCTCAAGATTCTCGAAATCTTCCAGAACGGCGGCCAGCGCCACATGACGGCGGAAGACGTGTTTCGGGTGCTGCTCAACGAGCACTCCGACATCGGCCTGGCCACGGTCTACCGCGTGCTGACGCAGTTCGAGCAGGCCGGCATTCTCGAGCGCAGCCATTTCGAGAGCGGCAAGGCGGTCTACGAACTCAACGAAGGCAAGCACCACGACCACCTGGTGTGCACCTCCTGCGGCAAGGTCGAGGAGTTCTACGACCCCGAGATCGAGCGCCGCCAGCAGATGATCGCGACCGACAAGAAGTGGATTCTGCAGGACCACGCGATGTCGCTCTACGGCCTGTGCGGCGACTGCGCCAGCAAGCGCTGAACTGAAAGACGGCGGCCGCCGACGGGCCGCCCCAAGGCGGGCCGCGCCTCCCCCTCGGGGGGGTGGAGTTACACGCAGCGAAGCGAAGTGAAAAGCCGGGGGGCTAATCGTCCTCGCGGGCGCCTTCCATGGCCTTGTGGTGGCGGGCGACGAAATCGGCGTAGGTATCGATGCCGCGCAGCTGCAGGATCGAATTGCGCACCGCCGCTTCCACCAGCACCGCGATGTTGCGCCCAGCCACCACCTGGATGATCACCTTGCGCACCGGAATGCCCAGCACGTCCTGGGTCAGCGGCGCCGAAGGCATGCGTTCGTAGTCGCGCTCGAAGCTGTCGCGCCGTACCAGGTGCACGATCAGTTTGAGGCGCATCTTCCGGCGCACCGCCGTCTCGCCGAAGATCGCGCGGATGTCCAGCAGGCCGATGCCGCGCACCTCGAGCAGGTTCTGCAGCAGCTCGGGGCAGCGCCCTTCCAGCGTGGTCTGGTTGATGCGGTAGAGGTCGACCGCGTCGTCGGCCACCAGGCCGTTGCCGCGCGAGATCAGCTCCAGGCCGAGCTCGCTCTTTCCGAGTCCCGACTCGCCCGTGATCATCACGCCCAGGCCCAGGATGTCCATGAACACGCCGTGCATCGAGGTGCGCTCGGCGAAGTGCTTGGAGAGGTAGGCGCGCAGCAGGTCGATCACGAAGGCCGAGGATTCCCGCGTGGCGAACAGGGGCAGTTGCGCCCGCTCGCAGATCGACAGGAGTTCGTCGGGCGCCGGCTGGCCGTCGGCCAGCACCAGCATGGGCGGCTCCAGCGTGACGATGCGGGCGATCCGCCGCACGCAATCGTCGGGCGTGCCGCGCGTCAGGTAGGCGACTTCGCGCGCACCGAGAATCTGCACGCGGTAAGGATGGATGTAGTTGAGGTAGCCCACTAGGTCGGCGGCCGACTGGGCGCGGCTGATGACGCCGGGATCGAACTGGCGCTCCGAGGCGCCCAGCCCCGCCAGCCACTCCCACCGGAGCGAGCCGCGGAACTCCTCGAACATCGCGTCGGCACTGATGACGGTCGGCTTCATGCGCCAGACTGTCTCATGCGGATACGCTTCAGGCCACCTGGGCGGACTGCCATCCTGCGATCAGGGCGTGGAGCGCGGCGGCGTCGGAGCTCGACTTGATCTGCTCGCGCAGGCCGGCATCGCTGAGCAGCTCCGCGATCTCCGAAAGTATTTCAAGGTGTTTCTGGGTGGCCGCTTCGGGCACCAACAGGAAGATCAGCAGCACCACCGGCTGCTCGTCCGGCGCGTCGAAACCGATCGGATTCGCGAGCTGGAACACCGCGGCCATCGGCGACTTGAGGCCCTTGATGCGCCCGTGAGGGATGGCCACGCCGTGGCCGAGGCCAGTGGAACCCAGGCGCTCGCGGGCGAACAGGCTGTCGGTGATGAGGGCACGGCCCAGGCCGTGCAGGTTTTCAAACAGCAAGCCCGCTTCTTCAAAAGCACGTTTCTTGCTGGTGGCGTCAACGCTCACGAGGACTTGAGCGGGCGGCAGGATGGACGCGAGTCGGTTCATGTTGGGGCGGGGCGGGGGCGATTATGCACCTGCTCCGCAAAAAGCAAAGGGCCGCCCTGAGGCGGCCCGCAAGAGTATTTGCCCGGAGAGGTACTACATCACGCGCTTCGGCGCCTCGTGATGGTGGTCCTGCAGGCGGTCTTTGTGACGGACCACCTGCCGATCGAGCTTGTCCACCAGCTCGTCGACCGCGGCGTAGAGATCAGCGTGGCTCGATTCCGCGAACATGTCATTGCCCTTGACGTGAATATTGCATTCGGCGCGTTGCCGACGTTCCTTTTCCTTTTGCTTTTCCACCGTGAGGATCACCTTCACATCGACCACCTGGTCGAAATGGCGGGTGATTCGGTCCAGCTTGCTCGTAACGTAGCTGCGCAAGGCGGGGGTGACGTCGAGGTGATGACCGCTGATCGTCAAATTCATGAATGACCTCCTGGATTGACGGTTGGGGAAAAAGACCCCGCTTCAGGGTGAAGCGTGGCCGGCGAAATGGGGAAAGGCGGGGGAAGGAGAGAAGAAGGAAGGGGGAGGGAGAGGAAAGGGAGAAGGTCGGTTCACTATGCCCATGCTGTCATCGAATTGCAATCCCTTCCATGGCAAACCCCGGCACCGCCCGCCCACGCTCACGGTGCGCTATCGATTTGATAGCGCTAAAGACCTCGCGCGGCGCTCAGCGCCACGCGGCGCGCATGCGGCTCAGCAGATCGATCGTGGCCGCCGGCGGCGGTACATGGGGTGCGCGTTCGGGCGGCGGCGGCCAGGTCTGCTGTTCAAAGCGCTCGGCATCGGCGGCCGAAATGAAGCGCGTGCGGCCGGCGTACAGATGCCGGTCGCCGCGCGCAGCCTGCTGCGTGACATAGAAGCGCTGAGGCACCAGCAGGTGCAGGTGGTCGCGCGCGCGGGTCATTGCCACGTAGAGCAGGCGCCGCTCCTCCTCCAGCTCCTGTGCGCCCTGCGCCACGTCGGCCGGGATGCAGCCGTCGACCACGTTGAGCACGTGCACCGAGCGCCACTCCTGCCCCTTGGCGGAGTGGATGGTCGAGAGGATCAGGTAGTCCTCGTCGAGCAGCGGCGGACCCGGGCGGTCGCTCGTCGCTTCGGGCGGATCGAGCGTGAGTTCGGTCAGGAAGCGCTCCCGCGAGGCATAGCCCGAGGCCAGGCGCGCGAGTTGCTCGACGTCGCCGCGCCTGAGGCCGGCATCGTCGTGAAGCCGCTCGAGGTGGGGCAGATACCACTGCAACGCGAGCTCGATGTCGGCCGGCCAGGCGAGCGTGGGCGCGCGCAATTCGGCATAGATGGCCGCGAAGCGCGCCCACTCTTCCTTCGCGGCGGCAGGCGGCACGAAGGCCTGCACGACGGCACCGGGGTCTGAAGCCTCGGCCATCGCGTCGAGCAGCCGCGTGGAGCTGACCGGCCCGATGCCTGGAATCAGCTGCGTGACGCGAAAGCCCGCCATGCGCCCGCGCGGATTCTGGGCGAAGCGCAGCACCGCCAGCAGGTCCTTCACATGCGCGGCTTCGAGAAACTTGAGGCCGCCGTACTTGACGAAGGGGATGTTGCGCCGCGCCAGCTCGAGCTCGAGCGCGGCGCTGTGGCTCGAGCTGCGGAACAGCACGGCCTGCGATTTCAGCGCCAGACCGCCTTCGCGGTGCGCGAGCACGCGCTCGGCCACGAAGCGGGCCTGTTGTGCTTCGTCGGGCACCAGCACCAGCTGCGGCCGTCCGGCCGAGGGCTTGTCGGTCCAGAGGGTCTTGGCGTGGCGCTCCGCAGCGGCGGCGATCACCGCATTGGAGACATCGAGGATGGGCTGGGTCGAGCGGTAGTTGCGCTCCAGCGTGACCACCCGCGCGGGCTGCGTGAACTGCTGCGGAAAGTCGAGGATGTTGCGCACCGTCGCGCCGCGGAACGAGTAGATCGACTGCGCGTCGTCGCCGACCACGGTGAGGCCGCGGCCGTCGGGCTTGAGCGCGCGCAGGATGGCGGCCTGCAGCAGATTGGTGTCCTGGTACTCGTCGACCAGCACGTGGTCGAAGCGCGCGCCGATCTGCGCCGCCAGCGCGGGCTCCGCCACCATCTCGGCCCAGTACAGCAGCAGGTCGTCGTAGTCGAGCACCTGCTGCGCCTGCTTGGCTTCGACGTAAGCGCCGAAGAGGCGCTTGAGCTCGGCCTCCCATTCGGCGCACCACGGAAACGCATGCGCGAGCACCTCGGCCAGCGGCGCGCAGCTGTTGACGGCGCGCGAGTAGATCGAGAGGCAGGTTCCCTTGCGCGGAAAGCGCCGCTCCATGGACGCGAGGCCGATGTCGTTGCGCACCAGGCCCATCAGGTCCTCGGCATCACCGCGGTCGTGGATGGTGAAGTTCTCGTGCAGGCCGATCTGCGCCGCGTGTTCGCGCAACAGGCGCGCGCCGATGCCATGGAAGGTGCCGGCCCAGGGCAGGGCCGGCGGCGCATCGGATTTCAGGCCGAGCACGCGCGCCAGCACCTGCCCGGCACGGCGCTCCATCTCCTGCGCCGCGCGGCGCGAAAAGGTCAGCAAGAGGATGCGCTGCGGATCGGCGCCACGCGCGATCAGATGGGCCACGCGATGCGCGAGCGTGCTGGTCTTGCCCGAGCCCGCGCCGGCAATCACGAGCAACGGCCGCTGGTCTTCCGGAGCCTCGCCGAGGGCAGTGCCGACACCGTGCTCCACCGCCGCACGCTGCTCGTCGTTGAGCTTGGCGAGCGCGGCCGCGAGGCGCTCGGCCTGGCTCGTGGGTGCGGGTGTCGCGAGGCTTTGCATCGCCGCGACTTTACTGGATGTCCATCCAGATGCCGGCAGAAAAGCGCCGGAGGCCGATGACATAATCGCGCCTCGCTGCAACCGGAGACTTCGCATGGAAACCGTTCCGCCTCGGCAGCTTTCAACTCCCCTGTGATGCGTTGTTGGCCAGGGACTTGAAAGCGCCCCGAACCCTCGCCAACCGCCACAAAAATTCACCGGGAGTGAGCCATGCTCAATATCTTCACGCTCGCCAACGGCCGCCTTGTCCAGGAAGAAATCGAGGCCCTCGAAGAGCTCTCTCAGTTCCAGCCGATCTGGGTCGATCTCGAATCGCCCACACTCGAAGAAAAGCGCTGGATCAAGCAGTACTACGGCCTGTCCATCCCCGAGGATGCGATGGACGAGGACATCGAGGAGTCGGCGCGCTTCTACGAAGAAGACAACGGCGAGCTGCACGTGCGCAGCGACTTCCTGATCGATGACGCCGAGAACCCGCGCTCCGTGCGCGTCGCCTTCATCCTCAACCAGCACAACACCGAACTGCGCAGCCGCGGCGTGCTGTTCTCGATTCACGACGAAGACGTGCCGGTGTTCCGCCTGCTGCGCATGCGCGCGCGCCGCGCACCCGGCCTGATCGAGGATGCCAAGGAAGTGCTCTTGAAGCTCTTCGATGCCGACGCCGAGTACTCGGCCGACTCGCTCGAGAACATCTACGACGAGCTGGAAGTCGCGGGCAAGAAAGTGCTGGAAGGCAACGTCAGCGACGAACTGGCCGGCGAGGTGCTGGCCGCGATCGCGCGGCAGGAAGACCTGAACGGCCGCATCCGCCGCAACGTGATGGACACGCGCCGCGCGGTGAGCTTCATGATGCGCAGCCGCATGCTGAACGCCGAGCAGTTCGAGGAGGCGCGCCAGATCCTGCGCGACATCGAGTCGCTCGACAACCACACCGCCTTCCTGTTCGACAAGATCAACTTCCTGATGGATGCGACCGTCGGTTTCATCAACATCAACCAGAACAAGACCATCAAGATCTTCTCGGTGGCGAGCGTCGCGCTGCTGCCGCCGACCTTGATCGCGAGCGTGTACGGCATGAACTTCAAGCTCATGCCGGAGCTGGAATGGGGCTACGGCTACGCGTACGCGATCGTACTGATGGTCGCCAGCGCCCTGGTGCCGATGTGGTACTTCCGCCGCCGCGGCTGGCTCAAGTAGCCGATCGGCCGGACAGCGTGGCGAGCCAGGCGTCGATCACCGCGAGGCTGTAGCGGCTCGCGACGGCGGCGACGAAGCGCAGGAAGTCGGCATGCGCCGCGTCGTCGGCGCGGTCCGAGATCGTGCGCACCGCGGCGAATGGCACACGGTAATCGTGGCACACCTGCGCCACCGCGGCGCCTTCCATCTCGACCGCCAGCGCGTCGGGCAACTCGCGCCGGAGCGCATCGCTTTCGGCGGCGGTCGAGACGAAGCGGTCGCCGCTCACCAGCAGGCCGCGATGCAGCCGGGGCGCCTGCAGGCCGAAGTCGTCGACCACCGTCTGCCCGAGCAGCGCGACCGGATCGCGCAGCAGGCCGGCGGCCACGGCGGCCAGCGCATCGCTGATCGCGGTGTCGGCCGCGAAGCGCGCATGCCCGGTCAACGGCACTTCGTATTTGGGAAAGATCGGCGAGGCGTCTAGATCGTGCTGCAGCAGCTTGGTCGCCACCACCACGTCGCCCACCCGCACGCCGGGCCCGAGCCCACCTGCAACGCCGGTGAAGACGATGGCGCGCACGCCGAAGCGCTCGAGCAGCACAGTGGCCGTGGTGGCCGCCGCGACCTTGCCGATGCGCGACAGCACCGCCACGACGGCTTGCCCATGCAAATGGCCGACCCAGAAATCCCGCCCGGCGACGCGCACGCGCTGCTCGTCGGGCATCGCCGCGAGCAGCGCGCCCAGCTCTTCCTGCATGGCGGCAACGATCGCGACCGGCCCCGCCATGGAAGTGCCCGCTACTTCTTGTCGCGCAGCTCGCGCCGCAGGATCTTGCCAACCGGCGTCTTCGGCAGCTCGGTGCGGAACTCCACTACCCTGGGCTGCTTGTAGCCGGTGAGATTGGCGCGGCAGAAGTCGCGCACCTGGGCCTCGGTGAGATCCGGGTTCTTCTTGACGATCACGAGCTTGACGGCCTCGCCGGTCTTCTCGTCGCCGATGCCCACGGCCGCGCATTCGAGCACGCCCGGAATCTGCGCGACCACTTCTTCGACCTCGTTCGGATACACGTTGAAGCCCGAGACCAGGATCATGTCCTTCTTGCGATCGACGATCTTGAAGAAGCCGCGCTCGTCAACCACGCCGATGTCGCCGGACTTGAAGTAGCCGTCGGCCGTCATGACCTTGGCCGTTTCGTCGGGACGCTGCCAGTAGCCGGCCATCACCTGCGGGCCCTTGATGGCGATCTCGCCCGGCTGGCCCATCGGCACCTCATGGCCGTCGTCGTCGAGCAGCTTCAGGTAGGTGCTGGGCAGCGGCACGCCGATGGTGCCGGTGTAGGCAGTGCTGGTGGTCGGGTTGCAAGTGGCCGACGGCGAGGTTTCGGAGAGGCCGTAGCCTTCGCAGATCGGGCAGCCGGTCTTCTCGAGCCAGAGCTTGGCCACCGCGCCCTGCACCGCCATGCCGCCGCCGACCGAGACCTTGAGGTTCTTCCAGTCGACGGTGCCGAAGTCCGGATGGTTGGCCAGCCCGTTGAACAGGGTATTGACGGCCGGGAAGCTGTGGAAGGTGTGCTTCGACAGCTCCTTCAGCACGGCCGGGATGTCGCGCGGATTCGGAATCAGGATCAGCTTGCCGCCGGTGCGCATGCTGAGCATCATGTTCACGGTGAACGCGAAGATGTGATAGAGCGGCAGGGCGCAGACGCTGGTGGGCTGCTCGCCGGCTGGCACCTTCTGCATGACCGGCTCGTTCCAGGCCTCGGACTGCAGCACGTTGGAGATCACGTTGCGATGCAGCAGCACGGCGCCCTTGGACACGCCGGTGGTGCCGCCCGTGTACTGCAGCACCGCGACGTCGTCAGGCCCGATCGGCGCCGGCGTCGGCCCGCGCCCTGCCCCCTTGTCGAGCGCGTCGTTGAAGCGCACGGCGCCGGGCAGGCTGAAGTCGGGCACCATCTTCTTGACGTTGCGCACCACGTAATTGACCAGCGCGCCCTTGAGCAGACCGAGCCGATCGCCCATGCCGCTCAGCACGACGTGCTTGACCGGCGTGGACGCGATGCATTGCTGCAGCGTGGCGCCGAAGTTCTCCATGATCACGATCGCCTTGGAGCCGGAATCCTTCAGCTGGTGCTCGAGCTCGCGCGGCGTGTAGAGCGGGTTGACGTTCACGAGGATCAGCCCGGCGCGCAGGATGCCGCACACCGCGATCGGGTACTGCAGGCAGTTCGGCATCATGACCGCGACGCGATCGCCCTTCGCGAGCCCAAGTCCCTGCAGGTAGGCCGCGAAGCCCCGGCTCAGCTTGTCGACCTCGCCGTAGCTCAGATCCTTGCCCATGAAGCTGTAGGCGGTGCGCTCCGCGTACTTCGAGAAGCTCTCCTCCATGAGCGCCACCAGGGAGGGATAGCGCGAGCCATCGATATCGGCGGGCACGCCTTGCGGGTAACTGGTGAGCCAGGGGCGGTCTGTCATGGATGGGTCTCCTCAACGAAATTCTGAGTTCTGGTCAACGGGGCCGCCGCCGGCGATGCCGGCAAGGCGGAGGCGCGGGCGCAAGGCGCCCTTATTCGATCGCCTTGCCCATGTCCTCGACCACCTTCTTGGCGTCGCCGAAAACCATCATGGTCTTATCCATGTAGAACAGCTCGTTGTCCAGACCGGCATAACCCGCAGCCATCGAACGCTTGTTCACGATCACCGTCTTGGCCTTGTAGGCCTCCAGGATCGGCATGCCGTAGATCGGCGTGCCCTTCTGCAGCGCAGCCGGGTTCACCACGTCGTTGGCGCCCAGGATGATCGCGACGTCGGCCTGCGCGAACTCGCCGTTGATGTCTTCCATCTCGAACACCTGGTCGTAGGGCACCTCGGCCTCGGCCAAGAGCACGTTCATGTGGCCCGGCATGCGTCCGGCCACCGGATGGATCGCGTACTTCACCGTCACGCCCTTGTGGGTGAGCTTCTCGGCCAGCTCGTTGACCGCATGCTGGGCCCGGGCCACCGCCAGGCCGTAGCCCGGCACGATGATCACGGTCTCGGCATTGGAGAGCATGTAGGCCGCGTCGTCGGCGCTGCCGCTCTTGACCGGGCGCTGCTCCTTGGCGCCGCCGGAAGCCGCCGCCGCCTCGCCGCCGAAGCCGCCCAGGATCACGTTGAAGAACGAGCGGTTCATCGCCTTGCACATGATGTAGCTCAGGATCGCACCCGAGGAACCCACCAGCGAGCCGGCGACGATCAGCATCGCGTTGTTGAGGCTGAAGCCGATGCCGGCCGCGGCCCAACCCGAGTAGCTGTTGAGCATCGAGACCACCACCGGCATGTCGGCGCCGCCGATCGGGATGATGATCAGCACGCCCATCACGAAGGACAGCAGCACCATCAAGAAGAAGGCGGTCCAGCTCTCGGTGAAGACGAACACCAGGCCGAGCGCGATGGTCAGCAAGCCCAGCGCCAGGTTCAGCATGTGCTGGCCCTTGAACTGGACCGGCGCGCCCTGAAACAGGCGGAACTTGTACTTGCCCGAGAGCTTGCCGAAGGCGATGACCGAGCCGCTGAAGGTGATGGCGCCGATGGCCGCGCCGAGGAAGAGCTCGAGCCGGTTGCCCGCGGGGATGAGCTCGCCCTTGGGAACGATGCCGAAGGCCCAGGGCTCGACCACCGCCGCCACGGCGATGAAGACCGCGGCCATACCGATCATGCTGTGGAAGAAGGCCACCAGCTCGGGCATCTGCGTCATCTCGACGGTCTTGGCGCGGTAGGCGCCGTAGCCGCCGCCGGCCACCAGGCCCAGCAGCACCCAGGCCATGCCCATGGCCTTGCCGTCCGAGATCTGCACGATCAAGGCCGCGGTGGTCAGGATGGCGATCGCCATGCCGACCATGCCGAACAGGTTGCCGCGAATGGAGGTGGTGGGGTGGCTCAGGCCCTTGAGCGATTGAATGAAGCAGACCGATGCGATCAGGTACAGCAGCGTGGCGACATTCATGCTCATGCTGCATTCCCCTTGTCGGCCGCGGGCGCTGCCTTTTTGTCCTTCTTCTTGAACATCTCCAGCATTCGCCGCGTGACGAGGAAGCCGCCGAAGACGTTGACCGCGGCCAGCGCCACGGCCAGCACGCCCATGGTCTTGCCGAGGCCGCTCTCGGTGAGCGCCGCCGCCAGCATGGCGCCGACGATCACGATCGCCGAGATCGCATTGGTCACGGCCATCAGCGGCGTGTGCAACGCCGGCGTGACGGTCCAGACCACGTGGTAGCCGACGTAGATGGCCAGCACGAAGATGATCAGGTTGATGACGGTATGGGAAACGGGATCCATGGTCTTTTCCTTGTCACTTCCGGGTCACTTGACCGTCTTTGCTCATCAGGCAGGCGGCCACGATGTCGTCTTCGAGGTCGATGTTGAGCGCGCCTTCCTTGTTCACGATGAGCTTGAGGAAGTCGAGCACGTTGCGCGCGTAGAGCGAAGACGCGTCGGCCGCGACCAGCGCGGGCAGATTGGTTTCGCCCACCAGCGTGACGCCGTGCTTGATGACGGTGCGGTCTGCTTCGGTGAGCGGGCAGTTGCCGCCTTGCGGCGCGGCCAGGTCGACGATGACCGAACCGGGCTTCATGGCCTTGACCATCTCTTCGGTCACCAGCACCGGCGCGGGCCGGCCCGGGATCAGCGCGGTGGTGATGACGATGTCGGCCGCGGCCACGCGCTTGGCCACTTCGACCTTCTGCCGATCGAGCCAGCTCTGGGGCATCGGCTTGGCGTAGCCGCCGACGCCCTGCGCCGCTTCCTTCTCTTCGTCGGTGTCGTACGAGACGTCGATGAACTTGGCGCCCAAGGACTCGACCTGCTCCTTGACGCTCGGGCGCACGTCGCTCGCTTCGATGACGGCCCCGAGCCGCTTGGCGGTGGCGATGGCCTGCAGGCCGGCGACGCCGACGCCGAGGATCACGATGCGCGCCGCCTTCACGGTGCCGGCGGCCGTCATCAGCATCGGAAAGAAGCGCTGATACTTGTCGGCCGCGATCATGACGGCCTTGTAGCCGGCGATGTTGGCCTGGCTCGACAGCACGTCCATGCTCTGCGCGCGGGTGGTGCGCGGCGCGGCTTCGAGCGCGAAGCCGGTGAGGCCGGCCGTCGCGAGCCTTTGCAGGCCCGCGGCATCGAAGGGGTTGAGCATGCCAATGACGACGGTGCCGGGTTTCATGAGCACCGCCTCGGCATCGCTCGGCGCGCGCACCTTGAGCACGATGTCGGCGCCGAAGGCGCCGTTGCCGTCGGTGATCTCGGCGCCGACGGCCTGGTAGGCCGCATCGGTGACGCTGGCCACCACGCCGGCGCCGGACTGGATGCGCACGGTGTGACCCTGTGCAACGAGCTTCTTGGCCGTCTCCGCAGTGACGGCCACACGGGTTTCGCCTGGCGCAGTTTCGGCCGGCACGCCTATCAGCATGGGGGATCTCCTCGGGGCAGCGTTGGAATTCGGGCCGAGCTTACATGAAGATGACAAAGAACTGGCCGAGGACCGCATCCCTCTGTACAGTAGCGCCTCGCGAATGACCGGCGCACAGATCGCCGGCTTGACGGAAAGAAATCAGGGGGATGAAAGATGCGAATTGGAGCGCTCGACGACGAGCCGCGCCAGCTCGAACTGGTTCGGCATGCCATGGTAGTGATCGGGCATGAATGTCATGGTTTCGAAGACAGGCGCTCCCTGCAGCGTGCCCTCTACCAGCAAAGCTTCGACATGCTGATCCTCGACTGGCGGCTTCCCGACGTCGACGGGTCGAACGTCGTCAGATGGATACGCGAAAAGCTCGGCAGCAGCCTCCCCATCCTCTTCGTGGCCAAACGGCGCAAGGAAGAGGACATGGTCGAGGCGCTGACGCTCGGCGCCGACGACTTCATGGCCAAGCCGATCCGCGTGGCCGAACTCCAGGCGCGGGTGCAGGCGCTTTTGCGCCGCACCTATCCGGCGCTGTTCCAAACGGAACCTGTCTGCGGCCCCTATCGCTTCATCCCACTCAAGCACGCCCTGCTGATCCACGGCCAGGCGACCAAGCTCAAGCACCGCGAATACACGCTGGCGATCTTCCTGTTCCGCAACATCGGCCGCCTGCTGTCGCGCGAGCACCTGCTCGAGGCCGTGTGGGGGCGCAGATGCAACGGTCACTTCGCGCTCGCTCGACACGCACATGTCACGGTTGCGCTCGAAGCTGGACCTGCGCCCCGCCAACGGCCTCGTGCTGTCGGCCGTCTATGGCCTCGGTTACCGGCTCGAGTTCATCGACCAGAATGGGATCGAGTCGCCGTACCCCATGGCGGGCGCGTCCGAATGAGCCGGTCCCCGATCGAAGGAGCATCACCACGATGATGAGTCGAATGACCCGACTTTTGTCCGCGGCCCTGCTGCTCGGCGGCTGGCTGCACCTCGCGGCCGCGCAGGAGGTGGACCCGAGCGAGCTGGTGCGCGGCGGCCTGCAGGCGATCCAGATGATCGACCAGAACAAGACCGGCGAGCTCTGGGACGGCGCCGCGCCGGCTGCCCGCAAGCGCGTCAGCCGCAGCGACTTCATGAGCCAGGTCGCCAAGGCCCGCACGCCGCTCGGCGCCGCGCAGCAACGCACCTGGGTCGCGATCAACCGGCAGGTCGTCGGCGATGGCGATCCCGAGCTGGCCGGCCAGTATGTGAACATCGAGTACGAGACCCGCTTCGCCAACAGCAGCACGACCACCGTGCGCGAGCTGGTGACCTTTCAACTGGGCAGCGACCGCGTCTGGCGCTTCTCGGGCTACGTGCTGCGCTGAATGGCCTCGGTCGCTCGCTGGAAACCCAACGTCACCGTCGCCGCGGTGATCGAGCAGGACGGACGCTTCCTGCTGGTCGAAGAGCGTACGAAGGCCGGCCTCAAGCTCAACACGCCGGCCGGCCATCTCGACCCGGGCGAGTCGCCGGCCGAGGGCTGCGCGCGCGAGACGCTGGAAGAAACGGCCCACCACTTCACGCCGACCGCCCTCGTCGGCATCTACATGGCGCGCTTCCTCGGCGACGAAGACGTGACCTACATGCGCTTCGCCTTCGCGGGCACGCTCGGCGCCTTCGAGCCGGGCCGGCCGCTGGACGAAGGCATCGTGCGTACCCTGTGGATGACGGCCGACGAGATCCGTTCGAGCGTGGCGCGCCATCGCAGCCCGCTGCTGCTGCAATGCGTGGAGGACTACCTGGCAGGACAACGCTATTCGCTGGACCTGATCCACACCCACGTGTCGGTCGCCGCACCGTCGCAAATCTAGCCGGCCCGCGCGATCACCCCGCCACCAAGGCACACATCCCCGTCGTAGAGCACCGCCGACTGCCCCGGTGTCACCGCCCACTGCGGCTCGGCGAAGGCGAGCCGGAAAGCGCCGTTGGCGCCTTCCCCCAGCTCGCAACCCGCATCGGCCTGGCGGTAGCGCGACTTCGCGGCATAGGCGCCCGAGGGCGGCGCGCTGCCCGCGACCCAGCTCGCATCGTCGGCTTCGAGCGCCGGCGACAGCAGCCATGGATGGTCGTGGCCCTGCACCACCCACAGCGTGTTGTTCGCTACGTCCTTGCGCGCCACGAACCAGGGCGAGTGATCCCCCGCCCCGCGCTGCGCTCCCTTGGGCTTGATACCGCCGATGCCGAGTCCCTGCCGCTGGCCCAGCGTGTAGAAACTCAGGCCCTGGTGCTCGCCGATTTGGCGGCCGCGCTCGTCGCGGATCGGGCCCGGCTCCTTGGAGATGTAGCGGTTGAGGAACTCACGGAAAGGCCGCTCGCCGATGAAGCAGATGCCGGTCGAGTCCTTCTTCTTTGCGTTCGGCAGGCCGATCTCGTCGGCGATGCGGCGCACCTCGGTCTTGCGCAGTTCGCCGACGGGGAACAGCGTCTTAGAGAGCTGCGGCTGGTTCAGGCGATGCAGGAAATAGCTCTGGTCCTTGGCCGGATCGAGCCCCTTGAGCAGCTCGTAGCGCCCGCTTGCCGCGTTGCGGCGCACCCGCGCGTAGTGCCCGGTGGCGATCATTGAAGCGCCGAGCCGCATCGCATGATCGAGAAAGGCCTTGAACTTGATCTCGGCATTGCACAGCACGTCCGGGTTGGGCGTGCGGCCGGCCTGGTATTCGCGCAGGAACTCGGCGAACACGCGGTCCTTGTAGTCGGCCGCGAAGTTGACGTGCTCGATCTCGATGCCCAGCACGTCGGCCACGCTCGCGGCGTCGACGAAGTCGATGTTCGACGAGCAGTACTCGCTGTCGTCATCGTCTTCCCAGTTCTTCATGAAGATGCCGACCACCTCGTGGCCCTGCTGCTTGAGCAGGTGCGCCGTGACCGCGGAGTCCACTCCGCCGCTCAGGCCCACCACGATGCGCTGTTTTTCCATGAGGAGGCGATTGTCCCAGCCTCGGCAAGCCGGTGCCCGCATCCGGGAAATCACCGAGCGGCCCATGCCCGCAGGGAGGCGGCAGGCTCCCACAATGGGCTGCCTCAATTGGAGACACGCATGAACCGCCTTCCCCTCGGCCCCGCGTGGCCGCCCCCGGTCTCGCGCCGGCTGGTTTGCCAGTCGCTCGCGCTGTTCGCCGCGGGCGGCGCCCACGCCGTGCAAGCCCAGGGCGCCTGGCCGCAGAAGAGCATCCGGCTCGTGGTGCCCTTCGCGCCCGGCGGCTCCAGCGAGGTGGTGGCGCGCTCGGTCGCGGCCGAGCTCACCAAGCAGTTGGGCCAGAGCGTCTACGTCGAGAACAAGCCCGGCGGCGCGGGCACCATCGCCATGCAGGAGATCGCCAAGGCCCCAGGCGACGGCTACAGCCTGATCCTCGGCCATGTGGGCACACTGGCCGTCAACCCCTACATGCTGCCGAACCAGCCCTACGACGTGAACCGGGACTTCGTGCCCGTGACCTTGCTGGCCAAGGTGCCGAACGTGCTGGTGGTGCATCCGGACGTGCCAGTGAAGACCTTCAAGGAGTTCATCGCCTACGCCAAGGCCAACCCGGCCAAGCTCAACTACTCGTCGGCCGGCAACGGCAGCGCCGGCCACCTGAGCATGGAGTACCTGAAGCTCACGGCCGGCTTCTTCATGACGCACATCCCTTACCGCGGCAGTGGCCCGCAGATGACCGACCTGCTGGCCGGCCGCACGCAGGTGGCGATGAACGGCATGCCCAGCGTCTCGGCCTTCATCAAGTCGGGCAAGCTGCGCGCGCTGGCCGTGGGCTCGGCGCAGCGCATCGCCGCCCTGCCCGACGTGCCCACCATCGCGGAGAGCGGCTACAAGGGCTTCGAGACCTCGCAGTGGTATGGCCTGCTTGCACCGGCCTCGACGCCGGCGCCGATCGTGAAGCGGCTGCAGGAAGAAAGCCTGAAGGCCCTGAAGACCGGCCCCGTGACCGAGCGCTTCGCGCACGATTCGGCCCTGGGCGTGGGCGATACGCCGGAGCAGTTCGGCGCCTTCATCTCGGCCCAGCAGAAGACCTGGAAAGAGATCGTCACCAAGGCCGGCATCAAGCCCGATTGATCAAGGAGCCCGTCATGATTCACCTCAGCGGCATGGACGCATCGTTCCTGCACCTCGAAACACCCGAATCGCCGATGCACGTGGGCAGCCTGCAGCTCATCGACCTGCCGGCAGGCTACGAAGGCGACTTCGCCGAGGACGCCAAGAAGTACCTGAGCGGCCGGCTGCACCTGGCTTCGGTGTTCGTGCGCAAGCTCGCGATGATGCCCTTCGACCTGGCCAACCCAGTGTGGGTGGACGACGACGACCTGGATCTCGACCACCACATCCGTCACGTGATCATGCCGAGGCCCGGCACCATGGCACAGCTCGAGCGGCTGGTCGGCCGGCTCCACTCCACGCTGCTGGACCGCAGCCGGCCGCTTTGGGAGATCTACATCATCGAAGGGTTGCAGACCGGCCAGGTCGCGCTCTACAGCAAGATGCACCATGCGGCCATCGACGGGCAGGCCGGTGTCGCGGTGGCCAAGGCGCTGTTCGACATCTCCGCCACGCCAGCACCGGTGAAGGCGCCGCGCGCCAACCGTCGCCCCGATTCATCGCAGCTGGGCATGGCCGAGCTCGCGAGCGCGGCGCTCAGCAACACCGTGCAGCAGTACGTGAAGCTGATCCAGTCGATCCCCGCCACCGCCAAGGCGATCACGAGCGTGCTGCTGCCGGTCTCGGAAACCACCGGCAAGCGCAGCTTCGAGCTGCCCAAGGGATTGAAGACCGCGCCCAGGACGCCACTCAACGTCTCGATCACCAACCAGCGTTCCTTCGCCGGGCGCTCGGTGCCGCTGGCCGAGGTCAAGCAGATGGCCAAAGCCACGAACACCAGCCTCAACGACATCGTGCTGGCCATCTGCGCCGGCGCGCTCAAGCGCTACCTGGCCGACTACGGCTGCAAGCCCGCCAAGGCGCTCATGGCCGGCGTGCCGGTATCGCTGCGCAGCGAGGGCAACACCGATCTCAACAACCAGGTGTCGGTGATGCTGGTCAGCCTGGCCACCGACATTTCAGATCCACTGGAACGCCTCGCCGCCATCCACGAATCGTCGAGCGAGGGCAAGAAGCTCACCGGCAACGTGAAGGCCGCGATCCCGACCGACTTCCCGTCGCTCGGCGTGCCATCGCTGATGTCGGGCCTGGCCTCGCTCTACGGCCGCTCCGGCCTCGCGGACAAGCTGCCGCCGATGGCCAACGTGGCGATCTCCAATGTGCCCGGCCCGTCGTTCCCGCTCTACTTCGCGGGCGCCAAGCTGGCGACCTACTTCCCGGTGTCGATTCCGGGGCACGGGCTGGCGCTCAACATGACGGTGCAGAGCTACAACGGCTCGCTCGAGTTCGGGCTCACGGCCTGCCGGCGCGCGGTGCCGGACATCGCCGATCTGGGCGACTATGTGGTCGCGGAGCACAAGAAGCTCTTCGGGCTGATCGTGGGGCAGGCGGCGACTGCGCCTGTTGCTGCTCCAGTTGCCGCGCCTGTTGCTGCGCCAGTGGCGAAGAAGCGGGCAGCGCCGAAGAAGAAGGTCGTTGCGAAGGCGGTGCGCGCTGCCGGGACGCGGGCGCCGCGCAAGGCAGCTGCAGCGAAGCGCGCTGCCGCGTTGAACTGAGGACTTGTCTATTCGCGCAGCTCGGCCAGGATCTCGTAGGACCGCAGCCGGGCCTCGTGGTCGAACACCTGCGAGGTGATCATCAGCTCGTCCGCCCCCGTGCGTTCGACGAAGGCCTCGATGCCGGCGCGCACCGTCTCGCGCGATCCCACGGCCGAACACGAGAGCACCGAATCGAGCAAGGCGTTCTCCGCCGGCCCGACACGCTGGCGGTAGTTCTCGACCGGCGGCGGCAGGCGCCCCGGCCGCCCGCTGCGCAGGTTCACGAAGGCCTGCTGCCACGAACTCGAACGGAACACCGCCTCCTCGTCGGTCTCGGCCGCGAACACGTTGAAGCCGAGCATCACGTAAGGCTTGTCCAGCTGCTTCGAGGGCTTGAAGGTCTCGCGGTAGATGCGGATCGCCTGCATCAGCTGCTGCGGCGCGAAATGCGAAGCAAAGGCGTAGGGCAGCCCGAGGTGAGCCGCAAGCTGCGCACCGAAGGTGCTCGAGCCCAGGATCCAGATCGGCACTTCGAGTCCCATGCCCGGCACCGCACGCACCGGCTGCTTCGGCTCCTTCGACATGAAATCCATCAGCTCGACCACGTCCTGCGGAAACTGGTCGGCATCGGACTGCAGGTCGCGCCGCAGCGCCTGCGCGGTGCGCTGGTCCGAGCCCGGTGCGCGGCCGAGACCGAGATCGATGCGGCCGGGATAGAGCGACTCGAGCGTGCCGAACTGCTCGGCGATCACCAGCGGCGAATGGTTGGGCAGCATCACGCCGCCGGCGCCGATGCGGATGGTGGAAGTGCCGGCGCCGATATACGCCAGCAGCACGGCCGTCGCGGCGCTCGCGATGCCCGGCATGCCGTGGTGCTCGGCCAGCCAGTAGCGCCGGTAGCCAAGCTTCTCGCCATGCTGCGCCAGGCTGAGCGAATTGCGGAAGGACTGCGCGGCGGTGCTGCCCTCGGTGATGGGCGACAGGTCGAGGATGGAAAGTGGGATCATGGATCGGCCGGAGCGAACGAAGCAGGGCCGGTATCTTGGGCCGAAGTGCGGGGCCCGCGAACGCGAAGGGCCATTGCAGCCTTGCAGCCGCTCTGCTAGGCGAGCTCGATCAAGCCAGGTTCATGGGAGACCGCTTGCCGTGACGGTGCACTGCATCGTCACGACCACGACGCCGCCCGCAGGCAGCACGGCCACGAACGCGCCCCGCGCGCTCACCGTTCCAAACGTCAGGCCCGTGCTCAGCGTGTCCGTCAGCACCACCGGCTGCGTCGTCGCCCCTCCCGTCGCCGTCACCGTGTACGTGATCGTCTGGCCCGCCAGCACCGCGCTGCCGCTCGCAGGGTTGGCGCTCTTGCTCACCGTCACCGCCCACACATCGATCGTGGCGGACGAGGTCTTGTTTCCCGTGCAGTTCGGCGGCGTCGCGGAGTCGCAACCGCCTACCGTATCCGTCACCCCCGCCGGCGGCGCAATGGTTGCGGTATTAACTGCCGTGGTCGCCGCAAACGCTTGGGCACCGGCAAAGGCAAGCCATATCCACAGAAACCAAAGGGTGCTGCGGCGGAAAACCTCAATTGCGTTGCGCTTCATCATGACGGACGGACTTTTCTCAAGGTCCGAACTCCCTCACGCATGAATAGAGAAACCCGGACCGCAGGACTGCAAAAAGGACAGCAAGTCCAAAAGGAATAATTGACAGGCGACGCAACGCTTTGCGCTCTTGTCAGCGGGTGCGGATGGTGCGGGGGAGGGTTGGCGCGACAGAATTGCCGCGACAATTCATCAAAATTGGCTCAGGCCAAGAAGTAGTTCTTGCGACCTACTTCACACTTCTTGTGCAATCCACCTGCTGGATACCCTGTGAGAGGGTGAGCGAGGCGTGACAGGTGAGAACGAGGTCGTTCTACGGAAAGTGCCGGCTGGACGGACTAACCGAGCGATGTGGTCTGTTTAGGCCGTCCGTCAGGAAAAAACAGATTTGCACGACTGTTCTGGGCACCGCAGGATTTGTCCCAAAGACTTGCTGGTCGCAATAAATGCGCAGTCAATTGATATACCGCTGACCTTCGCCTCTCGTGCTCGGCGTCATGGGCATATCGAGGTGCAACAAAAAAGGCGCAGGGCCGTCAAGCCCTGCGCCTCTTTTTGAGACCTCTGAAAGATTTCGTCAGAACGGAATATCGTCGTCCATATCGTCGAAGCCCGACGAGGATTTGGCCGGCGCCTGCCGTGGTGCCGGTGCCGCAGCGCGAGGTGCCGCCGCGGGAGGACGCGAATAGCCGCCGCCTTGCGAACCCTGCGAGTAGCCGCCGTCGTCGTCGCCGCCCGAAGGCCCGCCCTGGCCCTGGCGGCTGCCGAGCATCTGCATCTGGTCGACGCGGATGTCGGTGGCGTATTTTTCGACGCCGTCCTTGTCGTTGTACTTGCGGGTGCGGATCTGGCCCTCGACGTAGATCTGCGAGCCCTTGCGCAGGTACTGGGCGGCGATCTCGGCCAGGCGGCCGTTGAACACGAGACGGTGCCACTCGGTGGCTTCGCGCATCTCGCCGCTTTGCTTGTCTTTCCACTTGTCGGTGGTGGCGAGGGTCACGTTGCAGATCTGGTCCCCGCTGGGAAAGGTGCGCGTTTCCGGATCGCGCCCGAGATTGCCGACGAGGATGACTTTGTTGACCGATGCCATATGCACTGCCCCTGATGAATGGATGGAAGAGGAGGAAAGCGGAGATTGTGCCGCAGCCGGTCGCGCCGGCCGAGGAGCCGAAAAAGTCCGCCGAATCCCGCCGCGTGCCCTGAAATCGCCGGGGACTTATCATGCTCGGTTGCCCAAGACCGACCGCCCCGTGAATTCCCCCAACGACGATGCCTACCTCGGCGCCGTGCTCGCGCAGCAGCGCATCAGCATCCGCGGCGCACGCACGCACAACCTCAAGAACGTCGACCTCGACATCCCGCGCAACAAGCTGGTGGTGATCACCGGCCTGTCGGGCTCGGGCAAATCGAGTCTGGCCTTCGACACGCTCTATGCCGAGGGCCAGCGCCGCTACGTCGAGAGCCTGTCGGCCTATGCGCGGCAGTTCCTGCAGCTGATGGACAAGCCCGACGTCGACGTGATCGAGGGCCTGTCGCCCGCGATCAGCATCGAGCAGAAGGCGACCAGCCACAACCCGCGTTCCACCGTGGGCACGGTGACCGAGATCCACGACTACCTGCGGCTGCTCTATGCGCGCGCCGGCACGCCCTATTGCCCCGACCACGACCTGCCGCTGCAGGCGCAGACCGTGAGCCAGATGGTGGATGCCGTGCTCGCGATTCCGGATGAACCGCGACTCATGATCCTGGCGCCCGTCGCGCGCGAGAAGAAGGGCGAGTTCCTCGAGCTCTTCGCCGAGATGCAGGCGCAGGGCTACGTGCGTTTCCGCGTCAACGGCGAGACCTTCGAATACAACGACCTGCCCAAGCTCAAGAAGACCGAGAAGCACGACATCGACGTCGTCATCGACCGGCTGCGCGCGCGGCCCGACATGCAGCAGCGCCTGGCCGAGAGCTTCGAGAACGCGCTGCGCCTGGCCGAGGGCCGCGCGATCGCACTGGAGATGCACGAGGACGGCAGCACCAAAGAGCACCTCTTCAATGCCAAGTTCGCCTGCCCGATCTGCCACTACTCGCTGGCCGAACTCGAACCGCGCCTGTTCTCCTTCAACTCGCCCGTGGGCGCCTGCCCGAGCTGCGACGGCCTCGGCCACAGCGAAGTCTTCGATCCGGCGCGCGTGGTCGCCTTTCCGTCGCTGAGCCTGGCGAGCGGCGCCATCAAGGGCTGGGACCGGCGCAACGGCTACTACTTCAGCATGCTGGAGAGCGTGGCCAAGCACTACAAGGTCAACGTCGACACGCCCTTCGAAGAGCTGCCCGCCTCGGTGCAGCAGGCCGTGCTGCACGGCTCGGCCCAGGAAGAGATCAAGTTCTCTTACGTGATGGACAGCGGCCAGCAGGCCGGCAAGAAGTTGGTGCGCAAGCACCCCTTCGAAGGCGTGATCCCGAACATGGCGCGGCGCTACCGCGAGACCGATTCGGCGATGGTGCGCGAAGACCTCGCGCGCTTTCGCAACATGCAGCCCTGCCCCGATTGCGGTGGCACGCGGCTTCGGCGCGAGGCGCGCAGCGTGTTCCTGCTCGACGAGTCGGGCCCCGAGCCGCGGCGCATGGCGATCTTCGAGATCAGCCGCGCGACGCTACGCGAAAGCCTCGCCTACTTCCAGGGCCTGCACCTGCGCGGCGCCAAGGCCGAGATCGCCGACAAGGTGGTGCGCGAGATCGGGCTGCGCCTCAAGTTCCTCAACGACGTGGGCCTCAACTACCTGAGCCTGGACCGCAGCGCCGAGACGCTCTCGGGCGGTGAGGCGCAGCGCATCCGCCTGGCCTCGCAGATCGGCTCCGGCCTCACCGGCGTGATGTACGTGCTCGACGAGCCCAGCATCGGCCTGCACCAGCGCGACAACGACAGGCTGATCGGCACGCTCAGGCATCTGCGCGACATCGGCAACAGCGTGATCGTGGTCGAGCACGACGAGGACATGATCCACGCCGCCGACCACGTGATCGACATGGGCCCGGGCGCCGGCGTGCACGGCGGCCGCGTGATGGCGCAGGGCAGCTATGCCCAGGTCGCGGCCCATCCGGATTCGCTGACCGGCCAGTACCTGTCGGGCGCGAAGAAGATCGCGGTGCCCAAGCGCCGCACGCCCTGGCTGCCGGCGGTCGCCAAGCCGGCCTTCAACGAGGGCAAGAAGGCCTCGCGCTTTCCGCAGAGCCCGGCGGCCGAACGGCGCGCGGCGCGCGAGGCGGCGCACCTCGCATCGCAGACCGACCTGCAGGAGATCCGCGTGATCGGCGCCACCGGCAACAACCTCCAGAACGTGGGCGTGGCCTTCCCGGTCGGCCTCTTGACCTGCGTGACCGGCGTCTCCGGCTCGGGCAAGTCGACGCTGGTCAACGACACGCTCTACAGCGCCGTGGCGCGCACCCTCTACCGAGCCCACGAAGAGCCGGCCGCGCACGAGGCGGTCGAGGGCATCGAGTACTTCGACAAGGTCATCAACGTCGACCAGTCGCCGATCGGCCGCACGCCGCGCAGCAATCCCGCCACCTACACCGGCCTCTTCACGCCGATCCGCGAGCTGATGGCCGAGACCAACACCGCACGCGAGCGCGGCTACGGGCCCGGGCGCTTCAGCTTCAACGTCGCGGGCGGCCGCTGCGAGGCCTGCCAAGGCGACGGCGTGGTCAAGGTCGAGATGCACTTCCTGCCTGACGTCTACGTGCCCTGCGAGGTCTGCCACGGCCAGCGCTACAACCGCGAGACGCTGGAGGTGCAGTACAAGGGCCGCAACATCGCGCAGATCCTCGACATGACGGTCGAGGCCGCGCACGAGTTCCTGAAGGCCGTGCCGACCATCGAGCGCAAGCTGCGCACGCTGCTCGACGTCGGCTTGAGCTACATCAAGCTGGGCCAGGCCGCGACCACGCTGTCGGGCGGCGAGGCGCAGCGCGTGAAGCTCGCGCTCGAACTCAGCAAGCGCGACACCGGCCGCACGCTCTACATCCTCGACGAGCCGACCACCGGGCTGCACTTCGCCGACATCGAGCTGCTGCTGAAAGTGCTGCACCAGCTGCGCGACGCCGGCAACACCATCGTCGTGATCGAGCACAACCTCGACGTCATCAAGACCGCCGACTGGTTGATCGACATGGGTCCCGAAGGCGGCGCGGGCGGCGGCACGGTGGTGGGCGTGGGCACGCCTGAAGAGATCGCGGCGAACGAGGCGAGCCATACCGGTCGATATCTGAAGCGGCTGCTGCCCTGACAGGCTACAGTCGGCGATGACCCAAATCACTCCTCCTGACTCAGGCCCTGAGGAGCCGGACGACCTGCAGACGGAGGCATCGGCATTTGCAGCCGCCTGGATCGTCTTCGGCGTGCTCATGCTGCTGGTGCTTCTGTTTCTGGCAGGCGTCGCTCACTTCTTTCCCTGACGATCGCGCGCCAGCGGTCGGCCCATCCGTGCGCTATCGCACTGAAAAAACGGCAGGTTCGGAATACGCTGGCATGCCCTCGATGCACGGAGCCATCTCATCGCCCTTTTCCTGTTTGCCGCCGAATGTCTCGTTCGTGACTACCTGAACGGCCGCACGATGCCGACGCTCGTGCACCGCAGGGTGGTGAGCATCGTCGAAGCACGGCTCGTCGACGGCACGCTGCCGGTGCTCGATCAGGACCTCCGCAGAGACGTCGACAGCGAGGCCAGCGCCCCTGCGCACTTCATCAAAGCCTCCTGAGAATCCGCGCTTCGGGCGCCCTCGCAGCTTTGTGCGATATCGAACATACTGCGCAATGGCCACGCCCCCCGACCCCCGCAAGAACCACCTGCTCGCCATGCTGCCGGACGCCGAGTGGCAGCGCTGGCTGCCGCAACTGGAGTGGGTGGACATGCCGCTCGGGGAGGTGCTCTACGAGTCGGGCAGCACGCTCAGCCACGTGTACTTTCCGACCACCGCCATCGTTTCGCTGCTCTATGTGATGGAGAACGGCGCCTCGGCCGAGATCGCCGTCGTCGGCAACGAGGGCATCGTCGGCATCTCCCTCTTCATGGGGGGTGAATCCACGCCCAGCCGCGCCGTGGTGCAAAGCGCAGGCCAGGGTTGGCGGCTGAAGGCGCAGATGATGAAGGACGAATTCAACCGTGCCGGTGCGGTGCTGCATCTGCTGTTGCGCTACACCCAGGCGCTGATCACGCAGATGGCGCAGACGGCGGTGTGCAACCGCCACCATTCGCTGGACCAGCAGCTGTGCCGCTGGCTGCTGCTGAGCCTGGATCGCCTGCAAGGCAACGAGCTCGTGATGACGCAGGAGCTGATCGCCAACATGCTCGGCGTGCGCCGCGAAGGCGTGACCGAGGGCGCCCTCAAGCTGCAGAAGGCAGGGTTGATCCGGTATGCACGCGGCCGCATCACGGTGCTGGACCGCGAGGGACTGGAGAAGCGCACTTGCGAATGCTACGCCGTGGTCAAGAAGGAGTACGACCGGCTTCTTCCGGAGCGCTTGGCGGCCTGATCCCGCGGCTGCTCTGTGCGCTGGCAGACAGTCGTGCCGCGGCGCGGCGCGCAGACTGGAAGCCCTTCCATCACCGGAGTGCCTTTGCCTGCCGCCGAAAACCACCTCATCGAGCTGCTTTCCCGCAGCGACCGCCAGAGTCTGCTCGCCATCTGCGAGCCGGTCCAGCTGGTGCTGGCCGAGGTGATGTGCGAGCCCGGCGAGCCGACCCGGCATGTCTACTTCCCTGTCGATGGCTTCATTTCGGTGATCGCACGGATCGACGGCCATCCAGGCCTGGAAGTCGGCATGGTGGGCCGCGAAGGCATGCTGGGGACGCAACTGGCCCTCGGCGTGGCGACGACGCCCCTGCATGCGGTGGTTCAGGGCCCGGGTGCTGCATGGCGCATCGCCGCCCCCGACTTCCAGCGCGAACTGGCGCGCAACGCGGGCCTGCAGCGCGGCCTGCACCGCTACATCCACGTCCTGATGTCCCAGCTGGCCGATTCGGCCGCGTGCCTTCGCTTTCACCTGATCGGCCCGCGCCTGGCGCGCTGGCTGCTGATGAGCCAGGACCGCGCCCATTCGGACAGCTTCCGCGTGACGCAGGAGTTCCTGGCCTACATGCTGGGCGTGCGCCGCGTCGGCATCACGGAGGCTGCCGGCGCCTTGCAGCGTGACGGATTGATCCAATACAGCCGTGGCGATCTGAAGGTGCTGGACCGCCCCGGGCTCGAAGCGATGGCATGCGCCTGCTACGCCGCAGACAAGAGAGCCTACGCCGAGTTGCTCTGAATGTGCGGTCGCGAACAGACAGGGCGCACCCGATCGCCTACAAGGGGGCATGGACTATGACTTCGCTTCCAAACGCCTTCCGTACCAAGGATGGGAGGTGCGCAGCCGCCTCACCCATGTTTCCCTGGAGGGCACCGTGGCGGCCGGTGCGGAACTCTTCGTCGACGACGTTTGCATGTGCCACCTCGTGTCGTGCAAGCAGTTCGCTCATGGGGGTGACGCCATCCGCGCGATCGAGCGCAAGGCCACCCTCTGGATCGATGACCGCGGAACGCATTCCAGGAGCAGCGATGTCGCAGCCGCCCTTCTTTCATGAGGCTTCCGGCACCGTCCGTTTCTGGGTCGAGGTCGAGGGGCAGCTCGTCGGCGCCAGCGTCGGCAAGGAAACCTTGCACTACCGCTATCGGTCGACCGCCACCGACGACGAAGCACTGGACACCTATGCGCTGCACGCGCAGGACATCGATGACGCCGTGCGGCGCCGTGTCGCACAAGGTTCCACCGAACCCGTGATGCTGCGCGAGTTCGATCTGCGCCATGACGCTCCGCGCCCCTGAGGCCCGGCCAGCGGCCATGACCTGCGAGGTCATCGACGCCGCGCACCCGCTCTGAGACATTGGATGCAAGCCGGAACCGGGGTGGTTCCGGCAGCCACCAGGCCGAACTTCAAAGGCCGCGAAAGAGCACCATGACCTCAGGTTTCGACATCCTCCCCCTCGCCGTCGCGTTTCTCATCGGCATCGCCGCCGTGGGTTCCTGCATCGGCATCGGCATCGTCGGGTCGAAGCTGCTGGAAGGCACGGCGCGGCAACCCGAGCTCAAGGACACGCTGCAGACCCTGTTCTTCCTGATCGCGGGCGTGACCGATGGTGCCTTCATCATCGCGACCGGCATCGGCCTCTGGTTCGCGACTGCCAACCCCTTCCGTTGAGGTGCGGGCTCAAGCGGCCTTGAATTCGATCTCGCGGTACGGCCGCTCCGGAACCGCCGCTGCCGTGCGCGCTGCCGCTTCGCTCTGCAGCGCCTCCCACAGCGCGGCATCGCCGGCCCGGCGCGCGGCCTCCATCGCCGTCAGGTAAATCAGGCTGCGCTGCGCCTGGCTGCCGCCGAAGCCGTGGGCGACGGGCAGCAAGGGAAACAGCAGCTGCGCGCAGTGGCCGTAGCGGCCTTCGCCGAAAGCCATGACCGCCTCGCAGACGGTGCCCGCCTCGCGCCACCACGGCGCGGGCGCCGTGGCCGGCACGGCGGCGATCGCGCGCTGCCCGGCCTCGATCTGTATGGCCTCGCCGGCGCCGACCAGGGCCAGCATCGCATGCACGTCGTTGAAGACCGACCAGCCCCAGGCGGCCTGGTCGCGCCAGCGCGGCGCCAGGGCCTGCCAGCGCCCGGCCACATCGACGCCGCAGAGGCCGAGCCGCCACAAAAGCGCACTCGCATCGACCAGGTCCAGCGCCATCGAGGCCGGCCCGGGCGCGATCGCGCGGTCGTAGAGCGCCAGTGCCGAGGCGTGGTCGTCGCTGCGCAGATGCTGCAGCGCCAGATGCCAGTGGTTGTGCACCGCGAGCGCGTTGTCCTGCTGCCAGAGCGAGGTGTCGGTCGTGAGCCAGCGGATGCCCTCGGCCACGCGGCCCTGCATCTCGTAGACGTGGGCCACTGCATGCACGGCCCAGGCGTCCTGCGGATTGCGCGCCAGCGCCTCCATGCCCAGCGCCTCGGCGCGCGCGTATTCGTTGCATTCCTCGAGGCCGAAGGCATGCATGCCCAGCACGTAGCTGTAACCGACGTCGTCCTCGCTCCATTGGTCCAGCGCGCGGCCGATGCGGTCGCGCAGCATGGTCGACTGGCCGAGCACCAGGTCTGCCATGTGCGTGAGTTGCAGCGCGAAGAGGTCGCGCGGATGGTCGATCAGATGGCGGTCGAGCAGGCGGTTGGCGCGGCCCATGTCACCGTCGGCCCAGACCTGCAGGGCCGCCTGGAAGGACTGCTCGCGCTCGTTCGGCCGGCGGCGGCTCGCGGCCGCGGCCGCGGCCGCCAGGCTCTCGCGCGCGGCGGGCAGCGCCTGGCCATCGATGGCGCTGAGCATGAAGCCGGCCATCAGGAGGTGGCCGGAAATGAAGTCCGGATCCTGTTCCAGCGCCGGCTGCAGCACCGCGACCGGATCGAGCCGCAGGCTGTTGAAGAGGTCGAGCGCCTGCTCGTAGGCGGCCACGGAAGCCGGCTGGTCGGTGGAAAGCGCCAGGCCGCGCGCGTCGTGTTGGGTCATGGTGGATCCTTGTACGAAAGACGCAAGAAGCGTAAGTTCGCCCGGCTGAAACCCCCGCAGCGATTCCCGCAACAAGGCTGACGATTCCGCCAATCGATGAGTTCCGCAGTCGCTTCTTCCGGCGATCGTCCCGTGATCGCCATCCTCGTCACCACCGAGAGCGCAGCCTCGGTGGTCTACGGCATGTTCGACCTCCTGAAGTGTGCGGGCCGCGACTGGCCGATGGTGGTCGACGGCCGGCCGGGCGCCGAGCTGCTCGAGCCCGTGCTGGTCGCCGCGAAACCGGGCATCGTGCGCGCCGCCAACGGCGTGCCCATCGAGGCGCACCGCAGCTTCGACGAGGTCATTGCGCCGGCGGTGGTCTGCGTGCCCGAACTCATGATCTCGCCCTACGGTCCGCTCGACGGACTGTTCGCCCGGGAGGTCGCGTGGATGCGGCGCTGCCACGCGGCCGGCTCGCTGGTCGCCGCCTCCTGCTCGGGCGCCATGCTGCTGGGCGAAGCAGGCCTGCTCGACGACGAGGACGCCACCACGCACTGGGCATTCTGCGAGGTGCTGCAGCGCCGCTATCCGCTCGCGCGCGTGCGGCCGCATTGTGCGCTGATCACCTCCGGCGAGGGCCAGCGCCTGGTGATGACCGGCGGCGGCAGCTCATGGATGGACCTGGCGCTCTACCTGATCGCGCGCTATGTCGGCATCGAGGCCGCGATGCAGGTCGCCAAGCTCAACCTGATCGACTGGCACCACGTGGGCCAGCAGCCCTTCGCGCGCGTGGCGAGCACGCGGCAGGCGGAGGACGCGGTCATCGGCCGCTGCCAGACCTGGATTGGCGACCACTATGCGCAAGCCGCGCCGGTGGCCGCGATGGCCGCGCTGAGCGGGCTGGCGGAGCGCTCGTTCCAGCGCCGCTTCAAGCTCGCGACCGGCATGACGCCGATGGAATACGTGCAGAACCTGCGCATCGAGGAAGCCAAGCACCTGCTCGAGACCACGGAAGACCCGGTCGAGGCGATCGCGGGCGAGGTGGGCTACGACGACGCGGCCTTCTTCAGTCGCATGTTCCGCCGCGCGGTGAGCCTGAGCCCAGGGCAGTACCGGCGGCGCTTCGGCGGCCTGCGCGCGGCGCTGGCCGGCACGCGGCACTGAGTGCTATATCGGCGCCGCGCCGCCGGCGCTCGACAAGGGACTTCCTTCGGGCAGCACGCGCAGCATGCCTTCCTGCGCGGTCGAGGCCACCAGCCGCCCGTCGCGCGTGAACAGGCTGCCGCGGCACAGGCCGCGGGCGCCGCCCGCGCTCGGCGAATCGAGCAGATAGAGCAGCCAGTCGTCCATGCGGAAATCGCGGTGGAACCACATCGCATGGTCGAGGCTGGCGGGGCGCACCCGGCCGCTCATGAAGCTCAGGCCGTGGGGCAGCATCGCGGCCCGCAGCAGCCCGTGGTCGGAGGCATAGGCCAGCAGCGCGCGATGCACGACCGGGTCGTCGGGCAGCGGCGCGATGGCGCGCAGCCAGAGCGCACTGTGCGGTGGACGCGGCGCGGGCGTGAGCAGGTCGTCCGGATCGACGCGGCGGTACTCGATGCCGTGCGGCGCCAGCGCGTTGTTGCGCCAGCGTTCGGGCAGTCGCTCGCCGAGCGCGCGGCGCTGTTCCAGTTCGCTTTGCAAGCCTTCCGGCCCGGCCGCCTCGGGCATCGCGAGCTGGTGCTCGATGCCCTCGTCCACCGTCTGGAAGGAGGCCGACATCTCGAAGATGATGCGCTCGCGCTGGCGCGCCACCACGTGCCGGGTGGTGAAGCTGCGGCCGTCGCGCACGCGGTCGACCGCGTACTCGATCGGTGCATGTTCGCCCGGCAGCAGGAAGTAGGCGTGCATCGAATGCACCGGCCGGTCGGCGCCGACCGTGCAGCTCGCCGCCACCAGCGCTTGGCCCAGCACCTGGCCGCCGAACACCGCCGGGGTGCCGATGTCCTCGCTCTGGGCCCTGAAGCGGTCATCGCCCAGGGCTTCGAGGTGCATCAGGTCGACGAGCTGGTTGACGAGGCGGGCGGCGGTGGCGGGATCGGTCATCCGGCGAAGATAGCAAAGAGGATGCCGCGGCGCTGTCCCGCCGGCGGCTTGCTGCTATCGATCGAGGTCGACGCCGTCGGCGATCAGCTTCTTCTGCAGCGCCGGCACATCGACAGCGGCGAAGCTGCCGGTGCCCAGCGATGCCGCAGCCGTCCCCGCGGCCTGCCCCATCACGAAGCAGCCGCCGCTCGCCCGCGCGGCCGACTGGCCCTCGTGCGTCATCGAGGCGCAGCGCCCGGCCACCAGCAGGTTGTCGACGCCGCGCGGCACCAGCATGCGCCAGGGCAGCTGGTTGTAGGTGCGCGTTTGGTCGCGCGGAAAGGCCCATTCGATCTTGCCGGCGGCATGCATCTCCATCGGCCAGGCGTTGATGCCGATGCTGTCGTCGAAACGCGCCGACGAGAGGATGTCTTCGCCGGTGAGCGCATAGAGCCCCTCGATGCGCCGCGTCTCGCGGATGCCGACCTGCGGCGCGATCTCGACGATGGCCGATCGCTCGAAGCCCGGCACCTCGGCCTTCAAGAAGCGGAAGTACTCGCCGATCTGGCGCCGGCCCTCGACCTCGCCGTCGCTGAGCTCGCGCGCATCCACGCCGTTCATCGCGTCGCCCTTGGCATTGCGGATCTGCGTGACGTTGGCGCGCCATTCGCGCGGATCGATCTGCGGCCGCAGGATCGCGCCTTCGCGCGGGAAGCGGTAGGCCTCGGGGTCGCGCTCGCGCGCCTTCGCCATCAGGTCGTTGATGGCCTTGAACTCGCCCACCGCGGCCAGCGCGCGCGGCGCATCGACGTGGCCGACGCGGAACATGGTGGACGGAAAAAGCCCGCTGCCATGGCCGTCGCCGACCGCGAAAGGCACGCCCGCGAAGACCGCGACATCGGCATCGCCGCTGCCGTCGATGAAGGCATTGGCGCGGATCGCCTGCCGGCCCGACTTGGTCTCGACCACCAGCGCGGCGATGCGCGGGCCTTCCATCACCACGGCCGCGGCCCAGGCGTGGAACAGCAGCTCGACACCCGCATCGAGCAGCAGCTGATCGGCCGCGCACTTGTAGATCGAGGTGTCGTAGGAGCGCACGCGGATGCGGCCCTGCATGCCGTCCTGCGGCTTGTTGAGGCCGCCCATCGCATCCATGCGTGCGAGCAGCTCGTCGACCACGCCGTGCACCAGCTGCGTCATCTCCCCGTTGCGCTTGCCGTAGAGGCCCGCGAAGTTGGTCACGCCGCCGGCCGTGCCCATGCCGCCGAGGAAGCCATAGCGTTCGACCAGCAGCGTGCGCGCGCCATGGCGCGCGGCGCTCACGCTCGCCGCGATGCCGGCCGGGCCGCCGCCGACCACGACCACGTCGTATTCGCCGAAGACCGGCAGGCTGCGCTCAGGCTCGACGATGGAAGCGCTCATTGCAGCTTGATGTTGTTGGTCGAAATGATCTTGGTCATGATCGCCGCCTCTTCCTTCACGCGCGTGCGCATGCCGTCCGGCGAGGTGCCAACCGCCTGCCAGCCCTGCTCGAACAGCTTCTGCCGCACTTCGGGCGCCTTCATGATGACGGCGAGCTCGCGGGAGATGCGCTCCTGCGCGGCCTTGGAAAGACCGGCCGGGCCGAGCAGCGCGGTCCACACCTCGAGGTTGAAGTCCTTCACGCCGGCATCGGCCAGCGGCGCCAGTTCGGGCACCAGCGTGCTGCGCCCGCTCGTGATGCCGATGGCCTTGACCTTGCCGGCCTTGACCTGGGGCATGGCCACGCCGGGCGGGATCAGGGCCATCTGGATCTGGTTGCCGATCAGGTCGGTCATGACCTGCGGATTGCCCTGGTAGGGCACGTGCACGGCCTTCAGGCCCGGCACGCGGCCCTTGAGCAACTCCATGCCCAGGTGGCCCACCGAGCCGACGCCCACCGAGCCGTAGCTCCATTTGTCGTCGCTCTTGCGCGCCGCATCGACGAAGGCTGCGCCGCTGGGCAGGCTGTTCTGCGCCACCAGCACCAGCGGCGCGGTGGTGAGCAGCGAGAGATAGGTGAAGTCCTTGGCCGGGTCGTAGGGCAGCCTGGAATAGAGCAACTTCGACGAGGTCAGGTTGCCGTTGATGACCACGCCGAGCGTGTGATCGTCGGTCGCCTTGGCCACCTGGTCGGCCGCGATGTTGCCCGAGGCCCCCGGCTTGTTGTCGACCACCACGGGCTGGCCCAGCGCCTTGGCCAGCGGCTCGGCGATGGTGCGCGCCGCGATGTCCGGCGTCGAGCCGCCGGGGAAGCCGACGATCAGGCGGATCGGCTTGGTGGGCCAGGCGCCGTTCTGCGCCGCGGCGGCCAGCGGCAGCGCGCAGGCGGCGATCAAAAGAGCTCTCTTGGAAAACTGCATGGGAGTGAAGCGGGAATGGAAAGAGAAGCGAAGGATAAAGCCGAGTTGTGACCAGGCGTTACTCGAGGCTGATATTGCCCCGCCGAACCAGTTCCCCATAGACCTTGGACTTGGCCTCGGCCTGCCGCTGGATCTCCTCCGGCGACCAGGCCAGCGGCTCGAAGGCGAAGGTGTCGAAGCGCGCGCGGATCTCGGGGTCGGCGATGACCTTGGCGACGTCGGCATGGATCCTGGCCCTGATCGCCGGCGGCACGCCCTTGGGCGTGAGCAGCGAGACGAAGGAGCTCACGTACAGGCTCGCCGGGCCGCCGGCCTCGGCCATGGTGGGCACATCGGGCATTTGCGGAATGCGCTGGGGCGCCGCAATCGCGATGTAGCGCAGCTTGCCGGCCTTGTAGACGCCCTGGCTGGAGGGGATGGTCGCGAAGCTCCACGGCACATCGCCCGAGCCCACGTTGGCGTAGAGCTGGGAGACTTCGCGGTAGGGCACATGCTGCATGTGCACGCCGGCCAGGGACTCGAGCTGCTGCGCGCCCAGGTGGCCGGCGCTGCCGACGCCCCAGGAGCCGTAGCTCACCGGGTTGGACTTGGCGGCAGCGACCAGGTCGCTCATGTTCTTCCACTTCGAGTCGCTGGCCACGGCGACGAAGAAGGGCGTGCGGAACAGCGAGGCCACCGGGTCGAAGTGCTGCAGCGTCACGAAATTGCGCGACTTGTACAGATGCGGCAGCGCGGCGACATGCTCGCTGTCGAGCTGCAGCAGGGTGTAGCCGTCGGGCGCCGCGCGCCGGGCCTGGTCGATCGCGATGAAGCCGCCGCCGCCGGGCCTGTTGTCCACCACCACGCGCTGGTTCCAGAGCCGCCCCAGCTTGTCGGAGACCAGCCGCAGCACCGCGTCCGGCCCGCTGCCGGCGGCGAAGGGCGTGATCAGGGTGACGGGCTTGCTCGGGTAGTCGGCGGCCGATTGCGCCGCGGCGCCGGCGGTGAAGAGGGCGGCGGCGAGGCCGGCGATCAGCGGGAGGATGGGTTTCATGCGGTTTGTCTCCGTGGTGTGTCGTTGAAATAAGGCGGGTTGTCTCAGGCCGCGGTGCGCTGCGCGTCGGCCAAGCTTTGAGCCGGGTTCCATGCGTAGAGCCATTCGACTGCGTCGTAGAAGCGCTCGGGCGTGCGGCCGGTCCACAGGCTGTTGCGCACCAGGCGCTCAATGCCCTTGGCGTGGTAGAGCCGGCCCATCTCGCGCACCGACAGCACGACGCGGGCCGTGCGTGCCACGCGGGCCGACGCATAGAGCTGGAAGGCGGTGGGCAGGTCGAACTCGCAGGCCTCGACCGCCGCGCCCAGCGTCACCGCGTCTTCGAGCGCCATGCAGGCGCCCTGCGCGAGGTACTGCGTCATCGGATGGGCCGCATCGCCCAAGAGCGTGGCCGGACCTTCGCTCCAGTTCGCGACCGGATCGCGGTCGGCGGTGCTCCAGCGGCGCCAGGAGGTGGGCCGGTCCAGCAGCTGGCGCGGGCGCGCGTGCACGCCTTCGAAGTAGGACAGCACTTCCTTCTTGCTGCCCTCGGTCACGCCCCACTCTTCCTGCTCACGGCTGTGGAAGGTCACGACCAGGTTGTATTGCTCGCCATGGCGCAGCGGGTAGTGCACCAGGTGGCAGTTGGGGCCGGCCCAGACCACCGGCGCGTTCCAGCGCAGGTCTTCGGGCATGTCGGCGGCCGGCACCACGGCGCGGTAGACCACGTGGCCCGAAACGCGTGGCGCATCGCCGACGAGCCTGGCACGCACCACCGATTTGACGCCGTCACAGCCGACGATCGCATCGGCATGGAAGCGCCGGCCGTCGCGCGTGACCGCCGTCACGCCGCTGCCGCCGATGTCCAGGTGCTCGACCTGCGCCGAGGTGTGGAAGCGGATCAGCGGATGCTCTTTGACCGCCTCGTGGATCGCGCCATGCAGGTCGGCGCGATGGCTCACCGCATACGGATTGCGAAAGCGCGCGCGGAAGGCCTCGCCCACCGGCACCGAGGCCACCTCGCTGCAGTCGACGGCATCCATCATCACCAGCCGGTCGGTGAAGACCGAGCCGCGCCGCACCGCTTCGCCGACGCCCAGGGCATCGAGTGCGGCAAAGGCATTGGGGCCCAGCTGCAGGCCGGCGCCGATCTCGCCGATGGCCGCGCTCTGCTCCAGCAGGTCGATCGAAATGCCGAGCCGAGCCAGCGCCAGCGCCGCCGCCATGCCGCCGATGCCGCCGCCGACCAGCAGCACCGAAGGCTTGGAGTTCTGCGTCTTGCTCATTCCACTCGCACTGCGATCGGCTCGAGGCCGTCGATGCGCACCTGCATGGTCTGCCCGCGCTGCACCGCACCCACGCCTTCGGGCGTGCCGGTGAAGATCAGGTCGCCGGGCTGCAGCGCGAACAGCGTCGACAGGTTCGCGATGACCTCGTTTACCGACCAGATCAGGTTGCGGATGTCGCTCTTCTGGCGCGTTTCGCCGTTCACTTCGAGCGTGATCGCGCCGGCCGCGACCTCGCCCGACTCGGCGAACCGACGCACCACGCCGACCGGCGCCGAGAAGTCGAAGGCCTTGCCGATCTCCCAGGGCCGGCCCTGCTCGCGCATCTTCATCTGCAGGTCGCGGCGCGTCATGTCGAGGCCGACCGCATAGCCGTAGATGTGCTTCGCCGCGTCCTCGACCGCGATGTCCCGGCCGCCCTCGCCGATCAGCACCACGAGCTCGGCTTCATAGTGGTAATTGGCGGTCTGGCCTGGGTAGGGAATGCCCACCGTTTCACCCGCGGGCACCGGCACGATCGACGCATCGTCGTTCGGCTTGCAGAAGAAGAAGGGCGGCTCGCGGTCGGGGTCGAAGCCCATCTCGCGCGCATGCGCCGCGTAGTTGCGGCCCACGCAGTAGACGCGGCGAACCGGGAACAGGTCGGACGAGCCGGCGACGGGAAGGCCGACGACGGCCGGGGGAGTGAGGACGAAAGACATGAGAACTCCTGCCGCGGTGCGGCGCATGGGGATCGAGAAAGGAGAAGGCTGCCGGGGCAGCGCGGGTCAGGCGTTGTCGAGAAAGGCTTCGCGCAGCACGCCCATCGCCTGTTGAACGGGCCGGTCGGAAAAACTGAACAGCACCACCTCCTCGCTCGCCGCGAGGCGCAGCGGCGCCCACGAGGGCACGACGAAGGTGTCGCGCGGACCGAAGTCGAAGCGCTGGCCGCCGATCTCGGCCGTGCCGCGGCCCTCGACCACGCTGTAGACCGTGCCGTCGGTCGCGCGGTGCGTCTTGCCCGCGAAGCCCTTCGGCAGCAGTTGCAGGTTCGTCGCGATGGTCGGCATCGGCGAGCCGCCGGTCAGCGGGTTGATGTAGCGCAGCTTGTGGCCCAGCCAGGCGTCGGGCGCCTCCTGCTCCTGCAGCTGCGCCAGCGCCTCGCGGCTGCGTGCATAGGGGTAGTTGAAGATCGGCGACGTGGGCGCGCTGTGGTCATGGCGCACCGGCACCATGTTGTGGCCGAAGCGCGCCAGGCTGTGACCCTCGGGCCGCGCGACGTGCTGCACCTTGGCGTCGTCGTTCTCGGCGAAGCCGGCGTCGAAGAAGCGCAGCATCGGGATGTCGAGCCCGTCGAGCCACACCACCGGCTCGGCCACGCCTTCGATGCCCTCGTTGCCGTGGTCGTGCCAGGCCCACGAGGGCGTGATGATGAAGTCGCCCGGGTACATGGTGGTGCGCTCGCCGCCCACCGTGGTGTAGGCGCCCTTGCCGTCCACGATGAAGCGCAGCGCCGACTGCACATGCCGGTGCGAGGGCGCGACCTCACCCGGCATGATGAGCTGCAGGCCGGCATAGAGCGATTGCGTGATCGACGAACGGCCCGGGATCGCCGGGTTCTCCAGCACCAGCACGCGGCGCACCGCCTCCTCGGCCGTGATCAGCGCGGCCGACTCCATCAGGAGCGGGCGGATCTCGTCGTAGCGCCAGAGCGCGGGCACGCAGGGCGTCTGCGGCTCGCGCGGCACCAGCGCATGCAGCGACTCCCACAGCGGCGTGAGGTGCAGCGGGCGGATGCGCTCGTAGTAGTCGCGGCGCTCGGCGGCGTCGGCGCGCGCGGCCTGGGGGGCGGTGTTCATCTGGGCATGTCTCCGAGGGGTGACTGCATTGTTTGTCCGCACCACTATTTGTTCAAGACGTGTACTCAATACTCGGAATCTCGATTTTCGATAATGGTGGCTGCATTGCGAAGGAAATCCCATGTCCAAGCTCGATCTCGAATGGCTCGCGGTCTTCGACGAGGTCTACAAGACCGGCAGCGTCTCGAAGGCGGCCGAGCGCCTCGACATGGCGCAGGCCGCGGCCAGCACCATGCTCAACAAGCTGCGCGCGCATTTCGACGACCGGCTGTTCGCGCGCACCGCGCAAGGCATGCAGCCCACGCCCTATGCCCAGCGCATCTACACCCACGTGCGGGAGGCGCTCGCGCAGCTCGAGCAGGCGCGCGGCAGCCGCAGCAGCTTCGACCCCGGCGCGGCGAGTCGCAACTTCCGCATCTGCATGACCGACATCAGCGAGGTGGTGATCCTGCCCGGGCTGCTCGACCACCTGCGCCGCACGGCGCCCGGCGTGCACATCGAGACCGAGATCATCTCGACCGAGAGCGGCCGCCGGCTGGAAGACGGCGAGGTCGACCTGGCGGTGGGCTTCATGCCGCAGCTCGATGCCGGCTTCTACCAGCAGACGCTCTTCATGCAGAACTTCGTCTGCCTGGTGGCGCGGAACCATCCGCGCATCGGCGAGCGGCTCACGAAGAAGCGCTTCGAGGCCGAAGCGCATGCGGTGATCTCGTCCTCGGGCACCGGCCATGCGATCGTCGACAAGACCATCGCCCGCCTCGGCCTGGCGCGCAACGTGGTCGTGCGCTTGTCGAGTTTTCTCAGCGTGGCGCGCATCGTCGCCCACACCGAGCTGGTCGTGATCGTGCCGCGCATCCTCGGCGAGGTACTGGCCACGCAGGAGCCGGTGAAGCTGCTGGAGCCGCCTTTCGCGCTGCCGTCCTATGCCGTCAAGCAGCACTGGCACGAGCGCTTCCACGCCGATCCGGGCAATGCGTGGCTCAGGCGCACGGTGGCTCAACTTTTCGGCGCCCAAACCGCTTCGCCGCTCACATAATCGCCGCGGGCGCCCCACGACATCAACTCATCGCCCAGGCACTCCATGAGCTCGATCACCCTGCGTTTCCTGGCCGAACCCAGCACCGTCAACTTCGGCGGCAAGGTCCACGGCGGCACCGTCATGAAATGGATCGACGAGGCCGGCTACGCCTGCGCGACCAGCTGGTCCAAGCGCTACTGCGTGACGGTGTTCATCGGCAGCATCCGCTTCCACCGGCCGATCATGATCGGCGACCTGGTCGAGGTCGAGGCGCGGCTCGCCTACACCGGCAGCAGCAGCATGAACATCTCGGTCGAGGTGCGCAGCGGCGACATGAAGGGCGGCGAGATGCAGAAGACCACCGAGTGCCTGGTCGTCTTCGTCTCGGTCGACTCGCACGGCCGGCCGCTGCCGGTCGACAGCTTCACGCCGGGAACCCCGGGCGAGATGGCGCTGGCGGAGCGGGCACGTACACACCTCGAGGCCTCGCGCGCCGCTTCGGGCGGCGGCTAGTCGCAAACGCTCCGGCTGCCTATGCCGCAGCGGGCGCTCCCTGGCTACACTGCGGCGTGCCGAGGCACGCCGCTTTCGTCTAAGGCACTTTTTCCTCACTCCGAGAGGGGCAAGAGATGAACGTTCTGGACAAATCCGTAGCGACCAGCTCACTGGAGGAGATGGCAACGCTTCTGGATGCGCTGACCCGGTTCCGCAAAGGCGATGCCAAGGTCCGGCTGCCCGTGCACTGGACCGGGCTTTCGGGCAAGGTGGCCGACGTCTTCAATGACCTGGTCGAGCAGAACGCCACGCTGGCCGCCGAGCTGGTCCGCCTGCGCCAGGTGGTCGGCAAGGAAGGCAAGCTCAAGCAGCGTGCGGTGCTTTCCGAAACGCGCGGCTTCTGGGGCGAATCGGTCGAATGCGTGAATGCGCTCATCGACGATCTCGTGCACCCGACCACCGAAGTGGCTCGCGTGATCGGCGCCGTGGCCCAGGGCGACCTGTCGAAGAGCATGGCGCTGGAGGTCGACGGGCGCAAGCTCGAAGGCGAGTTTCTTCGCACGGCCAAGACCATCAACAAGATGGTCGAGCAGCTCGGCAACTTCTCGGCCGAGGTCACGCGCGTGGCGCGCGAGGTCGGCACCGAGGGCAAGCTCGGCGGCCAGGCCAAGGTGAAAGGCGTGGCCGGCACCTGGAAAGACCTGACCGATTCCGTCAACTCCATGGCCGGAAACCTGACCGACCAGGTGCGCAACATCGCCGACGTGACAACCGCGGTGGCCAAGGGCGACCTGTCGAAGAAGATCGATGTCGACGTCAAGGGCGAATTCCTGACCCTGAAGAACACGATCAACACCATGGTCGACCAGTTGCGCTCCTTCGCATCGGAGGTGACGCGGGTGGCGCGCGAGGTCGGAACGGAAGGATCCCTGGGCGGGCAGGCGCGGGTCGAAGGCGTCTCGGGCACCTGGAAGGACCTGACCGATTCGGTGAACTCGATGGCCGGCAACCTGACCAGCCAGGTGCGCAACATCGCCGACGTGACCAAGGCAGTGGCGGCCGGCGACCTCTCCAAGAAGATCACCGTCGACGTGAAGGGCGAGATCCTCGAGCTGAAGAACACGGTCAACACCATGGTCGACCAGCTGCGCTCCTTCGCGGCCGAAGTCACGCGCGTGGCGCGCGAGGTCGGAACGGAAGGGATCCTGGGCGGACAGGCCGACGTGCAGGGCGTGGCCGGCACCTGGAAGGACCTGACCGAGTCGGTCAACTTCATGGCCGGCAACCTGACTTCCCAGGTGCGCAACATCGCCGAGGTGACCACGGCCGTCGCCGCCGGCGACCTGTCCAAGAAGATCACGGTGGACGTGAAGGGCGAAATCTCCGAACTGAAGAACACGGTCAACACGATGGTCGACCAACTGCGCTCCTTCGCCGCCGAGGTGACGCGGGTGGCGCTCGAGGTCGGCACCGAGGGCATCCTGGGCGGGCAGGCCGATGTGCAAGGCGTGGCCGGCACCTGGAAGGACTTGACCGACTCGGTCAACCTGATGGCATCGAACCTCACATCGCAGGTGCGCAACATCGCCGACGTGACCAAGGCAGTGGCGACCGGCGACCTTTCCAAGAAGATCACGGTCGACGTGAAGGGCGAGATCCTGGAGCTGAAGGCCACCATCAATACGATGGTGGACCAGCTCTCGTCCTTCGCCGCCGAAGTGACGCGCGTGGCGCGCGAGGTCGGCACCGAGGGCCGGCTCGGCGGCCAGGCCCAGGTGCGCGATGTCTCGGGGACCTGGAAGGACCTCACGGACAACGTCAACTCCATGGCCGGCAACCTGACCGGCCAGGTGCGCGGCATCGCGAAGGTGGTGACCGCGGTGGCCAACGGCGATCTGCAACAGAAGCTCACGGTCGAGGCCAAGGGCGAGATCGCGGCGCTCGCCGAGACCATCAACAGCATGACCGAGACGCTTGCCACCTTTGCCGACCAGGTGACGACCGTCGCGCGCGAGGTCGGCGTCGAAGGCAAGCTGGGCGGCCAGGCGAAGGTGCCCGGCGCCGCCGGCACCTGGAAGGGCCTGACCGAGAACGTGAACCAGCTGGCGGCCAACCTGACGACCCAGGTGCGCGCCATCGCGGAGGTGGCCACCGCCGTGACGCAGGGCGACCTGACCCGCTCCATCACCGTGAAGGCTCAGGGCGAGGTCGCGGCGCTGAAGGACACGATCAACGAGATGATCCGCAACCTGAAGGACACGACGCAGAAGAACACGGAGCAGGACTGGCTCAAAACCAACCTCGCCAAGTTCAGCCGCATGCTTCAGGGCCAGAAGGATCTGCTCACGGTGGGGCAGCTGATCCTGTCCGAACTGGCGCCGGTGGTGGGTGCGCAGCAGGCGGAGTTCTACGTGCTGAACACCGCCACGGCCACGCCGAAGCTGAAGCTCTTCGCCAGCTACGCCTCCGGCGGCCAGACTTCGCACGGCAAGGAGATCGAGCTGGGCCAGGGCCTCGTCGGCCAGTGCGCCGTCGAGAAGTCCAAGATCCTTCTGACCAACGTGCCGAGCACGGCCTTCCGGATCGTCACGGGCCTCTCCGAAGGCGCGGCCATGGACGTGATCGTGCTCCCGGTGATCTTCGAAGGCGAGGTGCGGGGCGTGCTGGAGCTGGCCTCGCTGGAGCGTTTCAACCCCGCGCACCAGGCCCTCCTGGACCAGTTGACCGAATCCATCGGCATTGTGATCAACACCATCGCCGCCAACATGCGCACCGAGGACCTGCTGACCCAGTCGCAGTCGCTGGCCGAGGAGCTGCAGAACCGCCAGCTCGAGCTTCAGCAGACCAACGAGGCGCTGCAGGAGAAGGCCCGGCTGCTGGTGCACCAGAACCAGGAGGTGGAGCGCAAGAACCAGGAGGTGGAGCAGGCGCGCCAGGCGCTGGAGGAAAAGGCGGAGCAGCTCGCGCTCACCTCCAAGTACAAGTCCGAGTTCCTGGCCAACATGTCGCACGAACTGCGCACGCCGCTCAACAGCCTGCTGATCCTGTCGGACCAGCTGTGCAAGAACAGCGAGGGCAACCTGACGGCCAAGCAGGTGGAGTTCGCGAAGACCATCCACCTCTCGGGCAACGATCTGCTGATGCTGATCAACGACATCCTGGACCTGTCGAAGATCGAATCCGGAACGGTCGCGGTGGAGGTCAGCGAACTGCGGCTGGACGACCTGCAGCGCTCGGTCGAGCGCAGCTTCCGCCACGTCGCCGAGGCCAAGCACGTCGGCTTCGACATCCACGCGTCGGGGCCGCTGCCCGAGACGATCGTGACCGACGTCAAGCGCCTGCAGCAGGTCATCAAGAACCTGCTGTCGAATGCGTTCAAGTTCACGCACCAGGGTTCGGTCGCGTTGACGGTCGAGGCCGTGGACAGCGGCTGGTCGCGCGACAACGAGGAGCTCAACCGGGCCGGCCAGGTCATGGCCTTCGCCGTGTCCGATACCGGCATCGGGATTTCCGCCGACAAGCAGCAGATCGTGTTCGAGGCCTTCCAGCAGGCGGACGGCTCGACCTCGAGAAAATACGGCGGCACCGGCCTCGGCCTCGCGATCAGCCGTGAACTGGCGCGCCTTCTGGGCGGCGAGATCCGCCTGGTGAGCACGCCCGCGCAGGGCAGCACGTTCACGCTGTACCTGCCGCAAAGCTACAGCTCGCCGCGCAGTGCACGGCTGGGCCGTACGGCGGCGGCGCGGGCGGAAGTTCCTCGCCGCGCCGAACGCAACCGGGTCGCGGAACTGCGGCCCGGTCCGGGTCCGCAGAAGTCGGCCCGGCGCATCGTTGCCGCAGGGGCCAAGCCCGTCCAGGCCGCCGAACGCGGCGATGCAGCCGACATGCTCCCGTCGCTCAACATCGCCGACGACGACCGCGACAGCATTCTTTCCGGGGACAAGGTGCTCCTGATCGTCGAGAACGACCTCGCCTTCGCCAAGATGCTGTTGCAGGCCGGGCGCAAGAGCGGCTTCAAGGGCCTGGTCAGCTCCAGCGGCGCCGGCGCATTGGCGCTCGCGCGCGACTACCGCCCGGCACTCATCACGCTCGACATCTTCCTGCCCGACATGGAAGGCTGGCGCATCCTCGAGCGCCTGAAGGCCGACCTTGCCACGCGGCACATTCCGGTCTGCGTGGTCTCGACGGACGACTCGCGGGAGCGGGCCCTGAACTCCGGCGCCGTCGGCTTTCTGGCCAAGCCGCTGCAATCGATCGACGAAATCGATGCCGGGCTCGGGCATCTTTACGGCTTCGTTCAGGCGGACGCCAGGAAGCTGGTGGTCGCCATGCGCCCCTCGTCGCTGCGCGATCGCTATGTCGCGACCCTGGCCGGCAGCGAGATCGACAGCGTGGTCGTGGAAACCGCCGAGGCGGCCAGGGACGCGCTGGCGCAGAACGACGTGGACTGCCTCGTGACCGACGGCATGGTGGCCGGCTTCGGCCGCGCGGATGCCGCCGAGTTCGTCGAAGCCCGCCCGGCGACGCGGCAACTGCCGGTCGTCCTGTACAGCGCGGCTCCGGGCGGCCGCGTGCCGGGGTGGGAGCACGGCCACGGCGGCTCGGCGATGCGCGTCGCGGATTCGCTGGAGCGGCTGATCGACGCAACGGCCTTCTTCCTGCATCGGGGCCTGGCTTCGATGTCCGAGCAGGAACGGAGAGCGGTCGAAGCGGTCAACGCCGGCGCCGGCACGCTGGCCGGCAGGAAGGTGCTGATCGTCGACGACGACATGCGCAACATCTTTGCGCTGGCGACCATCCTCGACGCACAGGGAATGCTCATCGTGTCGGCGGAGAACGGCCGCGATGCGATCCGGCTGGTGCAGGAGGATGCCGGCATCGACATCGTCCTGATGGACATCATGATGCCGGAGATGGACGGCATGCAGACGATGCGCGAGCTGCGCCGCCTGCCGCGCGGCAAGCAGCTGCCGCTGGTGGCGGTGACGGCGAAGGCCATGAAGGGCGACCGCGAGAAGTGCATCGAAGCGGGGGCCTGGGACTACCTGTCGAAGCCGGTGGACACGACCTATCTGCTCGCCGTTCTGCGGGGGTGGCTGTGCAAGTAGAAGAGCCTCCTGCACTGCCCGAGGAACGGGGCTCCGACGGGGGGCCGTTCGACGAGAAGGCCGACATCCTGGTCGTCGACGATCTGCCCGAGAAGCTGCTGGTCTTCCGGACCGTGCTCGAAGACCTCGGCCAGAACCTGGTGCTGGTGCGCTCGGGCACCGATGCGCTGCGGGAGATCCTGCAGCGCGAGTTCGCGGTCATCCTGCTGGACGTCAACATGCCCGGCATGGACGGGTTCGAGACGGCGACGCTGATCCGCCAGCATCGGCGAAGCGCCCATACGCCGATCATCTTCATCACCTCCTACGCCGACGAGATGCAGACCGCGCGCGGCTACTCGCTCGGCGCGGTGGACTACATCCTCTCCCCCGTGGTGCCGGAGGTCCTGCGCAGCAAGGTGAGCGTCTTCGTCTCGCTGTACCTGATGCGGCGCCAAGTCCGGCGCCAGGCCGATGCGCGGGCCGCAATGATGGCGGCGCAGGCGGCTCGCCGCGTCGCGGAGGAGAACGACAGGCGCTCCGCATTTCTCGCCCATGCGAGTCGCGCGCTCAGTAGCTCGCTGGAGATCACGGTCGCGATGAACCAGCTGGTCGAACTGCTGGTGCCCAGCCTGGCCCCGCTCGCCGTGCTGCTCCTGATCGACCCCGAGCTCGGCGCGGGAGAGATGCTTGCCGCGGCGGTGCGGCCGGGCCACGCGAGGCTTCAATGGTTCGCAGGCCCCGAAACGGCGCTCGCCCCGGGCATCCGCGCCGCGCTGCACGCCGCGGCGAACCGCGGGCGGCGAACCACCGTGGCGGAAGAAGCGCTGAAGCCGCTCACGGCCGCATCGTTCGGCCTCGCTCCGGCGGACGCCGAGTTCCCGCTGCTGCGCTCGGCCGCGGCCGTGCCGATGGTCTTCGGGGAACGTGTTCTGGGCGCGGTTCTGGTCGCATCCGGCAATCCGGACGACTCGAACGCCGGCGCCCAAGCCGGGATGGTCGACGAGTTGGCGGCCCGGGCCGCGACGGCGTTCGAGAACGCGCGCCTCTACCGCATCCTGCAGCGCGAAATCCTCGAGCGGCAGGCGGCGCAGGAAGAGCTGCAGCAGTCCAACCAGCGCAAGGACGAGTTCCTCGCGATGATGTCGCACGAGCTGCGCAATCCGCTGGCGCCCATTCATACCGCCGTCGAGGTGATCCGCCGCGTCGCCGCGCCGCACCCCAGGGTCACGTGGGCGCTCGACATCGCCGATCGGCAACTGCGGCAGATGACGCGTCTGATCGAAGAGCTGCTCGACGTGGCCCGCATCAGCCAGGGCAAGATCGCGCTCAAGCGCGAGACGATGGATCTCAACACGGTGATCGTTCAAGGCGTGGAAACGGTGCAGCCCTTCATCGACAGCCGTCGCCAGGCGTTGAGCGTCGCGATACCCGAAGAGCCGGCATGGCTTCTGGGCGACGTGGCCAGGCTCACGCAGGTGATCGCCAACCTGCTGCACAACGCTGCCAAGTACAGCCCGGAGGGAACCGATATTGCGCTGGCCTCCTGGTTCGAGGACGGCGACATCGTCGTCTCGGTGCGCGACCAGGGCATCGGCATCGACGAGGAACTGTTGACGCGCATCTTCGACCTCTTCGCGCAAGGCCAGCGCGGCCTCGACCGCGCCCAGGGCGGGCTGGGCGTCGGGCTGACGCTGGCACGGCGCCTGACGGAGATGCACGGCGGCCAGATCGAGGTCTTCAGCGAGGGGCGGGACCGGGGCTCCGAGTTCAAGATCCGCTTGCCGCGCGTTGCGGCGGTGCCCGAAGCCGGGCAGACCGCGTCCGCGCTCCCGTCAGCGCCGCGCCTCGAGCCCCAGCGCATCCTGATCGTCGACGACAACCGGGACGCGGCCGCAGGCGTCGCGGCGGTCCTCGAGCTCGAAGGCCACCAGGTTCGCACGGCGGGCGATGGCGAGGAGGCGCTCGCGATCGTCGCGGCGTACCGGCCCAGCGTCGTCGTGCTGGACATCGGACTGCCGCTGCTCGACGGCTACGAGGTCGCGCGCCGGATGCGCAAGATGCCCGAGACCGAAGACGCGCTGCTGATCGCGCTGACCGGCTACGGCCAGAACGAAGACCGCCAGGCCGCGCTCGGCGCCGGCTTCGATCACCACTTCGTCAAGCCCGCGGAGCCGAATGCGCTCCTGGCCTGCATCCATCACTGGTTCGAGCGGCGCACCAGCGAGAGGCGCACCGTATCACCGTCCAGCGCCACGAAGTAGCCCAGGTCTTCGGCCAGCAACTGCAGCGCGACGGCATCGATCGCCAGCTTGCGTGGCGCCCGGTGCGGATCCGCCAGCTCCGCGAGCTCGGCTGCCCCGCGTGTCGCGCTGAAGCGCACGATGTCGCGGCCTTCGGGTTCGATGTGCACCGCGCCGAGCTGCGGTGCGCCGTCCTGCAGATAGCTCAGGACGCCGAGACACATGTAGCGCAGCGCGGCGCCGGCCGGAAAGCGCTGCTCGCCCTCTCCGGGCGCCAGCCCCTCGCCGACATGCAGCCGGATGCCGTTCAGTCCGAAGGCGGCGCGCATCAGCCCGGTGCACTGGGCCACCAGCGCGCTGCGGGTCACGCCCTCGTCGCTGACGGCCAGCTCCCAGTCGCGAAGGGAACGCACGCCGGTCGCCAGCGCACCGACCTGGCCTTCCACCAGCGCCACTCTCTCCTGCCAGGCCGCGGCGTCGGCGGGCTTCACCGTCGCCTGGCGCTTGAACATCAGCATGGCCATCCGGATCACCGACACCGGCGACGCCAGGTCGTGGCGCAGCGCCGGGAAGACGCGCGTGAGCAGTTCGTGGCGCACGCCGGCAGCCATCCAACTGCGGGCTCCGGGGGTTGCCTTCATCGTGCGGCAGGCGGCGCCAGGATGCGATCCAGATCTTCGAAGTCGATCGGCTTCTGCAGATGATGGTCGAACAGGCCCGGCGTGGTCGTGCCGCCGGCCTCGTCGGCGCCGAAGCCTGAGATCGCGATCAGCAACAGCGGCTTGTTCCCGGCGCTTGCACGCATGCGCCGCGCAAGCTCGGCGCCGGGGAGATCCGGCAGCACCAGATCGACCAGCGCCGCATCGAAGGCTTTCTCGGCGGCGGCGGCGATCGCCTGTTGCGCGGTGTAGGTGCAATGCGCCTCATGGTCCTGCAGCGCCAGCAGTTCCCGCAGCAGATCGGCCGCGGCCTTGTTGTCGTCGACGATCAGCACGTTCACGGCAATACCCCTGAAACAAGGGTTTGCAGTATCGGGGCCGGTCGCGGAACGCCGCGTAGGAGCGTGCCTCGTCCGAACCGAGGCCGTGAACGCTCAGGCGCCGGCCGCTTCGACCGTCGCGCTGACTTCGCCCAGCCCGATGCGCACCGCGCCTTCGCGCTCGCAGAAGCCCCGCAGGCTGAGCGTATCGCCGTCTTCGAGGAAGCTACGGCGCTCGCCGTTGGGAAGCAGGATCGGCTGCTTGCCGCCCAGCGTGAGCTCGAGCAGCGAGCCGGCCTCATCGGGCTTCGGGCCCGAGAGCGTGCCCGAACCGAGCAGGTCGCCCGGCTGCAGGTTGCAGCCGTTCACCGTGTGGTGCGTGACGAGCTGCGCGGCCGTCCAGTAGGCGGCGTCGCGGGCGTTGCCGTGCGTGAGGCGCACGGCGCCCTCGCCGGCTTCGCGCATCTTCGCCGTCTGCAGCCACACCTCGAGCGTGATGTCGAGCGCGCCGCTTTCGCGGTTGGCGGGTGCATCGAGGTAGGGCAGCGGCTGCGGATCGCCGGCCGGGCGCTCGAAGGCGGCGCGGAAGGGCGCGAGCGCCTCCATCGTCACGATCCAGGGCGAGAGCGTGCTGGCGAAGTTCTTCGACAGGAAGGGCCCGAGCGGCTGGTACTCCCAGGCCTGAATGTCGCGGGCCGACCAGTCGTTGA
>NZ_FMZU01000035.1 GCF_900101545.1 Variovorax sp. CF079 | reverse complement strand
CATGAAGGACTCGAAGGTGATCGTGGCGATCAACAAGGACCCGGAAGCGCCGATCTTCTCGGTGGCCGACTATGGGCTGGAAGCCGACCTGTTCAAGGCCGTGCCGGAACTGGTTGCATCGCTGGGTTAGGACGATGGACACGGCGGCGCACAGCCTTGAGCTTCGCCAGAGCGGCCCCCGGCTGCTGCAGGGCGCTGCGGGCGACATGGAGGTCATCTTCGATGTCCCCGTCCGTTCGCCAGTGGGCATGGCGATCGTGGCCCATCCGCAGCCACTGCTGGGTGGCCATGCCATGCACAAGGTGCCTCATTTGCTCGCCCGGGCGCTCTGTGAGGCCGGATGGATCGTCGCGCGGCCGAACTTCCGGGGCGTAGGGCGCAGTGCAGGCGCCCATGCCGCAGGCATCGGCGAGACGGAAGACGTGCTCGCGTTGCGCGAGCACCTGGTCGATGGTTACCCGTCGTTGCGCCTCGGACTGCTGGGCTTTTCTTTTGGCGCCTTCGTCCAGGCGCGCGTCGCGCGCGCACTTGCCGAGGGCGGAACCCCTGCGTGGCGGGTCTGCCTGGCGGGCATGCCGGCGGGCGAGGTCGCAGGGCAGCGCCACTACGACACGCCCGCGAATGTTCCCGATGCGCTCGTCGTCCACGGCGAGAGCGACGAGCGCGTGCCGCTGGCCTCCGTCTTCGAATGGGCGCGGCCGCGGGCGCAGCCCGTCGTCGTGGTGCCGGGCGCCGACCATTTCTTCACCGGACGCCTGCATATCCTGCGCGCCCTGGTGCTGTCCCATTTCGCAGGCTGAGCGGCCTGACTAGATCCATGACACCGAACAACTCCCTTGCCACGGCAAGAACCTTCCTGTTCGTTCCAGGCAACCGCCCCGAGCGCTTCGAGAAGGCATTCCAAAGCGGCGCGGATGCCGTTGTGATCGACCTCGAGGACAGTGTGCCGCCGGCGGCCAAGGCCAGCGCACGCGAGGCCATTGCCCGAGCCTGGCAGGGCCTCAGGAAGTATCCAACTCCGCTCGTGCTGCGCATCAATTCGGCCGACCAGCTGGGGGGACGCGAAGACCTCGGATGGCTGGCTCAACTGGAGGCGCCCGATGCGGTCATGGTGCCGAAGGCGGAGTCCGTGGGAACCCTGTCTCTCGTGGCTGGGAGCGCGCCTGCGGCGGCAATCCTTCCGCTCATTGAAAGCGCGGCGGGATACGCTGCACTTGATTCGCTTGCCGGCGCGGCGAATGTGCTTCGCCTGGTGGTGGGGCATATCGATTTCATGGCCGACACCGGCTTGCAGTGCTCCGAGGGGGAGCCCGAGCTGATGCCCCTGCGCTTCGCCATCGCCATGGCAACGCGTGTCCACAAGCTGGCACCTGCCGTGGATGGCGTCACCGTCGACATCGTGAACGAGGAACTGCTGCGCAGCGATACGCGGCGCGCGCTTCGGCTGGGCTTCGGCGGCAAGCTTTGCATCCACCCGAACCAGATTGCAATGGTTCACGAGGCAATGTCGCCCAGTGCAGCGGAGGTGGCATGGGCCGAACGCGTGCTTGCCGCAGATGCGGCCTCGGGTGGCGCGGCCGTGCAGCTCGACGGGCGCATGGTGGATCTCCCCGTCGTGCTCCAGGCCCGCCGCACGCTCGCGCGAGCCGGCGGCCGGCCGGGAGGGTGAGTTGCCATGAGCTCCCGCGAACTTCCTGCTTTCATCGAGGGATTCGGTCCGGTACGGCCGTTCCAAGGGCTGGTGCAGCCTCCAGCCCAGGTCACGCGGGCAGCGGCACGGGTCTGTCCCGCCGTCGCCGGCCGGGACAAGATGCTGCGCGACATCGAGGCAGCCTTCGATGCCTGCAACATCGGCCATGGCGCGACACTGTCGTTCCACCACCACCTGCGCAACGGCGACCAGGTGTTGAACCAGGTGCTTGCCGTCGCAGCGCGGCGCGGGTTGAAGGATCTCAGGATCGCCGCAAGCTCGCTGTTCCCGGTGCATGCGCCGCTTGTCGAGCACATGCGCAGCGGCGTTGTCTCGCGGCTCGCAACCGCCTACGTTGCCGGGCCGGTGGCCGTCGCCTTGTCGCAAGGGGCGTTGACGACGCCCGTCGTCATGCAGACGCACGGCGGCCGGGCGCGTGCGATCGAGTCCGGCGAACTGCATATCGATGTCGCTTTCATCGCCGCGCCGGCGGCGGACCGGCAGGGTAATCTGAGTGGCGCCCAGGGGCCGGCGGCATGTGGGCCGCTCGGCTATGCGATGGTCGACGTCCAGTACGCCGATCGTGTCGTCGCCGTCACGGACCACGTGCTTCCGCACCCGGTGTGCCCGATCGATATCTCTCAAGAACAAGTCGACTTCGTCGTCCGGGTCGATTCGATCGGGGACCCGGCGGGCATTCTCTCGGGCAGCACGCGGCCGACCACCGAGGCGGTGGGTTTGCAGATTGCCTCCACCGCCGCCCAGGTGATCAGGGCTTCCGGGCTGCTGCGCGAAGGCTTCTCCTTCCAGACCGGCGCCGGTGGCGTGTCGCTCGCCACCTCGATCTACGTGAAGTCGCTGATGATCGAAGGCAAGGTACAGGGTAGCTTCGGGGCGGGGGGAGTCACCGGCTACCTCGTCGACATGCTGGAGGCAGGGCTCTTCCGGACCGTTTTCGACGTGCAGTGCTTCGATCTGAAGGCCGTCGAGTCCTACAGGACGGACCGCAGGCATCAGGCGATGTCTGCGTCGCTGTACGCCAATCCGCACAACCGCGGTCCTGTGGTCGATCAGCTCGATGCGATGCTGCTTGGCGCCGCCGAAATCGATCTCGACTTCAACGTCAACGTGACGACCGGGACGGACGGCATCATCCTCGGCGGTTCTGGGGGGCACGCCGACACGGCGGCCGGCGCCAAGCTGGCTCTGGTGGCAACCCGACTCGCCGCGACCGCGGGGCCGAAGATCGTGGAACGGGTGGGCTGCATCACGACGCCCGGCGCGACCATCGACGCCGTGGTGACCGAAGCCGGCGTCGCAGTGCATCCGTCTCGCGAGGACCTTCGTGGCCGCTTTCGCGCCGCCGGACTCGAGGTGCTCGGCATCGAACAGCTGCGGGCACGCGCACTCTCGATTTCCAATGGCGCGCAGCTACGCGCTCCTGATCAAAAGGACACGCGCATCGTTGGCGTCGTCGAATACCGCGACGGCAGCGTGATCGATGTGATCCGTCAGAGTGCGAGAGCATCCCTCTAACGATAGGTTTGACATATGGAAAGGTTCCAGCGAACGGAATTTACAGAAGAGAAGTAGGGCACGACAGTGTTGCCACCCGTGGTGGCGCGATCAAGCGCTTCAGCCCATCGCAACACCAAGGAAAGACATGCCGACACACGATCAGATCGCAAAAGAGACCGTGACATTGCACGTGCAGGGCGTCGAGCTCGAAGTAGCCACGGTGCACCGAGCAGGCGAACTGGCACCGATCGTGTTCCTGCATGGATTCGGCTCGACCAAAGAGGACTACGTCGACATCGTCCGTCACCCGGCGTTCGCGGGACGTCCGTTCATCGCGTACGACGCTCCAGGCTGTGGAGCCACACGCTGCGGCGATCCATCGAAGGTTTCGATCCCTTTCCTCGTGGCAACCGCGAAGGCGGTGCTCGAGCGCTTCGGGATCGGTAATTTCCACCTCGTTGGGCATTCGATGGGAGGTCTGACAGCGCTCATGCTGGCTCATGAACAGTCGCATCGTCTGTTGAGCTTTGTGGACATCGAGGGCAATGTGGCCCCCGAGGACTGCTTTCTGAGCCGGCAGGTGGTCGACTATCCTGCGGACACTGCGGATGCCTTCTTCGAAGACTTCATCGAGCGGACTTGGCGCTCGCCGTTCTATTCGAGTGCGCTCTATGCGTCGAGTCTGCGTCACAAGGTGCGGGTGGAGGCGGTGCGCGGCATCTTCACGTCCATGGTCGAGTTGTCGGACCATGGTGACCTGATGACGAAATTCTTGTCCATGCCGTTCCCGCGGATGTTCATGTATGGTGAGCAGAACGCGTCCCTGTCGTACCTGCCGCATCTGCGCGCCAATGGCGTCAAGCTGGCAGAGATCTCCCGCAGCGGACATTTCCCGATGTACTCGAACCCTGTCGAGATGTGGGAGCGATTAGCCGGCTTTCTCACACCAGCATCGGCTGAATGAGGCCTTGCTCGGTGCTCGGCACCGACCCATGCGCCAGCGCGGCGCAGCAGCGTATCGACGCAGGACAAGCTGGCCGTAGTGCTGGTCCCATGTCGCCCCTCAAGGAGCGGCGCCACGTTCATTTGCATTCATAGTTGTTGGCCACCGCGAGCGAGCCGCTGCCCGAATAGCTCGCCTTCTGCGGATACAAACACAAGGGCATGCCCACGCTGCCATCGGAGGAGGCCAAGTTGATCCGCGTTGGCGCAACACCGTTCTCGACCCAGTTTCGAAGCGCGGCGAACAACTCGTCGCGTCCTCCCGCGGGCTGCGGCAGCGGCACCCGCCGGGCCGCTAGGTTGGCGCCGGTCGCGGAATCGATGGACGCGCTGCTCGCGAAAGTGCTGTCGTGCGCCAGGCCGGGGATGAGGAAGAGACGATTGAACGTCTGCACCTCGGCGTTGCCGCCCATCGCGGCGGAGACGCGGGTGAAGTAGTTGATCGAACCCTGCGGCATGATCTTGTCGTCGGCCAGGCCGTGGTAGGACAGGATCTTGGTGCCGGCGTCGCGCGCCCCGGCCAGGTTCGGATCGTCGGTGTTGATGGAGCTGAACTGCGGCTGCAAGACGATGCCCTGCGCATAAGCATTCGCGAGGCCTGCATAGTCCAGCGCCTTCCACTTGCTCGTGCCGTTGCCACTCGCGTTGGTGAAGCTGGGTCCGGCATAGCTCGGATCCTGGAACTCCAGCGCCACCTGGTCGGTCGCGATCGGGAACGGGTTGCTGCCGGCGAGCGACACGGCCAGGTTGGTGCCGCGCGTCAGGCCCCACCACAGGTGATCCGCGCTGCCGAGGGCCGTGCCGCTGCCGTTGTCGCCGGCCGGGTCCGGTGTGCTGCCGCTCGCCGTCTGGCCGTACCAGATCTGGTTGATCACGCGGGCTTCCGCCAGACTCACGCAGGACGCGCTGGTGCTCGCGCCGGTCACGCCGTTGCCGGCGACGCCCGCGCACAGCACATCGGCATCCTTGGTCGGGTCGTAGCGGCACTGCAGCGGGTCGAGCAGGAAGCCCAGGCCCAGGGTGTCGCAGGCCTTGACGGCCGCGCCGCTCGCGAAGTTCAGCTTCGCCGCGGCCATCGGCGCGCCGAGCTCGCGCTGCATCGCCACCTGCGGGTACAGCTCTGCAGTGATGAACTTGCTCCAGTTGAAAGCCGGCGCGCCGGCCAGGATGCCGTTGAAGTCCGCCGGATACTTCTGCGCGATCTTGTAGCCCTGGCGTCCGCCGGTGGAGAATCCGTCCCAGTAGGCATAGGCCTGCGCCTCGCCGTAGTAGGCCTTCACCAGGGCCTTGGTCTTGAGCGCCATCTCGTGCATGCTGCGCTCGGCGAAGTCCTGCCACAGCACGGTGTTGATGGTGCCGTCGGGGTTCATGGCGAAGGAGCCGTTGTTCAACAGTGCATGGCCGTGGTCGGAGGCGCCGATCGCGTAGCCGGCGTTGAGCGCCGGGATGAACTGGGCGCGCGAGCCGATCTGCGTGGTGTCGGCATGGACGCCGCCGGCCCAGCCGCCGCTGCCGAAGGCGCGGACGATCTTGTTCCAGGCGCTCGGCTTGGGCAGCCAGACCTCGATGCCGATGCCGGCGGAGGTCGAGGGCGCGCCGGCGGGGCCGGGGTTGCCGGGGCCCACCAGCAGCTTGACCAGGCAGGTGTCGATGCCGGCCACGGGCGGTGCGGGCGTGGCGGGCGTGTTGGCGAGCTTCAGGGCGTCGCCGGCCTTGAAGGCCTGGACCAGCGTGACGGTGGTGTGCGCGTCCGGCTTGAAGGCGGTCTTCATGTTGTCGTCGCAGCTCAGCGTCGTGGCTTGCTGTGGCGGAGCAGGGGGCGTGAAACGTATGCCACCGCCACCGCCGCCGCAGCCGGCGAGTGCGGCGAGCAGGCCGAGTGCGGCCCACGGCGCGGGGCGCTTCTTCGTGCGCGAGTCGTTCTTCATCGTCTTGTCTCCTGTGTTGTGTATTGGTCTATCGATTCACTGGCTTGGCGGGGTTGGCGAGCAGCCATCGCAGCTCGGGCTCGAGCCGGCGCCATTCGATGCCGGACGCCATGTGGCCGTAGGGGCTGTCCAGTTCGAGATAGCGGTGCACGCTGCGCGTGCGCTGCAAGAGCAAGCGCACCTGTGGATCGGGCGGGAAGATCGCGTCGGTGGTGCAGACGACGAACAGCAGCCGGGCGCGGATCTGCGCCATGCGCGCGCGTACGTCGAAGCGCTCGGCCGCGCCGGCCAGCACCACCATGCTGTGCGGATCGAAACGCGCAGCCCATTCACGGGCCGGCCGCTCGAGCGCGGCCTGGCGCTCCTGCGGATCGGGCATGCGGTCCTCGTAGAGCCGCTCCAGGCCATAGGAGCGCAGCGTCTGCAGGCGCATCTGCAGCAGGTCCTGGTACATGCCGCCGTGCTCGTAGTAGCGGCCGCCATGCCACTGCGGGCTTTCGGTGAACCGGGCGCGCACGGAAGCGGCGCTCAGGCCCGGCGGATGCGTCAGGCCCGACATCAGCACGCCGATGGCGTCGACCATGTCGGGGTGGTCGAGCGCCCACTGCAGCGCCTGCCAGCCGCCATAGGAGGGCCCGACCACCGCCTTCAGGTGCCTGACACCGAGTTGCGCGAGCAGGCGATGCTGCACGCCGACGATGTCGCCCAGCGTGATCGCGGGGAAATCGCCGCCCCATGATCGGCCCGTCGCCGGGTCGACGCTGGCCGGTCCGGTGGTGCCGAAGGCGGAGCCCAGCATGTTCGAGCAGACGATGAAGAAGCGCTCGGTGTCCAGCGGGCGCCCCGGACCGAGCAGCGGCGCCCAGGACCCTTCCGCGGTCAGGTGGCCCGGCGACAGCATGGAGGGACCGCTGGTGTAGCCATGCGTCACCAGCACGGCGTTGCGGCCGTCGGGCGCCAGCGTGCCGTGCGTGACGTAGCCGACGTGCACGGCGGGCAGCACCGGGCCTGACTCCAGTTCGAAGGAGCCGATCGAAAGCGTGTGGTTCATGTCAGTCGGGTCGGATGCCTGCGGTCTTGATGACGGCGGCCCACTTGTCGGTCTCGCTGCGCACGAAGGCGGCGTACTGGGACGGCCCGGAGCCGACCACCTGTGCGCCGATCGCCTCCTGCTTCGCTCGGAAGGGACCTTGCAAGACCTTCAGCGCCGCGGCGTGCAGGCGCTGCACCACCGCCTCGGGCGTGCCGCGCGGCGCGGAGAGGCCGGCCCATGCGGTCGCCTCGAAGCCGGGGAAGCCGGACTCGGCCACCGTCGGCACTTCGGCCAGCTGCGCGTTGCGCGCGCTGCCGCTGATCGCCAGCGCGACCAGCCGGCCGCTGCGCACATAGGGCATCACGGCGTCCTGGTTGAGGAACATCAGGTCGACCTGGCCGCCCAGCAGGTCATTGAGCGCCGGCGCGCCGCCGCGGTAGGGAATGTGGACCAGGGAAACGCCCGCGCGCTGTTTCAGCATCTCCATCGCGAGGTGGCCGGACGAGCCGTTGCCCGCGCTCGCGTAGCTCAGCTTGCCGGGCTGCGCCTTGGCGAGCGACAGCAGCTCCTTCAGGGACCCGGCAACACCGGGCCGCGCCACCAGCACATTGGCGCCGGAGACCACCTGGGTGATGTGCACGAAGTCGCGATTGATGTCGAGGGCCTGCCGGGGCAACAAGGTCTGGTTCGTCGCGTTGCCGATCCAGGACAGCATGAGGGTGTGGCCGTCCGGCGCCGCGCGCGCCACGGCATCGGCGGCGATGGCGCCGCCCGCGCCCGGCTTGTTGTCGACGATGACGGACTGGCCGAGCACCTTCGCCATGTCCTCCGCCAGCATCCGCGCGACCGCGTCCGAGGGACCGCCCGCCGGGGCAGCAACCACGAGCTGGATGGGACGCGTGGGGAAATCGGCGGCCTGCGCGTGCATCGACGGGCTGGCGCCGGCCATCAGGACCGCGCCGGCGACGAGGATTCCGCGGCGCCGGATGCCGCAAGAGGTCGTGCAGCTCACTCTGTCTCCTTTGTTCTGCAGGCGCATCTTGCAGAGTCCGGGCGGCGGCGCCCAATTAATAGTGGGTGGGAGGTATTAGACTGGGCGATACCTTGGAACAGTCCGCCTCCGTCCTCGTCAACCGGCTGCTCGCACGCGGAAAGTTCCGCCATGTGCAGGTGCTGCTGAAGCTCGCGGAGCTGGGCAGCGTGCAGCGCGCGGCCGATGCGATCGGCACCACGCAGTCCTCGGTGACGCAGATGCTGGGCTACCTCGAGCAGCTGCTGGACATCCGGCTCTTCGACCGGCATGCCCGCGGGGTCCGGCCCACGCCGGCCTGCGCCGATCTGCTGCCGGTGGCGCGGCAGGTGTTGCTGGGGGTGACGGAAAGCGCCGAGATCGTCACCGCCCGGCGCAGCGCCGGCCGCGGCAGCGTCCGGCTCATTGCCTCCGCGGCAGCCGTCAACGGGCTGCTGGTGGAAGCGATCCCGCAGTTCAACGCGCGCTGGCCGGACATCCGGGTGCATCTGCGCGAGGCCGAGAACGATGACCAGCTCCTGGCGATCACCAGAGGTGAGGTCGACCTTGTCGCCTGCCGCCAGCGCATGGTCAATCCCGAAGGGTGGCACTTCCATCCTCTGGTGCAGGATCGCTTCGCCGTGGTGTGCTCGGTGAATCATCGCCTGGCCCATGCCAAGCGCGTGAGCTGGAAGAGCCTCGGTGGCGAGACTTGGTTGCTGGCGCCGGCAGGATCCGTGGCAAGGGAGCAATTCGACGCACTCGCGGAGCGTTTCCCCGGTACGCCGAAGACCCATCCGCTGGTCACGCGTTCGGACAGCATGATGGCGTGGCTCTTGCGGCAAGGCGATCTGCTCGCGTTGCTGCCGCTGAGTTTTGTGCGGCCTCATCTGCTTGCACGCGAACTCGCCGAGATCTGGGTCAGCAGCGACATCCCGATGGAACCCCTCGGCTTGTTGAAGCCGTCGGTCGGCGCGAGCGAGGCCAGCGCAAGCCTGTGCGAATTCCTGGCCCGATTGTTCGAAGTCACTCCAGAGATGCGCGAGCAGGTTGGAGCCAGTGGCCAACATCTGCGTCAACCGAAGTCTTCACGAGACTAAGTCTTTTTTGAGCTGAGGGTGCAGCGGCTGGACTCAGCCGAATAACACATATGCGCGGTACATCGATCGCGCGGTCTCGAGTTCGATCACACTGATCTCAGCCGTTGTCGATCAAGCACGTCGTGCAGCTAGGCGGCCAGGAGACATGCATGCAAGCGTACAACCGTCGCACCGTACTGGCCGCCTTGGGCTCTTGCGGCCTGCTCGCAGTCACGCCCCGGCCGGCTGCACAGACGGCATGGCCGAGCAAGCCCATCACGCTCATCGTTCCTTTCGCCGCCGGGGTTTCGCCGGACGTGGTCGCGCGGCTGCTCGCGGACAAGATGGGACAGGCGCTGGGGCAGCCGATCATCGTCGACAACCGCGCCGGTGCGTCCGGGATCATCGGCGCGGAAGTCGCAGCAAAGGCGCCCGCGGACGGATACACGCTGTTTCTTCCGGTCGAGTCCATCCTGGGCGTGCTGCCCCACATCTACGCCAAGCTGAGATACGACCCATTGAGGGATTTCGTGCCCGTCACCCAGGTTGCGTACGGGCCTTTCTACCTGGTGACCGCGCCTGACCAGCCGTTCAAGACCTTGGCCGCGATGCTGGAGGCGGCGAAAGCGCAGCCCGACTTCCTGACCTACGGCTCCCTCGGTGTGGGTTCGGGCGCGCACATGCGCATGGTGATGCTCAGCAGCATGACGGGTGTGAGCCTGTTGCACGTGCCGTACAAGAGCAGCCCGCTTCCGGATGTGATGAGCAGGAACATCGCCATGGCTTTCGAGCCGGCGACGACGGCCATTCCCCTGGTCAGGAGCGGAAAGCTGCGCGCACTCGCCGTCACGAGCGCTACGCGTCAGGCGGCGCTGCCGGACGTGCCCGCCGTCGCCGAGATCGTGCCCAACTTCGACAACGATGGCTGGATGGCATTGGTTGCGCCTGCAGGCACGCCACCCGCCGTCATCGACCGGCTGAATGCCGAAGCCGTGAAGGCGCTGAAGGCCCCCGAGGTGCGATCCCGCATTGCCGACCTCGGTCTGCAGGCCGTCGGAAGCACTGCCGGCCAGTGCTCGGCGCTCATCAAGTCGGAGTTCGACAAGTGGGGCAAGATTGCCCGGCAATACCAAATTCGTGCGGACTGAGAATGCCATGAGCCCGATAGGTGACGTGCTGCGCCTGGATCCCCGCCTGGACGCGCTGGTGGACAGCGATGCGCAGGTCGAGAAGATCCTCAAGGATCAGGCCGCGTTTTTCGAGGGACCGGTTTGGGTGCAAACGCCGAGCGGCGGACACCTGATCTTCACGGACATCGCCAGCGATGCCATCCTCGCACTGGACTGCCGCACGGGCCTGCGCATCATTGCCGACTCATTCTTCGATTCTTCGCCGGCATCCTGCGTTCGCGAGATCGACCTTGGTTCCCGGCGCGTGCAGCTCAAGGGGCCGAACGGACTGGCGCTGGACCGGCAGGGGCGCATCCTCTATTGCGGTTACGGACCGCGGCACGTGGGCCGACTGGAGCCGGACGGCCGGCGGACCGTGTTGGCAGAGTCCTTCGAGGGCCGCCGGCTTAATACCCCCAATGATCTGGTCGTCAGGAGCGACGGCACGGTGTACTTCACCGACTCTTCTGCGGAAATGCGGGAACCCAAGGACGGTCGCTACCGTGGCGTTGCCACTTCCGCCGTGTACCGCATCGCGCAGGGAGGTTTGCAGATGCTGCACGGGGACTTCGACGCGGCCAACGGACTGGTGTTCTCTCCAGACGAGCGGTACCTCTACGTCAACGACACCCGCCGGAAGCTGATCTGGCGCTTCGACGCCGGGCGCGATGGTCCGCTGGGGCGCCGCGACCTGTTCGCCGACATGAATTCCGACGCTTCCCCCGGCGTGCCGGATGGAATGAAGGTGGACATGCACGGCAATGTCTATTGCACCGGGCCACGCGGCCTTTGGGTGATCGCTCCTGACGGAACCCATCTGGGGGTCATCCAGACACGCGAGCGACTGACCAATCTTGCCTTCGGCGGTGCCGAGGGCGACACGCTGTACATGACGGGGCCTTCCTACTTGTGGCGCATCCAGCTGAAGGTCAGAGGGGCCTCGCTGTCAGGCCCGTAGGCGGGCCTGGGCACCGCCAGCACCTTCCAACCAGGAGCAGATCATCAAACACCACATCCTCATCATCGGATCCACCGGGCTTGTCGGGGCCGCGGCCGTGGAGCACTTCAGCAGGATCCAGGACTGGCAGGTGACGGCGGTCGCCCGCCGCACCTTGCCGTTTCCCGACTCCGTTCGACAGCTGCAGATCGACCTCACCGACAAGTCCGCCTGCGTGGAGGGCCTGAGTGCCGTGCGCGGGGTCACCCACGTCCTCTACACCGCGCTCTATGAAAAGCCGAACCTCGTCGCAAGCTGGAGGGACGAGGAGCAGATGGCAACCAATCTTTCGATGCTGAGGAACGTGCTCGACGTGCTCGATCGCGCGGCCCCCGAACTGCGCCACATCACGCTGCTGCAAGGGGCCAAGGCCTACGGGCTGCACCTCGGGCCTACGCCGGTCCCATGCAAGGAGAGGGTGCCGCGGCATCCGCACAAGAACTTCTACTGGCTGCAGGAAGACCTGCTGCGCGAGCGCAAGGCTCATCGGGGGTGGACTTTCTCCATTCTTCGTCCTCAGCTCGTGCTCGGGACGGTGGCCGGCACGCCGATGAACATCGTGCTGGCCATCGGCGCCTTTGCCGCGATCCAGCGCGAGCTCGGCAGGCCTCTGTGCTTCCCGGGCGGCGCGTACGGTGTGTACGGCGCGAGCGATTCGCGCCTCATTGCCAAGGCCGCCGAATTCGTGGGTACGCACGAGATCTGCGGCGGGGAAACCTACAACATCGTCAACGGCGACGTGTTCGCCTGGAAGGACATCTGGCCGGGCATCGCGCGCCATTTCGGCATGGAGGCGGGCGAGCCCGAACCGCTCTGCCTTGCGGACGCGATGCCCCGGCACGAGGAGGTCTGGGGGCGGATCGCCAAGCGACACGCCCTGAAGCAGACCTCGCTGGCCAAGCTGCTGGACAGATCCTGGCAGTTCGCGGACCGGGCCTTCGGCTACGGGTTCGAGTACCCGCCCCATTCCGTGCTGGACGGTCTGAAGCTCAGAAGCCATGGATTCAACGAGTTCCTCGATACGGAGGACGCCATCGCCTACTGGCTGCGCCGGCTACAGGAAGAACAGGTCCTGCCGCATTGAAGCCCGCCTGCGGGCAAGAAGGAGACGCTAACCATGAGACCTCATTTCCGCATGAACCGGCGCTCGGCCATGGTCGCGATCGGCGCCGCCGTGGTCGGCGCTCCAAAGGCGATCCGGGCCCAGAGTCCATGGCCGAGCCGACCGCTTCGCATCGTCGTTCCCTTCGCCGCCGGCAATTCGGTCGACGTGGTCGCGCGGCTTCTTGGAGACCAGCTCTCCGTCGCGCTGAAGCAGCCGGTGGTGATCGACAACCGGGTCGGGGCAGCAGGGATCATCGGCACGGACAACGTGGCAAAGAGTCCGGCCGACGGCTACTCGTTGTTGCTCGGAGTCGATGCACTGATGGCAGTCATGCCCCACATCAACAGCAAGACGCCCTACGACCCCTTCAAGGACTTCCTGCCCGTCACGCAGCTCACGAGCGTGCCCTTCTACCTGATCACACCGCCCACGCGGCCCTATGACTCGCTGCAGCAGCTGATCGCTGCAGCCAAAGACAAGCCGGGCTCCATCACTTATGCGTCCTACGGCATCGGGTCCGCCACGCACATTCGCATGGAGTACCTGAACAACCTGGCCGGCACCACCATGCGGCACATCCCTTACAGGACCTCACCGCTGCCGGAGATGATGGGCGGCCTCGTCGAGATCGGCTTCGAGGCGGCAACCACGACCATTCCGCTTGTTCGCTCGAGGAAGATGAAGGCACTGGCGACCACCAGCGTCAAGCGTTCCACGGTACTGCCGGAGGTACCCACGGTGAGCGAGACCCTCGCGGGCTATGAGGCGGACGGCTGGCATGCGCTCTTCGTGCCGGCCGGCACGCCGGGCGAGATCGTGGCGAGGCTGAACGCGGAGGCCGTGCGGATCATGCACAGCACCGAGATGAAGGCCCGGCTTTCTGACCTCGGCCTGGAATGCATCGGCAGTGCCATGCAGGACTTCCGCCGCTTTCATCAATCCGAGTACCTCAAGTGGGGAAAGATCGCCAAGGAGAACGACATCCGCTTCGAGTGAGCTGCCCAGCCGAGCACGCAATCCTTCATCTTCTCCAGCATTCCCATGAACATCGTTTTCCTCGACCGCGCCACGATTTCGCCCCAGACCGTGCTCAGAAAGCCCGACTTTGCCCATCACCTGCAGATCCACGATCGGACCTCGCAGGACCAGCTCGCCGAGCGCCTGGCCGAGGCCGATATCGTGATCGTCAACAAGGTGAAACTGGGCGCCCGATCGATCGCGGCCGCGCCGCGCCTGCGTTTGATCGCAGTGGCCGCGACCGGCACCGACAACATCGATCTGGTCGCTTGTGCCAGGCGCGGGATCGCCGTCAGCAACATCCGCAACTACGCGGTTCACACCGTCCCCGAGCACACCTTCGCACTGATCTTCGCCCTGCGTCGCAGCATCTGCGCCTACCGGGATGCGGTCCGCGCCGGCCGCTGGCAGGAGGCAGGGCAGTTCTGCTTCTTCGATCATCCGATCCGGGATCTCGCCGGCTCGACGCTGGGCATCATCGGCGATGGTGCACTGGGCCAGGCGGTCGCGGCCGTGGGGCGGGCCTTGGGCATGGACGTCCTGTTCGCTGCCTACAAGGGGCGTGCGGACATGGGCCCGCTGTACACGCCCTTCGAGCAGGTGCTCGAACGCTCCGACGTCCTCACGCTGCATTGTCCACTGATGCCGAGCACGCGCAACATGATCGGTGCCGGCGAGTTCCGGCGCATGACTCGCCAGCCCTTGCTGATCAACACGGCGCGCGGCGGGCTCGTCGACGAAAGCGCCGTCGGCTCCGCACTGGACGCCGGGCAGATCACCGGCGCTGCCTTCGACGTCGTCAGCGTCGAGCCGCCTCCGCCCGACCATCCGTTCACGGGGTTGCTGGACCGGCCGAACTTCCTGCTGACTCCGCACGTGGCCTGGGCGAGCGACGAGGCGGTGCAGGGCCTTGCCGATCAGCTCATCGACAACATCGAGGCTTTTGCCAAAGGCACGCCGGTGAACCTCGTGCAGGCCGAGCAAGGGTCATAGCGGTGGCGACGCCGGGCTGGCTCGGCCTTTCCCAACCGGGCCCGGCGTGTCTCATGGCGAGTGACGCGACAGGAGCGCTGTCATCCGGCGCGCAGACCGGCATACAGACAACGCTCATACCGGCCGACCAATGCAAGCACGCTTGGATCGAGGAAGGGCAGGCTCTGCGCGAACGCGACGGCTGCGAGACCTGCTTCAAAGTCGATCCAGAAGAAGGTGTTGGCGATGCCGGCCCACGAGATGCTGTTCGCCGACCGGCCGCCCGGTTGTGCCTCCAGATGGAGCAGGCCGAAATGGCTCCACTTCTTTGTGCCGGGCGACATGACAAGATCGCTGCTGCGCTCCGGCGCGCAGGTGGGAAGGTCGCGTACCTCGAGCAATCCGATCTGGTTGCGGCGGGCCTCGGCGACGGTCTGCGGCTGCAGCACCTCCTGCGTGCTGCCCTGCGCCGCACGCAGGATGGACTGAAGAAGCCGCAGCACGTCCCGAGGCGTGGCGTACAGTCCCGCTCCCCCGGCATCGAAGTCGCGATCCGGATTCGATGCGTTCGGCGCGCTTGCGAGCGAGCCGTCCGCTTGACGGGCGTACAGGGCAGCCCGGATCGCATCGGCCCGGGGCGCGAATCCAGTCGAATGCATCTGGAGGGGCTCGAACACATGGGCGCGCAGGTACTCGCCGAGGCTGCAGCCGGCGATGCGCTCCACCAGCAGACCTGCCCAGTCCATCCCGATGCCGTAGTTCCACATGTCCCCGGGCTGGAAGAGCAGCGGCCGCTCGAGCGAGCGCCGCAGCCCGCTGCGCGCGGCGGGCAGGTTGTGCAGCAGCACATGTTCTGCGAGAGGCCGGCTCCATGTCTCGTACCCGAACCCCGCGGTGTGCGTCATGAGGTGCTGCACCGAGACGCGTGTCGTGGCGGGCACGAGCCCGACCTCCGTCAGGACCTCGAGATCGCGGAAGAAGGGCAGGTAGTCGGCGGCCTCGTCCTCGAACCGCAGCCGTTTGCGCTCGACGAGCTGCAACACCGCCACGGCAGTCGCGAGCTTGGTGATGGAGGCGATCCAGAAGGTGGTGTCCAGCGACATCCTTTCCGACGAGCCGAAGGCGATATGCCCCGGAGATGCGAGGTCGAGCAACGCATTCGGCCCGGCAGCTGCGCACACGATGCCCGGCAACCCGCTCTCACGCAGTGCCGGCCGCAGTTGTTCCTCGAACCCGTTCACAGCTGCTCCTCTTGGCTTGTTGCGAGCGAACGGCAAACGCCCTCCATCACGGCCGCGGTCCACACCATCTGCTCGGGCGAGATGGGGTAGGGCCGTTCGAGCTCGATTGCCTGCGCGAACGCGTCCAGCTCCAGGCGGAGTGCATCGACCTTTGCCAATTGCCGGCGCTGCGGTGGCTGCCCGGCGCGGTACAGCACCATCTCCTCGTCGTTGAGGATCTCCAGCGAAGCGTCGCTGCCGAAGAGGTGCATGCGCCAGAAGCGGGGTGTCGTCTGCACCATGGAAAGGGTGGCGGTTACGCCATTGGCGAAGGCGAGGAACACGTTGCACGCGTCTTCCGGCGGTGTTCTTGCTTCCATGCCGGAGACCCTTGCGGTGACGCTGTCCGGCCTTCCGAGCAGGGAGATCGCCAGATCGAGAAGGTGAATACCGGTGCCGGTCATTCCAGCCGCGGGGGATTCCGCGGCCTCGGAGCGCCAGGCGGCGAAGCTCTTGCGGGCACTTTCATTGCTCGAGTGGGCTTCGAGATGGAGCACCTGACCCAGCAGCCCTCGGCTGAGCGCGTCCTGCAGGTAAGCGATGGCAGGCATGAACCGGCGGTTGTGCCCCACCGCGAGCGTCACTCCTGCCGCGGCGCACGCGTCCACGCATTGCTGGGCGCCGTCGCGAGTGAGGGAGAGCGGCTTCTCGCAGAAGACGGCCTTGCCGGCGCGTGCGGCGGCAACGACCTGCTCGACATGCAGGGAGTGAGGCGTGGCCACCACGATCGCCTGGATCGAGGGATCGCAGAGGACTTCCGAATAGCTCGAGCTGAGCGCCACGCCGAGCGGCTCGGCGACGGCGGCGCGCTTGGCGGGGTCCGGAACGACTGCCTTCACGAAGCGAAGGCGCTCGCTCTTGCCCTGGACTGCCGAGACCAGTGCCTGGCCCCACCAGCCGAGCCCCAGGATAGCGGCATCAACCATGTTGGATCTCCTGGGTGCGTAGCTGCTCCACGATGCCTTCCAGCGCGCCGGCGCAGTGGATCATCTGTTCGGCCGTCACGGGATAGTGCGCAGAACCGCCGCAGCTGTGCGCGAACGCCTCCAGCTCGCTGCGCAGCGTGTCGATCTCGCGAAACCGGGTGACGATGGGAGCCTGGTCACGGCGGTACAGGCGAAGCTCCGTGTCTCCGCGGGCTTCGACCGATCCCTCCAGGCCGAACACGTGAACTCGCCAGAAGCGCGGGGTCGGCCGGATCGTGGTCAGCACCCCGGAGACGCCCCCGCCGAACTCCATCAGGACGCTGAGTGCATCGCGTGCTGCCTGCCCTGCGGACGAGTGCGCGCGGTACTGAACCCGAACCACGTTCGCCTTTCCGAACAGCGCCGTCATGATGTCCAGCGCGTGGATGCCCGTGCCGGTCATTCCCGCGCCAGGGCTTTCCAGCGGGGAAGCCCTCCATGCGCCGAAGTCGGGGCGGGTCGTGTTCTCGTTGCTCCAGTGCCCTTCGATGTGCAGAAGCTTGCCGAGTTCGCCGCTCCTGACGGTCTCGATGAGGCTGCTCACATTGGGCGCGAATCGCCTGTTGTGGCCGACGGCCAGCGTGACGCCGTGCTTCGAGCAGGCAGCGATCGCGCGTTGCGCATCGGCGGCAGTGAGCGCCAAGGGCTTCTCGCAGAACACGTGCTTGCCAGTGGCCGCCGCGAGCTCCACCTGCTTGGGATGGAGCGAGTGCGGCGTGGCGATGACGACGCCGTCGATGCGGCTGTCCCGCACGAGGGTTTCGAAGGAGTCGGTGAGTTCGAGGCCCAGCTCCTTGGCGACATCGGCCCGTTTGGCGGGATCGGACACGGCGGCGGCGACAAAGCGCACCGCGTCGCTTTTCCCCTGCACGGACCGGACCAGGCGCTGGCCCCACCAGCCCAGGCCGGCAATGCCCAGCAGCATCGGCTTCAATGGATATGCCCCTGCTTGAGAACGCGGCGCATCAGGTCCGGCGAGAAGTCGGAGGCGTCGCAGAGCTCGAGCGTGCGCCGCTCCTTGGCGGCAATGCGTTCGACCGCCTCCGGCAGGCGCTTGACGCAGTCGCGCGGAACGACGACGGCGCCATGGTGGTCCGCGTGAACGATGTCGTCATGGCGCACATCCATGCCGAGCACCGAGACGGGCTCGCCGAAGCTGACCAGATGGACGTGTGCATGGCTCGGGCCGAGGCAGCCGCCCAGCATCTTGAAGCCCGGTGCCCAGGCATCCGTATCGCGGAAGGAGCCATTGGTGACGCAGCCGCGAGCCCCCAGCCGGAGGTGAACCTTGGAGTGCACTTCGCCCCAGAAGGCACCGGCGCCGGGCTGGTCGTCCAGGTCCTGCAGGACCACGATGGTCGGGAGTTCCCTGGCGTGCACGTAGTCGTACCAGTCGAAGCGGTCTGCCGCCGGCTGGGCAGGCTTGCTGCGTGCGCGAATCGTGCCGACGCGCGCCGCACCGATCATTGGCTGGAACGGACCGTCCAGGGGCACGCCCGGCCGGGTCGTGTAGGCGGTGAGCGGCACTTCCGGCATCAGCAGTTCCAGGGCGTTGCAGATGGTCGGCGTATCCCAGGACGCGAGCAGGTCGAGGTCGTCGAGGTTGAAGAGGGCGGTGCTATCGGCCATGTGAGCTCCTTGTTTCGCGATGGTGCGGTTCGTACGGTGCGGTTTGTACGGTGCGGTTTGAGATCGGTCGCTCAGGTGGCCAGCGCATTCTCTTCCGCCACCACCGTGGCGTGCCAGATCAGCGGACCTCCGGCGTCGTGGCCCGTGACGATCGTGAGCATGAGGGCCTCGGTGTCCGCGTCGTTGCGAAAGCCGCGCATCGCGCCGCCCTCGACCGACACGCAATCCCTCGGCTGCGCGGAGATGGCATGCTCCTGCGCGTCGTCGTCGATCCAGTAGATGGTCATGGCCCCTTCGACGGGAATGAACACCTCCTGTGTGGGATGCGAATGCATGCGCGATCCGCCGCCGGGCGGGATCCTGACCCAGTTCATGACGTACCGGTGGTCGCCGGCGATGGCCGGAGGAAGCGGGTTCTCCGACGAGCCGCGGCCGATCAGCTTCAGGTTCTCCTTCGCGCCACCCGGCAGCCGAGTGTCGAGAAAACCGGCCTTGTTGCCCTTGAGCTCTGCGAATCGTGCAACCTGAACCTTCGTCATGTCTCGCTCCTTGTCGGAAAAACGCGCGGCCACCGCCGCTGCCATCTATTGGGCCGAAGCTTCCTGGGCCAGCTTGCCGTCGGCGTCCAGGTACACACCCGTCTTCGCCGCGCGTTCCAGCACGGACGGATGCCAGCGCACGCTGCCGCCGCCGGAAGCGCCCCCGTCCACGATGGCGAGCATCAGGACGGCGCGGTCCGAGTCGTTGCGAAAGCCGCGCATCAGCCCTTCGGGGATCGAGACACAGTCGAACTGCTGCAGAACGGTCTCCTGCTCGCCGGTCTCGCCCCAGTAGATGGTCAAGGGCCCGTCGACCGGAATGAACAGCTCGGCACCGGAGCCCGGGTGATCATGCAGATTCGAACCCCCGCCGGGCGGGATCAGCACCCAGCTCATGTTGATGTTGTGCGCTGCGGCGATCGCCGGTCGCATGTCCGGGTTCTCGAAGATGCCTTTGCCTGCCGCGACCAGCTTGAAGTTCTGCTTCTGTCCGCCCGGCAGGCGCGAATCGACGAACGCGGTCGTGGTGCCGGACAGCTCGCGGTAGCGCGCGATCCGCTGTTCCAACTGTTCCTTGCTGATGGATGTAGCTTGCTCCATGGTGTGACTCTGTACTGTGATATCGGAATGTGGGCGCTGCTTTCCAGCGCTGCGATGATGAGGAAGCATGTCATCTATTCGCCGATGATTCATGCGGTGCTGTCATAAGAGTCATGTGCTGAAAGGAAGGCGGCCACGTCGGATCGGCGCAGAATCGGACGACGGGAATGCGCTGTGCTTCGTCCTGGGGCGTGCGAAGCATTGCCGGGCACCGGGTGATGACCAGAACAATGGAGACACGGCGATGAAACATCTGATTCGCTTCATTCTTGCTTCGTTGATCGGGGTGGCGTCGGCCGCCGCCGCGGAAGCGAACTACCCCGACAAGCCCATCACGATGGTCGTGTCCTTTCCCGCCGGCGGCGGGGCCGACGCGGCTGGCCGCCTGCTGGCGCGGCACCTCGAGCGCAAGCTCGGCCAGCCGGTGGTGGTGGTGAATCGTCCTGGTGCCGGCGGCGAGATCGGCTTTGCCGCCATCGCTCGCGCCAAGCCGGACGGATACACCATCGGCGTCGTGACGGCTCCCAATGTCGTGGTCCTGCCGATCCAGCGCGCCGCCCAGTACAAGCTCTCGGATCTCCAGCCGATCGCCAACCTTGTGGAGGATGTGGGGGTCTTCTTTGTCCGCAAGGATCACCGCTTCCAGACCATGAAGGACCTGGTGGCCGAAGCGAAGAGCAAGCCCGACAGCATCAACCTGGCCACCACGGGCAACGGGGGGCTTCCGCATTTCGCCTTGCTGTCGCTCCAGAAGAACGCCGGAGCGAAGCTGATGGCGGTGCCTTACTCGGGAACGGTCCCGATCCGGCAAGCGGTGCTGGCAGGCGACGTGGATGTCGGCTTCATCACCATCGCGGATGCCGCTTCCGACCTCGACGGGGGCCTGGTGCGTTCCCTCGGTCAAGCCGCGGAGCATCGCGCGCCCACCGCAGCGCAGATGCCGACGCTGCGCGAGCAGGGCGTGGACGTGGTCATCAGCGCGCTGCGGGGCATCGCAGCGCCCGCGCGCACCCCGGCGCAGGTGGTGCGCGTTCTGGCCGAGGCGATGGAGGTTATCGTGCGCAGTCCGGAGTTCCAGAAGGAAGCCGCCGCCCAGAAGCTGCCGCTGCGGTACATGGGACCCCAGGATTTCAAGGGTGAGCTGGAGCGGCTGGACCGCGACTATCGGGCCCTCTGGCGTGTTTCGCCCTGGGAGAACTAGGAAACAGGGGCAGAGCGCTATCATGCCGGCCCGCATTTGGAGCTTGCACGGCAATGGCGAACGGTACCGGTCAAGGCAGAACGAGGCAACAGAACGCGAGGAAGATCACCGAGCGGGCCCAGTTGATCGCCGGGATCGAGCTGATCCTCGCGATCGAGCGATCGGGGTCGATCAGTGAAGCAGCCGCGAGCCTGGGACTGTCGCAGCCCGCCGCCTCGAGGCAACTGTTCGCCTTGGAGGAGATGGTCGGCGTTCCATTGTTCAAGCGAACCACGCGATCCATCTCCACCAGCGATGCAGGCCATCTGCTCGTGGATACCGGCAAGGACATGTTGCGTGCGGCCGACCTGTTGCTGGATCAGCTGCGCCAGTCGAATTCCAGTCCCCGCGTGCTGAAGGTGACGACCGGCCCCATGTTCGGCAAGCAGCATATCCTGCCGCACCTCCAGTCCTTCCGGGACGCGAACCCGGGCGTGGAGATCCGGCTTACGCTGACCGACGAGAAGGTCGATCTCGTGCGTGACGAGGTGGACCTGCTGCTTCACATCGGGCACCTGCCGGATCGACGCCTGGTGGCGGCGAAGATCGCAAAACAGCGCCGAATCCTCTGTGCTTCTCCGAGCTACGAATCCAAGCGCGGCAAGATCCAGAGTCCCGAGGACCTGGCCAGGCATCCGTGCCTCATTCATACCCGCCTGGCCCCGACGGGCATCTGGCACAGCTGGTCCGGCAGGAACATGCGCACCATCCGGGTCGCCGGGCCGCTGGCAGCGAACAGCTCGGACATCCTCGCGGAGGCTGCGGCGAGCGGTATGGGCGTGACGCTGCTGGCCAGTTGGGCCGTGCAGGCCGACCTGCGCAGCGGCAAGCTGGTCGAACTGCTGCCGCAATGGCGCATCGACAGCGACATGGAGCCGCGCGACATCAGCTTTGTCTGGATTCCCGAGCTGTCGAAGTCGAAGCAGTTGCGAAGTTTCGTCGCTTACTTCACGCAGAAGTTCGGTAGGCCGCCCTACTGGGACTCGTGAGGGGCCGCAGCCGGGTACCAGGGCACACGCATAGGTGTTATGTCGGAAATGGCACTGCTTCGATCGCCGGCGTTCGCATACTGGCAGCGTATCCCGCCTGGAGTCGAAGGAGACAAAAATGCTGCGCAGCCTGCTCACCAGCCTGGCGCTCGCCCTTGCGGCAGCGGCCTGGCCGGCCCACGCCACCTATCCGGATCGCCCCGTCACGCTCATCGTTCCGTTCGCGCCGGGAGGAGGCGCGGACGCGATGGGCCGCGCCATCGGCCTGTACCTGGAAAAGCGCCTGAAGATGCCGGTGGTGGTTGCCAATCGCCCCGGTGCCGGCGGACAGATCGGGTTCACCGCCATCGCCAAGGCGAAGCCTGATGGTTACACGATCGGCATCATCACCGCGCCGAACGTGGTGGTGTTTCCGCTGCAGCGCTCCACACAGTACAAGCTGTCCGAATTCGCGCTCATTGCGAACCTGGTCGAGGACGACGGCATGTTCTTCGTGCGCAAGGAGAGCCCTTTCAAGTCGATGCCCGACGTCGTGGCCTATGCCAAGGCGAATCCCGGCAAGGTGACGGTGGGAACGACAGGGGAGGGCAGCTTGCCGCACCTGGCGATGCTCGCACTCGAACAAAAGGCGGGCATCCAATTGACGGCGGTTCACTACGCCGGTGCAGCGCCGACTCGGATGGGCATCCTGGCCGGTGACCTCGATATGGCTTACGTCACGGCGGTGGACGGTGCAGGAGATCTGCGCGCTGGGACGGTCCGCGCCCTGGGTGTCACAGCCCGCAAGCGTCTGGACTCGATACCGACCGCGCCAACGCTTGTCGAACAAGGGTATGACGTGGTGACCGGTGCATCGCGCGGTCTGGCTGCGCCTGCCGGCACGCCGGAGGACGTTCTCAAGCTGCTGCGCAGCGCCGTTGCCGACGCCTCGAAGGATCCTGCATTCGTCGAAATCGCCCACAAGCAAGGCATGCCCCTTCACTACATGGACCACGAGACGTTCGCGAAAGACCTCTTGCGGCAGCAGCAGGAATACAGTGTTGTCTGGAAGGAGCGCGCGTCCAAGTAGCTGGCGTGTGCGGCCGGGTCCAGCGTTGCCTTGGTGCGCGTCCTTTCAGGCAGCGAGCGGCTTGGTCGCTCGACAGGCCCAAGGAAGGCTCTAGTCAGCGATTCTCAAGATCGGAAGACGCAACACAATCGCTGATGTTAGAAACATCAACTGGTTGCACGTCAGAGCCCGCCCCTGTTTTTCCTGATGTCCGTGCAGCCGTTGTGCCCGTCGTCGATGAGGAAGGAGCACCCGCCGAGGACTGAGGAATGGATTTGACAGGAGAGGAGCTTTCCCCACCTCCGCCACCTCCACATCCACTTGTGAAAATTGCGGCACATAACATGACGACCTGCAACCAGCTCTTTCGAAAGACCATCGTTTCGACCTCTTTCACAATGGGTGAACAGAACATCTGGATACCTCTCATCTATTCAATGTCGATTGCCAACCCTGTTCACTGCGCAGCAGTGCTGGTCGGCGACGAAGAAGGTGGCGCAGTCGAGCCAACACTCGCATCATCTTTAGGTCCATCCAGGGACCGAAGATATTCGACCAGTGCATCCACATCTGCAGGCGACAAGTTCGATGCATTGCTATTTCCGTGACCGGAGACGATCAGATCCTTTGTCGTTGCCTTCTGGCCATTGTGGAAATTGGACGCATTGCTCCAGATCCCATGCAAAGTTGGCGTGTCGAACCCTGCACCCGCGAGCTTCTTGCCACTGCCTTTGCCCGAGCTGGGTTGAATAGTCCCTACATCGTGCCGTTGTCCATCACGCATAGCGAGACCGGAATGGCAAGTGATGCACTGCAGGTCACCGAATAGTTTCTTACCCTGCAGGGCCGTCATGCTCAATGCTCCATCGGCGTTGCGTACCGGACTGCGCATGTACTTGTCTAGCGAAGCAAGGTATGCAGCCAAATCGTCCAGCTCGGGGCTCTTGCCGGCCTTCCGCGCTCCCAACGGGTTGGCCGTGACCCCGAAGTCCGCTTGAGTCATGAAGCCAGTCCCCCCGAACTCCCGACGAATGTCGTTCTCGAAGTCCTGGACTTCATCGAAGTTGGCACTCCAATGCAGATTGCCATGGCCCAGTCCGGCGCGCCCTAGCAGGGAAATGGTGCGGCGCATGCCTTCACCGCGCTGAGTGAAGTCCCATACCATCCCGTCATCTCCGCCATCCACATGGCAACTCGCGCATGAGATGTAGCTTTCGTTGGACATGCGGATGTCGCTGGCGTTGTAGAAGAGCTTCTTGCCGCGCAGCACGGATGCCTTCAACGGCTCGGTCGCGACTGTTGAAACGTAGTGAAGCAACGGAGCGTCAGCGTTCTTGCCGGAGTAGATCGTGCTCACGTCATACGCAGATACCGAACGATCGAGGAAATTGTTGGTGAACAACAACTTGCGCTCAGCATCGATGTACAAGCCATGCGGCGTACTCCGCATCCGAGTGATCTGAGCCCCCCGACTACCGCTGTAGGCATCGGCGACCGTTACCGTATTTCCCTCCATCTGGGCAACGAAAACGAAGTCGCCCAATGGCGAGAAGACTGCCGCTCTCGACGGCGGCTGATTGTCGAAGTCGATCTGACTGGCGGGGAGGTCTTCACCCTTGGCAAGGTCCACCTGATTGAGCACGGAGCGCACCGTTTTATCGTGATCCAGCTTCCGGCCGTCTCGGCACTGGCCACGCAGAATATTGTCTTTCTTAGAAGGCAAGACCGCGCGCAAGCCATCTGGCGAGATCACGACCTGATGCAGGTAGTTGGGAACACCGCGCGCACCTGCTTCGGTATCAACGGTGGTGGTATCGACCCGCAGCACAATCGTGCGTCGAGTATTCATCCCGGCCAGATCGACCTCGTACAGTTCACCCCCGCTGCGTTTTGACTTGAAGCGCGTGACATAGGCCGTTCTGGCGTCCCCCGTCACAGCGATGCCGCGGCCGCCGCCGGGTGGTAGATCGAGGGAGCTGCGCCTCTCACCTGTTGTCGGATCAAAGCTGATGAGCTTGGACTTGCTCTCCAATGTCAGCAACCCCATTACGCCGCCCGGCGCGAATACCACGCTATGCGGCCCGCTGCCGTAGTCCAACGCGACGGTAGTTGAAACTGCACCGGTCACCGCATCCAGTGCGACCAGCTTGTCTTCGCCCTGAACCGCCACCCAGACGCGTCCATCCGGCCCCACAGCCACAGTACGCGGCTCCTCCCCGACGCGGGTCTCCCACTTCTTGACGAGCTTCCGGGGATCTCGCGCATCCACCGCCGCCACTGTTCCGCTGTCGGAATTGACGCTGTAGATGTAGGCTCCGCGGCCCGTGATGTTGGTGCTGTGCACGGGTGCATTGGCAGTCAAAGGAGCAGTCACAGCCAACACGAAACTGTACCGAACTTCCACCCCATCACTCTGTTTAACGGTCAAGATCACGCTGTAGTGTCCGGGCCGATTGAACAAGCGCGTGTACTTCGGATCGCTGGAGAACGGCGTACTTTGCCCATCGTCGAAGCGCCAGCTGTACCGCGCACCCTTGCCCCCCATCAACGGAGGATCGAACGCCACTTCATTGCCATAGAGCACGGGTTTCATCCCCAATTGTCCGATCACGACCTGCTCGTTCATCTTCTTGACCTCGTCGTCGGTCAGCACCCGGTCGTAGACACGCACATCAGCAAGCTCACCCTTGAACCAGTCCGGACTGTCTTGAAGTTGACCTAGAAACTTGAACTTGTTCTGCAGCCCCATCGCACCCTTGATCCCACTTCCGGTGAACTTGGTACCGTCGACAAACATGGTCATCGCGCCGGAGCTGGAATCGCGAGTCATGATCACGTGATGCCACTTGCCGTCATTGATCGGTGACCCCGACTTGACACCCGGATTGGTCTGCGAGTAGTTACCCACCGTCAGCCTCAGGTCGCCCTTGCTGTCAATCCAACCCCAGAAAACATCATTGTCGGCAGCCGCTTGGTCGCGCCCGAAGATGCCCGGCGCCAGCCATTGGCTGTCGACTCCTTTCTGCGAGGTCTTCATGTAAAAGCTCACCGAGGCGGTTCCACCGAGGGTTGTGGCCGCAGAGTCGCTTTGCAGCGGGATGCCGCCGGCGCGCGAACTGAAATCCATACCAATGCGTCCATAGACATCCTCGCCACTCGTGGGGATGCCGTTGTTCTTCCCGATGGTGTCGTCCAAGCTCCCATTGAGCGGCCAGTGGTTGACCATCCCTGCATCGACCGCATTGCGGGTCGTAAAACTGAAGGTGTAGTCTTCCACCAAGGCGTTCCCGGCATAGTCCTTCAACCCGCCTTTCCTGAGTACCACCTCGTAGGTCGTTTCCAGGCTGAGCGGCTCCCTGGGCGAGAAGTTGATGATGCCGAGCTGGGCACTGTAGAAGCCTTCTATCGCCGGGCTATTCCCGACAGAGGGCTTGGCCGGTTTGACACGGACAATGAAGTTTTGAGCGTTTACGGTCTCGGGCCGGATGTTGTCAGTCAGCGCTATGCCGATACGCGTAGTCAGCGCTGTGTTCTTCTCGTCGGCGCGTGGCGAGATCTGACGTACCTTTGGCGCTGTCGTATCGGGGCCTGTCGCATGCGGCACGAAGCCGCTACCGTTGCCATGGTCGTTGCCGACATACACCAGGTTCCCCAGGAAAGTCACCTGGCCATGGTCTGAGTGGTCTCGCTCCGTCTTGTCCTCGAACAGGCTTCCAGAACCAACCTCCTTGTAGTTCTTGGGGTCGCGGACATCGATCTTGTGAATATAGTGTTGCGCTCCCTGCATCACGTAGTCGTCCTGCGTAGCGCAATACAACTGCTGATTGATGACCAGCGCGCTGTTCTCGAGAACGATGTTGTTGCGATCACTGATATCAAGGGTGTGCATCTTGGCGCCATCGTTGCGCATGGAGCCATGGACCTTGACGCCATCGAAGCAGGTCGCGTAGTAGAAGGGCAGCGCTCCTTTCGTAGCGAGCAGCCGGGGATTCAGCGGGTCGGAGATGTCCAGGCTGGATATGCCCTTGTCGGTCGCCTCCATGGAAGTGATCACCATGTGATTGCCCATGGTGAAGATCGGCCCCACATTGAAGCTTCCCAGTTCGCTCGTAGGTACAGGATTGGGACGGTCTTGGCCTCGATCGGCGTACTTGGGATTGGCCGGATCACTCGCATCGATGATGTGGATCCCATCGTCCGATGACGCGACATACACATAGGGGGCCTGCCACCAGAGTTGCCAGCTCACATCGAAGTAGTCCCCGGCATTCACGCCCTTGAGTTCGAGGCGCTTGGTCGGCTTGATATCTTCGATGTCCGTGAAATCCCAGAACTCGATGCCCTTGATGCTCGGGACGACGACGTACACCTTGCCCTTGATGGTCGAGGTGCCGATCGCGTGCGACTCCCGGAACTGGCTGGTCTTACCCTCCGGTTCATAGATCTTCTTCTTCAGCTTGATCTTCTGCGGGTCCGAGACGTCATAGACCAGAAATCCCCCTGGCCCACCCCCGCTGTCAGGCGTGAACATGGTGACGAAGTAGCCATTGAGCATCAGGCCCACGTTGGTGCCGAAACGCTTTGCCGTCTTGTACTTGTTGGGCACATCTCCGCCTTCACCATCCCGGACCATGTAAAGCGGCTTGAACAGCTCCTCCTTCTTGAAGGAAGGGTTGCCAAGACCAGGCCCCTGGGGGATCTGGGGAGAGGCCCTGTCGAGCTGATTGGCGAGATCAGTGAAGGCTGTCAGTGCGCCAGACGCCATGTTGGCGACCGTCGTCACCGGATTCGTACCGGTGATGCCGGCATGGGTGAGCAGGCTTACAAACACCAGCAGGATCACCAAGGTCAACTGTCGGATCTTCATTCTTGCCCCATTTCTTCTTGCGCCGTCGACACCCGTTCTTCAATCAACTTCGTCTCGATCAACTGCGCTCGCGCTGTCGAGAATGATCATTGCCTTCTCGAGCCGGCTTTTCGCCTCCGCGCAAAGCGGCCAGCGCTACTTTGCTTTCGGGCTCACTCTTGGGACACGCCGCCCGATTCGTAGATGTCCCAGGCCGCCTCGGCGCTCGCGCCGCGGTGGATCATGGCCATCAGCGCACTGACCACCGCTGACGGATTGGCGTGCTGGTACACGTTGCGTCCATAGACCATGCCGACGGCGCCCTGGTCCATCAGCACGCGCGAACGCGCGAACACCTGCCGCAGGTCTTCGCGCCCGCCGCCGCGCACGAGCACGGGGCAGCGCGCGGCCTGCACCACGCGATGGAAATCCGGGGGGGCGCTGGTCGGGTCGGCCTTGACGATGTCGGCGCCCATCTCGCGCGCGAGGCGCACCAGCGTGACGATCTTCTCGGCGTCGCCGTCGACCATGTAGCCGCCCTGGTCGCTGTGCGGGCGCATCGCCAGCGGCTCGATCATCAGCGGCATGCCGTAGCGGTCGCAGTCGGCGCGCACGCGCGCAATGTTCTGTACGCACTGGCGGAACAGTTCGGGCTCGTTCGGCAGCATGAACAGGTTGACGACCACGCAGGCCGCGTCGCGCTGGATGGCTGGCAGTACCGGGTCCTTCTCGTTCTGCAGCACGGCCCACATCACGCGGTGCGCGGTGGCGTTGTAGGGGTTGCCCATGTCCAGCCGCATCACGAGCGCGGGCTTGTTGCTTCCCGGGCGGTCCTGCAGCAGGTCGGCCTGGCCGTAGTTGAGCTGGATCGCATCGGGCGCGGCGGCCACGAGCTTGTCCATGACCTGGGGCATGTCCTCCAGGCCGTTGAGGAACGAGGGCTCGTTGCACACCCCGTGGTCGAGTGCGATGTCCAGGCAGCGGCCGTTGTTCAGCAGCCGGTTGAGCCGCGCGTCTTTGTCCTTCGACATGGGGAAAGAACTCCTTGTTGGCAGAAATGAAGTGAGGAGGGTGTCAGGCGAGCGCGACCAGGTGGCGTTTCGCCGCGGCGTCGATCAGGCGCAGGGCGTCGTCGCCCAGTTCGAGCGAGCCGGCGCCGGCGTTTTCAATCGCCTGCTGGCGCACGCGCGCGCCGCACAGGGCCACCGAGACGGTGCCGCGCGCGATGGTCCAGGCGATCATCAGCTGGCCGAACGAGCAGCCGAGCCGCGCGCGCAGCGGGTCGAGCTCCTCGAAGAAGGCCTTGAGCTTGGAGCGGTTGGCCTCGTTGAAGCGCGGGTTGGTCGCGCGCTGGTCGTCGCCCTTGAACTCGCGTTCGGGATCGATGGGGCCGGCGAGCAAACCAAGCGCCAGCGACGAGTAGCCCAGCACCGCGACGTTGTGCTCGCTGCACAGCGGTGCCAGCGTGGTCTCGATCTCGCGGTCGATCAGGCTGTAGCGCTCCTGCGCCGCATCGACCGGGCCGTAGCGCAGGTACTCGGCGAGCGTTTCGGGGCTCACGTTGCTGACGCCGATGGCGCGGATCTTTCCCTGCTTCTTGAGCTTGAGCAGCGCGTCCATGGTTTCGACCACGGGCGTGGTGCTGTCCTGCCAGTGCGTGATGTAGAGGTCGATGTAGTCGGTCTGCAGCCGCTTCAGGCTTTCTTCGGCTTCATGGGAGATCGATTCGCGGCCGAGGTAGCGGTACACCGGGTGGCCGTCTTCCTCGAAGAAGTGCGTTCCCTTCTGGGTGTGCCAGACCAGGCCGCACTTGGTCGCGATCACGGCCCCGTGGCGGCGCCCCTTGAGCGCGGTGCCAACGATGCTTTCGGAGCGGCCGAGGCCGTAGGCCGGCGCGGTGTCGATCAGGTTCACGCCCGCGTCCAGCGAAGCCTGGATCGCATGGACGGCGGCCGCGTTGTCGCCGCCGCCCCACATCCATCCGCCCATGGCCCAGGTGCCCAGTCCGATGGCCGAGCATTCGATGCCGGAAGGACCCAGCGTTGTCTTCTTCATCGCGTTGTCTTTCTCGTGTTCAGGAGGTGGTCGATGGTCACGGCGGCGAGCAGGATCAGGCCCTTGATGACGTCCTGCCAGTAGGGAGACACGTCGAGCAGGATCAGCGAGCTGGTCACCACCGACAGCAGTGCGAGGCCGAGCACCGCGCCCAGCACCGTGCCGGAGCCGCCCTTGAGACTGGCGCCGCCGATCACTGCGGCGGCGATCACGTTGAGCTCCATGCCCATGCCGAAGGTCGGCGTGGCGGCGCCGAAGCGGGCCGTGTAGATCACGCCGGCCAGGCCTGCCGATGCCGAGCACAGCACCGTGACCCAGAACTTCACGCGTCCGACGCGGATGCCCGAGTACAGCGCGGCCTTCTCGTTGCTGCCCGTGTAGAACACCCGGCGCAGCAGCGTCGAGCGGCGCAGCACGAAGTCGCTCACCACCACGATCAAGAGGAAGATCAGGATTACCGCCGGAATGCCGAAGAGCGTGCCCTGCCCGATGAACTTGAACTCGCCCGGCAGCGAGAACAGCGATTGCGGCGTGCCCTGCGTGAGCGCGAGGCACAGCCCGCGCACGATCACCATGAAGGCCAGCGAGGCGATGAAGTGATTGAGCCCGATGCGCGTCACGCAGCCGCCGATCATGGCGCCGATCAGCCCGCTCGCGCCGATGGCCACCAGGCTCGCGACCCACGGGTCGACGCCCATCAGGAAGAGCTTGCCCGTCACCACCATCGCGAAGCAGACGACCGAGCCGACCGAGAGGTCGATCCCGCCGACGATCAGCAGGATCGTCATGCCGACCACCACGATGCCTTCGATGGAGAAGGACAGCAGCATCGCGCGCACGTTGTCCCAGGTGAGGAAGTAGGGCGATGCGAAGCTCATCGCCACGCACAGCACCGCGATGATCAGAAGAAGCCCTGCTTCGCGCATGCTCGTCAGTTTGTTCGGCAGCTTCACCGGGTCTCCTGTTCGACGGGGTTGAACGCCGGCCAATGCCGTGCCCCCCGCGCCGAGTCTCGATGGAAAGTTCATGCCATCTCCTGTTCGCAGAGTCCGGAGGCGAGCCGCAGCAGGGCTTCCTCCGTCATTTCGTTCGGTTTCAATTCGCCCGCCAGCTTGCCGTCGCGGATCACCAGGGCCCGGTCGCACAACCCGATGATCTCGGGCAGCTCCGAAGAGATCACGATGATGCCCACGCCCTGGTTCGCGAGCTCGCGCAGGATGTGGTGGATCTCGGACTTGGCGCCGACATCGACGCCGCGTGTCGGCTCGTCCATCAGCAGCACCACCGGCTTGGTGGCGAGCAGCTTTGCGATTGCCACCTTCTGCTGGTTGCCGCCCGAGAGGCTCGACACCTCGATGGCGACGCCGTCCGATTTGAGGTTCAGCTTCGCGCCGAGCTCGCGGGCCAGCCGGTGTTCGGCCGAGCGCTGCAGCAGCCCCCAGCCGGAGCTGACGCGTCGCAGCGCCATCGACGACACGTTCTGTGCGATCGGAAGGTCGAGGAACACGCCGGCTTCCTTGCGGTCTTCGCTCAGGTAGGCGATGCCTTCGCACAGCGCGTCGCTGTACTTGCGGATCGTGAGCGCCTTGCCGCACAGGCGCACCGTGCCGCGTTTCGCGAGGCGCAGGCCGCACACGGTTTCGGCCAGCTCGCTGCGTCCGGCGCCCATCAGCCCGGCGATGCCGAGGATCTCGCCGCGCTTCAGCGCGAAGGAGACGCCGTGTACACGCTCGCCGTCGGCGATGTCGGTCACTTCGAGTACGGGCTCGGAGGACCCGGTGACGGTCTGCTTGGGCGGGTAGTAGTTGCCGAGGTCGCGCCCGACCATGCGGCGGACCAGTTCGTCCGGCGTCATGCCGGCCAGCGGGCCGCAGTGCACGCTGCGCCCGTCGCGCAGCACGGTGACGCGGTCGCCGTGCGTGAGGATCTCGGCCATGCGATGGCTGATGTAGATGATGCCGATGTCCTGCGCCTTGAGGTCGTGCAGCACGCGGAAGAGCGCAGCCGACTCGTTGTCGGTCAGCGCGGCCGTGGGCTCGTCGAGGATCAGCACCTTGCAGTCCAGCGTGAGCGCCTTGGCGATCTCCACCAGTTGCTGGCTCGAGATGCTCAGGTCGCGCACCAGTGCGCCGGGGTCGATGTCCTGCCCCAGCCGCCGCAGCGCCTTGCCGGCCCGCTCGTTGAAGCTGGCGTAGTTCATCCACGCCTGCTTGCCGGCGTTGATCTCCGGCATGAAGATGTTCTCGGCCACGGTCGCGTCGGCGCACAGGGCGATCTCCTGGTGCACCAGGCCGATGCCCAGGCGCATCGCATGCGCCGGGCCGTCGATCACGACCTTCTCGCCGTTCAGGACGATGTCGCCTTCGTCGGGGCGGTGGATGCCGTCGATGATGTTCATCAACGTCGACTTGCCCGCGCCGTTCTCGCCGCACAGGGCGTGGATCTCGCCGGCCTGCAGCGAGAAGTCCACGCCCGAGAGCGCGCGCGAGGCGCCGAAGCGCTTGCTGATGCCGCGAAGTTCGAGCAGCCGCGAAGAGCCCGCAGCGCTCACTCGCCGATTCCCTTGGTGCCGCGGCGCGCGAGGTACTTGCCCCAGTAGAAGTCGTCCGCGTTCACCTTGCTGACCACGGCGAGGCCGTTGTCCAGGAAGGGCACCGACATCGGGTTGGCGCCGTTGCGCTTGGCGTCATTCATCGGATCGATGAGCGACGGGTTCTTCGCCAGGAACAACATCATCATCCCCATGTAGCCCTGCATGCCCTGGTTCGGGTTGATGGAGCCGAACACGTCGCCCGACTTGATCATGTCGAGGATCTTGGCGTTGACGTCGCAGCACATCACCTTGATGTTCTTCTTGGTCTCGACCTTGGCCTGCGCCGCGCCGAGTGCCGAGTTGGCTTCGGGCATGAACAGCGCACCCAGGTTCGGATTGGCCTGCGCCAGGCTCAGCACCGCCTGGTAGGCCTTGTTCGGGTCCTGGTTGCTGGCGGCGCGGCCGACCAGCTTCATGCCCGGGTGCTTGGTCGTCATGCGGTTCACGAAGGCCGCGATGCGGCGGTCGTGGTTGTCCTGGCCCGGGTTCTCCAGCACTGCGTATTCGCCCTTGCCGTTGAGCGAGGTCGCGATGGCGTCGGCCGCCTGCGTGCCCTCGCGGTCGTTGTCCGAGGTGACGAAGGACGTGCGCTTCGAGTTCGGCGAGTCGGCCGCGAAGGTGACGACGGGGATGCCCATTGCCGCGGCGCGGTTGATCGGCTCGATGAACGGATCGGGGTTCATCGGGTGCAGCAGGATGCCCGCGGGCTTGCGTGCCAGCTCCTGCTCGAACGATGCCAGCTGCTTGTTGACGTCGTACTCCGGCGTGCCGGTGTAGCGGGTGCGAACGCCCAGCGTGCGGCCGAGCTGTTTCATCATTTCGTAGACCGGAAACCAGTACTCGACGCCCGACACCATGACGTTCATCACGTAGACGTCGCTGGCATTGCCGCGCAGGCCGGCGCCCGCCGCGGGGGCTGCGGATTGCTGTTGCGCGAATGCGCTGGCGCCGGCCAGGCCGATACCGGCGGCAGCTGCGGACCTCAGGAAATTGCGCCTCATTCTTTGTCTCCTTACGTTGGCTGGAAGAGCTTGCGACCTGCTGTTCAAGCAGATCTTTGGGACTCGGTGTCACGATGGCTGTTATGACAGGCTAATGTACACTTGGCCCGTTTATCTCGATAACTAGGGGAAACGATACTGGTGATGAGTTTTGTTCCGCAAAGCTGTTATGACATGAAGCCAAACATACTGATCATTGACATGGGCTCGAGCAGCGCTGAAAGCGCTGGCACCGGAGGCTGGCAGCGGCCGCACGCTGGCGACATCCGGCCTCGCAGTGCCGCGTTCGCGTTGGCTCCGCCGGCGAATGCGAGGTGGGTGCGCAAGCGATCCACGCCGCCCGGTCGGCCCTTTGCTCGCGCCGTGTGACCAGATCGCGCCGGACGCGGCCAACGCGGCGGCGCACACGGATTTTTATCTTGCCCTCAACGAACTGGTCGACCGCATGTCGCCCACGTTCACCTACCTATCTGGCGAAATCCAATGAAGCATTCCGATCTGCCCTTCGAGCGCCCGGCGTCTCTGTCTGGCCGGCATTTCTCGACAGTGATAGTCGGCGCGGGCATCGACGGCGTGGGCGTGTTCCGCGACTTGTCTCTCCAGGGCGTAACCTGCCTGATCGTGGACAAAGGAGACTTCGGCGCCGGCGCAAGCGGTGCACCGTCCCGCATGATCCACGGCGGTTTGCGCTATCTGGAGAGCGGCGACTTGGCGCTGGTGGCGGAATCCACCCGCGAGCGCAACCTGTTGTTGCGCAACGCGCCTCATCTGGTTCAACCGCTTAAGACGGTCGTGCCCCTGGCGAGCCGGTTTGGCGGCTTGTTGAGCAGCGCGCTCAGATTTGCCGGCGTGAAGCAGGCGCCGCGCACGCGAGGCCTGTTTGCTGTTGCGTTCAGTTTGCGTCTGTACGACTTGCTGGGGCGACGGCAGCGCGTCATGCCGGGACACCGGATCGACCATGTGCAGCCCCAGGATCGCACCTTGTTCCGCTCGACCGTGCGATGGCTTGCGACCTACTTCGATGCCTGGATTAGACATCCCGAGTGGCTCATTCTTGAATTGATCGCAGATAGCCACCGCGACCAACCTCAGTCCAGAGCTACGAACTACTGTCGGCTCGTGGGCTGCGAGGGAAAGTCCTTGACGCTGTGCGACGAGCTGACCGGCGAACGGGTACGGGTCAGCGCCGATACGGTGGTCAACGCCGCGGGAGCCTGGCACGACCATAGCGCGGCCGCGCTGGGCGGCGCGGGCTCGCGCGTGATGGGCACCAAAGGCTCTCACCTGGTACTCAAACATCCCGCGCTGCGCGATGCACTCGACGGCCGAATGGCCTATTTGGAGGCGGCGGATGGCAGGGTATGCATCGTCTATCCCTTTCTCGACCGGGTGCTTGTGGGGTCCATCGACATACCGGTGGATGACCCGGATCAGGTCGTCACCGAACCAGACATCGACTATCTGCTTGGCGTTTTGCGCGAACGTTTTCCGCGCTTGAGCTTCGATCACGATGATGTGGTGTACACCTTTGTCGGCGTGCGCCCCCTGGCTCGCTCCGGCGCCGATAAGCCCGGGCAGATCTCGCGCGAACACTCGGTGCTCGTCGATCCGTCAAGTGCGACGCGCGCGATCCCCATGGTTCGCCTCGTCGGCGGAAAGTGGACGACGTTCAGGTCACTTGCACAAGAGGCGACGGACGAGCTCCTGCGGCTGCTCGGGCGCCCCCGGATCGGGTCGACCGAGGAATTGCCCATCGGCGGCGGGGCCGAATGGCCGACCGATCCGCTGCAAGCAGATCGCTTTGTCGAATGGACGATGGCGGTTTCCGGTGTGAGCCGCCGGCGGGCTTCGGAGCTCACGACCCGCTATGGCTCGAAGGCGCTTGTGCTGGCTGAGCGCTTCGCCGCGAATGGCGATCTGCCGCTGCGACACGCGCCCCACTACTCGGCCTCTGAGATCCGCTACCTTTGCCTTGAAACGGGCGTGGTCCACCTGTCCGATCTGGTGATCCGCAGAACGCTGCTGGCCATACGCGGGGAAGTCACCGATGGCATGCTCGCCGAGATCGCCGATCTCGCCGCCCAAGCCCTGGATTGGGACGCGATCCGCCGAAACGAAGAACTGCGGACCTGCGGTACCACCTTGCGAGATCGGCACGGCGTTCGGCTGGCCGCAGAACACTCTCCATCCCGAATCGACGGACGAAGCACCCTGGACCCGCGCACCAGCATTCGCCGAAATCTGCCATGAACAACCCGACTGGCTGTTTGCCGCACTCGATCGCAACTCCCCATCCCCGCTGCGGACCCAGTTCAGGGATGCCGTTCGCGTCCAGATTCTGGGCGGCGAATTGGAGATCGGTGCCAAACTCCCGTCCGAGGCCGAGCTCGGCGAGCCATATGGCATCTCGCGCATCGTCGCGAGAGAGGCGCTGGCTGCTCTGGTCCGAAGCGGCTCGATATACAAGATCAAAGGCCGTGGGGCTCTTGTAAGCCGGCCCGCGAGCGCGACGAGGATTCGTGTCGACCGTTCTCGGTTTCTCCGACGAGATGTGGAGCGCAAGGCGCGCTCGGTGCGCACTCAGGTGTTAAGCCAAGAACTGCGTTTGCCGCACGAAGACGAAGCGCGGTCACTGAGACTGACCGAAGGGATGCAGGTGGTTGCATAAGCGCCTGCGCAGTGTCGATGGCGAGCTGTGATTGCTTGTGGAAACGGTCGTGCCTGCGGACCAGGCGCCCAGCCTGCACCGCATCCGGTTGGAAGATCGATCCCTCTACGACGTGCTGCGACGGTAGTACGGGCTTCGCATTGTTCGGGCCGAACGGTGGATCGATGCCGCGGTGCCTGACGCATCAACCTGCGCCCTTTTGAATCTGCCCGAACCCGAGGCCCTGCTGCGCACTCGCACCATAGCCCTTTGCACATCGTCGCGGGAGAACGCTTCACTCACGCGCATCCGCCCGAACCCACCCGGCCGCCTTTTCTGCCATCATCAAAGTCGGGCTGTTGGTGTTGCCGCTGGTGATGGTCGGCATCGCGCCGGCGTCGACAACGCGCAATCCGGCGATCACGCCACCGCGTCCGTCGCGCACGCGCAGCCGCGAATCCAGCACCGCCATCGGATCGCTGTCAGCGCCCATCTTGGTGGTGCCGACGGGATGGAAGATCGTGGTCGCGATGTCGCCGGCCAGCCGCGCCAGCTCCTCATCGCTCTGGTACTGCGTGCCGGGCTTCCATTCCTCGGGCTGATACTTTGCGAGTGCAGGCTGGGCCGCAATCCGGCGCGTCACGCGAAGCGAGTCGGCCGCCACCTTGCGGTCTTCGTCGGTGCTCAGGTAGTTCGGGGCGATGGCCGGCGCATCCTGGTAGCGATTGCTCTTGATGCGCACCGTGCCCCGGCTGGTGGGGTTGAGGTTGCACACGCTCGCGGTGAAGGCCGGAAAGCTGTGCAGCGGCTCGCCGAAGGCGTCGAGCGAGAGCGGCTGCACGTGGAACTCAAGGTTCGGGTGCTCATGCGCGGGCGAGCTGCGCGTGAACGCGCCCAGCTGCGACGGCGCCATGCTCATGGGGCCGCTGCGCTTCGTCAGGTACTCCAGGCCGATCCTTGCCTTGCCGAGCATCGACGAGGCCAGCACGTTGAGCGTCGGTGCGCCATTGATTTTGAACACGGCGCGGATCTGCAAATGGTCCTGCAGGTTGGCGCCCACGCCCGGCAGGTCGGCCAGCACCGGGATGCCATGCTGCAGCAGCAGATCGGCCGGGCCGATGCCCGAGAGTTGCAAGACTTGCGGCGAGCCGATGCTGCCGCCGCAAAGCACCACTTCCTGCGTGGCCTGCACAGTGACCATCTCGTGGCCGTCCCACACCTGCACGCCGGTGCAGCGCTGGCTGCCATCCATCTGTGTTTCGACGATGAGCTTCGTCATATGGGCATTGACCCACATCTCGAAGTTGGGCCGGCCGTAGCAGGTGGGCCGCAGGAAGGCCTTGGCCGTGTTCCAGCGCCAGCCGTCATTCTGGTTGACCTGGAAGTAGCCCACGCCTTCGTTGCTGCCGCGGTTGAAGTCGCTGGAGTGGGGGATGCCCGCTTCCTGCGCAGCAAGCGCGAAGGCGTCGAGGATGTCCCAGCGCAGCCGCTGCTTCTCGACCCGCCATTCGCCGCCCGCGCCGTGCAGTTCGTCGGCGCCGAGGTAGTAGTCCTCGTGCTGCTTGAAGGCCGGCAGCACGTTCTGCCAGCGCCATTCGTCGTCGCCTGTGAGCGCAGCCCATTGGTCGTAGTCGCGCGCCTGGCCACGCATGTAGATCATGCCGTTGATGCTGGAGCAGCCGCCCAGCGTCTTGCCGCGCGGGTAACGCAGCGTGCGGCCGTTGAGGCCGGCGTCGGGCTCGGTGGTGTAGAGCCAGTCGGTGCGCGGGTTGCCGATGCAGTACAGGTAGCCGACCGGAATGTGGATCCAGTGGTAGTCGTCCTTGCGGCCAGCCTCGATCAGAAGCACGCGCTTGCTTTTTTCGGCACTCAGGCGGTTGCACATCAGTGCGCCGGCGGTGCCGCCGCCGATGACGATGTAATCGAATGAGGAACTCTTGATCTCGTTGCTCACAATAGGCTGTCTCCGGCCAGACTTCGCGCGTGCGCAAAACCTTGCCGCGCATCACTGGCCTCAAATTTTCAGTCTCGCTAGACCGGTGAAGGAAGACTCACTCGACGCCCGACACCATGACGGGGGCTGCGGATTGCTGTTGCGCGAATGCGCTGGCGCCGGCCAGGCCGATACCGGAGGCAGCTGCGGGCCTCGGGAAATTACGCCTCATTCTTTGTCTCCTTACGTTGGCTGGAAGAGCTTGCGACCTGCTTTTCAAGCAGATCCTTGGGACTTCGGTGTTACTGTAGATGTTATGACAGGATAGAATGTACACTCAGCCAGTTTGTCTCTATAACTAGGGCAAATGCTACTGGCGACGCGCTTTTATTCCGCGAAGCTGTTATGACATGAAGCCAAACATACTGATCGGCATCGACATGGGCTCGAGCAGCCTGAAAACGCTGGCCCTCGAAGCCGGAAGCGGCCGAACCGTCGCCTTGTCCCGAATGCCCTTGCCGCACGACCGGCTGCCCGGAGGCGGCTGCGAGGTGGGCGCCGCAGCGATCCGCACCGCGCTGACCCACGTGCTGCGCGATGTTGCCCACCAGCTCGGCCCGCGCGCGGCCGAGGTTCGCGCCATGGCATGCACCGGCCATGGCGCCGGCCTCTATGCGCTCGATGCCAGCAACGAACTCGTGGGTGGCCGCGCCGTCGCATCGACCGACCAGCGCGCCGATGCCCGTGCGCGCGAGCTGTCGGCGAGCCACGGTGCGCGGCTGTTCGAGGACGTGGGCTGCGGCCCGTGGCCCGGGCAGCCGACGGTGATCGCCGCCGAGCTGCTGGGCGCCGATGCCGTGCGGCGCGGCGAACTGCGCCGTCTGCTGTTCGCCAAGGACTACCTCGGCTTCCTGCTGACCGGCGAGATCGCCACCGATGCCAGCGATGCGAGCACCGCCGGCCTGGTGTCGCTGGCCACCGGCGGCTGGTCGCAGGCGGCCTTCGATGCATCGGGCCTTGCGGGCCTCGGGCCGCGCGCCTTCGGCCCCATCGTGCCGAGCGGCACCGTGATCGGAAAGCTATTGCCCTGCGAGGCTGCGCTGTGCGGATTGCCTGCGGGCATTCCCGTCGCGATGGGCGCCATCGACCTGCTCGCCTCGATGACCGCGATCTGCGCGGAAGGCCGCGGCCGCGCGGTGTCGGTCTTCGGCACATGGTGCGTGAACGCGGTCATCGGGCCGGAGATCGAGCCCAAGCCCGCTGTCGCTGCCATCGTGAACTTCGGCCGCAAGAACGAGCGGCTCTACATGGAGAACAGCCCCTCATCGATGGCCAACATCGCCTGGCTGGCCGGCGTGCTCGCGCTGCCCGATGCGCGCGCGGTCGTCGACCTTGCCATGACGGTGCCGCTGGGCGCCAACGGCCTGCGCTTCCTGCCCTTCGTCAACGGCGGCGGTGGCGTGACGGCGGGCTTCGTGGGCCTCAAGAGCCACCACACGCGCTCGGACATGGCACGCGCCGTGGTCGATGCCGTGGCGGCTCTGCATGCGCGGCACACGGCGCGCCTCGCGGCGGGCGGCCTCGCCGTTTCGGCATCGACGGTGCTGGGCGGCGGTGCGAGCGATGCGCGCCTCGTGCACCTGCTCGCCGCCTTTCTGGGGCGCCCGGTCGAGCGCTGCGCTGACGACGAGACCGGCGCACGCGGCGCCGCGCTCTATGCCGCCATGTCGCAGGGCCTCGACGACGCGGCGCAGGGCAGTGCCTTGCTCGCGCCCTGTGACGTCATCGAACCCGATGCAAGGGACGCACGCGCCCATGCGGATTTCAACGCCGATTTCAAGGAACTGATCGACAGCATGTCACCTGTCTTCACCCACATCGCGGGCGGTGCGCAATGAGCGCATGGCAACTGCCCTTCGTGCGCCCGGCCTCTATGTCGGGCCGCCATTTCTCGACGGTGATCGTCGGCGCCGGCATCAACGGCGTCGGCGTATTCCGAGACCTCTCGCTGCAGCGCGTAGACTGCCTGATCGTCGACAAGGGCGACTTCGGCGCCGGCGCCAGCAGCGCGCCCTCGCGCATGATCCATGGTGGCCTGCGCTACCTGGAGAACGGCAGCTTCTCGCTCGTGGCCGAAGCCACCCGCGAGCGCAACCTGCTGCTGCGCAATGCGCCGCACCTGGTGCGCCCGCTCAAGACCGTCGTGCCGCTCGCCAACTTCTTCGGCGGCCTGATGAGCAGCGCGCTCAAGTTCTTCGGTCGCACGCCGCCGCAGCGCACACGCGGCCTGCTGGCCGTGGCGCTGGGCCTGCGGCTCTATGACCTGCTGGGGCGCCGCCAGCGCGTGATGCCGGGGCACCGGATCAGCCGCGTGGCCTCGACGGACCGCAGCCTGTTCCGCGCGGCGATACGCTGGACCGCGACCTTCTTCGATGCGTGGATCAGCCACCCCGAATGGCTCATCCTCGAGTTGATCGCCGATGCCTGCCGCGACCAGCCGCGCTCCGCGGCCGCGAACTACTGCCGCGTGGTGGGCTGCGTGGGCAACATCCTCACGCTGCGCGACGAGATCACCGGCGCGCACGTGCGCGTCACCGCCGACACCGTCGTGAACGCCACGGGTGCCTGGCTCGACCGCAGTGCGGCGGTGCTCGGTGGTGCTGGCCCGCGCGTGATGGGCACGAAGGGCTCGCACCTCGTGCTCGACCATCCGGCGCTACGCGATGCGCTCGACGGCCGCATGGCCTACTTCGAGGCGGTGGACGGGCGGGTGTGCATCGTCTACCCGTTCTTCGATCGCGTGCTCGTGGGCTCCACCGACATCCCGATCGAAGACCCGGACCAGATCGTCACCGAGTCCGCCGAAGTCGACTATCTGATCGATGTGCTGCGCGAGGTTTTTCCGAACATGACCTTCGGGCGCGACGACGTGGTCTACACATTTGTCGGCGTGCGGCCGCTCGCGCGTTCGGATGCCGACAAGCCAGGGCAGGTCTCGCGCGACCATTCGGTGGTCGTCGACCTGCCGAACGCCACACGCGACATTCCCATCGTCGGTCTCGTCGGCGGCAAGTGGACCACTTTCCGTTCGCTGGCCGAAGAAGCGACCACCGAAGTGCTGCAGCAGCTGGGTCGCTCGCGCACGGCCTCGACCGAGCTGCTGCCCATCGGTGGCGGCGCGGATCTGCCCGCCGATGCGCCGGCAACCGAACGCTTCATCGAACGGATGATGGCCGCCTCCGGCATGGGCCGCACGCGCGCGCTGAATCTGCTGAGCCGCTATGGCTCGAAGGCGCTGCCGCTGGCACAGCGCCTTGCGGCGTCGGGTGACGTGCCGCTGCGACACGCGCCCGATTACTCGGCCGCTGAACTGTCCTACCTGTGTCTCGAAACCGGTGTGGTGCATCTCGACGACCTCGTGATTCGCCGCACGCTGCTGGCCATTCGAGGCCTTGTCACCGATGCCGCGCTCGCCGAGATCGCCGGCGTCGCGGCGGAAGCGCTGGGCTGGGATACAGTGCGCGCGCACAACGAACTGCGTGCCTGCGCGACCGCTCTGCGGGAGCGCCATGGCGTTCGACTCCAGGCGGTGGCTCCCGACGCGGAACCCGCCTTCGATGCATCATTGATGACCAGCTCAGCCCTCGGCCAATCTTAAAGTGAACAGTTCCAACGACATGTCGAGCGTGCTCGACCGCACATCCGAATCACCGCTGTGGGCGCAGTTCCGCGACGCGATCCGCCTGCAGATCCTGCAGGGCGTCCTGCCCATCGGCGCCAAGCTGCCTTCCGAGGCGGAGCTCGGCGACCAGTTCGGTATTTCGCGCATCGTGGTGCGCGAAGCCCTGGCCGACCTGGTGCGCAACAACCTGATCTACAAGATCAAGGGCCGCGGCGCCTTCGTGTCGGCGCGCGAGCGAGACGAGGATTTCGTCTCGACCGTGCTGGGCTTCTCCGACGAAATGGAACGCAAGGGCCGCTCGGTGCGCACGCAGATCCTCACGCAGGAGCTGCGCGCGCCCACCGAGCAGGAGGCCGCCGCTCTGGGCCTCACCGGAGACAACGCTCAGGTCGTTGCGCTCAAGCGCCTGCGCAGTGTCGATGGCGAGCTGCGCCTGCTGGTCGAGACGGTGGTGCCGGCGGACCTGGCACCGGGGCTGCACCGCACGCGGCTGGACGATCGCTCGCTCTACGACGTGTTGCGCCGGCAGTACGGCCTGCGCCTGGTGCGTGCCGAACGCTGGATCGATGCGGTGCTGCCCGATGCGGCGACCTGCGAACTGCTCGCCCTGCCGCAACCCGAGCCGCTGCTGCGCATCGAGTCGATTGCCTACGGTGCGAACGGCCGGCCGCTGGAGCACTACCGCGCGCTGCACCGCTGCAAGACGAGCCGCCTGCACGTGCAGACGACGGCCTGACATGGCCACGGCATCGAGAAACTCGCGCTTGCGCGCCTTTCTCGTCGACAGGTTCAGGCACAAATGAAATCCTGAACTCGCCCGATGTCATCGAGCGGCTTGAGAAGCAGACCATCGCCCCGCTAGGCGGCACACCAGCCGACATGGGCAAGTTCTTTGAAGCGGAACTGCGTTTCTGGAAAGACGCCGCAAGGGCGGCGAAGGTTCCGCCGAGTCAGCAACCTCGAATTCAGGAAGGAGACATCATGAGGATCCGCGCTTCTGTCAAACGGCTCGTCGACTACAACGTTGGGATGTGCGTCAAGAGGGATGGCAGGCATGAAGGACTCCAAGGTGATCGTGGCAACCAACAAGGACGAAGAGGCGTCGATCGTCAGCGTGGCCGATTGCGGCCTGGTTGCCGACCTTTTCACGGCCGTGCGGGAACCGGTCAAGACGCTTTTGCGGCGCCCGAGGCGGCGCGCAACGACTTTGTCTGATAGTTTCAAGTCATAACTATTGGCGCACGGCCGCTGCATTCGCCGCAGATCCTGGACATGGCGAGGGCTGTCATGAAGGCATGGACGGAAGATCTTGTTACGGGCATCAGTCGCGCGCATGGTGTGGACGACCTGTTCGCCCAAATCTGCAAAAGCGCCAGGAGTCTTGGCTTTGAGCGCTGCGCATACGGCTTGCGACGGCCCTCGCCTTTTACGCGGCCAAGAATATTCCTGCTGAACGACTATGACCCGCGTTGGCGTCGTCGCTACGAGGAGGCCGGCTACCTTGCGGTCGATCCCACGGTGCTTCACGCAACCAGGAGCCTGACGCCAATCGTGTGGTCCGATGCGCTCTTCTGCGAGACGCCGGCGCTATGGGCCGAAGCGAGATCCTTCGGCCTGTGCGTCGGCTGGGCGCAATCGTGCTTCGACGCGGACGGTTCGGTGGGGTTGCTGTCCTTGTCGAGATCACACGAACGGCTGACGGAGAAGGAGCTCCGCGCGAAGGACATGCCTCTGCGTTGGCTGGTAAACGTCGCGCAGATATCGCTTTCTTCCGCGCTCACGGCCATTGCGTCTGGCGAGCCTCCTCGCTTGACCCGGCGCGAGAGGGAGGTCATGCAGTGGACGGCAGACGGGAAGACTTCCCTCGAAGTCGGGGACATCCTTGGAATCTCGGTCGACACGGTCAACTTCCACGTCAATAACGTGCTCGTGAAGCTCGGGACCGCGAACAAGACCGCCGCTGTTGCACGCCTGGCCGTGCGCTTGTTTCACTGAATTCACCTATGCGTCCCTCTTGGTCGAACTGGCGTCCGACTGTTGAGAGTGCAACGGGCGCCCCCCGCTGCCCGGGATGTCGGTGTATATCCAGCAGGCAAAGACCTGCTGTTCGCCGACGAACCGCGGCGCTGCCGCGCGGCTTGCACTGATGCGATATCGCCGCAGAAGACGTTCGATCCCGAGTGGAGAAACCGTGATGAGTCGGCCCACCCCGGCGCCGGCGGCCGCCGACATTGCGGCCCGCAGCAAAGCCACCGCCAATGGCGACGAGTATCGACCATCTGCGTGCGGATCGATCGAATCGAGATCCACCGCAGCGAATCTCGACAACTCCCAGATGTCCGGAGATCGCGGGACTTCCGCGTCCCCCATCAGCTCGGGAAAGACCTCGCCGAGCAGGTACGGCCGTTCGGTCGGCAGCAGCCGTGCCGTGCCAACCAGCGTGATAGCGTCGCGCAGCGCTACCAGATAAAGGGTGTCGGGCCGATCGAACTGGTCGTATTCCATTCCTTCGGGCGAAGGTAGCGGCCAGCCCAGGCGCTCGACAAAGACTTTGTGCCGGTAGCGCGCCATCCGGGCCATCAGTTCGGCGCCTAGGCTGATGGGCGTGCCCGCCAGAATTTCCACTTTCTGATCCCGTTGAATGTCATGAGGCCATTCCAGCGGAGCGCGCCGGCGTCGGAAACTACATGATCTGGCAGGTTGCCAACCGGCGGCGGGTTTGACCTGTACCACACCCGATTTGCGCGGGATGCAAGGCTCCCGGGAGGGACGTACGGCGGCCCACCCTTGCGTCGCATGCAAGCGTTGAAAGCGCACTCAAAGCGGGAAATGATCGGCGCAACGAATCGAACTCAGGTGACCTTCCTTGCGACCGACTCCTTCTCTCCTCCGCTTCCTGCGCAGCTTTCTGGGTGCGCTTGTTCTTGTTGCGATGGCCAGCGGCTCCGGCGCGCAAACTGCCGCCAAGCCCGAGCCTGCCGACAAGTGGCCGACCAAGCCCCTGCGCATCATCGTGGGCTTCGGCGGCGGGTCTTCGCCGGACCTGGTCGCCCGAACGCTGGCCGAGCCGCTGTCCCGAGCGCTGGGGCAGCCCGTGATTGTGGAGAACCATCCTGGCGCGAGCGGGAACATCGCCGCCAACCTGGTGGCCAAGGCCGCTGATCAGCACACGATCGGCATGCTGATCAACGGCAACATGACGATTGCCAAGCTGGTGACGCCTTCCACTCCCTACGATCCGCTCACGGACCTCGCCCCCATCAGCCTGATCTGCACCGCGCCGCTGCTGCTGACGGCGCACGTCGATGCGCCGGGGCGGGACGCGCGCGACTTCTTCGCCGCTGCGCGCACTGCAGGCAACCGCTGGAGCTACGGCACGCCAGGCATCGGCACGGTGGGTCATCTGGCCATGGAATTGCTCAAGACCCGTTCGGGCATCGCACCGATCCACGTGCCCTACCAGGGCAACCCGCAGGTCATCAGCGGACTGATCGGACGCGACATCCAGCTCGCACTGCTTCCGCCTGGCCTGGGCGCGGCTCAGGTTCATGCCGGCAAGCTGCGCGCCATCGGCGTGACCTCGGCGACCCGCAGTGCGCTGGTGCCGGAATTTCCGAGCCTCGAAGAGGCGGGCATCCACGGGTTCCAGATCGAGATCTGGACCGCCGCCGCCGCGCCGGCCACGCTGCCCAAACCCATCATTGCCCGGCTGTCGGCGCTGCTCAGCGAGATCACGCGCTCTCCCGAGGTGAGGCAGAAGCTGTTCCAGCAGGGCTACCAGGCGGTTGGCACGACAGCCGAAGGCTTGGCCAGCCGAATCAAATCGGACACGGACCTTTTGCGCGGCATCATCGTGGCGCAGGGTGTGAGGGCGGAATGAACACCTCGCCTCTACCCACAACACCGTGCCAACCCGCCGGTAATCCCCATGAGGTCCTCGAAAGGCTGCGTGACGAACTCGACGTGATCGACAAGGCATTGCTGGCGGCCATCCGCGACCGCCTCGCGTGTTGCCGCCAGATCGGTCTTCACAAGAAGCGCAATGGAATACCCATGATGCAGGCTGGCCGAATTGGAGTCGTCCAGCAGCGTGCATCGTTGTTCGCCCAGCAACACGGACTCAACGGGGAGTTCTTGCGGCAGCTCTACGAACTCATCATCGAGGAGGCATGCCGGCTCGAAGACGCCATCATTCAGTCCGACGGCAGCGATCTGGACCAACGCATCGTTGTAGCCGTGAAGCAAAGCTGAGGCGGGTTGAGCGTCAACTTCTTGTCTCCGGACTCGGGTTCGACCATTCGAGTGGCAGGTGTCGTGTGTCTTGGTCGGCGCCAGGTGAGGGCCACGCTGCAGTGGAGGCGGATGCCATGAGAAGAAAGTCCCCGGCGTCGCCGCTCCCGACGACGAGAAGAACAAGCATCCCGATTGCGCTGTCACCCCAACGCGGCATCCCCGCTCCCGCCCGCAGCAGGTCTGCCTCGCGACTGGGCGAGCAGATCAGGGCGTTGCGCGTTGCCTCCGGTGCCTCGGGGGGAGAGCTCGCGCGAACCTGCGGTATCTCCCGCTCGATGCTCTCGCGCGTTGAGCGTGGCCTGGTGTCTCCATCTGTCGAAACGCTGGATCGCATCGCCCACGGGCTGGACGTTCCGCTCTCGCGCTTCTTCTGCGAGCCGGGGAGCCGCTCGGACATGTCGTTCGTGCCGGCCGGCCAGGGCATCGTCGTCGAGCGCCTCGGCGCCGGGACGGACTGCCGCCACGCGTTGCTGGGTCACGTTCTGTCAGGCAATCTGCTCGTGGAGCCTCATTTCGTCACGCTGCTGCCGGACGCGCAGCCGCACGCCGGTACTCAACACGCTGGCTTGAAGTTCCTGTACATGATGTCCGGGCGCGTGCGCTACCAGTACGGCACCAGGCTGCTTGAACTTGGCAAGGGCGACGCCTTGCTCTTCGAGGCCGGTGCGCTCCATGGTGTCGAAGCAATCATCGAGGCACCGGCATGCTACCTGGCGATCATCCTGACCCTTCGCGACTAGACTGCCGCAGCACCGCTTCAAATTCATGTCCACCTTCGTCACCCTGGGTCCGCCGAACAGCAACCATGATTTCGTGCTGCGGCGCTATCTGAGGGCGCACGGCCTGCTGGATCTTGAGCGCGTTCGCATCGAGCTTGTCGATGACTTCCACCAAGGTGCCCGGATGTTGATCGATGGTCGCGCGGACTTCATGTTGCAGTGCGCCGTGCACCCGTCGGCGGCTGAGATCACCGGGGCTTTCCGGCGGCAGGTGTTCGTGGTCGACGCGTTCATCTCGCGCAGCAGGCCCATGTCGCTACTAATGGCGCAGGATCACGACGCTGGGCAGTTGCCGCGCCGCGTAGGGCTACAGCCCGCCACGCGAGAATATGCCGACCTGTCCCGGTGGTCGGAGGCCGTGCTTGAACCTACGGTCACGGCCGTGGGCGAGGGCCTGCTGGCGAAGAAGTACGAGGCCGGCATTGCGTTCTCTTCGCTGCTCGAAGAGTACCCAGGGAGATTCCAGGTCCTGGAGGACGTCGGTGCCATCTGCGATGCGTGGGTGGTGTTCGGGACAGCGGCCGTGGATAAGGGCAAAGCTGTAGTGTGGACGGACAGCCCGGTGGCGCGTCTGTATCGCGACGCGGCCTAGCGTACCGGGCGCGCGTTGCCCCGGACCAACTCTCCCCAGCATTTGGTCGACCATCTTGATGGCATCGACCGCCTTCACAAAACCGTGCTGCAACAAAGCCAGATTGATCACCGACGTCGCGACCGTCGATGGCGAACCGGTGCGGGAGCGACTCGCGCTGACAATGGAGCCGGTTGGCCTGCGGCTTCGGCTGCGCGCCCGGGCGCACTGAGAGCCGAGGGCGGCTCGACGATCCCGCAGTCGGTAACAACTCAGCATAGACCGACCTGCGCTGCGATGGAACACGCTCCCTCTGGAAGTGAGGGGTCCTTTTAGGAGTTCGTCTGCCAGAACGTCCGCACTGCCAGCGGTTGCGGTCTTTCCTGTCCGCCACCGGAACTCACGGACTCATCCCCTGCGGTCGTCCACTACCGCGCCGATCGGAACGAAAACGACGAACAAGCAATGAAAGGGGGATGCGGCGCTGGAATGCGAAGGTCCTCGCATGTACAAGCATTGACGACCGGTTGTGCTCGCAGTCGAATCGAGGTTTTCCGGCGGCTCTAACCCCCGGAAGCAAATGGAAGGAGGCGGCATATGGCTCCTCAGGCTTTGGAGACTGACTACCTGGTGGTCGGCAGCGGCGCAGCCGGTATGGCGTTCACCGACTCGCTCGTCAGCGAAACCGACGCCCAGATCGTGATGGTGGACCGCCGCTCGGCGCCCGGGGGACACTGGAACGACACCTACCCTTTCGTTCGCCTGCATCAGCCGTCGCTCTACTATGGCGTGAACTCAACACCACTCGGCAGCGACGCCATCGAACTGCGCGGGCCCGAGGCGGGCCAATACGAGCGAACGAGGGGCTCCGAGATTCGCGCGTACTACGCGCGTGTCATGGAAAAGCGATTGACCGCTTCAGGCCGGGTCCGCTTCTTCCCGAATTGCGAATACGTCGGCAAGCAGCGCTTCGTGTCGCGCCTGTCGGGCGCTACGTTCGACGTCAAAGTGCGCAGAAAGCTGGTCGACGCCAACTATCTCTCGCCATCGATTCCCGCGCTCACTCCCGCGCCGTTCGGCGTTGGCGACGGCGTGTCCGTGATTCCAGTCCACCGCCTCGTCGATGTCGTCGACAAGCCTGACCGCTACGTCATCGTCGGTGCCGGCAAAACCGCCCTCGACGCCTGCGTCTGGCTCCTTAGGAACGGTGTCGAGCCGGGCGACATCCAATGGGTGAAGCCACGCGAAACGTGGCTGCAGAACCGCAGCTACACGCAGCCCGGCGAGCTCGTTGGCACTTTGCTCGAAGGCATCTCGTTGCAGATGGAAGCTGCCGCCCAGGCAACCTCGATCGACGATCTCATCGACCGGCTGGAAGCGGCTGCACAGATGCGGCGAGTCGACCGCAGCGTGCGACCGACGATGTACAAGGGCGCGACCATCGGCGACTGGGAGATCGACCTGCTCCGGCGCATCGAGGATGTCATCCGCCTCGGCCACGTCCGCAGCATCGAACGCGACCGCATCCTGCTGGAGCGGGGCAGCGTCGCGACCAGTCCCCGGCACCTGCACGTGCACTGCGCGGCGCAGGGCGTGCGGTATCCGCCTGCGTTGCCGATCTTTGCGGCGGACCGCATCACATTGCAGCCGGTGCGCATGGGCCTCATTCCCTTCAACGCAGCGCTGGTGGGGTTCGTCGAGGCACGCCGCGACGACGACGCGGAGAAAAATCGTCTGTGCCCTACCAACCCATTTGCGAACACGCCGCTCGACTGGGCTCGCGGAACGCTGGTCCAGATGGGAGCCGATCGCGCCTGGTCGAAGGAGCCCGACCTCCAGGCCTGGCTCGAACGCTCGCGACTGAACCCGATGCGCGGACTGCGCGCTCATGCTGACGAAGAACGGGTGCAGCGGGCATCACAGAGATTCGCCGCCAACGTTGGGCCCGGCCTCAAGCGGCTTGCAGCGATCGTTGGGCAGACTGCAGCATAGACGCGCCCGAAGACGCGGCCCCCGCGCCCCGCAAACGCGGTCGTTCGGAACAGTGTTGCCTTGCTAGTATATCAACACGTAAATAACGGAACATGAATACACTCCGTCTATCCCCGTTGGGGTTACGAAGGAGTGCTCATGCGCCAGACCGAACTGCACTTGACCGAGAAGGATCGGGCGGTCATCGACGAGATTCGAAGCAAGGGAATCCATCATTCGCGCGAAGTGAACCGGGCGCACGCACTGTCGTGCCTGGATCGCGGTGTTCCCGAGGCGCAGATCATGGACGTGCTGGGGATCGGACGCACGGCGCTGTGGCGCACTCGGTCGGCATATCTGCAAGGGGGCGTCGATCTCGCCGTGTTCGACGTTGCACGCTCAGGTCGACCGCGACAGTACGACACCGATGCCGAGGCGCGAGTGACGGCGCTGGCATGCTCGGCTCCACCCGAGGGTCGCCAGCGCTGGACGATCGTCGAACTCGAACGTGCCGCGCGCCAGGAATTGGGCCTTGGCAACGTCAGTCGGGAAACCGTACGGCGCATGCTCAAAAAAACGATCTCAAGCCCTGGCGACGGCTGATGTGGTGCATCGGCACGCTCACCGAAGAGTACCGCTGCCGCATGTACAAC